>JASGKM010000001.1:0-147282 GCA_049840615.1 Pseudomonas sp.
AAAATCAAGTACTTACAGAGATTCGAAGTTGGGAGTGGTGGTCAGGCAAGTGATTCACTTGCTGCTTTTCACCAGCTGCTTCGGCGGCTCACTGAAAAAGAAGATCGCCGAGGTGGTTGACAGCGAGTTTGATCGCTGTAGAATGCGCCTCCCGCTGATGAGAAGGTTTCCTTCGCTGAAGCCCAAGCGATTGAGTAGAAAAGAAATTTTCGAAAAATAAAGCTTGACGAAAGATGAGGTTAGCGTAGAATGCGCGCCTCGGTTGAGACGAAAAGCCTTAACCAAATGCTCTTTAACAAGTTGAATCAAGCAATTCGTGTGGGTGCTTGTGATGTATAGACTGATGATCGACAGATTATCAGCATCGCAAGTGGACATTCGTGAATTCGAGATTTTAGTCTTTAATAGAGCTGCGATTGCTGAGCCAAGTTTAGGGTTTTCTCAAAACCCAAGCAGTATTGAACTGAAGAGTTTGATCATGGCTCAGATTGAACGCTGGCGGCAGGCCTAACACATGCAAGTCGAGCGGATGAGTGGAGCTTGCTCCTTGATTCAGCGGCGGACGGGTGAGTAATGCCTAGGAATCTGCCTGGTAGTGGGGGACAACGTTTCGAAAGGAACGCTAATACCGCATACGTCCTACGGGAGAAAGCAGGGGACCTTCGGGCCTTGCGCTATCAGATGAGCCTAGGTCGGATTAGCTAGTTGGTGGGGTAAAGGCCTACCAAGGCGACGATCCGTAACTGGTCTGAGAGGATGATCAGTCACACTGGAACTGAGACACGGTCCAGACTCCTACGGGAGGCAGCAGTGGGGAATATTGGACAATGGGCGAAAGCCTGATCCAGCCATGCCGCGTGTGTGAAGAAGGTCTTCGGATTGTAAAGCACTTTAAGTTGGGAGGAAGGGCAGTAAGTTAATACCTTGCTGTTTTGACGTTACCAACAGAATAAGCACCGGCTAACTTCGTGCCAGCAGCCGCGGTAATACGAAGGGTGCAAGCGTTAATCGGAATTACTGGGCGTAAAGCGCGCGTAGGTGGTTTGGTAAGATGGATGTGAAATCCCCGGGCTCAACCTGGGAACTGCATCCATAACTGGCTGACTAGAGTACGGTAGAGGGTGGTGGAATTTCCTGTGTAGCGGTGAAATGCGTAGATATAGGAAGGAACACCAGTGGCGAAGGCGACCACCTGGACTGATACTGACACTGAGGTGCGAAAGCGTGGGGAGCAAACAGGATTAGATACCCTGGTAGTCCACGCCGTAAACGATGTCGACTAGCCGTTGGGATCCTTGAGATTTTAGTGGCGCAGCTAACGCGATAAGTCGACCGCCTGGGGAGTACGGCCGCAAGGTTAAAACTCAAATGAATTGACGGGGGCCCGCACAAGCGGTGGAGCATGTGGTTTAATTCGAAGCAACGCGAAGAACCTTACCAGGCCTTGACATGCCGAGAACCTTCCAGAGATGCGATTGGTGCCTTCGGGAATCGGAACACAGGTGCTGCATGGCTGTCGTCAGCTCGTGTCGTGAGATGTTGGGTTAAGTCCCGTAACGAGCGCAACCCTTGTCCTTAGTTACCAGCACGTTATGGTGGGCACTCTAAGGAGACTGCCGGTGACAAACCGGAGGAAGGTGGGGATGACGTCAAGTCATCATGGCCCTTACGGCCAGGGCTACACACGTGCTACAATGGTCGGTACAGAGGGTTGCCAAGCCGCGAGGTGGAGCTAATCCCATAAAACCGATCGTAGTCCGGATCGCAGTCTGCAACTCGACTGCGTGAAGTCGGAATCGCTAGTAATCGTGAATCAGAATGTCACGGTGAATACGTTCCCGGGCCTTGTACACACCGCCCGTCACACCATGGGAGTGGGTTGCTCCAGAAGTAGCTAGTCTAACCGCAAGGGGGACGGTTACCACGGAGTGATTCATGACTGGGGTGAAGTCGTAACAAGGTAGCCGTAGGGGAACCTGCGGCTGGATCACCTCCTTAATCGAAGATCTCAGCTTCTTCATAAGCTCCCACACGAATTGCTTGATTCACTGGTTAGACGATTGGGTCTGTAGCTCAGTTGGTTAGAGCGCACCCCTGATAAGGGTGAGGTCGGCAGTTCGAATCTGCCCAGACCTACCAATTGTTGTGGTGCTGCTGATCCGAATGGGGCCATAGCTCAGCTGGGAGAGCGCCTGCTTTGCACGCAGGAGGTCAGGAGTTCGATCCTCCTTGGCTCCACCATTAATCGTCGAAAGCTCAGACATGAATGTTCAGGTTGAACGAACATTGATGTCTGGTCTTTGTGCCAGAACTGTTCTTTAAAAATTCGGGTATGTGATAGAAGTAGACTGAATAATCTCTTTCACTGGTGATTATTCAAGTCAAGGTAAAATTTGCGAGTTCAAGCGCGAATTTTCGGCGAATGTCGTCTTCACGTTCGAGACAATAACCAGATTGCTTGGGGTTATATGGTCAAGTGAAGAAGCGCATACGGTGGATGCCTTGGCAGTCAGAGGCGATGAAAGACGTGGTAGCCTGCGATAAGCTTCGGGGAGTCGGCAAACAGACTTTGATCCGGAGATCTCTGAATGGGGAAACCCACCCGGGATAACCTGGGTATCTTGCACTGAATACATAGGTGTAAGAGGCGAACCAGGGGAACTGAAACATCTAAGTACCCTGAGGAAAAGAAATCAACCGAGATTCCCTTAGTAGTGGCGAGCGAACGGGGATTAGCCCTTAAGCTTCTTTGAATCTAACAGAACGCTCTGGAAAGTGCGGCCATAGTGGGTGATAGCCCCGTATGTGAAAGGTTCTTTGAAGTGAAATCGAGTAGGACGGAGCACGAGAAACTTTGTCTGAATATGGGGGGACCATCCTCCAAGGCTAAATACTACTGACTGACCGATAGTGAACCAGTACCGTGAGGGAAAGGCGAAAAGAACCCCGGAGAGGGGAGTGAAATAGAACCTGAAACCGTATGCGTACAAGCAGTGGGAGCCTACTTTGTTAGGTGACTGCGTACCTTTTGTATAATGGGTCAGCGACTTATATTCAGTGGCGAGCTTAACCGTATAGGGAAGGCGTAGCGAAAGCGAGTCTTAATAGGGCGTTTTAGTCGCTGGGTATAGACCCGAAACCGGGCGATCTATCCATGAGCAGGTTGAAGGTTAGGTAACACTGACTGGAGGACCGAACCCACTCCCGTTGAAAAGGTAGGGGATGACTTGTGGATCGGAGTGAAAGGCTAATCAAGCTCGGAGATAGCTGGTTCTCCTCGAAAGCTATTTAGGTAGCGCCTCACGTATCACTCCAGGGGGTAGAGCACTGTTTCGGCTAGGGGGTCATCCCGACTTACCAAACCGATGCAAACTCCGAATACCTGGAAGTGTCAGCGTGGGAGACACACGGCGGGTGCTAACGTCCGTCGTGAAAAGGGAAACAACCCAGACCGTCAGCTAAGGTCCCAAAGTTATGGTTAAGTGGTAAACGATGTGGGAAGGCTTAGACAGCTAGGAGGTTGGCTTAGAAGCAGCCACCCTTTAAAGAAAGCGTAATAGCTCACTAGTCGAGTCGGCCTGCGCGGAAGATGTAACGGGGCTCAAACCATACACCGAAGCTACGGGTGCATCGTAAGATGCGCGGTAGAGGAGCGTTCTGTAAGCCTGTGAAGGTGAGTTGAGAAGCTTGCTGGAGGTATCAGAAGTGCGAATGCTGACATGAGTAACGACAATGGGAGTGAAAAACTCCCACGCCGAAAGACCAAGGGTTCCTGCGCAACGTTAATCGACGCAGGGTTAGTCGGTCCCTAAGGCGAGGCTGAAGAGCGTAGTCGATGGGAAACAGGTTAATATTCCTGTACTTCTAGTTACTGCGATGGAGGGACGGAGAAGGCTAGGCCAGCTTGGCGTTGGTTGTCCAAGTTTAAGGTGGTAGGCAGAGATCTTAGGTAAATCCGGGGTCTTAATGCCGAGAGCTGATGACGAGTCATCTTTTAGATGATGAAGTGGTTGATGCCATGCTTCCAGGAAAAGCTTCTAAGCTTCAGGTAACTAGGAACCGTACCCCAAACCGACACAGGTGGTTGGGTAGAGAATACCAAGGCGCTTGAGAGAACTCGGGTGAAGGAACTAGGCAAAATGGCACCGTAACTTCGGGAGAAGGTGCGCCGGCGAGGGTTAAGGATTTACTCCGTAAGCCCATGCCGGTCGAAGATACCAGGCCGCTGCGACTGTTTATTAAAAACACAGCACTCTGCAAACACGAAAGTGGACGTATAGGGTGTGACGCCTGCCCGGTGCCGGAAGGTTAATTGATGGGGTTAGCGAAAGCGAAGCTCTTGATCGAAGCCCCGGTAAACGGCGGCCGTAACTATAACGGTCCTAAGGTAGCGAAATTCCTTGTCGGGTAAGTTCCGACCTGCACGAATGGCGTAACGATGGCGGCGCTGTCTCCACCCGAGACTCAGTGAAATTGAAATCGCTGTGAAGATGCAGTGTATCCGCGGCTAGACGGAAAGACCCCGTGAACCTTTACTGTAGCTTTGCACTGGACTTTGAGCCTGCTTGTGTAGGATAGGTGGGAGGCTTTGAAGCGTGGACGCCAGTCTGCGTGGAGCCATCCTTGAAATACCACCCTGGCATGCTTGAGGTTCTAACTCTGGTCCGTTATCCGGATCGAGGACAGTGTATGGTGGGCAGTTTGACTGGGGCGGTCTCCTCCTAAAGAGTAACGGAGGAGTACGAAGGTGCGCTCAGACCGGTCGGAAATCGGTCGTAGAGTATAAAGGCAAAAGCGCGCTTGACTGCGAGACAGACACGTCGAGCAGGTACGAAAGTAGGTCTTAGTGATCCGGTGGTTCTGTATGGAAGGGCCATCGCTCAACGGATAAAAGGTACTCCGGGGATAACAGGCTGATACCGCCCAAGAGTTCATATCGACGGCGGTGTTTGGCACCTCGATGTCGGCTCATCACATCCTGGGGCTGAAGCCGGTCCCAAGGGTATGGCTGTTCGCCATTTAAAGTGGTACGCGAGCTGGGTTTAGAACGTCGTGAGACAGTTCGGTCCCTATCTGCCGTGGACGTTTGAGATTTGAGAGGGGCTGCTCCTAGTACGAGAGGACCGGAGTGGACGAACCTCTGGTGTTCCGGTTGTCACGCCAGTGGCATTGCCGGGTAGCTATGTTCGGAATAGATAACCGCTGAAAGCATCTAAGCGGGAAACTAGCCTCAAGATGAGATCTCACTGGGAACTTGATTCCCCTAAAGGGCCGTCGAAGACTACGACGTTGATAGGTCGGGTGTGTAAGCGCTGTGAGGCGTTGAGCTAACCGATACTAATTGCCCGTGAGGCTTGACCATATAACACCCAAACAATTTGTGTGTTGTACGGTGAAGACGTAACGAACCGAAAGTTCGTGTGAACCGCAAATTACCTGTCACATACCCGAATCTGGATGAGCGTGTGCGTCTGCCACGAGCGTCCATAAAGAATTGCTTGACGACCATAGAGCGTTGGAACCACCTGATCCCATCCCGAACTCAGTAGTGAAACGATGCATCGCCGATGGTAGTGTGGAGTTTCTCCATGTGAGAGTAGGTCATCGTCAAGCTCCTATCCCAAGACCCCTGGTCAGCTTCGCTGGCCGGGGGTTTTGCTTATTAGTGTAAGCAACCCGAATTCGGATGAGCGCCAAGGCGAGCATCCAACCGAATTGCTTGACGACCATAGAGCATTGGAACCACCTGATCCCATCCCGAACTCAGTAGTGAAACGATGCATCGCCGATGGTAGTGTGGAGTTTCTCCATGTGAGAGTAGGTCATCGTCAAGCTTCTAATTCCAAAACCCCTGATCAGCGAAAGCTGATCGGGGGTTTTGTTTTTGGGGAAGGGAAAATACTCGCTGTGCCATGGGATGCTTCCGCTTGGCGCGCCGCCCTCTCCCTAACCCTCTCCCTGAAGGGAGAGGGGACCGATTGGCACGGTGAACAGTTCTGGCGTTAGTCGGAGAACGATGCTGTTCGCGAGCAAGCTCGCTCCTACAGAGGGCTGAGGGGCTTGGTCATGATGAGGGTGCGTTCTTCGCCGTGCAGTTGTTCGCGCACTACACGATAGCCCAGGCGGGCGTAGAAACTCTCGGCGGTGAGGGATGAGGGGATCAGCAGGGCCTCTACGCCGCGCTCCAGAGCAGCTCTCTCGATGCAGGTCATCAGGGTCTGCCCGATGCCTTTGCGTTGCTGCGGAGGGGCTATGAAGAGGCTGCGCACGACGTCGCCATCCAGGGCGCCAGTGCCCACGATCTTGTCGTCCAGCAGGGCGACAAAGACCAGGCGTTGCTCCAGCAACTCGATCACCCGCCCAGGCGTGAAATTCGCCACCACTGATGCGATAACGCTCTCCGGATAGTCCTGGCTGTTGCTCTCTCGGACGGCCGCTATGATCACCTGGCTGATGGCCCTGGCGTCGTTGCTGTGGGCTTGCCTGATCGTCAATTCCATCCGTGCGCTCCCTGTTATCAGCCCGCTCATCCTGACGGGATCGGTAGCGCGAGGATAGAGCGAAATCGCAGGCAACAAAAAAGGCGCCCTGGGGCGCCTTTCTTGTCTGGATCACCGATCAGCCGTTGTGGCGTTTCAGGACCAGGGTGGCGTTGGTGCCGCCGAAGCCGAAGCTGTTGCTCATGACAGTGTCGATCTTCGCGTTCTCGCGAGTTTCGCGCAGGATCGGCAGGTCAGCGACTTCCGGGTCCAGCTCGTCGATGTTTGCCGAACCGGCGATGAAGTTGCCTTCCATCATCAGCAGGCAGTAGATCGCTTCGTGAACGCCAGCGGCGCCGAGGGAGTGGCCGGACAGGCTCTTGGTGGAGCTGATGGCCGGGGCCTTGTCGCCGAACACTGCACGTACGCCACGGATTTCGGCAACGTCGCCGACCGGGGTGGAAGTGCCGTGGGTGTTCAGGTAGTCGATCGGGGTGTCGACGGTCGACAGGGCCTGCTGCATGCAGCGGATTGCGCCTTCGCCGCTCGGGGCAACCATGTCGTAGCCGTCCGAAGTCGCACCGTAGCCAACGATTTCGGCGTAGATCTTGGCACCACGCTTGAGGGCGTGCTCCAGTTCCTCGACCACGACCATGCCGCCGCCGCCGGCGATGACGAAACCGTCACGCTTGGCGTCGTAGGCGCGGGAGGCCTTTTCCGGAGTGTCGTTGTACTGGGTGGAGAGGGCGCCCATGGCGTCGAACAGGCAGCTCTGGCTCCAGTGTTCTTCCTCACCGCCGCCAGCGAAGACGACGTCCTGCTTGCCCAGCTGGATCTGCTCCATGGCCTGGCCGATGCAATGCGCGCTGGTAGCGCAGGCCGAGGAGATGGAGTAGTTCACGCCCTTGATCTGGAAGGGAGTGGCCAGGCATGCCGAAACGGTGCTGCCCATGGTGCGGGTGACGCGGTATGGGCCGATGCGCTTGACGCCCTTCTCGCGCAGGGTGTCGATGGCTTCCATCTGGTTCAGGGTGGAAGCACCGCCGGAGCCGGCGATCAGGCCGGTGCGCGGGTTGGAGATCTGCTCGGGGGTGAGGCCGGAGTCCTTGATCGCCTGTTCCATTGCCAGGTAGGCATAAGCGGCGGCGTCGCCCATGAAGCGGAAGACCTTGCGGTCGATCAGCTCTTCCAGGTTCAGGTTGACCGAACCGGACACGTGGCTGCGCAGGCCCATCTCGGCGTAGCTGGGGTTGTGGCGGATGCCAGCACGGCCTGCACGCAGGTTGGCGGAGACGGTGTCTTTGTCATTGCCCAGGCAGGAAACGATGCCCAGACCGGTGATCACGACGCGACGCATGCGGATACCCTTAGAAGCTGTCAGTGGAAGTGAACAGGCCGACGCGGAGGCCTTCGGCGCTGTAGATTTCGCGGCCATCGACGCTGACGGTGCCGTCGGCGATGGCCAGGATCAGCGAACGATTGATCGTACGCTTGATGTGAATGTTGTAGGTGACTTTCTTGGCGGTCGGCAGGACCTGGCCAAAGAACTTCACTTCGCCCGAACCCAGGGCGCGGCCGCGGCCGGGGTTGCCCTGCCAGCCGAGGTGGAAGCCGACCAGCTGCCACATGGCGTCGAGGCCCAGGCAGCCAGGCATGACGGGGTCGCCTTCGAAGTGGCAGGCGAAGAACCACAGGTCCGGGTTGATATCCAGCTCGGCGACCAGTTCGCCCTTGCCATACTTGCCGCCGACATCACTGATGTGGGTGATGCGGTCGATCATCAGCATGTTCGGGGCGGGCAGTTGCGCATTACCCGGGCCGAAGAGCTCGCCGCGGCTGCAGCGCAGCAGGTCTTCTCGGGTGAAGGCGTTTTGTTTGGTCATGCGAGCTCCTCAAAAATCCTGGATAGCAGGCGTTGTTTGGCTTGTGCCTGCGGCGCCGCGTTCCGTTGTTCTTGTCACGGTGTCATGCGGCAGCCTCAGTCATAGACTATTGCCTTTAAGTGAAAGTCACAGCAATCGGCGAACGCTTGTTCACTTTTCGCCGATGCCAGGTTTCCCCGTCGCGAGGCAGGCCCCGGGCCGGTCCGCAGTTTGCGGGCAAGCGCTCCTTCGATCAACGACCTGGAGCAACCCAGCGCTGCAGAATCCGCTGCAGCTCCGCGCGTTTGAACGGCTTGGCGAGGTAGTCGTTCATTCCTGCCTCAAGGCACGCCTCACGGTCGCCCTGCAGCGCGTTGGCGGTCAGGGCGATGATCGGTACCTGCTCGCCGCCCGGTTTTGCACGGATCTGCCGGGTGGCTTCGTAGCCGTTGAGCACCGGCAGGCGACAGTCCATCAGGATGGCCGCGAACTCACCGCGCTCCGAGGTGCGTACTGCCTGGGCGCCGTCACCCACCAGCGTGACGCGATAACCCAGGCTGCGCAACATAGCTTCTATGACCGTTTGATTCACCGGGTTGTCCTCCACCAGCAGCACGGACTGACCAGTGGCAAGTGCGTCACCGCCGTTCGTCCCGTTGTCTGCGGCACTCTGACGCTCCCGGAAGGGCAGGGGTATCTCCAGGGTGAAGGTCGAACCACAACCCTCCTCGCTGACCGCGCCCAGTGTGCCGCCCATCCGTTCGGCCAGGGTGCGTGCGATGGACAGCCCCAGCCCGGTGCCGCCGTAGCGTCGCGAAGTGGACGAGTCTGCCTGCTGGAAGGCCTCGAACATGTGCTCCAGGCGCTCGCGGGAGATGCCGATGCCGCTGTCCTGCACCGAGCAGCTGAGCCACAGCACTTCATCGTCCAGCGCCTGCCAGGTCGCCTCCAGGCGCACGCCGCCTTCTTCGGTGAACTTCAGGGCGTTGCCCAGCAGGTTGACCAGGATCTGCCGGATGCGCGTCGGGTCGCCCTGCACCTCGAGGTTATCGAGGCCGTCCTGCACGTTCATTTCCAGTTCCAGCCCGCGCTGCTGGGCACTGTGCTGGAAGACCTGGATCGAGCTCTGGATCAGCTCCAGCAGGTTGAACGGGATGCGCTCCAGTTCCAGTGCGCCGCGCTCGACGCGGGAGAAGTCGAGGATGTCGTTGATCACCTTGAGCAGGTGCTCGGTGGATTCAGTGGCCAGCGCGCTGTACTCGGCCTGCTCCTGGTTCAGCTCGGTAGTTTCCAGCAGCTGCAGCATGCCCAGCACGCCGTTCATCGGGGTGCGCAGCTCGTGGCTCATCATCGCCAGGAAGTCGGATTTGGCGCGGTTGGCCTCTTCGGCTTCCTCGCGCGCCGCCACCAGCTGGGCGATGCTGCGCTCCTGCTCCAGGCTGGCCTGCTGCAGGCCGCGGGCAAGGTTGTTGATGTGCCGGGCCAGGTCGCCGACTTCGCCGTCATCCGGCACCGGCAGGGTGGTGTGGTAGTCGCCGGTCTGGATCGCTTGCACGGCGCGGCCCATGGTGCGGATCGGCGCAGCCAGGCGGCGGGCTAATCGGCGCGCCAGCAGGTAGGTGAGGATCAAGGCGAACAGCGCGAGCAGGCTGGCCTTGAGCAGGATTTCCTGCTGACGTTCGCTGAAGGCGTCGCTGGCCATTCCGACCACCACGCGGCCGAGGTAATCCCCACTGGGCGCCGCGGCGGCCGGCAGCATGTCGTTGGAGCTGGCCAGGTCGCTGCCGTTGAGGGTGATGTTCTCGCGCTGGATCGAGGCGTGGAAGATTTCCACCTTGCTGCTCGCCTGCGCGGGATCGGCGGCGTGCTCGACGTAGACAAGGATGTTGTCGCCGCGGTCGCGCACCTCGATGAAACGCACGTGGGCGGTACTCAGGGTCGCCCGCAGCAGGCTCTGCAGCACCGGCAGGTTGCCGGATATCACCCCGTACTCTGCTGCCGGGGCGAGCTGATTGGCGATCAACTGGCCGGTGTGGTTGGACTCCAGGCGCAGGTCCTGCAGACGCGAATAGGTGAAATATCCGGTCAGCAGCACGGTCAGCAGCAGCGCCGGACCGAGACTGATGGCCAGCATGCGCGTCTGGATGTTCCAGCTCTTGCGGGAACTCATGGTTTCTCTCCTTCGGCCAGGCGCTGCGCGAGTTCCGCGTCGCCTTGCAGGTCGATACCGAGCGAGCGCGCCACCTGGCGGTTGCTCTGCACCTTGAAGCGTTCGGGGTAGAGGCTGCGGGGCCATTGCTCCGCCGGCTCGTCGAGCAGGGTGTCGAGGGTCTCCAGCCAGTCGCTCTGGTCGCTGTAGGTGCTGGCCAGGCTGCCGGCCTTGACGAAGGCTGCGGTGGGGCCGATCAGCGCCCGGTTCTGCGCGTAGGCGCTTAGGAGGATGCCCTTGATGGTCTGTGCGTTATAAAGCTGTTTGTCGTCCAACCCGAGCAGCAGGTCACTGCGACCGAGCAGTTCTCGCAGCGGGCGACTGTCTTCGGTGCGGGCTTGCAGTTCGCTGACCAGTTCGACACCGAGCCGCTCGGCGGTGCGCTGAAGCTCTTCCAGGAGGAACTCGCTGCTGGGGCCAACCAGCACGCCGATGCGTTGCGGGCGCGGGCTGAGCAGCAGTGCCAGCTGCAATTGGCGGGCCGGCGGCGGGTCGCTCCACAGCAGGCTGAGGTGCGGCGGATCGCCTTCGCCCAGCACCTGCCGGGCTTCGACGCGGCTGACCAGCAGGGTCAGCGCCGGCGGTGCGTCATGGCTGGCCAGGCGCCAGTTCAGCGCGCCGCTGCCGAGCAGCAGCAGGCGGGTTTCGCCATCCAGTCTGGCGGCGGGCGGCAGGTTCTCCGGGGATTCCAGCCGCACCTGGTCATGCGGTCGACGTTGCGCCAGCGCTTCGGCGAAGTCTTGCAGCGCCGCGCTCTGTTCGGTGCTGACCAGCAGAATGTCGCGTGCCTGGGCTGGCAGCGCAAACAGGCAGGCGAGCCCGAAGAGCAGGGCTGTGAGGAAGGGGCCAGGGCTCGTCCATGAGCGGCGGGCAGACATGCTAGAAGTCCACCTCGGCGCTGAAGTAGAGCAGGTGGCGGCTGTCGTAGCGGTTTTCCGGCCAGGTCAGCGGCTCGTCGTCCAGTCGCTGTTGCAGAACCCCGGCCAGCTCCAGAGCCGCGCGACCGAGCGGGATGCGCTTGGCTACGCGCAGGTCGACGCGCTCGAAGCGGTGCTCGTTCAGCGCATCGTCGCCATAGTAGAAGACCGAACTCGACCAGCCGCGCCCCCAGTCGCGCATCCAGCCGGCCGAGCCGCTGTTGCGCGCGGTGAGGCGCTGGTCGTAGCGGCTGCTGGCGTCGTAATCGACATAGGCGTAGGTCAGGCGCACACGGTCCTGTCGCGTCAGGCGCCAGTCGAGCTGGGTCTCGGCGCCGCTGAAGCGGATGTCGTTGTCGTTGGTCGGTTCGAAGTCGGAGACCTTCAAGGGATCGCTGATCAGCCCATGGATTTCGTCGTAGTAGGCTTTGATGTCGACCGCCAGCCCAAGTTCGTCGAACTGGCCGTTGTAGCCGATTTCCCGCGAGCGCATGCGCTCCTGGTCGAGGTCGCCGGGGCCGTGGGCACGAGCGAAGTAGTAGGCGCTGGACTGGCCATAAACCGGCGCCGAGAGGTTGCGCACCCGGTAGCTCCAGTTCACGTCGTTTTCGTACATGTCCGGTGAGCGCACCGCCTCGGAATACACCGCGCGCAGGCTGTGGCGTGGAGTGATCAGGTAGTTGAGGGCGAGGCGAGGGCTGACCGAGCTGCCGGAGAGCTGGTCGTCCTCCGCCATCGCGCCGCCCTGCAGCAGCCAGTGCGGTGTCAGGTGCCACTCCAGCTGGCCGAACAGGCGCCAGATGTCGTTGTTCACCGTACCGTCGAAGTAGGTTTCCGAGGTGGCCTGGTCGTGGCGATAGCTCAGGCCGCTGACCAGTCGCACGCCGTCGGCAAGGCTCAGGGTGTCCTGGACTTCGAGGTCGTAGCGGGTTTCGCGGATGTTCTGATTCACCTGCCCGCAAACCGGCAGGTAGGCGCCGGCCGCCAGTTGCTGGACGACCTGCTGGGCCAGCGCCTGTTCCTGCGCAGTGCCACGGGGAATGCGCGGCAGTGTGTCGGCGAAGTTCTGCACGTACTTCGGGTCCAGATCCCACAATTGCGCGAGCTGTGGGCTGAAGGCGATCTGCGCCTCGCACGCGCCGAAATCCTGCAGGCGCTCCCAGTGCTCGGCGTAACCCTGCACGTAGAGGCTGTGCTCGGGGTTGACGTCGAAGGTCCAGCGCAGCGAGCCGGCGTAGTCGCGGGCGGTCAGGTCGGAGTTGTCGTCGCCGTCGGGAATCTTGCCGAAGATCGGCTCGTAGTCGTAGGGCCGCTGGTTGCTCCCTTCCTTGGCGGCGAGCTGCCAGTCCAGGCTGTTGCGCAGGTCGAGATTATGGCTGGCCGTCAGGTTGAAGCGGCTCAGGCGGCGACCGTCGCGGTAGTCGTGGCCGAACTGGTCGTGGTCGAAGCCGTCGTCTTCCTGGCCGGAAAGAGAGACCCGGTAATCGCCGGAGCGGTCATGGATGCCCTGGCTGGCGTACCAGTCGCGGATGCCATTCTGTCCGGCGGTGTACTTCAGTCGCGTGCCCTGGCTGTCGGCGGGGTGGCGGGTGAGGATGTTGATCACGCCCATCAGCGCGTTGGCGCCGTAGCTCACGGCGTTGGGGCCACGGAAGACTTCGATGCGATCGATGTCCTCGATGGCCACCGGGATATCGCTCCAGTCCACCGTGGCCAGGCCCGGGCGGTACACCGAGCGGCCGTCCACCAGCACCTGCAGGCGCCGCGCTTCGGTGACGTTGGTGCCGTGGTAGTTCACAGTTGCCTGGTTGCCTGACAGGTAACCGACCATCATGCCCGGCACCAGGCGCATCAGCTCGGGAATGTCGCGGGCGCCGGAGGCCTTGATCAGGTCGCGGTCGAGTACCGTCATGCTGCCGGGAACTTCCGCCGGGGACTGTTTCAGTCGGGTCGCGGTCAGAACTTCAGGAACGTCGAGGCTGTCCACGAACAGGTCGCCCGCCACGGCCTTGCCCGCCAGCAACGCGGCAAGCAGGGAAAGCGGCAGGGGAGCGCGGACGGGACGGTGCACGGAACGGCCTTGTTCTCGGTTTTTATGGGTTCGGTCAATGTCTAGGGCTAGACGTTTTCCACACGACGGATGTTAAACGAGGCTGCGCTGATTACCAGTCCGCGATACAGACTGGCCGGTCGCCGATGCGGCCTTATAATGGCCCAATCGCCGCCCCTGGGCGGCCACCAATGGAACAGACATGACACAGCAGCAACCGATCGCCGTCCTCGGTGGTGGCAGTTTCGGCACCGCCTTCGCCAACCTGCTGGCAGAAAACGGACAGCGCGTTCGCCAGTGGATGCGTGACGAGGAGCAGGCCGAGGCGATCCGTACCCGTCGCGAGAACCCCAACTACCTCAAGGGCGTGCGCATCCATGACGGCGTGGAGCCGACCACGGACCTCGCGGCGACGCTGGCCGAGTGCGAGATGATTTTCGTCGCGGTGCCCTCCAGCGCCCTGCGCAAGGTGCTCGACGGCCGCAGCGAAGAGCTGGCGGGCAAGATGCTGGTCAGCCTGACCAAGGGGATCGAGGCGCAGAGCTTCAAGCTGATGAGCCAGGTGCTCGAAGAGATCGCGCCGCAATCCCGCATCGCGGTGATCTCCGGCCCGAACCTGGCGCGCGAGATCGCCGAACACGAGCTGACCGCCACGGTAGTCGCCAGCGAGGACGAAGACCTCTGTGCCCAGGTGCAGCAGGCCCTGCACGGCCGCACCTTCCGTGTCTACGCCAGTGGCGACCGCTTTGGTGTCGAGCTGGGCGGCGCGCTGAAGAACGTCTACGCGATCATTGCCGGTATGGCTGCCGCGCTGGGCATGGGCGAGAACACCAAGGGCATGCTGATCACCCGCGCCCTGGCGGAGATGACCCGCTTCGCCGTAAAGCTCGGCGCCAACCCCATGACCTTCCTGGGCCTGGCCGGCGTGGGCGACCTGATCGTCACCTGTTCGTCACCCAAGAGCCGTAACTATCAGGTGGGCTTCGCCCTGGGCGAAGGCCTGACCCTGGAAGACGCCGTGGCGCGCATGGGCGAGACTGCCGAGGGCGTGAACACCCTCAAGGTGCTCAAGGCCAAGGCCGACGAGCTGCAGGTGTACATGCCGCTGGTGGCCGGCCTCAACGCTATCCTGTTCGGCGGACGCACCCTGGAACAGGTCATCGGGGCGCTGATGAGTGGCGAGCCGAAAACCGACGTCGACTTCATTCCCACCACCGGTTTCTGAGGAGGTATCAACCATGTCTGCGGAACGTCAGCCCTCTGACCGTCTAGAGAAGGAAACCCTGGTCCTGCGCGTCGTCTGGATGCTGGTCTTTGCGCTGGTCTTGGTTCGTCGCCGAGATGATTCTCGGCGCCGTGGTGATCATCCAGCTGATCTACCGCATCATCTACGGCGCGCCCAGCGGCAGCCTGATGGGCTTCGGTGACAGCCTGAGCCAGTACTTCGCGCAGATCGGCCGTTTCGGTACCTTCCAGACCGAAGAGAAGCCCTGGCCGTTCTCCGACTGGCCGACCGCGCACTCCCCCGAAGGCGAGACTCCGCACGACGTGCCCCCGGCACCGCACCCGGTGCGTGACGAGGAGCCGAAGCTTTGAAGCTCTGGCTGCTGCGCCATGGCGAAGCCGAGCCACAGGCCCGCCGCGACTCGGAGCGGCGACTGACCGCCCACGGCATCAAGGAGGCGCTCAAGAGCGCCGCCCAACTCACCGGACACCCGCTCGATGGCATCCTGGCCAGCCCCTACGTGCGCGCCCAGGAAACCGCCGAACTGGTCCGGGAGGCGCTGGGCTTCGAGGGCTCGGTTGGCACCGCGCCCTGGTTGACTCCAGATGATGACCCCAAGGACGTGCTGCGTTTCCTCGACGGCCGCAACGAGCAGAACCTGTTGTTGGTCACCCACCAGCCACTGGTGGGCGCTCTGGCCGGCCTGCTGGTGCATGGCAGCCGCAGCGACGCCGTGCCGTTCAGCACCGCCACCCTCGCGGAGCTGGAAGGCGAGGTGCCGGTGGCGGGGCTGATGGAGCTGGTATCGCTCTACCACCCACGGCATTCCTGAGTCGTCCGACTCCGAGAAAAAGGCCCCGAAAGGGGCCTTTTGCATTTCTGTCGACGGAAATCGTGGCCGGATGTTTCGGTGCGAGGCCCGTTGCAGAGCGGTCGAAGCCGATCCTTCGGCTAAATCCTACAAAAGTTCACACGACCAGCCTTGTCTGCCGCTGCGCTGCGTGGAATATTCAACCAAGCAAGTGCTTGGTTGATCCATCGCTATATCCCTGAGCTACACCTCTGACAAAAAAAACAAAGGAGGGGCACGTGGTTAAAGCAGTCCGATTACCACTCGACCTGTTCTATCAGCGCGAGAAGAGCCACCCGAACAAACGCTACCTGGTGCAGCCGCTCACCGGCGGAGACGTGCAGACCCTGACCTGGGGCGAAGTGGGCGAGCAGGCCCGCCGCGCCGCTGCCTGGCTGCGCAGCCTGGACCTGCCCGAAGGCAGCCGGGTGGCGATCATTTCGAAGAACTGCGCGCACTGGATAGTCGCCGACATCGCCATCTGGATGGCCGGCCACGTTTCGGTGCCGCTGTATCCCAACCTCACCGCCGACTCCGTGCGCCAGGTGATGACCCACTCCGAAGCGCGGGTGGCCTTCATCGGCAAGCTGGACGATTGGCCGGCGATGGAGGGCGGCATTCCCGAAGGCGTGCCCACCGTTGCGCTGCCGTTGCACCCACAGGGCCGCTTCGACCAGCAGTGGAGCGACCTGCAGCAGCAGGCGCCGATCAGCGACGATCCGCGCCCGGATGCCGCCACCCTGGCGACTCTGATCTACACCTCCGGCACCACCGGTACGCCCAAGGGGGTGATGCACACCTTCGGCAACTTCGCCTTTGCCGCCAGCCATGCCATCGACCTGTTCGGCGTCGGCGAGGAGGACCGCCTGCTGTCCTACTTGCCGCTGTGCCACGTGGCCGAGCGCATGTTCGTGCAGATGGCGTCGATCTACGCCGGACAGACGATCTTCTTCGCCGAAAGCCTGGACACCTTCGTTGCCGACATGCGCCGCGCGCGGCCCACGGTGTTCTTCGGCGTGCCGCGCATCTGGACCAAGTTCCAGATGGGCGTCTATGCGCAGATGCCGGCGCAGAAGCTCGACCGACTGCTGCGTCTGCCGATCATCGGCCGACTCGTGGGCCGCAAGGTGCTCGCCGGCCTTGGTCTGGATGCCGTTCGCTATGCCCTATGCGGCGCCGCACCGGTGCCCGAGGCGCTGCTGAACTGGTACCAGCGCCTGGGTCTGAACGTGCTCGAGGTCTATGGCATGACCGAGAACTGTGGCTACTCCCACGTCTGCCGACCCGGCGAGCAGAAGACCGGCTGGATCGGCCGCAACAGCCCCGGTGTCGAAGTACGCATCAGCGACGAAGGCGAGGTGCAGGTGCGCAGTGGTGCGACCATGGTTGGCTACTTCAAGGACCCGGAACGTACTGCCGAGACGATCACTGAGGACGGCTTCCTGCGCACCGGCGACAAAGGCGAGCAGGACGCCGAAGGTCACCTGCGCCTGACCGGTCGCATCAAGGAAATCTTCAAGACCGCCAAGGGCAAATACGTCGCCCCGGCGCCCATCGAGAACCGCCTGGCCGTGCATTCGCGGATCGAGCAGATCTGCGTGGTCGGCGACGGTCTGATTGCCCCGCTGGGCCTTTGCGTACTGTCCGAGGTCGGCCGCCAGGAAGCCGCCAACGGCTCGCGCAGCCAGCTGGAGCAGAGCCTGCAGGCACTGCTCGCGGAGGTGAACGACGCGCTGGACAAGCACGAGCGCCTGGCCGGGCTGGTGCTGGTCAAGGACGTCTGGACGGTGGACAACGGCTTCCTCACGCCGACCCTGAAGATCAAGCGCAACGTGGTGGAAGGCACCTACGGTCAGCGCTTCAATGAATGGGCGGAGCGCCGCGAGGCGGTGCAATGGCATGAATGACAGAAGGAATTTCGAATGACCTGGCGCACCACGCCCGACCTGGAAAAGCTCAACGCGAACCTGAAGAACACCATCGGTGAAGTGCTCGACATCCGTTTCGAGGCGTTCGACGACGACTCGCTGACTGCCAGCATGGTGGTGGATTCGCGCACTCACCAGCCCTACGGCCTGCTGCACGGCGGCGCTTCGGTGGTGCTGGCGGAGACCGTCGGCTCCACCGCCAGCTACCTCTGCCTGGATACCAGCAAGTACTACTGCGTGGGCCTGGAGGTGAACGCCAACCACCTGCGCGGCCTGCGCAGCGGGCGGGTGACGGCGGTTGCAAAGGCGGTGCACATCGGCCGCTCGACCCACGTCTGGGAAATCCGCCTGCATGGGGATGATGGCAAGCCGAGTTGCATCTCGCGGCTGACCATGGCGGTGGTGCCGCTGGAGCGCTGAGCAGGCGATAGAGTCTCCCGGCAGGAGCATAGGCTTTTCGTAGGAGCGAGCTTGCTCGCGAACGGAACCCCGCTGCGGAACCGGTTCGCGAGCAAGCTCGCTCCTACAGAAAAGCGGTTCGCAATTTTGTCCAAGACCCGCCGTTCCCGCGCCGGTAAAGTAGGCCCATGGAACGCATCGAACACCACAGCAGCGGCCTGCCCGGCGTCCGTTTCATCGACGCCGAGTACCGCCGTTTCGCCTTTCCCCGGCATTTTCATCTCGACTACCACGTCGGGCTGATGCTGGACGGCTGCCAGCGCTATACCCATCGCGGTGAGCGCTCGCTGGCCGGGAATGGCGACATCCTGCTGATGAGCCCCGAAAGCATCCACGACGGTTCCAGCGAGGGCGAGGACGGCTACCGCATCCGTGTACTGTCCATCGACCCGCAATGGCTGGACGATGCCTGCCGCGCCTTCAGTGATGGCCGCCAGGGTGCGCCGCGCCTGACGGCCGCGCAGTTGCGCGACCCGCAATTGCAGGCCGAACTGCAGCGCGCCCACGCCCTGATGCTCGGCGGCGAGCGGCTGGCGCAGGAAGGCCAGCTCTGGCAGGCGCTGGCCGCACTGCTGGAACGCGCCTCCAGCCTGCGCATCCGCGAGCCGGGGCAGGGCTTCGATGCACCGACCTGGGCGCGTCTGCGCGAATGGCTGGAATCGCGACTGGAAACCCCGCCAACCCTGGAGGAGATCGCCGGATTCTGCGACCTCAGCCCCTGGCAGGTACTGCGCCGTTTCAACCATCAGTGCGGGTTGCCGCCGCACCAGTGGCTGACCCAGCTGCGCCTGGAGCGCGCGCTGCCACGGGTGATCAAGGGCCAGCCGCTGGCGGAGATCGCCCTGAGCCTGGGCTTCTACGACCAGGCTCACTTCAGCCGCCTGTTCCGCCGCACCTACGGATTGCCACCCGCTCGACTACGCCAGCGCTGATCCGATCCCACTTCCCGTCCCACTTTCCCACTGGAGAATCCCGCCATGCAGGAGGTTCACGTCTTGCTCATGCTCACCGCCGTGTTCGCGGTCGCCTTGGTCAGCCCCGGCCCGGACGTTGCGCTGGTGGTGCGCACCGCCTTGCATCAGGGGCGCCGCGCCGGCGTGCTCAGCGCCCTTGGACTGGCTTGCGGCATCCTGGTCCACGGCACCCTGGTGCTGACCGGCGTGTCGTTGCTGCTCAGCCGTTCGCCGCTGCTGTTCAGCGCCCTGCAACTGGTAGGCGCGGCCTACCTCGCCTGGCTCGGCGTCGGCGCGCTGCGTGCGTTGCGCAAGCCGGGCGGAGCAGGGCGGATCGACGGCGAGCTGCCGGACTCGGCGCTCGGCCCCTGGCTGCGCGGGCTGGCGACCAACCTGTTCAACCCAAAGGCGCTGGTGTTCTTCCTCGCACTGCTGACCAGCCTGATCCCGGCGGACATGTCGGCGCCCGGCAAGGTCGCGGTGGCAGTGATGCTGTTTGGCACCGGGTTCGTGTGGTTCAGCCTGCTCAGCGTGCTCCTCACCCGGCGACTGTGGCAGCAGCGTCTGCTGCGCGCGGTGCCGGCGATCGACGGCGCCTGCGGGCTGGTGTTCCTGCTGGTGGCAGGCGGCATTCTGTTCAGCGTGGTGAGCCACGCGACGCATTGGGTTTGAAGGTGGTCGGCGGATAACCGTAAACGGTTATCCGCCCTACAAAAGGCTTCCCGTAGGGCGCATAACGCGGAACGCGTTATCCGCCAAACCGGTGTCGAGCAGGGCAAATCCGCCGGAGCGCCATGGAGTTTGGCCGTAGTGCCGTCATTCGCGGGAGCGCGGGTCATTGCCGCGCCCCCGGTGCTGTCGGAAAATTCAGGCTGTCATTCCCCTGAGTTCACGCAACATGTCGCAAGCGGTCTTCTTCGCCCACGCCAACGGCTTCCCCTCGGGGACCTACGGCAAGTTGTTCGACGCCCTGGAGCCGGATTACCGGGTCCATCGGCTGGACATGCACGGCCATGACCCACGCTTCCCGGTGAACGCCAACTGGGAGAACCTGGTGGAAGAGCTGTTGCACCACCTCGAAGCGCTGGACGAGCCTGTGTGGGGCGTTGGCCATTCCCTCGGCGGCGTACTGCATTACCACGCGGCGCTGCGCAAACCCGAGCTGTACCGCGGCGTGGTGATGCTCGATTCGCCGCTGCTGACGCTGGCCGACCAACTGGTGATCCGCGTCGCCAAGCGCCTGGGCTTCATCGACCGGCTGACGCCTGCCGGCCGCACCCTTGGCCGCCGCGAGGACTTCGACGATTTCGCCGAGGCGCTGGAATACTTCGCCGGCAAGCCGCTGTTCAAACGCTTCGACCGCGACTGCCTGGAGGCCTATGTGCGCCACGGGCTGGCGCCGGCAGATGCACGGGGCCTGCGCCTGAAGTTCGACCCGGCTACGGAAATCTCCATCTACCGCAACGTGCCGCACACCGCGCCTGGCCGCGCCAGGCAACTGGCCGTGCCGCTGACCATGGTGCGCGGCCGCCACAGCCGCGTGGTGCTGCCGCATCACGCCCGTATGATCGGTCGCATTCCCATGGGGGAAAGCCTGTCCCTGCCAGGGGGGCACATGTTCCCGCTGGAGCGCCCGCAGGACACCGCTGCGCTGCTCAAGACCGTCTTCGCCCGCTGGCAACAGCGCGCCAACACTTAAGGAATCGCCATGACCGCCCAAGTCCAGGAAATCCGCCTGAACCTGCCGCACATCGAGTTGGCCGCGCACCTCTTCGGCCCGGAAGATGGCCGCCCGGTGATCGCCCTGCATGGCTGGCTGGACAACGCCATGAGCTTCGCCCGCCTCGCGCCGAAGCTCGAAGGCGTGCGCATCCTCGCCCTGGACTTCGCCGGTCATGGCCACTCCGGCCACCGTGCGCCGGGGGCCAGCTACCTGCTGTGGGATTACGCGCTGGACGTACTGATGGTCGCCGACCAGATGGGCTGGGAGCGTTTCACCCTGCTGGGCCACTCCATGGGCGCCATCGTTTCGGTGCTGCTGGCCGGCGCGATGCCCGAGCGCGTCGAGCGCCTGGCGCTGATCGATGGTCTCGTGCCCTACACCGGGGAGCCGGAAACGTCGCCGCAGAAGCTCGGCGAAGCCCTGCGCGCGCAACTGGCGCTGCCGAACAAGCGCAAGCCGGTGTACGAAGCCATCGACCGCGCCGTGGAAGCCCGCATGAAAGGTGTCGGCGCGGTCAGTCGCGAAGCGGCGGAACTGCTGGCTTCCCGTGGGCTGGTGCCGGTGCCCGGCGGCTACACCTGGCGCACCGACGCGCGCCTGACCCTGCCGTCACCGCTGCGCCTGACCCGCGCCCATGCGCGACAATTCGTCCAGTCTGTGCAGTGCCCCACCAGCCTGGTACTGGCAAAGCAGGGCCTGATGCTGGTCGAGCCGGCCACCCGCGAACTGCTGAAAGACCGGCCCTTCGAGGTCCACGAGTTACCCGGCCAGCACCACCTGCACCTGGACGACGAGGCGGGTGCCGAAGCCGTTGCAGCGATCTTCCGACCCTTCCTGCAGGCCTGAGGGAAACACCCGGTAGCGCCCCGCGGCTTGACTAAAGCGGGGCTGGCCGCGACGCTGCACGGATCGCTTCAGGGAGATTGTGCATGCTCGACATCCAGACCACCGCGCGCCAGGACGGTAATACCCCATCGACGGACGCGCAGAAGGCCCGGATTTCACGGCTCCTTCATTCCCTGATCTTCACCGGCCTGCTTGGCGCCAGTGCCAGCGGCATCGCCGCCGACCTGCAGGGCAGCCACGACCTGGAGATCCTCCCGCGCTTCCCGCGTTCGGAGATCGTCGACTTCAACCAGGCCCCCAGCCAGGAACGCATCTACCCGCAAGGCTCGATCAGCCGCATCAGCGGGCGCCTGCGCATGGAAGGGGAGGTGCGCGCCATCGGCGATCTGACCGCCGTGACCTACCGCCTGCCCGACGAGGACTCCAGCCAGAGCGCCTTCGCCGCCGCGCGCAAGGACCTGCTCAAGGCCGACGCGACGCCGCTGTTCTGGTGCGAGAGCCGCGATTGTGGCTCGAGCAACCTGCTGGCCAACTCGGTGTTCGGCAACTCCAAGCTGTTCGGCCCGGACGAGCAGCAGGCCTATCTGCTGGTGCGTCTCGCCGCGCCTCACGAGGACAGCCTGTTGGCGGTCTACACCATCACCCGGGGCAATCGCCGCGCCTATCTGCACGCCGAACAGCTGGACAGCACCGCTGCCCTTGGCGAACTGCTGCCCAGCCCGGCAACTCTGATGCGCCTGCTCAAGGCCAACGGCGAGTTGACCCTGAGCCACGTGCCGGAAGAGCCGGGCGGCGCCTGGCTCGACCTGCTGGTGCGCACCCTGCGCCTGGACACCGGTGTGCGCGTGGAGCTGGCCGGCAAACACGCCGGCGACTGGCGTTCCGCGCTGACCGCCCAAGGCGTGCGGGATGCGCGCCTGGAACAGGGCAAGGACGACAACGACGGCCTGCACCTGACCTGGCTGCGTTGATTCGCCTACGCTGAAAGGGGCGAAGCGCTCTACACTGGGCGCCTCACGAGCCTTTTGCGGAGTTCCGATGTTCGACAATGATCGCCTGTTGCTGCGCCTGCTGCTGCTCGGCCTGCTGGGTGCGAGTATCTGGGTGCTGTTGCCGTTCTGGTCGGCGCTGGTCTGGGCCGCCGTACTGGCTTTCGCCAGTTGGCCGCTGATGCGCCTGCTCACGCAACTGCTGGGCGGTCGCGAAGCCGCCGCGGCGGGTGTGCTGACCCTGTGCTGGATCGTGCTGGTGGCGCTGCCGCTGGTGTGGCTGGGCTTCGGCCTGGTGGACAGGGTGCGCGAAGGCGTCGAGCTGGTGAAGAACCTGCAGGTTTCCGGGCTACCGCCGCCACCGGAGTGGATGGCGCGCGTACCGCTGGTGGGAGACCGTCTGATCGGCTGGTGGTACCAGGCTGACCAGCAGGGCGTGGCGATGTTTTCCGCACTCAAGCCGTACATGGGCGAAGTGGGCAACTGGGCCCTGGCGCGCAGCGCGAAGCTGGGCGCGGGTATCTTCGAGCTGGTACTGAGCCTGGTGCTGATCTTCTTCTTCTACCGCGACGGCCTGCGCCTGCAGGCCTTTGCCCACGGTGTATTGGAACGCCTGATCGGCGAGTCCGCGCAGCAGTATATGGACATCATCGCCGGCACTGTACAGCGGGTGGTCAATGGCGTGATCGGCACTGCAGCGGCACAGGCCGTGCTCGCCACCATCGGCTTCCTCATCGCTGGTGTCCCCGGCGCTTTCCTGCTGGGGTTGCTGACCTTCGTTTGCAGCCTGCTGATGGTGCCGCCGCTGATCTGGGGGCCGGCCGTGCTCTGGCTGTTCTACCAGGAGAGCTACGGCTATGGCGTGTTCATGGCGATCTGGGGCTTCTTCGTCATCAGCGGCGTGGACAACATCCTCAAGCCTTACCTGATCAGCCGCGGCGGTAACCTGCCGTTGGTGGTGGTGCTGCTGGGCGTGCTCGGCGGGTTGCTCAGCTTCGGCTTCATCGGCCTGTTCCTCGGCCCGGTGCTGCTGGCGGTGGTGTACAACCTGGTCAGCGCCTGGGTAGCCAGTTCGCATCGGCCGCCGCCTCCGCCAGTGGTTTGAAAGTTCGCCGAGGACGTCAGCAGGTACTTCGGAATCAAGGGCGGTTCGCGAGCAAGCTCGCTCCTACAAGGGACATCACTGCGTAGGGCGGATAACGCCTGAGACATTATCCGCCCTACGGATCAGCGAATCAGACGTGCTCGCTCTTCACCTGCACCAGCTTGTCCCGCCCGGCGCCCAGGCCGAACACGATCCCCGCCACCGTCACCACCACGAAGATCACTCCGGTCGCCGCCCAGCCGCCGGTGACGTCGTGCACCACGCCGACCAGGAAGGGCCCGCAGGCTGCCAGGGTGTAGCCCACGCCCTGGGCCATGCCGGAGAGGTTGGAGGCGACGTGGGCGTCCGGTGAGCGCAGCACGATCAGCGCCAGCGCGATGCTGAAGGTGCCGCCCTGGCCGAGGCCGAGCACCACCGCCCAGCCCCAGATGCCCGACAACGGTGCGAACAGCAAACCGAGCAGGCCGGCCAGGGTCAGGCCCATGACGATCACCACGGCGATTCGCTGGTCCTTGCCACGGGTCGCCAGCCAGGGCGCGGCCAGGGCGCTGAACAGTTGCACCATCACCGAACCGGAGAGCACCAGCCCGGCTTCCACCGCGCTCAGGCCGCGGTCGATGAGGATCGATGGCACCCAGCCGAAGACGATGTAGGCCAGCGACGATTGCAGCCCCATGTACAGCGTCACCTGCCAGGCCAGTGGGTCGCGCCACAGCCCCTTCACCTTGTACACCGCGCGGTGGGCGTGGTGGTTCTGGCGGGTCTGCGGCAGCCAGATCGCCGCCGCGACCACGGCGGGGATCGCCCAGAACGCCAGCGCCAGTTGCCAGCTGTTGTCCAACAGTTTTGCCAGCGGCACCGTGGAACCGGCGGCGGTCGCGGCGCCCAGGCACAGGGCCATGGTGTAGACGCCGGTCATGGTCCCGGCGATGTGCGGGAAGTCGCGCTTGACGATGCCCGGCAGCAGCACACCGATGATGCCGATGCTGGCGCCGGCCACCAGGCTGCCGAGGAACAGCCCGGCCACCGGGAACAGGCTGCGCAGGACGATGCCGCCAGCCAGGGTGAAGAGGATCAGCAGCACGGTGCGCTCGGCGCCCAGGCGCCGGGCGAGCATCGGAGCCAGTGGCGCGAACAGGCCCAGGCAGAGCACCGGCAGGGTGGTCAGCAGGCCGGCGGCGGCAGCGGACAAGCCGGTGCTGTCACGCACGGTATTGAGCAGCGGCGACAGGCTGGACAGCGCCGGGCGCAGGTTGATCGCCACCAGCACCAGGCCCAGCAGCAACAGCCAGGTGCGTTGCGGGCGCGGCGGCGCCTCGGGCGTGCCGTCGTCTTCGGCGTCGATCAGCAGTTCTTCGGGCGGGCAGGACACCTTGTGCTCGGTGTCTTTCGGGTCATTGGGCAAGGACATGGTGGGCATTCCAGGGCAGCAAGGCACAAAGGCAGAAAGCGTTCGTAGAAATAAATGGGAGTCAGATCAGCAGCGCACGGTTCGCTTTCGCGGCCGCATCGGCGTCGCCTCGGGCGATGGCGTCCACCAGCTCGCGGTGCAAATCGAAGCTGGGTTGCGGCCGGCTCGGGTCGCCGATGGTGCGCTCCAGACCGGCGCGGATCACCTGGGAGAAGTAGCGATACAGCTCGCTGAGCACCGGGTTATGAGCGCTGTCCACCACACGTTGGTGGAAGGCCAGGTCGTGGGCGATGTACTCGTCCAGCGCGCCGCCGTGATGGACGGCGGAGGCCTCCAGCGCTTCGCGCAGGGCGGCGAGGTCAGCTTCGCTGTGGCGTTCGGCGGCCAGGCGGCTGGCTTCCACCTCGATGATGCCGCGCGCTTCCAGCGCCTGTTCCACCGAGCTGCGGGCCAGCACCAGCATGGTGTCCAGCGGATTGGCGCAGGCGCGCACGTAGGTGCCGTCGCCCTGGCGCACTTCCAGCACGCCGGAGAAGGTCAGCACACGTACTGCTTCGCGCACGGTATTGCGGCTGATACCGAGGGACTCGGCCAGCTCGGGCTCTGGCGGCAGGCGCTGGCCCAAAGGCCAGGTGCCGTCGTCGATACGCTGGTGGATCTGCTCGAGGGCGATGTCCACCAGCGAGCGCTTCTGAATGGGGCTTGGCATTGAAACATCCAATCATCGGATGAATTTGTGAAGGCCAAGCCTAAGACAGAATCAGGCAGCGATGCAAACGGGGGATGACTGCCGGAACGGGGGGCGTTCCGGCAGCCAGATTCACTGCCCGGATCAGGCGGCGATGTTCACCAGGCTGCCGCTGGTGGCCTGGAGCGCGGTGACTTCGCTGCTCTGGTACTGCTTGAGCAGGTTGGCCACCAGCTTCTGGTAGGCGGCGCCGGTGTTGGCGCTGGTCGAGGACGTGGTGGAGGCGGTGGTCGTGGAGCTGTCCGAGGAATTGCTGGAGGAGTCACTGGACGAGCCACTGGAAGCCGAAGGTGGAGGGGGCGGCGGTGGGCCGTCGCCACGCTGCGCCTGCATTGCGCTGGAGAGCTCGTCGCTGCTGATGGAGCCGCTGCCGTCGGCGTCGAGCTGGCTGAACAGCTCGCTCAGGCGCTCGCTGTCGTCGCTGCTGCCCAGGGCGGAGAGTTCATCGCTGCTGATGCTGCCGTCGCCGTCGCTGTCCAGGGCGCTGATCAGGTCTTCGGCGGAGTCGTCCATACCCATGCCGCCCATGTCGCCGGGCGGCGGGGGAGGCGGAGGCATGGCCGCCGACAGTTCGTCCTGGGAGATGCCGCCGCTGCTGTCGCTGTCCAGCTCGCTGAGCAGGGCGTCGATGTCGATGTCGCTGCTGTCCGAGTCGTCGCTGGACGACAGCGCGCTGGTCAGCTCGTCCTTGCTGATGCTGCCATCGCCATCGCTGTCGATGGACTTGAACAGGTCTTCCTGGAATTTCGCCGCACCCTGGGAACCGCCAGTGCTACCGCTCTGCGTGGCGGTAGTGCTGCTGGCGGTCTGGGTCCGGGCGAGCGAGCTGGTGTAGTAGCTCGCATAGCTGCTGCTCACGCCGCTGATCATGGGAGAGTCTCCGTGGTTGCCGAAGCGGAGGGTTCTCCGCTGATGACAGCCTCGGGTATGCCTGTGTCGCGGGTTTGTGCGCTTTGTTTGCTGGCGGCTACAACGGCGTTACGCCGTTGTGCTTCTGGGCAGGCGCAGCACGGCGGTGGCGCCGCCGCCGGGGGTTTCCTCGAAGTACAGGTCGCCGCCCTGGCGCCGTGCGGCATCGCGGGCGATGGCCAGGCCCAGGCCGACCCCACCGGAGTTGCGGTTGCGCGAGCCCTCCAGGCGGAAGAACGGCTCGAACACCTGCTCACGCAGCTCGGCGGGAATGCCGGGGCCGTGGTCGCGGACACGGATTTCCAGTTCGCGAGTGCCGTCGCGCAGCTCGATGCTGACATCACCGGCGTAGCGCAGGGCATTGTCCAGCAGGTTGTTCAGGCACGAGCGCAGCGCCATTGGCTGGACCTTGAGCGGCGCGCAGAAGCCTTCCACGCCGACATCGGCGCCGCGCTCGCAGGCGTCCTCGGCCAGGGAGTCGGCCAGTGCCTTCACATCGAACCATTGCAGCGGCTCGGTGGCGCGCTCCTGCTGCAGGTAATGCAGGGTGGAGTCGAGCATGCTGATCATTTCGGCCAGGTCCTGGCTGATGCGGGTGCGCAGCTGCGGATTGTCGACTTCCTCGACGCGCAGGCGCAGGCGCGACAGCGGGGTGCGCAGGTCATGGGAGACCGCTACCAGCATCCGGCTGCGCTGCTGCACCTGTTCGCGGATACGTTCGCGCATACGGTTGAAAGCGTGGGCGGCCTGGCGTGCTTCGCGCGGGCCGGTTTCCGGCAGCGGCGGGCTGTCCAGGTCCTCGGAGAGGCGCAGTGCGGCATCGCCCATGTGTTGTACCGGGCGGGCCAGCAGGCGCGCGCCGACATAGGCGGCGAGGATCAGCGTCAGCAGCTGGAAAGCGAATGGCACGCTCCAGAACGGCAGGCGCGGCGGAGGGGGCGGCGGCGGACGGAAACCCTCGGGCCCAGCCGGGAAACCTTCCGGCGGCGGACCGCGCTCGAATCCCTGTTGCGAAGGCGGCGGGGGCGGCGGCTCGTGTCGCGGGCCGTAGTGGTGGAACCAGACGAAGGCCAGCAGGTGCGCGACCACGATGGCCAGCAGGAATACCCCGAACAGTCGGGCGAACAGACTGTCGGCGCGCTGCAGGGGTTTTTCCTTAGCGCGCTCGGGCGCGGACTCAGGCGATATCGCGGACATCGAACAAGTACCCTTCGCCGCGCACGGTCTTGATCAGCCGGGGCGAGCGCGGGTCGTCACCCAGCTTCTGCCGCAGGCGCGAGACCAGCAGGTCGATGCTGCGGTCGAAGGCTTCGATGGCGCGGCCACGGGCGGCGTCCAGCAGCAGTTCACGGTTGAGTACCCGCCGCGGGCGTTCGAGGAACACCCAGAGCAGGCGGAATTCGGCGTTGGACAGCGGCACTACCAGGCCGTCCGGTGCGTGCAGTTGGCGCAGTACGCTGTCCAGGCGCCACTGGTCGAAGCGCACCTGGGCGCGCGGTTCGCCGCGGGCACCTTCCTCGCTGGTGAGGCTGGTGCCGCGCACGCGGCGCAGGATGGTCTGGATGCGCGCCACCAGTTCGCGTGGCTCGAAGGGCTTGGCCATGTAGTCGTCGGCGCCCAGTTCCAGGCCGATGATGCGGTCCGCCGGCTCGCAGCGTGCAGTCAGCATGAGGATCGGGATGTCCGACTCGGCACGCAGGTAGCGGCACAGGGACAGGCCGTCTTCGCCGGGCAGCATCAGGTCCAGCACCACCACGTCGAAACTTTCGTTTTCCAGCGCGCGGCGCATTTCGACGCCGTCGGCGACGCCGTGGGTCTCGATGTTGAAGCGCGCGAGGTAGCCGCAGAGCAGTTCGCGGATCGGCTCGTCGTCATCCACCAGCAGGGCGCGGGTAGTCCAGCGGCGTGGGTCGTCGGTCGTGGTCGGGTGCATGAAGAAACCTGTCGCGGGAAAACGTGGGGCAGGATGGCCAGGGGCCGCCAGGGGCATGCGACGTTCGCATGCTAACCCGTCATCGCGTGCGCGGGCCATGGTCGGCGAGGCTGCGGTGTGCGGGTGTCGCCAGCGTGTCCGCTCTGTATCGACATCGATACAAAGCCTGCCGATCACCGCGCCAGAGCGGTTTTTTACGCTTTCTTTATGCCGCCGGCCGCGGCCGGGAATCGCTCCTTTACGCGCAGCTTGCGGAAAATTTCCGTCAAGCGGCAGAAGGCCGCACAAGCGATGGAGTCGCCCGCGTGAGGAGAAAGAAATCATGAGCGTGCTCGACGGTGTGTCACTGGTCCTGGCCACGGGACTGTTCATTTACCTGCTGGTGGCGCTGCTGCGCGCCGACCGTTCCTAGGAGACGTCATGAACAGTCATGACCTGTTGCTGATCGTCGCCTTCCTGGCGCTGGTGCTGGTGCCGGCGCCTTTCCTCGGGCGCTTCTACTACAAGGTGATGGAAGGCCAGCGCACCTTCCTCAGCCCCGTGTTCCTCCCGGTGGAGCGAGCCATTTACCGCGCGTGCGGCATCCACCCCGAGGAAGAGCAGGACTGGAAGAGCTACACCCTGGCCCTGCTGGCGTTCAACCTGGTGGGGCTGGTGCTGCTGTTCGCCATCCTCATGCTCCAGGGGCTGCTGCCGCTCAACCCGCAGCACCTGCCGGGCCTGGAGTGGACGCTGGCTTTCAACACCGCGGTGAGTTTCGTCACCAACACCAACTGGCAGGCTTACAGCGGCGAAGCCTCGCTGAGCTACCTGAGCCAGATGCTCGGCCTGACCGTGCAGAACTTCGTCAGCGCCGCCGTCGGCCTGGCCGTGCTGGTGGCGCTGGCCCGTGGCATCTCGCGCAAGTCGACCAACAACCTGGGCAACTTCTGGGTCGACCTGATCCGCGCCACCCTCTACGGGCTGATCCCGCTGTGCCTCTTGCTGGCGCTGCTGCTGGTCTGGCAGGGCGTGCCGCAGACCTTCCTCGACTACGCCCATGCGCTGACCGTGCAGGGGGCGGACCAGTCCATCCCGCTGGGCCCGGCGGCCAGCCAGATTGCCATCAAGCAGCTGGGTACCAACGGCGGCGGCTTCTTCGGCGTGAACTCGGCGCACCCGTTCGAGAACCCGACCATCTGGAGCAACCTGTTCGAGGTCGTCTCGATCATCCTGATCCCGGCTGCGCTGGTGTTCACCTTCGGCCACTACGTGAAGGACCTGCGCCAGAGTCGCGCCATCCTCGGCTGCATGCTGGTGCTGTTTGCCCTCGGCCTGGGCGCCTCGCTGTGGGCCGAATACCAGCCGAACCCGGCGCTCAGCGCGCTGCCGGTGGAGCAGGTCGCGCCGCTGGAAGGCAAGGAGAGCCGCTTCGGTACCACCGCCAGCGTGCTCTGGGCGGTGACCACCACGGCGGCTTCCAACGGCTCGGTGAACGCCATGCATGACAGCCTCAACCCGCTGTCGGGCATGGTGGCGATGCTCAACATGATGGTCGGCGAAGTGATCTTCGGCGGCGTCGGCGCGGGCCTCTACGGCATGCTGCTGTTCGTCCTGGTGGCAGTGTTCCTCGCCGGGCTGATGGTCGGACGCACCCCGGAATACCTCGGCAAGAAACTCGAAGCCCGCGAAGTCCGCCTGCTGGTGGCGACCCTGCTGGTGATGCCGGTCGGCGTGCTGGTGCTTGGCGCCATCGCCGCCAGCCTGCCCGGCCCGGCCGCCTCGGTGAGCAACCCCGGCGCGCACGGTTTCAGCCAACTGCTTTATGCCTACACCTCGGGCACCGCGAATAACGGCTCGGCCTTCGGTGGCTTCGGTGCCAACACGCCGTTCCACAACCTGATGATCGCCCTGGCCATGCTGATCGGCCGCTTCGGCTACATCCTCCCGGTGCTGGCGATCGCCGGCAGCCTGGCGGCGAAAAAGGCCACACCCGTAGGCCCCAACAGCTTCCCGACCCACGGCCTGCTGTTCGTCAGCCTGCTGACCGCCACCATCCTGCTGGTGGGCGGCCTGAACTTCCTGCCGACGCTGGTGCTGGGCCCGGTGGCCGATCACCTGACGCTCGGTTTCTGAGGAACCTGCAATGAACGCGAAAACCCAGGAACTGGCCCTGAACAAGGCCATCGAGAAACGCCCGACCACCGCGCTGTCCGCCCTGTGGAAACCGGCGCTGCTGCAGGCCTTCGTCAAGCTCGACCCGCGCCAGCTGCAACGTTCGCCGGTGATGCTGGTGGTCGCCCTGACTGCCGTGCTGACCACCGTGCTTTGCGTGGTCGGCGGCGAGTCGGTACCCACCTTTGTCGCCGTGCAGATCGCCGTGTGGCTGTGGTTCACCGTGCTCTTCGCCAACTTTGCCGAAGCCCTTGCCGAGGGCCGTGGCAAGGCTCGCGCCGACAGTCTCAAGGCCGGCACCCAGGGCTTGCAGGCGATGCGCCGGACCGCCAGCGGCAACTTCGAGAAAGTCGCCGCCAGCAGCCTGCGCAAGGGCGATGTGGTGCGCGTCGAAGCCGGCGAGCTGATCCCTGGCGACGGCGAGGTGATTGAAGGCGTGGCGGCGGTCAACGAGGCCGCCATCACCGGCGAGTCCGCGCCGGTGATCCGCGAGTCCGGCGGCGACCGCTCCGCCGTGACCGGCAACACCCGGCTGGTCTCCGACTGGCTGCTGGTGAAGATCACCGCCAACCCCGGTGAGTCCACCCTCGACCGCATGATTGCCCTGGTGGAAGGCGCCAAGCGCCAGAAGACCCCCAACGAAGTGGCGCTGGACATCCTGCTGATCGGCCTGACGCTGATCTTCCTGCTGGTGGTCGTCACCCTGAAGCCCTTCGCCCTGTTCGCCGGCGGCAACCTGCCGCTGGTGTTCCTGGTGGCGCTGCTGGTGACGCTGATCCCCACCACCATCGGCGGTCTGTTGTCGGCCATCGGCATTGCCGGCATGGACCGCCTGGTGCGCCTGAACGTCATCGCCAAGTCCGGCCGCGCCGTGGAAGCGGCGGGGGACGTGCACGTGCTGATGCTCGACAAGACCGGCACCATCACCTTCGGCAACCGCCGCTGCAGCGCGCTGCATACCGCCCCCGGAGTACAGCCGCTGGAGCTGGCCGAGGGCGCGTTCCTCGCCTCTCTGGCGGACGACACGCCGGAAGGCAAGTCCATCGTCGAGTTCCTCCGCGCGCAGATCATCCTGCCGGAGCCGGACCGCAACCGCGTGGCCCCGGTGGCCTTCAGCGCCGAGACGCGCTTGTCGGGCATCAATATTGACGGTCACGTGTACCGCAAGGGCGCCGTGGACGCCGCGCTGGCCTTCGTCGGCCTGGACCGGTCGCAGATGCCGGAGAGCCTGGCCAAGGAGATCGAGCGCATCGCCCAGAGCGGCGGTACGCCGTTGCTGGTAGTGGCCGATGGCAAGCTGCTGGGCGCCATCCACCTGAAGGACGTGGTCAAGCCGGGCATCCGCGAGCGCTTCGCCGAGCTGCGCCGCATGGGCATCCGCACCGTGATGGTGACCGGCGACAACCCGTTGACCGCCGCCGCCATCGCCGCCGAAGCGGGTGTGGACGACGTGATCGCCGAAGCCACGCCGGAGAAGAAACTGGCGCGTATCCGCCAGGAGCAGGGCGAGGGCCGCATGGTTGCCATGTGCGGCGACGGTGCCAACGACGCTCCCGCGCTGGCCCAGGCCGACGTCGGCATGGCCATGAACGACGGCACCCAGGCCGCCCGCGAGGCCGCCAACCTGGTGGACCTGGATAGCGACCCGACCAAGCTGCTGGACGTGGTGCAGGTGGGCAAGGAGCTGCTGGTGACCCGTGGCGCGCTGACCACCTTCTCGGTAGCCAACGACGTGGCCAAGTACTTCGCCATCCTCCCCGCGCTGTTCGCCGGCATCTACCCGCAACTGGGTGTGCTCAACGTGATGAAGCTGGCCAGCCCGCAGAGCGCCATCCTCTCGGCCATCGTGTTCAACGCGCTGATCATTGTCGCGCTGATCCCCCTGGCCCTGCGCGGTGTACGGGTGCAGGCCAGCGATGCTTCGCAGCTGTTGCGGCGCAACCTGCTGATCTACGGCGTGGGTGGGCTGGTGGCTCCGTTCGTGGGGATCAAGGTGATCGACATGATCCTCGTTGCCATCGGCCTCGCCTGAGTGGGCTTTCTTGCAGGAGCCGAGCTTGCTCGCGAACCGCCCCAATACCAGCGCAGCCGGGTAACGCGTTCGCGAGCAAGCTCGCTCCTACAGGTACGGCCTGACGCCGAGCCGGCCGGACATGACGAACTACCCCCTCTCCCTCTGGGAGAGGGCTGGGGTGAGGGCTGGCCCCCGCTCCGAACCCAACAGAGGAACACCAACATGCTCAACCAACTCCGCCCCGCCATTGCCTCGCTGGTCCTGCTCAGCGCCGTCACCGGCGTTGCCTATCCGCTGGCCGTCACCGGTATCGCCCAGGTGGCCTTCCACGACCAGGCCAACGGCAGCCTGGTGCGTGACGAGAACGGTAACGTCCGCGGCTCGGCCCTGATCGCGCAGAAATTCGACGGCGCCCAGTGGTTCCATTCGCGCCCCTCGGCAGGCGACTTCGCCACCGTCTCCAGCAGCGCCAGCAACCTCGCGCCCGGCAATCCGGCGTTGGCCGAACGCATCGCCAAGGACGCCGCAGCCCAGCAGATCGGCACGCAGCCGGTGCCGTTGGCGCTGGTCACCACCTCCGGCAGCGGTCTCGACCCGCAGTTGCCGCCCGCCGCCGCGTTGTACCAGGTGCCGCGTATCGCCCTGGAACGCGGCGTACCGGCGGCGAGCCTGGAGAAACTGGTGGAAGCCAATACCGAACGCCCGCTGATCGGCCCCGCCGTGGTCAATGTGCTGGCGCTGAACATGGCCCTGGCCAGCCTGCCTCGCTAGACTCCAGCGCCTGTATAGCAGGGTGCAGCCAGGGTTGGACCGTAGGGCGAATAACCTGGAACAGGTTATCCGCCGGCTCTGATCGTGGTGGATAACGCTGGCGCGTTATGCACCCTACAAAAGCACGCGCGTGCGTTGTTCTGGCAGGAGCGCCTGTCGACGCTATACAGGAAGGCAGTGCTGGCTGACGGTCTCTTCCCATGGGACGGAGGTTTCGGCCCCTTCCCCAGCAAGACATGAACGAGCGCCACCAAGCACTTCGAGGATACCGACATGACCGACCCCAACCGCGCCGACGCCCTGCTGGCCGACCTGCCCGCCATGGGCCGCGGCCGCCTCAAGGTATTCCTCGGCGCTGCACCGGGCGTCGGCAAGACCTACGCCATGCTGCTGGCCGCCCAGAGCCAGCTGCGCCAGGGCGTGAAGCTGCGCGTCGGCGTCGTCGAAACCCACGGCCGAGCCGAGACCGAAGCCTTGCTCGCGGGGCTGCCGCAGCAGGCGCTCAAGCGCTCCGTCTACCGGGGTATCACCCTGGAGGAGATGGACCTCGACGGCCTGCTGGCCGACCCGCCGACGCTGGCGCTGGTGGACGAACTGGCCCACAGCAACGCCCCCGGCAGCCGCCACGCCAAGCGCTGGCAGGACATCCAGGAGCTGCTCTCCGCCGGCATCGACGTGTACACCACGGTCAACGTCCAGCACCTGGAAAGCCTCAACGATCACGTGCGCGACATCACCGGAGTACAGGTGCGTGAAACCGTGCCCGACTGGGTGCTGCAGGAGGCCTTCGAATTGCTGCTGGTCGACCTGCCACCGCGCGAATTGCTGGAGCGCCTGCGCGAGGGCAAGGTCTATGTGCCCGAGCAGGCCCGCGCCGCCATCGACGCCTTCTTCAGCCAGACCAACCTCACTGCGCTGCGCGAGCTGGCCATGCAGACTGCCGCCGCACGGGTGGATGCCGACCTGGCCCACCGCTATCGCCAGCAGGGCGGCGAGGCGCCGGCCGTGCGCGGGCGACTGCTGGTCGGCGTGGATGGCGAGCACAATGCCGAGCGCCTGGTGCGACACGCCTGCCGCGTGGCCGAGCGCCGGCACCTGCCCTGGTCGCTGGTGCATGTGGATACGGGCGATGCGCGTAGCGAAGAGTCGCGCATGCAGTTGCAGAACGCCCAGCAACTGGCCGAGCGGCTGGGTGGTGATGTGGTCGAGCTGCGCGGCGGAGAGGTCGCACGAACCCTGGTCGAACATGCCAAGGAACGTCGCGCCACACTGGTTCTGGTCGGCCGCTCGCGGCAGCGCTGGTACCGCCGGCTGTTCGGCGGCGGCCTTGCCGCGCGCCTGCTGCGCCTGGGCGACGGCCTGGAGATCAGCGTGCTCGACAGCGACGCTGACCTCGCGCCACCCAAGGCTCGCCCGCAAACGCCGTGGCCCTGGGGCAACTACGCGCTGGCCGCGCTGGCCGCCGGCTGCGCCAGTGCCCTGGCCTGGGCGGTGGCCAGCGTGCTGGAGCTGCCGAACATTTCCCTGGTGTTCCTCGCCGCCGTATTGCTGGTGGCGGTGCGCAGCAGCCTCGGCCCGGCGCTGGCCTGCGCGGTGCTGTCGTTCCTGGCCTACGACTTCCTGTTCATCCCGCCGCACTTCTCCTTCTCCATCCAGCGCGAAGAGGATGTGCTGACCCTGCTGTTCTTCCTGCTCATGGCCGGCCTCACCGGTAACCTCGCGGCCCGCCAGCGCCGACAATTGCAGGCGCTGCGCGAGACGCAGGAAGAGACCAGCCAGATGCTCGACCTGTCGCGCAAGCTCACCGCCGCCACCGACCGCCAGGCCGTGATGGCGGCCGCCGCCCAGCAATTGAGCGGCTGGAAGAGCTGGACATCTGCCTGCTCGGTCGGGTCAATGGTGAGTGGAAACTGGAGGGAGGGCTGAACCGTCCGCTGGAAGACCAGGAGCGCGCCGCCGCCGACTGGGCCTGGCAGCACGACCAGCCCGCCGGTCTGGGCACCGGCACGCTGCCGGGCGGGCGCTGGTGGTGGTGGCCGCTGTCCGGCGAAGACGGCCCGCTGGCGCTGCTCGGCGTCAGCCTGCGCGATTCTCAACCGTTGTCTGGGTCGCGCCGTCGTCTGCTGGCTGCTCTCGGCCAGCCGCTGGCGCAGGCGCTGGCCCGCGCCCGACTGGCCGAAGACCTGGAAGCCGCGCGCCTGCACGGCGAAACCGAACAATTGCGCAGCGCGCTGCTGGCCTCGGTCAGCCATGACCTGCGCACGCCGCTCACTTCCATGCGCGGTGCCATCGACAGCCTGCTGGCCCTGGGCGACGCAATCCCGCCGCCGGATCGCCGCGAACTGCTGGAAAGCACCCGCGACGAGGCCGAGCGCCTGGACCGCTACATCCAGAACCTGCTGGACATGACCCGACTCGGCCATGGCGGCCTGAAGCTGTCGCGCGACTGGGTATCACCCGGCGATATCGTCGGCAGTGCGCTCAATCGTCTGCGTGCCGTGGTTGCCCCGTATCGCGTGGAAACCCGCGTAGCGCCGGAATTGCCGTTGCTCTATGTGCATGCCGCGCTGATCGAACAGGCGCTGGTCAACGTGCTGGAAAACGCCGCGCGCTTCTCGCCGCCGCAAGGCCGCCTGCGGGTGGCGGTGGAGCAGGGCGATGACGAGTTGCGCTTCCTGGTCAGCGACGAAGGGCCGGGCATTCCGCTGGCCGAGCGCGAGAAGATCTTCGACATGTTCTACACCGCCGCGCGTGGCGACCGGGGCGGGCAGGGCACCGGGCTGGGCCTGGCAATCTGCCAGGGCATGGTCGGCGCCCACGGCGGGCGCATCACAGTCGAGGACGGCATCGACGGGCGCGGCACCACCCTGGTGCTGCACCTGCCGCTGCAACAACAGCCGGACCTGGAGCAGCTTGATGCTGCTGTCTGAAAGGCTCAAGCTGGACGCCCCCAGCCAGTCCGGACTGCCGATGAACGCCAGCGCCGCCACCATCCTGGTCGTCGACGACGAACCGCAGATCCGCAAGTTCCTCCGCATCAGCCTCAGCGCCGGCGGCTACAAGGTGCTCGAAGCCGGCACCGGCGAGGAAGGCCTGGCCCAGGCCGCGCTGGGCCGCCCGGACCTGGTGGTGCTCGACCTCGGCCTGCCGGACAAGGACGGCCAGGACGTGCTGCGCGAACTGCGCGAGTGGTCGCAGGTGCCGGTGCTGGTGCTCTCGGTGCGCGCCAGCGAAAGCGAGAAGGTGCTGGCGCTGGACAGCGGCGCCAACGACTACGTGACCAAGCCCTTCGGCATTCAGGAGTTTCTCGCGCGCATCCGCGTGCTGCTGCGCCAGGGGGCGAGCGGCGAGACTCAGGAAGCGGTGGTTACGGTCGGTCCGCTGAGCGTGGATTTCTCCTACCGCCGCGTGCTGCTCGATGGCGAAGAAATCTCGCTGACGCGCAAGGAGTACGCCGTACTGTCGACCCTCGCGCGCCACGTTGGCCGGGTGGTCACCCAGCAGCAACTGCTCAAGGACATCTGGGGGCCGACGCATACCGAGGACACGCACTACCTGCGCGTAGTCGTTGGCCATCTCCGCCAAAAGCTTGCTGACGACCCGGCGACACCGCGCTTCATCGTCACCGAAGCCGGCGTCGGTTACCGCCTGCGCGACGTCTGACTTCCAGATGCCCCTGTAGGAGCGGGCCATGCCCGCGATCGCGCCCATGGGGTGCTCTAGAAGCCACGTTGCGGCTCAACTCAATACGGATTTCCGCCTCATACCGATCCAGCGTATCGCTGGCGATCTGCCGGCCGAGGGCGATGAGTTCAGGGGCTTTGTAGAATTCGAAGAAGCGGCACACGCGCTTGGGCACGTTGATCAGGATGTCCGGTGGGTAGCCGGCGATCTTGTACTGCGCCAGCGACGTCTGCATCACTTCGAATACTGGTTCACCAGCTCCAGCAGTGAGGCCGGGCTGCTGCTGTCGATCACGTGGCTGCCGGTGGCCGAGCGTGGCGAACCCTTGGCCTGCGGGGCGGCGGCGGGTTGCTGCATTTCCGGTTCGGCCGGTTCTTCGGAGGCGGCCGGCACCGGGTGCAGGAGGGCGTCGGCGATCAGCTCGGGTGGCGGCTCGACGTCGCCGCGGCGGAAGAAGCTCAGCTTGTTCGACAGCCCGGAGATCACTGAATCGAAACGGCCCTTGAGCGCCGGCGGGCGCTCAATCACCGGCAGCGAATACTGGCGCTGGTTGGTGGCGTTGAGGTTGACCGCGACGATGAGGTCGGCGTGGGTCGAGACCACCGGGACGATCGGCAGCGGGTTGAGCAGGCCGCCGTCCACCAGCATGCGGGTGCCCTGCATGACCGGGGTGAACAGGCTGGGGATCGCCGCCGAGGCGCGCATGGCCTGGTGCAGGCAGCCTTCCTGGAACCAGATTTCCTGCTGGTTGGTGAGGTCGGTGGCCACCGCCGTATAGGGGATCGGCAACTGTTCGATGTCGATCTCGCCGAGAATTTCGTGGATCTTGCCGAATACCCGCTCGCCGCGGATGGCGCCGAGGCGGAAGCTGACGTCGAGCAGGCGCAGCACGTCGAGGTAGTCCAGGCTTTCCACCCAGTCGCGGTACTCGCCCAGCTTGCCGGCGGCGTAGATGCCGCCGATCACCGCGCCCATGGAGCAGCCGGCGATGCACACCACTTCATAGCCGCGCCGTTCGATCTCCTCGATCACTCCGATATGCGCATAACCGCGCGCGCCGCCGGAACCGAGTACCAGCGCGATCTGTTTTGACATAGGGCAACTCCGCGTTACGAACTGCCCGACGATACGCTGGGGGCACCGGCCCCGCCAAGCCGGGCTTTGCTAGAATCGCCGTTTGATTTCCCTGCCCGGAGCCTCCCGATGAGCGAACCGATCCGCCTGACCCAGTACAGCCATGGTGCCGGCTGTGGCTGCAAGATTTCCCCCAAGGTCCTGGAGGTTATTCTCGCGGGCAGCGGCGCGCAGAACCTCGACCCCAAGCTGTGGGTCGGCAACGCCTCGCGCGATGACGCCGCCGTCTACGAAATCGACGCCGAGCGCGGCGTGGTGTCCACCACCGACTTCTTCATGCCGATCGTCGACGATCCCTTCGACTTCGGCCGCATCGCCGCCACCAACGCCATCAGCGATATCTACGCCATGGGCGGCGACCCGCTGATGGCGATTGCCATCCTCGGCTGGCCGGTGAACGTGCTGGCGCCGGAAATCGCCCGCGAGGTGATCGCCGGTGGCCGCAAGGTCTGCGACGAAGCTGGCATCCCGCTTGCCGGCGGGCATTCCATCGACGCTCCCGAGCCGATCTTCGGCCTGGCCGTCACCGGGCTGGTGGAGAAACGCTTCATGAAGCGCAACGACACCGCCACCGCCGGCTGCAAGCTGTACCTGACCAAGCCGCTGGGCATCGGCATCCTCACCACCGCCGAGAAGAAGGCCAAGCTGCGCGCCGAGGACGTGGGCGTCGCCCGCGACTGGATGTGTACCCTGAACAAGCCCGGCGCGCGCTTCGGCAAGCTCGACGGCGTGAAGGCCATGACCGACGTCACCGGCTTCGGCCTGCTCGGCCATCTGGTCGAGATGGCTGACGGCAGTGGCCTGACTGCACGCGTTCGCTACGACGCCGTACCGCGTCTGGCCAGTGTCGAGTACTACCTCGAGGCCGGCTGCGTGCCCGGCGGCACCCTGCGCAACTTCGACAGCTACGGCGAGCGCATCGCTCCGCTGCCGGAACTGCACAAATTGCTGCTGTGCGACCCGCAGACCAGCGGTGGCCTGCTGGTGGCGGTCGAGCCTGCGGGCGAGACGCAGTTCCTCGCCACGGCCAGGGAGCTGGGCATGGACCTGGCGCCCATCGGCGAACTGGTGGGCCGACAGAGCCACGCGGTCGAGGTGGAGTGATGCGCGACAACACCCGCCACTACCGCGAGCTGTTCCTCGGTGATGTGAAGATGATGGACGTGCGCGCCCCGGTCGAGTTCGGCAAGGGCGCGTTCCCCAATGTGATCAACCTGCCGCTGATGAACGACATCGAGCGGCAGAAGGTCGGCACCAGCTACAAGCAGCATGGCCAGCAGGCGGCTATCGCCCTGGGCCACGAGCTGGTCTGCGGCCAGCTCAAGGCGGAGCGCATCGAGGCCTGGGCGAACTTCGCCAGGGCCAATCCCGAGGGTTACCTGTACTGCTTTCGTGGCGGGCTGCGCTCGCAGATCACCCAGCAGTGGCTGAAGACCGAAGCGGGCATCGAGTACCCGCGAGTGGTTGGCGGCTACAAGGCCATGCGCGGCTTCCTCTTCGACACCACCCGCGCGGCCACCGAGGAATGCCAGTTCGTGCTGGTCGGCGGGCTGACCGGCACCGGCAAGACCGAAGTCATCGCCCAACTGGCCAACAGCCTGGACCTGGAAGGCCACGCCAATCATCGTGGCTCCGCCTTCGGTCGCCGCGCCACGCCGCAGCCGGCGCAGATCGACTTCGAGAACCGCCTGGCCATCGACATCCTGAAGAAGCGCCATGCGGGCATGGAGCAGTTCGTCCTGGAAGACGAGGGGCGCATCGTCGGCAGCTGCTCGGTACCGCTGGAGCTGTACCAGGGCATGCAGCACTACCCGCTGGTTTGGCTGGAAGACAGCTTCGAGCAGCGCGTTGAGCGCATCCTCAAGGACTACGTGGTGAACCTGTGCGCCGACCACGTGCAGGTGGTCGGCGAGGAGGGTGGTTTCGACTCCTTCGCCGCGTACCTGCGCAAGAGCCTGTCCGGCATCGTCAAGCGTCTGGGCGGCGAGCGCTACCAGCGCCTGGCGGCGATCATGGACGCGGCCCTTGAAGAACAGAAGCGCAGCGGCACGGTGGACCTGCACCGCGGCTGGATCGAGGGGCTGCTGGGGGAGTATTACGACCCGATGTATGCCTTCCAGCGCGAGAGCAAGGGAGAGCGGGTGGAGTTCCGCGGGACGCAGGACGAGGTGGTGGAGTACCTGCGGTTTCGCGCGGAGCGTTAGCTTTTTGTAGGAGCGAGCTTGCTCGCGAACCCGTTCGAGTCGGTGCGACGTCGGGCCAATCGCGGACGGAGTCCGCTCCCACACAAGGCTTCGCATCGACGCGGCCTGCCAAGGTGCGTGGGAGCGGACTTTGTCCGCGATCGCTTCGATCTCGCAGCGGAGTCACCGGCTCTTGCCGTCGTACTCCTTCACGGTCAGCCCCGTCAGGTCCACTCCCGGCAGGCAGCGCACGTTGATCGCCGCCATCGGCGTGCCGTCCGGCGCGCTCGCGTAGGCCAGCGGGGCACAGCCGCAGGTGGGGCAGAAGCGGTGTTCGATGCGATGGGTATTGAACGTATAGGTGCTCATCGCACTCTCAGGAGTCGTCAGCTTCAGCTTGCCGCGCGGCACGAACCACAGCAGCGAACCCTTGCGCCGGCAGATCGAGCAGTTGCATGACACGACTTCGCTGACATCCCCTTCCACTTCGAACGCGATCTGCCCGCAATGACAACTGCCCTGATGCACCATGATCCTTCTCCTTTTCGGGATGTCCCGTGGTCAAACAGTGTAGTAGTCGCTTGAACGCCATCCGTCCGGTGGCATACTGCGGCGCCATCCGGCAGGCCCCTGCGCCGCGTTCTAAGCTGGATTCACCCCCGACTATCTCCAGGAGTTCCCGTCATGCCGCGCATCCCCCTGATCATCGCCCTGGCGCTGGCCGTCGCAGGCTGTTCGGGCAAGACCGTCAACCGTGACAGCTGCGCTTCGCAACTGGATGCCGCCTGGCACGAACTGGACCTGGCCAAGGCCGAAGGTTTTGCCGGCACCGTCAGCTACTCCAAGGCCCTGGGCCTGCTGACCGCTGCCAAGACCCAACAGCAGGTCGAGGCCTACACCGGTTGTTCCGACAAGGCCAGCCGCGCGCGCTTCTACATCAAGGAATCCCGCGCCGGCCGCTGAGCCGCGCAGAGCCGGGCCGCCTGAAGCGGCCCGCGCCTTCCCACCGAATCGCCCACCGCCCTCGCCGGATCAGCCCATGCAACTCGACTTCACCCAACTGTCCAAGGCCGAGGCCTACCGCTGGCTGGCCTCTACCGTCACGCCGCGGCCTATCGCCTGGGTCAGCACCTTGTCCGAGGACGGCAAAAGCAACCTCGCACCGTTCAGCTTTTTCCAGGTCATCAGCGATTCGCCGCCGACCCTGCTGATCAACACCAGCGTGCGCGAGGACGGCAGCGTCAAGGACACCCTGCGCAACGTGCGTGAAACCGGCGAGCTGGTGATCCACCTGGTCAGCGCCGCCCAGGCCGAGGCGATGAATGCCACCGCCGCCTGGCTGCCTCACGGCGTCAGCGAGATCGAGCACGCCGGCATCGCCACCGTGCCCAGCGAACGCGTGGCGCCGCCCCGAGTGGTCAATGCGCCGGTGGCTTTCGAATGCCAGCTGGCGGAAATCATGCCGTACCCGGCCGAGAACCCATCCAGCCTGCTGATTTTCGCCCGCGTACTGCTGGCGCATATCGATGAGTCGGTGATGCAGGACGAGCGCCATGTCGACCCGGCGAAGCTGGATCTGGTGGGGCGTCTGGGCGGCACCCAGTACAGCTACACCCGCGATACTTTCAGCATGATTCGTCCGAAGTAACTCATCGCGCCTGGCGCCGGAGCGTCAGGCGAACTCCAGCTCCAGCCCGAGCTGCCAGTGGAGGCCGCCCAGGCGCGCCACGTCCAGCCGTTCGCGCAGGGCGAAGAGTTCCGAGAGCAAAGCGTCGCGCTGGGGGAATTCCAGCGCACCGCCGTGAACCAGACCGACGATGCCATGCACCAGACGCCAGCCGACCTGGGCATCGAACCAGCAGTCCAGCCATTCGCCCTTGACCTCATCGCAGGCCAGGGGGCAGACGAAGCGGCGGATCGGCAACTGCCCGCGAGCCAGTAGCAACGGGTCGAGGCGGCGCTGTTCGCGGTACAGCACGGGAAGCCGTAGTTCGTGGGCGAATCCCGCCAGCGTGCGCTGCAGGACCAGTTGATAGTGGGCGTTCATCCGAGCACCGGGAGTGGACAGTCAGGTGTCGGAATCTGAACGCTCAAGCCGCCAGGTCGCTGTCGGCGATTTCTGTTTCCGTGTCAGGAAAGTTCTGTTCAGTGTTCTGGATACGACCTCCACGTATCTCTGTGCAGCATCACCGTGCCATCACCGTGCCATCACCGTCGCGCCCTCTATCCAGTCGGCATGCGGCGCTCCTAATGTTCCGTCCAAAAGCAGCGATAACGATCAGGAGACCTTCGGGGATTTCCTGAAACGCCATTGCGGATGGGGGAGAAGCCATGGTTGCCTTCGTGCAGCGTCGTCTGGCCGATATGGGAACGGCGAAGAAACTGGCCATAGGGTTCGGCCTGGTACTGTTGCTCACCGCCCTGGTCGCGGTGATCGGCGTGACTTCGCTACGGGCGATTTCCCAGCGCTTCGACCTGCTGGGCGACATGTCGACCATCAACCGCGAGTTGCTGGAGATGCGCCAGAGCGAGAAGGACTTCGTGATCGACGCCAGCGATGCTTCCGCCAAGCGCCTGCGCGAACACGCCGGCAACCTCGGCGAAGCGGTGGTGCGTCTCAAGGCCCAGCCGGATCAGGCGGCGGCCATGGCCCGTGTGGAGCAGGGCGTCGCCGACTACCTGGCCGCCTTCGCCAGTTTCGAGAAGTCCAGCAAGAGCCGGCGCCTGTCGCTGGACGCCGCCACCTGGTCGGTGAACGGCGCGTCCAACAGCCTGGACATCCTGCAGTCGAGCCTCGCCGATGATGGCGCCTACGAACTCAAGGATTCCCAGGGCCAGAAGGGCGAGGAACTGCTGCAGCAGGCCGCCCAGGTCAGCCAGCTCTACCGCCTGGTGTTGCAGGGGCTGAGCGAGGCCCGTTCACGCATGGAGTCAGCTGGCGAGGACAAGGCCGAGGGTGGCCGGATCAAGTCCGCCGCCGAGGCGCTGGAGCTGTCCGCCAAACTGCAGGAGGCGATCACCGACCCGACCTACGTCTCGGTGCTCAAGGACGTCATCACCAACATCAACGCCTTTGTCGAGAAACTCGACGAATACACCGCCAGCCTCGAGCAGGAAAAACAGGTCCACGCACAGATGAACGAGCGCGCGGCCCAGGTCATGCAGCAGGTCGACGACGCCTATGCCGCGCAGCGCGCTGCCATGCAGACGCAGCTGCGCACCAATACGCTGCTGATAGTCGGCTCGGCAGTATTGGCACTGCTGGTGGGGGCGCTGGCTTCGTTGCTGATCACCTGGATGATCGTGCGGCCGCTGCGCCAGGTGATCGGCATGGCTCGCCGCATCGCCGAGGGCGATCTGAGCGTGAGTATCGAAGTGCGCCGCAAGGATGAAGTCGGCCAGCTGATGGGCGCGGTCGGCAGCATGGCCGACAGCCTGCGCGGCATTGTCAGCCGCCTCAGCAATGGCGTGGGGCAGATCACCGCCTCGGCGCAGGCGCTGTCCAGCGTCACCGAGCGCACCCAGCAAGGGGTGAACAGCCAGAAGGCCGAAACCGATCAGGTCGCCACGGCGATGAATCGATGGCCGCCACCGTCCACGATGTGGCGCGCAATGCCGAGGAGGCCGCCAGCTCCGCCGAACAGGCTGACGGCAAGGTGGCCAGCGGGCAGGATGTGGTGCGTCAGACGCTTGGCCGCATCGAACAATTGGCAGCCGCCGTACGCGCGGCCACCGAAAGCATCGAGCAGCTTGGCCGCGAGAGCCAGAGCATCGGCAGCGTGCTGGTGGTGATCAAGAACGTCGCCGAGCAGACCAACCTGCTGGCGCTCAACGCCGCCATCGAAGCGGCGCGGGCCGGCGAGCAGGGCAGGGGCTTCGCCGTGGTGGCCGACGAGGTGCGGGCGCTGGCGCGGCGCACCCAGCAGTCCACTGCGGAGATCGAGACGCTGATTGCCGCCCTGCAGAGCGGTGCGACGACTTCCGTTCAACGCATGCAGCGCAGCCACGCCCTGGTGGAGATGACCGTGGGCGACGCGGTGCAGACCGAAGCGGCGCTGGGCACCATTGCTTCGGCGGTAGCGGTCATCCACCAGATGAACCAGCAGATCGCCGCCGCTTCCGAGCAGCAGAGCGCGGTCGCGGAGGAAATCAGCCGCAGTGTCAGCAGCATCCGTGGCATCGCCGACGAGTCGGCTCAGGCCATGGAGTCCACCGCGTCTTCCAGCGTCGAGCTGGCGCAGCTCAGCCGCGAGCTACAGGGATTGGTCGGGCAATTCCGCCTGTGAAAGCTGGGCGTTGGTCGCCTGTTCGCGCTTGCGTTGCAGATGCCAGCGCCGGTAGGCGTTGACGCCCGCGCGTACCGAGCTGAACACCAGCGGCGGCTCCACTTCGCCCAGCAGTTGTGAGCGCTTGAGCAGGGCCAGCGTCTCGCCCGTCACTCGCGCCAGGGACAGGTGTACGCCCTGGGCCTCCAGGGTCTGCTGCACTTCCCGCAGCGAGGTCAGGCCGCTGATGTCCAGGTTGAGAATGCCTTCGGCGTTGAGCAGCACCGCGCGGGCATTCGGTGTTTGGGCCACGACTTCGAGGATGCGCTGTTTGAAGTAGTCGGCGTTGAAGAACAGGATCGGCGCGTCGAAGCGGTAGATCACCAGCCCCGGCAAGGTGCGCGCGTTGGGGAACTGCTCGACTTCCACCTGGCCGTCGATGCCGTACACCCAACCCATCACCGCGTCATGCGGGCGGTAGGTGAGGTAGAGCAGGCGCAGCAGGGCGAGCATGATGGCGACGAAGATGCCCGGCAGCACGCCGACGCTGAGCACGCCCACCGTGGTCAGCACGCACAGGCCGAACTCGAACCGGCTCAGCGCCCAGAAGCCGCGCAGCGCGCGGAAGTCGATCAGCCCCCAGCCGGCCATCAGCAGCACCGCGCCCAGCGCCGGCATCGGCACCCAGCCCAGCGGTTTGCTGAACAGCAGCAGCACCAGGCCGATCACCAGCGCGGCGACCACGCCGACCAGCTGGCTCTTGCCGCCGACCATGTCGTTCACCGCCGTGCGCGAATCCGCGCCGCTGATGACAAAGCCCTGGGAAATCCCCGCGCCGATGTTGGCCATGCCCAGCGCCATGAACTCGTGGTTGGCGTCGATGGCATAGCCGTGGCGGGCGGCAAAGCTGCGTGCGGTGAGCATGGCGCTGCAGAAGCTGACGATGGTGATGCCCATGGCATCGCGGAACAGGCTGCCCAGTTCCTCGACGCTGGTCTTCGGCCAGCTCAGGTGGGGCAGGCCCTGCGGTACTTCGCCAAGTAGCTTGATGCCGTACTGGTCCAGGCCGAACAGTGCGGCGATCACCGAGGCGAACAGCACGCCGACCAGCGCACCGGGAATCTTCGGGTAGCGGCGTGGCAGCAGGATCATCAGCGCCAGGGTGCCGACACCCAGCGCCAGCGTCGGCAGGTGCGTGTCGGCGAGGTTGCGCACCAGGGCGATCAGGCCGCGGACAAACCCGCTGGTCTCGCTGTGGTAACCCAGAATCTTGCCCAGCTGGCCGGCGATCAGGCTCAGGCCGATGCCGTTCAGATAGCCCACCAGGGTGGGGCGCGAGAGGAAGCTGGCGACGAAGCCGGCGCGGGCGATGCCGGCGGCGATGGACAGCGCGCCCACCAGCACGGCGACGATCATCGACAATTGCAGCAGGCGCTCCGGGTTGCCGGCGGCCAGCGGTGTGATGGCTGCGGCGACCATCGCGGCGGTGGCGGCGTCCGGGCCGACCATCAACTGCCGCGAGCTGCCGACGAGAGCGTAGATCAGCATCGGCAGGATGCAGGCGTAGAGCCCGACCTGGGGCGGGAAGCCGATGATCTGCGAATAAGCGATGGCGGTGGGAATCTGCACTGCGGCCACCGACAGGCCAGCCTGGATATCGCGCGGCAACCAGTCGGAACGGTAGTGCAGCAGGCTGTCCAGACCGGGCAGCCAACGGGCGAGGGACATCGGAGGGATCTTCCTTGGAGTCGACCAAGGGAAATCCTAGCTGGAAAGCCAGCTCAGAGCTTGTCGGAAATCATCGAGATAGAGCGCGGAAAGCGTGCAGGCGGCGCAGGCTTGTCTGTAGGAGCGAGCTTGCTCGCGAACTGCCCAGCATCGCAATCACCGGGAAGAGCATTCGCGAGCAAGCTCGCTCCTACATTGGAATCACGTCAGTCGTCAGACCTTCAGCACCAGCTTGCCGAAGTTCTCACCGCTGAACAGCTTGGCCAGGGTCTCGGGGAAGGTTTCCAGGCCTTCGACGATATCCTCCTTCGACTTCAGCTTGCCTTCGGCGATCCAGGTCGCCATGTCCTTGAAACCTTCCTGGAAGCGGTGGGCGTAGTCCATCACCACCATGCCTTCCATGCGCGCGCGGTTGACCAGCAGCGACAGGTAGTTGGCCGGGCCGCGCACGGCTTCCTTGTTGTTGTACTGGCTGATCGCGCCACAGATCACCACCCGCGCCTTGGGCGCTAGGCGGGCCAGCACGGCGTCGAGGATGTCGCCGCCGACGTTGTCGAAGAACACGTTCACGCCCTTGGGGCACTCGCGCTTGAGGCCGGCGTGGACGTCCTCGGCCTTGTAGTCGATGGCGCCGTCGAAGCCCAGCTCATCCACCAGGTAGCGGCACTTGTCGGCGCCACCGGCGATGCCGACCACGCGGCAGCCTTTGATTTTCGCAATCTGCCCGACCACGCTGCCCACCGCGCCCGCGGCGCCGGAGACGACCACGGTGTCACCGGCCTGGGGCAGGCCGACATCAAGGAAGCCGAAGTAGGCGGTCATGCCGGTCATACCCAGCGCCGAGAGGTACAGCGGCAGTGGCGCGCGCTGGCTGTCGACCTTGTAGAAGCCTTTCGGCTCGCCGAGGAAGTAGTCCTGTACGCCCAGCGCGCCATTCACTTCATCGCCGACCTTGAAGTCCGGGTGCTGCGAGGCGATCACCTTGCCCACGCCAAGGGCGCGCATCACGTCGCCGATGGCCACCGGGGCGATGTAGGACTTCGCGTCGTTCATCCAGCCGCGCATGGCCGGGTCCAGGGAGAGGTACTGGTTCTTCACCAGAATCTGACCGGGACCGGGCTCGCCGACCGGGGTTTCCACGTAGGCAAAGGTGTCGCGGGTGGCGGCGCCAACCGGGCGCTGGGCGAGCTGGAACTGGCGATTGATCTGGGCGGACATGGCAGTGGACTCAGTCAGGGGGAAAGCCTAGGTGATAGTCCGCGCGCGGCATCGGGGCAAGTTTTGTCCGCCGGAGGAATGTCCACCCATCGGCGCCAGTGATCCTTGTTTGTAGCAATCATCATTGGCATGGATGAAACGACGTCGCCCCGCCTGATAGTGCTTCGCGCCCGCAACGCGCTGGCTAGACTGCGACGGTTGTCCCCATTCGCCTCACAACGCTTTCGAGGAACGCTCATGAGTCAGCTGCTTTCCGGCCAGGTCGCCCTGGTCACCGGCGCCGCCAACGGCATCGGCCGCGCCACCGCCCAGGCCTTCGCCCAGCAGGGCGTGAAGGTCGTGGTTTCCGACGTCGACGCCAAGGGCGGCGAAGGCACCGTCGAGCTGATCCGCGCGGCGGGTGGCGAGGCTACGTTCATCCGCTGTGACGTGACCCGCGACGCCGAGGTCAAGGCGCTGGTAGAGGGCACCGTGGCCGCTTACGGCCGCCTGGACTACGCCTTCAACAACGCCGGTATCGAGATCGAGAAGGGCAAGCTGGCCGACGGCGAGGAGAGCGAGTTCGACGCCATCATGGGCGTCAACGTCAAGGGCGTCTGGCTGTGCATGAAGCACCAGATTCCGGTGATGCTGGAGCAGGGCGGCGGTGCCATCGTCAACACCGCCTCGGTCGCCGGTCTGGGCGCCGCGCCGAAGATGAGCATCTACGCCGCCTCCAAGCACGCGGTGATCGGCCTGACCAAGTCCGCCGCCATCGAGTACGCGAAGAAGAAAATCCGCGTCAACGCCGTCTGCCCGGCGGTGATCGACACCGACATGTTCCGCCGCGCCTACGAAGCCGACCCGAAGAAGGCCGAGTTCGCCGCCGCCATGCACCCGGTGGGCCGTGTCGGCCGCGTCGAGGAAATCGCCTCCGCCGTGCTCTACCTGTGCAGCGACCACGCCGGCTTCACCACCGGCATCGCTCTGCCGGTGGATGGTGGCGCCACGGCGATCTGATCGTTGCGGAGCAAACCCCGAGCGCAGATCCTCCCGTAGGAGCGGACTCCGTCCGCGATGGGTACCCGGCCAACTCGGAGCGGCTGGGAATCGATCGCGGATAAATCCGCTCCTACGCAGCCGCTGATCGCGGCATCAACTTGTAGGAGCGGGCCATGCCCGCGATCGCGCGCAAGGCGCGCTCCTGCAACTTCCTCCTCGCATGATCCCACCCCATTCGCTACAAGACTTCGCATTCTGTTACACGATGAAGTGGTTTTGGCCTGCAAGGCCAGTTACAAGCGCCCAAGAGGCCGAAACAATCGGCCCACCCCAGTTGGAGAATAATGACAATGACCAACGATCCCTTGCTGACGCTCTTCATGCCCATCGCCCTGGGCATCATCATGCTGGGCCTCGGCCTGTCCCTGACGGTTGCCGACTTCGCCCGCGTGGTGCGCTATCCCAAGCCCGTGCTCATCGGTCTGGTCTGCCAGATCATCCTGCTGCCCCTGGCATGCTTTCTCATCACCGTCGGATTCGCCCTTGAAGCCGCGCTGGCCGTGGGCATGATGCTGCTCGCTGCGTCCCCCGGCGGCACCACCGCGAATCTCTACAGCCACCTGGCCCACGGCGACGTGGCGCTGAACATCACGCTGACCGCGGTGAACTCGGTGATCGCCATCCTCACCATGCCGCTGATCGTGAATATGTCGCTGCTGTACTTCATGAACGACGGCCAGACCATTCCGCTGCAATTCGGCAAGGTGCTGCAGGTATTCGTCATCGTGCTGGGCCCCGTGGCCATCGGCATGATCGTGCGGCGGCTGCTGCCGAGCGTGGCGGCGGCGCTGCAGAAGCCGGTGAAGATACTCTCCGCGCTGCTGCTGGCGGTGATCATCGGCGTGGCCGTGACCAAGGACTGGCAGACCTTCCTGACCTACGCGCCCATCGTCGGTGCGGCGGCGCTGAGCTTCAACCTGCTGAGCCTCGCCGTGGGCTACTGCGTGCCGCGCCTGCTCAAGCTGTCCAAGCCGCAATCCATCGCTATCGGTATGGAGATCGGCATCCACAATGGCACCCTGGCGATTGCCCTGGCGCTCAGCCCCATGCTGCTGAATAACAGCACCATGGCCATTCCGGCCGCCATCTACGGCGTGCTGATGTTCTTCACCGCCGGCCTGTTCGGCTGGTGGGTCAGCCGTGGTGTGACCAAGACCGCACCGGAGCAGGCCCCGGCCTGAGGCCTGGAACTCACCTGCAGGAGCGCCCCTTGGGCGCGATTGCGGGCATGGCCCGCTCCTACAGGTGAGTTTTAACAGGACTTTTCCTACACCCTGTAAGGGGAAGTACGGTAGGTCTGAATCCTACATGCGATGAGAATTTGCCCATCGACTTCACCGGAATCGGTGCGGCGAGCCAGCTCACTCATGCAGGAAACCCTCAGATGAAAAAGTCCCTGATCACTCTCGCCACCCTGGCGGCTCTGTCCGCTTCCGTCATGCAGGCTCAGGCTTCCGACGGCACCATCAACTTCACCGGCAAGGTCCAGGACGTCACCTGCACCATCAAGATCAATGGCGCAGGGACCGGTGATGGCACGGTTACCCTGCCCACCGTTTCAGCAACGTCCCTGGCGGGCGTTGGCACCACCGGTGGTGACACCAGCTTCACCATCGACCTGTCCGGTTGCTCGGGCACCGGCGTCAGCGGTAACCCCGGCGTGGCGGTATTCTTCGAACCTGGCGCCAATGTCACTCCTCAGGGCCGTCTGAAGAACATTGGCACCGGTGCCCAGGAAGTCGACCTGGCAATCTTCCGCAGTGGCACGGCCATGCAACTGGGGGTTGCGCCGGCAACGGCCTTCACCAACATTTCCGGTGCCGCCGCCAGCATGCCCTTCACCGTGAAGTACTACTCCAACTCGGCTACCCCAAGCGCCGGTGAAGTGAAGTCGAGCGTCACCTACTCTATCGTTTACCCCTAAGCACCTGAGTCCGGACAGCGCAGGGCTATCGGCAACGATAAGCCCTTGCGCGCCCAGTTTCCCTCATTCAAGGCGAGGTTCACCATGAAACGGGCTTCTTTCATCAGTTGTGCAAAGGGACTGTTCGTGGCCGCGTGCCTGATGGTCGGCCAAGCCCAGGCCTCCATCGTGATTACCGGTACTCGGGTGGTTTATGACGCGTCCCAGCGCGAGGTGACGGTCAAGCTGAACAATGACGGTCAGTCTCCCATGCTCGTGCAGTCTTGGATCGACGAGGGCAACGTTGAAGCAACGCCTGACACGTCCGCAGCGCCCTTCGTGCTGACACCGCCTATCGCCCGCATCGACCCGAACAAGGGGCAGGCGCTGCGCATTCGCTTTACCGGCCAGAAGGCCTTGCCGCAGAACCACGAATCGCTGTTCTGGCTCAACGTGCTGGAGGTTCCCCCTTCGTCAGCAGAGGGGCAGAACCGATTGAAGATCGCATTCCGCAGCCGCGTAAAACTCTTCTATCGCCCTGCCGGACTGCCCGGCAATCCCGTTGCCGCTGCCGAGCATCTGCAATGGCATCTGCAACGCAGCGGTGCCGAGTGGGCATTGGAGTGTCACAACGACAGTCCTTACTACGTCACCCTGGGCAAAGTCAGTGTGAGCGGCGGCGGGCAGAGCATCAGCCCCACCCTGGATATCAGCTCGTCCATGCTGGCGCCCGGCGAGCGCAAGGTAATGCCGCTCAAGGGGGCTCTCGCCGCCCCGGGGAAGGTGGACTACACGAGCATCACGGACCTCGGTGCCACGGTCGGCTATTCCCAAACTCTGAACCCCTGAACCCCTGAACCCCTGAACCCTGCTCTCGGTCCGCCCTGGCCTGCCCAGTGACAGACCACTCTTTCCGCGCGCCCACCGGTCAAGGCGGGCGCCGCGGCTCAAATCCTCCTCGCTCAGATCGATAGATCGCTATTGGTTGGGAGAATTCCTACGGATATGCCGGACTTCTACGGTAGGGCGCGTCCTGCTCAGGGCGGAGACTTGTCCCATCGCTTCCGCACTTGCTGACAAAGCGGAGGGCGCCACAACCGCAGGGTCATGCCATGAAAACGTTGCTGAAAGTCCTCCTCCGACGCCGTTGCCGTTACGCCACCGGCATCGGATCGCCACGCGTCTGAGCCGATAGCCCAAAGCCGCTTTCCATCCGATTGCTTCCTGCACCCGCCAACGCGCCGGGAGGGGATCGACATGCCCGCAAACCCGGGGCCGTCCACAGGACGCTGGCGAGGTTCAGCCATGAACAGCACATTCCACCAACCGCTGCCCGAGCGCCTGGCTTTCCCGCTCAAGCGCCTGGCACTGGCCGTCTGCCTGCTGGGTGGCCTGTGCAGCGGCGTTGCGTTGGCCGAGCCGGGGGAAGGTGAAGTGGCCAATTTCGAGAGCGACATGCTCTGGGGACAGGGTGCGCGCTCCATGAACCTGTCACGCTTTCGCGAGAGCAACCAGGTCGAGCCCGGTAACTACAACCTCGAAGTACTGCTCAATGGCGTTGCGCTTGGCCCGCAGGACATCCGTTTCGTCGCTGGCGACCAGCCCAACCACGCCAAGGCGTGCTTCTCGCGCCTGCAACTGGAGCAGTTCGGCGCCAAGCTCGAGGAGCTTGCCCAGGACAAGCTCTCCGGTGATTGCCTCGACCTGGCAGCCCTCATCGAAGGCGCCAGCGCCATTATCGACGTGGGCGAGCAGCGCCTGGACCTGAGCATTCCCCAAGCCATGCTGCGACGTAATCCGCGTGGCTATGTCAGCCCCGAGCGCTGGGACCGTGGAGTCAATGCCGGCTTCCTCGACTACAACGTCAGCAGCTACCAGAGCAACAGCCAGGGCATTGCCCAGCAAAGCACCTACGGCAGCTTCAATGCCGGGCTCAACCTGGGTGATTGGCGCTTGCGCCAACGTTCGGCGCTCAATGTCGACGAGCAGGGCAAGTCCCTGCAGACGCTCTCCACTTATGCCCAGCGGGACGTCGATTCACTGCGCTCCCAACTGACCCTGGGCGACTCCTTCACCGATGGCGAGTTGTTCGACTCGGTTTCCATGCGCGGCGTGCGCCTGAACAGCGATGAGCGCATGCTGCCGGACTCCCAGCGCGGCTACGCCCCCGTAGTGCGTGGCATCGCGTCCACCAACGCCCGCGTCACCATTCGCCAGAACGGCTACATCATCCACGAGGAAACCGTTTCCCCCGGTGCCTTCGAGATCAGCGACCTCAACCCCACCAGCGATAACGGCGACCTCGACGTCACCGTTACCGAAGCCAACGGCCAGGAAAGCCACTTCAGTGTGCCGTTCTCCTCGGTGGCGCGCTCCCTGCGCCCTGGTGTGTCGCGCTACACCGTCAGCGTCGGCCAGGTGCGCGACCTCACTTACGGCTACAGCCCCTATGTCGGCCAGGCTACCTACCAGCGCGGGATCAGCAACAGCGTCACCGCCTATACCGGCAGCTCGGTTTCCGACGGCTACGTTTCCGCCCTGCTCGGCGGCGTGATCAATACCGAATACGGCGCATTCGGTGCCGACCTGACCCAGTCCGCTACCGATCTGGATGGCCGGAAGTTTGCCGGCCGATCGCTGCGCATCAGCTACAACAAGGTCCTCCAAAGCACCGGAACGCACTTCACCGTAGCCGCCTACCGCTACTCCACCGACGGCTATTTCGGTCTCAACGACGCGTTGAACGCCCGCGACCAGCTTGCCGAGTACGGCGACGAGAAGGGCGGTGCCGATGCGATTCGCCGTGCTCGCAGCCGCAGTGAAATCAACGTCAGCCAGACTGTCGGGCGTGGTTACCTGTTCGTCAGCGGTTCGGTGCAGAACTATTGGAACGATAGCGGCAGCGACACCCAGTTCCAGGCCGGCTACAACCACAGTTGGAGCTGGGGCAGCGCCTCGGTCAGTGCTTCGCGGACCCAGGACGCCTTCGGCGAGTCGGAAAACCAGATGCTGCTCAGCGTTTCCCTGCCCATCGGCAAAGCCGGTAGCAACCGTCCTTACCTCACCAGCAGCGTCAGCCGCAGCAGCAGCGGCGCAGGCAATGTGCAGAGCACCCTCAGTGGCACCGCCGGCCAGCAAGGCCAGATCAACTACGGCGTTACGGGAACTCATGACAGTCCGGCCGATGCTCAGGCCGCCAGTAGCCTCAGCGGTAATACTCAGTACAGCAGTTCGTTCGGCACCGTGAATGGTTCGGTGAGCCAGGGCAGCGATTATCGCCAGCTGTCCGCCGGTATCGCCGGCTCCGTGGTTGTGCACCCCAAAGGCATCACCTTTGGCCAGACGCTGGGCGACAGCATTGCCATTATCGACGCTCCTGGCGCCGCCGGTGCCCAGGTCAACAATGCCAGCAACCTCAAGCTCGATGGCCAGGGCCAGGCCGTGGTGCCGTACCTCACGGCCTACCGCGTGAACAGCCTGGAGCTCGACCCCAAGGGGTTGTCGGACGATGTTGAACTCAAGAGCACCGTCCAGGAGGTCGTACCGCGCAGCGGCTCCGTGGTGATGGCCAGGTTCGACACCGTCAGCGGCCATGCGCTGCTGATCCAGAGCCGCTTGAGTGACGGCAGCCCGTTGCCGTTCGGCGCCAGTGTCTATGACGAGAAGAACCAGGAAGTCGGTGTGGTCGGGCAGGGCGGCAAGATATTCGCCCGAGTGGATGGTGACAGCGGAACACTCCGCGTACCGCTCGAGGGGCAGCAGAGCTGCCGAATTGACTACCGCGGCAAACCCGATCAGTTGTCGCAGGCCAGTGCCGCGGGGGTGGAACTGCTGGAAGTCCCCTGCAAGCAGTGAACTTGGAGGAGTCGAACGTATGAAAAGCGTCATTCGAGGCAGTGGGCTGATCCTCGGGCCGCTACTTGCACTCGGTGCGGGCATGGCCCAGGCCACGGTCACCTGTACGCCAACTTCAGGTATCACCGTCAGTTTGCCTGCAACCATCACCGCACCCCGTGACCGAAATTTCGGCACGCCGCTGACGGCCTGGATTTCCTCCGCCGTTACCCGCATGGAAAACAGCTGCACCGCCAACGACACCTCGACCACCTATGGCCAGGCGCGTGGTGTCCTGACGCCAACCGGCAAGACAGTGGTGGACGGCGGCTCGACCTATACGGTTTACGCAACCGCACTCAAGGGAGTGGGGCTGATCATGAGTGCCAAGAACAACTACGGCACGTCGTATCCCGTGACTCCGACGCCGGTCGATCTGGTAAAGGGCTGGTCGACATACTGGGATGTTGGAACCTCCGTGAGGCTGGTCGCTACCGGCGAACCCATGGCAACCGGAACACTTGCGGCCACGACCATCGCCGAGACCTTCGTTGCCGAAAAGAGCTCGGGGACGACATCGGCCACAGCGCCTATCAAGATCACCAGTACCAGCGCCACTGCCCAGACCTGCTCAGTTGATGCCGGCTCGATCAACATTCCCGTCGGCCTCGGAACCACCAGCGCGCCGGGCCTTGCCGGCCCCGTGGGAACGACCGCTGGTAATGCCAGCTTCAGTGTGCGTCTCAATTGCGGGACCGGCATGAACGTCTACATGACCCTGACGGATGCCAATAACCTCGGCAATACCTCGGACACGCTCAGTCTCAGCCCATCGCCGACCCAGGCTCGTGGTGTCGGCATCCAGATCCGTCGCAACGGAACGCCGGTGCGCTTTGGTCCGGACTCTTCGGTCGCCGGCAATACCAACCAGTTTGTCCTCGGCGCATCGCCCAACGGCGCCCTGGTGGTGCCATTCACCGCCAATTTCATCAAGACAGAAGTGGTCGTGGCACCTGGCGATGCCAATGCCGCGGCGACTTACACGCTGTCTTACCAGTAGATGGGTGATGTTGTGTTCTGCAGGCCTTTCGCACGGATTCGCAGTCAGATCATCGCCATCCTGGCGATAGCCATTGGAGTGTTCAGAAGCTGATATTCACGGGTAGCTCAATCCGCCCAATGCCACGCGGGAGCGTCGAACATGCCCTGGTCGCGGATACGTGTCTGGCCCAGTTCCTTGTCCAGGTGCAGGCAATTGCACTCGGGGTGTTCTTCCAGCGTGGCGATCAGCCGGCTGGCGTGGGACACCACCCAGACCTGGGTGTGCTTCGAGGCGGCGATGATCAGCCGTCCCAGCGCCGGCAGCAGGTCCGGATGCAGGCTGGTTTCCGGTTCGTTGAGCACCATCAACGACGGCGGGCGCGGGGTGAGCAGGGCGGCGACCAGCAGCAGGTAGCGCAGGGTGCCGTCGGACAGCTCCGACGCGCTCAGCGGGCGCAGCAGCCCGTATTGCTTCAGTGCCACGGCGAAGCGTCCGCCGGGCTGGCAATCGATCTGCAATTCGGCGCCGGGGAAGGCGTCGCTGATGGCGGTTTCCAGCGCACGGGCGTCGCCGATTTCGCGGATGGTCTGCAACGCGGCGGCGAGGTCGCGGCCATCGTGGTGCAGCACGGGTGTACGGGTGCCGAGCTGCGGCTGGCGCGCCGGAGCGTCGGCGTCGGTGCGGAAGTGGTCGTAGAAGCGCCAGCCGCGAATCTGCTCGCGCAGCAACAGGGCTTCGGGGCAGTCGGAGCCACTGCCTATCTGGGTGAACAGGCTGTCAAAGGTCGGGATGTGCTGTTCCAGCACCTGCCAGCTGCGGCCTTCGCGGGCGCGCAACATCGGGCCGTTGCGCTCCACCAGTTGCGAAGCGGGGCGATACCAGGGACCGGCCCAGATACTTTCGTGCTTGATCTCCGGGTCCAGGCCGAAGGCGCTGATCACCGGCGGTGGCGGCAGGCCGAGGGCGATGGCGTAGCCGAAATCTTCGCCGGCAAAACCCAGGCGCAGGCGTTTCACTTCGTTGCGCGGGCCGCCCTGGACCTCGACTTCGCCTGTGCGCATGCGCCGCGAATGGCTTTCCGGGCCGGCCCAGAAGGTGGATTCCAGCCCGCCCTCGCGGGCCAGTGCATTCACCACGCCGCCCTGGGCGGTTTCGGCTAGCAGGCGCAGGGCGCGGTAGAGGTTGGACTTGCCGCTGCCGTTGGCGCCGGTGATCAGGTTCAGCCGGCCCAGCGGCAGCACCAGCGAGTTGATCGAGCGGTAGTTGGCGACGGCCAGGGTGTGCAGCATGCGGGGCGATCCGTGGGCGGGAAACGCCCGCATGCTAGCAGAAGGGTCTTACGGTGCGCGGCGCCAGTTCAGCACCAGCTGGGTCAACAGGCCGGCCACCAGTCCCCAGAAGGCCGAACCGACGGAGAACAGGGTGAAGCCCGAGGCGGTGACCAGGAAGGTCACCATCGCCGCTTCTCGCTGGCGGGCGTCGGCCATGGCGTTGGTCAGGCCATTGGTGATCGATCCGAGCAGGGCCAGGGCGGCGATGGACAGCACCAGCGCCTTGGGCAGCGCGGCGAACAGCGCGGCCAGGGTGGCGCCGAAAATGCCGGCGATGCCGTAGAACAGCCCGCACCAGAGCGCGGCGGTGTAGCGCTTGTGCGGGTTTTCGTGGGCTTCCGGCCCGGTGCAGATGGCCGCACTGATGGCGGCCAGGTTGATGCCGTGGGAACCGAATGGCGCCAGCAGCAAGGAGGCGATGCCGGTGGTGGAGATCAGCGGCGAGGCGGGCACCTGGTAGCCGTCGGCGCGCAGCACGGCGAGGCCAGGCATGTTCTGCGAGGCCATGGCGACGATGAACAGCGGGATGGCGATGCTGATGGTGGCGGCCAGCGAGAAGCTCGGCGTGGTCCACACCGGGCGGGCGATCTCCAGCTGGAAGTGGCTGAAATTGAGCAGGCCGAGGAAACCGGCCAGGGCGATGCCCACGAGCAGTGCGGCGAACACCGCGTAGCGCGGCGACAGGCGCTTGGCGACGAGGTAACTGACGAACATCGCCACCACCAGCGCGGTCTGCTGCTGCGCGGCGTTGCAGATCTCGATGCAGATGCGGAACAGCACGCCGGCCAGCAGCGCCGAGGCCAGCGAGCCGGGCACCTGGCGCATCAGGCGGTCGAAGCTGCCGGTGACGCCGCAGAGCGTGATCAGCGCGGCGCAGACGATGAACGCGCCGATCGCTTCACCGTAAGGGACGCCGGGCAGACTGCTGATCAGCAGTGCGGCGCCGGGGGTGGACCAGGCGATGACGATGGGCGTGCGGTAGCGCAGGGTCAGGCCGATGGTAGTCAGGGCCATGCCGATGGACAGCGCCCAGATCCACGAGGAGATCTGCGCGGTGGTCAGCCCCGCTGCCTGGCCGGCCTGGAACATCAGCACCAGCGAGCTGGTGTAGCCGGTGAGCATGGCGACGAACCCGGCGACGATGGCGGCGGGGGAGGAGTCGGCCAGCGGGCGCAGGGGCGCGGAGGCGGGTGTGGTGTCAGTCATGCACGAACTTCCATCAGGTGCGGGTGAACAGAGGGTAGAGCGAAGCGACCAGCAGAGCAGCCATGCCGACATTGAACAGGCGAAGGCGCAGCGGGTCTTCCAGCCAGCGTCGCAGCAGACTGCCGAGCACCGTCCAGACACCCACGCTGGGCAGGTTGACCACGGCGAACAGGGTGGCGATCAGCACCACGTTGCCGATCCAGCTGTTGGCCGGCAGGTAGGTGGCGATGGCGCCCACGGCCATCACCCAGGCCTTGGGGTTGACCCACTGGAAGGCGGCGGCCTGGAGAAAGGTCATGGGTTTGGCGGTGTTCTCGTTCTTGGCCTCGGGAGCGCCGGAGCGGGCGATCTTCCACGCCAGATAGAGCAGGTAGGCGCCGCCGGCATAGCGCAGTGCGGTGTAGGTCGCCGGAAAGCGCTCGAACAGCTGGTGCAGCCCCAGACCCACGGCGACCACCAGCAGCAGGAAGCCGATGCTGATGCCGAGCATGTGCGGAATGGTGCGGCGGATGCCGAAGTTCACGCCCGAGGCCAGCAGCATCATGTTGTTGGGGCCGGGGGTGATGGAGGTGACGAAGGCGAACAGCACGAAGGCGCCGAGGAGTTCGAGGGGCATGGCGGTATACCGGTCTAGTTGTAAGTCCAGACTAATCCCGCAGGTCCGGGCTGTCCCGTAACAGCCAGCGGCCGAGTGGCCCGTACAGTGCGAGCGGCAGTGGCATGTGCGGGAGTGCGCCGGTATGGTGCGGGAAAGCCGTAAGACTGATGGAAGATCGCCAGCATGGAACAGAATCCCTACGCCGCCCCCAAGGTCGAGCTGGTGGATCAGAGCGCTCCGGGGGCATTCCTCGCCGGGCGCTGGAGTCCCGGTCACCTGCGCCTGCTCGGTGGCCTGAGTCTGGCGCTGCTGCTGTGCAATCTGGTGCTGTTCGTCCTGTCCTTCGCGGCGGCGCTGCAGGAGTCGAGCACCTGGCAGCGCTACGAACTCTGGGTGGGCGTGCTCAGCACGGTGCTCGGCTGCTTCCTGCTGTGGCGCACCCGCCGCTTTCTCGAGGACCGCTTCAATGCCCGCGGGCTGGGCTGGCCGGTCGGGCTGTCGATCGCCATCGCGCTGGTGATGCAGGTCTACAGCCTGACCTTTGACGAGCAGCTCAGTGGCGAATTCAACGGCGCGCTCATGGGCTTCATGGGGCTTTTCGTGCCCACCGGCATCGTCACCCTGTGGTACGGCATCCGCCTGCTGAAGATCGAGTTGCCGTATCCGTCGGTGAAAATCATGGGCTGGCTGGAGGTCACCTCCGGCGTGTGCCTGCTCAGCGTCCTGCTGTTCCTGCCCGGTACTGCGCTGGCCATGGCCAGCCTGCTGCCGCTGGCGCTGATGTTCCTGCGCGCCGCCCGCGAGCTGGAAGCCGCCGCCGGCTAGTCTTCGTCCTGTGACCAGGCGATGGCCTGGTTGACCGCCAGCCAGCCGCGCACGGCGTCCTCTCCGGCTTCGTCGAAGGCCCGTTGCAGCAGACGCCCCTGCTCCTGGCGCAGGGCCTTTTCCAGCTTGCCGCCTTCGGCCGTCAGCTCCAGCAGACGCCGGCGCTTGTCGTTGTCGCAGGCTTCACTGCGGATCAGGTCGCGCTCCAGCAGCTGACGCAGCGGCACGTTCAGCGCCTGCTTGGTCACGCTGAGGGCGGACAGCAGCTGGCTGACGCTCAGCCCCGGATTGCGTGCGATGAAGAACAGGATGCGGTGGTGCACCCGGCTCAGGCCGCGGCGTGCGAGCATCTCGTCGGGCTTCGCGGTGAAGGCCCGGTAGCTGTGGAAGAAGGCTTCCATGGCCTGGAGTTGCAGAGCGTTTTTTATTAGGTCAGGCATATTGACGTATCCGTCTCGGGCGTCGTAGCTTCGGTCAACCAGTTTGACTCATTCTTCCGTGCTCCCGCTACCGGTGACCCCATGGCCTTCTCCGAACGCATCGCCCGACTGAAAAGCTCTCTGATCCGTGAAATCCTCGCCGCGGCGCAGCGCCCGGAGGTGATGTCCTTCGCCGGCGGCCTGCCCGCCGAGCCGATGCTGCCGAAAGTGAACTGGGACGACATGCCGGTGAGCATGGGCCAGTACGGGATGAGTGAAGGGGAGCCGGCGCTGCGCGAAGCCATCGCTGCCGAGGCTCGTGCGCTGGGCGTGCCCTGCGAGGCGAGCCAGGTGCTGATCGTCAGCGGCTCGCAGCAGACGCTGGACCTGGCCAGCAAGCTGTTCATCGATCCGGGCACCGAAGTGCTGCTCGAAGCGCCGACCTACCTCGCTGCGCTGCAGGCCTTCCAGCTGTTCGGCGCGAACTGCCTGACCGTGCCGCTGGGGGCCGAAGGACCGGACGTTGCCGCGCTGCGCCAGCGTCTGGAGACCAGCAAACCAGCCTTCGCCTACCTGATCCCGACTTTCCAGAACCCGTCCGGCGTGCGCTACAGCGAACAGCGTCGCGATGAAGTGGCCGCCGTGCTGGACGAATTCGGCGTGACCCTGATCGAGGATGAGCCCTACCGCGAGCTGGTATTCGATCAGGGCGCAGCGACCCCGCTGGTCAGCCGCCTGAAACAATCCAGCTGGATCTATACCGGCACGGTGTCCAAGACGCTGCTGCCGGGCCTGCGCGTGGGTTTCCTGATCGCCACGCCCGATCTGTTCCCGCACCTGCTGCGCCTGAAGCAGTCAGCTGACCTGCACACCAACCGCGTCGGTCAGTGGCAGGCATTGCAGTGGTTCGGCACCGAGGCCTACCGTGGCCATCTGGCCGAACTGCGCGATTTCTATCGCATCCGCCGCGACGCCATGCAGAAGCAGCTGGAAGAGCATTTCGCCGAGCTGGCCGAGTGGAACGTGCCGCAAGGTGGGTTGTTCTTCTGGCTCAGGCTCAAGCAGCCGCTGGACACCCGCACACTGCTGGATGCGGCGCTGGCGCAGAACGTGGCCTTCATGCCTGGTGAGCCTTTCTTCACGCAACCCGATGCCAATCCCGGCTATTTTCGGCTTAACTTCAGCCACGTGGCACCCGAACGCGCCGGCGAGGGACTTCGTCGCCTGGCGGCGGTGATCCGTGAAGCCCAGGCCCAGTGAGGAGATGAGCATGTACACCGTCTACGGCGATCGACTGTCCGGCAACTGCTACAAGGTCAAGCTGGCCCTGCACCTGCTCGGCCTGCCTTACCAGTGGCGCGAGATCGACATCCTCAAGGGCGAGACGCAGACCGCCGAGTTCCTGGCGATGAACCCCAACGGCAAGGTGCCGGTGCTGCAGCTCGAGGATGGCACCTGCCTGTGGGAATCCAACGCCATCCTCAACTTCCTCGCCGATGGCAGCGATCTGCTGCCCAGCGAGCCGCGCCTGCGCACCCAGGTGCTGCAATGGCAGTTCTTCGAGCAGTACAGCCATGAGCCCTACGTGGCGGTGGCGCGCTTCATCGAGTTCTATCTCGGCCTGCCCGAGGAGCGCCGCGAGGAATACGCGCGTTGCCAGAAGGGCGGCTACAAGGCGTTGAAGGTGATGGAGAAACAGCTGGAGCAGACGCCTTATCTGGTGGGCGATCGCTATTCCATTGCTGACATCACCCTGTACGCCTACACGCATGTGGCACACCAGGGCGGCTTCGACCTGTCGACCTTCCCGGCGATCAACGCCTGGCTGGCGCGGGTGGCGGATCACCCGCGGCATGTGGGAATGCAGGACTGATCGTTTCGCCCGGCCGCTGAAACGCCGCTTCCCTGGAAGCGGCGTTTTTCGTTGCGCATGGGTATCACCCTGTAGGAGCGCCCCATGGGCGCGATCGCGGGCATGGCCCGCTCCTACAGGTTGGTCCGATTTCTTGTAGGGAAACAGGCGATTTGCCATCAGATGAATCCGAAAAAGCGGCTCTAAACCGCGGTTTTCGGCGCTTTGGGGTTGACCGGCATCATGGCGGCGTTTTGTCGCCCTCCCTAATCTGGACGCGCTGCCATGCGGGATGTACCGATGTGGCCGGGCGCGAGCGGCAGGCAGTGTCGTTGCCCGGCATGGGGAGGGGAAAGATGGCCTATCTGGTCTGGCAGGCGGATCTCGACACCGGGATCGGAGTGATCGACGCACAGCACAAGCGCATCGTCGAAATGATCAATCAGCTGCACGAGGCCCAGGCCCATCACGACCGAGCCATGCTCGGCGGCGTGATCGAGGAACTGGTCGACTACACCATCTCGCACTTCGCCTTCGAGGAGACCCTGCTGGAGGACTCCGGCTACCAGTTCACCCGCGCGCACAAGAAGGTTCACGAACTCTTCATCAAGCGCGTTTCCGACTACCGCACGCGCTTCGAGGCCGGCGAGGACGTCGCCGAGGAACTCAAGGGCCTGCTCGGTCGCTGGCTGTTCAACCACATCCGCAACGACGACGCCAACTACGTGGAAGCGGTGAAGGCGACCATGCACGAACTGACTCGCGATCAGGGCCACGGCGGCTGGCTGTCGCGCTCGATGAAGCGATTCTTCGGCTGAATTTCGCAACACTTTGCCGGTGAATGCCGACGCGATTCCCCCACGGCTAACTATGCTCTGTGCACAACTACAAGCAATGCCACGGGGGTATTCGCGCATGAAGACGCTGTTGAAGTCACTGCTGCTGCTTTCTTTCCTGTCGTCCTTCCCATTGTTCGCCGCCCAGTCGGCCACCTCGCAGACGGACGACCAGCGCGCCAAGGCGCTGCTGTCCAAGGCAGTGGCCGCGTACAAACAGGAGGGCGACAAGGCTTTTGCCGCGTTCAGCCGCCAGGGCGAGTTCGTCGATGGTGACCTCTACGTATTCGTGGTGGACAGCAAGGGCACCATGCTCGCCAGCGGCGGGCCGTCGGTGGTGCTGATCGACCGCGACGTGTCGTCCACCCTCGATCCCTCGCTCCAGGAACAGTTCGCCAAGGCACTGAAGTCGCCGGAAACCGGCAAGGTGCAGCAGGCCGACTATCGCTGGAAGAACTGGGCAGACGGCAAGGTGGAGCGCAAGCACGTGTATTACCAGCGCGTCGGCGAACGCTTCCTGGCGGTGGGCTACTACATCCCGCGCGCTTCGGCGCAGCAGGCGGCGGCGATGCTGGACAAGGCGGTGAAGGCCGTCGAGGCCGACCCGGAAGGAACCTTCAAGCAGATCACCGCACGGGACAAGGCCTTCATCGAGGATGACCTCTACGTCTTCGTGGTCGACCTGGACACCTCGAAGTTCGTCGCCCATGGCTTCAACACGCGGATGGTCGGCACTGATTTCGACTCGCTCAAGGATCCGGGCGGCAACCCCATCGGCCACGCCATGCTGGAACTGGTGAAGGCCAAGGGCGAAGCCGAGTTCGAATACCAGTGGCGCAACCCGGTGACCAGCAAGGTGGAGAACAAGCACGCCTTCCTGCGCAAGACCGGCCACTATCTGGTCGCGGTGGGTTACTACACCCGCTGATCCCTTTTCTGCAGACACAAAAAACCGGCCCTGGGCCGGTTTTTTCATGGCGGCGGTTCGCGATCAGCGGATCAGGCTGAGGAACTCGCTGCGGGTGGCGGCGTTCTCGCGGAACTCGCCCAGCATCACCGAGGTGACCATCGAGCGAATTCTGCTTCTCCACACCGCGCATCATCATGCACATGTGCTTGGCCTCGATCACCACAGCAACGCCCAGCGCGCCGGTGACCTGCTGCACGGCCTCGGCGATCTGCCGCGACATGTTCTCCTGGATCTGCAGGCGGCGGGCGTACATGTCGACGATGCGCGCGACCTTGGACAGGCCCAGTACCTTGCCATTGGGGATATAGGCGACGTGCGCCTTGCCAATGAACGGCAGCAGGTGGTGTTCGCACAGCGAGTAGAGCTCGATGTCCTTGACCAGCACCATTTCGCTGTTGTCGGAGCTGAACAGGGCGCCGTTGACGATCTCCTCCAGCGTCTGCTGGTAGCCGCGGCAAAGGTACTGCATGGCCTTGGCGGCACGCTTGGGCGTGTCGACCAGACCTTCGCGGGTGACGTCCTCACCGAGCTGGCTGAGGATCGCGGAGTAGTTTTGTTCCAGGGACATGATCTACCTGTGGCAATGACAAAAATTGAAACCGTGGCGCAGGGTAGGGCGCTCAGCCTTGGCTGGCAAGGCCCGCGCGCCGGTTGGCGCGTTATGGCGGGTGGTTTGTCGCCAGGCGCGCGGCCAGGGTTTTACTCGTCGCGACCTTCGAGCATGGTGCGCCGCAGCATCACGTAGATCGCACCGGTGCCACCGTGGCGCGGCAGGCAGGAGGTGAAGCCGAGCACCTGTGGGTGCTGGCGCAACCAGGTGTTCACGTGGCTCTTCACCATCGGGCTGCGACCATCGATGCGCGCGGCCTTGCCGTGGGTGACGCGGACGCAGCGGATCTCGAAACGGGTGGCTTCGGCAATGAAGTCCCAGAGGGTTTCACGGGCTGTTTCGATCTTCATGCCGTGCAGGTCGAGGCTGCCCTCGAAGGCGATCTGGCCGGCCTTGAGCTTGCGGATCTGGCCTTCCTGGACGCCGTCGCGGGCCCAGTAGAGTTCGTCTTCGGGGCCGACGTCGATGACGAACTGGTCGGACAGGCCATCTACGCGGATGTTCTCGGTGCGCACGGTCGCATTCTGCCGCAGCTCCTTGAGCTGCTTGCGGTCGGCCTTGGGCTTGCCGGTATCGGCCTGGTCCACGGTGATGCGCTTGACGCCGCGCATCTCGCGGGCGAACTGGGAAAAATCGTCGTCTTGCATGCGCACCTCCTCGAAGAGCCGCGCAGTCTAACGGATCGCGTCGGTCCTACGGAAATCTGCGGCGCTGCTGTGGGAAATCAATTGCGGCGCTTCATCAGTCGTGGCGACAGGCTCAGGCCCTCGCGGCCGCGGGCACGGCGGCGGGCGGCGCGCCAGAAGATGACGCCCAGCCAGAGGCAGAGCAGGCCGATCACCAGCAGCACAGCGCCGGCGCCCGGTTCGATGTGCAGCACACCCACCGCGGGTTGGCGGCGGAGCAGGGCGGCGACGCCGGCCATGCTGGACAGGATGCCGAAGGTGGCGATCACGGCGGCGATCGCGGCGGCGAAGCGCCAGCGCCAGCGGCCCGGACGTTTCGGGCGCAGGCTGGGTGGATCGAATTTCTCGGTCATCTTCATCCCGACTTCCTCATCTATTGAACGAGGCTATGACCGGTGGGGATGGGTGGGGTTCCAACCCCAGGGTCGGGAAGCGCGGCGAACCCGCTGGGTGAGCGGGTTCGCGGGCTTTCGCGCCTAAGCTGAGCCTAACCCCGGGCGCTTGTCGTTGCCGCCCGTCGGGACGAATGGCTTCAGACCAGCGCCTGGGCCTGTGCGACCACGGCGGCGAAGTTGTCGCCCAGGGCGGCGATTTCCGCACGGTGCAGGTCGCGGGCAGCGAGCACGCCGCCTTCGGGAGTGGGGATGTCGCGGGTGGCGCAGGCCGCATCCACCAGGGTGCAGCGGTAGCCGTAGTCCTTGGCGGCGCGGACGGTGGTGCTGATGCTGGAGTGGGTCATGAACCCGCAGACGATCAGGTCCAGCCGGCCGCTCGCCTGCAGGCGATCATGCAGGTCGGTACCGGCGAAGGCGTTGGGCAGGCGCTTGTCCACCACCACCTCGCCCGGCAACGGAGCCAGCTCCGGCAGGAAGCGGCCGCGCGGGCCCTGCGGGTCGAGCAGGCCGCCGACGACGCCCAGGTGGTGCACGTGGACGATCGGGGTGCCCATGTTCCGGGCCGCCTCCAGCAGCAGGCGAATCTGCGCCACCGTGGCGTCCAGGTCGGGCAGCGCCAGTACGCCGCTGCGGTACTCCTCCTGGGCATCGATGATCATCAGAGTGCTCTGGCGCAGGGTGGCCGGCGGGTAACCGCGCCCACTGATCTGCAGCATGCTGAGCGGATGGGACATGTCACGACTCCTGTAAATGCATGTTCACTCATTGTGGGCCGTAACGCGTCCGCTGTGAATCTTTGCGAACTCGCGCCAAAGTGGTATTGGCATTCTTCGCCGGAACGGCCCGGAGGCGCCCCAGAGCCCCCGCGTTCCGCTAGAATGCGCCCCTTTTTGCGAGCTGCGAGGAATGCCGCCGTGACCGAATCCCGTTTGCTGACCCTGCGTGACCATATCCGCTGGGCCGTCAGCCGCTTCCACGCCGAGGAACTGTTCTTTGGCCACGGTACCGACAACGCCTGGGACGAAGCCCGCCAGCTGGTGCTGGGCGCGCTGCACCTGCCCTGGGAAATGGCCGATGCCTACCTGGATTGCCGCCTCGAGGACGAGGAGCGCGAGTACCTGATGCACCTGCTGCGCCGGCGCATCGAGGAGCGCGTGCCCACCGCCTACCTGCTGGGCGAAGCCTGGTTCTGCGGCATGCCCTTCGTGGTGGACGAGCGCGTGCTGGTGCCGCGTTCCCCCATCGCCGAACTGATCGAGCGCCGCTTCGAGCCCTGGCTGGCGCACGATCCTGCGCGAATTCTGGACCTGTGCACTGGTTCGGGCTGCATCGGCATCGCCTGCGCCAGCGCCTTCCCGGAGTCCGAGGTGGTGCTGGGCGATCTGTCGTTCGATGCTCTGGAAGTGGCCAACATCAACATCGAGCGCCATGAGCTGGGCGAGCGCGTCTACACCGTGCAGGGCGATGGCTTCGAAGGCCTGCCCGGCCAGCGTTTCGACCTGATCGTGTCGAACCCGCCCTATGTCGATGCCGAAGACTTTGCCGACATGCCTGCCGAGTACCACCACGAGCCGGAGCTGGGCCTGGCCTGCGGCAACGATGGCCTGGACCTGGTGCGGCGCATGCTGGCCGAGGCTGCGGATCACCTGACCGAGCGCGGCACGCTGGTGGTGGAAGTGGGCAATAGCCAGGTGCACGTGGCGGCGCTTTATCCGGAAGTGGACTTCACCTGGCTCGACTTCGAGTTCGGCGGCCATGGCGTGTTCCTGCTCTCGGCGCAGCAGTGCCGGGAGCATCAGGAGCTGTTCAAGTCGCGGATCAACGCCTGAGTCGACCTGTAGGAGCGCCCCATGGGCGCGATCGCGGGCATGGCCCGCTCCTACAAAAAAGCTTCGGCGTGGATTCGGCGTGGGGCTCGGCCTATCGCGGACGGAGTCCGCTCCCACGCGGGGTTAGGCTGTGGGTGGGAGCGGACTTCGTCCGCGATTGCCCACCGGCCACGCCTCAGTGCGTGGCGATCCAGATCAGCAGGCCGGCCTGGAACACGGCGAACACTGTCAGGCAGGCAATGGTGAAACGCAGGCTGGTGTCGTCGCGGCGGAAGGTCTCGATGCGCTGCTCCAGCCGACGGATCTCGTTGGACTGGGTGGCGAGGTTCTGGTCGGCCTGTTCCAGCATGGAGCCGGCCTCCAGTAGCGGGACTATCTGGACTTTGTCCTTGTGCCAGTCGTCGTACAGCTCGCTGACCCGACCGACGCTGTAGCGCGCCTTCAGCAGCCGCGAATCCTCGTAGATCACATCGAAGCCCTGGGCGCGCAGGAAGTGGTCGCGGCGTTGCCGGGCCTCTTCGTTGGGCGCGTCCTTCATCGCCAGCGCGCCACCTTCGACACGGTAGTGCGACCACTTCTTTTTCGCCCAGGCCACCCCCTGAGCCAGCAGGAAACGCCCCAGGCCGCGGTTCAGCGGTTCGGTAGCAAAGCCTGAATCGGAGCCAAAGCGCACTTCCTTGTTGCGGTGGTCCGCCCAGACCTCCAGCAGGTTCACTTCCTTGCGCAGCACCAGGCCGGGCACCTGAACCGTCAGGCGCAGCAGGCTCTGCTCGGCGTTGTGGCGTTCCACCCGGCCGAACTGGACGAAACGCAGCGGCCGCGCACCCGTGATGCGATCGGTGGGCAGCGGCGCCAGGCGCAGCAGGCGATAGTGTTCCGGCGCCAGCTCGGCCCACGGGTGCGGGCGGGCGGCGGCCTCGTCGGCGGCGACGGCGGTCTGTTCGGCTTCGGTCATGGGGATCTACCTCGGGGCCTGGCGGGCGTGGCCAGGGCTCTCCCGTGGTTTATCGACGCACCGGCGCATTTCTTGAGACGTTCGCTCCAGATTCCGCCAAGGTGCCGCCCGGCAGGCCCTGGGTCTTCTGGATGAAGGCGCTGACGCGCTCTACCAACTCGCGGGCCAGCGGCAGGTTGGGGTTGTTGTAGGAGGCGAGTTGCTGCGGACCGCTGGTCGGAACGATGCGCAGGATGTGGTTCATCCCCGAGATCAGGTGGAAGTCGCTATCGGGCTTGGCGCGCTTGAGCGCCTGTGCATCCTCGACGCCGACCTGGATGTCGTTGGTGCCCTGCAGGATCAGGGTGGGCAACTTGAGCGTGGCGAAGGCGCGGGCCGGGTCCTGGCGGAACAGCGAGATCAGGTAGGGCTGCACGCTGGGGCGGAACAGCACTTTCAGTGGCTCCGGCACCTTGGGTTGCAGTTGCCCGGCCTGCAGGCCGTCGATCAACTGGTCGGCCTGCGCCAGCAGTGGCGGGGGCAGCCGGCCCTGCAGCTGTTCGCGCAGCACGTCGCCGATCGGGCGGGCGCTGCCGGCCAGGGAAACCAGCGCCTCGGCGTGGGTTTGCGGCGCGGCGAGGCTGGCGATCAGCGCGCCTTCGCTGTGGCCGATGAGAATCTGCCGGCCGAAGCGTGGGTCGTGGGCCAGCTTGTCGCTCCAGGCGATCACGTCGCTGACGTAGGCCTCGACGCTGAGCCCTTCCTCGCGCGGCGCGGCCGGCAGACTGCGAGCCACGCCTCGCTTGTCATAGCGCACGCTGGCGATGCCGTTCTCCGCCAGTGCCTCGGCCAGCTTGCGCAGGTATGCATTCTGCCCGCCCTCGGGATTGTTGCCGTCGCGGTCGGTGGGGCCGGAGCCGGCGATCAGCAGGGCCACCGGCGGTGGAGTTTCAGTCTGTGGCAGCAGCATCGTGCCGCGCAGCAAGCCGTGGCCTGTGTCCAGGTCATAGGGGCGTTGCAGGATGCTGGTGGGGGCGGCCAGGACCACTGACGAGGCAAGGCCGGCGAACAGGCAGAGACAGAACAGGGCAAGACGGCGCATCGATGACTTCACGATGGGGCTGATGGCGCTTTGATCCTCGCGGGCGGCGAAGGTTCGCAGGGCGGATTGACGCAGGTATACTGCTCGGCCTTTTCGAATCCCAGTCTTTTCGCGGAGCCTCGCATGTCCGGCAACACCTACGGCAAGCTGTTCACCGTCACCACCGCTGGCGAAAGCCACGGCCCGGCGCTGGTCGCCATCGTCGACGGCTGCCCGCCCGGCCTGGAGATTTCCCTGGAAGACCTGCAGCGCGACCTGGACCGCCGCAAGCCCGGCACCAGCCGCCACACCACCCAGCGCCAGGAAGCCGACGAGGTGGAAATCCTCTCCGGCGTGTTCGAAGGCAAGACCACCGGCACCCCGATCGGCCTGCTGATCCGCAATACCGACCAGAAGTCCAAGGACTACTCGGCGATCAAGGACCTGTTCCGCCCGGCCCACGCCGATTACACCTACCACCACAAGTACGGAGTGCGCGACTACCGTGGCGGCGGCCGCTCCTCGGCGCGCGAGACCGCCATGCGCGTCGCCGCTGGCGCCATCGCCAAGAAGGTGCTGGCGGGCATGGGCATTTCCGTGCGTGGCTACATGAGCCAGCTCGGCCCGATCGAAATCCCCTTCAAGACCTGGGACAGCGTCGAAGACAACGCCTTCTTCAGCCCCGACCCGGACAAGGTGCCGGAGCTGGAGGCCTATATGGACCAGCTGCGCCGTGACCAGGACTCGGTGGGTGCGAAGATCACCGTGGTCGCCGAAGGTGTGCCGCCGGGCCTGGGCGAGCCGATCTTCGACCGCCTGGATGCCGAACTGGCCCACGCGCTGATGAGCATCAACGCGGTGAAGGGCGTGGAAATCGGCGCCGGCTTCGCCAGCGTCGCCCAGCGCGGCACCGAGCACCGCGATGAGCTGACCCCGGAAGGCTTCCTGTCGAACAATGCCGGCGGCATCCTCGGCGGCATTTCCTCCGGCCAGCCGATCATCGCCCACCTGGCGCTCAAGCCGACCTCCAGCATCACCACCCCCGGTCGTTCCATCGATGTGAACGGCGACCCGGTGGACGTGATCACCAAGGGCCGTCACGACCCCTGCGTGGGCATCCGCGCGACTCCCATCGCCGAGGCGATGATGGCCATCGTGCTGCTCGACCACCTGCTGCGCCACCGCGCGCAGAATGCCGACGTGAAGGTCGGCACCCCGGTCCTCGGCCAGCTCTGATCGACCTGAGCCCTGCGCGAGCCACAAGGTTCGCGAAGGGCCTGTCGCGCCGCCGATGACGCAGGTTCCCTACTGGCGGCTGTCCAGTTTCTACTTCTTCTACTTCTGCCTGCTGGGCGGAACGGCGCCGTTCCTCGCGCTGTATTTCCATCACCTGGGCTTTTCCAGCGCGCGGATCGGCGAGCTGGTCGCCATCCCCATGCTGATGCGCTGCGTGGCGCCGAACCTGTGGGGCTGGCTGGGCGACCGCAGCGGCCAACGGCTGGCCATCGTGCGCTTTGGTGCGGTGTGCACGGCGTTGTGCTTCGCCGGCATCTTCCTCGGCCACAGCTACGCGTGGCTGGCGTTGATCATGGCCGGACACGCGTTCTTCTGGCATGCGGTGCTGCCGCAGTTCGAAGTCATCACGCTCGCGCACCTCAAAGGCCGCACGGAAACCTACAGCCGGGTGCGCCTGTGGGGTTCCATCGGCTTCATCTGCACCGTGGTCGGCCTGGGCTGGCTGTTCGAGTTCGCCAGCCTGGACGCCTATCCGCTGGCGCTGCTGGCGATCATGCTCGGCATCGTCGGTGCCAGCTGGTGGGTGCCGAACGCCCAGCCGTCGGCACGGCAGGACGAGGCCGGTGCCGGAGGCTTCCTCCAGCAACTGCTCAAACCCGGCGTGCTCGCCTTTTATCTGTGCGTGTGCCTGATGCAGCTGTCCCATGGCCCGTACTACACCTTCCTGACCCTGCACCTGGAAGCGCTCGGCTATGCCCGTGGGTTGATCGGCCAGCTCTGGGCGCTGGGTGTGGTGGCCGAGGTGCTGCTGTTCCTGGTCATGCCGCGCCTGCTCAAGCGCTTTTCCCTGCGCCAGGTGCTGGCGGCGAGCTTCCTGCTGGCGGCCTTGCGCTGGCTGCTGCTGGGCACGCTGGCCGGGCATCTTCCGGTGCTGCTGTTCGCCCAGTTGCTGCATGCCGCTACGTTCGGCAGCTTCCACGCCGCTGCCATCCATTTCGTCCAGCGCAGCTTCCAGGCGCGCCAGCAGGGCCAGGGCCAGGCGCTCTATGCCGCGCTGGCGGGGACCGGCGGTGCGCTGGGTGCGCTTTACTCCGGCTACAGCTGGGGTAGCCTGGGCCCCGCCTGGACCTTCGCCATCGCCAGCATCGCTGCGCTGGCTGCCGCCTTCATCATCTGGACCCGTCTGAGCGAGGACCCGCATGAACGACACCCGTGAACAGCTGACCCGGCAGATCATCGACGCCGGTCGCTTCCTCTATGGCCGTGGCTGGTCGCCGGCCACCAGCAGCAACTACTCGGCGCGCCTGACGGCCGACCGCGCGCTGCTCACCGTTTCGGGCAAGCACAAGGGCCAGCTCGGCGAAGACGACGTGCTGGAAACCGACCTCGCTGGCAACAGCCTGGAGCCGGGCAAGAAGCCTTCGGCGGAAACCCTGCTGCACACCCAGCTCTACGCCTGGCGCGCGGAGATCGGCGCGGTGCTGCACACCCATTCGGTCAATGCCACCGTGCTGTCGCGCCTGACCGCTGGCGACCGCCTGGAGCTGGAAGATTACGAGCTGCAGAAGGCCTTCAGCGGCGTCACCACCCATGAAGGCCGCGTCACGGTGCCGATCTTCGACAACGACCAGGACATCGCCCGCCTCGCCGCCAAGGTGCAGCCCTGGCTGGATGCGCATCCGGACTGCCCCGGTTACCTGATCCGTGGCCACGGCCTGTACACTTGGGGCCCACGCATGGCCGATGCCCTGCGCCAGATCGAAGCCTTCGAATTCCTCTTCGAATGCGAACTGAAAGTACTGAGCCTTCGCGGCGGCACGCGCTGAGCGAATCCGGCCCGCTTTTGAGAAAAAAGCCCAGAAGGACAACGACCATGAGCAGCCTGACCGTCTACCACGAATCCAACCCCGAGCAGCCGCTGAAGCTGCTGACCCACGCCGAGGACATCGCTTCCACCCTCGGCGAGCTGGGCGTGCGCTTCCAGCGCTGGGCGGCCAACGCCCCGATCGTCCCCGGCGCCAGCCAGGATGAGGTGATCGCCGCCTACCAGAACGAGATTCGCCGTCTGCAGGAAGAGGAGGGCTACGTCACCGTCGACGTGGTGAGCCTCACCGCCGACCACCCGCAGAAGGACGAACTGCGCGCCAAGTTCCTCGACGAGCACCGTCACGGCGAGGACGAAGTGCGTTTCTTCGTCGCTGGTCGCGGGCTGTTCACCCTGCACATCGAGGACCATGTCTACGCCGTGCAATGCGAGAAGAACGACCTGATCTCGGTGCCCGCCGGCACCCGCCACTGGTTCGACATGGGCGAGCGCCCGCACTTCGTCGCCATCCGCCTGTTCAACAACGCTGAGGGCTGGGTTGCGAAGTTCACCGGCGACGAGATCGCCAAGCGGTTTCCGTTGCTGGAAGACTGACCTCCCCGTAGCCGGGGAGGGTGGACTGTTTCCTGCTCTTCGTAGGAGCGAGCTTGCTCGCGAACAGTGTTACCGGCCCACTCCGTGCCATGCGGTTCGCGAGCAAGCTCGCTCCTACACGTCATCCCGCCTGGGCTCAGGGCGGTTTTTGGAGTTTCCATGCCCATCAAGGCCATCCTCACAGATATCGAAGGCACCACCAGCGCGGTCAGTTTCGTCTTCGACATGCTCTTCCCCTATGCCGCCGCGCACCTGCCGGACTATGTGCTTGAGCACGCCGCCGATCCCGCGGTGGCTGAGCAGCTTGCCGCCGTGCGCGCCGACAGCGGCGAGACGAATGCCGACACCGCGCGCTGCATCGAAATTCTCCTTGGCTGGATTGCCGAAGACCGCAAGGCCACGCCGCTCAAGGCATTGCAGGGCATGGTCTGGGAGCAGGGCTACCGTGCCGGCCAGCTCAAGGGGCACGTTTATCCGGATGCCGTCGACGCGCTGCGCCAGTGGCACGCCGAGGGCTACCGGCTGTACGTCTATTCCTCAGGCTCGATCCAGGCGCAGAAACTGATCTTCGGCTGCTCCGAAGCCGGCGATCTGTCGCCCCTGTTCTCGGGCTACTTCGACACCACCAGCGGGCCCAAGCGCGAGGCCGAGTCTTACCAGCGCATCGCCGCTGCCATCGGCCTGCCGGGCGAGGAGATTCTCTTCCTCTCTGACGTGGTTCAGGAGCTGGACGCCGCGCAGCAGGCTGGCCTGCAAACCATCGGCCTGGCCCGCGAGGGCGGTGTGCTGGAAGGCCACGACACCGTGGCCAGCTTCGCGGTGATCGATCCGACGCGGGTCTGAGGTGCGCCAGGGGTTGGCAGGCTACGCTGAAGGTACCAACCCCAACCGCGAGAACTCCACCATGGGCTCGACCCTCAGCGGGCTGATCAGCCTGATCATCTTCGCCCTGGACATCTGGGCGATCATCAACGTGATCAAGAGCGGCGCCGAACTGCCGATGAAGATCATCTGGATTCTGGTCATCGTCATCCTGCCGGTGCTCGGGTTGATCATCTGGGCCATCGCCGGGCCGCGCGGCAACGTGCGGGTCTGAGCTTGCGGTATCGGTGCCAGGGGCGGACACTTCCCCGATGCATTACTGCCTGATCGAAACAGACCTCGGCTGGTTCGGGCTCGCCTGGAGCCCGCAGGGGATTACGCGTGCCTATCTGCCGGGTGACTCCGTGAGCAGCGTGCGCGAGCGCTTCGACAAGCTCGGCAGCGAAACCGCCCAGTGGCCGGCGTTCATCGATGACGCTCGGCGGCTGATCCTCGGCTATGCGCGGGGCGAGGCGGTGTCGTTCGAGGCGCTGCCGCTGGACTTGTCGGGGCAGAGTGATTTCCACCGCCGCGTCTATGAAGACATTCTTCAACTGGGCCGCGGCGAAACCACGACCTACGGCGAGATCGCCCGGCGCCTGGGCGATGTCGGCTTGTCCCGCGCAGTGGGGCAGGCGATGGGCTCCAACCCGATCCCGCTGATCATTCCTTGCCACCGAGTACTCGCCAGCGGCGGCAGGACCGGCGGATTCTCGGCGCCGGGCGGCAGCACTTCGAAGCTGCGCATGTTGGCGCTGGAGGGTTACAAAGATCCGCAGGCCGCGCAGACCGCTTTCGATTTCTAGGCCTTTTCCAGCGTGCCCTCCAGGCGCAGCAGAAGTTCCTTGCGCGGCAGGCCGCCGGCATAGCCGGTGAGGCTGCCGTTGCTGCCGATCACCCGGTGGCAGGGGACAATGATGCTGATGGGGTTGGCGCCATTGGCCGCGCCCACCGCACGGATGGCCTTCGGCCTGCCGATGCGCCGCGCCAGTTCCGCGTAGACGGTGGTGTAGCCGTAGGGAATCTCCAGCAGCGCCTGCCAGACCTGGCGCTGGAACTCGGTGCCGCCGGTATTGAGCTTCACATCGAAGCGCTGGCGCTTGCCGGCGAAGTACTCGTCCAGCTGTCGCGCCACGTCGTCCAGCAGCGGGCTGCCTTCCTGCCAATCCGGTTGTGGGTAGTGGCGGACCTCCAGGTCCATGTAGAGCATTCGCAGGCCGCCCTCGTCGCCGGCCAGCAGCAGGCGGCCGGTGGGGCTGTCGTGATAGCGGTAGTGCATGGTCATCCTCCGGTGCGGCCGGCCTGGGAATAGGCGTGCCACAGATAGACGGCGGCGTAGGCGCGCCACGGTCGCCAGGCTTCGGCGCGGCGTTGCAGTTCGCGGGCAGTGATGCCCTCGGCGCCCCAGACCGGCGATTTGAGCAGGCCCAGGTCGGCGGCGGGGAAGGCGTCCGGATCACCGAAGGCGCGCAGGGCAACGTACTCGGCGGTCCAGGGGCCGATGCCGGGGAGGGCGCAGAGGCGCTTCACCAGGTCCTCGGCGCCGTCGTCGACGTGCAGCTCCAGCGCGCCGCTGGCGCAGGCGGCGGAAAAGCGCTGCAGGGTCTCGACGCGCTTGCCGGGCATGCCGATGCCGGCGAGATCGGCTTCGGCCAGTGCTTCGGGCGTCGGGAACAGGCGGGTCGGCTGGCCTTCGACGTTGCCGGGCAGCACTTCGCCCAGGCGCTGCACCAGCCGCCCGACGATGGTCACCGCAGCTTTCACCGTGACCTGCTGGCCGACGATGGCGCGCACGGCCTGCTCGAACGGGTCGAACGCGGTGGGCAGGCGCAGGCCGGGGGCTTGCATCAGGAGCGGGCCGAGGATGGCGTCGCCGCTCAGGTGCCCGGAGATCTGGGCGGGATTGCTGTCCAGGTCGAACATCTTGCGCACTCGCGCCGTCAGCGTGTCGCTGTGACGGGCCGGCACGTGCAGCTCCAGTTCCAGCTCTGCGGAGTCCTCCAGAGGCTTCACGCTGAACCAGCCGCTATCCACGCCCAACCGCACGCTGCGGGCGTAGCGCCGGGGCGACAGGCATTCGACACCGCTCAGGCTGCGCAGGGCGAAGTGGTCGTGGAACTGCTGCCAGTCCCAGGGGGCGTGGTAGGGCAGGCGGATGATGCGGGGGGCTGTGCTTTTCATGCAGCGACCTTACCTGTTGCGCGCCGGGCTGTCCTCCCGCGGCTGACTTTCAAACTGGAGCGGCCAGGCTCGTTATATAGAGGGTACCGACGGCAGGGTTCGACCTGTCATCTTCCGGCACGTAGAATGCGCGCCTCTTTCGGGGCGGCCCGGCCGTCCCCTCCTAGTGTCTTGTCCCGACGGGAGCCCACTGCATGCACGATTACCAGGAAACCCTCTACGACGGCTATGGCCAGCGTTTCAGCGTCGACAGGATGCTCCACGAGGTGCGCACCGAGCACCAGCACCTGGTGATCTTCGAGAATGCCCGCATGGGCCGAGTGATGGCGCTGGACGGCGTGATCCAGACCACCGAGGCCGATGAGTTCATCTACCACGAGATGCTCACCCACGTACCGATCCTCGCCCATGGCGCAGCCAAGCGCGTGCTGATCATCGGCGGTGGCGACGGCGGCATGCTGCGTGAGGTGGCCAAGCACGCCAGCGTCGAACACATCACCATGGTCGAGATCGACGGCACCGTGGTCGACATGTGCAAGGAATTCCTGCCCAACCATTCCCAGGGCGCCTTCGACGATGCGCGCCTGAACCTGGTGATCGATGACGGTATGCGCTTCGTCGCCACCACCACGGAGAAGTTCGACGTGATCATCTCCGACTCCACCGACCCGATCGGTCCGGGCGAGGTGCTGTTTTCGGAAAACTTCTACCAGGCCTGCCACCGCTGCCTGAACGAGGGGGGCGTGCTGGTGACCCAGAACGGCACGCCGTTCATGCAACTGGACACCGTGCGCAACACGGCGGGCCGCATGAACGGCCTGTTCGCCGACTGGCATTTCTACCAGGCGGCCGTGCCGACCTACATTGGCGGCTCGATGACCTTTGCCTGGGGCTCGACCAACCCGGCGCTGCGCAAGGTCGACGTGGCTACCCTGGCGCAGCGTTTCGCCGCCAGCGCAATCCAGACCCGCTACTACAACCCGGCCATCCACCAGGGCGCCTTCGCCCTGCCGCAGTACGTGCTGCAGGCCATCGGCAAGCCGGCCAACGACTGAGCCAGCGCTGCCCGCCGTGCCGATCGCGCGGCGGGCAGGGGCACAATGCCCCTGGGTTTCCCGCCTGTCGGGACATTTTCTTCACAGGCCGTCCGGCATTATCCCCGCCGTCAGGCGGTCCCAGCTGCGCCGGTTCACGCTTGCATCATTCGGAAACGAATCCCCGGCCAGGCTTAATGCCTGCTTAAGGCGCGCACAATAGAATGCGGCGCCGCTGCTTTTGCGGTGTAATGCCGCAGCCTTTCGCGCTCGCGCGGGCAGACCTTCCGCCCGGCCATGGCGACGCTCCTTCGAACCTGAACGTTCACAACGGAACCAAGAAATGGGCCAATCAGAAGTCCTGACCAACCGCCAGACCGGTGCGAGCCTCACGCGGCCGACCGTGTCCAGCCACCTGGCGTTCACCGCGCTCAGCGTCATTGCGCTGATGGTGATGTTCTCCCTGCTGCGCGTGGCGCTGCTCGTCTATAACCGCGAGCTGATCGGTGACACGCCGGCCTCGACCTTTGTCGAGGCCTTCATTACCGGCATGCGCTTCGACATCCGCGCGGTGGTCTACATCGTCGCCCCGCTGGTGTTCGCCATTGCCAGCGTGCGTGCCATGGGCTGGCGCTGGCTGTGGAAGGCCTGGCTGACCATCGCCGCGAGCATCACGCTGTTCCTCGGCGTGCTGGAGATGGACTTCTACCGCGAGTTCCACCAGCGCCTGAACAGCCTGGTGTTCCAGTACATGTCCGAAGACCCGAAGACGGTCATGAGCATGATCTGGTACGGCTACCCGGTGGTTCGCTACCTGTTGGCCTGGGCCTTCGCCACCTGGCTGCTGTACCTGGTGTTCCGCGGCATCGACCGCGCGACCCGTCCGGGTGCTTCCGGTCCGCGCGCCGCCGCCTGGTATATCCGCGTGGCCGTGATGCTGGTGGTGATCGTGGTCTGTGTCGTGGCCGCTCGCGGCACCCTGCGCCAGGGCCCGCCGCTGCGCTGGGGCGACGCCTTCACCACGGATTCGATGTTCGCCAACCAACTGGGCCTGAACGGCACCCTGAGCTTGATCAAGGCTGCCGAAAGCCGCTTCCTGTCCGAAGACCGCGACAACATCTGGAAAGCCACTCTGCCGGTGGACCAGGCACGCGACGTGGTACGCCAGATGCTGGTGATGCCGGACGACAAGCTGGTCGACGCCGATGAAGCCGCCGTGCGCCGTGACTACACCCCGCCGGCCGACGGCACGCTGCCGATCAAGAACGTCGTGGTGATCCTCATGGAAAGCTTCGCCGGCCACTACGTCGGCGCGCTGGGCGGCAAGGGCAACATCACGCCGTACTTCGACAAGCTGAGCAAGGAAGGGCTGCTGTTCACCCAGTACTTCTCCAACGGCACCCACACCCACCAGGGCATGTTCGCCACCATGGCGTGCTTCCCCAACCTGCCGGGCTTCGAGTACCTGATGCAGACGCCCGAGGGCGGCCACAAGTTCTCCGGCCTGCCGCAGCTGCTGTCGGCGCGCAAGTTCGAAGACGTCTACGTCTACAACGGCGACTTCGCCTGGGACAACCAGTCCGGCTTCTTCGCCAACCAGGGCATGACCTCGTTCATCGGCCGTAACGACTTCGTCAACCCGGTGTTCTCCGACCCGACCTGGGGTGTGTCCGACCAGGACATGTTCGCTCGCGGCAACGAGGAGCTGGACAAGCTCGAAGCCACCGGCAAACCGTTCTATGCCCTGTTGCAGACCCTGTCCAACCACGTGCCTTACGCACTGCCGAAGGACCTGCCGGTTGAGCGTGTGACCGGTAACGGCAGCCTCGATGAGCACCTGACCGCCATGCGTTACTCCGACTGGGCGCTGGGGCAGTTCTTCGAGAAGGCGAAGAAGTCGCCGTACTACAAGGACACCCTGTTCGTGGTCGTCGGCGACCATGGTTTCGGTAGCCCCGAGCAGCTGACCGAGATGGACCTGTTCCGCTTCAACGTGCCGCTGCTGCTGGTGGCCCCGGGCATCCAGGAGAAGTTCGGCGCGACCCGCGATACCGTTGGCACCCAGATCGACATCGTGCCGACTATCATGGGCCGCCTGGGCGGTGAAGTGCGCCACCAGTGCTGGGGTCGCGACCTGCTGAACCTGCCGGCTGGCGACAAGGGCATCGGCGTCATCAAGCCCTCGGGTAGCGAGCAGGTGGTCGCCGTGATCTCCGGCAACCGCATCCTGATCCGTCCGAAGGAAGGCGATATCCGCGTCTACGACTACAAGCTGGGCAGCGACTTCGGCGTGAAGCGCGTGGATGGCGCCGCCGACCAGGAAAGCCTGCGCGTGCGCCTGGAGTCCTTCATCCAGACCGCGACCAAGAGCCTGCTGGACAACACCGCTGGCGTGGTGGACGGCAAGCCCGACACGAAGTGATCGAGCGGTAAGTGAAAAGGGGCCTTCGGGCCCCTTTTTTCGTTCCCGCAGCGGAGCTCTCAGCAGGGGCGAGTCATGCCTGCGATCATGCGCACTGCGAGCCCCTACAAGGCCCGTGCCAGAGACCTCGGGTGAGAAATAAGCAACCAAACTAACAGTAAAAAGCAGTTATAAAGTAAGACCACATCGATCTAATGGATTATAAGAAAAGCCGTTATCCTGCCGCCCACACCACGAGGTGATCAGTTTCGCCAGTCAGGACGCGTAGATGGATGTTGGCAATATCGGTTTCGTAATCGCGGGTCTTGTCGTTGGCTTTATCGTGGGAATGACCGGTGTCGGCGGCGGTTCGCTGATGACGCCGATTCTCCTGTGGTTCGGTATCAACCCCGCTGCCGCCGTGGGCACCGACCTGCTCTATGCCGCCATCACCAAATCCGGCGGCGTCCTGGTTCACCGCAAGAACGACAACATCGACTGGCGCATCACCGGTTGGCTGGCCCTGGGCAGCGTCCCGGCGGCCGCGCTGACGCTGCTGTTCCTGCACAGCCTGCACACCGATACCGCGGCCATGAACGCCGTGATCAAGAATGCCCTGGGCGTCGTGCTGCTGCTCACTGCGCTGGCCGTACTGTTCAAGAAGCAGGTGCTGGCCTTCGCCCAGCGCCATGCCGGCGACAGCTTCCACTTCAGCGGCTCGAAGCTGAACACCCTGACCGTGATCACCGGCGCCATCCTCGGTGCGATGGTCGCGCTGACCTCCATCGGCGCCGGCGCCCTGGGCACCGTGGCGCTGTTCATCCTCTATCCCTTCCTCGCCACCCGCCGTCTGGTCGGCACCGAGATCGCCCACGCCGTACCGCTCACTCTGGTCGCCGGCCTCGGCCACGCCAGCATGGGCAACATGGACTGGGGTCTGCTGGGCTACCTGCTGATCGGTTCGCTGCCGGGTATCTACGTCGGCAGCCACCTGGCCGGACGCATTCCGGATGGCATCCTGCGGCCTTGCCTGGCCGTGATGCTGGCGATGATCGGCTACAAGCTGGTCTTCTAAGGGTTCGAGAGCGTTCAGCCGCGGCGGAAGCGTCCCGGCGTCATGCCTTTCCAGCGGCGGAAGGCGTGGATGAAGTTCGACACTTCGCCATAGCCGAGCCGCTCGGCAATCTCCTCCAGACGAATCGCGCCCGTGGCCAGCAGCTCCTCGGCCAGTGCCTGGCGCACCTCGTCCAGCAACGTGCGATAGCTGCTGCCTTCGGTTTCCAGCCGGCGGCGTAGCGTGCGCGAAGTCATGTGCAGCTCATCAGCCAGTTGCTCCATGTCCGGCAGGCGCCCCGGCGTGCCCAGCAGACGATCGCGGATCTGCCCGGACAGCCCGGTACGCACCTGGCGCCGGGCAAGCAGGGCGCGGCACTGCTCTTCGCAGCGGCGCGCCACCTCCGGGTTGGCACCTGGCAGCGGCAGTTCGAGGATGCGGCTGTCGAAGACGATGCGGTTCTCCGCCTGGCCAAAGAGCGGCGTCACTCCCAGTTCATCGACATAGGGTTGCAGGTCGGCCGGTGCTTCGCGGCGGAACAGCGCCTGGCGGATCGGTGGCGGCTGGTTGGTGAGGTCGCGCTGGATGCGCAGCACGCCGCCGCCGTCGCGGTCGATGAGAAAGTCGCGCAGGTCTTCCGGCACGGCCGCATCGTCCAGCACCAGATGCGCCTCGCCGTCGTGTTCCTCCAGCGTCATGCGGTGGAAGGCATAGGTCAGGTCGAGGTAGCGCAGGCCCAGGTGCGCCGCGCTAAGGAAGGTCGAGCTGCTGAGCAGGGCGAAGCCCCAGATGCCATAGGTGTTGAGGTGATAGCGCAGGCCGGCCTTGAGGCCGATACCGGGGCGCTGGCCGATGTGCCGGTTGATGTTGCGCAGCAGCTGCAGTTCCTGGGTGGCTTCCACCTCGGCACCGGGGTCGGCGAGCACGCCGAAGTCCAACCCGGTGCCGTCCAGGCACTGTTCCAGGGTCATGCCGTGGTCGAGGCCGAACTGGGTCATGAGCTGCACGCTGATGGCGCTGCGCCGCGGCGACCAGGGTGGGGTGGCAGGCATCGGAACCTCGGCTTTCAAATGACCGAAAATCAGGGGTGACCGAAAGTCACAATTTTATGTCCGACTATGCCATAACCCGTGGCAGGAAGTCGCACTAGGATGTTGTCATCCGCCGCCGTGCGGACTTCGAAACCGGGAGCACAACAATGACAACACCTTCCCGCCGATCAGCCGCCCCGCGCGTGCTGATCATCGGTGCCGGCTTTGCCGGCCTGGGGTTGGCGATCCGCCTGCAGAAGGCCGGGATCGACGACTTCCTGATCCTCGAAAAGGCAGCCGACGTTGGTGGCTGCTGGCGCGAGAACGTCTATCCGGGCGCCGCCTGCGACGTGCCTTCGCACCTGTATTCCTTCTCCTTCGAACCCAAGGCCGACTGGTCGCGCAAGTTCGCGCCCCAGGCGGAAATCCTCGATTACGCCCGGCACTGCGCGGACAAGTACCGCCTGCGCGAGCGCATCCGCTTCAATTGCGAGGTGCGCGAGGCGAGCTTCGATGAGGCGGCCGGCGAGTGGCGGGTGACCTGCGCCGACGGCGAGGAGCTGCGCGCCCAGTCGCTGGTCTGTGCCCTCGGCCAGTTGAGCCGCCCGCTGATCCCGAAGCTGCCGGGGATCGAGCGCTTCCAGGGCAAGGCTTTCCACTCCGCGCAGTGGGACCACAGCGCGCCGCTGGAAGGCAAGCGTGTCGCGGTGGTCGGCACCGGCGCGAGCGCCATCCAGTTCGTCCCGCAGATTGCCCCGAAAGTGGCCGAACTGCTGCTGTTCCAGCGCAGCGCCGCCTACGTGATTCCCAAGCCGGACCGTCCCTATGCCGACTGGGAGCGTCGCATCAAGTCGCGCCTGCCCTGGCTGCAGCGCCTGGACCGTGGCCTGAAGTACATCCAGCACGAGGCGCGGGCACTGGCCTTCACCGTGTTCCCGCCGATGATGAAGTTCATGCGGATCAGCTTCCATCTGCACATGCGCAAGAGCATCACCGACCCGCAGCTGCGCGCTCGGTTGCAGCCGGACTACCCCATGGGCTGCAAGCGCATCCTGATCAGCAACGACTACTACCCGGCACTGGCGCGCAGCAACGTGAAACTGGTCGATACGGGCATCCTTGAGGTCACCGAGGACGCCATCGTCACCCGCGACGGTGCACGGCATCCGATAGACACCCTCATCTACGGCACCGGTTTTGCCGCCACCGAATTCCTCGCGCCGATGCGCATCACCGGCCTGGGCGGGCGCGAGCTGAACCAGGCCTGGAGCGACGGTGCCGAAGCCTACAAGGGCATCAGCGTCAGTGGCTTCCCCAACTTCTTCATCCTCTACGGGCCGAACACCAACCTGGGGCACAACTCCATCATCTACATGCTGGAGAGCCAGTTCCCCTACGTGCTCGGCTGCCTGCAACGGATCCAGCGCGAGGGCCTGAAATACCTGGACCTCAAGCCGCAGGCACAGCAGGGCTTCAACCGCCAGTTGCAGCACGACCTGCGGCACACCATCTGGGAGCGCGGTTGCAGCAGCTGGTACAAGACCGCCAGCGGGCGCAATACCGTGAACTGGCCGGGCTTCACCTTCCGCTACCGCCAACAGACCCGTCAGCCGGAGTTCGCCGACTATGACTGCATCCGTTGAACCCGTGGTAACGCTGTCGACCCGCCAGAAACTGCTGACCGCCACCTTGCGCGGTACCCTCAACCTGTTGTTCCGCGGTCTGATGGGGCCGCAACTGCCGGTGAAGGCGCAGCGCGCCCTGCTTCGTGGGCTGACGGCGGCCACGCTCACTCCCCGTGGAGTGCATCGGGAGCAGACCTCGTTGGGCGGTGTGCCCGCCGAAGTCTGGCGGCCTCAAGGCAGGGGCGAGGGCAGGGTGATCCTCTACCTGCACGGCGGCGCTTATCTGATCGGCTCGCCGGCTACGCATCGGGCGATCACTGCCAATCTCGCCCGGCGCTGCAAGGCCGAGGTGTGGGTGATCGATTACCGCCTGGCTCCCGAGTATCGCTTCCCTGCCCAGCGCGAAGATGCCGTAGCGGCTTATCGCGCATTACTCGACAAGGGCATCCCTGCGGCAGCCATCGCGGTGGCCGGGGATTCCGCCGGCGGTCACCTGACCTTGCAGCTGGCTTTGCAGGCCAGAGCCCAGGGCTTGCCGGCTCCGGGTGCTTTGGTGACCTTCTCGCCGGTCACCGATCTTTCCGGTGAGCATCTGCATGCTCCGGCAGCGGGCGATCCGCTGATTACCCAGGCCTGGATGGACAGCGCCATGGACATGTTCTGCCCGCCGGGCGTGCCGCGCGCCGATGCGCAGCTGTCGCCGCTGTATGCCGATCTCACCGGCCTGCCACCGTTGCTGATCCAGGTCGGTGAGGACGAAGTGCTGCGCAATGACAGCCTGCGCTTCGCCGCCGCCGCGCGACGTTACGGCGCGAAAGTCGAGCTGCAGCGCTTCCCCGGTTGCTGGCACGTGTTCCAGGCCCACGCCGGCTTGCTGGACGTGGCCGACCGCGCCTTGCAGGACGTCGCCCATTTTGTCACCAGCCATCTACAGGCAGGCCCCATGCAAGGAATGCAGCGATGAACACCATCCTCATCAGCGGCGCGGCGTCGGGCATCGGCGCCGCCACCGCGAAACTGTTTCATCAGCGCGGCTGGCGCGTTGGCCTGATCGACCTCAATCCCGAACCGCTGGCGACCCTGGCTGCCGAGCTGGGCGGCGCCTGGCAGCGGGCGCTGGACGTCACTGACGCCGAGGCTGTGACGGCGGCGGTGCGCGAGTTCGCCGACGCACACGACGGCCACCTGCGCCTGCTGTTCAACTGCGCGGGCATCCTGCGTTTCGGGCGCTTCGAGGACATCAGCCTTGCCGAGCACAACCGCATCATCGCCATCAACGTGCAGGGCGTGCTCAATTGCTGCTACGCCGCGCTGCCGTACCTCAAGCGCACGCCGGGCGCGCAGGTGCTGAACATGGGCTCGGCGTCCGGGCTCTATGGCGTGCCGCAGATGGCCAGTTACTCGGCCTCGAAGTTCGCGGTGCGCGGGTTGACCGAGGCGCTGGAGCTGGAGTGGCGCGAGCTGGGCATCCGCGTCGCCGACCTGATGCCGCCGTTCGTGCGCACGCCGATGGTCGCCAGCCAGACCTTCGAACCGCCGGTGCTGCGGCGCCTGGGCGTCACCCTGGTGGCTGAGGATATTGCCCAGGCCGCGTGGCGGCAGGCCCAGAGCGGCGGCGTGCATCGGCCCATTGGCGCGATGTTCCGCGCCATGTACTGGTCCGGCCAGCTGTCGCCACCGGCGATCAACCGCTGGGTGATGGCCTGGCTCAGCCGTTGATTGCAGCGCGCAGACGTTCACGCTCTTCTGCGCAACTGCCCGGAGGCTGTCGGTCATCAGCCCCGGCAGCCGGCGCCCGCTCTAGACTGCGTGCTGGAATTCCGCCCTGGTCGCCCCGCGATCAGGGCGGCAACGCAGCCAAGGAGCCCGATTCGTGGAGCAACCGCGTCTTTCCTGGAAGTCCGCCTGGAGCAAGGCCTGGAGTGAGCTGACCGATCCGTTCGACCGGCTCAGCGAGGTTGCCTTCGGGGTGATCATGGCGCTGACCATCATTTCAGTGATTCCCACTGCGGCCGATGGCGCGGGCCGGCAGCAACTGGTCATGGCCGCGCTGGGCTGCAACCTGGCCTGGGGCATTGTCGACGCGCTGATGACTCTGGTGGGCATGCGTGTCGACCGTGAACACCGGCACGCTGGCTTGCGCGCTCTGCGCGGGGCCAAGGATGAAGTCAGCTTCCGCGAAGGGCTTCGGGCATTCCTGCCGGATCTGCTGGTAGACGACATGCCGGCTGACAACGTCAAGCACGTGCGCCACAAGCTGATGGCCTCTCTGCTGGGCACCGGCGAGACTCCGGCTCTGGGTCGGGAACACTGGCTGGCCTGGCTGGTGCTGGCCGGGCATACCTTCGTGGCGACCTGGCCGATCATCCTGCCGCTGCTGTTCATCCATGACGACCTGCTGGCGCTGCGCCTGGCACAGGCCATAGGCCTGCTGCTGATGTTCGGTCTGGGTTGGCTGCTGGCGCGTTGGGCGGGAGGTCGGCCGTGGCAGGGCGCCGTGGGCTTCACCGCGCTCGGCGTGGCGATGACCGGCATCTGCCTGGCACTGGGCGGGTAGCTTTCCGGATGACTCCATCCGGCTGCCGCCTGTCGCCGCCGAATGGGCGTTAGCGTCAAAGTAGCGGCAGGGCGCGCCGCCAGACGCTACGCTGAGAAATGTGGCCGGGAGCTTTCCGCTGCGCCGCTCGGCGCGTTCGGCGGAGTTGGCCACCATTTCGGGGGACGTTGCGTCATTTGACGTTTCCCGGCGGCACACTGAAGTGCCCGGAATACGCCCGCGCAGGGCGTGTTCGTTGGCGGGGAATACACTCTGAACGTCTCGAAAGGAGGTGCGTACCATGGAAAAGCCCCTCTCGGAGGATATCAGCGTCAACGTGTTGCGCCGGATGAAGGAAGGTGGCTTCGATTTCGCTCGCATTCATCCCATCGATTTTTTCGCCATCTTTTCCGATGAACAGAACGCCCGCAAAGCTGCCCGGCAGTTTCGCGGCGAGTCGCTGAGAACCCAGGTCGAAGCGCGCGATGACGGCGGCTGGAGCCTGCAGATCAGCAAGGTGATGTTCGCCACCCATGCCGCCATCGGCGATTTCGAACACGACCTTGAGGAAGTCGTGGTGCCACTGGGCGGTATTCTCGATGGTTGGGGCGTGACCCAGGAGGTCACTTCCCTGCGTTGACCGCAACACGTCGTTGAGCCGTCACAGGACGGCCGATCTTCAACCCGCGTTTCTACCCGCAAAGACGAAAATGCGCGCCGTCGCCAGCAGTGACGGCGCGCCTTTCTTCGTGCGTGGAGGCAGTCGTGCAAGCACGACCTTGCGGACACGCCCGGTTCCTTCCGTGCCGGTGATGCGGCAGACTGCGGCGCGGAGGTAACCATGACCGATATCCTGATCCTGACCCACGTCGATTTCTGCCCGCCCGGCCACCTGGGCGCGCTGCTCGATCGTCTGCAACTGCCGTTCGATGCACGCCGCGTCGACCTGGGCGAGCTGGAAGGCTACGACCTGGAACGGCCGAAAGCCGTCGCCATCATGGGCGGCCCCATGAGCGTTAACGACGACCTGCAGTGGCTGCGCGATGAAGACGCCGCGATCCGTCGCTTCATCGAGCGCGACGTGCCGATGATTGGCCACTGCCTGGGCGGCCAACTGCTGGCCAAGGCGCTGGGCGCGCAGATCCATCGCCTGCCGTACACCGAACTGGGCTGGCAGCCGATGCGCCGCCAGGAAGGGCAGAGCCCCTGGCTGGCGCACCTGCCCGAGGAGTTCCCGATCTACCAGTGGCACGGCGATACCTTCGACATCCCCGAAGGCGCTACGCGCCTGCTGTCCAGCCCCTGGTGCGAGAACCAGGCGTTCAGCTTCGGCGAGCGCATTCTCGGTCTGCAGGGGCATCCGGAGATGACCGAGGAGCTGGTCAGCGACTGGGTCAATGGCTTCCCTGAATACCTTGATCCCACCCAGCCGAGCCAGGAGAGCGCCGCCGTGATGCTCGACGGCCTGCCGCAGCGGGTGGCGGCCATGAACCGCGTGGCGGAAGGGTTCTACAGCCACTGGCTGAAGCTGGCCGGGCTGATCTGATCCACCCGCTATTTTGACGCGGCGGTGAGCGATCGCGGACGGAGTCCGCTCCCACGCAGTGTGTGCTTTTCGTAGGAGCGAGCTTGCTCGCGAACAAGCCTTGTAGGATGGGTATCGCTGCGCTCCACCCATCCTACGGTCTGATCCGCGCGCCGCTGTAGGAGCGCCCCATGGGCGCGATCGCGGGCATGGCCCGCTCCTACAGGGTGTCCTCAATGCTTGAACATGATGTGCCGCGCCACGGTGTAGTCCTCCAGGCCGTACATGGACAGGTCCTTGCCGTAGCCGGACTGCTTGAAGCCGCCGTGGGGCATTTCGCTGCACAACATGAAGTGGGTGTTCACCCAGGTGCAGCCGTACTGCAGCCGCGCGGCCACCCGTGAGGCGCGGCCGACATCCTTCGTCCACACCGACGAGGCAAGTCCGTAGTCGGAGTCATTCGCCCAGCGCACCGCTTCGTCCGCGTCGCTGAACGGGGTCACCGAGACCACCGGGCCGAACACTTCGCGGCGGACGATCTCGTCGTCCTGCTGGGCGTTGGCCACCACAGTCGGTTCGTAGAAGAAGCCCTTGCCGCTGACCATCTTGCCGCCAGTAGCGATCTGGATGTGCGGGCTGGCCTTGGCCCGTTCGATGAAGCCGGAGACCCGGTCGCGCTGGGCCGCGGTGATCAGCGGGCCGAGTTCGGTATTCGGGTCGTTCTGCAGGCCGGTCTTGAGGCTCGATACCGCACTGGCGAGGTCGGCCACGAAGTTGTCGTAGACCTTCTTGCCGGCGTAGATGCGGCAGGCCGCGGTGCAGTCCTGCCCGGCGTTGTAGAAACCGAAGGTGCGGATGCCGGCGATCACGTCCTGCAGGTCGGCATCATCGAAGACGATTACCGGGGCCTTGCCTCCCAGCTCCATGTGCAGGCGCTTCACGCTGTCGGCGGCGCTCTTGATGATGGCCTTGCCGGTGCCCACCGAGCCGGTCAGCGAGACCATGCGCACCAGGTCATGGCTGACCAGTGGCGCGCCGACGCTGGGGCCGCGGCCGAAGACCATGTTCACCACGCCGGCGGGGAACAGCTCTGCGATGAACTCGGCCACCCGCAGGGCGGTCAGCGGTGTTTGCTCGGAAGGCTTGAGCACCACGCAGTTGCCGGCAGCCAATGCCGGGCCAAGCTTCCACGCCGCCATCATCAGCGGGTAATTCCAGGGCGCGATGGAGGCGACCACGCCCACCGGGTCACGGCGAATCATCGAGGTGAAGCCGGGCAGGTACTCGCCGGCGGCGGAACCGGGCAGCACGCGACAGGCGCCAGCGAAGAAGCGGAACACGTCGGCGATAGCCGGGATCTCATCGTTCAGCGCAGCCGCGTAGGGCTTGCCGCAGTTGTCCGATTCCAGTTTGGCCAGTTCCTCGGCGTGCTCCTCGATGCGATCGGCCAGACGCAACAGGAGCATGGCGCGGTCCTTCGGCGCGGTCTGCGACCAGCTGTCGAAGGCCGCGTCGGCGGCGCGCACGGCCGTGTCCACCTGGGCTTCGCTGGCTTCGGCGACCTGGCCGATCACTTCGCCCGTGGCGGGGTTGAGGACGTCCAGCTTCGCGCCTTCGCCGGCGACGAACTGGCCGTTGATCAGCAGTTTGGTTTGCATGGGGCTCCTCCGTAGTGGGTTTCCCTATCCCTAACCCTCTCCCTGAAGGGAGAGGGAGCTGTCCGTGCCAGCGAAAACGGTAGTTTCCTCCTGCGCCGTTCCAGTCCCCTCTCCCTTCAGGGGGAGGGCTAGGGAGGGGGCGCTTGGCACGGGATCATTTCCCGCTCCCCGCCACATCGCTGGTGCCGCGCGTGAGGTAGTACGCGCCGAGGATCGGCAGCATGGTGGCGAGCATCACCAGCATGGCGACCACGTTGGTGACGGGCACGTCGCGCGGGCGGCTCAGCTGGTTGAGCAGCCACAGCGGCAGGGTGCGCTCGTGGCCGGCGGTGAAGGTGGTGACGATGATCTCGTCGAACGACAGGGCGAAGGCCAGCATGCCGCCGGCCAGCAGCGCCGTGGCGATGTTCGGCAGGATGATGTAGCGGAAGGTCTGCCAGCCGTCGGCGCCCAGGTCCATGCTCGCTTCGATCAGGCTGAACGAAGTGCGGCGGAAGCGCGCGATCACGTTGTTGTAGACGATCACCACGCAGAAGGTGGCGTGGCCGATGACGATGGTCAGGAAGCCCGGTTCGATCCCCAGCGTCTTGAACGCCGAGAGCAGGGCGATACCGGTGATGATGCCGGGCAGGGCGATAGGCAGGATCAGCATCAGCGAGATGCTTTCCTTGCCGAAGAAGTCACGGCGGTAAAGCGCACCGGCCGCCAGCGTGCCGAGGAGCATGGCGATCAGCGTGGCCACGCAGGCGATCTTCACTGACAGCCAGATGGCATCGAGCACGTCGCCGCGCTGAAAGGCGATGCTGAACCACTTCAGGGTGAAGCCCTGCAGCGGGAAGCTGTAGGCCGACTCTTCGGTGTTGAACGCGTAGAGCAGGATCACCAGGATCGGGAAATGCAGGAACACCAGCCCGCCCCAGGCCGCCAGGCGCAGGAACCAGGAAGGACGGTCGGTGGAGTGTGCGTCAGAGCGCATCGAAGGCCCCCAGTCGCTTGGCGATGGACAGGTAGGCGGCAATCAGCACGATGGGCACCAGGGTGAAGGCCGCCGCCAGCGGCATGTTGCCCACCGCGCCCTGCTGCACATAGACCATGGTGCCGATGAACAGCCCGCTGGGACCGACCAGCTGGGGGATGATGAAGTCGCCCAGGGTCAGGCTGAAGGTGAAGATCGAGCCGGCGACCACGCCGGGGAAGGCCAGCGGCAGGATGACCTGGAAGAAGGTCTGCCGCGGGTGCGCGCCGAGGTCGGCAGAGGCTTGCAACAAGGACGGCGGCAGGCGCTCCAGGGCGGCTTGGATCGGCAGGATCATGAATGGCAGCCAGATGTAGGTGAACACCCAGAAGCGCCCGATGTGCGAGGTGGACAGCGTATTGCCGCCCACGCCGGGTACTTGCAGCAGCAGGTCCAGCAGGCCGAGCAGGTGCAGGTGCTCGATCACCCAGTAGAGGATGCCACCCTTGGCCAGGATCACTGTCCAGGCATAGGCCTTGACGATATAGCTGGCCCACATCGGCAGCATCACCGCGATGTAGAAGAAGGCTTTTTCCTTGGGCCCGGCATAGCGCGCCATGTAGTAGGCGATGGGGAAGGCGAGGAGGGCGCTGGCCACTGACACGGCAATCGCCATGCTGAAGGTGCGCAGCACGATGTCGTAGTTGGCCGGGTTGAACAGGGCCTGGTAGTTGGCCAGGGTCAGGTCCGGCGTCACGGCCATGGTGAAGTCGTCGAAGGTGTAGAAGCTCTGCCAGAGCAGGGCGAACAGCGAGCCGATGTAGATCACCCCGAACCACAGCAGCGGCGGGATCAGCAGCATCAGCAGGTAGAGCGTGCTGCGCCGGTAGAGGAAGCTGGAGATCGCCCTCACGTTGCCGGCTCCTCGAGCAGCGGCACCAGAGCGCTGCGTGCCCAGCAGGCGGTCACCGCGTCGCCGGGCTTCGGCCTTTGCTCCTCGCGTTCGCCGTTGGGCAGGGCGGCGACCAGGCGCACGCCGTTCTCCAACTCGATCTCATAGCGGCTGCTCGCGCCCATGTATTGCACGTCGAACAGGGTGCCGCTGACTTCCAGTTCCCCTTCGCTGGCATGGCCGAAGCGCACGTGTTCGGGGCGCAGCGAGTACGGGCGGGATTCGCCGAGCAGGCGCTGGGCGAGGTCGCCGCGCAGCACGTTGGCAGTACCGACGAACTCGGCGACGAAGCGCGTGGCGGGGCGGCGGTAGAGATTGCCGGGGGTGTCGACCTGTTCGATGCGGCCCTTGTTGAACACCGCCACACGGTCGGACATGGACAGCGCTTCGCTCTGGTCATGGGTGACGAAGATGAAGGTGATGCCGAGCTGGCGCTGCAGCTTTTTCAACTCCACCTGCATCTGCTCGCGCAGCTTGAGGTCCAGCGCACCCAGGGGTTCGTCCAGCAGCAGTACGCGTGGGCGATTAACCAGCGCGCGGGCCAGGGCGACGCGTTGGCGCTGGCCGCCGGAGAGCTGCGCCGGCTTGCGTTTGCCGTAGCCGGCCAGGGCGACCATGCCGAGGGCCTCTTCGGCGCGGTGGTAGCGCTCGGCCTTGGCCACGCCTTTTACCTTCAGGCCGTAGGCGACATTGTCCAGCACGCTCATGTGCGGGAACAGCGCGTAGTCCTGGAAGACGGTGTTCACGTCACGCTCGTAGGGCGGCAGGCCTGCCGCTTCCGCGCCATGGATGCGGATGGAGCCGGAGGTGGGCTGCTCGAAGCCGGCGATCAGCCGCAGGCAAGTGGTCTTGCCCGAGCCGGAGGGGCCGAGCATGGAGAAGAACTCGCCGTCGCGTATCTCGATGGATACCGAATCGACGGCGCGTACCTCGCCGTAGTGACGGCTCACGTCAGTGAACTGGACGGCTGTGGTCATGCTGCGGGCTACCTGCGTGGCGGGGCTGCATCAGAAAAGGTAGCGCATGGGGGCGGGGCCGGAGGGGAGGACTCTTGTAGGAGCGAGCTTGCTCGCGAACCGGACTCCGCTGCGGAGCCGTTCGCGAGCAAGCTCGCTCCTACAGAAAAGCAGTCAGCACCGGAGGGTCACCTCCCACCCATGATCGCAATGTAATCCTGCGTCCAGCGGCTATACGGCACGCACTGCCCCTGGGTGCACTTGGCTTGCGGGGTCTTCCAGAAGGCGATGCGGTCGAACTGGTCATAGCCGTTGGTGGCGCAACCCTGGGCGCCCAGCAACTGGCTGCCGGTGCAACCGTCGGGCGAGGCGGGAACCGAGCCGAACCAGGCGGCGACATCACCCTGCACCTTGGGCTCCAGCGACCAGTTCAGCCACTTGTAGGCGCACACCGGGTGCTTGGCGTCGACGTGCATCATGGTGGTATCGGCCCAGCCAGTGACACCTTCGCCGGGGATGGTCGAGGCGATCGGCTGCTTTTCGCCCTGCAGCGCGTTCACCTGGTACGGCCAGGAGCCGGATGCGGCCACGCCCTCGTTCTTGAAGTCGCTCATCTGCACCGTCGCGTCGTGCCAGTAGCGGTGGATCAGCTTCTGCTGCCCGCGCAGCAATTTCAGCGCAGCGGCGTACTGTTCCTCGTTGAGTTCGTACGGGTCCTGGATGCCCAGCGCCGGCTCGGCGGTCTTCAGGTAGAGCGCCGCGTCAGCGATGTAGATCGGGCCGTCGTAGGCCTGCACGCGCCCCTTGTTGCTCTTGCCGTCGGGCAGCTTCTGTTCGGTGAACACCACGCTCCAGCTGTCCGGCGCCTTGGGAAAGACCTTGGTGTTGTACATCAGCACGTTCGGTCCCCATTGATAGGGCGTGCCGTAATGCTTGCCGTCCACGGTGTGCCAGGGCGCGTCCTGCAGGCGCTTGTCGACGTTCTTCCAGTTGGGCACCAGGGCGATGTTGATCGGCTGCACGCGCTTGCCGTAGACCAGCCGCAGCGAGGCGTCGCCGGAGGCGGTGACCAGGTCGTAGCCGCCCTTGGCCATCAGGCTGACCATCTCGTCGGAGGTGGCAGCGGTCTTCACGTTGACCTTGCAGCCGGTGTCCTTCTCGAACTGGCTGACCCAGTCGTAGTTCTTGTCGCTCTCGCCGCGCTCGATATAGCCGGGCCAGGCAATGATATCCAGCGCCCCTTCGGGGTTGCCGAGCTGTTTGAGCGCCTCGGCGGCCTGCAACGAGCCACTGGCGAGCAGGCTGGCGCCGACGAAGGCCAGCGCCGCGACTTTCACTGAAAAGAATGGCACGGATGACATGGACGGACTCCTGTTGTTCTACGTTGTGGGAGCCACTGCGATACCAGCGCGCAGAAAATTGGCACCTCTGTTGATCGCGGCATGTCCATGGGAAATGGGCACGCTCTTGCAGCGTAGTTCCGGCCCCAGAGGCTGACAAGAAAGCCCCCGGCACCCCGCAAAGGCCCGCCCCATGGCGCTCACGGCTCCAAACGGGGCGAGCCGGGGTTGCCGGCCGACAAAAGCGCACCGCTCTGGTGCGAGACCGTCGGACAGCCTTCGCAAGTCATTGAACGAACAGGAATTCGACCTCTGGCACGGGCCTTGCGACGGTTCCTTCAGCCGAGGACGAGCGGCAACAAGGAGTAGAAGATGGCTCGGGTGTTCTATGACGAAATGCATGACGCCGCTGGCGCCTGCCGACCGCACTACACGGAGTTCGCCCGCTGGCTGGCGGACATGCCCGGCGAACAGCTGCAACAGCGCCGCCGCGAGGCTGACCTGCTGTTCTATCGCGCCGGGATTACCTTCACCCTCTACGGCGACGACCAGGGCACCGAGCGCCTGATCCCCTTCGACACCATCCCGCGCAGCATTCCGGCCAGCGAGTGGAAGATCATCGAGGCCGGCTGCATCCAGCGGGTGCAGGCGCTCAACCTGTTCCTCGCCGATCTCTACCATGACCAGCGCATCCTCAAGGAAGGCCTGATCCCGCCCGAACAGGTGCTGGCCAACGACCAGTACCAACTGGCCATGCAGGGCCTGGATGTGCCCGGCAACGTTTACGCGCATATCGCCGGCATCGACCTGGTGCGCGACGGCAACGGCGCGTACTACGTGCTCGAGGACAACCTGCGCACCCCCAGCGGCGTCTCCTACATGCTGGAGAACCGCAAGATGATGATGCGCTTGTTCCCGGAGCTGTTCTCCGCCCAGCGCATCGCGCCCATCGACCACTACCCGAACCTGCTGCTGGACACCCTGCGCAACTCCAGCCCGCTGGATAATCCCAGCGTGGTGGTGCTCACGCCGGGCCGATTCAACAGCGCCTATTTCGAGCACGCCTTCCTCGCCCGCGAGATGGGCGTGGAACTGGTGGAAGGCGCCGACCTGTTCGTCCGCGACGAGCGCGTCTACATGCGTACTACCGCCGGCCCGCAGCAGGTGGACGTGATCTACCGGCGCATCGACGACGACTTCCTCGACCCGCTGGCCTTCAACCCCGACTCCATGCTCGGCGTGCCCGGCCTGCTGGCCGCCTACCGTGCCGGCAACGTGGTACTGGCCAATGCCATCGGTACCGGCGTGGCCGACGACAAGTCGGTCTATCCGTACGTACCGGAGATGATCCGCTTCTACCTCGACCAGGAGCCAATCCTGCACAACGTGCCCACCTGGCAATGCCGCCGGCCGCAGGACCTGTCCCACGTGCTGGCGCACCTGCCCGAGCTGGTGGTGAAGGAAGCCCAGGGCTCCGGTGGCTACGGCATGCTGGTGGGCCCGGCATCGACCACGGCCGAGATCGAAGCCTTCCGCGCCCGGCTGATGGCGCGCCCGGAGGCCTATATCGCGCAGCCGACCCTGAGCCTGTCGACCTGCCCGACCTTCGTCGAGAACGGCATCGCGCCGCGCCACATCGACCTGCGCCCCTTCGTGCTGTCCGCGCCGGACAACGTGCGCCTGGTGCCCGGTGGCCTGACCCGCGTGGCACTGCGTGAAGGCTCGCTGGTCGTCAACTCGTCACAAGGTGGCGGTACCAAGGACACCTGGGTAGTCGAGGACTGAAACCATGCTCAGTAGAACCGCTTCCGACCTGTACTGGATGTCGCGTTACCTGGAGCGCGCCGAGAACCTCGCGCGCATGCTCGACGTGTCCTACTCGCTGTCGCTGATGCCGCAGGATGGCCGAGGCGATGGCCTGGAGGAACTGGCCATGCCACTGCGCATCACCGGCAACCTGGACGCTTACCTGGCCCGCCACGGCGAACTGCACGCCGAGCGATTGCTGAACTTCTTCGCGCTGGATGCGCAGAACCCCACCAGCATCTATTCCTGCTTCGGCGCCGCCCGCGCCGGCGCCCATGCGGTGCGCGGGCGGATCACCACCGACATGTGGGAGAACATCAACGCCACCTGGCTGGAGATGCGCGACATCGCCCACCAGGGCCTGCTGCGCTACGGCATCAGCCACTTCTGCGAATGGGTGAAGGACCGCTCGCACCTGTTCCGGGGCGCCACTTTCGGCACCAGCATGCGCAACGACGCCTTCCACTTCATCCGCCTGGGCACCTACATCGAGCGTGCCGACAACACCCTGCGCCTGCTCGATGCACGCAATCAGATCCTCGGCGGCGACCAGGGGCCGGCCGAAGGTTCCGCGCGCGGCTACTACCAGTGGACCGCACTGCTGCGCGCCTTGTCGGCCTTCGAGGGCTACACCGAGCTGTACCGCGACGCCCTCAACGCCCGCAACATCGCCGAACTCCTGCTGCTGCGCGAGGACGTCCCGCGTTCGCTGCTGGCCTGCGCCGAGGAGCTGCGCCAGATACTCGCCAGCCTGCCCGGCGCCAACGGCCGCCCGGCCCAGCGCATGGCCGCCGAACTGGAAGCCCGCGTGCGCTACACCGGCATCGACGAGGTGCTGGACGCTGGACTGCACGCCTGGATTACCGAACACATCGGGCTGGTGCGCCAGCTTGCCAATGCCATTCACAGTTCGTATCTGGAGGCCGCATGAAACTCTCCATCCGCCATGACACCACCTACCGCTACGAAGATCAGGTCCGCGCGAGCATCCAGTACCTGCGCCTGACCCCACAGGAAAGCGAGCGCCAGCATGTGCTCGACTGGCAGCTGCACCTGCCGCGCCCGGCCCATCCGCAGCGTGACGCCTACGGCAACATTCTCCATGTACTGACCCTGGACGAGCCCCACGAGGCCATCGTCATCGCCGCTCACGGCCAGGTGGAGATCGATGTGGAAAACGAGTGCGAGCACGATCACCTGTCGCCATTGCCGTTCCTGCGCAGCACCCGCCTGACGCTGGCCGACGGCGCTCTGCAGGAATTCGCCCGCGCCCAGTGCGATGAGCACCGGGACCGCAAGGCGATGATCAAACTGATGCACGCGTTGCACGAGCGCATTGCCTATGTGCCCGGCTCGACCCAGGTGGACAGCACGGCCGCCGAAGCCTTCGCGGCCGGACAGGGGGTCTGCCAGGACCACGCCCATGCGTTCCTCGCCTGCCTGCGCTACCTGGGCGTACCGGCGCGCTATGTGTCGGGCTACCTCTACACCGACGCCGAGGAGCATCTGGCCAGCCATGCCTGGGCCGAAGCCTGGCTGAACGATGCCTGGTACAGCTTCGATGTGACCAACGGGCTGGACCGCCCGGAGCGCCATCTCAAGCTGGCGGTGGGCCTGGACTACCTGGATGCCTGCCCGGTGCGTGGCATGCGTCGCGGCGGTGGGGGCGAGCAGATGCATGCGCGCGTGACGGTGGCGCCGGGGCACCTGCAGCAGGCACAGCAGATGCAACAGGCACAGCAGATGCAACAGTGAGCAGGCGTGGCGAAAGACCTGGCACCGGCTTAAGATCGGTGCCAGCTTCTCCGCTCCCCGAACCTGCCATGAGATCGTCATGACCTACTGCGTCGCCATGAACCTCGCCCAAGGCCTGGTCTTCGTTTCCGATTCGCGCACCAATGCCGGCGTCGACAACATCGCCGTGTTCCGCAAACTGCATATCTTTGGCATTCCGGGGGAGCGGCTGATCGTAGTGCAGAGTGCCGGGAACCTGGCGACCTCGCAGTCGGTGATCAGCACGTTGCGTCAGCGCATGGGTGGCGACGGGCCGAACCTGGGGAATGTCGAGAACCTGTTCGAGGCGGCCCGGCTGGTGGGCTCGACCCTGCGCGAGGTAGTCGATCACGATGAGAATATCGGCCAGAACCAGGGCGTCGACCTGGGCAGCTCGTTCCTGGTCGGCGGGCAGATCGGCACGGAAGTGCCGCGTTTGTTCAACGTCTACCCGCAGGGCAACTTCATCGAGTCCTGCCGCGACACGCCTTATTTCCAGATCGGCGAGAGCAAGTACGGCAAGCCGATCATCGACCGCGCCATGAGCTATGCGACGCCGCTGGAGCAGGCCTTGCGCTGCGCCCTGATCAGCTTCGACTCGACCATCCGCAGCAACCTCTCGGTGGGCATGCCGCTGGACCTGCTGGTCTACCGCGAGGGCAGCCTGGAAGTGCCGGCGGGGTACCGTATCCAGGAAGGCGATGCGTACTTCGAAGGCATTCGCGGGCAGTGGGGCGCCGGGTTGCGCCAGTTGCTCGGCGAATTGCCAGCCCCGCCGGGGGATTATTGGCACTGAGCTCGAGTTGTTGGACGGAGTATCCGTGTAGGAGCGCGCCATGCGCGCGATCGCGGGCGTGGCCCGCTCCTACAGGGTAATTCCGGGGTGCTGGGGGCGCTCTTCGTAAGAGCGAGCTTGCTCGCGAATCATCGCTGGCAGGACCGTTCCAGTCAGCTCCCAGCCTTCACCTTCCGCCCCGCCATGTGCTTCAGGTAGGCCACGATCTCATCCAGTTCCCGGTCGCTGATCACGTCTGCCGCGAAGCCCTTCATCCGCGCCTCCGGCCAGTGCCGCAGGCTCTGCGGATCGCGGATGTACTGTCTTGAGATAACCGGCGGCAAAGTATTCGGTGGGGTTGTGCGGAATATTCAGGTCCGGGCCGAACTGCGAGTCCCCGGCACCGTTCAGGCGGTGGCACGCAAGGCAGTTCTTCTGGAATTGGGCGAAGCCCTTCTGCACCGGTTCAGGCGCATTCTTCGCCGGCAGCAGCGCCGGGAAACGCTCGGCCAGCGGCTTCAGATAACGGATGCTGGCGACCTGGAACGGCCACTGCTCCGGGCCGATACCGGCGGCCTTCGGATCGGTCCAAACCAGGTAGAAGGGGCCGGCGGACGGCTTGCCATCGCCCAGTTTCGGCCACGGCTTGTCGGCTTCCTCGATGGCCAGCCAGGCGCGCGAGCCTTTTTCCGCCAGCAGCGGTGCAGCTGGCAACTCGGCGGCAAAACCGTCCAGTGCCACGGCCTGCAGATGGTCGCCAGGTTTCACGCCCTCCAGCAACGCCGCCAGCGGCACCGCACGGTAGTGCATGGTGCGGTTGTAGGAGACGTCGGCGGGAATCTCGATGTCCTGTGCCTTGGGGTTGGCCAACAGTTGTTCCGTGCTGAAGTCGTGCTTGCCGTCGGGCAATTCCAGGGTGAGCGTGGCGGCGAATGTGGTGGGGCAGAGCAGAAGCAGCGTCAGCAGCAGAGGGCGCATGGTCGCATCCGTGGCGGAGAAGGGCCGCGGAACATTAGCAGAGGTGTGGGCGCTGCAGGAGGTAGGTGGCTCCCGCGCTGCGTTGACCGTGGCTCGCGGATGGCGGCACGCGGTACGCAGCGACGGGGTAGCCGGGTGTTGGCCCTAGCCGACCAGACGACTCAGATTGGGGATGATCAGTACAACGGTGGTTGCGAAGACGATCAGGCTTGCCTGACGCCACTTTCTCGATTGTTTGTCCATGATGTCCTTCCGCCTTTCTTGTTCTTGGCACGGCTCACTCACGGCCTGTTGTTAGTGGCGCTCGTGCCTTGGCTTCTGGTTTCTCGAGCCGAGCCGGCAAAACCCGGCAACGGCACTTTTCGCATCATCTGCACGCTTTTCTATCACTGCATATCGGAGTCTAAGCCTAGTGCCGCGCGGGCTTAGACCGTCTGGCAGCAAGTGATGCAGTTCCAGGCATATTCCCTCTATATGACCGCACCGAGACAGCTCTGTTCAGCTTTTCGACCGTTCGTCTGGCTGCTCCGACAGCCCCTTTCCAGAGCGTTCGACCCTCTCGCCGCCGGTCGGTGGCTGAGCGTGGCGGTCAATTGCGCTGAGCGCTGCGGTCATTGCCGCCGGCCATTACGCCGCTAAGGTAGGCCGACACGCCACGCCTGCGTGACGACAACTCTAAGAGAGAACGCCATGACCGAAGCATTCATTTACGACGCGGTGCGTACTCCCCGCGGCAAAGGCAAGAAGGACGGCGCGCTGCACAGCGTCAAGCCGGTCAACCTGATGGCCGGTGTCCTGCGCGCACTGCAGCAGCGCAACCAGCTCGATACTGCCCAGGTCGACGACATCGTCCTGGGCTGCGTGACCCCGGTGGGCGACCAGGGCTCGGACATCGCCAAGACCGCCGCGCTGGTGGCCGATTGGGACGAGCAGGTTGCCGGCGTACAGATCAACCGTTTCTGCGCCTCGGGCCTGGAGGCGGTCAACCTGGGCTCCATGAAGGTGCGCTCGGGCTTCGAAGACCTCGTCGTGGTCGGCGGCGTGGAATCCATGTCCCGCGTGCCCATGGGTTCCGACGGCGGCGCCTGGGCGCTGGACCCGGAAACCAACCTGCACACCAGCTTCGTGCCCCAGGGCATCGGTGCCGACCTGATCGCCACCCTGGAAGGCTTCAGCCGCGCCGACGTCGACGCCTTCGCCCTGCGCTCCCAGCAGAAGGCCGCCAAGGCCCGCGCCGAAGGGCTGTTCGCCAAGTCGCTGGTGCCGGTGTCCGACCAGAACGGCATCGTGCTGCTCGACCATGACGAATTCATCCGCACCGACTCGACCCTCGAAGGCCTGGGCGCGCTCAAGCCGAGCTTCGAGATGATGGGGCAGATGGGCTTCGACGCCAGCGCGCTGCGCAAGTACAGCTTCGTCGAACGCATCGATCACGTGCACACGCCGGGCAACAGCTCCGGCATCGTCGATGGCGCCACCGCCATGCTGATCGGCTCCGAGGCCAAGGGCCGCGAACTGGGCCTCAAGGCCCGCGGGCGCATCGTTGCCACCGCGGTGACCAGCACCGACCCGACCATCATGCTCACCGGCCCCGCGCCGGCGACCCGCAAGGCGCTGGCCAAGGCCGGGCTGAAGGCCGAGGACATTGACCTCTACGAAGTGAACGAAGCCTTCGCCTCGGTGGTGATGAAGTTCATGAAGGACATGGGCGTGCCCGAGAGCAAGGTCAACGTCAATGGCGGCTCCATTGCCATGGGCCACCCGCTGGGCGCCACCGGCTGCATGATCCTCGGCACCCTGCTGGACGAGCTGGAGCGGCGCAACCTGCGCTATGGCCTGGCCACCCTCTGCGTGGGCGGCGGCATGGGTATCGCGACGATTATCGAAAGGGTTTGAGGCCGGAGAACAAGAAAATGACCGACGCCATCCGCTATGAGAAAGGCCAGGACAACATCGTCGTCCTGACCATGGACATGCCCGGCCAGAGCGCCAACACCATGAACGCGGTATACCGCGAGGCCATGGCCGCCACCGTGGCGCGCCTGGAGGCCGAAAAGGGTTCGATTACCGGCGTGGTGATCACCTCCGCGAAGAAGACCTTCTTCGCCGGCGGCGACCTGAATGAACTGATCAAGGTGACCAAGGCCGACGCCCAGGCTTTCTACGAAGGCATCCTGGTCCTGAAAGGCCAGCTGCGCCGCCTGGAAAGCCTCGGCAAGCCCGTGGTCGCTGCCATCAATGGCGCGGCGCTGGGCGGCGGCTGGGAAATCTGCCTGGCCTGCCACCACCGCATCGCCCTGGACGAAAGCCACGTCCAGCTCGGCCTGCCGGAAGTCACCCTGGGCCTGCTGCCCGGCGGTGGCGGCGTGGTACGCATGGTGCGCCTGCTCGGTCTGGAGAAGGCTCTGCCTTATCTGGCCGAAGGCAAGAAAGTGCGACCGGAACAGGCGCTCAAGGCCGGCCTGATCCATCAGTTGGCTTCCAGTCGCGAGGACATGCTGGCCAAGGCCCGCGAGTGGATCGCCGCCAACCCGGCCGCCAAGCAGCCGTGGGACAGCGCTGGCTACAAGATCCCCGGCGGTACGCCGTCCAGCCCGGCCGTGGCGCAGATGCTCGCCATCGCGCCGTCCGTGCTGCGCGACAAGACCAAGGGCTGCTTCCCGGCGCCGGAGAAGATCATGTGCGCCGCCGTCGAAGGTGCGCAGGTGGACTTCGACACCGCGCAGCTGATCGAGGCGCGCTACTTCACCGAGCTGACCACCGGGCAGGTGGCGAAGAACATGATCGGCACGTTCTGGTTCCAGCTCAACGAGATCAACGCCGGCAAGTCCCGCCCGCAAGGCATCCCGCCGCAGCAGACGAAGAAGGTCGGCGTCGTCGGCGCCGGTATGATGGGCGCGGGCATCGCCTACGTCTCGGCCGCCGCCGGCATCGAGGTGGTGCTCAAGGACGTGTCCATCGAAGCGGCGGAAAAGGGCAAGGCCTACTCCGCCGGGCTGCTGGACAAGAAAGTGGGCAAGGGGCAGATGACCGCCGAGAAGCGCGATGCCTTCCTCGCACGGATCAAACCCAGTGCCAGCGACGCCGACTTCGAAGGCTGCGACCTGATCATCGAAGCCGTGTTCGAGGACCGTGGCCTGAAGGCCAAGGTCAGCGCTGCCGCCGAGTCCGCTGCACAGCCGGACGCGGTGATCGCCTCCAATACTTCGACCCTGCCGATCACCGGCCTGGCCGAAGCGGTGGCGCAGCCGCAGAAGTTCATCGGCCTGCACTTCTTCAGCCCGGTGGACAAGATGCCGCTGGTGGAAATCATCCGTGGCGAGAAGACCGACGACGTCACCCTGGCTCGTGCTTTCGACTACGTCCTGCAGATCAAGAAGACCCCGATCGTGGTCCACGACAGCCGCGGCTTCTTCACTTCCCGCGTATTCGGCACCTTCACCAACGAAGGCCTGGCCATGCTCGGCGAGGGCGTGTCGGCGGCGATGATCGAGAACCAGGCGCGCCAGGCCGGCATGCCGGTGGGCCCGCTGGCGATCAGCGACGAAGTCTCCATGAGCCTGATGACCCACATCCGCGAGCAGACCCGCAAGGACCTGGAAGCCGAGGGCAAGCAATTGCCCAAGCACCCGGCCTTTGCCGTGGTGGATTTGATGGTCAACGAATACAAGCGCCCAGGCAAAGCCGCCGGCGCGGGTTTCTACGACTATCCCGCCAACGGCAAAAAGCACCTGTGGCCGGAGCTGAAGCAGCGCTTCGAGAAGGCTGACGCGCAGATATCGGCCGAGGACGTGCGCGACCGGATCCTCTTCGTGCAGGCCATCGAGACCGTGCGCTGCGTGGAGGAGGGCGTGCTGACGTCCACCGCCGACGCCAACATCGGCTCGATCTTCGGCATCGGCTTCGCCGCCTGGAGCGGCGGCGCACTGCAGTTCATCAACCAGTACGGGCTGAAGGACTTCGTCGCTCGCGCCCAGTACCTCGCCGAGCAGTACGGCGAACGCTTCCTGCCACCGGCGCTGCTGCTGGAGAAGGCTGCGCGCAACGAGACCTTCTGACGGGCTCTTCGTAGGAGCGAGCTTGCTCGCGAACGGGCTCGCAGCGGGGGTGGGTTCGCGAGCAAGCACTAGGCGCCCTCTCGCTCTTACAGAAAAACCGGCCGTGGTGGCCGGTTTTTTCTTGCCTGTTCAGGCCGTAGGATGGCGTCTTCCGACTCGCAAGGAGCGCCCCGATGACCCCTCCCGCCTTGTTGATCATCGACCAGCAGAAAGGCATGCGTGACAGCCCTGCCCCGCGCAACAACCCGCAGGCCGAGCAGCGCATCGGCGAATTGCTGGCCGCATGGCGCCGGGAAAGTTGGCCGCTGGTACATATCCGCCACATGTCGCGCACGCCGGGCTCGCCGTTCTGGCCCGGGCAGCCGGGCGCCGAGTTCCAGGAGGCGCTGGCGCCGCTGGAGCAGGAGCATGTGGTAGAGAAGAATGTCCCGGACGCTTTCATCAACAGCGGCCTGGAGCGCTGGTTGCGTGTGCGGGGAGTCGAGGTGGTGGTGATCTGCGGTGTCAGCACCAACAACTCGGTCGAGGCCACGGCGCGCACAGCGGGCAACCTGGGATTCGCTACACGGGTGGTGGCGGACGCCTGTTTCGCCTTCGACAAGCGCGATTTCAATGGTGTGCAACGCAGCGCCGAGGAGGTTCACGCCATGTCCCTGGCCAACCTGCAGGGCGAGTACGCGCAGGTCCTGGACACGAACTTGCTGCTGCAAAGGCTGTTCATCGGCTGAATCCTTGCCAACCGGCCGTCACTCCTGTGCATCCGTGCAATTGAAGGAAATCGGTTTTTCCGGTATTTCCCCTGAAATTCCTACACAAGAATCGGCTTCGGCATCTTGTGTGGTGAAAAAATAGGGCGTAATTTTCACGCGCGTTTCATCAGTGTCAGGATAACCACTCTTATCAGCCGCCAACCCCCCAGGAATCACCCCTGCATGTCGTTGCACATCTGCATTCTGGAAACCGACATCCTCCGCCCCGAACTCATCGATCAGTACAAGGGCTATGGCTGGATGTTCCAGCAACTGTTCGCCAAGCAACCCGTTCCGGCCGAGTTCACGGTCTACAACGTGGTGGAAGGGCATTACCCGCCCGAAGATGAGAAGTTCGACGCGTACCTGGTGACCGGCAGCAAGGCGGACTCCTTCGGCACTGATCCCTGGATCCAGACCCTCAAAGACTACGTGCTCAAGCTCTACGAGCGCGGCGACAAGCTGCTGGGTGTGTGCTTCGGCCACCAGCTGCTGGCGCTGGTGCTGGGCGGCAAGACCGAACGCGCGAGCCAGGGCTGGGGCGTTGGCATCCACGACTACCGCATCGAAGAGCAACCGGAGTGGATGAGCCCGGCGCCGGGCGATGGCCTGACCCTGCTGGTCAGCCACCAGGACCAGGTCACCGAACTGCCCCACGGCGCTCGCCGTATCGCTTCCAGCGACTTCTGCCCGAACGCCGCCTACGCCATCGGCGACCAGGTACTGTGCTTCCAGGGGCACCCGGAGTTCCAGAGCGACTACTCCCAGGCGATCCTCGAGCTGCGCAAGCACATCTTCAGTGAGCCGGTGTTCCAGGCGGGCATCGACAGCCTCTCGCGTCCTCACCAGGGCACGGCGGTCGGCGAATGGATGATGCGCTTCGTCCAGCAGGGTCGTGACGAGAAGAAAAGCGCGGCCTGATTCTGCCGTGCTGACTGAAAACGCCGCTCAGATGAGCGGCGTTTTCGTTTGGGGTGGATTTTCCTGTCGGGCGGCGTTCCCGGTGAGGTTTGTGCGAGGCCGACCCGATCGCGGACAGAGTCCGCTCCCACCCTTGCCGGCGATCGTGGGAGCGGACTCCGTCCGCGATTGGCCTCAGCCGGCGCGAACTATAGCCAATCCGCCTGCTTGAAGCTGATGTACAACCCGACGCAGCCCAGCGCCAGCAACCCCATGATCAGGAAGTAGCCGTAGTGCCAGTGCAGTTCCGGAATGTACTCGAAGTTCATCCCGTAGATGCCGGCCACGGCGGTAGGGAAGGCGAGGATGGCCGCCCAGGCGGCGAACTTGCGCTGCACCACGCTCTGCCGTGAGGACTCCAGCGCCAGCCCGACCTCGATGGTCTGGCTGGCCACGTCGCGCAGGGTAGTGAGGTCTTCCAGCAGGCGGTTCACGTGGATCGCCACGTCGCGGAAGTAGGGACGCATCTGCTTGTCGATGAAGGGGAAGTCCAGGCGCTGCAGCTCCTGGCAGATTTCCACCATGGGCGCGGCGTAGTGCTTGAGCTTGAGTACCTCGCGGCGCAGGCCGTAGATCTTCTCGATCTGCTCCTGGGTCAGCGATTTACGCAGCACCTGTTGCTCGACTTCCTCGATTTCCTCGCGGATCGCCTCGACCACCGGTTCGTAGTTGCTCATCACGAAGTCCAGCAGGGCGTAGAGCACGAAGTCGGTGCCGTGGGCCAGCAGCAGTGGCCGCGCTTCGCAGCGTTGTCGGACCTGGGCGTAGGACTGGGAGAAACCATGGCGCGCGCTGATGATGTAGCCGATGCCGGCGAAAAGATGGGTTTCGACGAACATCAATCGATTATCGGCGCGGATCGGTGAATAGATGACGATGAACAGCGCATCACCAAAGGTTTCCAGCTTCGGTCGGCTGTGCTTTTCCAGGGCGTCGGACACGGCCAGTTCGTGGAGGTTGAACTGCCGTTGCAGATTGAACATCTCCTCCGGCGTTGGCTCCTGCAGACCGGTCCAGACGAAGTGATCAGGCTGACAGGCCCAGCGGTAGCCGTCCTCGAGCGGGATGTCGGAGACCTTGCGGCCTTTGCTGTAGACGGCGGAAGCGATGACTCGGCCCATGCTCAAGCCCACCCTGCTGCTGGATCGGTCGGGAGTCGTTCTGCAGGGATTGAGTGTTGGCCAGCCTGGCGTGACGCGCCAGCGAAGCGCAATCACGAGTGAGGTGTGAGCGCTTCCTGGATGCCTTGCAACGCGACGGGAACCGCCTGATTGAAGCGTTCGAAGAGGCCGGTGCGGTCGATGGTGTCCACCGGGGCGCGGCGGGCGCCGTCGAAGCCGGCGGTAAGGGCGGTGACCACCAGGATGACGATGGTGTAGAGCCCCAGGGCGGCAAGGGCGCCGTTGCGGGCATAACGGTGGGCTTGGCGGTTCATGCTGGCGACTCGGGTTCGGGGAAGTGATGGCCCAGTGTCGCTTTGGTCATTTCGATTGAATAACGATGCCGGTTGGTTCCCGGTATCAGGCAAATTGATAGATGGCGGCGCGACGAGCAGACGCAGGGAGACGGGTGTCGGGGCGCTGTCGGTGGTTTCCTGAACTCTGGCGGGCTTCATGGCTAACTGACCCTTGCCGAGGTTGCGTCATCGTCCCTGAAAGGCCCGGCATCACGCCGGGCTTTTCGCTTCGGGCTCGACTGCATGACGTCACCTGCTGCAGGCGGCTGTAGGGGGGTAAAGGTTTCAGCCCTGCTTGGCAGCGGCTTCGACGTTCACCTGGCTGGCGGACTGCTCGGACTGTTGTTGCTGGATGGCAGCCTGGGTCATATGAACCATGCGGTCCTGCATCAGCGGGGACTCTTCGGCGAAGCTGGCCTGGGCGGCAAAAGCGGTAGCGGCGGCCAGTACACTTGCGGCGATGATGTTGAGTTTCATGATGAACACCTCTGGGTTGGTTTGTCTTGGGTTCATCTATAGGTTAATGCGTAATAATTTTTGAAAAATAGCAAACAGGCTTAATCAGTATTGCTATTTAGGTAACAGTGGTGGCATGAAAAAGCCCGGCATGTAGCCGGGCTTCTTTGTCTTCGGGCACTCAGGCCAGGTGGTTCTTGTCCAGTTCGATGGACTTGTCCAGGGTTTCCAGCAGCTGCTTGCGCACTTTCAGCTTGGTGTTGCGGTGCGCGGTCATGTTCAGCTTTTTCAGATGCTGGGCGGCCTCCAGGGCGGCGGCTTGCAGCTGCTCGGCTGGCACTACCTTGTCGAGGAAGCCAGCGTCCACGGCGTCGCGCGGGTTGAACATCTCGGCGTTCACCACGGAGCGGGTGAAGGCGGAGCGGCGCAGACGGTCACGGGCCAGCTCGATGCCGACGTGGTGCATGGTCATGCCGATGGCGACTTCGTTGAGGCCGATCTGGAACGGACCGTCGACGCCGATGCGGTAGTCCGCCGAGAGCAGGATGAAGGCGCCCTTGGCCACCGCGTGGCCAGTGCAGGCGACGATGACCGGGAACGGGTGGGACAGCATACGGCGGGCCAGGGTGGAGCCGGCGGCCACCAGGTTCACGGCGTTTTCCGGGCCGGAGGTCATCACCTTGAGGTCGTAGCCGCCGGAGAGAATGCCCGGCTGGCCGGTGACGATGACGATGGCACGGTCTTTCTCCGCCTGGTCCAGGGCCTGGTTGAAGGCTTCGATGACCGCCGGAGAGATGGCGTTCACCTTGCCGTTGTTCAGGGTCAGGGTGGCGATGCCGTCTTCGAATTGGTAGCTGATCAGCTCACTCATGGCAGAGGGTCCTGGGTTGCAGTCCTTGGGTTGGAAGTGGCCAGAACATACTGACGCGAGCCGGGGGCGTAAAGCGTTTTGACTGACTGATGAGTCAGCGGCATGCCACGAAATTCGGGCAATTTCTGTGCGCTATGCACGCAAATTCCGAAGGCCCTCATGGAGAGCTCTCAGGCGTACTGTTAAGCTGCCAGTATCCCTGCGTCCCGCTCTCGCACAATCCAGGATGTGCCTGCCATGTCGAAGATTCTCAAGTGGTCCCTTTTCGCCGTCGTGGCGATCGCCCTCATCATCAAGGCGTCGCTCTGGCTTTCGGTACGCAGCGTGGTGAACGATGCCATCGCACGCGTCTCTCCGTTCATGGAGATCACCTATGGCGGCATTTCCTCGTCCTTCGACGGCCGTGTCGGTCTGCAGAACGTGGTGATCCGAGTGCCCATGGCGGGCGACAGCCTGAAGGTTTCCCACGCCCAGTTGAAGTTCAACGGGCTGCGCGAGTTGCTGAGTTTCAAGGAGCGCCTGGACGAGGGCAAACTGCCGGAGCAGTTGGCAGTGGACCTGAAGGGCGTTGAACTGCAGATCCATGGCCCGTTCATGCGGTCGCTGTACGCCCAGCCGGCAGAGAAAAGCGCCTTTACCGCCATGAGTGAAGTGGCCTGCGGCGACGTGCGCAACATCGGCGTCGATGAGCTGCTGCAGATGGGCTACCGCACCCTCGAGTCGGACATCGAGTTCTCCTACCGCATGCAGCCGGGCGCGCAGACGCTGACCTTCGACCTGCGCAGCGATACCCGCGACATGCTCGACATGCACACCAGCATGACGCTGATGAACGTCTCCGAGCGTCCGGGCGACATGCGCGTGAACCCGCCGCGGGTATCCCAGGTCATCGTCGAGATGAACGACAACCAGTACCAGCGCCGGGTCAGCGAATTCTGCCGTGGCAAGCTGGGCGTGGACCAGAAGGCCTACACCGCATTGTCGCTGGAAAAATTCGACACGGCCCTGCGCCAGCAGCGCATCGCGGTCGACAAACCGGTGCTCGAGGCCTATGGCCGTTACCTGGAAGATCCGCGTTCGCTGCGTATCGAGCTGACGCCCAGCGAAGGCATGGCCTGGGGCGGCCTGCAATTTTTCGAGCCCAAGGATGTGATCCAGATGCTGCATCCGGTCGTCTTAGTAAACCAACAGCCAGTCACATCGCTGGGGTTTGCCTGGGTCGATCCGCTGAAGAAAAAACTCACGCCGGAAAGCCAATATCAAATGGTTTCGGCCCCGGAAACGGTTGAGTCGCAGGCCAAAACGCAGCAATATGAGTTCGTTAGCGTTGAAAGCCTTGCCCAGTACACCGGCAAGCGCCTGCAGTTCATCACGTTTGATGGTGCCTATTATCAGGGTGTGCTGCACAAGGTGGAGAACGGCCGAGTCTATATCACCGTCATGATCGGGACGGGCTCGGCGGAAATGTTCCTCCGCCTGAACAAGATCAATCAGGTGCGGGTCATGTTGTAGAGGCCCTGCGAAGGAGAGAGCAAGTGAGTGAGTCGTTGTCCATCCAGCATGATGAAACCAGCCACCAGTTCGTAACGACTGTTGATGGACATCGCGCCTATCTGGCCTACATGGATCTGGGCAAGCAGACGCTCGACATCTATCGCACTTTCGTTCCGGACAGCCTGCGCGGCCGCGGCATTGCCGCCGCGCTCACCGAACATGCTCTGCAGTTCGCCGAGCGCAAGGGCTACAGCGTCATCCCGTCGTGCTCCTACGTCGAGCGCTACCTGGAGCGCCGCCAGCGCCACACCGATACCGCGCTTTGACCATCAGCGTGCCCATAGAAAAAGCCCGGCGAATGCCGGGCTTTTTTGTGCCTGATGAGTCCGGTAGCCATCTTTGCAGGAGCGAGCTTGCTCGCGAACCGCTTGACGCTGGTGCGGGCGGAAACCCCGTTCGCGAGCAAGCTCGCTCCTACGAAAAGCCAATAAAAAAGCCGGGCATCAGCCCGGCTTTTTCGTTCATGCCTTGAGCGTCAGCCGCGCTGGCGCTTGGGCAGGACGTCCTTGAGCTTGGTGTGCATGCTGCGCACGGCCTTCTCGGTAGTGTCCCAATCGATGCAGGCATCGGTGATCGACACACCGTACTGGAGCTGGCACAGGTCCTTCGGAATGGGCTGAGCGCCCCAGCCCAGGTGGCTTTCCACCATCAGGCCGACGATGGAGTTGTTGCCTTCGGCGATCTGGTTGGCGACGTTGTCCATCACCAGGGGCTGCAGGGCCGGGTCCTTGTTGGAGTTGGCGTGGCTGCAGTCGACCATCACGTTCAGCGGGATCTTTGCCTTGGTCAGTTCCTGTTCGCACAAGGCGACGCTGACCGAGTCATAGTTCGGCTTGCCGTTGCCGCCACGCAGCACCACGTGGCCATAGGCGTTGCCTTTGGTGGTGACGATGGAGACGCCACCTTCCTGATTGATGCCCAGGAAACGGTGCGGGCTGGAAACCGACTGCAGGGCGTTGATCGCTACGGTCAGGCTGCCGTCGGTGCCGTTCTTGAAGCCGACTGCCGAGGACAGGCCGGAAGCCATCTCGCGGTGGGTCTGGGATTCAGTGGTGCGTGCGCCGATGGCCGACCAGCTGATCAGGTCCTGCAGGTACTGCGGGGAGATCGGGTCGAGCGCCTCGGTGGCGGTGGGCAGGCCCATCTCGGCGAGGTCGCGCAGCAGCTGGCGGCCGATGTGCAGGCCGTCCTGGATCTTGAAGGAGTCATCCAGGTACGGGTCGTTGATCAGGCCCTTCCAGCCGACGGTGGTGCGCGGCTTCTCGAAGTAGACGCGCATGACCAGGAACAGGGTGTCGGAGACTTCCGCGGCCAGCACCTTCAGGCGCTCGGCGTACTCGTGGGCGGCCTTGATGTCGTGGATCGAGCAGGGGCCGATCACCACGAACAGGCGGTGGTCCTTGCCGTCGAGGATGTCACGGACGACCTGGCGGCCGTTGGCGACGGTGCGCAGGGCGGCGTCGGTCAGGGGGATTTCGCGCTTGAGCTGCTCCGGCGTGATCAGTGTCTCGTTGGAGGCAACGTTAAGGTCGTCGATCTGTAAATCAGCCATCGTGGTACTCAATCAGGTCACGGGTGCCGGCCGCCAGAAATCCCCGTGCGATGGGGCGCAGGCATAGGTGTCGCTAAGGGGAACCCGAACCTTAACCGTTCAGGCAGCGCCTCGACAATGGCTCGATGCAGGAAAATGCCCGGATCACGGGCATTTGCGCGACTTTCTGCGGGGCGCCGATCAGACCGCGCAAAACATCGGGAAGTCGGCGGCGTTCTGCGCGATCCACTCCAGCGCCAACGTCTCGAACGGCAGGCGGGTGCCGCTGGCCTGTTCCTGCTGGCGTCGGTACTGCTCGATCTGGCAGACCTGCTCGACCATGCGCGCACGGAACAGGGTGTCTTCGTCGATGAAGGCGATACCTACGCGATAGTCGCTGGCTTGCTTGCGGCTCCAGGCAATGATGCCGGGGTAGCAGGCCGAGTCGCCCAGCAGGGGAATGCGCAGCTCGATGGAGGTGCCACGGCGAAAGCCCCGTGGCGAATTGCACGCGACACCGCCGAGGCTGATATTGTGCAAGCGCTGGCGCGGCAGGAAGGTCTGTTTGCGGATGACCAGCTCGACCGGAAAATCGCACGGGTGACGCAGGAACTGACGCATGACGGAACGCTCCGACTGCAATCTTTATAGTGTTGGCACCTTGAGTATAGTGCCGGCCCTGGAGCTGACCGACCTGGATGCCGACCGCCGGCTGCTGGAGCTGCCGGGCGTGTCGCTGCTGATCTTTACTGGCGAAGGCTGCTCCACCTGCCGTTGGGCGCGGCAGGTGCTGCCGGAGTTCGGCCTGCCGATAGATCGCCTGTGCTGGATCGATGCCGGACACAGCGGCGGACTGGTCGAGCGCTACGAGGTCTTTCATCTGCCGTCCCTGTTCCTGGTGCGCGACGGCCATTTCCTGGGCCCGGTCCACGCACCGCTGCGCCCTGAACCCCTGATCCAAGCCCTGCGCGCTGCCCTGGCGCGCCCTGCTGAGGAATTGCCTTGATGAATCTGCGAATCGGCATCATCGGAACCGGCGCCATTGGCGGTTTCTACGGCCTGATGCTGGCCCGCGCCGGCCATGACGTTCATTTCCTGCTGCGCAGCGAGTATCCCGCCGTCGCGCAGAACGGCCTGCGTCTGAACAGCCAGGTGCACGGCGCACTGAGCCTGTCGCCGGTGAATGCCTATGACGACGTGAAGAAGATGCCGCCCTGCGACTGGCTGCTGGTGGGCGCCAAGACCACCAGCAACGCCGACCTCGCACCGCTGATCATTCAGGCCGCTGCGCAGGGGGCGAAGGTTCTGTTGCTGCAGAACGGCCTTGCTGTGGAAGACGAGCTGCGCGCTCTGTTGCCCGAGCATATCCACCTGCTGGGCGGTCTTTGCTTCATCTGCGTGCACCGCGCCGAGCCAGGCATGATTGAACACCAGGCCTTCGGGGGGGTGAACATCGGCTATCACTCGGGCTCTGCGCAGGAGGCCGAAGCGCGCCAGGCGATCGTGGAGGAGGGCGCCGCGCTGTTCCGCAGCGCCGGCCTGGACTCCAACGCCATGCCCAACCTGGAGCAGGCGCGCTGGCAGAAACTGGTCTGGAACATCCCCTACAACGGCCTCTCCGTGCTGCTCGACAGCGGCACGCGGGCGATCATGGACAATCCCGACAGCCGCGCTCTGGTGGCGGAGCTGATGGAGGAAGTGATCGCAGGGGCCGCCGCCTGTGGGCATTCGCTGCCCCAGGGCATCGTTGGGGCCATGCTCAGCTCCACCGATGCCATGCCGGACTACCTGCCCAGCATGTACCATGATTTTGCTCAGCGCCGGCCGCTGGAGCTGGGTGCGATCTACGCCGCGCCACTGGAGGCTGCACGAAAGGCAGGGCGCGAGCTGCCGAAGATCGAAGCACTTTACCGCGCGCTGCGTTTCATTGACGCGCGCAACCAGGCTCGCTGACGGACACCGGGGGGAAGCATGGCAAAAGGGCTGGGCGACAAGCTGGTGGTGGCGATCTCCTCGCGGGCGCTGTTCGACCTGCGGGAAAGCCATCAGGTCTATGAAAACGAGGGCGTCGAAGCCTATCGCCAGTACCAGATCGACCGCGAGGACGAAGTCCTGCCGCCGGGCGATGCCTTTGCCCTGGTGCAGAAGCTGCTCGCCCTCAATGGCGGGACCGACAGTGCACCGGTAGAAGTTGTTCTGGTTTCGCGCAACAGCGCTGACACCGGCCTGCGCGTGTTCAATTCGATCCAGCACTACGGCCTGGGCATTTCGCGCGCTGCCTTCGTTGGCGGCCGCAGCCCTTACCCCTACCTCAAGGCGTTCAACTGCCACCTGTTCCTCTCCACCCACCTGGAGGACGTGCGTAACGCACTGGACGCTGGTTTCGCTGCGGCGACCATCCTTTCAGGTGGCACCCGACGGGAAGCCAATGGCGAGCTGCGCTTTGCCTTCGACGGCGATGCGGTGCTGTTCTCCGACGACTCCGAGCGCGTCTACCAGCAGGGCGGACTGGAAGCCTTCCAGACCCATGAGCGCGAGTCCGCCCGCGAGCCTCTGGGCGGCGGGCCGTTCAAGCCCTTCCTGGCGGCGTTGAACCGGGTGCAGCAGGCTTTCCCGCAGGAGTCCTGCCCGATACGCACGGCGCTGGTCACCGCGCGTTCCGCCCCGGCGCACGAACGGGTGATCCGCACGCTGCGCGAGTGGGACATCCGTCTGGACGAGTCACTGTTCCTCGGTGGTCTGGACAAGGCCGCGTTCCTCGAAGCCTTTGCCGCCGATGTGTTCTTCGACGACCAGCCGATGCATTGCGAGAAGGCTCGGGACGTAGTAGCGACCGGCCATGTTCCCCACGGCGTGAGCAACGAGAAGAAGGTCGCCGGATAGCCGCCGGGCCGCGACAACCGGCCTTCTCGGAGCGATTCGCGTTCTCCTGCTACGCTGCTGGATAGGCCCCGCCGCGCAGGCAGTCGAGGAGGCCGCATGATCCGAACGATTCTTTACGCCACCGACCTCGGTCTTTACGCCCCCTACGTCCTTCAGCACGCACTTTCGCTGGCCCGTGCCTACGGAGCCGAGGTGTATGTCGTGCACGCGGTGGAACCGCTGGGGCTGTTCGCCGAATCCGTCCTGCAGACCTACCTGGACGAAGGCACGCTGAACGAGATGCGCACCAATGGCCTGACCAACGTCATGGGCAGCATCGAGCAGCGGGTGATGGAAGGGTTCCGCGATGAACTGGGGGAAGCGCGCCAGGATGCCGAGCTGATCCGCTCGGTGCGAGTGGTGCAAGGGGATGCGCCGATGGTGATCCTCGACGAGGCCAAGCGCCTGGACGTCGACATCATCGTCGCCGGCAGCCACAGCCACGGGGATGGGCTGAATACGCCGCTGGGACGCACCGCCGCGCGCCTGGTGCAATTGGCCGAGGTGCCGGTCTATCTGGTGCCGATGCTGCAGCACCGCTGATAGCTTTGTGACGATACGTCGGACAAGCCCGGAATTTCCGTGGGGCTTTAGACGAATGGCATGCAGGGCAAAAAAAAACGTCTAGTTTTATTCCTTAAACCATTAATATGGTTATAAAACGACAAGCCCCTGATCGCGGGACGCGACATTCATTTCGAGGAAAGTCCATGAAGCTTCAGCAACTGCGCTATATCTGGGAAGTCGCGCACCACGATCTGAACGTCTCGGCCACCGCCCAAAGCCTGTACACCTCCCAGCCCGGCATCAGCAAGCAGATCCGCCTGCTGGAAGATGAACTGGGCGTCGAAGTCTTCGCCCGCAGCGGCAAGCACTTGACCCGTGTCACCCCGGCCGGCGAGCGCATCATCACCACCGCCGGCGAGATCCTGCGCAAGGTCGAGAGCATCAAGCAGATCGCCCAGGAGTTCTCCAACGAAAAGAAGGGCACGCTGTCCATCGCCACGACTCACACCCAGGCGCGTTATGCCCTGCCCGGCGTGATCAGCGGCTTCATCAAGCAGTACCCGGATGTCTCCCTGCACATGCATCAGGGCACGCCGATGCAGATCGCCGAGATGGCCGCCGACGGTACCGTCGACTTCGCCATCGCCACCGAGGCGCTGGAGCTGTTCGGTGACCTGATCATGATGCCGTGCTACCGCTGGAACCGCTGTGTGATCGTGCCCCAGGGGCACCCGCTGACCAAAGTGCCGAAGCTGACCCTGGAGCTGCTCGCCGAGCAGCCGATCGTCACCTACGTATTCGGCTTCACCGGCCGCTCCAAGCTCGACGAAGCTTTCAACCAGCGCGGTCTGGTGCCGAAAGTGGTGTTCACCGCCGCCGATGCCGACGTGATCAAGACCTATGTTCGCCTGGGCCTGGGCGTGGGCATCGTGGCTCACATGGCGGTCGACCCGAAGCTCGACAGCGACCTGGTGATGCTCGACGCCAGCCACCTGTTCGAGTCCAGCGTGACCAAGATCGGCTTCCGTCGCGGTACTTTCCTGCGTGGCTTCATGTGCGACTTCATCGAGAAGTTCGCCCCGCACCTGACCCGCGACCTGCTGGCCAAGGCCGTGCAGTGCCACAACAAGACCGAGCTGGACGAGCTGTTCGACGGCATCGAGCTGCCGGTCTACTGAGGACGTTCGTCCCCGCCATTGCGTAGGCAAGCTGCAAGGAAAACGCCGCGATCCGAAAGAGAGTCGCGGCGTTTTTTTATGAGCGGTTTCCAGGCGTGGTGAGCCGGCTGCACTTGGTAGGAGCAATCTCGCTCCTACAAAAGGGGCAGCGGCTCAGTGGACACGCCAGCGCAGCAACAACAGGGCGGCGAGGGCGAGCGCCGCGCCGGCAAGGAAGGTCCAACTGGCGCCGAAGCTCTGCCACAGCCAGCCGGCCAGCACGCTGGCAAGCAGCATGGCGATGCCGCTGGCGAGGTTGAATACACCGAAGGCGGTTCCCTTGAGATCGGCTGGCGTGGTGTCGGCGATCAAGGTCGCCAGCAGCCCTTGGGTAAAGCCCATGTGCAGGCCCCAGAGCGCGACGCCAACAAGCATCAGCGGCGTGGAATCGGCCCAGGCCAGCAGCAGGTCCGCCGCTACCAGCAGGAGCATGCCGATGGCCAGGAGGCCAGTGCGGTCGGTGCGGTCCGACCACCAGCCCACCGGGTAGGCCGAGAGCATGAACAGCAGGGCCATCACCACCATGACCAGTGGCGTCCAGGCCATCGGCAGGCCGATGGCCTGGGCACGCAGCACCAGAAAGGCTTCGCTGAAGCGCGCGAGAGTGAACACCGCGCCGATGCCGACCACCCACCAGTAGCGCGCCGAAAAGCTGCGCAGCGCGTCGCGGTGGATCGGCGAACGGAAGCGGTGGGTACCTTCGGCCTGTTCCGGTTCCTTCACGAAGAAGACGATGGCCAGCACTGCGATACCGGCTGGAATGCAGGCGAACCAGAACACCAGCGGCAGATTGTTGCCCAGCCAGAGCATCAGCACGATGGCCAGCAGCGGGCCGGCGAAGGCGCCGACGGTGTCCATGGACTGGCGCAGGCCGAAGCAGGCGCCACGGATGGCGGGCGGCGAGACGTCCGCGATCAGTGCGTCCCGCGGCGCACCGCGGATGCCCTTGCCGATACGGTCAAGCAGGCGCGCGGCGAAGATGGTCTCGCCCGAGGTGGCCAGCGGGAACAGCGGCTTGGATAGCGCCGCGAGGCCATAGCCGAAAAGCACCAGGCCCTTGCGCCGGCCGAGGTAGTCGCTGATGGCGCCGGAGAACACCTTGACGATCAGCGCTGTGGCCTCGGCGATGCCTTCGATCAGGCCGACTGCGACCATGCTCAGCCCCAGGCTGCCGACCAGGAACAGGGGCAGCAGGCTGTGCAGCAGTTCGGAGGAGACGTCCATGAACAGGCTGACGAAACCCAGCGCCCAGACGGTGCCGGGAATACGGGGGCGTGTGCGATCCGCGCCGTCGGCCATGGAGAAACTTCCTTGTGCGTCTGTAGTAGGAAGCGACAGTCTGGCCGAGCGGCCATCAAGAAAGCGTCAAGGTCGATGGCTACAGGCGATCCAGATCGTCGCGCTGGGCCAGTTCGGCCAGGGCTTCGCGGGAGTCCAGCGGCAGTTCGCCGCGGCCTTCGAGCACCTCGTGGAGGAAGCTCATGAACACCGTATAGACCACTTCACGGCCGTCATCGTGGCGGACGACGAAGAAGGGGGCGGTATCCACGCCGTACTGTGCAGCGACCAGCCAGCCGGTGCTGGCGGGGTTGCGCTCGTCGGCGACCAGGGTGCGGTCGATACGATTCAGGTAGCCGCCCTTGACCAGGCGTTCGTGGACTTCGCGGCACTTACGGCAGTCCTGGCCATCGGCCAGGACCTTTTTCACCAGGGTGATGCGCATGGGATTGGCTCCGCCGCAGGGATGCAGGCGTCCGATCCTGGGCTGCGGGCTGACAAGGAAATTTCCGTCAGCCGAGGGTAAGGCCTCAGGCCTTGCTGATCAAATTGCCGGCGTGCAGGCCGCACTCTTTTTGCGTGGCTTCTTCCCACCACCAGCGGCCTTCGCGCTCGTGCTGTTCGGCAGCACGGGGCGGGTGCAAGGCTCGCAGCCGATGCTGATGAAGCCTCGCTCGTGCAGGCTGTTGTAGGGGATTTCCAGCATGCGGATGTAGGCCCAGATCTTCTTCGCTGCTCATGTTCGCCAGCGGATTGAACTTGATCAGCGGTTTCTCCGGGGTGGAGAAGGCGCCGTCCAGTTCGACCACCGCGACCTGGCTGCGCGTGCCGGGGCTCTGGTCCTTGCGCTGGCCGGTGGCCCAGGCGGTCACGGTGGACAGCTTGCGCTTGAGCGGCTCGATCTTGCGGATGCCGCAGCACTCACCGTGGCCGTCCTTGAAGAAGCTGAACAGGCCTTTTTCCTTGACGAACGGCTCCAGCAGGCGCGGGTCCGGGGTCATCACTTCGATGGCGATGCCGTAGTGCTCGCGCACCTGCTCGATGAAGCGGTAGGTCTCCGGGTGCAGGCGGCCGGTGTCGAGGCTGAATACCTTGACGTTCTTGTTGTAGCTTCCAGGCCATGTCCACCAGCACCACGTCCTCGGCGCCACTGAAGGAGATCCACAGGTCGTCGCCGAAGTGCTCGAAGGCGAGCTTCAGGATGTCCTGCGGGGATTTGCTGGCATAGCTCGCGGCGATTTCCGCGATATCGAACGGGAGGCTCATCAGGCGGTATTCCTAGTTTTATTGGCGCAAGGCGCTCTGTGGGCGCGATGGTAGCAAAGAGGCGGATATGCCCCTAAATAACCATCAGGAAGGTCGACTGTGGTGTTTGGGTATAAGTGCCGCGTTGCGCCGCTTGGAGCGAGCGGCTAGAGTGCCGCCTCTCAAGTCAAACCTGCGGGGAAATCGTTCGTGGAAATCGCCTGTCTCGACCTGGAAGGGGTTCTTGTTCCGGAAATCTGGATCGCCTTCGCTGAAAAAACCGGTATCGAAGCGCTCAAGGCGACGACCCGCGATATCCCGGATTACGACGTGCTGATGAAGCAGCGTCTGCGCATCCTCGACGAGCACGACCTGAAGCTGTCCGACATCCAGGAAGTGATCGCCACCCTGAAGCCGCTGGAAGGCGCAGTGGAATTCGTCGACTGGCTGCGCGAGCGCTTCCAGGTGGTGATCCTCTCCGACATCTTCTACGAAGTTCCTCCCAGCCACTGATGCGCCAGCTCGGTTTCCCGACCCTGCTGTGCCACAAGCTGAATCACCGACGAGACGACCGTGTCGTCAGCTACCAGCTGCGCCAGAAGGATCCCAAGCGTCAGTCGGTCTATCGCCTTCAAAAGCCTGTATTATCCGTGTTATCGCCGCTGGCGATTCCTACAACGACATCACCATACTCTCCGAAGCCCACGCCGGCATCCTGTTCCACGCGCCGGACAACGTGATTCGCGAGTTCCCGCAGTTCCCGGCCGTTCACACCTATGAGGACCTGAAGAAGGAATTCCTCAAGGCGTCGAACGGCCCGCTCAGCCTGTAACACCGGCTGTGACGAAAAAGCCCCGCGATGCGGGCCTTTTCTTTCGTGCTCTTTTAGGAACAGCGCCGTGCGCGCGATCGCGGGCATGGCCCGCTCCTACAGGCTTTCCAGGTTCGCAGGAGCACGCCCACCTTGGTCAGCGATTCCTCGTACTCCTCTTCCCAGTTGGAGTCGGCCACGATGCCGCCGCCGGCCCAGCAACTGGCCTGGTCCGTCCTTCACCAGCACGGTGCGGATGGCGATGGAGCTGTCCATTTCGCCGCGCACGTCGAGGTAGAGCAGGCTGCCGCAGTAGATGCTGCGCTGGGTCGGCTCCAGTTCGTCGATGATCTGCATGGCGCGGACCTTCGGCGCACCGGTGATGGAGCCGCCAGGGAAGCTGCCCTCGAGCAGGTCCAGCGCGTCCTTTCCTTCCGCCAGTTCGCCTCGCACCGCTGCTGACCAGGTGGTGAACGTTGGGGTAGGTCTCCACCGCGAACAGCTCGGGAACACGCACACTGCCCGGGTCGGCAGCTGCGGCCGAGGTCGTTGCGCAGCAGATCGACGATCATCAGGTTCTCGGCACGGTCCTTCTCGCTGGCAAGCAGGGCGTCGGCATTCTGCTGGTCGGCCTCGGGCGAGTCACCGCGCGGGCGGGTGCCCTTGATCGGGCGGGTTTCCACCTGGGTGCCATGGAGCTGGATGAAGCGCTCCGGCGACAGGCTTAGGACAGCGCCTTCAGGCAACGCCAGATAACCGGCAAAAGGCGTAGGACATGCCTCGCGCAGTGCGCGGTAGGCCAGCCAGGGCGAGCCGCTGCAAGGTGCGCGGAAGCGCTGGGTGTAGTTCACCTGGTAGCAGTCGCCGGCGAGGATGTAGCTGTGCACGCGCTCCAGCGCCTCGCGGTACTGCTCGCGGCTCAGGTCCGGACGAAATGGTGCGCAGAGCCGGAAGGGCGGCAGCGCTTCATCGCCCTGAGCGCCTTCGAATAGCGCGATCAGGCGCTCCCGCTCGCTCCTGGCCAGTGTCGGGTGGAAGACCAGCTGGCTGCTGCATTCCTCGTGATCGGTGATCAATGCCCAGGCATACAGGCCCAGACGCGCATCGGGCAGGGCGAGGTCGTCGAGGTTCGGTTCGGGCAGGTGCTCGACGCGGCGGCCGAAGTCATAACCGAGATAACCGATCATTCCGCCGACGAATGGCACTTTGCGATTGTCCGGGACTTTTGCCTCGCCCAGGCTCTGCAAGGCGGCTCTTGCGCGGGCAAAAAAGCGCTTGGCCGATTCGTCGGCGGTTGGTGCCAGTTCTGCCAATGGCCAGGCGCTCAGAAGGTCATAGCGTCCACGTGTGGCAATGGGTCGACCGGCGTCCAGGAGTACGGCGCCGGGTGCCCGATGGATCAGGGCGAAGCGTTCGCCCGGGTCTTCCCGGTAAGGAAGCGGGTACAGAAAACAGTCAGGCATGGGTAACAGCGTGCAGGCAAATGAGGTGATCAGGTCGGCTGAAGTGTCGATCCTAGAGCTATTTCTTCAGTTTACGTAGGAAAAGCATTCTGATAAGAAGTGACGAATCCCACGCGGACAGTGCTCCGTACCAACAACGATAATGACATAGGGATACAGGCCGTGGATGTAGTGCTAGAGCCCGCAGCCGGCAGCCTTCTGCGCTCCAGATTAACACCCCCTCGGGTGCCTGCTGATTATTTGATTCGTCCCGAGGTCCAGAATGCCCTGGACCGTCATCCTTATGCCTCGATACTGTCGTTCTCGGCGCCTGCCGGTTTCGGCAAGACCACCGCACTGGCGGCACTGGCCGGCAAGCGTGCGAGCGAGGGCCATCAGGTTGCCTGGCTCTCCCTGGAGAGCGACGACGACGATCCCGGCCGCTTCTGCCTGAAACTCATCCAGGCCCTTGCCACCGCCGTGCCGGGCACTGGCGAGGATGCGCTGGGCTACGTGCACAACACCATGCGCGTGCCCGTGGTCGCGGTCATGGAAAGCCTGCTGATGGACCTCTCCCGCGACGAGCGCAAGGTCCTGCTGGTACTCGACGACCTGCATGAGATCACCCATTCCGACGTCTTCGCCGGCCTCAATCGCCTGGTGCAGTACGCGCCGCCCGGCCTCACCCTGGCCATCGGCAGTCGTTCCCAGCCGCCGCTGAACCTCGCCACGTGGCGCGCCAAGGGGCTGCTGCTGGAGATCGGCCAGGACGAACTGCGTCTGTCCCGCGACGAAACCCGCGAATACCTGGCCCGCGATGGCCTGCAACTCGAAGATAGCTGCCTGCAGTCGCTGCACAACCAGACCGAAGGTTGGATGGCGGGGGTTCACCTGGTCAGCCTGTGGCTGCGCCAGCAGCCGGGTGCTCCGGAAGACCTCAAGCTGCTCAGCAGCGACAAGGCGGCGGTGGGCGATTACCTGTTGCGCGCGGTGTTCGAGCGTCTGCCCGCCGACGTGCAGGGCGCATTGCTGTCCCTGGGGATCGCCAATCGCCTGAACGGCGACCTGGCCAATACCCTGACCGGCCGCCAGGACGGCCAAGCGTTGCTGGAGCACCTGGACAGCATGCAGCTGTTCCTCCTGCCGCTGGACCGTGACCGCCAGTGGTACCGCTTCCACCAGCTGTTCGCCGATTTCCTCCGCGCCCGCCTGCGCGAACGCGACCCAGAGCGCTTCAAGCAACTGCATTTCAACGCCAGCCTGTGGTTCACCAACCACCACATGCCGACCCTGGCCATCGAGCATGCCTGCCTTGCCGAGGACCCGGAAATGCTCGCCGCGCTGGTCGATGGCTGCGGCCTGGAACTGATCAACCGAGGCCAGCTCTACCTGATTTCGCGCTGGCGCAAGCACGTGCCGAACGAGATCGCCGAGCGCTATCCGATCCTCGTGCTGAGCGACGTCTGGACCCGCGCTACCGAGCTCAGCCTGCCTGAAGCCAACCGAATGATCGACGAGCTGCTGGCGCGCTGGGGCGACTCGCGCGGCAACGGCCCGATGGGCAATCAGTACCTCTCGGCGCTGGCGGTGAAAGCCGTGCTGGCGCTGCAGAAGGACGACCTTGAACAGTGCATTACGCTGGCACGCAAGGTGGAAAGCCAGCTGGGGCAGAACTCGGCGTTTCTCGAAGGCGCGATCCTGCTGATCGGTGCCTTCGCCCAGGTCATCCGCGGGCACGCAGAGCAGGCGCGCCGCCTGATGGGGCTGGCGCAGCAGCGCAACCATTTCCTCGACGGCCGCTACCTGCACATGCAGCAGTGCACCATCGAAGTGGTGCTGGCGCTGGAGCAGGGGCAGGTCAAGCAGGCGCAGATGCTCATCGAGCGCGTGCGCGAGCAGGCCATGCCGCTGTTCGACAAGCGGTCCCAGGCCCTGGCACTGCCGGCCATTGCCGAAGCGCTGACCGCCTACTACCGCACCGAGCTGGACGGCCTGGAAGAACGCCTGCGCTGGGCGCTGGGCCGGGTCGACGTGGTCAACCCCATCGACCTGTATGCCCAGGGCATGCAGTGCCTGGCGCGTATCCAGCGCCTGCAGGGCCGTGGCAAGGAAGCGCTGGCCACCCTCGGGCTGATGCAGACCCTGGCCTCGCGCAACCAGTCCTGGCGCTTCTTTGCCATGGCGGTGGGCGAGGAGATCAACCTGATCCTCCAGGAAACCGCCACCGACCGCTGCAAGCGCGCCGAGCAGCGGCTCAAGGCCATCGACTGGGCGAAGCTGGCCAGCCACTACAAGCAGATGCCGTTCAACCCGGTGCTCTGGGTGCAGGGCATCAGCCGGGTGCGGCTGCTCCAGGCACGCGGACACTTCAGCGAGGCGCTGCACGAAATCACCCAGCTGCGCGGCATGCTGCAGCCGGGCTGGCACGGCCTGCAACGGCTGCGCCTGGATCTGCTGGCGGCCCTGAGCTACCAGCGCCTGGGCTACCAGGAACGTTCCCACAGCCTGCTCGGCCAATGCCTGGTCGGCGCCGAGCGGGAAGGGGTGCGGAGCATTTTCATCGAGGAAGGCGAGGGGATTCGCCAGTTGCTGCAGCAACTGGAGTCCACCGAGCGACAACCGGCACTGCAGGTCTTCATTCGCGGAATGTTGACCGTCTGGCCGGGGCAGGAAGCACGCAGGTCGCCCGAGGTGCTCGAAGAAGGTCTGACCGACCGCGAGCGCGAGGTGGTATGCCTGGCGGCCCAGGGACTCTCCAACGAGGAGATCGGCCAGCAGTTGTCGCTGGCGCTGGGCACCGTCAAATGGCACCTGCACAACATCTACGAGAAGCTCAAGGTGCGCAATCGGACCCAAGCGATACGCCGTGCCCGCGAGCTGAGTCTGCTCTGACATGACGACCCTGACCACACTGCCGCAGCAGCCCATGCCGCTGCTGCGCACCAAGCTGTTTCCGCCGCGCACCGACAGCGATTCGCTGCTGCCGCGCCGCGCCCTGATCGACCGCCTGTATGCCAATCGCCAGCAGCGCGTGCTGATCCTCAGCGCGCCGGCCGGATTCGGCAAGAGCACCATTCTCAGCCTGCTCCGCCAGCGTCTGCTGGCAGGTGGTGCGCGGGTCGCCTGGATGTCCTGTGACGAAGGCGACAGTGAGCCGCAGCGCCTGGTGCAATACCTGGTGGCGAGCATCCGCAGCGTCGAGGCGGACTTCGGCACCAACACCTCGAACCTGTTGCAGTCGGACATGACCCTGCCGCTGGAAGGCATCATCGACGCCTTCCTCTCCGACCTGCGCCGTCTCGACGGGCCGCTCTACCTGCTGCTCGACGACTTCCACCAGATCCGCCACCCGGCGCTGGCCCATGGTGCGCGCTACCTGATCGAGCACTTGCCGGACAATATCCGTCTGGTCACTAGCACCCGCTACCGCCCGCGCTTCCTGGTGGATGAACCGGGCCTGGCGCCCTGGGCCTTCTGCCTGAGCGGTGACGACCTGCGCCTGACCCGCGAGGAAACCGACACTTTCCTCACCGAACTCAAGGGCCTGGCCCTGAGCGACAGCGAGCTCAAGCTGCTGCACAAGCGCACCGAAGGCTGGATTACCGCGCTGCACCTCGCCGCCCTGGCGTTGGCGCGCAACCCGGACCGCGCGGCGCTGCTCAAGGGGCTTTCCGGCACCGAGCGCGACCTTGCCGACTACCTCGCCGAGGACGTGTTGTGCAGCCTGCCCGAACCGCTGCAACAGTTTCTCGACCAGACCTCGGTGCTCGATGAATTCTGCGCTGAACTGTGCAATGCCCTGACCGGGCGCCGCGATGGCCTCGACATGCTGATGCGGCTGCAGAACGAGCAGTTGTTCATCATCGCGCTGGACGACCAGCGCGAGTGGTTCCGCTATCACCACCTGTTCGCCGAATTCCTCCAGGGCCGCCTGGCGCGCAATTCCGATCCGACACCGCTGCTGCACGCTGCCGCGCGCTGGTGCGAGGGGCGTGACATGGCAGACCGTGCGATCAAGTACGCCTTGCGCGCCCGTGACTATGCCTTCGCCGCCGACCTGCTGGAGCGCCAGGGCGCCAAGCTGATCGCCGGCAACCGCGTCTACGGCATCCTCGGCATGCTCAGCAGCATCCCCGCCGAGGTGATCCGTGAGCACCCGGTGTTCCAGATTTTCTACGCCTGGCAGCTGGCCTTCGAACAGAAGTTCGCCGAGGCCGAGGCGCTGATCGAAGAGCTCAGCGTCCGGCTGCTGCAGGGGCAGGGCAAGGTACGCCATTTCGGCATGGCCGAGTTGCTTGCGGTGGCCCAGGTGCTGAAGGCGCTGGTGCTGCTCTACCAGGACAAGCTGGAGGCTTGCCTGAAGGTGGCGCGCCAGTGGCTGGCGCTGGTGCCGGGCAACCAGCCGGTGTTCCGCGCCAGCCTGTCGTGCATCCAGGCGGCGGCCTATGCGCTGTTGGGCGATTACGCCGAAGCGGCCAATGCCATCGGTGTCGCCCGCGATTGCCTGCGCATGGCCGACAGTGAATACCTGCAGGTCGTCGTCAGCATGATCGAGGCCTTGATCTGCAAGGAGCGCGGCGAACTGGAGCGCGGTCGGACCATCGCCGAGAGTGCTCGCAGCCGAGTGGAGCGCGTCTTCGGCCGGCGCAGCCGGGTCGGCGGACCGTTGTCGCTGGCCTACGCGGACCTGCTGTACGAGCAGGATCGCCACGCGGCGATCCTTGCCGAACTGCCGCTGGCGACCACCTGGCGCGACGTCGCCACGCCGGTGGAGTTGATCAGCCGCGGCCAGTTGGTGATGGCCAAGGCGCGATTCTTCGCCGGGGAGGCCGAACAAGGGTTGGCCCAGCTCGACGAATGGCTGGTTGGCCTGCAGTCGCCGGGCTACGAACGGGTGCATGCACTGGCCATGAGTTGCAAGGTGCAGCTATTGCTGTGGATGCGCCGCCCCAACGAGGCCGAGCGCGTCTGCCTGCAGCTGGCGCGGCACCTGTCGGGACTCAACGCCGAGCGCTATGCCGATGCCCACGCGGCGCTGGTGATGGCAGAGGCGCGCCTGGCACTTTCCGAGCGCCATGCCGAGCGAGCTCAGCAGCGTCTGGAATCGTGCCTGGCGGGCTTTACCTCGCCCTATCAACGCGACCGGCGGCTGCGTCTTTCGCTGTTACTTTCTGTGGCGTATTGGCAGAAAGGTAACAGCGAAAAAGCCTTTGCCTTGTTCGCCCCCACCCTCGAGGAAGCCTGGAATCTGGGCTACCGGCGCCTGTTCCAGGACGATGCCCTGTGGTTGCTGCCGCTCTGGGAGGCCTGGAAGGCCGCCGAACCCAAGCGTGCATCGGCCTGGCAAGGGGTTGCCGAGATGCTTCGCGAGCAGTGCCGCAGGTTGTCTGTCGATCCTGAAAGTTTCGATGAAAATCAAGATGTTAGCCATCGGGAGCGGGAGATCCTGCGGCTCGTCGCGGCGGGCTTGTCGAACCGGGATATCGCCCAGGCGGTGCATCTGTCGGAGGCCACCATCAAGTGGCATCTGCACAACCTGTTCGCCAAGCTCGGCGTGCGCAGTCGCACCCAGGCGGTACTCAAGGGGAAGAGTCTGGGACTGCTCAGCGAAGCTTGAGTCAGACGGTTGGTTTTGCGCCATCCCTTGGATGGGCTGGCAGGTTCACGGCGGGTCAGTAGCTTGGAGATCAGGACGCGAAGCTTCGTGCTTCACGAATCCATACCCGCGGCGCCTAAGGAAGAAGTCGGGGGTCTGGAAGATCGGCAGCAGCCGGTCAACCTGCAGCGGGGTAGGACGCCCCTTGCAGTGCCTGGGGCAACCCCACCTGAACACTGGAGAGTTATAACAATGAAAATCAAGCAACTGGTTCTTGCAAGCGCAGTTCTGGCCGCTCCGTTCCTGGCACATGCCGACATGAAATCCATGGATGACGCTGCACTGTCCGGTATCACCGGCCAGGATGGCATCAGCATTTCCGGTACCTTCAACGCTTCCATCGGCGCCGTCACCTACAAGGACGCCGATACCGGCGGCGGCTCCCTGGTCCTGCAGGGTATCCACCTGCCGAGCGTGACCATTGCCGACAACGCCCCGATGACTGTCGACGTGGTGACCACCAACATCACCCCGACCGGTGGCGGCACCGCTGTTGCTACCCAGCAGCTCGCCATCGGCCTGCCCACCGTGACCGGCGACGTTACCATCGACGCCGTCAAGGTTGGCACCACTGGAGCCAGCATCGGCTCGCTGACCGTTTCCAACCTGAACCTCGCCGGTTCGACCGTGAAGGTCTGGGGTCACTGATCCCGAGGTTGTACGCGCGGTAACCCTTGCCGGCGCTCGCCGGCAAGGTTCTTCCAGGATTGAAGAGAGGGGGCTGGATGTTCGAGATTCTGCTGGGAAGCCTGCTGGGTCTGTTCGGTTTACCCAGGCGGTGGATACCAAGCCGCAGCAGCAGGGCACAGTGAACATCTCGCAGCCGCTCACGCCCAACGGTCCTTTTCGTGAGTCGGTCCAACTCGAGCCGATGAGCCAGGTGCAGTTCCGCAACGTCATCCGCCAGGCCTACGACTACAGCTGCGGCTCGGCGGCGCTGACCACGCTGCTGGACTACTACCTGGGCCGCAACCTGGAAGAACGTCAGGTCATGGAAGGCCTGATCAAGTACGGCGAGGCCGACAAGATCGTCCAGCGCCGTGGCTTCTCGCTTCTGGACATGAAGCGTTATGCCGCCGCACTCGGTTACAAGAGTGGCGGCTTCCGTGCCGAGTTCTCCGACCTGGACTCGCTCGAACACCCGGCGCTGGTGCCGATCCACTATGCCGGCTTCAAGCATTTCGTCGTGGTCCGCGATGTCTACAACGACCACGTCTTCGTTGCCGATCCTGCCTTGGGCAACATCAGTTTCACCCGCGCCCGTTTCGAGGAAATCTGGAACCAGAACGTGCTCTTCGTGATCTACCCCAGCGGCCAGGAGCCCAAGAACGCCCTGGAGCTGAAAGAGGCCGACATGCGCCTGGTGGATGACCGGACCATCAGCCTGCTGGCATTCCGCGAGTTCCCGGAGATGAGCAAGCTCACCCAGAACCAGGATTGGCGAAGCCGCCACGAACGGAGATGTCCAGTACATCCGGCGCAAGTGATCGCCCGATCGGCCCATACGAATAAGAACAAGACCAGGGGATAGCAACATGGATTTCAAGGGGTTTGCGTGCGTTGCCGCTCTGGCCTTGCTGGCAAGTACCAGCGCCATCGCCGAAGAAGCGACAACCGAAGACGCGCGTGATGCGCTGGCCAAGAAGGACACCGACGCCGACAGCGCCAAGGCGCTGGAGCAGGTGTTCCAGGCCGCCGAGAAGAGCTACACCCTGCTCAAGAAAGGCGAGCGCCAGCTGACCTACGGCTTCGACTACACCCTGATGCGCGACACGCGCCTGCAGGCCGTGCGCAGTGGCGAAAACGTCTACAGCGTGCTGGCCCAGAGCGAGGCGCAGCATACCTTCACCAACTCGTTCACCTTCGACTACGGCATCTGGGACAACCTGACCTTCAGCATGCGCCTGCCGTTCGTGGCCAAGTACGACACCGAGCGCGACATCCATGCCTACAGCCTGGGCGACGTCTCCGCGACCCTGCGCTGGCAGCCCTGGGCTGCACGCCGTGGCGCTCCGGTCACCACGCTCTATGCGACCCTCGGCCTGCCCACTGGCGACAGCCCGTACAAGGGCAACGTGCAGGACGACGTCTCCACCGGCAACGGCTTCTACAGCCTGGGCGCCGGGGCCAACATGTCCTACGTGATCGATCCGGTCGTGCTCTACGGCTCGCTCGGGTACACCTACAACATGAAGGTCGACGACATCCACCAGAACCAGTACGGCGAAGAGCTGGAGAAAGGGTGCCGGGCGACACGGTCAACTTCGCCATGGGCATGGCCTATGCGCTGTCCTATGACGTTTCCCTGGCCACCTCCTATCAGATGGCCTACTCGTTCAAGAACAAGTACTACTTCAACGACCGCACGGTCGAAGCGCCCGAGCAGACCAGCGCGATCATGAACTTCTCGCTCGGCCTGCGAACATCGCCGGACTACATCGTCAACGTGAACGCCGGTTTCGGTCTGACCGAAGACTCGCCGGATGTACTGCTGGGGGTTTCCCTTCCCCTGGATATCCAAGGCCTCAAAGCCCAGTAACCGACGAGCGACCACTACATGACTATGCGCATTTCGCCCCTCGCGGTGGCGATGGCAGGGGTAGGGTTTGGCTGGGCGACGCTCGCCAACGCCCAGTTGGCCAATGACCTGACCATCGGCAACCCCAAGGCCATGGCCATGGCCAACGCGGTCACGGCCGACTCCACCGGCATCGACGCGGTGCACTACAACCCTGCCGCTCTGACCAAGCTCAAGGGCCGCCAGACCCAGATCAAGCTGATCACCGGGGTCATGGACATTCGCGCCGGCTTCAAGGCGCCTCCGGACTACGGCTCGTCTGCCTTCGGCCTGGACGATGACCCGGTGGCCGGCGAGAACAGCCGCACCCTGACCCCGACCATGTACCTGCCGGGCCTGGGCGGCATGACTGACATGCCGTTGCTGGTGGCACCGCTGGCGGGCCTGTCGATCAACCCGCCGGGCTCCAAGTTCACCTTCGCCACCAACGTCTACGCACCCCAGGCGCTGGGCTATTCGCGCGATTCGGACAGTGACCCGGCACGCTATGAAGGCCGCCGCGTCTCGCTGCAGCGCATCACCTACTTCTCACCCTCGGTGGGCTACGAGGTCAACGACACGCTGTCGGCGGGCCTTTCGATCGGCTTCTCGCACCAGGCCATGGCGCTGGATACCGACTTCCGCAACCCCGGCCTGCTCACCGGCCTGCTGCAGACCCTGCACGACACCACCTGCGTGCCGGGCGCGCAGGAAATCGTCGAGCTGGTGTTCAACGTCTGCGGCGGGCGTATCGGCCCGTACGACTCGCTGGCCAACCTCAAGCTGGACATGCAGCAGACCCTCTCGCCGAGCTTCAACCTGGGCGTGCTCTGGGAGCCCTACGACTGGTTCGCCTGGGGCGCGACCTACCAGAGCGAGTCGCGCATGCACCTCAAGGGCAAGTACCGCGTCGACTACACCAAGGACTGGCAGGGCTTCTGGTCCGGCATGCAGAGCTCGGTGTTCGGCGCCTTCCTGAGCCCGCTGTTCCCCTATGGCAACGCCGAGGAAGAGCACGGCGTGGCGACGCTGAACATGGTCAACCCGGACAGCTTCTCCACCGGGATCAAGGTGCGCCCGTTCGACAAGTGGCAGTTCAACTTCGACCTGAAGTGGACCGACTACAGCGACTGGAACAAGCTGGAAATCGAGTTCGACAAGGAGCTCGACCTGCTGCGCATCGCCAAGAACTTCGCCCCCAACGGCGCCACCGACCACAGCATCATCCTTGACCGTGGCTACCAGGACACCTGGAGCTATGCCATGGGCATGCAGTACGACGTCAACGACCGCCTGCAACTGCGCGCCGGCTATGAGTATCGTCCCTCGGCGATTCCCAAGGACAAGGCCGATGCGCTGGTGCCCATCGGCGATGCCAACCTCTACGGTCTGGGCCTGGGCTACCAGTGGGACAAGGACACGGTGATCGACCTGGGCTTCAACTACTTCGTCTCCAAGCAGAGCATCAAGGCGGGCACCAGCTGCAACCTGAACTGCACCGGTATCGACAACCTGGTGTACAACCCTTATGCCGGTCTCGATGTCAGCACCACGGTGAAGGCCTACGTCTTTGCCATGACTTACCGCACCACCTTCTGAGGGCATGGACATGAGCAGGTTGACCCTCCTGATTTCCTGTGTCGCCGCTGTCGGCATGAGCGCACCGGCGTACGCAGCCAGTGGCCGCTACCTGTCGTGGATCGACGATAGCGGCCAGGTGCACAACACCTTCGTCGACGACAGCTATGCCAAACAGCAACGCCAGGCGGACAAGCGCATCGATCAGAGCGACCGCGCGCGGCTGATCGATGTCAGCGCCACGCAATGGCCCGGTAGCAAACCGGCGGGGGAGAGCAAGCGTCGCTATTTCACCTGGGTCGATGCCCAGGGCAATCTGCAGAACAGCTTCTACGCCGCCGGCCAGGTCGCGCCCGGGCGTGCCGATTACGTGCTGCCCAATGGCGACCACTCTTCCGAGTACATCGACGCGGAATCCTATGAGGACCGCGGCTTTGTCCGCAGCGAGAACGGCAATCCGTACTTCACCTGGGTCGATGACAAGGGGCAGGTGCGCAACTCACCGATCACGGCTGAGCAGCGTGGAGCGATGTTCCGACGTGGCGAGCAGGATGGCAGCAATATCGCCTTCACCGAAGGCCGGCAGGTTGACCTGAAGACACGCCCGAGCAACCTGCCGGGGCTCGACGGAGCAGGCGAGCAGACCGACGCCATGAAGGCGCTGCTCAAGGGCAGCGGCAAGACCCTGGATGACCTCTACGTCGACCTGCAGCGGCGCTGCTGCGATCAGATGGGCGATGGTGACTTCACCGAGCTGTCGGCGGAGGAGCCGCGCTACGAGGAACTGAACAAGTTCTCGCCGAGCTTCGACTTCCCCATGGGCAAGAGCTATTTCGTCGCAATGAAGCTGCCCAGCTCCCAGCGCGTCTACGGCCTGCGCGTGCGTAGCTTCGCCAACCACCAGGTGGTCTATCCGTCGCTGCTGTTCCTCGACGAACAGAAGCGCCCGACCCGGCTGGTGAGCGACGCGGTGTACAAACTCAATCCGGAAACCTGGTACCGCTACGCCTTCATCGAAGGGACTATTCCGGTGCGTGCCAACCAGGGCGAGCGCTATGTGCTGCTGCTGACTACCGACGAAGACCGCAGCTTGCAAACCCTCGACAACAAGCCGTACAAGCGGCCGCTGGAAGACCTGGCGGTGAACGAGGCGGGGATGAAGGTGCGCGAGCATGGCGACCAGGGTGGGTTCGAGCTGGCGGTGGTGCGCTGAGTTGTGCGCGGGGGCGATGCTTTTTGGTAGGGAGCGAGCTTGCTCGCGAACCGGGCAGCGGCGGAGTTGCCCGTGAATCCGTTCGCGAGCAAGCTCGCTCCTACAGTTTCACGCCAACGCTCATTGCCGAAGTTCGCGTAGGGCGCATAACGCGTCAGCGTTATCCGCCATAGGGTATCCGGCGGATAACCTGTTCCAGGTTATGCGCCCTACGGGTCTGCTTCCCTGTGGTCACCCATGAAAAAGCCCGGCATTCGCCGGGCTTTTTTCATGGGGCAGGTCGCCTCAGACTTCCTTCGGATGCACGTGGCCGAAGAGCTGCTGGGAGAAACGCACACGCTCTTCCACTGTTTCCTTCACGCCCTTGGCTTCCAGCTCGGCAATATGCGCCTCGACAGCGTGGGTGCGCAGGGTCAGGCCGCAGTCGTTGGCGATCTGGATATTCAGGCCGGGGCGGGCGTTGAGCTCGAGAATCAGCGGGCCCTTGTCCTGGTCCAGCACCATGTCCACGCCGATGTAGCCCAGCCCGCACAACTCGTAGCAACCGGCGGCCAGCTTCATGAAGCCGTCCCAGTTGGGCAGCTGCACGCCGTCTACTGCGTTGGTGGTGTCCGGGTGCTTGCTGATCTTGTTGTTCAGCCAGGTGCCGCGAAGGGTCAGGCCGGTGGCCAGGTCCACACCCACGCCGATGGCGCCCTGGTGCAGGTTGGCCTTGCCGTTGGACTGGCGGGTCGGCAGGCGCAACATCGCCATCACCGGGTAGCCCATCAGAACGATGATGCGGATGTCCGGCACGCCTTCGTAGCTGATGCTCTTGAAGATCTGGTCCGGGGTCACCCGGTACTCGATCAGCGCGCGGTCGCGGTGACCGCCCAGGGAATACAGGCCGGTGAGGATACTCGACAGCTGATGCTCGATTTCCTCATGGCTGATGATCCGTCCGGAGACCGTCTTGTAGCGCTCCTCGAAGCGGTCGGCGATCACCAGGATGCCGTCGCCGCCAGCGCCCTGGGCCGGCTTGATGACGAAGTCGCTGCGCTCGCCGATGATCTCCGGCAGGCGCTCGATCTCCTTCTCGGTGGAGATGATCCCGTACATTTCCGGTACGTGGATGCCCGCCTCGATGGCGCGCTGCTTGGTGATGATCTTGTCGTCGACGATCGGGTACAGGTGCCGCTGGTTGTACTTGAGCACGTAGTCCGCGTTGCGTCGGTTGATGCCCATGATGCCTTTGGCTTCCAGGGCTTTCCATCGCTTGATCAGGCCGAACATGGCTTAGTCCTTGAGGAAGGCTTTGAAGCGGAACAGTTCGGTCAGGCGGTACCCGCGGTAGCGACCCATCGCCAGCATGAACGACACCAGGATCAGCAGCACCGCCGGGAAGGTGAACACGAAGTACACCAGCTCAGGCACGCGCATCAGGATGTGCGCCAGGGCAGCGGCGAACAGGGTGCCGATGGCGGCTTTCATGGCGTGGGCGGCGCCGCGCTCTTCCCAGGTGATCGACAGGCGTTCGATGCTCATGGTCAGGATCACCATCGGGAACAGGGCGACCGACAGGCCGCTCTCGAAACCGAGCTTGTGGCTGAGCAGGCTGATGGCGGCGATCATCACCACCACGAAGGTCAGCACCACCGACAGGCGGGGCAGCATCTGCAACTTCAGGTGTTCCAGGTACGAGCGTAGCGACAGGCCCAGCGCGGTGATCACGGTGAACAGGCCGATGCCCCACTGCAGGCCGGTCTCGCGGAAGGCGAGGGCGATCAGCACCGGGGTGAAGGTGCCCAGGGTCTGCAGGCCGATCAGGTTGCGCAGCACCAGGATCACCAGCACGCCGAACGGGATCATGATCATGATCTGGAAGGTCTGCTGGGTGGACAGCGGCAGGCCGTACAGCGAGCTACTCAGGGAAGGCGGCGTCGGATATTCTCGGTTGCAGAAAGCTTGGCCAGGCGGATGGCGTTCATCTCGCTGCTGTTGAGGTCGTAGTCGACCTGGGCTTTCTTGCCGCCTTCGATGGAAAGCAGGCTTTCATCACCCAGCCACCAGATCAGGCGGTCGTTGGGCAGGCCGCGCTCGCCGGTTTCCGGGTTGAAGTACAGCCATTCCTTGCCGTTGTAGCTGCGCAGCCAGAGCTCGGGCTGCTGCGGCTGGTTGGCCATCAGGCGGATGGTGTGCACGCGCTCCAGCGGCACGTGGGCCACCGCGAGCAGGGTTTCGACTACATGGGAACGCTTGTCCAGGCTGGTGTCGCCGGCCAGCAGCAGTTTCACGTTCTGATCGTTGAGGATGTTGGCGCGCTTGATCGCTTCGCTGACGAAGGTCTCGACGTCCGCCGAGTGCTGGCGGATGGGCGCGATCAGGGCTTCTGCGGCAATCTTGTCCGGACCTTCCAGGGGCAGGCTGTCGCGGAAGATCGGGCCCTTCTCCTTGGCCTTCTCGGTGGCGCCGGCATAGCGCTTGGTCAGCACCAGGCGGTAGTAGAGCGTCTGCTGGCCGGTGGCGCGGCGCGAGGACCAGGTCACCTTGCGGTTGCCGTCCAGCGATTCGATGCCCACGCCGTAGTTGTTGGAGACGAAGCTCTCGTTGAGGCTGACGTAATCCTGGGTCAGCGGCGGCACGAACATCTGCACCTTCACCGGAGTCTTCGGTGTGGCGACGAACTCGACCTTGGCGTCGATGTTCCACAGGTCGTCGGTCTCGGCCTCGGTCATGGGAATGCCGAGGACGAAGATCTGGTAGGCAGTGATCGCGACGCCCAGCGTCAGCAGGATGGCGATCAGGACCTTCAGATGCAGGGTAAGAGAGCGCATGGGATTACTCGGCAGGTTTCGCTACGGGTTGGCAGCCGGGCTTGCCGGCAGCGTATTTCAGGCTCGGGTCGACCAGGGCACCGAAACGCTTGAGCGCGTCGGAGCCGATCAGAAGCGGGTATTGGAAGGCACTGCGGTCGGTAAGGTTCACTTCGATGGTGCGCAGGGCCTTGCCCATGCACAGCTCGAGCTCGATCACCGGACGTGCGGTATAGGCCTTGCCTTCGTCGGGATCGTAGTCGCCGTGGCGGCGTTTGATCTTGCTGATGCGCGCCAGGGGCTTTTCGATCGGCTGGCTGTGGGCGGTGTCGGTGGCCAGGTGAAGCGCACCCAGGTCTTCGCCATCGCGCTTGAAGCGCTTGATGTCGCGGGCGCTGAGGGAGGCGGTCTTGGCGCCGGTGTCGAGCTTGGCGGCCAGTTCGATGTCCAGGTCGTTGATCCGGGCGTATTCGTTCAGGCCATCAGACCGTCTTGCCGGCAGCGGCGCTGATGCCGGGAAGCAGCAGGATGCTCAGGAAGAGGAGCAGGGCAGTGGGCTTGAGTCTCATGGGCCTTGATGAGTAAGTGGCCGCAAAGCCTTGAAAAGAAACGCCGCGGTCGTCACCCAGGTGGCTGCGGCCGGCATGCCGGCCGGCGTGGCCTGGTGACGCCAGGCAATAGCGCGCCGAATTCTATCATGTGGATTTTTGCTGGCGACAGTCGGTTGGCGCGTTGGCAGGGTATTTGTTTCAGGCTCATGACAGGCCTGTGTGAGCCTGCCGGGAGCCAGTGTGCGTGACGGGCCTGCCGTGAACCTGTCCGACCGGCGGGCGGCCGGACAGGTTCAGTCACTCAGGGCTTTTCTTCTTCCGCAGTGACCTCGGTCCAACTGCTGTCCGGGTCGAAACGGCTCATCTTCTTGGCGATCTTGTCGCTCTCCGGGCCGAGGTTCTTGGAGAAGATCTCGCCATCGTGGCTGATCATGAAGCTCATCACGCCACTGTCGCCGTACTTCACTGGCCAGGCGATGAGGGCGAAGCCGCGGGTCATCCTGCCGCCGATCCGGTAGTCGTAGGCGCCACCGGGTGCCGAGGGGCCCTGGGCCGTGAGGATGCGGTAGTGGTAGCCGTGCCAACCGTCGCCTGGCAGTTCGTCGCCGAACAGCGGGCCAAGCGGGCTTTCCTCGCCGCCATCTTCCTCCGGCCAGTACAGTCCATCGTGGTGCCCGTCGCTGCTGACGAACTTCTGCGCGTACTCCAGGACGCCATCGCCGTTGCGGTCCACTTCGGCGTAGTCCATCTGCGCATCGTGGTAGGCCTGCACGGCCTCCAGGGTCGATTCCTCGTTGCGGCCGATCCGGCGAATGCGGATTTCCTCGCCGCCCGCCTTGGCATTGAAGGCCCAGCCGTTCTTCTCGTGGACGATCGGCAGGGGCAGGGTCCAGGGATCGTTGCCGACGACGAGGTGGGCGAGGTGGGGGTTATCCTTCTCGATCTGGTGCTTGTCCTTGTAGTGGGCGAGGAAGGCGTCCACTTCGTCCCGATCGATGCCAGCGGTTGGAATGTAGCTCTGCCAGTCCTTGCCCAGCAGGGCGGCCAGGCGCTCGGGGTCGGCCTTTTCGGTGCCCAGCGCAGCGATGAAGGCGTCGGCGGCTGCGTCGGGCGTGGGGAAGCTTTCCTGGGCCAGCAGGCTGGCGGGCAGGGCGGCGAGGAGGGCGAGCGCCAGCAGGCGCGAGGCGATGGGCATGGCGCGTCTCCTATCGGCGTCCGCCGCCGCGAGGCGCGCGGGCGGGGCGTTGCACGGTGTGGCCGGCGCGTGCCGCCTGCGGCCGGCTGGCAGCAGCGCGACTGGCCTGGCCACGGTTGGCGAATTCGCGGGATTGTCGCGGGTTGTTGGCGCCGGCGAAGGCATTGTTGCGTGGAGCCTGGGTGCGGGCATGCTGCTGGCGCGCCTGTTCGCGGATCTGCTGGTTGTTCTGCGCCCGCGGCCGTTGCTGCATCTGATTGCTGCGGTTCTGCATCGCGTTCTGCGCCCGCTGCCGGTTCTCAGGGTTGTTCTGCAGCTCTCGGGTGGCGTTCTGCGCGCGTTCACGGGCCTGATTGACGTCGCGTGGTTCGCGGTTGGCCTGTTGGGCGCGCTGGAGAGCTTGCGGGTTGTCACGCAGGTCGCGGGTCGCCGCCTGGGCTCTCTCGCGGGCCTGCTGGTTGTTCGCTGCGGGGGCAATGCCACGCTGGGTCAGGCTTTCCCGTGCACGGGAGCGTTCCTGCGCGCGGGCCGAGTCGAATCCGCGCATGGCTTCGCGCTGTTCGCCACCGGACAGGCGCCGGTTGTACTGCTCGCGGCTGCGGGCGTCGCGGTAGGGAACGCCATTGCGGTAGGTCGGGTCATGGCGCCAGGCTGCACGGTTGCCATTGATGTTCTGGCTGAACTCGCGATTGACGTTGCGATTGACGTTCCGGTTGCTGTTGAAGTTGTTGTAGTGCTCCACGTCGACGTCGATCTCATGGTCATCCCAGTCGCAGTCGCCCCAGAGCGAGCCGACGATGGCGACGCCCGCGCCAAACGCCAGGCCCGTCGCGAGCGCGCTGGCCACCGGGTATTCGGGCGGTGGCGGGTAGTAGACCGGTGGGCTCGCCGGATATGCCCAACTGCCGTAGACCTGCGTTGGGTTGTAACTGGGGACGTAGACCACCTGCGGGTCGGCCGGCTCGATGATGATCGTCTGGGCGGGTGCCGATGGCTGCGCCACTGCGGTGCCGCCCGCCGAAGACGGTTGGGCAGGGGCGGGTGGTGCGGACTTCACGGTGACGGTCTGTTGCTCGTTGGACTGCAGGTTTCCGGCGGCCTGGGCCTGTCGGCGCAGGCGCTGGACGGAGTCCATCACGGCATCGGGCTGGGCGAGGAAGGCATCGCCGACGCGCTGGACCCAGACCGGGTCCTGCCCGAGGGTGGCGAGCACCAGCGGGAAGGCGACCAGCGACTGGACGCTGGGGTCCCATGGCTGATCTGCCACCTGCTTGACGGCATCATCGCCACTGACTTTGGGGTGGGCCTTCGACCATGCTGCCGCGTCGGCCACATTGCCGGGGTAAGTGGTCGCCATCAGGACCTGTGCCAGCAGCGAGTCGGGGTAGAGCGCCAGGGGCGCGAGCATCTGATCCAACTGCTCGGTGGTGAACACCGCCTGGGCTGGCTGCTCTGGAGCAGGTGCGGGTGGTGTGGCAGCAGGCTGTGCGGGCGGCGCTGCGGGAGCTGGCGGAGGCGCTGGCTCGGCGACGGGTTGATTGGCGGCTGGCGGGCTCGCGGTGGTCGTCTTGGCTTTGGGTGGCTCGCCCGAGTCACACCCCGACAGCGCCAGCAATACGAACAGAACCAGATACTGACATCCTCGCATGGCGCTCTCCTGTGCCGGTGCAGTGGAATGCCCGCCCCATGACATAGGTCACGGGTAAATCGTGGGTCTGGAGAATGATAGGCGCAGCGGCGAAAGGTTGCCGAAAGATCAACGGCCGGTAGGACCGGCCGCTGCAAGGAGAGTGGGCATGGCGCTGGGGATTACTTGAGGCGACGCTCGACGCCTTTCTCCACCAGGATCTTTGCGGAGATTTCCTCCACCGAGAAATGCGTGGAATTGATGTAGGCGATGTTCTCGCGGCGGAACAGGTTCTCCACTTCGCGAACCTCGAATTCGCACTGGGCGAAGCTGGCGTAGCGGCTGTTGGGCTTGCGCTCATGGCGGATGGCGGTGAGCCGGTCGGGGTCGATGGTCAGGCCGAACAGCTTGTGCTTGTAGGGCTTGAGCGCGTTGGGCAACTGCAGGCGCTCCATGTCCTCTTCGGTCAGCGGGTAGTTCGCCGCGCGGATGCCGTATTGCAGGGCCATGTACAGGCAGGTGGGCGTCTTGCCGCAGCGCGAGACGCCGACCAGGATCAGATCGGCCTTGTCGTAGTAGTGGGTGCGGGCGCCGTCGTCGTTGTCGAGGGCGAAGTTCACCGCATCGATCCGCTCCATGTAGTGCGGGTTATGGCCGATGCTGTGGGATTTTCCGACGGAATACGACGAGTCTGAGGATAATTCTTGCTCGAGCGGGGACAAAAAGGTCGAGAAGATGTCAATCATGAAACCGTTGGATTGCGCCAGGACGCGAACGGATCTCATGATTGACGATGGTATCGAAGATGATCGGTCTTGCCCCGTCCGCCTCTGCAGCCCGGTTGATTTGCTGTACCATGACGCGCGCCTTTTCTTCGGTATCGATGTAAGGTCGTGTCAGTTTGGTGAAATTGATGTTCTCGAACTGCGCCAGAAGACTCTGGCCGAGGGTTTCGGCAGTGATGCCGGTGCCGTCGGAAATGAAGAATGCAGTTCGTTTCATGTGCGCTGCGGGCCTTATAGGTAGGATCGAATCCTGGTTATGATAGGCCCCGCATTTGCAAGGCCCTTTGCCGGGGCATTCTCACCCATTTTTCCGGCTCCGGCCAGACAGGGTGGGGCCGCACCGACTTGTATGACCTTTTCCAACACTTAGTGGAGAGATCACCTTGGTAGAGTACGTAGTTTCCCTCGATAAGCTCGGCGTCCACGATGTCGAACATGTGGGGGGCAAGAACGCATCGCTGGGCGAAATGATCAGCAACCTCGCCGGTGCCGGCGTTTCCGTACCGGGTGGCTTCGCCACTACCGCCCAGGCCTACCGTGACTTCCTCGATCAGAGCGGCCTGAACGATCGCATCCACGCGGCCCTCGACGCCCTGGACGTCGATGACGTCAACGCACTCGCCAAGACCGGCGCGCAGATCCGCCAGTGGGTGATGAGACGCCGAGTTCCCCGAGCGTCTGGATGCACGAGATTCGCAAGGCCTTCGCGGAAATGGCCGGCAGCAATGACAATATGGCCGTGGCCGTGCGTTCTTCCGCCACCGCCGAAGACCTGCCGGATGCTTCCTTCGCCGGCCAGCAGGAAACCTTCCTGAATATCCGTGGCGTCGACAACGTGCTTGTCGCGATCCAGGAAGTTTTCGCCTCCCTCTTCAACGACCGTGCCATCGCCTACCGTGTGCACCAGGGCTTCGATCACAAGCTGGTCGCGCTGTCGGCTGGCATCCAGCGCATGGTGCGCTCGGAAACCGGCGCTGCCGGCGTCATGTTCACGCTGGACACCGAGTCCGGTTTCCGTGACGTCGTTTTCATCACCGCGTCCTACGGCCTCGGCGAGACCGTGGTGCAGGGCGCGGTGAACCCCGACGAATTCTATGTGCACAAGCAGACCCTGGAAGCCGGGCGCCCGGCGATCCTGCGTCGCAACCTGGGTAGCAAGGCCATCAAGATGATCTACGGCGACGAGGCCTCGGCCGGCAAATCGGTGCAAGATGGTCGACGTGCCAGAGGCCGATCGCCGCCGTTTCTCGCTGAGTGACGCTGAAGTGCTGGAGCTGGCCAAGCAGGCGCTGATCATCGAGAAGCACTACGAGCGTCCGATGGACATCGAGTGGGCCAAGGACGGTGATGACGGCAAGCTCTACATCGTGCAGGCGCGTCCGGAAACGGTTAAGAGCCGCGATGCCGCCAACGTCATGGAGCGCTACCTCGCTCAAGGAAAAAGGCAAGGTGCTGACCGAAGGCCGCAGCCATCGGCGCAGCGCATCGGCGCCGGCCCGGTGACGTGTGATCCAGCGATATCTCGCGAGATGGACAAGGTCCAGGATGGCGACGTGCTGGTCTCCGACATGACCGACCCGGACTGGGAACCGGTCATGAAGAGCGCCAGCGCCATCGTCACCAACCGTGGCGGCCGTACCTGCCATGCCGCCATCATCGCCCGTGAGCTGGGCATTCCGGCGGTGGTCGGCTGCGGCAACGCCACTGAGGCGCTGACCGATGGCACTGCAGGTGACGGTGTCCTGCGCCGAAGGCGACACCGGCTTCATTTATCGAAGGCAAGCTCGAGCTTCGAGGTTACCCGCAGAAGAACTCGGTCGAGCCATGCCGCGAGCTGAAGTTCAAGATCATGATGAACGTCGGCAACCCCGATCGCGCCTTCGACTTCGCCAGGCTGCCGAACGAGGGCGTGGGCCTGGCGCGTCTGGAATTCATCATCAACCGCATGATCGGCGTGCACCCGAAGGCGCTGCTGAACTACAAGACGCTGCCGCGCGACGTAAGCAGTCGTCGATCGACCGCCGTATCGCAGGCTACGCCGAGCCGGTCGACTTCTACGTCGAGAAGCTGATCGAGGGTGTCGCCACCATCGCCGCCGCGTTCTGGCCGAAGAAGGTCATCGTGCGCATGTCGGACTTCAAGTCCAACGAATACGCCAACCTGATCGGTGGCGGCTCAGTACGAGCCGCAAGAAGAAAACCCGATGCTGGGCTTCCGTGGCGCCTCGCGTTACATCTCCGACAGTCGTTCCGCGACTGCTTCGACCTGGAATGCCGCGCGCTGAAGAAGGTGCGCGACGACATGGGCCTGACCAACGTCGAGATCATGGTGCCGTTCGTGCGTACGCCGTGGGCGAGGCCAAGCGGTCATCGAGCTGCTGGCCGCCAAGGGCCTTAAGCGTGGCGAGAACGGCCTGCGCGTCATCATGATGTGCGAGATGCCGTCCAACGCCTTGTTGGCCGAGCGAATTCCTGGAGTACTTCGACGGCTTCTCGATCGGCTCCAACGACCTGACCCAGCTGACCCTGGGCCTGGACCGCGACTCGGGCATCGTCGCGCATCTGTTCGACGAGCGCAACGCCGGCGGTGAAGGAGCTGCTGTCGCATGGCCATCCAGGCCTGCCGCAAGGCCGGCAAGTACATCGGCATCTGCGGCCAGGGCCCGTCGGACCACCCGGACCTCGCCAAGTGGCTGATGGACGAGGGCATCGAGAGCGTGTCGCTGAACCCCGGACTCGGTCCTCGATACCTGGTTCTTCCTCGCCGAAGGCCAGTCCTGACAGCCTCTCTACCATCCTGAAAAGGGCGGGTGATTTCACCCGCCCTTTTTTATGCAAGCGATTCCATGCAAAGCAGCAGTCAACTCTTTCCCGTCGCTCTCCTGAGCGCGGAATTGCGCGGCGACCTCACTGAAGACGTCTACCGCCTCAAGCCGAACAACAGCCCGGATTCCAGCGTCGAGCTGGCCGTCACTCGTCTTGGTCGTCCCCAAGGCCGGCGTGGCATGCCGGTGATCCTGTTGCACGGCAGCTTCTCCAATCGTCGCTTCTGGTACTCGCCCAAGGGCATTGGTCTGGGCGCCCATCTGGCACGCGCCGGTTTCGACGTGTGGATTCCGGAGATGCGCGGCCACGGCCTGTCGCTGCGCAACGAGGACTACGACCGTAACCGCGTTGCCGATTACGCTCGCTTCGACTTGCCCGCCATCGCCAGTTTCGTGGTCGAGCAGAGCGGTCAGGCGCCGCATTGGGTCGGGCACTCCCTGGGCGGTGTCACCCTCGCGGCTGCGCTGGGAGGTGGCTACCTGAACGAGCCGCAGGCAGCCAGTGCGGCGCTGTGCGGCAGCCAGATCAGCCGCACCTACTGGCCGTTGAAACTGCCGCCAGTGGCCTGGGGTGGGCGTTTCCTGCTCAAGCGCATGGGCGGGCTTTCCGGCTCGCGGCTCAAGCGCGGCCCGGAGGACGAGCCGTTGGGGCTCGCCCTGGAGGCGCTGCACTGGCACAGCCTGTTCGGCCGCTTCGGTGAGAAGGACAACGACTGGTGGGGTGGTTTACAGAAGGTTTCCCTGCCAGTGCTGGCCATCGGTTCCGACGGCGATATCCAGGATCCGGCCTGGGCCTGCCGCAAGTTGCTGGAGCAGTTCGGCTCCGAGGTCCGGCATTTCCTGCAGTTGGGGCGGCGCCATGGATTTTCCGAAGATTTCGGCCACGTCGAGATGCTGATCAGCAAGGGCGCCCAGCGCGAAGTCTGGCCGCTGCTGCAGCATTGGTTGGAGCACAGTGGCTTGCCGGAGAAGCAGGGCGCTCTGGCGCAGGCTTGAGCTTGGCGTGGCAGGGAGTAGACTGTGACGCCATTGCGGCTTTCGGTCACATCCAGGCCTGAAACCCTGCCGGATTTCATCAAGAGGAGCTTCTCCATGCATTACGTCACCCCCGATCTGTGCGATGCCTACCCGGAGCTGGTCCAGGTCGTCGAGCCGATGTTCAGCAACTTCGGCGGGCGGGACTCCTTCGGTGGCGAGATCGTCACCATCAAGTGCTTCGAAGACAACTCGCTGGTCAAGGAGCAGGTCGAGAAGGACGGCAAGGGCAAGGTGCTGGTGGTGGATGGCGGCGGCTCGCTGCGCCGCGCGCTGCTGGGTGACATGCTGGCCGAGAAGGCTGCCAAGAGCGGCTGGGAAGGCATCGTGGTGTACGGCTGCATTCGCGACGTCGACGTGATCGCGCAGACCGACCTGGGCGTGCAGGCGCTGGCCAGCCACCCGATGAAGACCGACAAGCGCGGCATCGGCGACCTGAACGTCGCCGTGACCTTCGGTGGCATCACCTTCCGCCCGGGCGAGTTCGTCTATGCCGACAACAACGGCATTATCGTCTCGCCTAAAGCGTTGAAAATGCCGGAATAATTCGAACCTTCCTGCTGGAGTTCGGGTCAATGCCGGGAGCGAAAGCTTCCGGCATTTTTCATGGGGCCTCGCGAAAGCGATCTTGAGCGAAGGAAAAGGGCATGCAGCAGTACGAAAGCGGCACGGAGCGCGGACTGATCGACGGCTTCGTGCTGGACGGCCACGGGGGTGGCCGGCGGATCACTCGTGGCGAGTTGCCGCTGCTGGATCTCAAGCCTGAGGAAAGCCTCTGGGTGCATTGGGACCGCGGTGTGCCCGAAGCTCAGTCATGGCTGCGCGAGTCCAGCGGCCTGAATGAATTCGCCTGCGACCTGCTGTTGGAAGAGGCCACCCGTCCGCGCCTGGTCGATCTAGGGGGCGAACGCCTGCTGCTGTTTCTGCGCGGAGTCAACCTGAACCCTGGCGCGGTGCCCGAGGACATGGTCTCGCTGCGGGTCTACGCCGAGTCTCAACGGGTGATTTCCCTGCGTCTGCGCCCGCTCAAGGCGGTGGCCGACCTGCGTGCCGATCTGGATGCCGGCACCGGTCCTAAGACGGCCTCGGAAGTGGTGTTGTACCTCGCCCACTATCTCACCGACCGTGTCGATACCCTGATCGGTGGTCTGGCCGACCAGCTCGACGCCATGGAGGAGGCCATTGAGGAAGACGAGCGCAGCATTCCCGATCAGCACCAGCTGCGCACCCTGCGACGACGTGCCGCGGGGCTGCGCCGGTACCTGGCGCCGCAGCGGGAAATCTACTCGCAGATGGTCCGCTTCAAAGCGTCCTGGACAGTGGCCGACGATGCTGATTACTGGAACGAGCTTTACAACCGCCTGACCCGCAACCTGGAAGAGCTGGAGCTGGTGCGCGAGCGTATCAGCCTGATCCAGGAGGCCGAACATCGTCGAATTACCGAGCGGATGAACCGCACCATGTACCTGCTTGGTATCATCACCGGCTTTTTCCTGCCCATGAGCTTCGTGACCGGTCTCCTGGGTATCAACGTTGGCGGCATTCCCGGCTCCGACGCACCCTACGGCTTCGCCGTGGCTTGCGTGGTGATCCTCGGGATAGTGGCTTTCCAATGGTGGATATTCCGCCGCATGCGTTGGCTCTAGGTGTGACTTTTGAGGTGGTGGGGGCGTCAAGCACCTCACACAGGCGAGGTGCGTATGCACGACCCATTTGAAGAATCCTTGCGCGATTTGCTGCGAATGCCCCCGGAACAGCCGGGAGACGACTCGCGCCTGGATCGCGTCCTGAAGACCGCCAACCGCCAGGTGGGCGCAGGCGATCTGTTCAGCCTGATGGGGCACTGGTTCCAGGCCCTGTCCATTGGCGTGAGCCGTGGCGCCGCGCACCTTGCACCCGTCTCGCGCCACGCGCAGAATTCCGCCCCTTCCGCTGACAAGGCCGACTGAACATGCAATTCGACATCTGGACGCAAAGCCTGCTCACCGCCATGAACACCCTGTGGGGCAAGCTGGCCGGGTTCATCCCGAACCTGCTCGCCGCGCTGGTGATCGTGCTGCTCGGCTTCGTCGTCGCCAAACTGCTCGATGCGCTGCTCTCCAAGCTGCTGGCCAAGCTCGGCCTCGACCGCCTGATGGCGGGTACCGGCCTGACCAAGCTGCTGGCCCGTGCTGGCATCCAGGTGCCGGTCTCGACGCTGATCGGCAAGATCATCTACTGGTTCGTACTGCTGGTATTCCTTGTCTCTGCGGCGGAATCCCTGGGCCTGCAGCGCGTCTCGGCGACCCTGGACATGCTCGCGCTTTACCTGCCCAAGGTGTTCGGCGCGGCGCTGGTGCTGATCGTCGGCATCCTGCTTGCCCAGCTGGCCAACAGCCTGGTGCGCGGCGCTGCCGACGGCGTCGGCCTCGAGTACGCCAACGGCCTGGGTCGCGTTGCCCAGTGGCTGGTCATCATCATCAGCATCTCGGTGGCCATCGGCCAGCTCGAGGTCAAGACCGACCTGCTGAACTACATCATTGCCATCGTGCTGATCACCATCGGCCTGGCTGCTGCGTTGGCCTTGGGCCTGGGCAGCCGCGAGGTGGCGGGGCAGATCATCGCAGGCATTTACGTGCGGGAGCTGTATCAGGTCGGACAACAGGTGAAAGTGGCTGATGTCGAAGGCATCATCGAGGAAATTGGTACCATCAAGACTATCCTGCTGACAGACGAGGGTGAGCTGGTGTCGATCGCCAACCGCATCCTGCTCGATCAGCGTGTAACCAGTCGCTGAAGATGATGACCGATTACCGGTACGGCTTGCCGAAAGCCGCGCCGGACGCTGACTTGACCTGGCCCGACCCGACTTGAACAAGCCGCAATCACTGTCCTTGCGCTATGACCCGCGCCAGCTCACCGACGAGGAGCTGGTGGAGCGTTCCCACGAGGAGCTCTACCACGTGACGCGGGCCTATGAAGAGCTGATGCGCCGCTACCAGCGCACGCTCTTCAACGTCTGCGCGCGCTATCTGGGCAACGACCGGGACGCCGATGATGTGTGTCAAGAGGTCATGCTCAAGGTGCTGTATGGTCTGAAGAACTTCGAGGGAAAGTCGAAGTTCAAGACCTGGCTGTACAGCATCACTTACAACGAGTGCATTACCCAGTATCGGAAGGAACGGCGTAAACGCAGATTGCTCGATGCGCTGAGTCTGGATCCAATCGAGGAAGCTTCTGAAGAGAAGGCTCCGAAAGTCGAAGAACGGGGTGGACTAGACCGCTGGCTAGTTCATGTCAATCCCATTGATCGGGAAATCCTCGTGCTTCGATTTGTTGCGGAACTGGAGTTCCAGGAGATCGCCGACATCATGCACATGGGGCTTAGCGCCACGAAGATGCGCTACAAACGTGCACTCGATCGAATGAGAGAAAAGTTTTCGAATGTGACGGAATCTTAGTCCGGGAAATATTGTCTCTCTGTTTGGCAAGTTCTGATAAACTTGCCACCCAAGTTGTACGGCCTATGGTTAGGACAACTTATTGACCACCAAGATGGGGATTTAACGGATGAAACTGAAGAACACCTTAGGCGTCGTAGTTGGCTCGCTGATCGCCACCGCCGCTGTCAATGCCTTCGCTCAAGGCCAGGGCGCCGTCGAAGTCGAAGCATTCGGCAAGCGCTACTTCACCGACAGCACCCGCAACATGAAGAACGCGGACCTGTACGGCGGCTCCGTTGGTTACTTCCTGACCGACGACGTCGAGCTGGCTCTGTCCTACGGTGAGTACCACGACGTACGTGGCACCTACGAGACCGGCAACAAGAAGGTCCATGGCAACCTGAGCACTCTGGACGCCATCTACCACTTCGGCACTCCGGGTGCTGGCAACCTGCGTCCGTACGTCTCCGCCGGCGTTGGCCACCAGAGCCTGACCAACATCAACTCCGACAACGGTGGCCGTCAGAACCTGACCATGGCCATGGTCGGTACCGGTCTGAAGTACTACTTCACCGAAAACTTCTACGCCAAAGCCAGCCTCGACGGCCAGTACGGCCTGGAGAAGCGTGACAACGGTCACCAGGGCGAGTGGATGGCTGGCCTGGGCGTCGGCATGAACTTCGGCGGCGGCGCCAAGCCGGCCCCGGCTCCCGAGCCGGTTGCTGAAGTCTGCTCCGACTCCGACAACGACGGCGTCTGCGACAACGTCGACAAGTGCCCGAACACCCCGGCCAACGTCACCGTTGACGCCAACGGCTGCCCGGCTGTTGCCGAAGTCGCTTCGCGTTCAGCTGGACGTGAAGTTCGACTTCGACAAGTCCAAGGTTAAGAGAAATAGTTACGCTGACATCAAAAACCTGGCTGACTTCATGAAGCAGTACCCGTCCACCTCCACCACCGTTGAAGGCCACACCGACTCCGTCGGCACCGACGCCTACAACCAGAAACTGTCCGAATGTCGTGCCAACGCCGTTCGTGACGTACTGGTCAACGAGTACGGTGTTGAAGGCGGCCGCGTAAACGCTGTTGGTTACGGTGAGTCTTGTCCGGTCGCGACAACGCAACCGCCGAAGGCCGCGCTGTTAACCGCCGCGTAGAAGCCGAAGTGGAAGCCCAAGCCAAGTAATTGGTCTGAGCTGACTGAGAAAAACCCGGCCTAGGCCGGGTTTTTCTTTGCCCGCAGGAAAGTGAGCTTCAGGTGGTGCGGGCCAGGACTGCCTGCTGCGCAGCGGCGGCAACTTCGCCGATTACCAGGATTGCCGGGCTCTTCAGGGTGAAGCGCTGGGCGTCTGCCAGCATCTCGCCCGGAACTGGCTGCGGTATTCGCGCTGGGTGGGGGAGGAAGCGTTTTCGATCATCGCCACTGGCGTGCAGGAAGCCATGCCGCCGTTGAGCAGGCCGTCACGGATTTCCGCCAGTTTAGCCACGCCCATGTACACGACCAATGTCGTACCGCCTTCGGCCAGGCCGCGCCAGTTCAGCGGACTGTCGTCCTGAGTGTGCGCGGTCACCAGGGTCACGCCCCGGCTGACGCCGCGCAGGGTTACGGAGATACCGCACTGGGTGGCGGCTGCCAGCCCGGCGGTGATGCCGTTGACCAGTTCGCAGTCGATGCCGCGTGCAGTGAGCCAGCTCGGTTCTTCCGCCGCCACGGCCGAAGATGACGGGTCGCCGCCTTTCAGGCGTGCCACGCGGCGCCCCTGGCGGGCGTAGCGCAGCATCAGGCGGTGGATGAGAGAAGTCGCGGTGTAGAGCGGCAGCCGCCGCGTTTGCCGACGGAAATCACCCGCGCTGAAGGGCAGTGCTCCAGCACCGGGATTCACCAGGTCGTCGATGAGCACCACGTCGGCCTGCGGAGCCATCGCACGGACGGCCTTCAGGGTCAGCAGTTCCGGATCGCCGGCGGCGCCGATCAGCCAGACTTTTCCACGTATGTCGTTCCCCCCGGGCTGCCTTCTTCTGAGGCTTGATTCAAGCGATAGCGGCCAGTGGCTTCTGAGCCAGGAGGCGCTTGATTTCCGGTATGTAGGGAGCCGCAGGCGGTCCCGCACTTGAGTTCGCATTTTTTCAGGCCTTCCAGATCCAGGCCCTGGTCGATACCGGCCTGGATACGGCTCTGGCTGACGTTTAGGCAGTTGCAGAGAAACTCGTCGGCTGCCGCGCCAGCCTTGCCGGGGGCCGCGCTGAGCGGCGCGAGCAGCCAGCGGCGCAGTTCCTGGTCGGCACGGCCTTCCTTCCACGTCGCGCAGCCAGGCGCGGGCGGCGGTTTCGCCGGCCAGACGCAGCGACTCGTGATTGTTCGATGCGCACGCGTTTTCCAACGGTGCGGCGCGGGTCGTCATAGGCCATGACTGGGCCGTCGCCGAGTTCGAGCAGGGCATCGATGCTGGCCAGCCACTCTGCGCTGGGCGCTTCTACGTGCGCGGCGCGAATCACCAGTGCCGGGCGCTCACGGCCGGTGGGGCTGAAGCTGGCGTAGCGCAGCTCTTCGACAGTGGGCGCAGGGCGTCGAAGCGTTTCTGTACCTCGCCTTCCACCAGGGCGAAGAACTGCCAGGGCAGATCGATGCGGCTGACCTCCACCGTGCGTTCAGCTCGGGTTGGCGGGACAGCGGGTCCACCGCCAGGTGCTGTTCGGATTCTATCGTGTTTCCCTATTAACCTTAGCAATACGATGGTTGAGTAGATCAACAAGA
>JASGKM010000002.1:0-115484 GCA_049840615.1 Pseudomonas sp.
GTGAGGATTTCCTTCTCCGCCCCTTCCACCTCGCTGAGCCGGACCGGGCCCTTGGCTTCGAGATCGTCGCGCAGCAATTCGGCGGCGCGCTTGGACATGTTGCGGAAGATCTTCTCGTTGATCGCCTCGTCCGCGCCCTTGAGTGCCAGCACCAGGACGTCGGAGGAAACTTTCGCGCAACAGTGCCTGGATGCCGCGGTCGTCGACGTCGGAGAGGTTGTCGAAGACGAACATCAGGTCCTCGATCTGCCCCGACAGGTCTTGGTCGACTTCGCGGATCGCGTCCATGAGCGGCCCTTCGACCGAGCTGTCGAGGTAGTTCATGATGTCCGCCGCGCGCTTCACGCCGCCGATGGTCGTGCGGGTGGTATTGGCGTTGCCGGCGAACTGTTTCTCCAGGATCAGGTTGAGTTCTTTGAGGGCGGAGGGCTGCACGGTGTTCAGCGAGGACACGCGCAGCATGATGTCGAGGCGCACCTTGTGATCGAAGTGACTGAGTACTTCGCCCGCCTGGTCGGGGTCGGATCGGCGACCACGATGGCCTGGATCTGCGGGTGCTCGTAGCGGATCGCGTCCGCCACCGCGCGCGGCTCCATCCACTTAGGCTGTCCAGGCCGCTGGTATTGCCGCCCAGCAGGATGCGGTCGATGAGGCTGTTCGCCTTGTCCTCGCCCAGCGCCTGGGTGAGCATCTTGCGGATATAGCCATCGGCGCCGACGCCCAGGCTGGTCTGGTCGCCGACCATCTCGATGAAGTCGCCCATCACCCGCTCGACCTGCTCGCGGTTCACGTTCGCATCTGCGCCATGGCCATGCCAACCTTCTGCACTTCCTTCGGCCCCATGTGCCGCAGGATCTGCGCGGCATCGGTTTCACCCAGGGACAGGAGGAGGATGGCAGCCTTGTCGACCTTGGTAAGTTTGGCGCTCATGCGGGCTTCATTCGTCGGAATTGATCCAGTCCTTCACTACCTGGGCTACACGCCCCGGATCATGGGTGACCAGTGGCTTGATCGCAGTCAGTTGGGCATCGTACCCCTCGGTCGGGCTGGGCAGCAGGATACGGTGCCCGGGCCACCGAGGCTCACGTGGTCGTCGGACATACTCGCCATCCAGACCGCCCAACTCCCCAGGCCGCCTTCGCCTCCACCGCCACCGGCCAGCAGCGGCGTTGCTCTTGCATTGCCACCGACAGGTTGTTCAGCACCGGGCGCAGTACACCCAGCACCAGCACCAGGATGAAGACGATGCCCAGCACCTGCTTGACCACGTCCCAGAACCAGGGCTGCGAGTAGAACGGCGGCGACGCAATGTCATCGCCCAGCTCCGGAGCGAACGGCGCGTTGATCACGCTGACGCTGTCGCCACGGCTGGCGTCATAGCCTACCGCGTCCTGCACCAGGCGGGTGAAGCGTCCCAGCTCGTCGGCGGTCCAGGGCTGGTGACTGACTTCGCCGGTCTTCGGATCGGTGATCATGCGGTCATCCAGCACCACCGCGACGGAAAGCCGGCGCAGGCGACCCTGCTGCTGCTTGGTGTAGCTCACCGAGCGATCCAGCTCGTAGTTGCGGGTGTTCTGCTGGCGCTTGTCGGTCGGGTACGGCGCCAGTTCCGGCTTGCCGGTCTTCGGATCGATGATCGGCTGGCCGTTGGCGTCCTTCAGCGGCTGGCCCGGCGCGACGAAGTCCGCCGGCTTGTTCTGCGCAGTGGTCTGCGGCGCGCTGGCCGGGCCCGGAGGCTGGTTCGACAGCGCACCCGGCACGCCCTGCGGGCCATTGCTGTTCTGCCGTTCCTCGTTGTTGCTCTGCTCGCTGCGCAGGGCTGGCTGGTCCGGGTTGAACGACTCCGAGGTGGACTCCACCGCGCTGAAGTCGACGTCCGCAGACACCTCGGCCTTGTAGCGGCCGCTGCCCAGTACCGGCGCGAGGATGCTGTGCACGCGCTGGGTGAAGTTGGTTTCCATGCGACGGGTGAAGTCGAACTGCTTCCCGGCCATGGTCAGCTCGGAGAGCTCCTGCTGGTCGGAGAGCAGGTTGCCTTTCTGGTCGACCACGGTGACCTGGGACTTGTCCAGTTCCGGCACGCTGGTAGCGACCAGGTTGACGATGGCCAGCACCTGGCTCGGCTCAAGGCTGCGGCCCGGGTACAGCTCGACCAGCACCGAAGCGCTGGGCTTGCGGTCGTCACGGACGAATACCGAGCTCTTCGGGATCGCCAGGTGCACGCGGGCACCCTTGACGTTGTTCAGGCTGGAGACGGTACGCGCCAGCTCTCCTTCCAGGCCGCGACGGTAGTTGGTCGCTTCCATGAACTGGCTGGTGCCCAGCGCCTGTTCCTTGTCGAGGATCTCGAAGCCGACGTTGCTGTCGGTCGGTGCCAGGCCGGCACCGGCGACTTTCATGCGCGCACGGCCCAGATCATCGGCCTTCACCAGCAGTGCGCCGGAGTTGGGCTCGATCTTGTAGCCGATGTCGGCGGCGGACAACGCCTCGACCACCTTGTTCGCGTCGACGCCATTGAGGCTGCCATACAGCGGCTTGTAGTCCGGCTGCTGCGACCACAGGACCATGCCGAAACCGATGGCGATGCTCGCAGCAAGACCGACCAGCAGGCCAACCTGGCGCAGCACCGGCATGTCCGCGAGGTTCTCGAGGAAACTCAGGCCGAGCAGCGGCTTTTTCGGCGCGTCGGCGCCGACCTTGGCCGGAACCTGACTGTCAACAACGGAGGCTTGGGACATTACCTACGATCCTCGCCGCTCAAACCGGCATCTGCATGATGTCCTGGTACGCCTGGACAAGCTTGTTGCGTACCTGGGTCATCGCCTGGAAAGAAACACTGGCCTTCTGGGAAGCGATCATCACGTCGGTGAGGTCGACGCCTTCTGCCCCATCTCGAAGGCAGAAGACAGGTCGGAGGCGGCCTGCTGGGTACCGTTCATCTTCTCCACCGCCTGCCCGAGCATCTGCGAGAAGCTGGCCCCGGCTCGGCCGGTGCGGCCTGCATCTTCGCCTTGGCCATGGCCTCCATTTGCATGGAGCGCATTTCCAGCAGCAGACGATTGAACTGGATGCCCTGACTCATCACTTACCCCTCCGACTGGCCGCGGTTTTTTGACACTGCGCGGCGCTTTGCAGAGGGGATTGCAACTTGGGTGCCAGTTTTTCACGGGGCAGGAAAAATACGTAGACCGCTCTGGAATGGGATTTTCAGGCTGACGGCGGCCGGTGTTTCGGATGGGCATTTGGCGCGCCGGGAAGAGCCCCTCACCCCAGCCCTCTCCCAGAGGGAGAGGGAGCAGGTCGGCTTACTCGGGTAGGCCGGCAGTCAGCCGGATATTCCGCAGCATCAGTACGAACGCCAATCCCCCAGCCGGCAGAGGACGGCCCCCTCTCCCTTGGGGAGAGGGCTGGGGTGAGGGCAATCATCTCGCGCCGGACTCAACCTCCAATCGAAGCGCCTCCAGCACCGAATCCATCCTCACCAGCACGTCGTGATTCCAATACCGCAAAACGCGAATACCCCGCCCCGCCAGCCACGCATCGCGCTCGCAGTCATGAGCAGACTGCAGATGCTGCCCACCATCCAGCTCCACCGCCAATTTCAAGTCATGGCAGTAGAAATCCAGTACGTAGACTCCACAAGGCACCTGCCGGCGAAACTTCAGCCCGAGAAATCGCCGATCACGTAGCGCGCCCCAAAACGTCCGCTCGGCGTCGGTTTGCTGTCGCCGCAGTTGGCGCGCAAATTCCACCTCGCCCATCGCGATCTCCTGAGTCAGCCCAGGAGGAAAGCTCCAGCATTTCCTCACACCTGGCAGCCAGAAGAATTCGTCGGCATATCAGCGAATACGCCGAGTCACACCAAGAAAAGGCCCGCACGAATGCGGGCCAAGAGGGGTCCTTTTTGCCGGTCAGCTGGCGTAGAGGTAAGCCTCCACATCCATGCCCGCATCGCGCATCTGCGCAAGCTTGTAGCGCAGGGTGCGCGGGCTGATGCCCAGGCGCTCGGCGGCTTCCTTGCGGCGGCCGCGCTCGCTGCGCAGGGTGTCGATGATCATCTGGAACTCGCGGCGCTTGAGGTCTTCACCCAGTTGGCCGGCTTCGGCGGAGGCCGGCGACGGAATTTCGACGCCGACTGGAACCGGCGGAGCGACGGGCGCCGGAACGGCCGCCAGCACCGGGCGCGGCGCCAGGCCGATGGGCGCGGTCAGGCACAGGTCGGCGGCCTGCACCTGGCCACCTTGCTGCAGGATCAGCGAACGCTGGATGGCATTGTCCAGCTCACGCACGTTGCCCGGCCAGGGGTGCGCCAGCAAAGCGGCGCGGGCATCGTCGGCCAGGGCCACCGGCGCATGGTTCATCTTGCGGGCGTACTTGGCCAGAAGGCGTTCGGCCAGCGGCAGGATATCGGCGGGGCGTTCGCGCAACGGACGCCAGGCCAGCGGGAACACCGACAGGCGATAGTAGAGGTCTTCGCGGAATCGGCCGGCAGCCACTTCACCCAGCAGGTCGCGGTTGGTGGTGGCGAGTACGCGGATGTCGAGGCTGATCGGCTTGCGCGCGCCGACGCGCTCCACTTCCCGCTCCTGCAACACACGCAGCAGCTTGGCCTGCAGAGCCAGCGGCATCTCGGAGATTTCGTCGAGCAGAATGGTGCCGCCGTCAGCCAGCTCGAACTTGCCCGGCTGCGCGGCAATGGCACCGGTAAAGGCGCCCTTCTCGTGACCGAACAGGGTGGCCTCGAGCATGTTGTCCGGAATCGCCGCGCAGTTGATCGCAACGAAGGGTTTGCCGACACGCGGCGACTGCTGGTGGATGTATTGCGCCAGGACTTCCTTGCCGGTGCCGGACTCGCCGGAGATCAGCACGGTGGAATCGCTGCGCGCGACACGAGCAGCCAGCTCCAGCAATTGCTGGCTGGCCGGTTCCAGGGCTACCGGACCTTCGCCGACGCTGGCGGACACAGCACCCAACGCATGGCGGGCCACCAGTTCCAGCAGCGCTCGCGGCTCGAACGGCTTGACCAGGTAATCGGCCGCGCCCTGGCGCATGGCATCCACGGCGCGGTCGACCGCGCCGTAGGCGGTCATCAGCAGCACCGGCAGTTGCGGGTAGCGCTTGCGGATCAGGCCGAGCAACTGGTGCCCGTCCATGCCCGGCATGTTCACGTCGCTGATCACCAGGCTGAAGCTGTCCTTCTCCAGCGCCGGCAGTGCGGCCTCGGCGCAATCGACGGCGACGAAATCGTGCCCACCGAGCGACAGGGTATCGGAGAGGGCTTCACGAAGGGCGCGGTCGTCTTCGACCAGCAGGACTTTGGCGGCCATGGATATCACTCCTCGTGGACGGCGGGTTGAGCCAGGATCAGCGGCAAAATCAGGGTGGCGCAGGTACCGACACCCGGGCGCGAGCGCAGCAGCAGCTCTCCCTGGTGGGCCTTGGCGACGGCTTTCACCACAGCGAGGCCGAGGCCGGTGCCGGTGGTCTTGGTGGTGAAGAACGGCTCGCCCAGGCGCGCCAGGGTTTCGGCGCTCATGCCCGGGCCGTTGTCGCTGATGGACAGGCGCAGGCAGTTGTTGCGCTGATACAGGTGCACCTTCAGGCGCACATCACGGCCAGCGGCCTGGATGGCGTTTTCCACCAGGTTGAGCACGGTGCCGACCAGCGTGTCGCGGTTGCACAGCAGCTCGCCGACGCGAGCGTCGCACTGCCAGCGCAGGTTCAGGCCGACAACGTGGGATTCGGCGGCGGCGCGCAGGCTGGCAAACAGCTGGCTCGGCGCGATGCGATCCGGCAGCGGCAGCTCGCCGCGGGCGAATACCAGCATGTCGCGCACCTGGCTTTCCAGCTCATGCAGGCGCTCCTTGATGCGCCCGGCGAAGCGCTGCTGCTGCTCGACCGGCAACTCGCCCTCGCTGAGGTGGCCTGCATAAAGCATGGCGGCGGACAGCGGGGTGCGAATCTGATGTGCCAGGGAAGCGACCATGCGACCCAGGGCGGAAAGACGTTCGTGGCGGGCCAGTTGGTCCTGCAGGCGACGGGTTTCCGTCAGGTCGTTGAGCAGGATGAGTTGGCCGGGTTCGCCGTTCAGCGGGCGGATGGCGATGGACACGCGGCGTCCATCACGCAGGGAAACTTCGTGGCCGTCGTCGGCACGCGGGGCGAAGCTGCGGGCAATGACTTCACGCCAGAGCATGCCCACCAGTGGTTTGCCCAGTAGCGCGACCGCCACCGGATTGGCGTCGCGCACCACGCCCTGGCCGTCGATCATGATGACGCCGCCGGGCAGTACATCGAGCAGGCTCTGCAGGCGGTTGGCCTGACGCTCCTTCTCCGCCAGCTCCTGCATGCGCTGCGCGCTGACCAGGGCCAGTTCGCCCTTCAGCTCGGTGACGCGGGCTTCCAGCAGGCTGTAGGACTGGTTGAGCTGGCTGGACATCTGGCTGAACAGCTCGAAAGTCTGCTCCAGATGGGCACGGCTCTGCTGCTCCACCGGTACCTGCAGGGGTTCTGCTGGCAGCTGGGAAGCAAGTTCAGTCTGGCGATTGGTGGCGGGCATCATGCGGGTTTTCCTCATCCGTCCGACGGCGTGAATCTGTCGGTCGGATGAGTCTTAGCAAACCCCGTGCCTAAAATTTACTCGTTATATTTCAATGACTTGAAAAAACGAGCAAGGCGAAGGCGTCGAATCCTCCGCCATTTCCTCTTCGCGACGGCTCATGCCGTACTTGCGCATTTTCTCCACCAGGGTGGTGCGGCGGATGCGCAGGCGTTCGGCGGCACGGGCGACCACGCCGCTGGCGTCGTCCAGCGCCTGCTGGATCAGCCCCTGCTCGAGGTTGGCGAGGTAGTCCTTCAGGTCGATGCCCTCGGCCGGCAGCATCGCCGGCGAGTCGAGGCCCGGCAGGCCGGCGGTGATCGCCGCGCGCTCCTCCAGCTCCTCGCGCAGGCTGGTCGCCAGCTGCTCGTCCTCGTCGTCGACATGACGGAATTTCTTCGGCAGCTCGCCCACCCCGATCACGCCATAGGGATGCATGATCGCCAGGCGCTCGACGAGGTTGGCCAGCTCCCGCACGTTACCCGGCCAGTCGTGGCGGCAGAGCGACATGATGGCGGCGGAGTTGAAGCGGATCGAACCACGCTTCTCGTGCTCCATGCGCGAGATGAGCTCGTTCATCAGCAGCGGGATGTCCTCGACGCGCTCACGCAGCGGGGCCATCTCGATGGGGAAGACGTTGAGGCGGTAGTACAGGTCTTCGCGGAAGCTGCCGTCCTCGATCATTTTCTCGAGGTTCTTGTGGGTCGCGGCGATGATGCGCACGTCCACGTTCTGCGTCTTGTTGCTGCCCACGCGCTCGAAGGTGCGTTCCTGCAACACACGCAGCAGCTTGACCTGCATCGGCAGCGGCATGTCGCCGATTTCGTCGAGGAACAGCGTGCCGCCGTTGGCCAGCTCGAAGCGTCCGGCACGGGTGGTGATGGCACCGGTGAAGGCGCCCTTCTCATGGCCGAACAATTCGCTTTCCAGCAGCTCCGCCGGAATCGCACCGCAGTTGACCGGCACGAAGGGCGCGTCGCGGCGCTTGGAGTGGTAGTGCAGGTTACGCGCCACCACTTCCTTGCCGGTGCCGGATTCGCCGAGGATCAGCACGCTGGCGTCGGTGTCGGCGACCTGCTGCATCATCTGCCGCACGTTCTGGATGGCGCGGCTGGTGCCCACCAGGCTGCGGAACAGGTTGGGCTCGCGCTGGCGGCCACGCTCGCGGGCCTGGTCGTACATCTCGCGGTAGACCTGGGCGCGGTGCAGGGAATCGAGCAGCTTGTTGTAGCTGGGCGGCATCTCGAGGCTGGCCAGCACGCGGCGGCGCAGTTCCTCGGGCCACTCGTTGGGCACCGGCTCGCCCATCAGCAGCACCGGCAGGTACTCGTCCCAGGCCGCGAGCTGCTTGAGCAGCTCCAGCGCCCCGCCCTTGCTCTCCACCGCGCCGACCAGCACGCAGAGCACGTCGCGGCTGCCGTTGGGCAGCGGGTCGACGATCTGGCGCCAGTCACGGCTGCTGCAGGACAGTTGGTCTTCACCCAGGAAGCTGATGATCACCGAGAGGTCCCGGCAACGGTCCTGGTTGTCATCGATCACGAGAATTTTCGTTTCGCGCCACATCTTAGCTTGTCATCCCGGGCTTGAAGGCCGTACTACGGCGGCTGACACGACCTGGCCACAGCACAATTTCCTCGTGCTAGCCAGCATTTGGCCACTAGTTAAGTCAAAATTGTGGCTCGAGTCAAATTTATGGCGTGTTTTTTTTGGTGCGGCCCGACGAAGGGTGTTGATCCCTGTCATGGCAATTGAAATGGAGCGTAGTTCGAAGCGGAGGCGGCGGCCACCGGCACTTTGCCGATCACCGCCGAAAGAGAGCCGATCCGGATGGATCAGCCGAACATCTGGTAAACCTTGGCGCCCTGGTGCGAACGGTTGACACGGACGATCTCGGTGGCCACTTCCTCGCGCTGCCGGGTGACCGCCTGAACCAGATCGCGGTACAGCACCAGCAGACCCTCAAGGCTGCGCTTGAGGTCGCTGTCATCGTCCATCGGCTCGACCATCGCGGCATCGACGTGCTCGCGACACTGGAGGTCAAGCTGTGCGACGGCTTCCCAGTCGCCCTGGGCCAGCGCCGCACCAAGAGCAAGGCGGGTTTGTTCGATCTGCTGGACGGCGAGCGTCATGTTCGGTATCTCCTGGCGAGCTGCGATCAATGCGGAATCGCGTCCCAGCCTTCCTTGATGGTACGCAGCAGGCCCGACACCTCGTCGAGGACTTCCAGGTCGTTGCTGCGGTTGGCGTCGCCCAGGCGACGGCTCATGTAGTCGTACAGGTTGGCATAGTTTTCGGCCAGCTCACCACCGGCTTCGAAATTCAGCGCTTCGCGCAGACCGGCGATAATCCCGGTGGCCTTGCCGATCAGCATGCCCTTCTGGGCGAACTGCTCGCGCTCCATGGAGCCGCGGGCCTGAGCGATGCGGCTGAGGCCGCCTTCCATCAGCATCTGGATCAGGCGATGGGGAGACGCGTCGTGCACTTGCGACTGGTTGTTCACGTTCTGGTATTGGCGCAGCGCTGCCGAAGCGTTCATCTCTTTCCCCTTGATTCGCTGAACGATCAAATCGTTGATATTCAAAGTATCGGCGAGGACGGGAAAAGCTTTAGGCAAAAATCTGCACGGGCGTACTGCCGTGCAACGGCGCCGCAGAGCGGCGCAGCGCGCGGCTCAGGGATCAGCTGTCGGAGCTGCTGGTCTTGTTCAATGCGTTCAGCGTGGTGAGTACGCTGGACTTGGTGGCATTGAGCTGGGCGACCAGGGTGTCCATGGCGGTGTACTTCGCCATGAGCGTCTCGGTCAGCTTGGTCATGCGGGTATCCAGCTTGGTCGACTGATCGGCGAGGTCGCTCAGGGTGTCGTTCAACGACGCCTTGCGCTGGTCGAGCAGGCCGTTGCTCTTGGTGTAGAGGTCCATGCTGCTGCTCATGCGATTGAGCAGGCCGCCGTCACCAGTAAAGAAGCCCTGCACCGAGGCGAAGTTCTTCTCCAGGGCGGCGTCGAGCTTGGTGTCGTCGACGTCCAGCGTGCCATCGGTCTTGGTGGAAATGCCCAGCTGCGACAGCAGTTTGATCGACCCACCCTCGGTGGAGGAGCCGACCAGCTGGGTGCGCAGCGTGTTCAGCAGGTTGCGGGTCATCGAGTCGCTGGCCAGCGAGGCAGCCGAGGTAGTCGGGTTCCCGCTGGAGTCCGTGGTGGTGGTGACCTTGGTCAGCGAGTTGATGCTGGTCATCAGCGCGTTGTACGCCGAGACGAAGGACTGGATGGAAGTCTTCAGGCCGTCGGTGTTGGTGTCCACAGTAACGGTCGACTTGCCCGTGGCCACCAGGTTGAGCTCCACGCCGCTGATGGCACTGGAGATCTTGTTCACCGAACTGCTCATTTCCAGGCCGTCGATGGTGTACTTGGCATTCGCCGCAGGAGCACTGACATAGCCGCCGGCGGTGGCCGAGGCCTTGGTGCCGGCGCCGTCGATCTTGAGCACATCGAGGCTCGAATCGCCGCTGGTGGATACGCTGATATCGCTGCCTGCACCGGTGACACTGGAACCCAAGACCAGGCGCGGGCCGCTGGCATCAGTGATGATGTTGGCGGTGAGGCCCTGGTCCTTGAGCTGGGTGTTGATGCTGTCGCGGATGTCGGACAGGCTCGCCCCCGCCTTGACGGTGACGTTGTAGGTGCTGCTGCCCTGAGTGATGGTCAGCTTGCCGGCGCCGAAGGTGGCCGACTTGTCGATGTACTGGGTAGCGACCTTGGAGCTGGTGGCCAGGCTTTCCACATCGATGGCATAGGTACCGGCGGCAGCGCCGGTGCCCAGGGTGGCGGTCAGCGCATCAGTGTTCGACGACTTCACGGCCAGGCCGGCGAAGGAGTTGGCGTCGTTGAGCTTGCCCATGGCCGTCTGGAATGTATCCAGGGCACTCTGCAGCGAGCCGATACCGGACAGCGTGGTATTGGTCGCGGTCTTCTGGGTGGCGATCTGGTTCGATTTCGGCGCTTTTTGCGCATTCACCAAAGCAGTCACGATGGAGTCGATGTCGTATCCCGACCCAACACCATTGATCGAAGTCCCGGCCATTTGCCTACCCTCCTGTCCAAATTTCTGGCGGTATTCTGATTGCCGCCTGCGTCTTATGACGCTTCATTCAAGAATCGCGCCAGAGCTCTCGAATTCTCTGACTCTCAACCGAGATCAGGCGCGTTCACTGAACAGCAGATTACCCGCTTCCTTCAGGCTTTCTGCCAACTTGAGCGCAACTTCCGAAGGAATCTGCCGTATGACCTCGCCAGTATCGGAGGCCACGACCTTCACGACGGTTTCGCCGCTGGCGTCGTCCACCGAGAACTCGAGGTTGCGCTGTACCGACTGGGCCTGCTCACGCAACTTGCTGACGGCTTCGTTCAGACTGCGCGTCTTGTTGCTGGCCGACGATTCCTTGGCGCTTTGCGGCAAGCTGTTCGCCGCTGGCCGGCTTGCTGCCTGCGGCGGCGTTGTCGGCCGGGCGCGGGCTGTTGATTCCGAGGCTGGTATCCATCAGGTATTACCCTCCACACGCAAAGCAAGGAAGGGCGCCGGGCGCCCTTCCTTCCGTTTATTGCCTTTCGGCGATCCCTTACTGAAGCAGCTTCAGGACAGCGGAAGGCAGCTGGTTAGCCTGGGCCAGTACCGCGGTGGCGGCCTGTTGCAGGGTCTGCTGCTTGGTCATCTCCGCGGTTTCTGCGGCGAAGTCCACGTCCTGGATGGTGCTGCGTGCAGCGGTGGCGTTCTCGGACACGTTCTGCAGGTTCGAGATGGTGCTGTCCAGACGGTTCTGGATGGCACCCAGCGAGGAACGCTGGCTGTCGATCTGCTTCAGGGCGGCGTCGATCACCTGGGTGGCCGATTGGGCGCCTTTGGCGGTGCCGATGTCCAGAGCCTGGACGGTGGAGTTGGTGGTGGTAGTGGTCGCGGTGGTCGCGGCAGCAGTACCGATGGCAGTGGTGAAGTTGCTGCCCGAGGTCAGGGTGATGCTGGTGGTGCCACCCGAGCCAGCGGCATCGGCGACAGCGGCCACACCGGAAATGTTGGTGTTGATCGCGGAGACGATGTCGTTGGCGGTAGCGCCCTTGGCGAAGCTGACCTGGGTGCCGTTGATGCTCAGGGTACCTGCGGTAGCAGCGACGCCGCCGGTGCCGGACAGCACGGTGCTCAGGTCCAGGCTGGTGGAAGCCAGCTGCGAGGAGCCTTTCAGCGCGGTGGCGCTCATGTCGCTCAGGGTGAAGCTGACGGTTTCGTTGGCGTTGGCGCCGACCTGGAAGGTCAGGGTGCCGTTGCTGCCGGCGGTGCCGTCGAGCAGCTTGATACCGGAGGTGCCGCCACCGAAGGTGGTGGTCTTGGAGATACGGGTCAGTTCAGCGGTCAGCGACTTGAACTCCTGGTTCAGCGAGGTCTGGTCTTCACTGCTGTTGGAGCCGTTGGCGGACTGCAGGGACAGTTCACGCATACGCTGCAGGATGTTGGTGGACTCTTGCAGAGCACCTTCAGCGGCCTGAGCGATGGAGTTGGCGTCCTGGGCGTTCTTCACGGCTACGTTCAGGCCGTTGACCTGGCTGGTCAGACGGTTGGAGATCTGCGAGCCGGCGGCGTCGTCCTTGGCGCTGTTGATACGCAGGCCGGTGGACAGACGGGTCATCGAAGTGTTCAGGTTGTTGGCGGCCTTGGTCAGGTTCTTTTGAACCGACAGCGAGGCGATGTTGGTGTTGACGGTAAGAGCCATGACGAATTCCTCGTGTTAGGGCTAAGTGGCCTCCCTGCCCGATTGATTCGAAATGGCGTGGAGAACCTTCGTTAGGGTTATCGTCCCAAGTCGGGTGGGCTTTAACTTTTTTTTTCGATTTTTCTTCAGACCACTCTGCGGCCCCCGGCTGGCCTCGTTCTTGCAATCACTACTCGAACGCGCCAAAGCTCCGTCACCAGCAGGGTCCACATGTCCAACCAATCGCTTCAATCCGACATCCAGCGCATCAGTGAAGCGCTGCAGATCGCCGAAAGCCGCCAGGATCGCGGCGAGCAGATTCGCCTGTATGAAGCGTTGGCGAAGCTCTCGCCGGAAACCGCGATGATCCATGCGAAGATTGCCCGGCTGCATCTGGAGCTGCTCGACCCGTCTTCCGCCCAACCCTGGGCCGAACGCGCGCTGGATCTCTCGATCGCGGCCAACGTCGATGAAGAGCTGCTCGACATGATGCGTTCGCATCGCCTGTTCACTCAGGATCTCGAGCGCGCCGAGCGCTGGTACCGGGCCTCGCCCAGCCTGCCACGCCTGGGGCTGTACGGCGCCGCACTGACCCTCAAGGGCCGCTTCGACGAAGCCGAAGCGCTCTATACCCAGACCCTGGAAAAGCCTCTGAAGGACTGGCAGCAGAGCGTCGTGCTCGGACTGCTGGGCACGCTGTACTTCGATTGCGGCCGCTACCACGACAGCATCGCCTGCCACCAGTTGGTCACGGAGTTGACGCCCGACTACCCCTTCGGGCCCTTCAACCTGGCGCTATCCCTGGAACAGGTCGGTCGCTACCGGGAAGCCCATCGCCTTTATATGAAGGTGCTGGAGAAACTGCCGCAACACGCAGGCACCCATAACAACCTGTCCCTACTGCAACTGCGCCTGCTGCAGTTCGAGCTGGCCTGGCCGCACTATGAATGGCGCTGGAAGACCTCGCTCAAGGAACACCAGCAGGAGTTCAACACGCCGCGCTGGCGGGGCGAGCCGCTGGAGGGCAAGACTTTGCTGGTCTGGGCTGAGCAGGGCATCGGCGACCACATCATGTTCGCCAGCCTGCTGCCGGACCTGCTCAAGCTCGGCGGCCAGCTGCATTTCGAAACCTATGATCGCCTCTATCCGCTGCTGCACCGCAGCATGCCGGGGCTGAGCGTGATCCAGCGCGAGAGCAGCGGCCAGGTGCACAACGGCCAGCGCATGATGCACCGGCAGAACTGGCCGCGCAGCGACTACCAGATTCCCATGGGCAGCCTGGGTGAGTTCCTCCGCCCCTCCCTCGCCTCTTTCGTCAATCAGCAGCGCGCCTTCCTCAAGGCCAGCCCGCAACAAAGCCAGGCCAAGCGAGCCGAGTACCAGCAGCTGTTTCCCGGCAAGCGCCTGGTGGGGCTGTCCTGGCGCGGCGGCATCGACACTGCCAACGACATGCAGAGCCGCCGCATCGCCATGGAGGAACTGGCGGAGCTGGGCAAGCTCGAGCACGTGCAGTTCATCAACCTGCAGTACGGCAAGACCGCCGAGGAGCGCGAAGAGGTCGAGCGCCTGGGGCTGTACATCCACCATGACGAGAGCATCGACCCGCTCAAGGACATGGACGCCCAGGCCGCGCAGCTCTGCGCCCTGGACGCCGTGCTGAGCATCGACAACACCACCGTTCACCTGGCCGGCGCCCTCGGCGTGCCGACCTTCGTCCTGCTCCAGCTCAACCCGAACTGGCGCTGGGGTATCGAGGACGCGACCAGCTACTGGTATCCGTCCGTGCAACTGATCCGCAACCGCGAGCTGGGCCGTTGGGGCAATGCCCTGGACCAGGCGGTGCAAAGCATGCGAGGCAGCGGCGTGATCTGAGCGCCGTCACCCCGACGAACTATCCACCGGCCCGCCCAAGTGGTGCGGGCCAACCCCGATTGCCAGCGACTCCGCTTGGAGGAGAACCCCAGTGTCCCAAACTCTTGAAGCCCGCATTGCCCAGGCCCAGCAACTGCAACGCAGCGGTCAGCGCGAAGCTGCCGTCGCGGCGTTCCGCGAGCTGCACGGCGAGTACCCAGCCGACCTGCCGGTGCGCCTGAGCCTGGCTATCGCCCTCGGTGAGCTTGGTCAGAACAACGAGGAGGCACTCGAGCATCTGCTGCACGTCCAGCAGTCCGTGCCGGACAACGCTGCGGTGAATAGCCTGCTCGGTCGCCTGCTGGTGCGCCTGCGCCGCTACGACGAGGCCCACCCCTACCTGCACCTGGCAGTGCAACTGGATGCGGACGACTTCGAGGTACGCAACACCCTGGCGACCCTGGCGCTGTTCCAGGGCCACCTGGAAGAGGCCTACCACTGGCTGGCCAGCCTCTCCACCTACGAGAAGCGCGCCGACACGGCGGACCTGCTGGCGCAGTTGGAGATGCTCCAGGGCATGCGCCAGGCCGAGGCCAGCAGCTTCTTCGGCAAGGCACGGGTTTTCGCCCGCTCCAGCCATGCGGCCACTGCCGGTGGCCCGCCCGGCGCCAAGGCAATCATGGAGAACAACCCCAGCCAGCGCGACGATCTGCTGGCGGTCACCGGCTGGCAGCGCATCGAGGCCGGCACCCTGAACCTGCAGGCGCTGTTCGACCCGAAGGACCTGGTGCAGAAGATCGCCCCGCTGTTCTTCGAATCCGGCAGCGGCATCATCTACGCCGCGCCGTATGAGCACGTGCCCTATATCCGCATGGGCTACTTCTACTACCAGGGCTTCCTGCAGTACGAAGGCCGCCACGCCCCGGTGCTGATCCGCCGCGCCGCCGTGCCCACCTCCCCCGACGTGCTGGAAGTCTGGGCCGAGCACAACCTGCGCGAGCAGCTCAACCTGGTCGACGGCAACGACGTGCTCTGCTACGTACGTAGCCCCGACGTCGCACCGGAGGACAGCCAGTGGCGCGACTGCAAGCTGGACGTGCACGAGAACTTCTTCTCGCAATCCCAGGTTTTCGGCGCCAACAAGGAGCTGTACCAGGGCCATGAGGGCTGGGACCTGCCGGGCGCCCGCCCAACCCTGTTCCGGATGAACCGCTACGCGCTGGAAAAATGGCTCACCCCCACCGACCGCGTGCTGGATATCGGCTGCAACATCGGCTGCTTCGGCATCGAGGTCGCGCAACAGGTCGGCAGCTACCTGGGCTTCGACAACAACGACTCGCTGATCCGCATCGCCGACCGCCTGGCCCAGCATCACAAGGTGGAGAACTGCGAGTTCCGCACCTGCACCTATGAAGACCTGCGCGCCAGCGAGCCGGGTCTGTTCGACGTGATCTTCTCCTTCGCCGTGCACGTGTGGATCGGCAAGCCGATGCCCGACTATGTCGCCGACCTCAAGAGCCTGCTCAAGCCCGGCGGCATCGTGGTGATCGAGAGCAACGACCTGCGGATGAACGACACCAAATTCTTCGCCAACATGCGCCACTTCTACGAGCAGGGCTTCTTCCTGCTGTACCAGGGCCAGTTGGTCGATGACAAGGTTCACCATCGTGGCTTCTGCGTGTTCAAGCGCCTGGACTGACAGAGCGCTGCAACGAAAAAAGCCCGGCACTGGCCGGGCTTTTTCTTGGGCTTTTCGTAGAAGCCAACTCTTGAACCAGCCCCCATTTGCAATGCCGGGGTTCGCGCGCAAGCTCGCTCTTAGAGCGGTCTGCGAGCTTGCCGATTTCCGTTGGCCGAGTAGCTCCGCCCTGAGCGACGGAGCCATTGCCAACCCGTGCGCACGTAAAGGAAAGCCTCCACTCGGGAGGCTTTCCTGTCGGCGGAAAAAGCGCCTCAGTTGGCGATGACGAACGTCTCGCTGGCCTGCCACATGTCGCCGCTCCACTGCGGGAAGCCGGTGGCCTGGCGCCAGGCCGTGGAGCAGATCAGGCAGGTCGTGACGCCGGGGAACTCAGGCGTGATGCAGTCGAGCATGCCCTTCCACCACAGCGGCTGGCGCACGGTGATGTGGGCGTTCTCGCCGTTGGGCAACAGCGCCGCCGCCGGGTAGCAGGCGACGTTGAGGATCACCAGGCGGTCGGCACAGGAGTAGATGTCGCGCAGGACCTTCGGCACGTCGGCGACGAAGATGTGCTCGAGCACGTCGAAGGACACCACACAGTCGACTTTCCGGCGCTCGTCGATGCCGCGCGCCGGCTCGTAGCGGTAGGCCGCTTCGAGGTTGAAGTACTGCACCGCAGACTGGCCATTGTCGTCGAAGCCGGCCTGGCTCCAGTCGGAGCCGCCGCAGCCGTAGTCCAGCACGTTGCGAATGGCATGGTTCTGCAGGATCTCGCGGATCTGCGGGCGGAACGGGCGCAGCTCGAAGTCGCTGAAGGCGACCTCGACGCGCTGCTCATCGTTGCGATCGTAGCCTTCGCGCGCCATCTGCCCGTACATCTCGATCAGTTGGCGGCCCTTGGCGCTGAAGTTGATATCACCCATATGTGGTTCTTCCCGAGTGGGGCCCGCCGCTTTCGGGCAGGCCGGAATGATCAGAGTTTGTTGAACAGGCTGAGCTGGCTGATCCGCGCGAACGCCGCCTGGGCAGCCTCGAGCATGGTCTGCTGCAGGACCAGCTGCGATGTCGCGGCGGCCATGTCGGTGTCGCGGATCGACGACTGCGTGGTGGTGTTGGTCAGCGCCAGGCTCTGGTTTTCCTGATTCAGCACATCGATGGTGTTGAGCCGCGCCCCAATCGAGGACTGGGTCGCCAGCACCTGGTCGCTGGCCTTGTCGAGATTGGTGAGCGCGCTGGCCACCATGTTGCGGATGTTCAGCTGAGCCTGCGGGTCGCCGCTGGTGGACGTATTGAGCGCGTTGCGCAGGTCGCCGATGGTGTTGAGGATATTCTGCCGTTCGGGCGAGCTGGCGGTGACGCTGAACTGATCGCCGGCAGCCGGCGCTGCACTGATGCTCATGTCGACGCCGGCCACGGTGACGGTCTGCGGGAAGGTCGCGCCCAGCGTGCCGGTGGACAGCGGCGTGGCACCGTCGCTGGTGGGCAGCGCATAGACCTCGAAGGCGGTGGCGCTGGTGAACTTGAGCTGCACGCCACTGCTGGGGAACTGCGTGGTGTAGGCCGTGTTGTTGCTCACCGTGGCCGAGGTGATCTGCGCGGTGGAGGTATTGGTGGCACTGCGCTTGATCGACAGGGTGTCCGGCGCAGTACCGAAGCTGAAGCTGTAGCCATTGACCAGGCTGTCCATATTGCTGGCGTCGTCGCTCGAAGGCAGCGAAACGTCGAGCTGGAACTGCGAGCCGCGGAAGTTGATGGCATTGCTGTCGGTGGAGGTCGCGTCATAGGTGCCATTGGTGGTGGCCTCGCTGGTGACGTCGTTACCGTCCTTGTCGAGGATCTGGTACTGCGTGCCGCTGAGCACGTTGAGGGTGTACGGCGCACCGTCGCGGAAGCTGGCGTTGTAGTTGCTGTCGCTGGTCACCGTGCCCTGCGACAGGAACACGCGCTGGGTACCATCGGTGCTCGGGTTGCTGGTCACCGAGCTGATGGTGCGGCTGGCGTTGGCCGCCATCTCGAAGATGCTCCAACCGTTGTCGTTGGTCGACATGGTCAGGTTATCGGAGATCTGCAGCTTGAGGGTGCTCTGGTCGCCCTGGTAGCTGAAGCTGCCGTCGGCGTTCTGCACGAAGGGCTGTACGGTGCTCTTGCTGCCGGAGAACAGGTAGTTGCCACTGGCGTCCTTGCTGTTCATCAGGGTCAGCAGCTGTTTCTGGATCTCGCCGAGTTCGTCGGCGATGGCGCCGCGGTCCTCGTCGGTCATCGAACCGTCGCCGGCGCGCAGCGTCAATTCGCGGGCGCGCTGCAGAGCGGTGGTGATGGAGTCGAGAACACTCTGTTCCTGGTTCAGGCTGTTGGTGGCGCTGGTCATGTTGCCGCTGTACTGGGTCAGCAGCGCCTGTTGTTGCTCAAGCTGCAGCAGACGTGCGGCGCCGACGGGGTCGTCCGCCGGAGTCTGGATGCGCGTGCCGCTGGAAATCTGCTCCTGCAGCTTGGCCAGGCTGGCGTAGCCTCGGTTGTAGTTGTCGATGTTCGAATTGAAGATCTGCGGGGTGGAAATTCGCACAACCATTTCAGCCTCCTCAGATGTTGTTGATCAGGGTGTCGAAGAGCGTCTGCGCGGTCTTGATGATCTGCGCGGAGGCCGTGTAGTACTGCTGGAACTTCACCAGGTTGGCCGCCTCTTCGTCGAGGTTCACCGCCGACAGCGAGTCGCGGCTGCCTTGCGCCTGGGTCAGCACCGCCTCGGTGGCGGTGGCATCGAGCTTGGCCTGGTTGGCCGTGGCGCCCACGGTCTCGGTCAGGCTGCTGTAGGCGCCGGTCAGGCTCATGCCACTGCCGCTGCCCGTGCCGCTGCCGACGGTCTTGCTGGTCTGCAGGTCAATGAGCTTCTGCGCGTTGGTGTTGTCGGCGTCGCCGTCGCTGTTGAAGGCCACGGAGAAGCTGTCGCCCTCCCCCGGATAACCGGCGATGGTGGTCTCGAAGGTGAACGACGGCGTTCCCGGCACGGTGATGCTGAGGTCATTGCTCTGCCCCGGCACGATATTGCCAGTGCCCAGCGAGTTGCCCGCCGAATCGTAGATCGTGTAGCCCTGGGTGCCACCGCTGGCCGCGTCGAACACCAGCTTGACCGGCAGGCCAGCCTTGATCGCCGCCGACATGGCCGCGCTGTTGGTCGAGTCCAGCTGGGAGGTCAGGCTGGTGCCGCTGATGGTGCCGCTGCCGATGTTGCCGGTGGTGGTGCTGGCGGTTACCGCCGAGGCGAAGGCCAGGCGGTTGGAATCGGTCATGGTGACCGAGATGTCCGAAGCGGCGGTCCGGGTCGGGATCACCGTGAAGCGGTCGCCGGCCTGCACGGTGCCGACGCTCTGCTGGCTGATGCTGAAGCCGTCGAATTCCTTGGGCGGATTATCGGTCAGGTCGCCGCTGCCCAGCACCGTGCCGTCGGAGGAGCGCTTGATGGTGTAGCCGGTGGCGGAGGTGAAGGTCACCTCGTAGTCACTGGTGGTCAGCGCGCTACTGTCGGTGATGTTGACGTTGAGGTTGCCGGTGCCGGTGTTGTGGGTGTTGGCCAGGCTGCGGTTGCCGATGACGCTGGCGTCGTTGATGTCCTTGAACAGCTGCGCGCCGAAATTGCCGTTCAGGTCCAGGCCCTGAGCGAGCTGGCTGTTGAAGGTGTCGGCGAGGACGATGGCCATGCGCCCCAGTTCGTTCTGGGTCGTGTCGAGCACGTCGCTGCGGTAGCGCAGCAAGCCGCCCATCTGTCCGCCGGTGACCACCGAGGTGACGTCCATGGTCGAGCTGCCGGAGCTCAGGCTCAGGCTGAACTGCGACGGGTTGTTGGCGCTCGGGCCAGCGGTCAAGGTAGAGGAATTGGCTCCCACCACCAAAGGCTGGCCGGAGCCCAGGTAGAGGTTGAGGCTGCTGCCCTGCTTGACCACGCTGACGCCGATCATGTCCGACAGCTGCAGCACTGCCTGGTCGCGCTTGTCCTGCAGGTCGTTGGCGCTGGCGCCGCCCGCTTCGGCGGCGATGATCGCCTGGTTGTACTGGGCGATGGTCTTGGCCAGGTCGGTGACCTGCCCCGCCAGGCTGTCCATCTGGGTGTTGACGTAGCTGTTCTGGGTGCCCAGCTGGGTGGAAATCGAGTTGAAGCGCTGCGCCAGGTTCGCGGCCTGGGTCAGCACCAGCTGGCGCGAGGCGGCGTCTGTCGGCGTCGCCGCGGCGGTCTGCAGCGAGGCGAAGAAGTTCTGCATGACCTTGGACAGACCGGTGGTGCTGTCGGACAGCAGCGAATCGATCTGGTTGACCTGGGACAGGTAGGTCTGCGCATCGCTGTCCACCGAGGTGGCACCGCGCAGCTGGTTGGCCAGGAACTCGCTGTACATCCGGCGGACGTCCTGCACCGTGGTACCGGTGCCGACGTAGTACTGCCCCGCGAACTGCTCGGCGGAGGTCACCTGCGACGTCGTCTGGCGGGTATAGCCGGCCGTGTTGACGTTGGTGATGTTGTTGCCGGTGGTGCTCAGCGCCGCTTGCGAGGCGTTGAGGCCGGACAGTCCGATGGATAAGAGGCTCATGGTCTTTCCTTAGCGCAGTCCTTTGTACAGGGCTTCACAGTGTGCGAGTCGGGGTGTCGGCCATCGCGACGGTCTGATAGACCTGCATCTGCTTGGCGATCTGGTTCACCTTGCGCGCGTACTGCGGGTCAGTGGCGTAGCCGGCGCGTTGCAGCTCCTTCATGAATTGGTCCGGGCGCGCTGCGGAATCCAGCGCATCCTGATAACGGTCGTTGTTCTGCAGGAAGCTGACGTAATCCTGGAAGCTCTGTTCGAAGGAGTTGTAGGCGCGGAACGACGCCACTTCCTTCACTTCCTTGCCTTTCTCGAATTCGGTGGTGGTGGCACGGGCGGAGTCGCCCTTCCAGCTCGAGCCGGTCTTGATGCCGAACAGGTTGTGGCTGCTGCTGCCATCGCGCTGGGCAATCATCTTCTTGCCCCAGCCGGTTTCCAGCGCGGCCTGGGCCACCAGGTAACGCGGGTCGACACCGATGCGCTTGGCCGCGCGCTCGGCCATGGGCAACATGGTGCTGATGAAGTCGTCGGCCGAGGCGAACATCGACTTGCCCGGCTTGGTGGAGATCGCCGAGGCATCGACATCGGCCACCGGCACGGTGGTGTCGATCTGCTTCGTGTACGCGCGATTGGCGCGCCACTCGTTGCCGGCCAGTTGCGCCGGCTGGTTGGCGGTCGACGCCACGGCATTACCGTTCTCGGCACCGGGCACGATGCCGGCGGCGATGCGCTGGGCGAGCTTGCCTGGCAGCGAGAGGCGACGGGCGTTCAGCGCCTGGCGATCGTCCCGGCCGGCCTCGGGTTGCGGCAAGGCTTTGCCGTTGGAGGCAAACACGCTGCGGGCTTTCTGCCGGTCGGAGGTGGCCGCAGTGGCGGTCGCGCTCTGCGCCGTCTCGGTGGTGGCCTGCGCGCCGGCCTGGGCAAACGGGTTGTTGCCGGTGTGGCGGACGCCCTGCATTTTTTCCATCTGCTTGACCAGCACGTCGGCCAGGCCGATGCCGTGGCCCTGGGTGGCCAGGGACACGGACAGCTGATGGTCGTACATGTCCTGGTACTGCTTGGCCGCTTCGCTGTTCATCGGGTTGTCCTTGGCGAACACCTCGTTGGCCGAGCGCATGGATTTCAGCATCTCGTTCATGAACAGCGATTCGAATTCCTGGGCGACCTTGCGGATGTTCCCCGCGCTGTCGCGGTTCGCGCCGGTCTTCATCGCCGACAGGCGATTGAGGTCGGAGTAGGAACCGGAGTCGGTAGTGCTGGTACCAGCGGAAAGCAGTCGGGCGTCCACGGCGGCGTCCTCAGATCACGATCAGGTCGGCTTGCAGCGCGCCGGCCTGTTTCAGGGCTTCGAGGATCGCCATCAGGTCGCTGGGCGCAGCGCCCACCTGGTTAACGGCGCGTACGATTTCATCCAGCGTGGTGCCGGGGCCGAACTTGAACATCGGCTTGGCTTCCTGGTTGGCGCTCACGTTCGAGCGCGGGACCACGGCGGTCTGGCCATTGGAGAACGGGCCGGGCTGGCTGACGATGGGGTCTTCGGTGATGGTCACGGTCAGGCTGCCGTGGGTCACCGCAGCCGGCGACACACGCACGTTCTGGCCGATCACGATGGTGCCGGTGCGCGAGTTGATGATGACCTTGGCCACGGCTTCGCCGGCCTGCACATCGAGGTTCTCCAGCACGGACATGTAGTCCACGCGCTGGTTCGGGTCCAGCGGCGCGCTGACGCGCACCGAACCACCGTCCACAGCCTGGGCGACTCCCGGGCCGAGCAGTTCGTTGATGCGATCGACAATGTGCTTGGCGGTGGTGAAGTCCGGACGGTTGAGGTTCAGGGTCAGGGTGTTGCCCTGGTCGAAGCCGCTCGGCACCGCACGCTCGACGGTGGCGCCAGCCGGAATGCGACCGGCCGACGGCACGTTGACGGTGATCTTGGAGCCGTCGCGACCTTCGGCGTCGAAGCCGCCGACCACCAGGTTGCCCTGGGCGATGGCGTAGGTCTGGCCGTCGATACCCTTGAGCTGGGTCATCAACAGGCTGCCGCCGCGCAGGCTCTTGGCGTTGCCGATGGAAGAGACGGTGACGTCGATGGCCTGGCCCGGCTTGGAGAACGGCGGCAGGTCGGCATGGATGGATACCGCCGCGACGTTCTTCAACTGCACGTTGCCCGAACCGGCCGGTACCTTGATGCCGAACTGCGCCAGCATGTTGTTGAAGGTCTGCAGGGTGAACGGCGTCTGGGTGGTCTGGTCACCGGTGCCATTGAGGCCGACGACCAGGCCGTAGCCGATCAGCTGGTTATTACGCACACCCTGAATGGTGGCGATGTCTTTCAACCGCTCGGCATGCGCCAACGGCGCGACCAGCAATGCACACAACACCGCCACCACGTGGGAGCGGACTTTGTCCGCGATCGCTTTCCGCGTTTTTCCAGAGGCCATCATCGTCATCACCCTCAGAACGGGAACAGCGGGCTGAGGAAGAAGCGGTCGAACCAACCCGGCTGGCTCGCATCGGCGAACGCACCAGTGCCCGAGTAGGTGATGCGCGCATCGGCCACGCGGGTGGACGACACGGTGTTGTCGGTGGCGATGTCGTCGGCGCGGATCAGGCCGGCGATGCGCACCAGTTCGTTACCGGTATTCAGGGTCATCCACTTCTCGCCACGCACGGCGAGAATGCCGTTGGGCATGACGTCAGCCACGGTGACGGTGACCGAACCGGTCAGGCTGTTGCTCTGCCCGGCCGCACTGTCGCCCTTGGTTTCGCGGTTACCCGAGTAACCGGCGCTGAGGCTGAGGTCGCCGCCACCAATGGGGTTGTTGGTGGTCAGGCTGCTGCCGAACAGCGAAGTCAGGCCCAGCTTGTTGGTGCTGTCCTTGGACATGTCGGAGTTGGCTTTCTTGCTCGCCTGGGTCTTCTCGTTGAGGGTGATGGTGATGATGTCACCCACGCGGAAGGCCTTGCGGTCCCCGTAGAGGTTGTTCTCGAACCCGGCCTGGTAGATCGATCCATTGTTCTGGGCGGCCGGCGCAGGCGTGCGCGGCAGCACCGGAGCGTAATAGGGATCGTCCGGCTTGGGCGGAGGGCTCACGCACCCTGCCAACGCGGCGATGGCCAGCAGCGGAAGGAGGTGGGAACGGTTCATCTACAGCTACCTCTCGGGGAGAGCGACTACGGGATCAGCGGGTTACAGATTTTGCGTGACGAAGGAGAGCATCTGGTCGGCGGTGGAGATCACCTTGGAGTTCATCTCGTAGGCGCGCTGGGTGGTGATCATGTTCACCATCTCTTCCACCACGCTGACGTTGGAGTTTTCCAGGGTGTTCTGCAGCACCGTGCCCAGCCCGTTCAGGCCCGGGGTGCCGACCTGGGGCGCGCCGCTGGAGGCGGTTTCCAGGAACAGGTTGTCGCCGGTGGCCTGCAGGCCCGCCGGGTTGATGAAATCGGCGGTCTGGATATTGCCGATGATCTGCGGCGTGGCGTTGCCGGCGACGGTGACCGAGACGGTGCCGTCGTTGCCGACGGTGAAGGTCTGGGTTTCCGCCGGGACGACAATGGCCGGCTCCAGGGCATTGCCGTTGGAGGTGACGATCTGGCCGTCGGAGTTCAGGTGGAAGCTGCCGTCACGGGTGTAGGCGACTGTGCCGTCCGGGGTCAGCACCTGGAAGAAGCCGCGACCGTTGACCGCCATGTCCAGCGGGTTATCGGTGGTCTGCAGGCTGCCAGCGGTGAAGTTCTTCTGGGTACCGACGATGCGCACACCGGTACCCAGTTGCAGGCCCGAGGGCAGCTCGGTGTCCTGGGTCGAGTTGGCGCCGGGCTGACGCTTGATCTGGTAGAGCAGGTCCTGGAACTCCGCGCGGTCGCGCTTGAAGCCCGTGGTGGACACGTTCGCCAGGTTGTTCGAGATGGTGGTCAGGTTCATGTCCTGGGCGGACAGACCGGTCTTGCTGACCCAAAGTGCCGGAAGCATGTCGTTCTCCTCGGGCGCCGGATTCGTGGCGCCTCGAACGGTTAATCAGGTTCTATCAGCTGAATTGCAAAACACGCGCCATCGACTGGGAGTCTTCTTCGGCGGTTTTCATCATCTTCACGTGCAATTCGAACTGGCGAGACAGCGCCAGGATCGAAGTCATCTCGTCCACTGCGTTGACGTTGCTGGCTTCCAGTACGCCGGACTGCACGCCGGCATTGGCGTCGACCTGAGGGGCGGGCTGACCCGACTTCAGGCGAATGAGGCCGTCGCTGCCTTTCTCGAGCTGCTTGGGATCGAGCGTGACCAGCTTGATGCGGTCGACGGTGGCCAGCGCGTTAGGTTGGTTACCCTGACCACGGACGGTGATGGTGCCGTCCTGGCCAATGTCGATTTTCTCTTCCGGCGGAATCGCAATCGGCCCGCCATTGCCCATCACCGGCATGCCGTCGCCGGTGCGCAGCTGGCCGAGGGCATCGATCTCCAGGCTGCCGGTACGCACGTAGGCTTCGCCGCCGTCCGGCGCCTGCACGGCAATCCAGGCATCGCCCTTGGCAGCCACGTCCAGGTCACGGCCGGTTTCCTGCAGGGAGCCGGTGGTGAAGTCGGTCGCCGGGCGTTCGCTCATGGCGAAGACGCGCGCCGGAAAGCTGTCGCCGAACACGGGCATGGCGCGAGCTTGTTCGAAGTCGCGGCGAAAACCGGTCGTCGAGATGTTCGCCAGGTTGTTGGCGTGAGCCTGCATGGCTTTGGTGTTCTGGCTCGCGCCGCTCATGGCGACATACAGCATTCTGTCCAAGGCATTCCTCCAGTGCCGAGTCGGATTCCCGGCGGTGCTGGAGTGACTTCAGCAAGGGCTGTGCCAACACACGAAAAATCAATGCAAGACGTTGATGGTAAAGGAATTACCAAAAGAAAGGCTCCCGAAGGAGCCTCGATGACCGTCAGGCGGCGAATGACTGCCGCCTGCGGCAAGGGGACGTTGCCGTCATCAACGCAGGTTGATGATGGTGTCGGAGATGGTGCTCTCGGTCTGGACGGTCTTGGCGTTCGCCTGGTAGTTGCGCTGCGCCACGATCAGGTTCACCAGCTGCGCGGTGAGGTCGACGTTGGAGTCTTCCAGGGTGCCCGAGCCGACGGAGCCGAGGGTGCCGGAAGTCGGCGTGCCGATCACCGCCTCGCCCGAGGCCAGCGACTGCTTCCAGCCGGTATTGCCCACCGGGGTCAGGCCCTGGGTGTTGGCGAAGTTGGCCAGGATCACCTGGCCGATCACCTTGGACTGGCCGTTGGTGTAGGTGGCGTACATCTGCCCGTCTTCGGCGAACGACAGGCCGGACATCTGGCCAGTGGCGTAGCCGTCCTGAGTCACCGCGGTCACGGCGAAGGAGCCGTTGGTCTGGGTGGTCTTGGTCAGGTCGATGCTGATGCCGCCCGTGGCGCCCGCCGCGCCGTTGGCGCCCCAGGTCACCGGGCTGGTGGTGGAATCGGTGACGGCCGCAGGGGTCCAGCCGGTCAGGGTCATGGTCTTGTCAGCGTTGACGGTCATGCCGGTGGAAGTGATGCCTGTCAGCTGGCCGGCGCTGTTGAAGGTGATGTCACTGCTCAGCGGCGTGGTGCTGGTCGGGGTCTGCGGGTTGCGACCGTCCACCAGGGTGTACATGGACCAGTTGTTGGCGCTGTCCTTGACGAAGTAGTTCGTCATGGTGTGCGAGTTGCCCTGGGAGTCGTAGATATCCACCGAGGTCGACCAGTTGTAGCTGTCCGAGTCGGTCGCATCGAACGGCGTGGTGGTCGGCGTGGTGGCGTTGGAGTTCAGGCTCAGGGTCGAGGTGATCGTGGAGGTCGGGCTCGGCGGCTGGTTGGCGGTGTCGACCTTCAGGTCGGTGATCACGCCGTTGACGATGTTGCCGTTGGCGTTGACGCCGTAACCCTGCAGGCGGTTGCCCGAGCCATCGACGATGTAGCCGCTGGCGTCGGTATTGAAGGTGCCGTTGCGGGTGTAGACGCGGCTGCCGTTGTCGCTGGTCATGAAGAAGCCGTTGCCGCTCACCGCCAGGTCCAGGCTGCGCCCGGTGGTACTCAGGTTGCCCTGGGTGAACTGCTGCGAGACAGCCTGGGTGACCACGCCGTTACCCACGGCGATGCGGCCAGTGCCGAGCATCGAGGAGGCGTAGAGGTCGGCGAACTCGGTGCGCGACGACTTGAAGCCGGTGGTGCCGACGTTGGCGATGTTGTTGCCGGTGACGTTCAGGTCCATCGACGCGGCGTTGAGTCCACTCAGGGCGGTATTGAAAGACATGTGTTGCTCCTGTGCCGAAACGCGGCGTTATTTTCCGATGGTCTGAATGCTGGAGGCGGAAACGGCGCCGATGCCCGCCAGGTTCAGGGACATTTCCCCGCCGTTCTGGCCGAGCGTGACGCTGTTGACCGTGGCCGGCAGGTAGGTGGTCAGGGCGGTACTGGTACCGTCCAGGCTGGCGGTGGCCTTGACGGTGTAGGTGCCGGCACCCACCAGCTCGCCGCTGTCGTCCTTGCCGTCCCACTTGAAGTCGATGTTGCCGGCCTTCTGGCTGCCCATGTCGACGGTGCGCACCAGGTCGCCGGAGTCGTCGTAGATCTTCAGGGTCACGCCGTCGCCGCCGGACGGCATCACCAGGGTGCCGTTGACGCCGGCACTCGGATCGTCGACCTGCACCTTGCTGGAGTTGACGATCACCGACCGGCCGACCAGCGAGGAAGCCTGCAGGGCCTGCGACGACTGGAACGAGGAATAGAAGGTCCCCAGGGTGGTATCCAGGTTCTGCATGCTCTCCAGGCTGCTGAACTGCGCCAGCTGGGAGACGAACTCGGTGTTGTCCTGCGGGTCCAGCGGGTTCTGGTTGTTCAGCTGGGTCACCAGCAGCTGCAGGAAGGAGTCCTTGCCCAGCGCGCTGGTGCCGGTCTCGGTCGTGGACGACGAGCTCTTGGACCCGGCGTTCAGCGACGTCAGGACCGAGTTCGACGTGGTGTTATCGGTATTGATGCTCATGGGGCGTCCTCTGCGCTTACTGACCCAGGGTCAGGACCTTCTGCATCATCTGCTTGGCGGTATTCATCATTTCCGCGTTGCTCTGGAAAGAACGGCTGGCGGAGATCATGTCGGCCATCTCCTCCACCACGTTGACATTGGGGTAGTAGACGTAACCGTCCTTGTCGGCGGCCGGGTGATTCGGCTCGTAGCGCGGCACCAGCGGGCTCTGGTCCTCGACCACGCCCAGCACCTGCACGCCGGAGCCGGCCTGGTCGGTCGCCGAACAGCGAACCCTGGTCGCCGCCCTGGGCGTTCTGCAGCATGGTGGAGAACACCGGGTGACGGGCACGGTAGGTCTGGTCGATGCTCGAGGAGACGCTCTCGGCGTTGGCGATGTTCGACGCGGTGGTGTTCAGACGGGTGGTCTGGGCACTCATGCCGGTACCGGCGATGTTGAAGACACTGGCGAGCGACATGGCGATTACTCCCCGCGCAGGGCGTTCATCAGCCCTTTGAACTTGCTGTTGAGGAAGGTGAACGAGGCCTGGAACTGCACGGAGTTCTCCGCGTAGTTGGCCTGCTCGATCTGTTCGTCGACGGTGTTCTGGTCGACCGAGGCTGGTTCGGGATGCGGTACTTCAGCGACTCGTCACCCATGCCGAAACCATCAGCGGCAATGTGATGCGAATTGGTCAGGGTCGCGCTGAAGGTGCCGTTCTTCATCTTGTCCGACTGGGCCGCCAGCACCGAGGCGAAATCCAGGTCGCGCGCCTTGTAGTTGGGCGTGTCGGCGTTGGCCAGGTTGTTGGCCAGGACTTCAGCGCGCTGGGAGCGGAAGCTCAGCGCTTGCTGGTGGATGCCGAGGGCTTTGTCGAAGCTGATGCTCATGGTCACGAACCTGTTTGCCGGTGTGGGCTTGCCAACACTTCAGCAAGGTGCGTGCCATATTTTCATTCCCTTTATTTTCAATGGGTTGAGCGAATCTCTGGAGCGGCAAGAGGCGGCAAACAGCGGCAAAGCGGCAACTGTTTTCCTTGCCGCTTGCCGCTTCGAGTTGTAGGAGCGAGCTTGCTCGCGAACCCGAGTTCGCCACGGAGCTTGTTCGCGAGCAAGCTCGCTCCTACAGGAGGGGCTGGGAGCAGACGACGTTGAGGAACCCCGCCCGAACAGGCGGGGCGTTGGCCAATCACTTGGCCTTGTAGATGATCCCCGGGCTGCACTGGACCATCTGGTAATGGTCCGGCAGCGCGTTGAGCGCTTCGGATGCGCCGAGGAACAGATAGCCGCCCGGCTTGAGGGTGGCATGGATGCGCAGCAGAATGTCGCGCTTCACTTCGGCCGAGAAATAGATCAGCACGTTGCGGCAGAACACCATGTCGAACTTGCCCAGCGTCGCGTAGCTGTCCAGCAGGTTCAGCGCGCGGAACTCCACGCGGCTCTTGATGGGCGGCTTCACCGTCCAGCGCCCCGGCGTCTTCTGGTCGAAGTAGCGCGCCAGGCGCTCCTGCGACAGGCCACGGCCGATGGCCAGGCTGTCGTACTCACCGGCCTTGCAGGCGGTGAGCATGGAGCCGGACAGGTCGGTGGCGACGATCTGCACGCCCGCCTTCAGCTGGCCCAGGTTGGTGCGCTCGAATTCGTCGATGGCCATCGACAGCGAATAAGGCTCCTGCCCCGAGGAACAGGCCGCCGACCAGATGCGCAGACGCTGGCCGGGCGAGGCCTTGATCATCTCTGGCAGCACGCGGTTCTTCAGCACCTCGAAGGGGTAGGTGTCGCGAAACCACAGGGTCTCGTTGGTGGTCATGGCGTCGACCACCTGCTCGCGCAGCTGGCTGCGCATCTGGATCTTCTGTACCAGTTCGCCCAGGGACTTGATGCCCTGCTGCTCCATCAACTTGTTCAAGCGGCTGGAGACCAGGTACTGCTTGTTGGCGCCCAGGAGGATGCCGCAGGTCTTCTCCAGGAAATCCCGGAACAGCTCGAATTCAGAATTGGTGGATGTCACAGATAAACCTCTTTGCTCGTGGACGGCTGCCGGCAATGCGACGGCAGCTGCCTGACCGGTGCTCAAAAAACCATAGACGATACGGGCAGCACCGGCGCCACCCGCATCTCGTCACTCAGGCATCAGGCCGTCGCGCCATCCACTGCCTTGATGCGGTCCGACACGCGGGCCGCCAGGTCATCGGGACGGAACTTGGCGAGGAAGTCGTCAGCGCCGACCTTTCTCACCATCGCCTGGTTGAACACCCCGGACAACGAAGTATGCAGGAGAATGTGCAGGTCCTGCATGCGCGGGTCGTGACGGATTTCCGCCGTGAGCGTGTAGCCATCCATTTCCGGCATCTCGATGTCCGAGATCACCATCAGCAGATCGCTGCCCGGATGCCCACCGGCGTCCACCATCTGGCGCAGGTAATCCAGCGCCTGGCGGCCGTCGTTGAGCGCCAGCACTTCCACGCCGACCGTCTCCAGGCAACGTACCAGTTGCTTGCGCGCCACGGAGGAATCGTCCACCACCAGCACGCGCTTGCTCACCGCGCGGGCCTGGGTCTCGGCATCCAGCACACCTTCGGAAATATCCTCCGAGGTCGGCGCCACTTCGGCGAGGATCTTCTCCACGTCGATGATTTCCACCAGTTGGTTGTCCACCCGCGTCACCGCCGTCAGGTAGTGATCGCGGCCGGTCCCCTTGGGTGGCGGATGGATCGACTCCCAGTTCATGTTGACGATGCGCTCCACCGAATGCACCAGGAAGCCCTGCACCTTGGTGTTGTACTCGGTGATGATCACGAAGCTGTTGGCGATGTCCCGCAGGGCGTGACGCCCCGTGGCCAGCGCCAGGTCGAGGATCGGAATGGTGCCGCCACGGATGTTCGCCACCCCGCGCACCACCTGGCTGGATTTGGGCATCACGGTCAGGCGGGGGCACTGCAGCACCTCCTTCACCTTGAACACGTTGATCCCGTACAGCTGGCTGCCATTCAAGCGGAACAGCAGCAGTTCGAGACGATTCTGGCCAACCAGCTGCGTACGCTGGTTGACCGAATCCATGACTCCGGCCATTGAGCCTCCTGTGCACGCAACGCCGCCCGACTCACGAAGGCGGCATGACCATTGCTTGGATCGTTGCATGAAACAGGCAACGACATTTTTCCGACAGCTGAGACCCGCGCGCGCCCTGGTGGCTGCGCTGCTCGGCATGACGGGTGCGCTGACCCTCTCCCCGGCTGGGGCGGAAGGCTTCACCGCGCCTGAGATCCTTATCGGCTCCACCCAGGGCTTTCTTGAGTTCAAGGTGGAAGATTATCTGCAGACTTCGGGCATAGACGCGCGCTACGAGATTGAAGTCGCACGCATCGACCCCCGTCTGCGCCTGGCGGAATGCGACAAGGACCTGACACAGAAGCTGGAAAGCCCGGCGCAGCCCGTTGGTCGGGTCACCGTGCGGGTTCTCTGCGAGGGCAGCTCGCCGTGGACAGTGTTCGTGCCGGCGACGGTCAAGCTGTTCCGTCAAGTTGTCGTCACCACCCTGCCCCTGCAGCGCAACCATGTCGTCGAACCGGGTGACGTCAGTGTCGTCGAACGGGACGTCGGTCAACTGAGCCAGGGCTACCTGACCGATCCCAACCAGGTGGTCGGCATGAAGCTCAAGCGTCCGACCGTCAACGACCAGGTGCTGGCACCGGTCTTCCTCGAACAGGCGGCAGCCGTGCGCAAGGGCGACCAGGTGGTGATTCGCGCCAGGACCAATGCGATCAACGTGTTCATGCCCGGTGAAGCGCTGTCCGACGGCGTAACCGGCGAGCAGATCCGCGTGCGCAACCTGCGCTCCCAGCGTATCGTCAGGGCTCGTGTGGTCGAGCCGGGGACGGTGGAAGTCAGCCTGTAGCACTCGGCCTCGGGCTTTTTCTGGCATGATGGACGCAGCCCTCTGCAAAATGTGCTCAGGCGCACGAAAATTCGGCCTAAAGTTTCTTTCAGGACGGCCGAAAAGCTTGGCAAGCGTCCAATACCTCCAGAGGTTTCCACCATGGTCATCGACTTCAACCGGCTGAACCCGGCCTCTACGACAGCCAGCACTGGCCGTAGCAGTGCTGCCCAGAGCGGTCGCAGCGAAGCCGCCGCAGAGAATGCCTCCGTCAACGCCCCGGCCAAGAGCGGCGAGTCGGTACAGCTGAGCGACACCGCACAGCAACTGCAGAAAGTAAGCGATCAACTGAAGGACCAGCCCGTGGTCGACAACGAGAAAGTGGCCCGCATCAAGGCGGCCATCGCTGACGGCAGCTACCAGGTCGACAGCCAGAAAGTCGCCAGCAAGCTGCTCGATTTCGAATCCCAGCGCTGAGTTCACTCAGCGCCTGGTCAACCGCTAGTACGCCGAGTCCAAGATGTCCGATGCCCTGCTTTCCCTGATCAACGGCGACATCGAAGCAGCCAGCAACCTGCTGCAGCTGATCGACGACGAGTACCAGGCGCTGCAAGCACGCGACCTGGACCAGCTGCAGAAGCTGCTCGACAGCAAGCTGCCGCTGCTGCATCAGCTCGAGCAGAACGGTCGCATCCGCACCCAGGCACTGCAACAGGCCGGCGTCAGCGCGGACAGCGAAGGGCTTGCACAGATCGCCCAGGCGACCGGCAACGCTGCTCTCACCGCTCGTGCCGAAGAGCTCGGCGCCCTGCTCGAACGCTGCCAGGAAGCCAACCAGCGCAACGGCCGCATCATCCGCTCCGGCCAGGCCAGCACCGAGCGCACGCTCGACATCCTGCGCGGCCAGGAAACTCCGCGACTCTATGATCGCTACGGCGGCTCCACCCAGAGCAACCGCCAGCGCCCGCTCAGCCAGGCCTGAACTTCTCTGGCCTGAAGGCCCGCCCTAGGGCAGAATGCCACTATCCGGCGCTGCCCCGTGCACGACTCATAACAAACACAATGGAGACCCGCGGACCGTGTCCAATCTGTTCGCCGAGGAAAATGGCCCTCAACCACCGAAGGTGTTGAAAGCTCCGGTGGAGATCCACGCCAGCCTGAAAATGCTGATGGACAGTCACGATCCCCTGGTAATCACCTTCGAAGGGCGCGGCCAGCGCTTCCAGAGCTTCGTCGTCGAGATCAACCGCGAGCGCAACATCGTTGCCCTCGATGAACTCATCCCCAACGACGGCGAGCGCTTCCTGCAGAACGGCGAGCAATTCCGCATCGAAGCCTTCCACGAAGGCGTGCGTATCGCCTGGGAAAACACCCAGAACGCTTTCTTCTCCGAGATCGACGGCGCTCGCTGCTACTGGCTGCCAGTGCCGGCCGAGATGCTCTACCACCAGCGCCGCAACGCCTTCCGCGCCCCCGTGGGCCAGGGCCAGCCGGTGGCCGTGGAGATTGGCGGCAGCAAGCTGAAGTCTCCACTCAAGGGCAGCCTGATCGACATTTCCGCCACAGGCTGCAAGATTCGCCTGGAAGGCAACGCCGCCGAGCGCCTGCAGCCCGGACAGGTCTACGAGGAGTTCACCGCACGACTACCCTTTGGCGCGCTGACCATGGCGGTCGAACTGCGCCACGTGCATTTCGAGGATAAGGTCGGTTACAGCTTTGCCGGCATGCGCTTCCACCAGATGAGCGGCCTGGCGCAACGCAACATCGAGCGTTTCGTCTACCAGCTGCAACGCGAAGCCCGGCGCTTCGAAAAGGACGAGCTGTTCTAGTTCGTCCCGGGCGGCAAGCTCTTGCCGCCCTTCCCTTGCGGTCTCATGCCGGCCGGCCTTCTTCCTCGGCTTCCGTTTCCGCCTCGGGTACGGGCGCGCTGCTGTCGTTGCCCTTCATCTGCTCTTCCACCGCCGCTTCGTCGACACGCGGGTCGAGGGCCGCGGACAGCGGCGAAGACGCCAGGCTGTCCGGCGTGGCGACGTGCTTGACCGGCGCCTCGTCGACCCGGTGCACACCACTGACCTTCTCCGGCTGCACGCGCCAGATGAGGATCAGCGAGCAGGCGCAGACGAACGCATAGAGCATGTTCGCGCCGAACAGCTTCATCAGCGCACCGGCCGCCAGCGGGCCGATACAGGCACCCACGCCGAAGGTCACCAGCAGCATGGCCGTCAGCGAAACACGGCGCTCGCCCTCGACGTGGTCGTTGGAGAACGCCACCGCTAGCGGATACAGGGTGAACTGCACCAGGCAGACCACGAAGCCCATCGGCAGCAGCAGCGCCAAGCTCAGTGGCGGCAGCGGCAATAACGGCAACGCCGCCAGCGGCAAGGCCACCACCAGCAACAGAATGGCGGCATTGCGGATCAGCACGGCGCGGTCGATGCGATCCGACAGCCAGCCCAACGGCCACTGCACCACCAATCCGGCGAAGATGCAGCCGCCCATGAACAGGCCGATCTCCTCGGTACTCAGGCCCTGGTCCACCGCATAAAGCGGCGCCAGGCCGTAGAAGGAACCCACCACCAGCCCGGACACCAGCACCGTGGTCAGCGACTGCGGCACCCGCTGGATGAAGAAGCGCGGCTCCAGCGGCGCCGGGCGCAGCGGCGCGGGGTGGACCTTGTGGGTGATCGCCACCGGGATCAGCGACATCGCAAAGCACAGCGCGATCAGCATCGGCAGTTCCGGGCCCAGCCCCGGGTGCACCACCAGCACCAGTTGACCCAGCACCAGCCCCAGGTAGGAAGCCACCATGTAGCCGGCGAACACCAGCCCGCGCTGGCGCGCCTCGGCCTGCTCGTTGAGCCAGCTCTCGATGACCATGTACTGGCACATCATCCCCAGGCCGATGGCGACCCGCAGCACCAGCCAGAAGCCGATCCACGGCAACAGACCGATGCCCAGCACGGCGGCGGTCACCAGGCCGCCACAGGCGACATAGGCGCGGATGTGCCCGACGCGGGCAATCAGCCGGTGGCCGATCTTGCCGCCCAGCACCAGGCCGAGGTAGTAGGCCGCCATCATGGCGCCGATCCACAGCCCATCGACCTTCTCTGCGCCCAGGCGCAAGGCGAGGTAGGTACTGAGCAGACCGGAACCGGTCAGGAGCATGACGGCAGCGAAGTACAGAGCGCGGAAGGCAGTGACGATCCGAAGCATTGGACCTCCTGGTCCAGGACAACCCCGGCACAATGTCCGGGAAGCGGAAAGCGGGACTTGCCGTGACACATTAGAGGCTGCCAACCGACGCGTCGAGAGGCCTGCCGGGCCTGGAATAGCGGGCGTCGCGTGCGGTCAAGCGGGGCATTTCGAAGGATATCGGCCGGATGTCCGAGGATGGCCTGAAGATCGCCAGGAAATGGCCGCCGATCACAGCTGCATCAGACTTTCGCCGCAGCTGTGTCGGCGGGCACGCGACTCAGGACCTTGACATCAGGCGTCCGACATCAGGCCTGGGCAGCGAGAACGCGGCGCTCCCACGGGGTGATTTCGTCGAAGAAGCTGGTCAGCTCCATGGACTTGGTCGCGCAGTAGCCGTCGATGAACTCGTTGCCGAAGACCTCGCGGGCCAAGTCGCTACGTTTCAGGCGCTGCATCGCGTCATACATCGTGCAAGGCAGCAGCAGCTCGTCCGGCACCTCGAACTCACCCTGGATCGGCGCGGTGGGTTCCAACGCTTGCTCGATGCCGTGCAGGCCGGCGGCGAGACTGGCGGCGATGGCCAGGTAGGGGTTGGCGTCAGCACCGGCCAGACGGTTTTCCACACGACGGGCCACCGGTGCACTGGCCGGAATGCGCAGGCCGGCGGCACGGTTATCGTGGGACCAGCAGGCATTGTTCGGCGACGCGTACGGATGGCACAGGCGCTGGAAGGAATTCACGTTCGGCGCGAACAACAGGGTGAAGTCCGCCAGGCAGGCCTGCTGGCCGCCGATGAAGTGGCGGAAGAACGGCGTGGCGTCGCCGTTGGCATCGGTGAAGATGTTGCGGCCCTCGCCGTCGACCACGCTCTGGTGAATGTGCATCGAACTGCCCGGCGTATGCGCCAGCGGCTTGGCCATGCACACCACGATCAGCCCGTGCTTGAGCGCGACTTCCTTGAGCAGGTGCTTGAACAGGAAGGTCTGGTCGGCCAGCAGCACCGGGTCGCCATGCAGGAAGTTGATCTCGAACTGGGTGGTACCCATCTCGTGCATGAAGGTGTCGCGCTCCAGCCCCACCGCTTCCATGCAGCGATAGACGTCCTGGAAGAACGGACGCAGGCCGTTATTGGAGGACACGCTGAAGGCCGAGTGCCCCATCTCGCGCCGGCCATCGAGGCCGACCGGTGCCTGGAAGGCCTCATTGGCATCGGGATTGGGAGCGAAGACGAAGAATTCCAGCTCGGTTGCCACCACCGGGCTCCAGCCGCGCTCGGCGTAGCGCGCAACGACCTGTTTGAGCAGGCCACGGGTGGACAGGCCGGACGGCTTGCCGTCGAGCTCCACTGCGTCGCAGATGGCGAAGGCGCGGGGCTCGTCGCTCCAGGGCAGGCGATGGATCTGGGTCGGCTCGGCGATCAGGGCCAGGTCGCCGTCGTCGCTGCCATAGAACTTCGCGGCCGGGTAGCCGCCCATGATGCATTGCAGCAGCACGCCGCGCGCCAGTTGCAGCCGGCGCCCGGTGAGGAAGCCCTCGCCGGTCATCACCTTGCCACGCGGCACCCCGTTGAGGTCGGGGGTGACGCACTCGATCTCTTCCACTCCAGCCAGGCGTTCGGCGAGCGGGTTCGCTAGATCGCTACTCATGACTTCTTATCCTTGTTCTTCTTGTCCTTGTCACAGGACGCCGCGCGAGGTGCGCGAGCCCGTACAAAATACGCACCACGCGTTCGATATTTCAAGCGGGGTCAGTCGGAAACGCAGAAGCCACTTGTAGGAGCGCGCCATGCGCGCGATCGCGGGCATGGCCCGCTCCTACAGGGGGCTCGGTGCCAAAGAAAACGCCGCTCAGAGGAGCGGCGTTTTCGCTGCATCACCCAAGGTCAGAACAGATGGGTGAACAGCCAGTAGAGCGAAGCGGAGAGCACGATGGCCGCCGGCAGGGTCAGCACCCAGGCCATCAGCAGGTTGCGGATGGTGCGCATCTGCAGGCCCGAGCCGTTGGCCGCCATGGTGCCGGCCACCCCCGAGGACAATACGTGGGTCGTCGACACCGGCAAGCCGTACATGTCCGCCGCGCCGATGGTCATCATCGCCACCAGCTCCGCCGAGGCGCCCTGGGCGTAGGTCAGGTGGGTCTTGCCGATCTTCTCGCCGACGGTAACCACGATGCGCTTCCAGCCGACCATCGTGCCCAGGCCGAGGGCGATAGCCACGGCGACCTTCACCCAGAGCGGGATGAAGCGGGTCGACTCGTCGATCTTGCCCTTGAACGCGGCCAGCTTGCTGGTGGTGTCCGCGTCGAAGTTGCCGACCTTGTCCTTGTCCATCAGGCGAATCGCCTCGCTGGTCAGGTACATGTCGTTGCGCACGTTGCCCATGGCTTCGGCCGGCACGCGGGCCAGGCTGCCGTAGCTCTTCACTTCCGCGCCGATGGCGCCGGTCAGCGCCGCCAGGGACGGGATCAGCTCCGGCTTGGCTTCCTTGGTGCGGACATATTCCGACAGCACCGCACGCGGATCAGCCGGAGCCGCCTGTGGCGCGGCGCGAACCAGCGCTTGCTGGGTGACTTCGGCGACGGCGACGAACTGCACGGTCTGGTCCGCCGGCATGGTGCGGTTCAGCGCGTAGGCCATCGGCAAGGTGCCGACCAGGATCAGCATGATCAGGCCCATGCCCTTCTGCCCATCGTTGGAGCCGTGGGCGAAGGACACACCGGTGCAGGTGAGGATCAGCAGGCCGCGAATCCACCACGGCGGCGGGGTCTTGCCCTTGGGCGCCTTGTACAGCGCACGATTCTTCACCAGCAGGCGCAGCGCCAGCAGCAGGAGCGCGGCGCAGACGAAGCCGATCAGCGGCGAAAGCAGCAGCGAGTAGCCGACCTTGGTCGCCTGCGCCCAGTCGACGCCGCTGGTGCCATCGCGGCCGTGCATCAGCGCGTTGGCGATGCCGACGCCAATGATCGAGCCGATCAGGGTGTGCGAGGACGAAGCCGGCAGGCCCAGCCACCAGGTGCCGAGGTTCCACAGGATGGCGGCGATCAGCAGCGCGAAGACCATGGCGAAGCCGGCCGAGGAGCCGACCTGCAGGATCAGCTCCACCGGCAGCAGGGCGATGATGCCGAAGGCCACCGCGCCGCTGGAGAGCAGCACGCCGAGAAAGTTGAAGCAGCCCGACCAGACCACCGCGAAATGCGGCGGCAGCGAGTGGGTATAGATGACAGTGGCTACTGCGTTGGCGGTGTCGTGGAAGCCGTTGACGAATTCGAAGCCCAGGGCAATGAACAGGGCGACCCCGAGCAGCAGGAACGGCGTCCAGGTGGTGACCGCGGTGGCGACGTTGTCGACGTCGCGCACCAGGCTCCAGGCCGAGAACAGCAGGCCGACGGCGAGCACGGCGAAGAAGATGAAGGCGGTGATGCGGCCAGGCTTGTGTTCCAGATGAGGCCGTTCTTCGGCGACGGGAAGGTCGCCGGCGGCCAGGGTATCGGTGGTCATGCTGGGAGTCCGCGTGGGGGGATGTCCCGGTCATGATCGGCGGGGAGTGTTACAAGTTATGTCTCAAGCGCAATGGGCTTCCGCACGACGACAGACCGGTGCTCACCTGTAGGAGCGGGCCATGCCCGCGATCGCGCGCATGGCGCGCTCCTACAGGGAATCGCCTCAGTAAACCTCCGGCACCACGATCTGCTGCGGCGTTGGCGTGCGCGAGTAATCCTCGTGGCGCTGACGTGCAGGCAGGATCACCGCCGGGTGCTCGACGTCCTCGTAGGGAATCAGGTTCAGCAGATGGCTGATGCAGTTCAGCCGCGCACGCTTCTTGTCGTCGGCCTGCACCACCCACCAGGGAGCCTCGGGGATGTGGGTACGCTCGAGCATGATTTCCTTGGCCTTGGTGTAGGCCTCCCAGCGGCGGCGCGACTCCAGGTCCATCGGGCTGAGCTTCCACTGCTTGAGCGGGTCGTGGATGCGACTGAGGAAGCGCAGGTGCTGCTCATCGTCGGAGATGGAGAACCAGTACTTGATCAGCTGGATGCCCGAGCGCGCCAGCATGCGTTCGAACTCCGGCACGCTGCGGAAGAACTCCTCGTACTGCTCGTCGTTACAGAACCCCATCACCCGCTCGACCCCGGCGCGGTTGTACCAGCTGCGGTCGAACAGCACGATCTCCCCCGCCGCCGGCAGGTGCGAGACGTAGCGCTGGAAATACCACTGAGTCTGCTCGCGGTCGTTTGGCGCGGGCAGCGCGGCGACGCGGCAGACGCGCGGGTTCAGGCGCTGGGTGATGCGCTTGATCACGCCGCCCTTGCCCGCGGCATCGCGGCCTTCGAAGAGGATGACCACCTTGTGGCCGGTCTTCACCACCCAGCTCTGCAGCTTCACCAGTTCGCCCTGCAGGCGGAACAACTCGCTGAAGTAACGACGGCGGGCGAGCTTTTCCTCGTCGACGTCGGCGTGCTCGTCGAACAGCTCGTCGAGGTTGCGCACATCTTCCAGCAGTTCCAGCTCCAGCTCTTCGTCGCTGTGGTCGAGCAGTTCGCGGTGGATGCGGCGGATCACGGATTCATTGGTCAGGGGCATTGCGGCGGCCTACGCGTCGGGGGCTTTGCCGCCAGCCTAAGGGCGCTCGGTGTCAGGCTGGTGACAGCCGGAGTCGATCCGTTATCCCGGCTTTGCCGGAATTCGCGGGCATGGCCCGCTCCTACAGGTGGAGATTTTTGCAGGAGCAGGCCATGCCCGCGAACAGCGCCCGCAAGGGCGCCCTCCTCCGTCACTGCTCGCGCAACTCCAGCACCTTCAGCTCCGGATCGGCCTTGATCTGCTCGTCGGTGAACGGCAGCTCAGGCCATTGCTGCCGGGCGAACAGCTCGGTCTGGTCACGATGATGCGGCGAGCCGGGTTCGCTGGACTGCGAGAACGCCAGCAGTCCGCGCGCCTTCGGCCCATCAGCGGTGAAATCCACCAGCTGGATGTAGCTGCTGCCGCTGAGCACGCGGTAATGGTCACCCTGCCATTCCGAGGTGATGGCGTTGTACACGCCCTCGTTGCCGGTGCCGCCGGGGATGCCCAGGGGGTTGGCCTGATCACCGGTCAGTTGCAGCTCTCCCCACTTTTCATCCGCCTGAATCTTGCGGCCATCGATCTCCTGCGCGGCGGCGACCAGGGCCTGCTGCGCCTGCTGGCGAACTTCCGGCTTGTCCAGGGCGATGCCCGAGGGCGTGGCCAGGGGTAGCTTGGGATCGAAGGGCAGGCGCCAGCCACCCTCGATCTTCAGGAAGCGCGCGACGAACGCCTGGAAGTAGGCGAAGCCGGGATTGCTGTCGAGGTTGACGTGACGGTCCCACGAGCCCAGCGCGGCGCAGGCCGCCTCGGTGCCCGCCGGGGCGGGTTTGCACAGCTGCAACAGGTCGTCGAGAAGCATGTCGGCGACGTAGACGCGGTTATCGGTGACCATCTTCTGCAGGTCGTCCGGGCCGATCTTGCCGTCGCCCTTCAGCCGTTCGAGGGCGAAGCGCGCGCGGGCGCTGACCGGGATCGAATCGCGGCTCACCAGCGGCGAGAACCCGGTCAGCGGCTGCGCCGGGTTGCTCATCCAGGCACTGTCGTTGGAGTTCTGCACGAAGTCCTCGCGTTCCAGCGCCGGCATCTGCTCCGGCGGGGTCAGCCCGGCGTGACGGGTGCCCGGTGCGCTCGACCAGTTGCACGCGCGGCGTCCGCCCTGCAACACCGGCAGGCCCTGCTTCTGGAACTCGGGGAGCACACAGTCGGCGAGTTGCTGCTGGCTCAGGTACGGCACCACGGACTGGTTGAGGTAGAGCACCTTGCCGGCGGCATCGGTGGCCAGAGTGTTGACCCACGGGATGCCCTGTACGCGCTCCACGCTGTCACGCAGCTCGTCCAGGCTGCGAGCGTGATCGATGGCGTACCACTGCTGCAGCACGCGGTCGTTGCCCAGGTTGGCGTCGCGTACCGCGAAGGCTTCGTTGGCGTTCCAGGGGAATTTGCCGGGCACGCTGAGCAACGGGCCGTACTCGGACTCGTACAGCGTGTGACTACGAGTACCCACTCGGCCATTAGGCTCCAGCACGCGAACGCGCAGGGTGATTTCCTTCAGCGGCCGCGATTGGCCATCGACGCGGTAGCTGTGCGGGTCCTGCGGGTCGAGATCGAGGCGGTACAGGGTGAAGTGGCTGGAAGTGTCCACCGTGTGGCTCCAGGCCACGTCCTTGCTGAAACCGATGTTCACCAGCGGCATGCCGGGCAGGGATGCGCCCATCACGTCGAGCTGGCCGGGAATGGTCAGGTGCATCTGGTAGAAGCGCAGCGCGCCGAACCAGGGGAAGTGCGGGTTGGCCAGCAGCAGGCCGTTGCCGTCGGCAGAACGTTCGCTGCCCACGGCGACGGCGTTGCTGCCGTGGTTCTGGTGGAAGTTTTTGCGACGGTCCATGGCGGCGAGCACCTCGCCGTCGTTGACCACGGAGGAGCTCGCCTGCCCCGGCGGTGTAGCCGCCATCATCGCCTCGGCGAACTGCCCGGCACCGGCCTGCACCAGCAGGCGGCGGGTCAGGCGCAGCAGGTCGTCGGCCTCCAGCGGGCGCAGCCAGGCCTTGCCCGCGCACTGCGTGCCGGCGGCCTGGGTGTCCCACAACCAGCGGTTGTAGCCGGCGGCATAGCCATCGAGCAGGTCGCGGATCGGCTGTGGCTGGGCGCTGCGCAGGCGGCGCAGGGACTCGTTGTCGTTGAGCCAGGTGTAGAAGAAGTCCGAGGGCAGGTTGCCGATGCCGGCAGAAGATTTGCCATCCACGCCGAAATAGCGCGAACGCTCGCCCCGCGCGGTGAGGACTTCCTCGGCCAGCAGGCAGGCGTTGTCACGGGCGTAGGCGTAGCCGATGCCGTAGCCCAGGCCCAGTTCGTCCCTGGCCTGGATGTGCGGGATGCCGTAGCGGGTCCAGCGGATCTGCGCCTCAAGCTCGGCGCCATAGGCCAGCGCGGGCAGTCCGGCAGCCAGCAGGCTGCCGGCCACGGCGGCCAGTCGGAAGGTCTTGCTCATTGATTCCCTCAATGCTCGGATGACGGCCGGATGCCCGGCCAGGGGCACGCGGCCGCGCCGCTCGCGCGGTGCCGGTGCCGGTGCAAGGGTTGGAGGGCGGCTCACGCCGGCCAATGCAGTGCGCTGAAGGTCATCGCGCCGCGCCTTCCGAGGCACGCGCGCAGGCAGGTTGCTGAGGACATGGATTCTCCTTTTCTTGTCGGGCGCCTCGCGAAAAATAGCGATGCGTCTCTTCAGGGCAACGGATGGGAAGCGCGCGAAATTAACCCGCGACCGATGGCAATCGGCCACATCAGAAGGCTCTATCTCGAGGCTTTCACCCGTTCCAGAGGCGTCGCGGGCGGTTCGACTTCAGGGCGTCGGCAGGGTTCCGGACTGACGTTTCCAACGACCCGGCGGCTGCCCCGTCCAGCGCTGGAAGGCGCGGGAAAAACTCGCCGCCTCGGCGTAGCCCAGGCACTGGGCAATGCCGTGCAGGTCCATGCGCGATTCGCGCAGCAGGCGTTCGGCGAGGCGCTGCTTGATGCCGTCGTTGAGTGCCTGGAGGTTCTGCCCCTCTTCGGCCAGACGGCGTTGCAGCGTGCGCTCGGAAAGGCCCAGTCGCTCGGCCACCGCCGCAGCGCCGAGCAGGCTGGCAGAGTCGCGCAGCAGCAGTTGCTGGACCTGCCGTGCGGTGGGTGTGGCGGCCAGCGTCAGCGCCAGCTCTCCACAGAGGCGCTCGCAGAGTTGCTCGCCGCTGTCGCGGGCACTGATCTGCGCTTGCGGCAGCGGCGCCTGCAGGTCTTCCAGGGCGAAGAGCATGGCGTTGCGCGGTGCATCGAACTCCGGCTCGATGCCGAAAGTGTCGAGAAACGCCGAGGTGTCGCCCGGCGCCGTACTGCGCAATTGAATGGCCAGCGGCCGCAAGGGCCGCTGGAGCAATTCGCCGGAAAGCTGCCAGCATCCGGCAATGCCCCGCTCCACCACGAAGGCACGGGCATCCTCGGGCAACACGCGGTCGTCGTACACCAGCCAAACCCCGCGCGCTTCTGCTTCGCTGCTCACCGGGCAGAGCGTCAGCGCGAGGCTCTGGAATCGTCCGAAGGTTTCGAAGGCCTCCTGCAAGGTGCGGCTGGCAAGCATGGTGAAGCCCAGCAGCCCCAGCGAGGTGAGGTGATAGCGCCGCCCCGTCGCCAACCCGAGACCGGGACGGCTGACCCGTTGCAGCAGGTTGCGGATCACCGCCAGTTCCTGCCACGCCTGGATGCGCCCGGCACGCGCCTGCAGGTCGGCCACGGCGATGGCGCTCCCCACCAGGCAATCGTCCACGCCGATGCCTTCCTCGCGGGCGCTGTCGAGCAGGTACTGCACTCCGGTGATCTCGCGGGTCTGGCGCCAGTCCATCGGGGATTCCTCGCGGGCGGCTACTTGGCGGAGATAGTCAATTTTTGGCGGACTTGATCATGGAAGAAAGTGGCGGCGCTGACCATGCTTGAGGTGCCAATAACACTCACAAGAGGCTTCCCCATGTTCGAGTTCTTCTACGCGCTGCCGAGCCAGAACCGCGCCGCCGAGTACAAGCACTTCCGCATCGTCCCGGCCACCGGCGCCATCGGCGCGGACGTCAGCGACGTCGACCTGACCACGCTGGACGAAGCCGGCTACGCCGAGCTGCGCCAGGCGCTGCTGGCGCACAAGGTGCTGTTCATCCGCGGGCAGAATCTCAGCGTGGAGAACCTCGAAGCCGTCACCCTGCGCTTCGGCGAATTCGGCCGCGAGCCCTATGTGGTCGGCATGGAAAATCACCCGCATGTGGTGCGGGTGGTGAAGGAGGCCAACGAGAAGACCCCGGTGGTATTCGGTGGCGCCTGGCACAGCGACTGGTCGTTCCAGGAGCGCCCGCCCGCCTTCACCCTGCTCTACGGCCACGACATCCCGCCGTTCGGCGGCGACACCCTGTACGCCAACCTGGCGCTGGCCTACGAATGGCTGTCGCCGAAACTGCGCGCGCAACTGGAAACCCTCGACGCCATCCACAGCCCCGAACGTGCCTACGGCGCCGAGGCCAAGCACAATGACCTGATGGAAAACATGGCGGTGCGCTACGGCAGCCATGACGGCGAAGTGCGCTCGCACCCGCTGGTCACCAGGCATCCGGAGACCGGCAAGAAAGTCCTCTACATCAACCCGGCCTACACCAGCGGCATCAAGGGCATGCGCCCGGCCGAATCGCAGCCGCTGCTCGACTACCTGTTCAGCATCGCCACCCAGCCGGCCTTCACCTGCCGCATGCGCTGGAGCGCCGGCACCCTGGCGATCTGGGACAACCGCAGCACCTGGCACTACCCGGTGTCGGACTACCACGGCATGCGCCGCGAGATGTACCGCACCACCGTCGTTGGCGAAGTGCCGAGCCGTTGAGGAGCCCAAGGATGACCACCGACAAGCTGCATGCCGCCGCCCAGGCCCTGGCCAACGCGCGGGCCAGCCGAACGCCCATCGCCGCGCCCGCGGCACACTTTGGTCTCACCGGGTTGGACGATGCCTATCGCGTACAGGCACTGGGCATCGACCTCGCGCTGGCCAGCGGCGAGCGTCTGGCCGGCGCCAAGGCCGGGCTGATCTCGCCAGCAATGCAGGCGGCGCTGAAAGTTGGCGAACCGGTGTATGGCCGGTTACTCGCCGGCCTGCGCTGCCGATCCGGCGCGCCTATCGCCCGCGAACGCCTGCTGCAACCGCGTATCGAGGCAGAACTCGGCCTGCTCATCGGCCGCGACCTGCCGCCGGGAGAACTCGACCTGGCCACGTTCCGCGCCTGTATCGCCGGGGCGGTCCCGGCCATCGAGATCAACGACACCGCCGTGACCAACTGGCAGATCGGCCTGCTCGACTCGGTCGCCGACAACCTTTGCTCGGGGCTCTACCTGACCGGCGACCAGCCGGTGGCGCTGGAACGACTGGAAGACGCCGCGCTGGCGGTGCAGCTGCTGCGCAATGGCGCTCCGGCCTTCCCGCCGACCCGGACGAGCCTTGCGGCGATGCTCGACATCGGCCTCTGGCTGGCGCGGCGCATGGCACGCCTGGACGCGCCACTGAAGGCCGGCGACGTCCTGCTGTGCGGGGCCCTGGCGCCGATGTCGCCGGTTGCACCAGGGGATGTAGTCGAGCTGGAGATCGAGGGGCTGGGACGCGTCGGCTGCAGCTTCGAACGATGAGCCGTTGGCCGGGCCCGCTCGCGATTGGCGGGCCCGGTTCCTATAGATCCGCCCCGAACCGGCCCGCATGTTCACGCAACATCCCCCGCAGCAACTGCGCGGCGGGCGACAGATAAGCTCCCTCCCGCACCGCCAGGCCGATGGTTCGCGTCAGTGTGGTCTCGGCCAGCTTCACCTCGCGCAACTGGTCCATCCCGTGCCCGCCGGCCAGCGCCTCGCGGGCGATGAAACTGAGCAGACGGGTGCGGGCGATCAGGTTGGGCAACATCGGGATCGCGTTGGTCTCGATCTGCACCTGCGGCATCGGCAGCTGATGAGCCTGGAAGGTCGCGTCCATCCAGCGCCGCGACGACACCCCGGTGGCCGGCAGCACCCAGCGATAGCGGCACAGGTCGGCCATGGCGACGGGCGCGTCGAAGATCGGATGGTCGCGACTGGCTACCACCACCACCTGGTCCTGCAGCAGCGGCTCGCTGCTCAGTTGCGGGTCGTCAACGATGCGCGAGCAGATCGCCATGTCCAGCCGTCCGCTGCGCAGTGCCTCGCGCAGCACGTCGTCCTGGCCCAGCACCAGACTCATGGTCACGTCCGGCGCCCGCGCCAGCAGGTCCTCAGTCAGGCGCGGCAACAGGTACTCGGCCATGGTCGCGGCGCAGCCGAGGCGGATATTACCTACGACGCCGCTGGCGAAATCGCGTACCTCGCGGCGGGTTTCCTCGATGTCCTGCCGTAGCTGCCGGGCACGCTGGAGCATCAGTTCGCCGGCCGGTGTCAGGCGAATCCGCCGGCCATCGCGCTGGAACAGCCGCGCACCGAGGGATTCCTCCAGGCGCTGGATGCTCTTGGTCAGTGCCGGTTGGCTACGCCCCAGGCGCTCGGCGGCGCGGCCCAGGTGGCCGAGCTCAGCGATGGTTTCGAAGTAGGCGAGATCGCGCAGGTCCATGGTGGCCAACTGATAAATTTCAGGAATGGATTCATGACTATTAGAAAATAGACTTGATCGATCCGGCTACCGATAATTTGCCCGTCTTCCCCGCCCGGAGCCGTCCGTGTCCAGTCGCCCCGCCCTGTCCGTCGCCCGCATCCCCGTCAGTCTGCAATGGCTGGCCCTGGCACTCGGGGCCGGAGGCGCCGGGCAACTGCTGACCTGGCTCGGCATTCCCGCCGCACTGTTCCTCGGGCCCATGCTGGTGGGCATCGCCTTTGGCGTCAGCGGCGCTGAAATCCGCCTGCCGCGCAGCGCCTTCCGCTTGAGCCAAGGCTGCATCGGCCTGCTGGTCGCCCACGCCATGAGCTGGTCGGTGCTGCAGGCAATGGTCGCCTCCTGGCCGCTGATGCTCAGCGCTACCGTGCTCACCGTGCTGCTTTCCGCCGTCGTCAGCTATGCGATGGTGCGCTTCGGCGGCATCCCCGGCAGCACCGCCGCCTGGGGCACCGCACCCGGCGGCGCGGCGGCCATGGTATCGATGGCCGAGGCCAACGGCGCCGACCCGCGCGTGGTCGCCACCATGCAGTACGTGCGGGTGGTCTGCGTGGTCATGGCCGGCGCCCTGGTCGGTCGCCTGCTGGGCATCGAGGGCGGCGGCTCGGTGGCGCACAGCACGCCGATCCTCGACACCGCTACCCTCCCCGACCTGATCAACTGCCTGCTGCTGATCTTCGTCTGCACCACCGCCGGTGCGAAGTTGCCGGCTGGCCCTCTGCTGGTGCCACTGGTGGCCGGCGCCGTGCTGCAACTGACCGGCGTTCTGCAGATCACCTTGCCGCACTGGCTGCTGGCCACGGCCTACGGCGTCATCGGCTGTTACATCGGCCTGCGCTTCGACCGCGAAAGCCTGGCCTATGTCGGCCGCCACCTGCCGGCCATGATCGTCAGCGCACTCGGGCTGATCGCCAGCTGCGCGCTGTTCGCCTGGGCGCTGGCGGCCATCACCGGGATGGACTTCCTCTCCCTCTACCTCGCCACCAGCCCCGGCGGCCTGGACGCCATGGCGATCATCGCGGTGGACACCCACTCCGACGTCGGCCTGGTGCTGGCGATGCAGACGCTGCGGCTGTTCGTGGTGCTGTTCACCGGGGTATCCGTGGCACGGACGGTGATTCGCCTGAGCCGCACCTGACGCGGGACAGAACCTGTAGGAGCGCGCCATGCGCGCGATCGCGGGCGTGGCCCGCTCCTACAAAGGCAGCTCATCTGAGTATTGAACTCACCACCTAGCCGCCTCTAAGGTCGTCGCTCTTTATCGAGCGAGACCGCCATGGATAGCCTTCGCCACCACCCCACCGCCTTCCACGTCACCCACTGGAGCGACGATCCCTTCAGCCGCGGCGCCTACAGCATCCTGCTGCCCGGCGGCACGCCGGAACATCGCCGCCGCCTGGGCAAAGCGCTGGATAGCAAACTGGTGCTGGCTGGCGAGGCCTGCAATCCCGTCGCCCCGGCCATGACCCATGGCGCCTGGAACGACGGCCTGCGCGCCGCCGAACTCGCCCTCGAAAGCGGTGCCCGACGGGTACTGGTGATCGGCGCGGGGTTCGCCGGACTCGCCGCCGCACGGCGTCTGCGGGAAGCTGGAATCGACTGCGTGGTGCTGGAAGCCCGCCTGCGCATCGGTGGCCGCGTCCACAGCATCTCCCTGGGGCCGGTCAAGGTGGACGAAGGCGCCGCCTGGCTGCAGCACTTCGATGACAACCCGCTTGCCGCGCACGCCCAGCACCTCGGCCTGCCATTGCGAGAAACCGATTTCGGCCAGCCCCTGGCCGCAGCGGCAGATGGTCCGGTGCCCGACATCGATGCTGCCTGGGAGGCCCTGCGCGCCGGGATCGACCGCAGCCTGCCGCTGGCCGAAGGCGTGGCGCGCTATCTCGAATCACACGATGAAGCTATCCGCCGTGCCACCCGTTTCGCCCTGGACGCCAACCTGATCCTGGAAGCCTGCCTGCCGCTGGAATCGCTGTCGGTCGATGCGCTGGACGAAGAAGGCGTCGGTGCCGGCGACCGTTTCCTGCCGCAGGGGTATTCACAACTGGTCGAGCATCTCGCCGCAGGGCTGGATATCCGCCTCAACCAGCCGGTGACGGCCATCGATTGGTCTGGCGATCAGGTGCAAGTGGCTGATGAGAGCGCCGACTTCTGCATCTGCACCGCACCTGTCGGCGTGCTGCGCGACATTCACTTCAATCCGCCTTTGCCACCCGCGCAGCAGACTGCGCTCGACCACCTGGGCATGGGGCAACTTGAGAAAGTCGTGCTGCAATTCGACGAGCGCTGGTGGCCGGTTTCGCCCTCGGGTTACCTGCGCTGGTACGACACGCCGGCCAGCTTCGGCGAGTGGCTGGACCTCACCGACGCCGTAGGCACGCCGACCGTTGCCGGGCTGATCGCGGCGGATGCGCTGGAGCGGGTGTTTGCCGGGCGTAGCGATGAAGAGATTGCGCTCGCAGCCTGCGACGCTCTTCAGTCGTGGGCGGATGCCATTCGAAGCACCGGTACTGACCTGTAGGAGCGCGCCATGCGCGCGATCGCGGGCATGGCCCGCTCCTACAGGGGTACTGAGCGGTGCTCATAACCCTTCCAGACGGGTAGCCAGGATCGATGGGTATCGCTGCGCTCCGCGCCATCCTACGAATACGTCAATGGCAGGCGCGGAGCCGGCCCGCGAATCCGTTACAACCCTTCCAGCGTCAGATCGACCAACCGCGCGACATACGCCACCTCGAGCTCCTCGCCGGAAAACAGGATGCGGTAGACCAGCGGCGCCATCAGCCGGTCGACGATGCGATCCAGCTCCGGCAGCTTTTCGCCGCGCTCCCTGGCGCGCAGCAGGATGATGTCGAACTGGCCGCAGGCAATCGCCATGCAGCGCCCGGAGCAGCCGCCGCCGGCCGCCAGCAGGTCGAGCACCACCGCACGGCCGGGCACCGAGGCCGTCTCCTCCATGTACTGTTCGCCCCAGGCCAGCAGGTCGCCGCGCAGGCTACCGGTGTCGGCGGGCTCGGCGTCCGGACGGATGCGCTCCAGGGCGACGTCGCCCAGCAGTTCGCTGAGATCGCCCCAGCGCCGGTAGATGGTCGAGGGCGTGACGCCAGCGCGTGAGGCGATCAGCGGCACCGTCAGTTCGGCGCGGTCGCGCTCCTGAAGCAATTCCTGCACAGCCTTGTGCACCGACGCCTGTACCCGCGCGCTGCGGCCGCCCGGTCGAACACCCTGATTGATTGCCATAAGCACCTTAAAGCAAAGAATTTGCTTTTATCCGAAAACGGGTCCAGCATCTCGCAAAAGCAAAATCTTAGCCTTTGTGAGCTGAATCATGGCACAGACCTCACCCAAAAGCGCGCCCGGCGTTTTCCCGGCGCTGCTGCTGACAGCCATCCTCATGGCCTTCCTCGCCGCCGCCGCGGCGCCCACGCCGCTCTATGCGCTGTACCGCGAGTCCTGGCAGTTTTCCCCGGCCCTGCTGACGCTGGCGTTCAGCATCTACGCCGGCGGGCTGATGCTGGCGCTGCTGGTGTTCGGCTCGCTGTCGGACTACCTCGGCCGTCGCCCGCTGATCCGTGCGGCGCTGATCACCGAGTTGCTGGCGATGAGCGTGTTCCTCTACGCCAATTCGGTGGAGCTGCTGATCGCCGCACGGCTGCTGCAAGGTTTCGCCACCGGCATCGCCACCGCCGTGCTGGGCGCCGCGATGCTGGACATCGACCGCGAGCGTGGCCCGCTGATCAACAGCGTGGCGCCCATGCTCGGCATGGCGTTGGGCGCACTGGGCAGCAGCGCCCTGGTGCAGTTCGGCGGCGACCCGCTGCACCGCGTCTACGTCTGGCTGCTGGTGGTCTTCGCGCTGGCGCTGATGCTGCTGCGCTGGTTGCCGGAAAGCGTCAGCCCGCAGCCCGGCGCCTGGGCCTCGCTGAAGCCGCGCATCCGCGTTCCCCCGCAAGCGCGCCGGGCGTTCTGGAGCGTCGCGCCACTCAACGCCAGCCTCTGGGCGCTGGGCGGTTTCTACCTGTCGCTGGGGCCGACCCTGGCGCGGCAGGTGACCGGATTGCAGGTGCCGATGATCGGTGGCGGACTGGTGTCGCTGCTGTGCTTCTGCGGCGCCGTGGCGATCTTCGCCCTGCGCAACCAGCCGGCGCCGGTGATCCTGCGCCGTGGCGGCCTGGCGCTGATCTTCGGCCTGCTGGTCACCCTGCTCGGCGTGGACAGCGCCAACCTCTGGCTGTTCTTCCTCGGCACCGCCGTCGCCGGCCTGGGTTTCGGCGGCGCCTTCCTCGGCGCGTTGCGCTCAGTGGTGCCGCTGGCCCATGCCCACGAGCGTGGCGCGCTGATGGCAAGCTTCTACGTGCTGAGCTACCTGGCCTTCAGTGTGCCGGCGATTCTTGCCGGGCTGGCCATCCAGCGCTACGGCCTGATCGCCACCACCAACGGCTATGCGAGCCTGCAGATCCTCGCGGCCTCGCTGGTCCTGCTGCTGAGCCTGAGTTCGCCCGCTGCGCAGAAGACCCGGGCCTGAATCAGGCCGACTCGCGGGCTCGCAGGAAGTCGTAGAGCCCGCGCACCGCCGGCTGCTCAAGCGCCCGGGCAGCGTGGCAGAGGCCGATGCGGCGCACCGGTAACGGCAGGTGCAAGGCCCCGGTCCTTACAGCCGGAGCACCGCTCAGCAGCGAAGCGGGAAGAATCGCCGCCCCCAGGCCGGCGCTGACCAGCCGCAGGGCAAGATTCAGGGTGCTGGCCTGCGCCACCACCGGTGCGCTGCCGTAGGCCGTCATCAGGCGCTGGTGCGATGGATGGGACGGACAAGTGATCCAGGCGCCGGCTTGTGCGCCCTCTTCGCCAGGAGGCAGCGCCACTACGTAGGGGTCGTCCCACACCGGAACGAAGAGTTCGTCCTCGCAGCAGAACTCCTCCGCCGCCAGCCGCGCCTCTCCCACGCAGCCCTCCTCCAGGTGCAGTTGCAGATTCGGGATCGCCTGCCTGGCCAGACCGACGAAGCGCTCGATCTGCTCGGCGCTGATATCCCCTTCCACACCCAGGTGCAGCGGCTGCCGCTCCGAGGACTGACGGAACAGGTTGCGCAACCCGTCCGCCTCGGCCAGCAGGGCACGAGCTCGCGGGTACAAGGTGCGCGCTGCCTCGCTGACATCCACGCCACGCGGCTGGCGCACGAACAGCTCGGTGCCCAGGCTCTCTTCCAATTGGCGCACGGTGGCGGACAACGTCGGCTGGCTGACGAACAGGCGCTGGGCGGCGGCGGTGATGTTGCGCTCTTCGAAGACGGCGACGAAGGCGGCGAGCTGACGAATATCCATAGGAAATCCCGATGCCAGACACAGGAATAAGCCATTTTTCAGGCGAGAACTCGGTAAATATACTTCACTGCATCGTCCAGGCATCCAGATTTTCGATTGCAGGAGAACCACCATGAGCAAGCCACTGATCATCGTCACCGGCGCCAGTTCCGGCATCGGCGAAGCCACCGCCCGCCTCTTTCCCAACAGGGTCACCCGCTGCTGTTGCTGGCCCGGCGCATTGATCGCCTGGAAGCGCTGAAGCTGCCCAACGCGCTGTGTCGCGCAGTGGACGTGACCGACCGCGAAGCGCTGCTGGCCGCCGTGGCAGAAGCCGAGAAACGCTTCGGCCCGACCGACGCGCTGGTGAACAACGCCGGCGTGATGCTGCTGGGCAACATGGTCGAGCAGGACCCGGCCGAATGGGAGCGCATGCTCGACGTCAACGTGAAAGGCCTGCTCAACGGCGTGCATGCTGTGCTCAAAGGCATGGTCGAGCGCAACCAGGGCACCGTGATCAACGTCAGCTCGGTCGCCGGGCGCAAGACCTTCCCCAACCACGTGGCCTACGTCGGCACCAAGTTCGCGGTGCACGCCATCTCCGAGAACCTGCGCGAGGAAGTCGCGGCGCATAACGTCCGTGTCGTCACCATCGCCCCCGGCGCGGTGGAGACCGAACTGCTCAGCCACACCACGGACGAGGCGATCAAGAGCGGCTACCAGGACTGGAAGCGCGAGATGGGCGGCAAGGTGCTCAGCGCCGGGGACGTGGCCAGCGCCATCGGCTACGCCTACAACCAGCCGCAGGGCGTATGCATCCGCGAGATCGTGCTGGCGGCGACGCGGCAGCAGGCTTGATCGACCTGAATGTAGGAGCGCGCCATGCGCGCGATCGCGGGCATGGCCCGCTCCTACAGCCCCGTAGGATGGGTGGAGCCTAAGCGATACCCATGCTGCCAATGCGGCAGAAGTCGATGGGTATCGCTTCGCTCCACGCCATCCTGCGAAGGCGTCAGACCGTAGGATGTGTGGAGCCTAAGCGATACCCATGCTGTCGATGCGGCAGAAGTCGATGGGTATCGCTTCGCTCCACGCCATCCTACGGGAGTGGCGAACCAGCTCAGCTGATCTGTCGCGCCGCCCAGCGACGGTACTGCCTGGCCCGGCGCAGCGTGCGCCACTGTTCCATCACCAGCGTGCGCCACGGTGAGGCCTGTGGATTGGGCGCACGGTGAGCGCCGATGCGGTGCAGCTGCAGCTTGACCAGCGCCATGTAGGCCAGCGCCGCCAGCGGTTTGGAGCGCCAGCGGATCGGCGGCAGCTGCGGTTGGCTCTGGCTGCCGCGCTGCCAGTGCAGCACCAGCTGCGGCTCGAGCGCCAGGGCGGTGCCGATGCCGACCATTTCCAGCCCGCTGTCCAGCACCTGCTCCGCCACCGGCAGGCGACGGATGCCGCCGGTCACCATCAGCGGCATGCGCGCCGCGTCACGCATCTCGCGAGCGAACTCGAGGAAGTAGGCCTCGCGCGCCAGGGTACGGCCGTCGCGGGCATCGCCCTGCATGGCCGGCGCCTCGTAGCTGCCCCCGGAGAGCTCGACCAGATCGACCTGCTCATCGTTCAGCCACTCGATCACCTGACGCGCATCGCTGGCGTCGAAGCCGCCGCGCTGGAAGTCGGCGGAGTTGATCTTCACCCCGACGCAGAACGCTGGCGACACCTCGGCGCGCACCGCGCGAACGACCTCCAGCAGCAAGCGCGCGCGGTTCTCCAGCGAACCGCCCCAGCGGTCCTGGCGCTTGTTGGCCAGCGGCGAGAGAAACTGGCTGAGCAGATAGCCGTGCGCCGCGTGGATCTGCACGCCGGTGAAGCCGGCCTGCTCCGCCAGTTTGGCGGCGCGGACGAAGCGCTGGATCACCTCGGCGATATCGCCTTCGCTCATCTCGCGGGCGACGGCGAACAGCTTGGAGAACTTGCCCATTTCCAGCGGCACCACCGAGGGTGCGATGGCGCCCTGGCCGAGATTGGTCTGCACCTGGCGACCGGGGTGGTTGAGCTGCAACCAGAACTGCGCGCCGCGGGAGCGGCCAACGCGCGCCCATTCGCGGAAGCGCTCGAGATGCCGGTCGTTTTCCAGCACCACGCCGCCGGGGCCGGTCATGGCGCGGCCGTCGATCATCACGTTGCCGCTGAGGATCAGGCCGACACCGCCGTCCGCCCAGGCCTGGTAGAGGCGCAGCAACGCGGCCGAGGGCGCCTGGTCGGCGTCGGCCATGTTCTCTTCCATGGCGGCCTTGGCGATACGGTTGGGGACTTCGCCGCCGTTGGGCAGGCGCAGGGGCTGGAACGGGGACATGGGGCGGCTCCGAGGTTGTGGTGCGAGCAAGGCTAAGTTTAAAGTTCACTTCAAGGTCAAGCCCCTTTCGGAGCCCAGCATGAAAATCGGTGAACTGGCCAGCCTCAGCGGTCTGGCGCCCTCGCGCATCCGCTTCTACGAAGCCAGCGGGCTGATCGCCCCGGCGCGCCGCCTGGCCAACGGCTACCGCGCCTATCCGCCGGAAACCCTCGACCTGCTGGAGATCATCCGTAGCGCCCAGCAGACCGGTTTCAGCCTGGAAGAAATCCGCAGCCTGCTGCCGCACTCCAACCCTATCGAGAACGGCCACGGCGAACTGGTCGCCGGCCTGCGCCGCAAGGTCGCGGAGATCGAGGCGATGGAGCAGCAGCTGCGGCAGAACCGCCTACGCCTGCTGGAAGTGATCGACGGCATCGAGAACAAACCCGAGGGCATGGGCTGTGCCGCGAATGCCGAGCGCATGCTGGCGGAGATGCGCGAACGCAAAACCCGTAACCACGCAGGAGCGGGGCCTGTACGCGATGGACGGTCCAAGCACGCCGAGCCGGCATTGCACGACAAATAGCGCAAGTGGCGACGGCCCTGTAGGAGCGAGCTTGCTCGCGAACCGCCTAGCGCTGGAGCTGCCGGAAAACACCGTTCGCGAGCAAGCTCGCTCCTACAAGGGCTATCCCCGCAAGAGTTGAAGACTGGCATGGCCGGTGAGTGCGGCGCAGTGGGTCAGTGTGTGCCACGGAATTTCCCTCACCCCAGCCCTCTCCCAGGGGGAGAGGGAGCAGATCGTGCCGGCTGATGCCGTGGTTTCAACCTGCACCGCTCGATCCCCTCTCCCACTGGGAGAGGGTTAGGGTGAGGGCCGATCCCGGACGCTGGTCTATCCGGTAGGAGCGGACTCCGTCCGCGATGTGCAACCGGCCGCCTCGGAGGGGCCGGGGATCGATCGCGGACGAAGTCCACTCCTACATCACTTCCAACCCTCGAGCCGCAAGGTCGCGCGCACCAGGCGCTGTTCCTCCTGCTCGATCTCCCGCAGGTTGTCCCGCACGCTGTGGATATGTTCTCGGGCGGCGCGCTGCGCCTGTTCCGGCTGACGCTCGCAGAGGGCGCGGTACAGCCGCGCATGCTGGCGATCGATCTGGCGCTTCTGCGGTGGCCGGTTGTAGAGGTTGTTCACCGAGGCGAACACGGTGCTCAGCATCAGCTCGTTGAGCGACTGCAGCGTGTGCACCAGCACCGGGTTGTGCGAGGCCTCGCTGATCGCCTGGTGGAAGGCGTGATCGCGCCGCGCATGCTCGCGCGGGTCCAGTGGTTGCGGTTCGTCGAAGGCGGCATGCATCTCCTCGAAACGCCGGCCGATCAGCAGCAGGTCGACCTCGGTGGCGCGCAGCGCGGCCAAACGCGCGGACTCCCCTTCCAGCAGCGCGCGCACTTCCAGCAGGTCGTAGAGCGTGCGCGGCTGCGAGCGGAACAGGTGCAGCAGCGGCGAAACGTCTTCCGCGCCGTTCAAGTCGGCGACGAACGAACCGCGCCCCTGCTCGGTATCGACGATGCCCCGCCCTCGCAACGCGCGCAGCCCTTCGCGCAACGCCGAGCGCGAACAGCCGAGCTTCTCCACCAGGCGCCGCTCCGAGGGCAGCGCCTGGCCGACCTTGAGTACGCCATCGACGATCAGCCGCTCGATCTTCTCGGCCACCTGGTCGGCGACGCGCTGCTTGCCCTGTGGGTGAGTCGTCATCACTGATCTCCACAACTGGTAGGACCAGTGTCTGCTCGCCAGTCCTGTCGCCAAGAACCCTAGCTGCCAGGAAAGGGCCTTTCCACCCGGTCAGCGCTTACGAACTGGTAGGACCAGTTGGATTGGCAATGGACGCGGTACGAAGGGCGGCCGCATGGTCACGACGCTGTGGCTCAAGAAGCCCGCCTGACGGGCTCGTCCAATAACAAGATCAGAGCACCGTGGCCCATGAATATCCTCTTTGATGAGCGCGTCGACGGCGCGCTGCCTGCCGTCGACAAGTCCGCCCTGCTGGCCGAGCTGCGCGCGGCGCTGCCCGACCTCGAACTCCTGCACACCGCCGAAGACCTCAAGCCCTACGAATGCGACGGCCTCTCCGCCTACCGCACCGTGCCGATGCTGGTGGCGCTGCCCGAACGCATCGAGCAGGTGCAGGCGCTGCTCAGGCTCTGCCATGCGCGCCAAGTGCCGGTGGTGGCGCGCGGCGCGGGCACCGGGCTTTCCGGCGGCGCATTGCCGCTGGAGAAAGGCATCCTGCTGGTCATGGCGCGCTTCAACCGGATTCTCGAAGTCAATCCGCAGGGGCGCTTCGCCCGCGTGCAGCCGGGGGTGCGCAACCTGGCGATCTCCCAGGCCGCTGCGCCACACGGCCTGTACTACGCACCCGACCCGTCCTCGCAGATCGCCTGCTCCATCGGCGGCAACGTCGCCGAGAATGCCGGCGGCGTGCATTGCCTGAAGTACGGCCTGACCGTGCACAACCTGCTCAAGGTGGACATCCTCACCGTCGAGGGCGAGCACCTGACGCTGGGCAGCGACGCCCTGGACAGCCCCGGTTTCGACCTGCTCGCGCTGTTCACCGGCTCCGAGGGCATGCTCGGCATCGTCACCGAGGTCACCGTCAAGCTGCTGCCCCGCCCGCAGGTGGCGCGGGTGCTGCTGGCCAGTTTCGATTCGGTGGAAAAGGCCGGTCGCGCGGTGGCCGACATCATCGCCGCCGGCATCATCCCCGGCGGGCTGGAGATGATGGACAACCTGTCGATCCGCGCCGCCGAGGACTTCATCCACGCCGGCTACCCGGTGGACGCGGCGGCCATCCTGCTGTGCGAACTGGACGGCGTGGAAGCCGACGTGCAGGACGACTGCCAGCGCGTCGACGGCGTGCTGCGCGCAGCCGGTGCCACCGACGTGCGCCTGGCCTGCGATGAGGCCGAGCGCGTGCGCTTCTGGGCCGGGCGCAAGAACGCCTTCCCGGCGGTGGGGCGCATTTCTCCGGACTACTACTGCATGGACGGCACCATCCCCCGTCGCGAGCTGCCGCGCGTGCTGCACGGCATCGCCGAGCTGTCGGAGGAATTCGGCCTGCGCGTGGCCAACGTATTCCATGCCGGCGACGGCAACATGCACCCGCTGATCCTCTTCGACGCCAACGTCCCCGGCGAACTGGAGCGCGCCGAAGCCATCGGCGGCAGGATCCTCGAACTCTGCGTGGCGGTGGGCGGCAGCATCACCGGCGAGCACGGCGTGGGGCGCGAGAAGATCAACCAGATGTGCGCGCAGTTCAACAGCGACGAGCTGACCCTGTTCCACGCGGTGAAGGCGGCGTTCGATCCGGACCGCCTGCTCAACCCCGGCAAGAACATCCCGACCCTGCACCGCTGCGCCGAGTTCGGTGCGATGCACGTGCACCACGGCCAACTGCCCTTCCCCGACCTGGAGCGCTTCTGATGGCCGACGCCAGCGCCGACCTGCTCGAACAGGTGAACCAAGCGCTCAGCGCGCGAACGCCATTGCGCATTCGCGGCGGCGACAGCAAGGCCTTTCTTGGCCGCCCGGTGATCGGCGTGGAGCTGGATACGCGCTCGCACAGCGGCATCGTCAGCTACGACCCGACCGAACTGGTGCTCACCGCTCGCGCCGGCACACCTTTGGCGGAGATCGAAGCCACATTGGAGGACGCCGGGCAGATGCTGCCGTGCGAACCGCCCAGCTTCAATGTCGCGACCTTCGGCGGCATGGTCGCCGCCGGACTCTCCGGACCGCGCCGGCCCTGGTCAGGCTCGGTGCGCGACTACGTACTCGGCACGCGGCTGATCACCGGCCACGGCAAGTTGCTGCGCTTCGGCGGCGAGGTGATGAAGAACGTCGCCGGCTACGACCTGTCGCGTCTGCTGGCGGGCAGTTTCGGCTGCCTGGGGGTCATCACCGAAGTCTCGATGAAGGTGCTGCCCATGCCGAGGATGTGCGCCAGCCTGCGCCTGGAAATGGACGCCCACCAGGCGCTGGGGGAACTCGCCGAATGGGGTGCACAGCCTATCCCGATCACCGCCGCCTGCCATGACGGCACCGCGCTGCACCTGCGCCTGGAAGGCGGTGAAGGCTCGGTGTGCTCCGCGCGCCTGCGCCTGGGCGGCGAGGAAATCGACAGCCACTACTGGCAGGACCTGCGCGAGCAAAGCCTGGGCTTCTTCGCCGGCCCCGGCACGCTCTGGCGGCTGTCGCTGCCCAATGCGACGCCAGCGCTTTCGCTGCCGGGCGAACAGCTGATCGACTGGGGCGGCGCGCAGCGCTGGCTGAAGTCCGACGCGGACGCCGAGCTGATCCGCCACGGCGTCGCCGAAGTCGGCGGCCATGCCATGCGCTGCACGCCGGGCGACGACGGCTTCCACCCGCTGCCCTCCGCCCTGCTGCGCTACCACCGCAGTCTCAAGCAGCAGCTCGACCCGCAGGGCATCTTCAACCCCGGCCGGATGTACAGGGAGTTCTGATGCAAACCAATCTGAGCGAACAGGCCAGACACCTGCCACGCGCCGAGGAAGCCGAGCGCATCCTGCGCTCCTGCGTGCATTGCGGCTTCTGCACGGCCACCTGCCCGACCTACCAGTTGCTGGGCGACGAGCTGGACGGCCCACGCGGGCGTATCTACCTGATCAAGCAGGTGCTCGAAGGCACCGAGCCCAGCGCCAGCACCCGCGAGCACCTGGACCGCTGCCTGAGCTGCCGCAACTGCGAGAGCACCTGCCCCTCCGGCGTGGATTACCACAACCTGCTGGACATCGGCCGCGCCGTGGTCGAGCAGCAAGTGCCGCGCACCTTCAGCGAGCGCGTGTTGCGCCGTGGCCTGCGTGCCGTGGTGCCGAATGCCGTGCTGTTCGGCGCGCTGGCCAAGGCCGGGCGGACCTTCTACCCACTGCTGCCGGAAACCCTGCAAAGCAAGCTGCCACAGCATCCGCAGCCGCCGGTGGAGCGCCCCAAGCCGCGCCACACGCGGCGCATGCTGATGCTCGAAGGCTGTGTGCAACCAGCGCTGTCGCCCAACACCAACGCCGCGGCCGCGCGGGTGCTGGATCGCCTCGGCATCAGCCTGATCCCGGCCGCGGACGCCGGCTGCTGTGGCGCCGTGGACTATCACCTGAATGCCCAGGACGACGGCCTGGACCGCGCGCGGCGCAATATCGACGCCTGGTGGCCGTCCATCGAAGCCGGTGCCGAAGCCATCGTGCAGACAGCCAGCGGCTGTGGCGCCTTCGTCCGCGACTACGGCCATCTGCTGGAGCGCGATGCGCAGTATGCGGCCAAGGCTCAGCGGGTCAGCGAGTTGTCCCGCGATCTGTCCGAGGTGCTGCGCGATGAACCGCTGGAGGAGTTGCACCTGCACGGCGACCGACGTCTGGCCTTCCACTGCCCGTGCACGCTGCAGCACGCGCTGAAGCTTGGCGGTGCGGTGGAAGGCGTGCTCACGCGCCTGGGCTTCAGCCTCACCGCCGTGCCGGACGGCCACCTGTGCTGCGGCTCCGCCGGGACCTACTCGCTGACCCAGCCGGAACTGTCCCGGCGTCTGCGCGACAACCGCCTGCAAGCACTGGAAAGCGGCAATCCGGAGGTCATCGTCACCGCCAACATCGGCTGCCAGACGCACCTGGGCGGCGCGGGCCGCACGCCGGTGCGGCACTGGATCGAACTGGTGGAGCAGGCATTGGCCGACGCTCCACAAACCCACTCCCAAGGCGAGGTGGAAACATGCTCAGCAAAGCCGTTCTGACCCAACAGGAAGTCGGCCGCATCCTCGCCGCCGCGCGGGACGAAGCGCTGCGCAATCACTGGGCAGTGTCCATCGTGGTGGTCGATGACGGAGGCCATCCACTGGCCCTGGAACGCCTCGACGGCTGTGCCCCGGCCAGCGCCTACATCGCTACCGAGAAGGCCCGCAGCGCAGCACTGGGCCGGCGCGAAACCAAGGGCTACGAGGACATGGTCAACGGCGGGCGAACCGCCTTCGTCACCGCGCCACTGATCACCTCACTCGAAGGCGGCGTACCCGTGGTGCTGGACGGACAGGTAATTGGCGCAGTGGGCGTTTCCGGGGTGAAGGCCGGCGAGGACGCGCAGGTCGCCAGCGCCGGAGTGTCAGCGCTTTGAAAGCACTCGCACGGCCGTGGCGACAGGTGCCCACAGGCCCGGCCGAGGTCGTCGCCGGCTGCAAGCGAGCCGGCGGCGACGTCCATCAAAGCTTGTCTGGATCAAGACCCAGAAGCCCCGCTACGCATTACGTGCCGGGGCTTTTTCAATGGGCGCCGTTGCGCCTTCGTGCCCATGCACCGCCCAACCACTCACCACCGCTCGCGCACATCCACCGCTGACGTTTTGCCTCCGACAACAACAAGGGACAACCCCCATGCAAACCTGGCAGCAACTCTATACCCCGCTCGGCAGCCTCGGCCTTTCGGCCCTGGCGGCCCTCGTGCCGATCATTTTCTTCTTCCTCGCCCTGGCGGTGTTCCGCCTCAAGGGCCACGTCGCCGGCGCCATCACCCTGGTGCTGTCGCTGCTGATCGCCATCACCGTCTACCACATGCCGGTGGACAAGGCGCTGGCCTCGGCGGTCTACGGCTTCTTCTACGGGCTCTGGCCGATCGCCTGGATCATTGTGGCGGCGGTGTTCCTCTACAAGCTGACGGTGAAGAGCGGGCAGTTCGAGATCATCCGCAGCTCGGTGCTGTCGATCACCACCGACCAGCGCCTGCAGGTGGTGCTGATCGGCTTCTCCTTCGGTGCATTTCTCGAAGGCGCGGCGGGCTTTGGCGCACCGGTGGCGATCACCGCAGCGTTGCTGGTGGGCCTGGGATTCAACCCGCTTTATGCCGCCGGGCTGTGCCTGATCGCCAACACCGCGCCGGTGGCCTTCGGCGCCTTGGGCATCCCGATCATCGTCGCCGGGCAGGTATCGGGAGTGGACGCGTTCAAGATCGGCGCCATGGCCGGGCGGCAGTTGCCGATCCTGTCGGTGATCGTGCCTTTCTGGCTGGTGGCGATGATGGACGGCTGGCGCGGAGTGCGCGAAACCTGGCCAGCACTGCTGGTGGCCGGCGGCACCTTCGCGATCAGCCAGTTCTTTACCTCCAACTTCATCGGCCCGGAGCTGCCGGACATCACCTCGGCGCTGCTGAGCATGGTCTGCCTGACGCTGTTCCTGCGCGTGTGGCAGCCGGTGAATCTGCGCGAGACGGAGTTCTCCAGCATCAACGCCGATGGCACTGCGACGCTCGGCGGCCTGGGCGGCGGCGGTCAGCGCCAGGAATCCGAGTACAGCCTGGGGCAGATCATCAAGGCCTGGTCGCCGTTCCTGATCCTCACCGTGCTGGTGACGATCTGGACCATGAAACCCTTCAAGGCGATGTTCCTGCCCGGCGGCGCGCTGGAAAACTGGGTAGCGGTGATCGCCGTGCCCTACCTCGACCAGCTTGTCCTGAAGGCGGCACCCATCGTCGCCAATCCAACTCCGATGCCGGCGGTGTACAAGTTCGACCTGGTCTCGGCCAGCGGCACGGCGATCTTCCTCGCGGCGCTGATCTCCATGGCCATCCTGCGCATCGGCGTGAAGAGCGGAGCGGCAACCTTCGGCGAGACGCTGAAGGAGTTGAAGTGGCCGGTACTGACCATCGGCATGGTGCTGGCCTTCGCCTTCGTCACCAACTACTCGGGGATGTCCACCACCCTGGCGCTGGTGCTCGCCGGGACAGGCGCGGCCTTCCCGTTCTTCTCGCCCTTCCTCGGCTGGCTGGGAGTGTTCCTGACCGGTTCGGATACATCGTCCAACGCCCTGTTCGGCTCATTGCAGGCGACCACCGCACACCAGCTCGGAGTCAGCGACACGCTGCTGGTGGCGGCCAACACCACCGGCGGGGTGACCGGCAAGATGATCTCGCCGCAGTCCATCGCCGTGGCCTGCGCGGCTACCGGGATGGTCGGGCGCGAGTCCGACCTGTTCCGCTTTACGGTCAAGCACAGCCTGATCTTCGCCGCGTTCATCGGGCTGATCACACTGGCGCAGGCCTATGTGTTCACCGGGATGCTGGTGCACTGAACCGGCCGCTGGAGTCCCCTGTAGGAGCGGGCCATGCCCGCGATCGCGCGCACGGCGCGCTCCTACAGGGGGCTGTGATGTCTCAGAAATCCACCTTCCCCCGCCCCGCCTTGATCGACCCGCGCTTGCTCTTGCCGTCCAGCCGACGCGTCTTCGAGCCCAGCGTCGGCTTGGTCGGCCGGCGCTTCTTCTGCACCACTGTCGCGCTGCGGATCAGCTCCACCAGCCGGTTCAGCGCGTCCTCACGGTTCTGTTCCTGCGTGCGAAATTGCTGCGCCTTGATCACCACCACGCCATCGCTGGTGATGCGCTGGTCGCTCAGCGCCAGCAGGCGCTCCTTGTAGAACTCGGGCAGCGACGAGGCGCGGATGTCGAAGCGCAGGTGCACGGCGCTGGAGACCTTGTTGACGTTCTGACCGCCAGCGCCCTGGGCGCGGATGGCACTCAGCTCGATCTCGGCATCGGGGATCTGCACCGTGTTGGAAATCTGCAGCATGGATTGGATTCGGACGGGAAATGATCATCAGGATAACGCGCATGGCCGCGTGTGTCGCGACGCTATCTAGCCCGGCGTAGAGCGCCCGTTCCTGACTTTCGCGTCAATTTTTGTATACGAATATGTGCACAAGTTTTTCTTGCAATGTCTTCAATTCACCATTAGAACCCAGCCTGTCACCGACCGCAGTTCAGCCTGCGGGACGCCGGCCCCGAAGCCACAAAAACAAGAAAAAACAGAGGTGCAGCATGGTTTCATCCGCGATGACGGCCCTTGACGCCGCCCGCCCCCAACCGCGTTCCAGCCGCCGCCTGAGCAACGGCCGCCGGTTCGCCCTCGGTACTGCGCTGGTGCTCGCCCCGCTGGGCATGGCGCAGGCCGACGACGATCGCTTCTTCGAGTGGACCAGCAACACGCTGGGCTTCCGCTACGGCAAGGGCTTCACCAACCCCAACAACCCCCACGACATCAGCAAGCGCATCTTCAGCTTCAGCCACGCCGATGGTTACCGCTACGGCAGCAACTTCTTCCATCTCGATGTACTGCAGTCCGACAGTGACGACCCGCGCAAGGGCACCGACCACGGCAGCAGCGAGGTCTACGGGGTGTTCCGCAGCCAGCTGTTCGCCTCGCGGGTGTTCGACGTGCCGCAAGGCAAGGGGCTGATCAAGGACCACGCGCTGACCTTCGGCTTCGACGCCAGTCGCAACAACAACCTCGGCTCGGCGAAGAAGCGCGCACTGGTGATCGGCCCGACCCTGAAGTTCAACGGTCCCGGCGTGCTGGACCTGTCGCTGTTCTACTACCGCGAGAAGAACCACTCGGGCATTCCCAATGTGAAACACCCGGACCACACCTTCGACCCGACCTACATGGTCAACCTGGCCTGGCTGCGGCCGTTCCAGCTGGGCGACCACGGGGCGAAGTTCCAGGGCTTCCTCAACTACACCGGGGAAAAGGGCGAGGACTACAACGACAACGACACCGCACCGGAGACGCTGATCCGTACCTCGCTGATGTTCGCCACCCTGCCGGGCACCAAGCGCCAGCCGAACCTGTGGCTGGGCGTGGGCTACGAGTACTGGCACAACAAGTTCGGCGTGGACGGCGGACGCGGCACGCGCACCTCGACGCCGACGGTGAACCTGGAGTTCACCTTCTGACCCGGCACGAATTGTAGGAGCGCGCCATGCGCGCGATCGCGGGCATGGCCCGCTCCTACAAGTGCACTTTCCCGCCCATGAAAAAGCCCGGCATCCGCCGGGCTTTTTCGTTCGTGCGCCGCAGGAAGAATCAGTTTTCCTTGCAGGCCACGCCATTGCTGGGCTCACCGCCGGTCCACTCGTTGTAGAGGGTGGCGTCCTGGCCCTTGGTCCACCACACATAGCGGCCCGCCGCGTAGCGAGCACCGGAAGCGGCGATGACGTTGCTGAACACCAGGGTCGAGGCGTCGGTCACCGGCACAACGGCCAGGCTGTTGTCGCCCTTGTTCAGGTACTGCACGCTGATCTTGCGGCCGTCCTCGCACTTGTAGGAGACGCTGCGCGAATCCAGCTTGGCGTCACCGGGCAGGACCAGCGCATCGACCTGGGGGGCTTTCTTCTCTTCCCCGCCGCAGGCGACGAGGAGGACCGGCACAGCTGCAGCGAGCAGCAAAAGTGCTTTTTTCATGAGTATCCCTCTGACGAAAAATGGCCCGGTCACTCTAGGAAAGGTCGGGCCGCGCGGTCAATCGCGCGCTGCCCGGCACAAAGTCTGGCCGGCGCTTTTCAGCAATGGGCTCTTGCACGGTGAGGCCCGCGTCGCCCATCACTGAGCGTCGGGCTGCACCTCCGGAGCGGCCTGCTGGAAGGCTTCGAGGGATTCGCAGCGCGCGGCAATGGCGAGCAGGCGCGGGCAACCGGAAAGGTCGCAGTCGAAGCGCCGCGCGTTGTACAGCTGGGGAATCAGGCAGGCCTCGAAGTAACCGGGGCGCTCGCCCAATGACAACGGCCCGGTCCAGTTGGCGACGCCCTCTTCCACTGCTCGCAAGCCGGTCTCGACCCAGTGGCGAATCCACTGGTTCTTCGCCTCGTCCGCCACACCCAGCGGGCCGCCGAGGTACTGCAGCACGCGCAGGTTGTTCAGCGGGTGGATGTCGCAAGCGATGTGCAGGGACAACGCGCGGACCTGGGCACGTTGCAGCGGATCGCGCGGCAACAGGCCGGGTTGCGGGTGGGTTTCGTCGAGGTATTCGAGGATCGCCAGGGACTGGGCAATGCGCGCGTCGCCGTCCACCAGCAACGGCACCAGTTCCTGCGGGTTGAGCGACTTGTACTCGGCGGCATGCTGTTGCCCGCCGTCCTTAACCAGGTGCACCGGCACCTGGCGGTAGGCCAGGCCTTTCAGATCGAGGGCGATGCGCACGCGGTAGGCGGCGCTGGAGCGCCAGTAGGAATACAGGGTGAGCATGGCGGTTCTCCGCAGGCGGCCGCGCGGATCTGGCGGCCGCCCTCGATCAGGTTACTGCTCGGAGATCACGCCGCGGCGAATCTGGTCTTCCTCGATGGATTCGAACAGGGCCTTGAAGTTGCCCTCGCCGAAGCCCTGGTTGCCCTTGCGCTGGATGATCTCGAAGAAGATCGGGCCGATCACCGTGTTGGTGAAGATCTGCAGCAGGATGCCGTCGTCGCCCGGCGCGCCGTCGATGAGGATGTTCAGCTCGCGCAGTTGCTCCAGCGGCTCGCCGTGACCGGCGACGCGAGTATCGACCTTGGCGTAATAGGTGTCCGGGGTGCTCATGAAGTCCACACCGTTGGCGCGCAGCTGGCGCACGGTGGCGTAGATGTCCTCGGTGGTCAGGGCGATGTGCTGGATGCCTTCGCCGTGGTATTCGCGGATGAATTCCTCGATCTGCGACTTGTCGTCCGCCGACTCGTTGATCGGGATGCGGATCTTCCCGCACGGCGCGGTCATGGCGCGGGACAGCAGGCCGGTGAGCTTGCCTTCGATGTCGAAGTAGCGAATCTCGCGGAAGTTGGCGATACGCTCGTAGAAGCCGGACCAAACGTCCATCTGGCCGCGCTTGACGTTGTGGGTCAGGTGGTCGATGCACAGCAGGCCGACGGCATTGTCGCGGGCCGAACGGCCTTCGATGAACTCGAAGTCGACGTCATAGATGCTCTTGTCGCCGTAACGGTCGACGAGATACAGCAGCGAACCGCCGATGCCTTCAACGCAAGGGATGTTCAGCTCGCCGAAGTTGGCGTGGCTGCCCACCAGCTTGGCGCCCTGGGATTCGACGTAGGCGGCGGCCTGCGCTGCATTCTTCACCCGGAAGGCCATGGCGCAGGCGCTGGGACCGTGTTTCTTGGCGAACTCGTGGACGTGGCCGGTGGGGCTGCCGTTGAGCACGATGTTGATGTCGTTCTGCTGGAACAGGAAGACTTCCTTGGAACGGTGTTTGGCGGTCTCGGTGAAGCCCATGCCGGTGAACAGCTGGCGCAGTTGCTCGATGCCCTGGGCGTCGGGGGCGGTGAACTCGACGAACTCGAAGCCGTCGGTGCCGAGGGGATTGTGTTGTTCGATCTTGGTCACGGCGTTCATCCGGCCTCCTCGTTGTCGTTATCGGCTGGCTCGGCGCGAGGCCGTCCAGGCGTCTGGAATGCCTTCATCACAACTGTCGCGGGGCTTTGGAACAAGCCGGGCGTCGAGGGTTTACGGCACGCCTGGCCGCAGGGCCCGGCAAGAAATCCTTACGCGATGAAAAGCCCCGTGCGGCAAGCCGCCGCAGCGTAAAGAAATCGTGACAAGGTGGTGCGCCAGCCTGCCAGTGCGAGTGCCGCGCTCTCGTCAGGGCGCCATGCGGCGGCTACCATGCGGCCCATCTCCCCTGCCCGACTCGTCCCATGGCCCGTGCCGCGCCTCCTGACTTCGATTCCACGCCCGCTTCCCTGCGCGCCCTGGCCCGCAGCTATCCGCGCGGCTTGCACATCGAGCCGCACTCCCACGACTGGGGACAGGTGCTCTACGCCATGTCCGGGGTGATGTGGCTGGAAACGCCGTCCGAAGCGCTGCTGGTTCCGCCCAACCGCGCCGTCTGGCTACCGCCGCAGGTGCCCCACGGCATCCGCGTGGTCAGCGAGCTGCAGATGCGCAACATCTACCTGCGGCCTGGGACAGCGGATTCGCTCGGCGAGCAGGTGCAGGCCTTCGAGGTGGGCGGGCTGCTGCGCGAGCTGATCGTCACCCTGGTGCAGCACGAGAGCGAGCCCGACTCCGAGTACTACCAGGCGCTGTCGCAGCTGGCCGTGCTGGAGTTGCAACGCGCTCGCAGCCTGCTGTTGCGCGTGCCGCTGCCGGATGACTCCGACCGCCGCCTGCTCAGCCTGTGCCTGGCGGTGATGGCCGAGCCGAGTCAGGAGATTTCCTTCGAGCAGCACGCCGCCGACGCCGGCGCCAGCGTACGCACCCTCGCCCGCCTGTTTCAGCGCAGCCTGGGCATGGGCTTCGCCCAGTGGCGGCGGCAGGTACAACTGGCCACGGCGGTGGCGCAGCTCAGCGAAGGCCTCGCGGTGAGCCAGATCGCCCATGGACTGGGGTATCAGCCGGGGAGCTTCAGCGAGATGTTCCGCCGTGAGCTGGGCGTGGCGCCGTCGGAATACTGCGCCCGGTAGGCCGGGCCTTTCGTAGGAGCGAGCTTGCTCGCGAACGGCATTGCACCGTGCCTTGCGGGTTCGCGAGCAAGCTCGCTCCTACAGGAAAAGCGTGCTCCACGCTCTGGCTCTGGCTCTGGCTCTGGCTCCGGCTCCGGCTCCGGCTCCGGCTCCGGCTCCAGCTTCTAGAAGACTTCCAGAGAAACATCCAAGCGCTCCGGAATGCCCCGTTCAGGAGGCCTCGTTGAATTGGAGTTTCAGGGGTTGAGCGACATGGATGTCGCGAGAGCTGCGATGGGCCAGGGATGGCCCTTCGCAGCGTGCCCCTGAAACTTCGATTCAACGAGGGAATTTTTCGCCTGAGCGAAAAACCGGATGTCCGGGGCAAGACTTTTTGGTTCCTTTTGTGGCGTTTGACAAAAGGGACTCGCCGAGAGGCGAAACAAGACGTCCTAGCCCACGCCGATGCGGCGCAAAAACACCCAAGCCGACGGCAGGACCGCAGGGCGCAGAACCTGAAACGGCTTATCCGCCGAATACCTCGCGGCGGATAACGCTGGCGCGTTATCCGCCCTACGAAGTGGCCCAGCCTTCTCTCGCGCCCGGCACGCCCATCCCATACTCCCCACCGACATCTGTCCGATATTCCGAAGCCAATGACCGGCGGCGCCAAGGCACGGCTCCTAGACTGGTTCCACTCCCGCCAGCCGCCGGAACCATCCACGGAGGACACCATGAGTTACCTGATCTCCCTGGCCATCGGCATCGCCGTCGGCCTCGCCTACCACTTCCTCGACTTCCGCTCGCCAGCGCCGCCGCTGGTGGCGCTGATCGGCCTGCTGGGCATGCAGATTGGCGAGAACGCCCTGCCACTGCTGACCCGCTGGCTCCACTGATCACCCTCTCCCACTGATTGCCAAGGACCCGTGCCATGAAAGCCCTGCAATTCGACCGTACCGGCGACCTCGCCGCCCTGAGCTTCACCGACATTGCCGACCCGGTGCCCGCCGCCGATGAAGTGCTGGTGGAAATCCATGCCGCCGGCCTGAACCCCAGCGACGTGAAGAACGTCCTCGGCCGCTTCCCCTACACCACCCTGCCCCGCGTGCCCGGCCGTGATTTCGCCGGCACCGTGGTGAAAGGTCCGGCCGAACTGCTGGGCAAATCCGTCTGGGGCACCGGCAAGGGGCTGGGCTTCACCCGCAACGGCAGCCACGCGCAACGGATGAGCGTGCCGGTCGGCGGTGTGGCGCTGATGCCCGAACGCATGAGTTTCGCCCAGGCAGCCAGCTGCGGCGTCCCCTTCACCACCGCCTGGGACGCCCTGGAACGCAGCCAGGTCGGTGCCGGCACCCGCCTGCTGGTGATCGGTTCCGGTGCCGTCGGCGCGGCGGCCATCTCCCTGGCCAAGGCCCGTGGCGCGCAAGTGCTGGGCGCGGTAAGACGTGCCGAATCACAGGTGGAATTGCAGGCCCAGAGCGTGCCGAGCATTCTGCTGGGCTCGGCGGACACTCTGGCAGCGCAGGTAGAAGAGCACTTCCCCGGCGGCGCCGAGGTGATTTTCGACACCACCGGTTTCTGGCTGCCGGCGGCGGTCTCCGCCCTGGCGACCTTCGGCCGCATCGCCATCATCGCCGCACCGGTGGACGGCCACGTGCAGTTGCCAGCCCTGGCGCTGTATCGCCGCGGCGGTTCGGTGGTGGGAGTGAATTCGCTGCTGTACGACACCGTTGCCTGCGCCGCGATGCTGCGCCAGTTCGGCCAGTGGTTCGACGACGGCAGGTTGCCGCTGCCCACCGGCCTGCGCGAAGTGCCGCTGAGCGAGGGCGTGCAGCGCTATCACGAGATCAACGAAGGCAGCAGCGAGAAGATCATTCTCGTGCCTTGAGGCTGATTTTGACTTCGGTGAAGAGCCCTCTCCCCTGCCCTCTCCCTTCAGGGAGAGGGCGCACCCCGCGCCAAATCGTCAGGCAAGCCCCGCGAAACCCCTACCCCGCCACCTTCATCGAAGAGGTACGCAGCGCCCCGCCCTGCGCCTGCTCCAACGCCAGGCACTGGTCGAGGAACATGCGCATGTAGCCGTAGCTCTTGCAGATCGCCTCACGCAGCGCCAGGCAGCGCGGCATGGCGAGCTGCGGGCCGCAAAGGGTGCAGATGATCTCCAGGGCTTCCCAGGGATGATCGTCGTCGTAGCGGGCGTGCATCTTCAGCCAGCGCATGGCGTCCTTGCGGGTGCCAGCCGGCAAGGTGCGTTCGTAGGTATCGGTGGAGCACACCAGCGCCGACCAGTCACCGGTCGCACCTTCGATGGCATAGTTGGTGGCCGCCATGGCCAGCGCCAGCTCCTCGGTGGCACAGCTGTGCCAGCACCAGTGGCCGAGGGCGTGGAGTTCGGCGGGCACCAGCTGGGCCTTGAGTTCGGCCAGGGTCACACCATAGGCCTCGGCCCAGCGCACCCAGTAGTCGGCGTGGTTGAGTTCGACGCGGATATTGCGCATCAGCCAGCGTCGCGCCATGTCTTCGCCGGGGCTGCGGCCGAATCGTGTCTTGAGCAGGTTGTGGGACATGTACAGGGGGAACTGCTCCACCACCTGCCAGCCGCCGACAAGGAAGGCGCGCATGGTCTGTCGGCTCAGCTGGCCGTCGCGCATGTGCGCATAGAGGGGGTGCTCGACCACCGACAGACGGCTGGTTTCGCACTCCTGCACCAGGCGCTGAGCCCAGTGCGGATAGCTGGAAAGCTCCTTGAGCGGCCCACTGCGAACAAAGGTGTCGTTCATCCAAGGCTCCGTTGCTGGTCAATCCATGCAAGCACCGGTAAATCAGGCCTCAGGTTAGTCCTGTCCGGGCGGCGCGTCACCGTCCGGAGGTTGTGTCGGAGGCTACAGCTGCGACGTACGTCTCACGCAGGAAGCTCCGATTGAAGGGTTGCGGCCTGGCCAGGCCGTATCCCTGGGCGTAATCGATGCCGATTTCCCGCAGGGCTTCGAGGATTTCCTGGGTTTCGACGAACTCCGCCACCGTGCGCTTGCCCATCACGTGGCCGATCTGGTTGATCACCTGAACCATGGCGCGGTCGATGGGGTCTTCGAGCATGTCCTTGATGAAGCTGCCGTCGATCTTCAGGTAGTCCACCGGCAGGTGCTTAAGGTAGACGAAGGAGGACATGCCGGCACAGAAGTCGTCCAGCGAGAAGCGATAACCCAGCGCCTTGAGCTCCTCGAATGAAGCGCGTGGCGTTGACCAGGTTGGCGATGGCGCTGGTCTCGGTGATCTCGAAGCACACGCTCGATGGCTCGATGCCGTAGCGCGGCTGCACTTCGCGGAGGAAGTCGAGGAAGGTGTCGTCACCGATGGTTGCGCCGGACAGGTTGATGGCGCAGGTATGGATCGGTTCGTAACCGCCCTCGGCGATGCGCTCGGCCAGGGTCCGGAAGGCGTTCTCGACCACCCAGCGGTCGATCTCCGGCATCAGCCCGTAGCGCTCTGCGGCAGGGATGAAGTTGATCGGCGCCACCAGCCGGCCGCACTCGTCGTTCAGACGCAGCAGCAACTCGACGTGGGCGCCCTCCCTCACGCGGTCGTCGACCGGGAAGATCGACTGGGCATAGAGACAGAAGCGCTCCTCCTCCAGCCCCTGGCGGATACGTTGCACCCAGGCCATCTCGCCGACGCGGTTGGACAGTTCGGTATCATCCGGACGGAACACCTCGGCCCGATTGCGGCCCTTTTCCTTGGCCATGTAGCACGCCATGTCGGCGCAGCGCAGCGCTTCCTCCACCGACACCAGCATGGCGGAGATATGCACCACGCCAATGCTCACGGTGATGTTGAAGCCGCGGCCCTCCCACATGAAGTGCAGCGCCTGCACGGTCAGGCGGATGCGTTCGGCGATCTGCACCGCCATGTCCGGCGGGCAGTGCTCCAGCAGAATGCCGAATTCGTCGCCGCCCAGGCGCGCCAGGGTATCGCCGTCGCGCAGGCACTGCTGCAGCACGGAGCAGACCTGGCGCAACAGCTCGTCGCCGGCGGCGTGGCCACAGGTGTCGTTGACCAGCTTGAACTGGTCCAGGTCCAGGTACATCAGCGAGTGCTGGTCGTGGGAGTCGGCCGAGCTTTCCAGAGCCTGCTTGAGGCGGAATTCGAATTCACGGCGGTTGGTCAGGCCAGTCAGCGCATCGTGGGTCGCCTGCCAGGACAGGCTGGCCATGTACTGACGCTCGCGGGTCATGTCGTGCAGCACCAGCACCACGCCGACCACCCGGCCATCGGCATGGATGGGCGTGGCCACCAGCGTCACCGCGACGCTGGTGCCGTCCAGCCGCTGGATGAGTTTGCTGGTCTCGCTGCCGCCGTCCACTTCGCCACGCAGGATCTGCCCCACCAGCGGCAGGCCCTCGACCTGGGAACTCTCGTCGAGCACCCGCAGCAACGAGCGCAGCGGCAGGCCGACGGCCATGGAGTTGTCCCAGCCGATCAGGCGCTCCGCCGCCGGATTGAAGTAGGCAATGCACTCGTGCTCATCGAGGGTGACCACGCCGTCGCCGATGGCCGCCAGGGTGGTCTGCGCACGCTCCCTCTCGGTGTCCAGGGCGCTTTCGAAGGCACGCTGCTGGTGCAGCAGCTTGCGGGTGCGCCAGACCGCCAGGAGGATCAGCGCCAGGCCCGTCAGCCCGTTGGCCACCAGCAGCACCCACATTATCATCCGCGAGCCCTGCCCCAGTGCGGCAGAGAAGGCCATGGCGGCGGGCGTGACGCCGTCGTTGATGGCCTGGATGCGGCTGTTCCAGTAACTCAGGTCGCCCGGTCGGACGTCGTTGGCACGGATCTTCGCGCTCATCTCGTCGGACAGCTGCTCCAGTTGGTCGAGGTAGGCATCGCCGATGATCCACATCTTCACGGCCTGGTCGAAGTAGCTGTACTCGTGGAAATAGCGGTACAGCCAGATCAGCGCCCCCACATCGTCAGGATGGATGCCGCCCTGCAACGCGCCGGCGCGGGCCAGTTCCAGGTCGGGTTGGCTGAGGTCGAGGGCGGCGCGGAAGGTACGGTCACCCTGGGGAATCGCAAGGGCGGTGCGGTAGCGCTCGTAATCCGCCGTGTCACGGCTCTGGCCGTAGAGTTGCAGGTAGTGGATGGCGTCCTTCTGGCCCTTGGACCAGAGGCTCTCGCCGCCGACGTAGGCGCGCACCCCCGAGAGGATAAAGAAGCTGCCGCTGCCGATCAGCGTCTGCAGCAGGACCACGACCATGAAGGGCCAGACCAGCTTGAGCAGACGTGTCGTACGTCGGGTCGGCAAGAGTCCCATTGCATCCATAACCAGTTTCGACTTCCTTCTTCTGATCCCTGCCAGGCCACAGGGGAGCAGCTACCACTCCACCTCGGGGACTTCTCTGTCAGGCCTCCCCTTCCTTAACTTCTAGCCGATCACGGGAAATCCTCAAACCGAAGAGGATGACGCTTGGTCGGCTGGGGGCTCACCGTCCGGCGGAAAGATGAGGACCGATGAACGATTGGCACCTTCTGTCGCCTGCCTGCCATACCCGCCCGGCGGCCGATTAGCGGCCTTGCGACAGCGAAGGCCATGTGCCATACCTCAGCCGATCGTGCAATCTGCAAAGTGCAATCTGCATGATGAAAAGTGCCATCCGCAAACAACCGATGGAGCGGCTATGCCACGGCGGGATATGGACATGCGGTACGACCGGCTGGTGGGCCTGACCTACGAGTGCGTGCTCGACGAGGCAAACTGGCTGCCACTGCTGACCGAGCTGATCAGCGCCAGCGGCCGCCAGCAGGGCGCCCTGTTGTTCTGGGACCAGACCGAGAGCGGCGCGCTGGCCAGCGAGATCAACCTCTGCGATCCCGGCGCCATCGAGACCTACAACCGCGAGTTCTGCACCATCGACCCGTCCAAGGGTTTCATGCTCCACCGTGCGGTCGGCCACTGGTATCACGACCGCGAGGAGTACGGCCCGCAGCGCATGGCCCGCGACCCTTACTACCAGGAATTCCAGCGCCCCAACGGCATGCACAACGTGTCCTGCCTGAAGCTCAACGAGCAAGCCAATTCCGGCGTCTACCTGTCGGTACTGACCAGTCTTGGCGCGCGCTACCCCGACTCGCAGGAACAGACCCTGCTGACCCGCCTGAGCGAGCATCTGACTCGCGCCGCGCGGATGTTCGGGCGCGTCGACGAGATGCGCCAGCAACTGGCCCACCGCGACCTGCTGCTGGACCAGCACCCCACGCCGTTATGGCTGCTCGAAGGCAACGCCCGCGTGCTCTACGCCAACCAGGCCGCGCAGCAGCGGCTCGGTCTGCGTGCGGGCCTGTTCCATGAAATCTTCGGCCGCCTGCACTGCCGCCAGCACGACGCGAAACTCCAGGCCCTGGTGCGCAATGCCGCCCCCCGCGTCGGCAAGGGCAAGGCCGGCTGGCTGCCGCTGGGGGATGGCAGCGGGCAGGAACTGCTGGTCACCCCGGTGCCTGCCGAAGCGAGCTTCAACCAGCCCTTCCAGCGCCCGCTGGTGCTGCTGGCGCTGCTCGACGCGCACCGCCAGAGCCGCCTGCTGGGCGAATTGTTCGGCCTCACGCCGGCCGAGCAGCGTCTGGGCGACCTGCTGGTACGGGGGCTGACGCCCGAACAATGCGCCGACCAGCTCGGCACTTCGATCAATACGGTTCGCAGCCAGCTACGTGCCTTGTTCCGCAAGACCCACACCAGCCGCCAGGCCGAACTGGTCAGCCTGCTGGTGCGGCTCGGGCAACGCTGAATTTTCGCGGCCATCATTCATTCAGATGATGGCCCGGGGCCAAGTGCCCCCTAAGGTGTTGGACGGATCACCGGCCAGGCCGGTGGCGCTTTCTTCTCACTGAGCGGTATCCCAGGTGGACGGCATGGACAACGGCACCCAGCAGAATCCGAACTCGTTAACCGAAGCCATCGAGCAACTCGAACAGCAGCTGCGTCACCTCAGGGATGACGAGACGGACCTGCTGGCGCTCGCCACGGGCAGCGCGCTGCCCACCGATGCCCCGCGCGTGGTGCCCTTCCCCCGGCGTCGCGAACGGCCGATGGGCGAAGGCGCTGGCAACGCCGTGTTGATGGACTACCTCTACGGTATCGACAGCACCCTGCGCTCGCTGCTGCCCGACGGGCCGACCGAGGAGTTGTTCCGCTACGCCAGCTCTGCTCCCGCCTCCCGCGCACTGCGCTCGCGCCGCCAGTTGCTGGCGCGGGAGATCGACCGCTCCTGCGACCAGCTCAGCGGCCAGGCGCGCATCCTCTGCGTGGGCTGCGGGCACCTGCGTGAAGTCGAACTGGCGCGCTCGCTGCGCCATGGCCAGTTCCGCGAGTTCGTCGCCCTCGACGCTCAGGCGCTGTCACTGCAGACCGTGGAGGCCAGCTACGCCGCGCTCGGTGTACTGACGCAACAGTGCACCCTGGACGACCTGTTCTACGGCCGCCCCGACCTCACCCGCTTCGACCTGATCTACTCGCCGGGCCTTTACGAGGTGCTCGACGACCACGACGCCCGCGACCTGACCCGTAATCTCTTCGCCCGCCTGCTGCCCGGCGGACGCCTGCTGATGGGCAACTTCCTCCCCGGTGTGCCGGACATTGCCTACCTCGAAGGCCTGCTGGACTGGCACCCGCACTACCGCAGCGACGCCTGCCTGCTCGACCTGCTGCTGGGCATTCCCTACAACGACATCGGCAGCGCGCGGGTCTTCCACGATCTGGGCAATTGCGTGGCCTTCCTCGAAGTCACCCGCTACGGCTGATCAGCTCTGCTGCAGGTGCCCGTACAGACGCGCGTAGAGCCCGCCTTCGGCAATGAGTTGCTGGTGATCGCCATCCTCGGCGATGCGCCCGCCGTCGAACACCAGCACGCGGTCGGCCTGTTTCACCGCGGACAGCCGGTGGGCAATGATCAGCGTGGTGCGCCCTTCGAGGAACCGTTCCAGCGCCTGATGCAGGGCGTATTCGGTGGCGGCGTCGAGGGCGGAGGTCGCCTCGTCGAGGATCACCACCTTCGGTTCGGCAAGCACCATGCGCGCAATCGCCAGGCGCTGCCGCTGGCCACCGGAGAGGCATACTCCAGAGCGCCCGACCACGCTGTCCAGCCCCTGCGGCAAGGTACGGATGGTGTCCGCCAGCTGCGCCACTTCCAGCGCGCGCCAGCAGGCATCGTCACCGCGCTCGCGGCCCATGGTCAGGTTGGCGCGCACCGTGTCATTGAACAGGGCCGGGTGCTGCAGCACTACTGCCACATGCTCACGCACACAATCCAGGCCGATTTCCTCCAGCGCCGCGCCGCCGTAGCGGATGCTGCCGGACTGCGGCTGGTAGAGACCCAGCAGCAGCTGCACCAGGGTGCTCTTGCCACCGCCACTGGCGCCGACGATGGCGACCTTCTCGCCGGGAGCGATGTCCAGGTCGAGGCCGTCCAGCACCCGCTCATCGCGGTAGGCAAAGCTCAGGTCGCGCACCTGGATGCCGACGCTGGTGTGCCCGGCGAACGGATCACGGCGGTGCTCGTAATGCGGTTCGTCGGCGCGCGCCAGCAGCTCGTTGATGCGGGTCAGTGCCCCGCCGGCGGCGTAGTAGGCGTACTGCAGGCTGAGCAATTGCTCCACCGGGCCGATCATGAACCAGAGGTAGCTGAACACCGCCAGCATCTGGCCGATGGACAGGTCGGAGAACAGCACGGTGACCATCGCCGCAGCGCGGAACAGATCGATACCGAACTGGAACAGCAATCCACTGGCACGCCCGGCGGCGTCGCTCTTCCACTGCGAGGCGACGGCGTAGTCGCGCACCTCGCGGGCGCGCACGCCGAGGCGGCCGAGGAAGAAGCCCTGGCGGTTGCCGGCGCGCACTTCCTGAATGGCTTCGAGGGTTTCAGTCAGCGCCTGGGTGAAGCGCGAGGTACTGTCGTTCTCCAGCTTCTTCAGGTGCTTGACGCGCTTGCCCAGCTGCACCGTGGCGAAGATCACCAGCGGGTTGAACAGCAGGATCAGCAGCGCCAGCTTCCAGTGCATCCAGATCAGGATGCCGGCGGTGCCGCACAGGGTCAGCAGCGCCACCAGGAAGCGGCTCAGGGTATCGCCGACGAACTTGTCGAGGGTGTCGAGATCGGTCACCAGGTGCGCGCTGACCGAGCCGCCGCCGAGGGTCTCGTATTCGCCCAGGGCGATGCGTTTCAGCCGCTCGATCAGGCGCAGGCGGATGCGGTACACCACGTCCTTGGACAGCCGCGCGAACAGTTTGGCCTGCAGTACGTTGAACACCAGCGCGCAGCTGCGCAGTACCAGGGTCACCAGCAGCATCAGGCCGATGTAGCCAACCGGTTTGTGCCAGCCGTCAGGCAGCCAGTGGTTCATCACCTGAAGGGCGGCATCGCCCTTGCCCAGCAGCACCTCATCGACCAGCAGCGGCAGCAGCAGCGGGATCGGTACGCTGCAGGCGGTCGCCAGTACGGCAACCAGGTTGGCGAGGAGCAGGGCCTTGCGATGTCGGAAAGCGAGCCGGCGAATCTCGGCCCAGCTCAGGCGGTCAGCGGACAGCTCAGGCATGCCGCCCGCGCTCCAGCCAGCGATCCAGCAGCGGGGCGAGCTCACTCAGCGGCTGGTAGCCGTTGGTCAGCAGGGCCAGCTGGCCATCGCGTTCGGCCAGCACCGTGGGGAAGCCAGCGATGCCCAGGTCGCGGGCCCAGGAAAAATCGGCCAGAGTCGCCAGGTGGTTGTCCTGGCTGTCGAAGGCTTCGGCAAACTCGATGCGCGGCAGGCCGACCTGTTCGGCCAGCTCGGTGAGCACGCTGGCCTGTGTGACGTCGCGGCCTTCGGCGTAAAAGGCATGCTGGATTTCGCCGACCAGCGCCCAGGCGCAGTCTTCATCGAGGCGGCGCGCGGTGACGATGGCCCGGCAGGCAGGCTCGGTGTCGTACACGAAGCCATCGGGCAGCGCGTTTTCGAAGCGGAACGGCTGGTTGGTGGCACGGTGCACCGCTTCCCAGTGTTCGAGGATGTAGCGCTTGGTGGTCGGTTCCAGTGCAGCGCCCTGCCCGGTACGCAGCCCGCCCATCACCAACGCCAGCGGCACGCCCGCGGCGCGCGCCTGCTCCACCAGCTTCCCGGCGACCGGAGCGAAGCCCCAGCACCAGGAACACATCGGGTCCATCACGTAGAGCAGGCGGCTGGTCATGGATCAGTTCTCCGCACGGGGATCGCGGCCAATGGGGTGCGGCTGGTTGCGCTCGCGCGCCAGCTCGATCTGCTTCTGCCGCTCGCGGGCACTGGCGCGGGTCTTCTCCGACAGCGAGTCCCAGCAGTGCGGGCAGCTGATGCCGGGCGCGTAATGTTCCGAGGCGCGGTCCTCGACCGAGATCGGATTGCGGCAGGCATGGCACTGATCGTAGTCGCCTTCGGTCAGGTCATGGCGCACGGTCACGCGGTTGTCGAACACGAAGCAGTCGCCGCGCCAGAGGGTCTCGGCCTCGGGCACTTCCTCCAGGTACTTGAGGATGCCGCCCTTGAGGTGGAAGACCTCTTCGAAGCCTTCGTTGAGCATGTAGCTCGAGGCCTTCTCGCAACGAATACCGCCGGTGCAGAACATCGCGACCTTCTTGTGTTTCGCCGGGTCGTAGTGCTCGCGGATGTAGTCGGGAAACTCGCGGAACGACTTGGTCTTCGGGTCGATGGCGCCCTCGAAGGTGCCGATGGCCACTTCGTAGTCGTTGCGGGTGTCGATCAGCAGGACTTCCGGATCGGAGATCAGTGCGTTCCAGTCCTGGGGTTCGACGTAGGTGCCGACCTTGGCGTTCGGGTCCACGCCCGGCACGCCGAGGGTGACGATTTCCTTCTTCAGCTTGACCTTGGTGCGGTAGAAGGGCTGCTCGTCGCAGTAGGACTCCTTGTGGTCCACATCGGCCAGGCGCGGGTCGGTGCGCAGCCAGGCGAGCAGGCCGTCAATGCCGGCGCGGGTGCCGGAGACGGTGCCGTTGATGCCTTCCTCGGCGAGCAGCAGGGTGCCCTTCACGCCGTTGTCCAGCAGCGTCTGCAGCAGGGGGTCGCGCAGGGCGACGTAGTCGGGCAGGGAGACGAACTTGTACAGCGCCGCGACGACGATTCTCTCGGTGGTCATGCATTACTCCAGTGGTCGCCCGCGTAAAGGGCGGACCGGGTTCTTTGGATCGACAGCCTGAAACGACAGCGGAATCAGAAGCTGAAAATGACAGCGCCGGCCAAAGGCCGGCGCTGGGTATCGCATTCTACACGGAGCGGGGCCAGGCCCGCACGCGCTTGGTCAGCTCGCCAATCAATGCTGATCGTGCTTGCTGCCGCCGCGGCAGGTCGGTGAATCCGGCGCCGCGCCCTGCTGCGCCCACTCCTCGGGGGTGTAGGTGTGCATGGCCAGGGCGTGGAACTGGCTCATCAGATCGCCGAGGGTGGCGTAGACCTTCTGATGCCGCTTCACCGCGTTCAGCCCGGCGAACACCGGGCTGACGATCACGGCCTTGTAGTGCGTTTCCTGTCCGCGGCTGTGCATGTGGCTCTCGTCCAGTACGTCGAGGTGCTGGGGTTCGAGGGCGCTCAGGGCGGTCTGGATACGGTCACGCATGCTCATGTCGGGTCTCGCTGGCAGTCAGTACGGTTCAGGCAGGTGGGAATCAGGACGATCAGGGCTTCTTGGCCGGAGCGGCCGGGGCCTTCACGCCCAGCTCCTTGTCCATGTCGGCCATCAGCTTGTTCACCGGCTCCACTGCGGTCTGCAGCTTGGCCTGGGTCAGCTGGGCGGATTCGGCGGTCAGGCGCGGCATCTTCTCCAGGACCTTGCGGCCCAGGGGGGATGCGTAGAAGTCGTTCAGCTGCTTGAGCTCGGACTCGCTGAAGTTGGCGGTGTAGAGCTTGACCAGTTCAGGCTTGAGCTTGTCCCAGCCTACGGCGCGGTCCAGTTCGGCGTTGGCCTTGGCCTGGTAGCGGTCGAGCACGGCCTTCTTGCTGTCCGGTGCCTTGGCCTGGGCGAAGCGCTGGGCGAGCATCTGCTGGACTTGCGCGTAGACCGGCACGGTCAGCTTGTCGGCATGGACCTGCTTGAGGAATTTCTCCGCCTCGGCGTTGGCGTCAGCCAGTGCCACGGAACTGAAGCCAACCAGAAGTGCTGCGGTGCAGAGGGAACGAAGAACGGTCATGGGGCAGTCCTGTGAGTCTGAAGGGTGTCCGGGTGGGACCCGCCATTCTGCGCCTAAGTTCGGAATGTGCTCAAGAGAGCGCCAAATGGCCTGGAAGTGACCGGCTTCTCTTGTCGTACAGTTCCCGAAACGGCATGCTGCGGCGCGTTGCCACACGGATGTGACCGATGAACACCCTCACCCACCCGCCGACGCTCGTCGCCGCGCCGCCCCTGTGCGATGCGCGTGGCCGCCTGAACAGCGCGGCCGTGGGCTGGTCGTCGCGGCCACAGACACTCTGCCAGCTCTCCGGCAACGCCGGCCGGCGCAAGCGCTGGAACCACTGGTGCATCAACGCGCCGGGCTGGATGCTCTCGATCACCATCGCCGACCTCGACTACCTGGGCTATGGCGCCGTGTACTTCCTCGACCTGGAAACCGGACAGTCGGTGCACCGCACCCAGTTCAGCCCCTTCGGCCTGGGCTGCCACCTGCCGGACACGCCGAACCAGAGCCACCGCTTCGAGCACGGCCAGCTGAGCCTGGGCTTTGACGAACAGCCCGGCCAACTGCGCATGACCGCCTGCGCGCCGAACCTGGGCGGCCAGCCGCTGAACCTCTCCCTGGAAGTGCAGCGCCCGGCTCACCTGGAGTCAGTCAACCTGGTGGTGCCCATGGGCGGCAGGTGCTTCCACGCCTGCAGCCGGCAGATGGGCTTGCCGATCAGTGGCAGCCTGACCCTCGGCCACAAGACCTACCGCTGCACCGACGGCCAGAGCTTCGCCGCGCTGGATTTCGGCCGGGGCGTCTGGCCCTTCAATACCCACTGGACCCGTGCTGCCTTTGCCGCGCCCGGCGGCATCGCCGGCAACTTCGGCGCCGGCTGGACAGAAAGCAGCCACCTTAGCGAAAACGCCCTGTGGTTCGGCGGTGAGCTGCAGGCGCTGGACGGCCCCGTGGATATCCGCCAGGTGCCGCACGACCCGCTGTCGCCCTGGCAACTGCACGGCAGCGACGATCGCGTCGACCTCACCTTCACCCCGCGCAAGCTGCACCGCGCCTGCCCACGGCTGGGCCCGCTGTTCGCCGAAACCTGCCAGTGGTTCGGCCGCTTCGACGGGGCACTGCGCAGCGCCGACGGCGACCTGGTGCCGGTCAATGGCGCACTGGGCTGGGTCGGTTCGACGCACGCTCGCTGGTGACGGCCTTCGGGCTCCTGACCGTCGCTGAGCCTCACACGCCACTGAAACCGCTCTATCACGGCCATTGAGCCAGAGTGGAACCCGGAAGCCCCGCAGCGGCCTAAACTGGCCGAGACCCTTTCCGGAGAAAGCACCATGAGCCGCACCGAAACCGACAGCCTCGGCCCCATCGAAGTCCCTGAAGATGCCTACTGGGGCGCGCAGACCCAACGCTCGCTGGAGAACTTCGCCATCGGCGGGCAGCGCATGCCGCTGGCCGTGGTGCATGCCCTGGCGCTGATCAAGAAGGCCGCCGCGCGGGTCAACGCGCAATTGGGCGAGTTGCCGGAGAACATCACCAGCCTGATCGAGGAAGCCGCCGACGAAGTGCTCGCGGGCGAGCACGACGACCAGTTCCCCCTCGTCGTCTGGCAGACCGGCAGCGGCACCCAGAGCAACATGAACGTCAACGAGGTGATCGCCGGGCGCGCCAACGAGATCGCCGGCAACGGCCGCGGCGGCAAGAAGCCGGTGCACCCCAATGACCACGTGAACCGAGCGCAGAGTTCCAACGACAGCTTTCCCACCGCCATGCACATCGCCGCGGCCCAGGCGGTGCAGAACGACCTGCTGCCGGCCATCGCCGAACTCAGCGGCGGCCTCGCCCAACAGGCCGCGCGCCACGCAAATCTGGTGAAGACCGGGCGCACCCACCTGATGGACGCTACGCCGGTCACCTTCGGCCAGGAACTCTCTGCCTTCGTCGCCCAGCTGGACTATGCCGAACGCGCCCTCCGCGCGGCGCTGCCGGCGGTCTACGAGCTGGCCCAGGGCGGCACTGCCGTCGGCACCGGGCTGAATGCGCCGAAGGAGTTCGCCGAGGCCATCGCCGCCGAACTGGCCGACCTCTCCGGCCTGCCCTTCGTTTCCGCGCCGAACAAGTTCGCCGCCCTCGCCGGCCACGAACCGCTGGTGACCCTGGCCGGAGCCATGAAGACCCTCGCCGTGGCGCTGATGAAGATCGCCAACGACCTGCGCCTGCTGGGCTCCGGCCCGCGTGCGGGTTTTGCCGAGGTGAAGCTGCCGGCCAACGAACCGGGCTCCTCGATCATGCCCGGCAAGGTCAACCCGACCCAGTGCGAGGCGCTGTCGATGCTCGCCTGCCAGGTCTTCGGCAACGATGCCGCCATCACCTTCGCTGCCAGCCAGGGGCACCTTCAGCTCAATGTCTACAAGCCGGTGATCATCCACAACCTGCTGGAGTCCGCACGCCTGCTGGCCGATGGCTGCCGCAACTTCAACACCCACTGCGTCGCCGGTATGGAGCCGGACGCGGCGAAGATGCGTGAGCACCTCGACCGCGGCCTGATGCTGGTGACCGCGCTGAACCCGCACATCGGTTACGACAAGGCAGCCGAGATCGCCAAGAAGGCCTACGCCGAAGGCAAGACCCTGCGTGAAGCCGCGCTGGAACTGGGCTACCTGACCGACGCCGAGTTCGACCAGTGGGTGCGCCCGGAGACCATGCTGGAGGCCGGGCAGAATGGTTGAACCGACCCGCTCCGGGGCCACCCCGATCGAGGGCGACGGCAAGCGCGTGCTGCTGGTGCTGGGCTCGCCCAAGCCTGGCGGTTTCTGCCACGCGGTGGCCGAGGCCTACGCCCATGGCGCGCGCGGCAAAGGCCACGTGGTGCATACGCTCAAGCTTGGCGAAATGAACTTCGACCCGGTGCTGCGCGGCGGCTACGAACAGAGCCAGAACCTGGAGCCGGACGTGCTCGAAGCCCAGCGACAGATCCACTGGGCGCAGCACATCGCCTTCGTCTACCCGGTCTGGTGGGGCGGGCTGCCGGCGCTGCTGCAGGGCTTCTTCGATCGCGTACTGCAGCCGGGCTTCGCCTTCCGCTACCGCTCCATGGAATCCCGTGAGTTCGAGCCACTGCTGGGCGGGCGCAGCGCCGACCTGCTGGTCAGCCATGACCAGACCCACTGGCACTATCGCCTGCGCCAGGGCGCGCCGGCCCACCGACAGATGACCCGCTGCATCCTCGCGCCCTGCGGCATCGCCTTGCACCACCTGGAGGAATTCAGCCCGGTACGCGGCTCCAGCGAGGAGCAACGGCAAGGCTGGCTGCGCCGGGCGGAACAGCTGGGCACGCAGGTCTGATGGGAGGGCGGATAGCGCGAGAGGCGCTATCCGCCCTCCCATCGATCTTCCATTAGGAAGTCACTCCCTACACCTTGGGAATTCCCCTACACCTCGCTCACCCTCAACTTCCCTAGCATGCGCTCGCCCCAATCCGGGGTTCCTCTTGCCTCTGGAGGCAGCATGCTTCGCAAACTCTCCGCCGAAATGATCGGCACGTTCTGGCTGGTGTTCGGTGGTTGCGGCAGCGCCATCTTCGCCGCCCACGCCATTGGCGTCCTGGGTGTCGCCCTCGCCTTCGGCCTGACCGTGGTCACCATGGCCTATGCCATCGGCCCGATCTCCGGTTGCCACCTGAACCCGGCTGTCAGCCTCGGCCTGTGGGCCGGTGGCCGCTTGCGCACCGCCGACCTGGTCCCGTACATCACTGCCCAGGTTGTCGGCGGTGTGCTCGCCGGTGCCGCGCTCTTCTATATCGCCAGCGGCAAGCCGGGCTTCGACGCCCTGGCGGGTTTCGCGGCCAACGGTTTCGGTGAAGGCTCGCCGGACCACTACAGCATGATCTCGGCGCTGGTTACAGAAGTACTGCTGACTGCGTTCTTCCTGTTCGTGATCATGGGCGCCACGGACAAGCGCGCTCCGGCGGGCTTCGCGCCGATCGCCATTGGCCTGACGCTGACCCTGATCCACCTGATCAGCATCCCGGTCGACAACACCTCGGTTAACCCGGCGCGCAGCCTGGGCGTGGCGATCTTCGCCGATCCGCTGTTCATGAAGCAGCTGTGGCTGTTCTGGGTTGGCCCGCTGATGGGCGGTGTGATCGGTGCGCTGGTCTACCGACTGGTGGCCTCCGAGCCGGTACGCCACACTGCCGCTCGTGCCGAAACCGCCTGATCGGTTTCTGCGGCAAGAACAACGGGCGCCTTCGGGCGCCCGTTTTCGTTGTTGCTCCACCTGACTGTAGGAGCGAGCTTGCTCGCGAACCCGCCCAGCTCAGGCGCTGCCGGGAAATCCGTTCGCGAGCAAGCTCGCTCCTACCATTTGCCGTGTGCCCAAGGTCGATTTCAGAAGTACTGCGTCAGGCTGAACTTGGCGTTGCGGCCCTGGCTGTAGACGCTGTCGCCGGCCAGCGCGGGGTGGTAATCACGGTTGAACAGGTTGTCCACGGTGAAGTTCAGCTCGGTGTTCTCCAGGCCCAGGCGACGCGGCTTCCAGCTGGCGAACACACGCTGGGTGTCGTAGCTGTCGTTGACGGTCTGGTCCCAGAAGATGTCGCCGACGCTGGTGCCCATGCCGCCGGAGTACTTGTCGCTGGGCAGGCGGTCGGTCTTGCGGACGAACTCGCCCTGCCAGCCGATCTGCGCGTCCCACGACGGAATCTTGGTGCCCAGGGTGGCGACCCACTTGGCCGGCGGCACGTCGCGCGCCCACACGTTCGGGCCCCAGGGGTTGCTGTAGGCGCCGTCGTGCTTGCCGGTCACCCACGAATAGGACAGCCCGCCAAACAGCCAGGGGCTGTCGTAGAAGCTCTCGATCTCGAAGCCCTTGTAGGTTACGCCCGGCAGGTTGCGGTAGTTGGAGAGCGGCAGGTAGTCGCCGCAGCTGCCGGAGATGGTGCCGTTGTCGATGGCCTGCTGTTCGCAGCCGACGCTACGGGTGCGAAAGATTTCGTCCTTGATCTTGTTCTGGAACAGCGTGGTGCGCACCTGCAGGTTGTCGCCGTTGATGAACAGGTCCGGCAGATTGACCAGCGAGCCAAAGCGCAGCGCGTGGATGCGCTCGGGGTCGAGGTCACGACTGGTGGCGCTGACAGTGCTGCTGTTCTGCACCTCGTACATCTCGTCGATCACCGGCGCGCGCCAGGTGCGGCTGTAGTCGGCGAAGAAGCCCAGGCGCTCAGTGGCGGTCCAGAACAGCGACAGGCGCGGCGACCAGCCGCTGTAGGTCTGCGAGCTGTAGTCGTGGCCTTGGGCGGCATTGTTGTAGAGCGGCGCGTCGTTGTCCTTGCCCTGGTTGCGCACATGGTCGAAGCGCAGCGACGGGGTGATGGTCACGCTGCCCAGGGTCAGCGCGTCCTGGATGTAGGCACTGTTGGTGTTCTGCTTGCCGCTGGGCATGAAGGTCGGCTGGAAGTGGCCGTAGTTGTAGCGTGCGGTGTTGTAGGTGGAACCGGGGATGTACATATCCGTGGTACGGGTGTGGCGGTGGAACTGCGTGCCCACGGTGAAGGCGTGCTGCACCGGGCCGGTGGCGAACAGGCTGGTGTTGCGCAGCTCCAGCACCTTGTCCTTGTAGTCGGTGTCCATCTTGCGGCCACCCGTGGAGACCTGGAAGAAGGCATCCGGATTGCGCTCGTCGGTCTGGTCGATGTGCGACTCGGAGTACTGCACCATCAGGTCGATCAGCGGGTTGTCGATGGGGTGGTATTCGTACTTGCCGGACCAGGTGGTGTCAGTGGTGTCGCGGTGCGCCAACAGGCGCTTGAGCGCGTCTTCGTAGCCGTAGCGGTCGATGCTCGACTGGGTCGGCGGCGTCGGGTAGGAAGCCGAGGAGAACGGCGTCCAGCGCGTACTGTGGGAGCGGCTGTAGGCCAGGCTGATGTCGTTGTCGAGGTTGGGGTGCAGGTTCAGCTTGAACAGCCCGGCGTCCAGGTCCTGGGCGCTGTTGGGCAGGCGACTGGGGTTGATCGGATAATTGTTGTTCGGGTCGGGGATGTGCCCGGCGAGCTTGATGTCACGGCCGTCGCGGGCGGTGAGGTAAGCCAGCGCATCGACCTTGCGGTCCTCGGTGCGGCCGTAGACGGCGCCGCTGTAGATCTTCTGCTGGTCGTTGGAGTGGTAGCCGTACTTGAGCATGGCGCCGACGTTCTGGTCATCGCGCAGCATGTCCGGAGCGTCCTTGGTCTCCATGTGCACGGTCCCGCCGAAGCCACCGTTGCCGTTGTAGACCGAGTGCGGGCCCTTCTCTACTTCGATGCGCTTGATCAGCTCCGGCTCGATGAACACGGTGCCCTGCTGGTAGCGCTCGAAGCCGCTCTTGGGTGCGCCATCGAGGGTGAAGGCACGTCCTCGGCATCGCCCAGGCCCCAGATGTTGACGGTCTGCCCGCCTGGCTTGGGCGAACCGCCCATGGTCACGCCAGGCAGGGTCTGCAGAAGAGTGGGAATGTTATCGGCCTGGATGCGCTCGATGTCCTTGCGGGTCAGGGTCGAACGGCCGACGTTGCTGGAGTCCACGGACAGGCCGCTGCCGACGATGGTCTGCGAATCCAGCTCGATGGCGTTGTCGCTGAACTTGTCGACCTTGCCCGAACGCCGTACGACGAAGCCGTCGCCCGCCTCCACCAGCTCCAGCGAAGAGCCCTTGAGCAGATGCTCCAGCGCTTCACGCACGCTGTAGCGGCCGCTCACCGCTGGTGCCTTGAAGCCATCCAATTGGGAGGCGTCGTAGAGCACCTGCACGCCGGCCTGCTGCGACAGGCTGCCAATGGACTCGCTCAGCGCCTGCGCCGGCAGGTCGACCTGCCAGTCGGCGGCGCGGCTGTACTCGGCCATCATCAGGCTGCCGAGCAGCACGGCACAGCCCAGTGGGCGTGCGAACGGGAAGTTGAAACGAGACTGCATGCAAGGCCCTCCCCAGGGTCGTAAAGCGCTGCGCGTTTCGCAGCGAATGACGGGGAAGACCCTCATTCGAGAAAAACCCACACCTGCAAATAAAAATATTTCTCAAAAAGGTTTCGTGGCACGTGGTGTCACGCTGGGTGGGAGCGGACTCTGTCCGCGATCGGCCACGCCTAGCGCTGGAGTCCGCTCCTAAGCTCATGGCGACGCCAGTGCTCCCTGTAGGAGCGCGCCATGCGCGCGATCGCGGGCATGGCCCGCTCCTACAGGGGAGTCAGGCGGTAGGGCGAATAACCTGGAACAGGTTATCCGCCGTTCCCTTTGCGGCGGATAACGCTGGCGCGTTATGCGCCCTACCTTCAGGCCGGGCGCGGGAGCAGGGAAATCAGCGTGGGAGGATGACGGCGCTGCCGTCCGCCTTGCGCTGCACGCGCACGTCCAGCAGCACCGGCAGAGCAGCGAGGAAATCGTCCGGACGAGCCAGGCGGACGTTGCCGGAGATGGGTTTGGTCGCCAGGCGCTCGTCGCCCAGTTGGATAGGCGCGGCGCGGTATTGCGACAGCTCGTCGACCAGCGCACCCAGCGGCTGGTTGTGGAAGGCGAGCAGGCCGTCACGCCAGGCGGCGATGGAGGCGACGGGCACGCGTTCCACCTGCGCCTCCGCTGCTCCGCTCGACAACCGGGCCCGGTCGCCCGCCGTCAGCGTCTGCTCACCTGGCGCGTCGAGCTGCGCCTGCAACGCCACCTTGCCGTGGCGCACGGCGACACTCAGTCCATCACCCTCGCGATGCACATCGAAGCCGGTGCCGAGCACCCGTACGCGGCTGTCGCCAGTGGTCACGCGGAAAGGCCGATCGGCGTCGTGGGTCACTTCGAAATAGGCTTCGCCGCGCAGCAGCTGCACATCGCGGAAACGGGCGGAGTAATCCACCCTCAGCGCCGAATCCGCCGCCAGGAATACTCGTGTGCCGTCGTTCAGCGTGACCTCGCGCTGTTGGCCTGGCGCAGTGGATTGCACCTGCTGCGGATCGGCCAGCCGACCGCCACTGAAGTCGTTGGCCAACAGCAATGCACCGAGGAACAGACTGGCGGCGGCGAGCCCACGCCAGGGCAGCGCAGGCCGGCGAGTCGGTGCGAGCGCGGGCCGACGAACCTGGTCGAGGTCATTCCACAGTTGTTCGATTTCGCGGTAGGCACACTCATGGGCAGCGTCTTCCGCCAACCAGTCGGCAAGGGCCTGGCGCTCACGCGCATCCCAGGCACCCGAGCGCTGGCGGCTGAACCACTTGGCGGCCAGTTCGTCGATCACTCGCTGGCGTTCTTCTTGCGGCGTCATGCTTCGCCATCTCCCTGAACCTGACGCTTGCAATGCAGCAGCGCACTGGCGACGTGCTTCTCCACCATGCTCAATGAAATCCCCATGCGCCTGGCTACCTCGGGCTGCGACAGACCGTCGAACTTGTGCAGGATGAACGCCTCGCGACGCCGTGGCGGCAAGCTGTCCAATGCCCTGGAAAGCTCGCGAAGATAACGTTGTCGTTCGAACTGCACCACGGGTTCGCCCCCTTCGGCGGCCGGTTGCTGGTCGGTGTCGCTGGCCGCTTCCGGCTCGCTGGTGAAGCGCCGGGAGCGCTGCCAGTGATCGCGCAGCAGGTTGCGCGCGACCTGGAACAGGAAAGCGCGCGGCTGCTCCACTTCATGCCGCGAGGAGGACTTGAGCCACTGGGCGAAAGCATCCTGGGCGAGGTCCGCGGCGTCCGCCGAGCTGCCCAGCTGCTTGCGCAGGAAGCGCAGCAACTCGCCGTGGAAGGAGCGATAGGCCTGGGACACCGAACGGGAGAAACGCTCATCCATCGACGTACGCCTCCCGGCGTCGCCGCCCTGCCCTGCTGTTACCCGCTACCACGTCGCCCCCGAACCGAGGCACTGGGCCTCGACAACCATCGAATTTCACAAATGATAATACATATCATTTGCGAAAATGAAGTCGAACGCGAGCGATGGATAGCAGAAGGCCGCCTCGCGGCGGCCTTTCCCCGGAAATCAGACGTTGGCGATACGCGCCCTTCGCGCCCGGTAACTGCGCAATAGCGAAGGCGCCAGCGCAGTGAGCGCCGAGCCACTGACCACCAGCAATGCGCCGACATAGGCCAGGCCGTTGAGGTCTTCCGGCAGCACGAACTCCGGCCACAACGAAGCGGCCAGCGCCACCGAGGCGAAGGTCACGAGCGGCGTGATCGCCAGGGTCGCGCTGACCCGCGAGGCCTCCCAATGCGCCAGTGCCTCGGCGAAAGCGCCATAGGCGACCAGGGTGTTCAGGCAGCAGGCCAGCAGCAGCCAGCCCTGTAGCGGCGAAAGGTCCAGCGCCTCCAGTGGATGCGCCCACGGGGTGAGCAGAGCGCCACAACCCAGGTAGATCACCATCATCACCTGCACCGAGGTCCACTGGGTCAGCAGTTGCTTTTGCGCGAGTCCATAGAAGGTCCAGATGAAGGCGGCGAAGACCACGATCAGCACGCCGGTGGTGTATTCGCCGAGCGAGCCGAACAGCTCGGCCAGACGCTGGTTGAAGAACAGCCCGAAGCCGAAGATCAGCACGGCGAGGCCCAGCGCCTGGCCGATGCTGAAGCTCTCCTTGAAGACGAACAGGCTGCCCAGCAGCAGGAGGATCGGCGCGATCTGGATCACCAGTTGCGTGGTCCCCGGCGTCAGCATGCGCAGGCCGATGAGGTAGCAGACGTAGTTGCCGGTGAGACCGAGAATCGCAACCAGCACCAACCCCTTGCCGCGTTTTCCCAACGGCGAGAAGCGCGGCAGCTGGCGGGTGAAACCCAGGTAGATCAACAACAATCCACCGGACACCACCAGGCGAAACCAGGTGACGGTGATCGGGTCCATGACCTTGAGGACTTCCTTGAGCTTGATCGGCAGGATGCCCCAGAGGACGGCAGTGACCAGAGCCAGGAACAGGCCGAATTGCCAGCGGCCGGATGAAACGTGCATGAGTGCCTCGACGCGTATGCGGTCCGCCATGCTAAGTCATGGCGGTATCGCCCCATAGGAACAGTTGCGTGGTGCAACTGTTCCGGTCGCCGGTCGAAAACGGCGCGTCGCTGGCAGTCAGATCAGCGTGGAGAGACGCAGCAGCCACCAGATCAGGATGATCAGCTGGACGAAGAAGGCGGCGAAACGCACCCACACCGCCAGCGCGGAAGTACTGAGCAGGTGCACCACCGACTGAACGATGCGCGCCACCAGCAGGGTCGGTGCCAGCGGGTCGGTGATCACCGTCTGCTGGGTGACCATCGCATAGAGCAGCACTGCGCAGAACAGCGGCACGTTCTCCACACAGTTGGCGTGGGCACGCACCAGTCGCTGGCCGAAGGTGCCGGGGGTGTTGCTGCCATCGGCGGCGAAGACGTTGACCTTCATGCGGCCGGACATCACCAGCAGGCCGCGCTGGTTGACCAGCAGCAGGACCAGCAGCACGGTCCAGGCGACCAGGCCGAGCAACGCGAAGGCAGAGGGACTCAGGGACATGCAGGACTCCTTTCTCTTGTTGGTTTGAGCGGAGTCTAGGGGAAATAGAGCAATTGCTCTAGCCGCTTGCCGCTGGCACAAAGATTGGCTCTTCGTAGGATGGATGGAGCTTGCGATACCCATCGAGATTCGCGCCGACAGCATGGGTATCGCTGCGCTCCACCCATCCTACAAAAGCGCCCGGTGAGTCCCGGAAGCAGGCATGCAAAAGAAAACGGGCAGCCCGTTTCCGGCCTGCCCGTTGGATTCCAGCGCCGCACTCACAGCTTGGCGATGGAGACCTCGGTGGACTTCACGAAGGCGATCACTTCACTGCCGATGGCCAGCTCCAGTTCCTTCACGGAACGGGTGGTGATCACCGAAGTAACGATGCCAGCGGCGGTCTGCACGTCGATTTCCGACAGCACGTCGCCTTCGACGATTTCCTTGATGGTGCCTTTGAACTGGTTGCGGACGTTGATGGCTTTGATGGTCATGGCGTAGCTCCTTGGGAGAATGCGAACGTTGGATCAGAGCGCCCAGCGCAGTTGCGTGGGCAGTGGGGATACGGGTTCGGGCTCGGGCGGCTGGGCCGGCAGCGACAGCACGCGTTCGAGCACTTCGGCCTCCAGCGCGGCCAGGCGCGCCGAACCGCGGGCACGCGGCCGGTGCAGTTCGACGTTGAGGTCCAGGCCGATCTCGCCGTCCTCGATGAGGATCACCCGGTCGGCGATGGCCACGGCCTCGCTGACGTCGTGGGTGACCAGCAGCACGGTGAAACCATGCTGCTGCCAGAGACCTTCGATCAGCTGCTGCATCTCGATGCGGGTCAGTGCATCCAGCGCGCCCAGCGGCTCGTCGAGCAGCAGCAGGCGCGGCTGGTGGATCAGCGCACGGGCCAGGGCCACGCGCTGTTTCTGCCCGCCGGACAAGCCGGCCGGCCACTCGTTGGCGCGGTCGGACAGGCCCACGGCCTCCAGCGCCTCCAGCGCCTTGCCACGCCAGTCGCCTTTCAGGCCGAGACCGACGTTGTCGATCACCCGCTTCCAGGGCAGCAGGCGCGAATCCTGGAACATCAGGCGAGTCTCTTCGCGGGCGCTTTCCAGCGGCGCGGAGCCGGCCAGCAACTGGCCGTCGCTGGCCTCGTCGAGTCCGGCCAGCAGGCGCAGCAGGGTGCTCTTGCCGCAACCGCTGCGGCCGACGATGGCGACGAACTGGCCGGCGGGAATTCGCAGGTCGATGCCCTTGAGCACCTCGCGCTCGCCAAAGCGCTTGCGAACGTTTTCCAGCACCAGCGGGATGCCTTTCTTGAGTTGTTGCGGTAGCTGATTGACTGCGTTCATGCCGCACCTCCCTTGACCTGATAGGCCGGGTGCCAGCGCAGCCAGATGCGTTCCAGACCACGGGCGGCGAGGTCAGCGAGTTTGCCGAGCACGGCGTAGAGCAGGATCGCCAGGACCACCACGTCGGTTTGCAGGAACTCGCGGGCGTTCATCGCCAGGTAGCCGATGCCGGAGTTGGCGGAGATGGTCTCGGCGACGATCAGCGTCAGCCACATGAAGCCCAGGGCGAAGCGCACGCCGACCAGGATCGAGGGCAGCGCGCCAGGCAGGATCACCTGGCGGAACAGGGCGAAGCCTGACAGCCCGTAGCTGCGCGACATTTCCAGCAGACCCGGATCGATGTTGCGGATGCCGTGGTAAGTGTTGAGGTAGATCGGGAACAGCGTGCCGAGGGCGACCAGGAAGATCTTCGCCGACTCGTCGATGCCGAACCACAGGATCACCAGCGGGATCAGCGCCAGGTGCGGCACGTTGCGGATCATCTGCACGGAGCTGTCGAGGAAGCGCTCGCCCCACTTCGACAGGCCGGTGATCAGGCCCAGCACCAGGCCGATACTGCCGCCGATGACGAAGCCGACAGCGGCGCGCCAGGTGCTGATCGCCAGGTGTTGCCAGAGCTCGCCGCTGACCACCAGGTGGTAGCCGGCTTCGGCCACCGCGCTGGGCGCCGGCAGAATGCGGCTGGACAACCAACCGAATTCCACGGCCAGTTGCCAGATGACCACCAGGCCCACCGGCAGGGCCCAGGGCGCGAGGCGCTGGGCAAGGTTGTTGGAAACACTCATCTCTTCTCTCCGGATTCTTCGGTCGCTACGTAGGGCGCATAACGCGCCAGCGTTATCCGCCACGGCGGATGAAGCGCTCCGCTTCATTCGCCCTACGGGTGTCAGCTCGCCGATGCCGCCTTGGGCAGCTTTTTAGGCGGCAGAGAATCGTTGGCCACCATCTCGCCGAACGGGCTGACATAACCGCGCGCCTGCGGTTGCTGGGCCTGGGCGATATCCAGGTGCGGGAAGAGCAGTTCGGCGACCCGGTAGGACTCTTCCAGGTGCGGGTAGCCGGAGAAGATGAAGGTGTCGATGCCCAGCTCCGCGTACTCCTTCACACGGGCCGCCACGGTCGGGCCATCGCCCACCAGCGCGGTGCCGGCACCGCCACGCACCAGGCCGACACCGGCCCAGAGGTTGGGGCTGACTTCCAGCTTGTCCTTGCTGCCGCCGTGCAGGGCGGCCATGCGTTGCTGGCCGACGGAATCGAAGCGCGCCAGGGACGCCTGCGCGCGGTCGATGGTGTCCTGGTCGAGGTGCGAGATCAGGCGGTCGGCGGCCTGCCAGGCTTCCTCGTTGGTCTCGCGAACGATCACGTGCAGGCGGATGCCGAAGCGCACACTGCGGCCCTGCTTGGCGGCCTTCTCGCGCACCTGGGCAATCTTCTCGGCGACGGCGGCCGGCGGTTCGCCCCAGGTCAGGTACAGCTCGACCTGCTCGGCGGCGAGGTCCTGGGCGGCCTCGGAGGAGCCACCGAAGTACAGCGGCGGACGCGGTTGCTGGATCGGCGGATAGAGCAGCTTGGCGCCCTTCACCTGCAGGTGCTTGCCGTCGTAGTCGACGGTCTCGCCTTCCAGCACGCGGCGCCAGATACGGGTGAACTCGACCGACGCTTCGTAGCGCTCGGCGTGGCTCAGGTGCAGGCCGTCACCGGCCAGTTCGTCCGGGTCACCGCCGGTCACCAGGTTGAACAGTGCGCGCCCACCGGAAAGCCGGTCGAGGGTGGCGGCCTGGCGGGCGGCCACGGTCGGGGAAATGATGCCGGGGCGCAGGGCGACCAGGAATTTCAGGCGCTGAGTCACCGGGATCAGCGAGGCGGCGACCAGCCAGGAGTCCTCGCAGGAACGCCCGGTGGGGATCAGCACGCCGCCGAAACCGAGGCGGTCGGCGGCCTGGGCGACCTGTTGCAGATAACCGTGGTCCACGGCACGGGCGCCTTCGGCGGTGCCCAGGTAATGGCCGTCGCCGTGGGTCGGCAGGAACCAGAAGATGTTGAGACTCATCGCAGTAACTCCAGAGAAGCGCGCCGGCGTGGCGTAGCCGCGCGATGATGGGATTCGGGTATTTCGTGTTGCTTGGTGTAGGAGCGGGCCATGCCCGCGAGCCGGTCGCGGGCATGGCCCGCTCCTACAGGGTTACTGGGCAGCGACTTTGGCCGGCGCCGTCCACACCACGTCCTTGATGCTCAGTTGCTTGGGAATGAGCTTCAGCTGGGTGAAGGTGTCAGCGATCTTCTGCTGCGCCGCAGTGACTTCCGGGGTGATCGGCTGGGCGCCGTAGCCCTGGCGTTTCACCGCAGTGAAGGTGATGTCCGCCGGCAGGCCGAGCAGCGGCGCAACCTGGTCGGTCACCTGCTGCGGGTTCTGCTGCGACCACTCGCCCACCGAACGCACTTCGTCGATCAGGGTGGTGATCACCTGCGGGTGGTTGTTCGCATAGGGACGGGTCGCCAGGTAGAACTGGTGGTTATCCACAAGGCCGGTGCCATCCACCAGGGTACGGGCGGAGAGCTGCTTCTCGGCGGCGGCCTGGTACGGGTCCCAGATCACCCAGGCATCCACGCTGCCGCGCTCGAAGGCGGCGCGGGCGTCGGCCGGCGGCAGGTAGACGGGCTGGATGTCGCTGTACTTCAGGCCGGCGTTTTCCAGAGCGCGCACCAGCAGGTAGTGCACGTTGGAGCCTTTGTTCAGGGCGACCTTCTTGCCCTTGAGCTCGGCGACGGATTTGATCGGCGAGTCCTTGGGCAGCAGGATCGCTTCGCTGGTCGGCGCCGGCGGCTCGTGGGCGACGTAGACGAGATCGGCGCCGGCGGCCTGGGCGAATACCGGCGGGGTTTCGCCAGTGACGCCGAAGTCGATGCTGCCGACGTTCAAGCCTTCCAGCAGCTGCGGGCCGCCGGGGAATTCGGTCCATTGCACCTTGACGCCCTGCTCGGCCAGGCGCTTCTCCAGCGTACCGCGGGCCTTGAGCAGCACCAGGGTGCCGTACTTCTGATAACCGATACGCAGGGTGCCGGGCTGTTCGTCCGCCTGCGCGTTGTAGGACAGGGCCGCGATCAGCAGGGCCGCCAGTCCACTACGCAAAGTGAGAGTCCGCATGGGAGTGATCCTTCGTCGAGTGTGATTGCCGGACCTGCGGTCCCGTTGTCGGGACGGTGAGGGCCTTTCATTGTTAGACGCAGTGGGCGCCTGCCGGGTCGGGGCTTGGCGTTCACCTGCGCGGGTGTTGTCGGTCAGATGCTCCAGCGGGCGTTGATCAGCCGTTCGTTGAGCAGGTTGGGGTCGATGGGTTTGGGTCGGCGCGCGAGGGCACCGTGGAACTGTTCCAGGGATTCCAGCAGCCGGTGCTCGAGGGTCGGTTCCAGGCGCGCCGGGGTAGTGCCCTCGGGGTATTGCACCTGGCTCTCTTCGGCGAACACGCCGTGCAGGGTTTCCTGGGCCTTCAACGCGGCGAGGACCGGCTTGAGCGCGTAGTCCACCGCCAGCATGTGGGCGTTGCTGCCACCGGTGGCCAGGGGCAGCACCACCTTGTGCGCCAGCGCCCGCTCCGGCAGCAGGTCAAGAATGACTTTCAGCGCACCGGCGATGGACGCCTTGTACACCGGGGTGGAAATCACCAGTCCGTCGGCGCGCAGGACCTGCTCGATCAGCTCGACCACCCGCGGGCTGTCGAAGCGCGCGTGCAGCAGGTCCTCGGCCGGGAAGTCACGCACGCTGTAGGAGCGCACCTCGGCGCCGTGGGCGTGCAGCCAGTTCCGTGCGATGTCCAGGAGGACACCGGATCGGGAACGCTGGCTCGGGCTGCCGGCAAGGGTGACTACATACATCTGCACGCTTCCTTATAACGATCAGAGCGATACAAATGCCGCCCTGCTAACCAATGTGCATAGACCTTAACAGCCCTTCTCATATTCCAATAAATGGTATTTATTCATTTAGTTATGCATTTTTGTTTTAAATGTAGGAACGGAATCGAGCGCCAAGCCAGTTCGTAGGGCGCATAACGCGTCAGCGTTATCCGCCACCGAGCCACTGCCGGCGGGTAACCTGTTCCAGGTTATTCGCCCTACGGACGATGGTTGGGGTCAGTTCGTAGGATGGGTGGAGCGCAGCGATACCCGTGCTGCCAGCCGGCACGCGCGGATCGATGGGTATCGCTACGCTCCACGCCATCCTACGCAGAGCGAGGGGTCAGATGACGTGGGACTGATGCAGCTCGGTCAGCGCTTCGCCGCGCAGGAAGGCCAGTTCCACGGCGCGACGGTCGCGCGGGCGCGGCAGCGGCACGGGGAATTCGCGGCGCAGGCGACTGGGCGTGCCGCCCAGCAGCAGGACGCGGTCGCTGAGGTAGAAGGCTTCGTCGAGGTCGTGGGTGACCAGCAGGATGCTGATGTCATAGTCCAGCGCCAGTTGCTGGATCAGGTCCTGCAGTCGGATACGGGTGAAGGCGTCCACCGCGCTGAACGGTTCGTCCAGCAGCAGGACTTGTGGGCGGCCATAGAGACCACGGGCGATGGCCGCACGCTGGGCCATGCCGCCAGACAGCTGCTTGGGCAGCAGCTCACCCTTGCCTTCCAGCCCGACATCGCGCAACAGGTGCTCGATACGGTGATCGTCCGCCAGCCAGCCGTCGGCGAAGCCGATGTTCTGCGCGACGGTCAGCCAGGGCAGCAGGCGCGGCTCCTGGAACACCACACCGACGCCGCCACCGCCCCGGCGGCTGTCGCCGTCCGGGCCGAAACCCAGCAGCGGGTTGCGCTCCAGGGAGCCGGCGAACTCGTCGTCGAGCCCGGCGGCGATGCGCAGCAAGGTACTTTTTCCACAGCCGCTGGGGCCCAGCAGGCTGACCACTTCGCCCGGCGCCAGGCTCAGGCTGACGTCGTCCAGTACGCGCACGCCGGAGAAGCTCTTGCGGATATCACGCAGTTCCAGCAGGGCGCTCATTGACTCTCTCCATTGCCCAGGAAGGTATCGCGCCAGGCCAGCGCGCGCTGCTCCAGCGCCTTGAGCAGGCCGTCGCTGAGCTTGCCGAGCACCGCCAGCACCAGGATGGCGGCGATGACGATGTCCGGCCGCGAGGTTTCCCGGCCGTCGCTGAGCAGGTAGCCCAGGCCGCGAGTGGCGGCGATCAGCTCGGCAGCGACGAGGAACATCCAGCTCAGGCTCAGCGCGCCGCGCAGGCCAGTGAATAGACTCGGCAGCGCCGCGGGCAGGAGGATGCGCCGCACCAGCGCGAAGGGCGACAGGTGATACAGACGGCCCAGCTCCACCCACTTGCGGTCGACGTTGCGCACGCCGGCCACCAGTGACAGGTACACGGGGAAGAACGCTCCGAGGGCGATCAGCACGATCTTCGGGGTTTCATCGATGCCCAGCCAGAGCAGCAGCAGGGGCACCCAGGCAAGGCTGGGAATAGCCCGCAGTGCCTGGAAGGTCGGCTCCAGATAGGCCTCGGCGCGCTGGCTCAGGCCCACCCAGGTGCCGATCAGGATGGCGGCAGCCGCGCCGATGAAGAAGCCGGCAGCGACCCTTGCCAGGCTCGCGGCAACATGTTTCCAGAGCTCGCCCTGGGCCAGTTGCCAGAGTGTCAGCGCGACGCTGCTGGGCGCCGGCATCTGGTGCTCGGCCAGCCAGCCGACGCGCACCGACAGCTCCAGTGCCGCGCACAACAGCAACGGCACCAGCCAGGCGCGCCAGCTCAGCCGCGGCCAGCGCAGTTTCAGTGCGTGACGCTGGCGGGCCAGACGCAGGCTCTGGGTGGGCATGGATTACTGCTCCGCCTTGGCGACGGCACCGGCCTTGCCGATCACTTCACCGGCCAGTTGCGGGGCGATCAGCTGATCGACCACGGCGGTGACGTCGGTTCCCGGGCGTACCAGTTGCTCATCCAGCAGGATCGGCGCGGCAGCCTTCAGTGCGGCGATCTGTTCGGCGCCCGGCAGGGGTTTGCTGAAGTCGGTGCGCGAGAGTTGCAGCTTGGCCACTTCCAGCGGCAACTTGGCTTCCTCGGCGAGCAGTTTCGCGGTCTCTTCCGGATGCGCCACCGCCCACTGACGCGCCTCCTCATAGGCGGCGATGACCTGTTTGATCAGCTCGGGCTGCTCTTTCTCGAACTTCTCGGTGACGCTGAGCACGCCGTAGCTGTTGAAATCGACGTTGCGGTACAGCAACCGCGAACCGGCTTGCAGCTCGCTGGCGGCCATGTGCGGATCGAGACCGGCCCAGGCGTCCACCCTGCCCTGCTCCAGCGCGGCGCGGCCATCCGGGTGCTGCAGGTGGACGATCTCCACGTCGCTCTTGTCCAGCCCCGCCTGTTGCAGGCTGCGCAGGAGGAACAGGTAGGGGTCGGTGCCCTTGGTAGCAGCGATCTTCTTGCCTTTCAGATCCGCGACGGATTTCAGCGGCGAATCCTTGGGCACCACCAGCGCGGTCCATTCCGGGCGGCTGGCGATGTAGACGGTTTTCAGCGGGCTGCCGTTGGCGCGACTGAGCACGGCAGCAAGGCCTGCGGTAGAGGCGAAGTCGGTACTGCCGGCGTTGAGGTATTCCAGCGAGCGGTTGCTGCCCTGGCTGAACACCCAGCGCACTTGCGTGCCTTGCGGCTTGAGGGATTTCTCCAGCCAGCCGAAATGCTTGAGCACCAGGCTGGTGGGCGCGTAGTAGGCGTAGTCCAGGCGCACCTCTTTCGGTGCGTCGGCGGCTTGGGCGGAACTGTTGTAGGCGCCGATCGGCAGGCTCGCGAGAAGAGCGACGGCCAGGCTGCGGCGCCAGGTGGAATGACCCATGGTCTTCTCCTTGGCGTGGGGCTGACGTCTTCTTCCCGTTTGGCGGGCAAGTCAGAGCGGATGGACTAGCGAATAAAAAAGCGCGGCGTGGTCCGCGCGTGAAAGATAAAAAAGGGGCCGGCTAACCGGCCCGATTTCCCGCTCGAGGCGTCAGTGATTCCCCGGATGGGGAGCGGAGAATCACTTGTTCGGTTGAGGGGTCAGGCGCAGATACGGCTTGATCGCACGGTAGCCCTTGGGGAAACGCTGCTTGATCTCTTCCTCGTCCTTGAGCGAGGGCACGATCACCACGTCGTCGCCGTCCTGCCAATTGCCCGGCGTGGCGACCTTGTGGTTGTCGGTGAGCTGCAACGAGTCGATGACGCGCAGGATCTCGTTGAAGTTGCGCCCGGTGCTCGCCGGGTAGGTGATGGTCAGGCGCACCTTCTTGTTCGGGTCGATGACGAACAGCGAACGCACGGTGAGGGTATCGTTGGCGTTCGGGTGAATCAGGTCGTACAGCTCGGACACCTTGCGGTCGGCGTCGGCGATGATCGGGAAGTTGACCACGGTGTTCTGGGTCTCGTTGATGTCTTCGATCCACTTCACGTGGGAGTCCACCGGGTCGACGGACAGTGCAATCACCTTCACGCCCTTGGCGGCGAACTGGTCCTTGAGCTTGGCGGTCAGGCCCAGCTCGGTGGTGCACACCGGGGTGAAGTCGGCCGGGTGGGAGAACAGAACGCCCCAGCTGTTGCCGAGCCATTCATGGAAACGGATGCGGCCTTCGCTGGATTCCTGTTCGAAGTCGGGGGCGATGTCGCCAAGTCGCAAGCTCATGGGTCTCTCCTTGTTCGTGTTGGTAGCCACTATGCACAAGGTCTTAACTCATTAAAAAGAATATATTTTGATTTTCTTATAACCAAAAATAGCTATTCCTATCGACCCTGTTCCGGCGGCATCCGCCGCCGGCTCCCAAGCATAGTCAAGGGAATGTGAAGACCATGCAGCCAAGTGTTTCACCGCTGAGACGAAACCCCACCGTTCGTCGCCAATCGCCGGCAGCCCAGGCATGGCGCGGCTTTGCGGCATACACTCGAATCAATTAATCCTTTCGTTCGGGAGGTCAGCTCATGTTGGGACAACGCGTCGGCGACGGCCAGGCGGCCACCCATTACCGCAGCGACCGCATCAGTGCGGTCAATGGCCAGTACTTCTTCTCCACCCGCGAGGGCACCCTCGAAGGGCCCTATTTCACCCGCTTCGATGCCGAGCGCGAGGTGATGCTGTATATCTCCCGCATGCAGCAGGCATCTGATCTGTACGCCCGCGTCGGTCGCTGATCTGCCGAGCGGTACGCCCTACGAGAACCCCGGCCTGTCGGCCGGGGTTTTCATTGGCGGGAGAAAATCAGGCGCTACTGGCAAGGCGCTCGATCCGCGGGTGTTCGCGGTGCTGCGCCTGCCAAAGATCGTAATCAGCCTGCACTCCAAGCCAGACGCGCGCACTGCCAATTCCAGCCAGTTCCAGGCGCCACGCGAGGTCAGGACCGACAGGCGCGTGCCCATGCAGGACGCGTGACAATGTCTCGCGCGCATATCCCAAGTGCCGCGCCAGCGCAGTCACGCTCAAGCCCAGTTCGGGGAGAACGTCTTCAAGCAGCGTTTCACCTGGATGCGGGGGATTGGCCATTGCCATGAATGCGCCTCCTCTTCGGGCCTGCATGCTCAGTGGTAATCGAGGTAGTCGAGCAACTCGATGTCGCTACCGATAAAGCGGAAGATCAGCCGCCAATTGCCGCTGACCGACAAGGACCAGAATCCCTCCAGATCTCCCTTCAGCGGGTGCAGGCGCCAGCCGGGTATGGCGAGGTCCGCCGCCACTGTTGCGTTGTCCAGAAACGGCAGCATGCGCGCCAGGCGCCGTGCATGGTCGGCGCGAATCCCTCGCGTCGTCCGCGTTTCGTAAAAGGCCTGCAGACCCTTGTGGCGGAAGCTGATAATCATCGCACCAGCGTGATGCGATGCATCACACTTTGGAGATCATACCATTCCGGCGCTTGGCGTCGACCCCGCTTTGCATCGCGCAGGAAAAGTCCGTGAATGAAAAACCCCCGGCGTCACCGCCGGGGGCTTCTCATCGGCACCGGGCCGCTTGCGTGGAGCGGTCGGTGCCATCCAGGCAAGGGCCTGCGCCCTCGCCTGCCGTGCTCAGCGAACGGCCTCGAACAGGCCGGTGGCGCCCATGCCGCCGCCCACGCACATGGTGACGATGCCGTAGCGCAGGTTGCGGCGCTGCAGTTCGCGCACCAGGTGGCCGACCTGGCGCGAACCGGTCATGCCGAAGGGGTGGCCGATGGAGATGGAGCCGCCGTTGACGTTGTACTTGTCGTTGTCGATGCCCAGGCGGTCGCGTGCATACAGGCATTGGGAGGCAAAGGCTTCGTTGAGCTCCCAGAGGTCGATGTCGGCGACCTGCAGGCCCTTGGCCTTGAGCAGCTTGGGCACCGAGAACACCGGGCCGATGCCCATCTCGTCCGGCTCGCAACCGGCGACGGTGAAGCCGCGGAAGAAGGCCTTGGGCTTGAGGCCCAGTTCCAGGGCCTTGTCCAGGCTCATGATCAGGGTCATCGAGGCGCCGTCGGAGAGCTGCGATGCGTTGCCGGCGGTGACCGAACCGTCTTCGGCGAATACCGGCTTGAGGGAGTTGAGGCCTTCGAGGGTGGTTTCCGGGCGGTTGCAGTCGTCGCGGTCGACCACGCCGTCGAGCACTTTCTTCTCGCCGGTGGCCTTGTCTTCCACCAGGTATTTCACCTGCATCGGCGCGATCTCGTCGTCGAACAGGCCTTCGGCCTGGGCGCGGGCGGTGCGCTGCTGGCTCTGCAGGGAGTACAGGTCCTGCTGCTCGCGGGTGACGTTGTAGCGACGGGCGACGATCTCGGCGGTCTGGCCCATGGGGTAGTAGATGCCCGGGAAGTCCGACTCCAGGCGCGGGTTGACGAAGTTGTCACGGTTCATCTTGCCCGCGGTCATGCTGATCGACTCGACGCCGCCGGCCACCAGGATATCGCTGCAGCCCGAGGCCACCTGGTTGGCGGCGATGGCGATGGCCTGCAGGCCCGAGGAGCAGTAGCGGTTGAGGGTCATGCCGGCGACGTGGGTGCCCAGGCGCGACAGCACCGCGGCATTGCGGCCGATGTTGTGGCCCTGGGCGCCTTCGTTGGAGCCGGCGCCGACCACGCAGTCGTCCACCAGCAGCGGATCGAGGTTGTTGCGCGCCAGCAGCACGTCGATGCAATGGGCGACCATGTCGTCCGGACGGGTCATGTTGAATTTGCCACGGAAGGACTTGGCCAGGCCGGTACGGACGCTGTCGACGATCACCACTTCGCGCATGGGAAACCTCGTTGCTTGTTGTTCGTTGGGGAGGATGGTGTGGCCCCGAGCATAGGCGCCAGTGAGGACGCAGGGCGACGATCATTCACCAGCCGTATAGCCGTTCCTCCACCCTCGTTGGGCGGGCCACAGACGAAACCGCCGCCCGAAGGCGGCGGTTTCAACCGGTCTTGCACCGGTCAGACGGTGTCGGTCTTGATCGCGTGGTCGCCCAGCAGGCCGTTGAGCACGGTGTGGGTATCCCCGGCCGAGAGCACGCCATTGCCTACATGCCCGGCGTACTTGGCGGAGAGATCGACGTTGGCCAGGTCGATGGTCTGGGTCGCGGTGCCACCGCTGGTGGGGCTGACCGCGATGCTGGTGGTCCCCGAGCTGACCGAGAAGGTCAGGTAGTGGGCCAGCGAGTCGGCGGTGGGCAGCGCACCCTGCAACAGATCGGCGAGGTTCAGCGAATCGCCTTCGGCGATGCTGAAGTCCTTGATCACATCGTGCCCGGTATCGCCAGCCTTCCAGATGAACTCGTCCGCTCCGGTGCCGCCATACATGATGTCGTCGCCGGGACCGCCGATCAGCTTGTCGTTGCCGCCCTGGCCGAACATCAGGTCATTGCCGGCGCCGCCCTCGAGGATGTCGTTGCCACCGCGGGTATCGCCGGCGACGTTGAACTGGTCCGCGTGCTGGACGATGTAGTTGGTGATCTGCGCGACCGTCGGCGCACTACCGTTGGTGGCGGTCATGTAGTCAACCAGCGCCTGGTAACCCTGGCCGTTGTGACTGCCGGCGGCATGCCCGGCCCAGGCCAGCGAATCGGTGTTGATGACGTCACCGAAGATAATGTCGTTGCCCGAGCCACCGACCAGGTGATCGTTGCCCACGGTGACCGGTGTGCTGGTGCTGAAGCCTTCCTGCAGGGCCGCCTGCAGCTGCTCGGCGGTGTTGATGATCTGCGGCTGGCCGACGGTGTTGGTGAGCGTTTGGCCATCGACATTGATCGACGCGCTGCCGGTGGTGTCGGTGTTGTCGAAGTACTTCAGGTAGTCGCTGTTGATGCCGCTGCCGATGCCGATGGCATTGACGTCCACCGCGTTGTCGCCGGTGAGCGCGCCGGCGTGGTGCAGCATGTCGTTGCCGGAAGTCAGCGCGTTGTTCATGTCGCCATAGTTGGTGCTGTTGCCACTGCCCGAGTCGCTGTTGGAGACGGTCGGGTTGCCGTCGGTGAGGAAGAACGCCAGGTTGATGTAGCCGTGGGCCGCATCGGCATGGTTGGTCGTCACCTGGGTATTGAACCACTGCGAAGCCGACTTCATCGCGTCATCGTAGTTGGTCGCGCCGTTGGCGCTGAGGGCATTGATGGCCGCGATCAGCGCGGTCACGTTGGCGGCGCTCAGGCCGTTGAAGGTGGTGACGTGGGAGTTGTCGCTGAACGACACCAGGCTCACGTTGATCACCCCGTCGTGTCCCTTGATGGTATTGACCAGGTTGATCAGTGCGTTCTTCGCCAGGGCCATGCGCGACATGCTGCTGCCTGACGGGTCGGCCATGCTGCCGGAGGTATCGACGATCAGCGAGATGTTGTAGTTCTTGCCCGGCTGGGTATAGACCGAGACCCCGCCGGCATCGCCGATCAGCACGTCGTTGCCGCCGCTGCCGTTGATCTGCCCGGCCTTGTCCGCATCCAGCGGACTGGGAACGGTGTGCTGGGTGGCGGAGCCATCCACGTCGCCGGCGTTGCTGCCCACCACCAGGATCGGCTGGCCGTACTTCAGGCAGATGTTGAGGTTGGCCGAGGCGGTGTCGCCGTCGCCATCGACGATGGTGTACTTGAACACCTCGCTGATCTGGCCGCTTTCCGGGAACGCCACACCCGCCTTGGAGGCGTAGGTGTAAATCGCCGGCCTGGTGACCGGTGACGTCCTTGAGGTAGACGGTCAGGGTGCCGTTGACCGTCTGGATGGTCAGCAGCCCGCTGCCGGCGTTATAGCTGCCGGTCGCGGAGGTGGCGTTGGGGTTCTCGTTGGTGAGGTTGCCCGCCGCATCCACCGAGAACTTCTCGCCGCCGAACTCGACCTGGGTGATGCGCACGGTGCCATCGGCGCTCACCGGAACGTCGTTGGCCAGCAGGTTGCCGCTCACCGAGTCGATGGTCACCAGGTTCTGCAGGGTGGCCGTCAGGTCGCTGGGCTTGGTGACGATGATCGGGTCGCCGGTGTTGGTCACACCCTTGAGATCGGCATCGGTGATCGAGGTGCCCAGGCCGACGGCGTAGGCATCCACGTGATTGGTGGCGTCATTGCCGTCGCCGTCCGGGTTAGCCAGGAAGGCCTTCCACTGGGTGATCGCCGTGTTGGTGTTGCCGGTGGTCGGCTCGCCATCGGAGATGAAGTACACCCGGTTGATGGCCGCCGGGTCGTGGCCGCTGACGGTGATGTCGGAGGTGACATTGGTCTTGGCCAGGTCCAGCGCGGCCTGGTAGTTGGTTTCGCCGCTGGCACTGAGGCCGTTGATCTTGCTCACCAGCGCCGTGTACTGCGCATCGGAAGTGCCGGTGAAGTTGAAGTCACCCAGGTCCTTGGCCGTGGCAGCGAAGCTCAGCAGCGATACATGGATGGCGATCCCCATGGCGGCGTACTGCTGCACCAGGTTGACCAGCGCCGCCTTGGCGTTGGTCAGCTTGTCGCCGGCCATGCTGCCGGAAACGTCCACCACCAGGGTCAGGTTCACCGCCGGCGGCGCCTGTTGCACCAGGCAGCGCGGCGAGTCGTCCACCGCGGTGGGGCCATCGTCGAGGAAGGTCAGCTTGCTGCCCAGGTCGATGCTGGCGGATTTCGTATCGCCGTCACCGTCGGTCACGGTGGCCACCAGGCCGACCTTGCCGCTGGCCAGGCTCAGCGAGTCGTTGGGGTCGCTGGCATTGGGGTGCTTGAGCGCCAGCTGCTGATCCAGCTTGACCACGCCAGTGCCGCTGTTGAGCGTCAGGGTGAAGGCGGTAGCTCCGCCCGTCCCGCCCACGCGTCCTTCGACCTGGGTGTCGCTGACCTTGACCAGCACGATGTTCTGCCCGTCGGTGGTCTGCAGGCCACTCTGGGTGCCCGTGGTCGCGCTCAGGCTGTAGGCGGTGCTGCCGCCGTCGGCGCCGGCATTGGCGGTAAAGGCCGTGCTGAAGTTGGCCGTGGCGTCGACGTTGAGGTTCGTCTCGTCGACGGTCAGGGTCGGTGCCGCAGCGGCATTGGCGGTGATGCTCGGGCCGTCGTCGTGGAAGCTGAGCTTGCTGCCCAGGTCCAGGCTGGCGGACTTCGAGTCACCGTCGCCATCGGTGATGGTGGCGGTCAGGCTGATCTTGCCGCTGGCGATGCTCAGCGCATCGTCGGGATTACTCGCGTCCGGATGCTTGAGCGCCAACTGCTGGTCGAGGGTCACGCTGCCGTTGCTCAGCGTCAGGGTGAAGGCGACCGCTCCGGCTGGCCCGCCGACACGGCCGACTACGCCATTGCCTTCGTTGTACAGGTAGATCGTGCTGCCATTGGTGATGCGCAGGCCACTGTCGCTACCGTCCTGCACGGCCACGACCTTGTACACCAGCGTGCCGGCACCGTCGGCGCCGTAGTTGCTGGTGAACAGACCGGTGACATTGGCACTGGCGTCCTGGCCCAGGTTGGACTCGTCCACCACCAGGGCCGGAGCGCCCTGCGCACTGGCGGTAATGCTTGGGCCGTCGTCATGGAAGCTCAGCTGGCTGCCCAGCTCGACGCTGGCGCTGTGGGAGTCGCCATCGCCATCGGTGATGGTGGCGGTCAGGCTGATCTTGCCGCTGGCGATGCTCAGCGCGTCATCCGGGTTGCTGCCATCGGGATGCTTGAGCGCCAGTTGCTGGTCGAGGGTGACAGTGCCGTTGTTCACCGTCAGGGTGAAGGCAATTGCCCCGCCCTGTCCGCCGACCCGGCCGACCACGCCGCTGCCTTCGTTGTACAGGTAGATCTTATCGCCATTGGTGACGCGCAGGCCGCTGTCGCCGCCATCCTGCGTCGCGACCACCTTGTAGACCAGCGAGCCCGCGCCATCGGCGCCGTAGTGGCTGGTGAACAGGCTGGTGACGCTGGCGCTGGCATTGGTCGCCAGGTTGCTCTCGTCCACCACCAGGGCCGGGCCATTGGCCTGGTTGGCCACGATGCTCGGACCGTCGTCGTGGAACACCAGCTTGCTGCCCAGATCGATGGAGGCACTGTCGCTGTCGCCGTCCTTGTCGGTGATGGTCGCCGTCAGGGTGATCTTGCCGGAAGCAATGCTCAGCGCTTCATCGTCGTTATGAGTATCGGAATGGACGAAGGCCACGCGCTGGTCCAGCGTGAGCGCGCCGCCGTCGGGGCGCACCACGAAGGCCACCGCGCCAGTGCCCTCGACCTTGCCGACCACGCCATTGCCATCGTTGAACAGCAGGATGCGTGCGCCGTCGGCAGTGGCGCGCAGGCCGCTGTCGGTACCATCCACGGTGCTGACCTTGTAGGTGACCGAACCGGCGCCGTCAGCGCCGAAGCTGGCGGTGAACAGTTCCGACACCAGAGGTGCCTCGACTCGGGCGTCGCTGGCGAGATTGCTCTCGTCCACCACCAGGCGGATGTCGGCATCGGTGCACGGCTGGATGCTCGGACCATCGTCGAGGAAGGTCAGCTTGCCGCCCAGGTCGATGCTGGCCGAAGCGTGGTCGCCGTCACCGTCGGTAATGGTGGCGGTGAGGGCGATCTTGCCGGCGCCGATGCTCAGCGGATCATTCGCATCGGTGGTCACCGGGTGCACCAGTGCCCGTTGCTGGTCGAGGGTGATCACGCCGTTGTGCTGGGTCACGCTGAAGGCCACCAGGTTGGTGCCCTCCACTTTGCCCACCACGCCGTCGGCGGTGTTGTAGAGGAAGATCCTGCTACCGGTGGCGGTGTCCTTCAGGCCACTGTCGGTGCCATCGGTGGTGGTGACCTTGTAAGTGATGGCCCCTGCGCCGTCATTGCCGAAGTGGGCAGTGAACAGCGCGGAGACATCGCCTGCCGAGGCTTGTGCGTCGACACCCAGCTTGGTTTCGTCAACGGTCAGCTGGATATCGGCAGTGGTGCACGGTTCGATGTGCGGACCATCGTCGTAGAACACCATCTTGCTGCCCAGGTCGACCTGGGCCGATGCCTTGTCGCCGTCACCATCGGTGATGGTCGCGGTGAGGGTGATCTTGCCGGCTTCCAGGCGCAGCGGATCATCGGAGTCATTGACGTCGGGATGCTTGAGCGCCAGGCGCTGGTCGAGCATGAGCGCGCCCTGGTCCTCGCTGACCACGAAGGCGATCGCACCGCTGCCCTGCACCTTGCCGACCACCGTGCCGTCCACGTTGTACAGCAGGATGGATTCGCCCTGGGTCGTCTTCAGGCCACTGTCGGTACCATCCACCGTGCTGACCTTGTAGGTGATGCTGCCCGGACCATCGGCGCCGAAGTGCGACTCGAACAGCAACGAGACCAGGCTGGACTCGACGCGGGCGTCATTGGAGAGATCGGACTCGTCCACCTCCAGGCTGATGTCATAGATGCTCGACGGAGCGATGCTCGGGCCGTCATCGAGGAAGGTCAGCTTGCTGCCCAGGTCGACATGGGCACTGGCGCTGTCGCCATCCTTGTCGGTGATGGTGGCAGTCAGGGTGACCTGGCCACTGAGGTTGAGCGCATCGTTGGCGTCACTGGTATTGGGGTGCTCCAGGGCACGCAACTGCTCCAGGGTGACCTTGCCGTCGCCGTCGATGGAGACGCGGAAGGCCACGGTAGCGGTGCCCTCCAGGCGCCCTTCGATGCCGTTGGCAGTGTTGTAGAGGAAGATCTTGCTGCCGGTGGCGGTGTCTTTCAGCCCGCTGTCGGTATTGTCGGCCCCGGCCAGTTTGTAGGTGATGGTGCCGGCGCCGTCCGCACCGAAGTGGGTGGTGAACAGGTCGGCGACCGAAGCGCTGCTGGTATCGGGAACGCCCAGGTGGGTTTCGTCCACGGTCAGCTTGATGTCGGCGTCCTGGCACGGTGTGATGCTCGGGCCGTCGTCGAGGAAGGTGAGTTTGCCGCTCAGGTCGATGTGGGCCTGGGCGCTGTCGCCGTCCTTGTCGGTGATGGTCGCGGTCAGGGTCACGCTGTTCGGGTCGAGGCTGACCCCTTCATTGGCGTCGGCGGTCGGGTGCACCACGGCGCGCACCTGGTCGAGGGTGATCTTGCCGTCTGCGCCAAGGGTCACGCGGAAGGCCACGTCGGCGCTGTCGCCGACCCGTCCTTCCACGCCGTTGGCGGTGTTGTAGAGGAAGATCTTCTCGCCCGTGGCAGTGTCTTTCAGACCGCTGTCCTTGCCGTCTTCAGTGGTCAGCTTGTAGGTGATACCACCTGCGCCATCCGCGCCGAAGTGCGAGGTGAACAGGTCGGACACCGTGATCGTGCTGGTGTCGTTCACGTTCAGGTGGGTCTCATCCACCGTCAGCTTGATGTCCGCGTCCGTGCAAGGCTCGATGCTCGGGCCGTCGTCGAGGAAGGTCAGTTTGCCGCTCAGGTCGATGTGGGCCTGGGCGCTGTCGCCGTCCTTGTCGGTGATGGTCGCGGTCAGGGTCACGCTGTTCGGGTCGAGGCTGACGCCGTCGTTCGCGTCACCGGTATTCGGGTGAACCACCGCGCGCACCTGGTCGAGGGTGATCTTGCCGTCTGCGCCAAGGGTCACGCGGAAGGCCACGTCGGCGCTGTCGCCAACCCGACCTTCCACACCATTGGCGGTGTTGTAGAGGAAGATCTTCTCGCCCGTGGCGGTATCAGTCAGGCCACTGTCCTTGCCGTCCACGGTGGTCAGCTTGTAGGTGATCTGCCCCGGACCGTCGGCACCGAAATGCGAGGTGAACAGGTCGGACACCGTGGTCGAACTGGTGTCGTTCACGCCCAGGTGGGTCTCGTCCACGGTCAGCTTGATGTCGGCGTCCTGACTCGGCGCGATGCTCGGGCCGTCGTCGAGGAAGCTCAGCTTGCCGCCCAGGTCGATCTGCGCGGTGGCGCTGTCGCCGTCCTTGTCGGTGATGGTGGCGGTCAGGGCGATCTTGCCGGCCAGAGTCAGCGCGTCATTGGCATCGCTGGTGTCCGGATGCGCCAGAGCGCGCAGCTGTTCCAGGGTGACTTTGCCATCGCCGTCGATGGTGACGCGGAAGGCCGTCTGGCCACCGATCTCCAGGCGCCCCTCCACCCCATTGGCGGTGTTGAAGAGGAAGATTCGCTGCCCGGTGGCGGTATCGGTCAGACCGCTGTCGGTGTTGTTGGCGGCTTCGAGCTTGTAGCTGATCGAGCCGGCGCCGTCGGCACCGTACTGGCCGTTGAACAGGTCGGCGACGGAGCTGCTGGTGGCGGCCTGCCCGAGCTGGGTCTCGTCCACGGTCAGGTGGATATCGCTACCTTCCACCGGCGAGATGCGCGGACCGTCATCGAGGAAGGTCAGCTTGCTGCCCAGGTCGAGTCCGGCGCTCTGGTGGTCGCCATCGGCATCGGTCACGGTGGCGGTCAGGCTGATCTTGCCTTCGCCCAGGCTCAGCGGGTCATTGGCATCGGCGCTGTCCGGGTGCACCAGCGCACGAACCTGATCAAGGGTGATCCTGCCGTCCTCGCCCAGCGTCACGCGGAAGGCCACCGCGCCATCGGCACCGCCCACGCGGCCTTCGACGCCGTTGGCGGTGTTGAACAGGAAAATCTTGTCGCCGCTGGCCGTGTCTTTCAGCCCGCTGTCGGTGTTGTCGGTCGTACTGATCCTGTAGGTGATCGAACCGGCACCATCGGCGCCGAACTGGGCGTTGAACAGATCGCCCACTGCAACACTGCTGGTGGCGTCCTGACCGAGGCTGGACTCATCCACGGTCAGGTGCAGGCCTTCGGTATTGCCCACGGCAATAGTCGGGCCGTCGTCGGTGAAGCTCACCCGGCCGCCGAGGTCGATGGAGCTGCTGGAGGAAACGCTATCGCCATCGCGGTCGGTGACCGTCAGGTTGCCCTGCAGTTGCACCAGGCCGGAGTCGAGTACAGCGCTCTGGCTGGCATAACCGCTCTCACTGCCCGGCAGAGCATGGTCGATGGCACTGTACTGGGTCAGGGTGACCACCCCGCTGCTGCCGTTCACCGACAGGCTGAAGACGGTGTTCTCGCCAGTGATACCAGCGGCGCTGGCCGAGGTGGACGCGACGATGGCGCCGCCCACGCTGTACAGGTAAATGGTGGCGCCGCCACTGGTCAGGCCCGAGTTGGCGCCATTTCCGCCCACCAGGTTCAGGCTGTAGCTCAGCTGGGTAGTACCGGCACCGTCGCCGCCGTAGTTGGCGGTCACCTGGAAGGCGGAGCTGTAGTCGGCGGTGGAAGTATCGAAGTCCGCCCCGGCGGTGTTGGCGTCGTGGGTCTGCAGCAGCACGTCCACGCCGTTATCGGCGGACAGGCTGGCCTGCGGCGCATCATCGACGATGCCCACGGTGAGGCTGCCGTTGGCGGGCGTGCCGTTGCCGTCGGTGATGGTGTAGGGAATATCGAGGGTCAGGGTGTCTTCGGAGCCCTTCACCGGATGGTCCACCGGCTGCAGCAGAGTGACCTCGAAGGCGCCGGTGTTGATATCGGTCAGAGTCACGGTGAAGACCGGCGTGCCATTGGCACTGCCGGTGAGGACGTGGCCGTCCGGGCTGACGCTGTAGGTGATGGCGACGCCACCGGAGGTCAGGCTGGGCAGCCCGGCGGTGCCCCAGGAGAAGCTGCCGACGCCATCGCTGCCGAAGTCATAGCCCAGGTTACCGGTGAGGGTCGCGCCCTCACCGGCGCCATCGGGAATACCGCCGGGCAGGCCGGCCTCGAACACCGTGGCGGCGCCAGGGCCGCTGGGGCCGGCAGTCGGCTGGCCATCCGGCGGCGGCACTTCCGGAGGCGGTGCAACAGCCTCGGCCTGTGGCTGCGGAACGCCATCGAACTCACGCAGGGGCAGCGGACCGGAGCCTATCGGCCCGGTGGGGAAACCGATTTCCGGGGCGACGTGCCCGGCGGTTTCAGTCAGCAGAACGAAGGAGTGCCCGCCACCGGGTTTGCCATTGGCAGCGCCGGCGGCAGTCGGCCCGGCGGCGGTGGCTTCAGCTTGCTGGGTCGGGTCGGCGCCCGCGGCGATGGCGGCCTGCAGGGCCTTGACGTCGGCGGTGTCTTTCTCGCTCGGCGGTGCCGGCTGTTGCGCCACCTGCTCGTCACCGTTCTGCGCCTGGTGCGCAGCGGCGAGCATCTGCGAGGTCAGCGGCAGGGCGCTGTCGCGGCCCAGGGTGATCTCACCACCGCCAGCGACCTTCAGCGCCACCGCGCCATTGGCACCGGTGACCAGCTGCTCGCCTACGAAAACCTTGTCTCCCTGTTCCAAAGGACGACGCGATCCATCGGCGGCTACTGCAAACACTTCGCCGATTACCTTGCTGACGACACCCATCAAAGTAGCCATGAGTCCTTCCTCCGCTGCACATCTCGCGGCCGGTTCCACCGGCACGCAATTGACCGAAACAGGCCATGGCACGCTTGTATCCGGATGCTGCGAAGTAAGTTGCGAAGGGAGCAAAAAGGACTGCTAGCGTTTTTGCATCAAAAAGCCAGCGACAATTTTCTGTCATGCTGGCCACGCGTTTTCTTGTCCTTCTGCGGTGGTCCCCGCCCTAACTGCTACAAACCGTACCTGGCTTCTTCTGCAAGCGCCTTATCCGGCCCATACCCAGGAAACACGAGGGCTTGCACGTTCAAACAATGTGCGGTTTTTCACATGACTCATAAGATTTTTTCCGAATAACCCATGTGAAAAATTCTTCTGAGGTTTTCGAAAAGTTGTTCTTAGCTCTGATGTTACAGGCGTGAAACGCTTGATAAGAGAAAAAAGCCAATAAATTGGCGATTCAAGAGCATCGAAGTACGAGAACACCAGGAGCAAAGCCATGCGCAGTCGTAACGCGGCACTATGGAGCGGTGTATTTTTGGCGGTGTCAGGGACCCATGGGCAGGCCATGACCCTGACTGAAGCTATACAAAGCACGCTGCAATACCACCCGGAAATCAGTCAGAGCGTGAACAGTCGCCTGACCGCGGATGAAGAACTCAAGTTTGCCAGGGGAGGATATCTGCCAACCGTCGATCTCGTGGCCGGTTACGGCCGGGAGAACACCGACAGCCCGACCACGCGCGCGGCGGGCAATCACAACGATGAAACCCTGACCCGCGGTGATGCGGAAATCCGTCTGCGGCAGATGCTGTTCGACGGCTTCGGCACCCCCAACGAGGTCAAGCGCAACGAGTCCAACGTCAACTCCAAGGCCTTCCGCATCCTCGGCACCTCGGAAACCGCCGCCCTGCGCACCGTCGAGGTCTACCTCGATGTGCTCAAGCGTCGCGAGATGGTGGCGCTGGCCAAGAACAACCTGCAGGCCCACGAACGTATCGGCGATCAGATCCGCCTGCGCAGCGAGCGCGGCGTCGGTTCCACCGCCGATAACGACCAGGCCATCGCCCGTCTGGCCCTGGCGCAGAACAACCTCTACACCGAGGAAGTGAACCTGGCCGATGCCGAGGCCAGCTTCTATAGCGCCACCGGTCGCATGCCGGACCAGCTGGAGGCGCCCTCCACGGTCAAGGCCGAGGTCCCGCCGGACCTGCTGGTCGCCCGGCAGAACATGCTCACCGACAACCCGCTGCTGAAATCGGCCCAGGCCGACGTCAACGCCGCCGAAGCCCAGTACGAGGCCGCCAAGGCGCCCTTCTACCCGCGCTTCGACGCCGAACTGGCAAAGGCGGCCAACAACAACGTCGACGGTGACGAAGGCCACTACAACAGCTGGGAAGCCCAGGTGGTGATGCGCTACAACCTGTTCAACGGGATGCGCGACAAGGCCCACCTCAATGCCACTTCGCACCAGATCAACGAGGCACAGGACATCCGCAACAACGCGCTGCGGCTGCTCAACGAGAACCTCTCGCTGGCCTGGGATGCGATGGAAAACGCCAAGAAGCAGACCCAGCCGGCCCGCGAATACGCCGACTACACCCGCAAGGTGCGCGAGGCGTACCAGCAACAGTTCACCCTCGGCCAGCGCACCCTGCTCGACCTGCTGGACAGCGAGAACGAACTGTTCACCGCCAACCGCCGCTACACCGAGGTGCGCTACACCGAGGAATACTCGATGTACCGCGTACTCGGCAGCATGGGCTACCTGCTGAAATCGCAGCACGTGGTGGCACCGCACGAAGCGGTCGCACTGTCGGATGTGAAGAACGAGGCGCGCCTGCCTGACCTGAAATAAGAAAGTCGCACGCGTTGGTCATCTTGCCCCGCGCCGCCCGGCGTCGGGGCGACGAGCGTGAAGCGATACGACGGGGCACGGAAAACCCGGCGTCCGGCAAAAGCCGGCGAGCACCTGCAAGTGCTCGTCGGTAGCTGCCGGCGTGGGCTGGCCCGGCCCGGGAGGAAGTAGCGTGACCATGATCATCCAGGAGCGCGGCGCACCCGCGCCGGGCGATCCGCGCCTGAGCCATGACGATCCCCTGCTCGACGGCCTGCTGATCCTCTGCCGACTGCACGGCTGCGCGGTCAGTCGCAACAGCCTGGCAGCCGGCCTGCCGCTGCCCAATCAGCGCCTTTCCGCCAGCCTGCTGCCGCGCGCTGCCGCCCGCGCCGGGCTGCAAGGCCGCCTGTTGCGCCGCGAGCTGAAAAGCATCTCCAGCCTCAACCTGCCGGTCCTGCTGCTGCTCAACGACGGCCGCAGCGCCGTGCTGCGCCAATGGCGCGACGACGGTCAGGCACTGATCCTGCCCTGCGAAACCGAAGGCGGCGAACAGGCGGTGAGCGCCGACGAACTGGCCGCCCAGTACAGCGGTCAGGCTCTCTTCGCGCGCCCGCGCCACGAGCTGGAAGCCGCGCGCAAACCCCTGGTGCCGCGCGTCGAAGCCTGGTTCCGCGACACCCTGCGACTCTCGCGCTGGCTGTATACCGACGCCCTGGTCGCCAGCCTGCTGATCAACCTGCTGGGCATGCTGGTACCGCTGTTCGTCATGCAGACCTACGACCGCGTGGTACCCAACCAGGCCATCTCGACGCTCTGGGTACTCGCCGCCGGTCTGCTGCTGGGGACGCTGTTCGAACTGCTGCTGCGCGTGCTGCGTTCCAACCTGCTGGACATGGCCGGCAAGAAGACCGACGTGGTGCTCTCCGCCACCCTCTTCGAGCGCATCACCGGCATGTCGCTCAAGGCCAAGCCGGAAACCATCGGCGGCTTCGCCCAGAGCATCCACGACTTCCAGGGCTTGCGCGAATTCCTCACCGCGCTGACCCTGACCAGCCTGATCGACCTGCCCTTCTCGATCCTGATGATCCTGGTGATCGGCCTGCTCGGCGGCTGGCTGGTCGCCGTGCCGTTGCTGGCCTTCCCCCTCACCATCGTCTTCGCCCTGATCATCCAGAGCCGCCTGCGCGACACCGTGCAGAAGAGCCTGACCCTGGGCGCCGAGCGCCAGGCGCTGCTGATCGAAACCCTCGGCGGACTGGAAACCCTCAAGGCCTGTGGCGCCGAAAGCGAGCGCCAGTACCGCTGGGAAGCCACCCGTGGCACCCCTGGCGCGGTTGGATAACCACGCACGCTTCCTCTCCGCGCTGGCCACCAACGGCACGCTGTTCCTGCAACAGTTCGCCGGCATGGCGATGATCTGCGCCGGGGTCTACAGCATCCTCGACGGCAACCTCAGCGTTGGCGCGCTGGTCGCCAGCTACATGCTCAACAGCCGCGTGCTCGCTCCGCTGGGACAGATTGCCGGGCTGATCACCCGCTACCAGCAGGCGCGCCTGACCATGAAGAGCACCGACGCGCTGATGGAACTGCCGCAGGAGCGCCAGGCCCGCCAGCGCCCACTGGAGCGCACGCAGCTGCACGGTGCCCTGGAAGTCCGCCAGCTGACTTCCAGCTACCCGGAGCAGACCACCCCGGCGCTGAATCACGTCAGCCTGCGCATGGCCCCGGCGAGAAGATCGGCATCATCGGCAAGAGCGGCTCGGGCAAGAGCACCTTCGGCCGCCTGCTGATGGGCTTCTATCACCCCGACGAAGGACAGATCCTGCTCGACGGCCTGGACCTGCGCCAACTCGACGTCTCCGACCTGCGCCAGCAGATCGGCTACATAGCCCATGACCTGCCGCTGCTGGCCGGCAGCCTGCGCGACAACCTGACCCTCGGCGCGCGCTACGTCAGCGATGCGCGGATGCTCGAAGTGGCCGAGCTGACCGGCGTCAGCGAACTGGCCCGGCAACACCCGGCCGGCTTCGACCGCCCCGGTGGGCGAGCGCGGCAGGCTCTTCCGGCGGCCAGCGCCAGGCGGTGCTGATGGCCCGCGCGATGTTGCTCGATCCCGCCGATCCTGCTGCTGGACGAACCCACCAGCGCCATGAACAGCAGCGAGGAAATCCTCGCGACACGCCTGCACGAGGCCTGCCGCGCCGACAAGACCCTGCTGCTGGTCACCCACCGCACCTCGATGCTCAGCCTGGTCGACACCTGCTGGTGCTGGACGGCGGCCACATCGTCGCCGACGGCCCGAAAGACGCGGTCATCGAAGCATTGCGCAAGGGCCACGTCGGCCCGGCAGCGGGGTAATCGCCATGCAAGATCCCGATGGACTCCGCGGCTACATCGAGCGGCAGCGGCGCCCGCGACACCGAGTTCATGCCCGAGGTGCAAGGCACGGCACCCTGCTGGAGGACTCGCCCAACGCCACCCGCATCACCCTGTGGGCGGCGCTCGGCCTACTGGTAGCGGCCATCACCTGGGCCTACTTCGCCGACATAGAAGAAGTGACCAAGGGCGAAGGCAAGGCCATCCCCTCCTCCGAGGTCCAGCCCATCCAGAACCTGGAGGGCGGCATCGTCTCGGAAATCTTCGTCCGCGAGGGGCAGGTGGTGAACAAGGGCCAGCCGTTGCTGCGCCTGGACGACACCCGTTTCTTCCTCCAACAAGGGCGAAACCGAGGCCGACCGCATTTCCCTGGAAGCCCGCGTCGAACGCCTGAGCGCGGAAGCCGAAGGGCGCGAGCCGGTGTTTACCGACGACCTGAAGAAAGCCGCGCCGCAAGTGGTGGAAGACCAGTTGGCGCTCTCCAGACCCGGATGCAGCGGCAGAACAGCGAGCTGAACATCCTCCAGAACAACTGCGGCAGAAGGGCCAGGAACTCCAGGAATTCCGCGCCAAGGTGCAGCAATACCGTTCCAGCCTCGGCCTGGTGCAGCAGGAGATCAACATGTCCGAGCCGCTGGTGAAGGCCGGTGCGGTCTCCCCTGTCGAACTGCTGCGCCTGCGCCGCAGCGCCGTGGAAATCAGTGAAACTGAACGCCACCAACCTCGCCATCCCCCGCGCCGAAGCGGCGGTGAACGAGATTCAACGCAAGGTCGAAGAATCGAAACTGGGCTTTCGCAGCGATGCGCTGAAGGAGCTCAACGACGTCCGTACCGACCTCAACAAGCTCACCGCCACCAGCCGCGCCATCGACGACAAGGTCAACCGCACGCTGGTGGTCGCGCCCCTGCGCGGCATCGAGCTGCAGCGGCTGAAGTTGCAACACCATCGGCGGCGTGGTACGGCCGGGTGTCTCGGACAGTGTCTTCGTGTTCCCCTATTAACCTTAGCAAT
>JASGKM010000003.1:0-45816 GCA_049840615.1 Pseudomonas sp.
CCATGATCCGCGCGGTCTGCTGGATGACCCGCTGCTGGACAGCCTGCTGACGCTCTGTCAGCTGCACCAGAAGCCGGCCAGCCGCGCCATGCTCACCAGCGGCCTGCCGCTACCCGGCCAGCGCCTGTCCGCCGAGCTGCTGCCCCGTGCGGCAGCCCGTGCCGGCCTGCAGGGACGCCTGCTGCAGCGCAAGCTGGAGCAGATTCCCGCGCTGGCGATGCCCGCCATGCTGTTGCTGCGCGAAGGGCGCTGCGCGGTGCTGCTGGGCTGGGAGAGCAATGGCGATGCGCGCCTGCTGCTGTCCGAGAGCGACGGTGGCGAGGTGCGCGTTCCCCGCGAGTTGCTCAGCGAGGACTACGCCGGCCAGGCTTTCTTCGCCCAGCCGCAACACAAGTTCGACCTGCAGCATGGCGAGCTGATCCCGCGCGCCAAGAGCTGGTTCCGCGACACCCTCAAGCGTTCGCGCTGGCTCTACGTCGACGCCGTGGCCGCGAGCCTACTGATCAACCTGATCGCCCTGGCCGCGCCGCTGTTCGTCATGAACGTCTATGACCGCGTGGTGCCCAACCAGGCCGCGGCCACCCTCTGGGTGCTGGCCATCGGCATCAGCGGCGCCTACCTGTTCGACCTGCTGCTCAAGACCATGCGCGGCCTGTGCCTGGACCTGGCCGGCAAGAAGACCGACCTGATCATCTCGGCGACGCTGTTCGAGCGCATCGTCGGCATGAGCATGAAGTACCGCCCGGCGCGGGTCGGCTCGTTCGCCCAGAACATCCACGAGTTCCAGACGCTGCGCGACTTCCTCAACTCGCTCACGCTGACCACCCTGATCGACATGCCCTTCACCCTGCTGATCCTGCTGGTGATCGGCATCATCGGCGGGCCGCTGGTGTTCGTCCCGCTGATCGCCTTCCCGCTGGCTGCGGGCCTGGGCTGGCTGCTGCAGAAGCCGTTGGTGGAGACCATGAACCGCACCATGGCGCTGGCCGCCGAACGCCAGTCGAGCCTGATCGAGACCCTCGCCAGTCTCGACGCGGTAAAGGTGAACAACGCCGAGAGCGAGCGCCAGTATCTGTGGGAACAGACCATCGGCACCCTCAGCCGGCTGGAACTGCGGGTCAAGCTGCTGTCGACCCTGGCAATGAACATCACCGTGCTGATCCAGGCCCTGGCCGGGGTCATCATGATCATCGGCGGGGTCTACCTGATCATCGCCGGCGACCTGTCCATGGGCGGCCTGATCGCCTGCTACATGCTCAACGGCCGCGCCCTCGGCCCGCTGACCCAGCTTTCCGGGCTGATCCAGCGTTACCAGCAGGCGCGCCTGTCCATGGCTACCACCAACCAGATGATGGAACTGCCGCAGGAGCGCAACGCCGACGAACGTCCGCTGACCCGTTCGCAACTGCGTGGCGGCATCGAGATGCGCGGCCTCGACTTCGCCTACCCGAACCAGCAGGTGGCGGCGCTGCACGGCATCAATCTGCAGATTCGCGCTGGCGAGAAAATCGGCATCATTGGTCGAAGCGGCTCGGGCAAGAGCTCGCTGGCCAAGCTGATCGTCGGCCTGCACCAGCCCGAGAACGGCAACCTGCTGGTGGATGGCGCCGATGTGCGTCAGCTGGACATCAGCGAGCTGCGCCACAACATCGGCTACGTGCCGCAGGACATCAGCCTGTTCAGCGGCACCCTGCGTGACAACCTGGTCAGCGGCGCACGCTACATCGATGACGAGCGTGTACTGGAAGTCGCCGAGCTGACCGGCGTAAACGAATTCGTCCGCCTGCACCCGCAGGGCTACGAGCTGCAGGTTGGCGAGCGCGGCCACAACCTTTCCGGCGGTCAGCGGCAGAACGTCGCCCTGGCGCGTGCGCTGTTGCTCGATCCGCCGATCCTGCTGCTGGACGAACCTACCAGCGCCATGGACAACGCCGGCGAAGAACGCCTGAAAGCGCGCCTGCAAGCGATCATGGGCGAGAAGACACTGCTGCTGGTCACCCACCGCGCCTCCATGCTCAGCCTGGTGGACCGCCTGGTGATCATCGACAAGGGCCGCATCATCGCCGACGGTCCGAAGGACGTGGTCATGGATGCACTGAAGAAGGGGCAGATCAGTGTCGCTTAATCCTCTGGGCAGTATCCGCCACTCTGTCCGTGGCTATTTCAAGGGCGGCGACAACCTTTCCGGCCAGCCGCTCCCGGAAGTCAGCAAGGCGCTGATCGAAGACGCACCGCGCGTGGTGCGCCTGACCATCTGGATCCTGATCGGCTTCGTCGCCTTCCTGCTGCTCTGGGCGCATTTTGCGCAGATCGACGAAGTCACCCGTGGCGAGGGCAAGGCGATTCCCTCGTCCAAGGTGCAGAAGATCCAGAACCTGGAAGGCGGCATCGTCTCGCAGATATTCGTCCATGAAGGGCAGGTGGTGCAGGCCGGTGAGCAGTTGATGCGCCTGGACCCGACGCGCTTCCAGTCCAACGTCGGCGAGACCGAGGCCGATCGCCTGGCAATGTTCCTGCGCGTGGAGCGTCTGTCCGCCGAGGTGGAAGAGCGTTCGCTGAACATTCCCGACGACGTCCGCGCCAAGGTGCCGGGCCAGGCCAGCAGCGAAGAAGCGCTGTTCCACAGCCGCCAGCAGCAGCTGAGGGACGAGACCGACGGCCTGCAACAACAATTGGTGCAGAAGCAGCAGGAACTGCGCGAGTTCATCTCCAAGCAGGCGCAATACCGCAACAGCCTGAACCTGCTGCGCCAGGAAATCTCCATGTCCGAGCCGCTGGTGGCCCAGGGCGCGATGTCCCAGGTGGAGTTGCTGCGCCTCAAGCGCGGTGAGGTGGAGAACCGTGGCCAGCTCGACGCCACCACCCTGGCGATCCCGCGTGCCGAAGCGGCCGTGAAGGAAGTGGAGCGCAAGGTCGCCGAGACCCGGTCGCGCTTCCGTAGCGATGCACTGAAGGAGCTCAACGAAGCCCGCACCGAGCTGAGCAAGGCCACGGCCACCGGCAAGGCGCTGGAAGACCGTGTCAGCCGCACCCTGGTCACCTCGCCAGTGCGCGGCATCGTCAAGCAACTGCTGGTGAACACCATCGGCGGCGTGATCCAGCCCGGCAGCGACCTCATCGAGATCGTCCCGCTGGACGACACCCTGCTGGTGGAAGCGCGCATCCGTCCGCAGGACATCGCCTTCCTGCGCCCCGGCCAGCACGCCATGGTCAAGTTCACCGCCTATGACTACACCATCTACGGTGGCCTGCAGGCGGACCTGGAACAGATCGGCGCCGACACCGTTACCGACGAGGACGGCAACAGCTTCTACCTGATCAAGCTGCGTACCCGCAAAAGCCACCTGGGCACGGACGACAAGCCGCTGCTGATCATCCCCGGCATGATCGCCACCGTGGACATCATGACCGGCAAGAAGAGCATCCTGAGCTACCTGCTCAAGCCTATCCTGCGGGCCAAGGCGGAGGCGCTGCGGGAACGCTGATCGGCTGGCGTGGCGATGCAGGAAAGGGCCGTCCCACGGGGCGGCCCTTTCTCGTTTGTGCGGGATGGCGGCAGGCGTGACGTTGTAGGAGCGGGCCAGGCCCGCGATCGCGTCCATGGGACGCTCCTACAGGAGGACGCCATAGTTTCGACCCCCACTGGAGTTTCGACCCCCACTGGAGCCGGTGGCGCCATGGCGTATCAATACGCCACGGTAAACCGCTGCTGGTGATGGTTGGCCTGCTCGGCCTCGTCGATCATCGCCACCGCCAGGTCCGGCAGGGAGATGCGGCTTTCACCGTTGCCATCGAACAGTACCTGGTCGCCGCCGACGCGGAAGCTGCCGGTGCGGGTTTCGCCGTCGAGCAGCATCGCCGGGCTGAGGAAGGCCCAGTCCAGTTCCTTTTCGCCGCGCAATTGCTCCAGAGCGTCGGCGGCGCCCAGTGCGCCTTGCTTCCACTGCTCGGGGAATTCCGGGCTGTCCACCAGGCGCTGGCCGGGGGCGATCTCCAGGCTGCCGGCGCCGCCAAGCACCAGCAGGCGTTTCACGCCTGCCGCCTTCACACCCTCGAGGATGGCGCGGCTGCCCTTGGCATGGGCTGCACGGATATCCGGGTTGGCCCAGCCGGCATTGAATGCGCTGACCACGACATCCTGGCCAGCGACAGCGTGGGCGACCTGGACCGGGTCGTAGACGTCGGCCTGGACCACTCGGAGATTGTCACGCGTCGGCAGCTTCGCCGGATCACGCACCAGCGCGGTGACCTGGTGGCCGCGGCGCAGGGCTTCTTCGAGGAAGTAATGGCCGACGTGGCCGGTGGCGCCGATCAGGGCAATGTTCATGGAATCACCTTTGTGGGATGGCTTGCCGCGCAGTGGCGGCGGGTGATTCATCTTCGGTGCTGGGCGAGTTTGGATAAACGGCCGTTATCACCATGGACTCGTAAGCCAGGCTTCACAATTCGTCTTGACGATCATTCATCAGGCTCAGCCCGCGGGCTACCGCCAGGGCGATGAACAGCGCGCCCATGATGGCTTCCGCGCCGGCCAGCAGACGTGCCAGCGGCAGCACCGGCGAGATGTCGCCGTAGCCGATGGTGGTGAGGGTGATCATGCTGAAGTAGATGAAGCTGTCCAGGTGGAGGGGCGTGGCTCCGTTGAAGCTGTGTGGCCACAGTTGCTCGATGAGGTTGTAGGCGAAGGCAAAGACCAGCACGAAGTTCAGGTACAGCGAGCACAGCCCGTAGAGCAGTTCGCCGGTCACCGGTCGCTCCTGGGTCACGCGGCGGAACAAGGCCACGACCAGCAGCAGGTAGAAGCACATCTGCGGGATGCCCTGGTGAAGCAGCGGCCGCAGTTGCCAGCCCTGGGGAATGAACTGCACGCACAGGCTGAACATGCCGGCCAGGCAGATGAAATAGAACAGCGGGCGGCGGCTGCGCAAGGTGTTGAGCGCGGCCAGAACCATCAGTACCAGGCTGCTCAGCTCCAATGGCAAGGGCGGCGAGGGAAAGGCGAGCAGCGTCATCACCAGGATGATCGAGCCGAGCAACAGGCGGAAGCGGTAGTGCAGCAGGAAGCGTTTCAAGGAAGACGGCGCCCGAGAGTCGAGAGGGCGCCAGTCTGGTCGAGAGTGCTGCTTGTCAGCCATGCCCGGACTTCAGTTTTCGAAGAGTTTCTGTACCACCGAGAAGTCCTGCTCACCATGGCCTTGTTTCACCAGCAGCCGATACAGCGCCAGCGCCAGGCTGCCCATGGGCGTGCTGTTGCCGCTGACCTGCGCGGTTTCCTGCGCAAGGCCCAGGTCCTTGGTCATCAGGGCGGCCATGAAACCGCCGGTATAGCCACGCGAGGCGGGTGCGTTCTCCATCACGCCGGGCCAGGGGTTGTACACCTCCAGCGCCCAGTTACCGCCGGAGCTGCGGCGCATGATTTCCGACAGCACCACTGGGTCCAGACCGTTGGCGGCGCCGAGGGCGAGGGATTCGGCGGTGCCGATCATCAGCACGGCGAGCAGCTGGTTGTTGCACACCTTGGCGACTTGCCCGGCACCGTCGCCGCCGGCGTGGAAGATGTTCCGGCCCATGGCGGAGAACACCGGTTGCGCGCGTTCGAGTACCTCGGCGTCGCCGCCGACCATGAAGGTCAGGGTGCCGGCGATGGCACCACCGGTGCCACCGGAGACGGGGGCGTCGAGCAGGGGGATCCTGCGTTCGGCGGCGGCCTGGTGAACCTTGCGCGCCGAGGCGGGGGCGATGGTGGAGCACTCCAGCACCAGGGTGCCGGGGGCGATGTGCGCGAGCAGGCCCTCGTTGCCGAGGTAGAGCCCCTCGACGTGCTGGCTGGCCGGCAGCATGGTGACCACGACGTCGGCGCCGTCCACCGCATCATGGGCGCTGCGCGCGGCACTGGCGCCCTGGGCGATCAGGCCGTCGATGGCGCTCTGCACCAGGTCGAACACGCGAAGCAGGTAGCCGGCCTTGATCAGGTTGGCGGCCATGGGGGCGCCCATGTGGCCGAGGCCGATGAAGGCGATGGTTTGCATGCTGGTTTCCTCCTGTTCAACGACAGTGGCACTCCAGCACGGGGGCTTCCTGTAGGAGCGCCCCATGGGCACGATCGCGGGCATGGCCCGCTCCTACAGGGGAGCCGGGGAGGGGCTAGAGATCCGCCAGCGGATGTTCGCCCTCCCAGGTCGCGTCGAAGTGCGCATTCACCACAGCATCAGGTATGGCAGCGATATCCGGCCAGTGCCAGTGCGGGGTGTTGTCCTTGTCGATCAGCCGGGCCCGCACGCCTTCGGGGAATTCCGGGTGGCGGCAGCAGTTCAGGCTCATCGCGTACTCCATGCGGAACACCTCGGCAGTCGACAGATGGCGCGCACGGCGGATCTGTTCCCAGACCAGATGAGCGGTCAGCGGGCAGCCCGAGGCAAGAGTCTTCGCCCCGCGAGCAATCAGTGCGTCCTCGTCGTCGACCAGCGCGGTCAGCGCGTTCCAGGCCTCGGTGATGTTGGCGCTGTCGAGCACCGCATCCAGGCGCACTCGGCGGGGCAGCAGCTGGGCCTCGGGCATTTCGCCACGGGCCTCGTGCTCCAGCGCCTGGAGCAGGCTGTGCAATTGCACGTCGGCCTGTTCGCGCCAGTTCAGTTGCACCAGGCCTTCGATCAGGTCCTCCTGCTGGGTGTCGAGCAGGAAGCGGTCGGCGAGGTCCAGGTCCAGCGCGTCGCGGGCGTTCATCTGGGTAGCGGTCAGGCCGAGGAACAGGCCGAGGCGGCCGGGAAGACGGGCGAGGACCAGCTCGCGCCGACATCCGGGTACAGGCCGATGTTCACTTCCGGCATGGCCAGCCGGCTGCTCGGGGTGACGATACGCACACCGGCGCCCTGCATCAGGCCCATGCCGCCGCCCATCACGTAGCCGTGGGCCCAGCAGATCAGCGGCTTGGAGTAGGTGTGGATGAGGTAGTCCAGGCGGTATTCGTCGGCGAAGAAGCGGCGGGCCAGCTCCGGCACCTCGCCGGGCTTCTCGCGGCAGGCATCGACCAGCTTGCGCACGTCGCCGCCGGCACAGAAGGCCTTGCCGCCGTTGCCGCGCAACACCACGCAGGCGATCTGCGGATCATCCTGCCAGACACGTAGCTGGTGGTTCATCGCCTCGATCATCGGCAGGCTCAGGGCGTTCAGGCTCTTCTCTGCGTCCAGCGTCACCACGCCGATACGGAAGCCATGCAGGCCGGGGCGTTCTTCGAACATCACATTCATCGTCAGGCCCTTATTGGTTGCGCCAGTGCGGGTCGCGTTTTTCCAGGAAGGCGTTCACGCCTTCGCGGGTGTCGTCGGCGTCGAACAGGTCGACGAAGCGTTCACGCTCCTCCGGCAGCCAGGTGGTCGGGCCGCGTAAACGTGCGCCCTGGATCAGCGGCTTGATGGTGCGTACTGCCACCGGGCTCTGCCGCGCGACCTTGGCCGCCAGCAGCAGGGCGGTGCCGCGTGCTTCGCCGGTATCAACGACCTGCTCGATGAGGCCGATGCGCAGCGCGGTGTCGGCATCGACGCGCTCGCCGCAGAGGATCATGCGCTTGGCCCAGCCTTCGCCGACCAGCCACGGCAGCGCCTGGGTGCCGCCGGCGCAGGGCAGCAGGCCCACGGTGGCTTCGGGCAGGGCCATCTGCGCCTGCCGTTCGGCGATGCGGATGTCGCAGGCCAGCGCGCATTCCAGGCCACCCCCCATGGCGTAGCCATTGATCGCGGCGATGGATACGCGCCGGAAGTCCGCGCAGCGTCTCGAAGGCTTCGCCGAAGCGACGAGCCATCTCGCGGGCGCGGGCCTTGTCACCGTCGGCGAACATGTTCAGGTCGGCACCGGCGGAGAAGAACTTCGGGCCCTGGCCCGTCACCACCAGGGCGTAGATGTCGTCGTCGCGGTTCAGGTGTTCGACCACCTGGCGCAGGCCGATCAGCGAGTCGCGGTCCCAGGTGTTGGCTGGCGGGTGGTTGATGGTGATCAGCGCGGTATGGCCGTGCTTTTCCACCGTCAGCTTGTGGGTCAGGTCGAAGACTCCGGGTTTGTAGGGTTCCAGGGCGTTGCTCATGGGCATCTCCTTGTCGGTCATGGGCATGGACTCTAGGGGCGCGCGGCAGGGCGCGTCCATGTCCGATCTGTTCGATTGCGCCCGCGTCGGCGGGCGGTTTTTCCAGTGATTCGTGTACGGACCGCAACCGCTGGTGCTTCGTGTAGGGCGCATAACGCGCCAGCGTTATCCGCCATCCAGAGGCCGGCGGATAACCTGTTCCAGGTTATGCGCCCTACGGTTGGGCCACTTGATTTCAGAGCAAACGGTCCAGCATGCCGCCCTGCTCCAGCAGGCGCCGGGCGACGATGACCCGCATGATCTCGTTGGTGCCCTCGAGGATCTGGTGCACGCGGCTGTCGCGCACCCAGCGTTCCAGCGGGTAATCGTTGAGGTAGCCATAGCCACCGTGCAGTTGCAGCGCCTCGTTGCACAGGGCGAAGCAGCGGTCGGTGGCGAAGCGCTTGGCCATGGCGCAGTACAGGGTCGCCTCGCCGTCCTTGTGGTCCAGCTTGTGCGCGGCCAGGCGCACCATCTGCCGGCTGGCGGTGAGGTCGGTGAGCATGTCGGCGAGCTTGAACTGCAGCGCCTGGAACTCGGCCAGCGCCTTGCCGAACTGCTTGCGCTCCTCGACGTAGCGCAGCGACTGCTCCAGCGCTGCCTGGGCCGCGCCGAGGGAGCAACTGGCGATGTTCAGGCGGCCGCCGTCCAGGCCTTTCATGGCGTAGACGAAGCCCTGGCCCTCCGGGCCGATGCGGTTGCCGGCGGGGATGCGCACACCCTCGAAGGTGATGGTGCGGGTCGGCTGCGCCTTCCAGCCCATCTTGTCTTCGTTGCGGCCGTAGCGGATGCCCTCGGCGTTGGCCGGCACCAGGAAGCAGGAGATGCCCTTGGCGCCTTCCTCGCCGGTGCGCGCCATGACGATCAGCACGTCGGTGGAGCCGGCGCCGGAGATGAAGGTTTTCGCACCGTCGAGTACGTAGTCGTCCCCGTCACGCTTGGCGCGGGTGCGCAGACGGGCGGCATCGGAGCCGGCGTCCGGCTCGGTGAGGCAGTAGGAGGCCAGCAGCTCGCCGCCGATCAACCCCGGCAGCCACTGCTCCTTGAGCGCGGCGTCGCCGAAGCTGGCGAGCATCCAGCTGGCCATGTTGTGGATGGTCATATAGGCGGTGGTGGCGACGCAGCCAGCCGCCAGTTGCTCGAAGATCAGCGAGGCGGACAGGCGCGACAGGCCCAGGCCGCCGTCTTCCTCGGCGATGTACAGGCCCAGGTAACCTTGCTCGGCGGCGCGACGGATCACTTCCACCGGGAAATGGTGCTGGCGGTCCCAGCCGGCGGCGTGGGGTGCCAGTTCGCGGCTGGCGAAGGCGCGGGCGCTCTCCACCAGCAGGCGTTGTTCTTCGGACAGATCGAAATGCATGCAGCTACCTCTGTTTGTTCTTGTCGGCTACCGCTTCGCGCTCGTGGCGCGCGCGCTCTTTGGCAAAGAGGCTCTCTGGTAAAGAGTCCTTCGGTTATAGCGGTTGCGCCATCGGCTGTGGATTGACGATCTTGTGCTGGAGATGGACGATCTTGGCGTTGTCATCGTCGGAGTTGTGTTCATGTCCCGCCCACTGATCTCCACCTGGCCGCTGCCGCAGCAGGGCGTGCGCTTCATCACTCCGCCGCGCCTGCGCCGCGCACTGGACCGCCATCCGCTTGGCCAGGCCTGCTATCCGCTTGCCCTGGGCTACTACCCCGCAGCGGTAGGGCATCGCATGGAGCGGGAGAACCCGGACGATCACCTGCTGATCTACTGCAGTGCCGGGCAGGGCTGGCTGGAAACGGCGGATGGACGATTCGAGGTTGCCGGCGGTGATCTGCTGGTGCTGCCCAAGGGCCGTGCCCATGCCTACGGGGCCGACCCACAGCGGCCCTGGTCGATCTTCTGGGTCCACCTGGAAGGCCGGCTGGCCGAGGACTTCCTGCGTCCGCTGGGCAAGTCGCCGCGCCTGCGCGTGGGGGTGCAGCCGCGCATGCTGGGGGAGTTCGACGCGCTACTGGCGCTGCGCCGTCAGGGGCTGAGCCTGCCGCACTTCATCCATGCCGCCCATCTGCTGCAGAGCCTGCTGACTTCTCTCGCCCTGCGCCCGGCGCGGGCGAGGTTGAAGTCCGGGCGCGTGCTGGACGTCGAGGCGGTGCAGGCGATGATGCACGAGCACCTGCACGATGCGTTGAACCTCGATGAACTGGCGGCGCAGTTCCGCCTGTCGCGCTTCCACTTCGCCAAGACTTATCGCGCGCTGACCGGGCAGGCGCCGATCCAGGACTTCATCCGGCTGAAGATGACCCACGCCTGCCGTCTGCTCGACCAGGGCAATCTCGAAGTGCGCCAGGTCGCCGAGCAACTGGGCTACGCCGATCCGTACTACTTCTCGCGGCTGTTCAAGCGCGTGGTGGGCATGGCTCCCAGCCATTACCGGGCGCTGCATACCGGCTGAGTTACTGCAGCGTCAGCGGCTTGCCTGCGGCGCGGCGTTCGGCCTGCCATTCGGCGAGGGTCGGGGCCGCTTCGGGGCCGTCCATGTGCTCGACGATCTCGAAGTAGTCCTGGTGCAACGGATCGCGCAGCACCTCGTCGCGCGGTTTTACCTTCACCACATAGACGCGCTGGATATTCTGGTGGTCGAAGTCACGCCATTGCTGCTCGCCCTTGAGCAGGCTGTAGCGATGGCCTTCCAGCGCCTTGATCAGCGCGTCGCTGTCCAGGCTGCCGCTGCGCTTCGCGGCGTCGGCCCACTGGTAGACGATGCTGTAGGCCGAGGCAGCGGAGCTGGCCGGGTAGACGCCGTAGCGTTGGGTGAAATCGCGCACGAAAGCCTGGCCGCGCGCCGAGCCTTCGCGTTCGGGCACCTGCCAGGTCCAGGGTTCGGTGCCGATCACGCCCTGCATCAGGCCGGGACCGGCCAGCTCGACCATGCTCTGGGTGAGGTTGGGGGCGATGATCTGGTGGTTGCGCGTCAGGCCCAGTTCGTCGGCGATGCGCATGGCGTGCACCAGGTCCTCGCCGAACAGTGCCAGCACCAGCACGTCGGCCTTGCTCGCCGCTGCCTGGGTCAGCGCATCGCGGTAATCGGAAAGCCGCGCGCCGGGGAAGGGTACCTTGATCGAGGGATGCCGGGCGGCGTCCTCGGTGCCGGTGTAGTGGCGCAGCGAGCTTTCGGTGGTCAGGCCCCAGGTGTAGTTGGCGGTGACATAGAAGTAGCGCTTGCCCGGCAGTGTGCGGCCCAGGTAGCTGCCCAGGGCGCGGGCGCTCATCCAGGCGCTGTTGCACTCGCGGAACAGGTAGCGCTGGCCGTCCTTGCCAGTGGTGTCGTTGGAGTAGGTGAGGGTGCCGAAGTACAGCAGCTTCTTCTGCGCCGCCCGTTCTCCGGCGGCGATGGCCACCGCGCTGGAAGCACCGCCGAAGAACATCGCTGCGCCGTCGGCGGCCATGGCGTCGATGTTGCGCAGGGCCTTTTCCGGGCGAGAGGCATCGTCCTTGCTCAGCAGGTGCAGCGGCCTGCCGAGCACGCCGCCCTGGGCGTTGATCTCGTCGATGGCCAGCAATGCGCCGCGCATCTGCGCGAGGCCTTCTTCCTTGTAGGAGCCGGTACGGGGGTAGTTGAGGCCGAGGTTGATCGGTTCGGCGGCTTGCGTCAGGCAGCTGATGGCAGCCACCAGCGAGAGTGCGGCAGTCAGAAATCGCATGTTCGTTCCCTGTTGTTTTTATTGGCGGGTGAAGCGAAGAAGGGACTGTGCACAGACTGGCTGACCACTCCCATTGGCCTTTGGTCGAATCCGGGCGTGGCCGATGGACGCAGGCTGGCGCGCGGCGTCGCCTGCGCTGGCGTGTCCGACCGTGCGCACGGCAGCGTGGCTCGCTAGTCTTCGCCGACTACCCGGAGAAGGACCTGCCCGATGCTGCCCGTGATCGCCGAACTGCTGCTGACCCTGGCCTGCGCCGTCGCCACCTGGGCTGCCCTGCGCGAACGAATGGGCTGGCGGGAGCTGGGTTTCCTGTCCATGGGTATCGCGGCGCTTCTCGGTGCGCTGGAGTACGGCGGCGTTACGCTGTTGGCCGAGCCGCATCATCTGGCGAGCGTGGTGTCCGGTGCTGCCGGGTTACCGCTGATTGCGCTCGGTCGGCTGTCCGGCGCGCCGGTGCAGCGTGCGGTGGTGCTGTTGGCGTGCATGGCGCTGGTGATGCTGCCGTCCCAGGTCACATTGCTGACCAACCTCGTTGCGCTGCTGGTGATCGCCTGGCCAGGACGTTCGCGGCGCTATGCGCTGGCCCTGCTGGGTGCGCTGCTGTTCATCGGCAGCGGTTTGCTGATCGGAACCCAGGGTGAGTTGGGCGGACTGGCGCGTCGCGAGTTGTTCCATCTGGGCCTGACGGCGGCCATCGCCGCCTGGGCGTTTGCGCGACTGGGCAGCGGGTTGCCCCGGTTGCCGCGGGCACAGGCGGCGCGGCACAAGTCGCCTTGACTTGGCCGGGTCGCTTGCTTAGCGTGCCGGTTCGTTTCACCAGGCAGACGTAGCATGACCAACGAAGATCGGATCAAGCTGGAACCCAGCTGGAAAGAAGCCCTCCACGAGGAATTCGAAAAACCCTACATGAAGCAGCTGGGGGAATTCCTGCGCGCGGAGAAGGCTGCCGGCAAGGTGATCTTTCCGCCCGGTCCGCTGATCTTCAATGCGCTGAACACCACGCCGCTGGAGCGCATCAAGGTAGTGATCATCGGCCAGGATCCTTACCACGGGCCCGGCCAGGCCCACGGCCTGTGCTTCTCGGTGCAGCCGGGCGTACCGACGCCGCCGTCGCTGCAGAACATCTATAAAGAGCTGCAACGCGACCTCAACCTGCCGATCCCCAATCACGGCTACCTGCAGCACTGGGCCGAGCAGGGTGTGCTGCTGCTCAACACCTCACTCACCGTCGAGCAGGCCCGCGCCGGCTCCCACGCCCAGGCAGGCTGGGGCCCGTTCACCGACAAGGTGATCGAAGTGGTCAGCCAGCGCTGCGAGAACCTGGTGTTCCTGCTCTGGGGTTCCCACGCGCAGAGCAAGCAGAAGCTGATCGACGCGCAGAAGCACCTGGTGCTCAAGTCCGCGCACCCGTCACCGCTGTCGGCCTATCGCGGCTTCCTCGGCAATGGTCACTTCAGCCGCACCAACAAGTTCCTTGAACAGCACGGCCTGACCCCCATCGACTGGTCGCTGCCACCGGTGTGATGCCGATGCTCCGGCGCGCGTGGCTGGTTATCCTGCCGGGTCTGGTGCTCGGTGTGAACGGCCTCGCTGCCGGTTCCTCTCTGGGAGACTTCCGCTCCAGCGAGTCGATTCACGGCCTGTATGAGATCGATCAGGCCGCTCGCACTTTTGTGGCTGCCGAGAACGCTCGCGACGACACCGCCTGGACGGTAGCCGAACCCAATCTCAAGACCCTTGTTGCCCGCTGTTCGGTGCCGCTGGATGCCCGTTGGGGCGAAATCCACCTGTTCGCGCCGGATGGCCGCGAACTCACCCGCAAGGTCGTCGAAGTCGCCTGCCCCAAGCCGGTCAGTGGCAAGGCCTGGACGGTTTCGCTGCGCGCTTCCCGTACGCCATGATCCATGCAAAAAAAGAGGCCCGCACGAAGGCGGGCCTGGAAAGTCGCCGCGCGTCTCGACGCGGCGAGCGTGGTTTCCGTTATGCGGCGTCAGCCAGCGCCTCGCGGGAGCGGCGGGCGCGCTTGCGCCAGGCGCGGTAGAGCGGCAGGCCGAGCATCAGCGCGACCAGCGTCCAGGTGCCGATGGCGATGGGGCTGGACCAGAGGATGCCCAGTTCGCCATTGGAGATGGACAGCGCGCGGCGCAGGTTCTGCTCCATCAGCCCGCCGAGGATGAAGCCCAGCAGCAGCGGCGAGAGCGGGAAGTCCAGCTTGCGCAGGATGTAGCCGAGGATGCCGATGGCGACCATCAGGAACAGGTCGAAGGTGGTGGCGTGCACGGCGTAGACGCCGATGGCGGTGATGATCGCGATGCCCGGCACCAGTGCCCAGTTCGGCACCGAGAGGATGCGGGTGAACACCCGGACCATCGGCACGTTGAGGATGATCAGCATGACGTTGGCGATGAACAGCGAGGCGATCAGGCCCCAGACGATGTTCGGCTGTTCCTGGAACAGCAGCGGGCCGGGGGTGATGTTGTACAGGCTGAGCGCGCCGATCATCACCGCGGTGGTGCCCGAGCCGGGGACGCCGAGGGTCAGCATCGGCACCAGCGCGCCACAGGCAGAGGCGCCGATGGCGGTTTCCGGGGCGGCCAGGCCACGCAGGTCGCCCTTGCCGAACTTGCCCGACTCGCCGGCCATCTTCTTCTCGGTCATGTAGGCCACGGCGCTGGCCAGGGTCGCACCGGCGCCGGGCAGTACGCCCATGATGAAGCCGAGCAGGCCGCAGCGCAGGTTCACTACCGCCACCGAGGCGGCTTCCTTGGCGTTGAACAGCATGCGCCCGCTGGCCTCGACCATCTTGTGGCCGTGGTGGGTCTTCTCCAGCAGCAGGAGGATTTCGCTGACCGAGAACAGGCCCAGTACCAGCACCACGAACTGGATGCCGTCGGAGACGTGAATGTTGTCGAAGGTGAAGCGGTACACGCCACTGTTGGCGTCGATGCCGACGCTGGAGAGGAACAGCCCGAGCAGCGCCGCCAGCAGGGTCTTCAGCGGTCGGTCGCCGGCCAGCCCGCCCAGGGCAACGATGGCGAAGACCATCAGCACGAAGTACTCCGCCGGGCCGAAGGCGATCGCCCATTTCGCCAGCAGCGGGGCGAACAGCACCATGCCACAGGTGGCGATGAAGGCGCCGATGAACGAGCTCCACGCCGACAGCGACAGGGCTACGCCGGCCAGGCCGTTGCGCGCCATAGGGTAGCCGTCGAGGGTGGTCATCACGGTGGAGGCTTCGCCGGGAATGTTCAGCAGGATCGAGGAAATCCGCCCGCCGTACTCGCAGCCCAGGTACACGGCGGCCAGCAGGATCAGCGCCGATTCCGGCGGCAGGCCGAGAGCGAAGGCGACCGGGATCAGCAGGGCAACGCCGTTGATCGGACCCAGGCCCGGCAGCAGGCCGACGACGGTGCCGATCAGGGTGCCGATCAGTGCGGTGATCAGGTTGTAGGGGGTCAGGGCGACGCCGAAGCCCTGGCCGAGGTAGCTCAATGTTTCCATGACGGTTTCCTCAGAGCAGGGGGTCGAGGATGCCCAGCGGCAGCGGGACGTCCAGGGTGCGGTCGAACAGCACGTAGAGGCCGATGGCGAGCAGCGTGGCGGTGACCACGCTGGCCAGCGGACGACCGCCGTAGATCAGCGCGATGAAGGTGCCGACCAGGGCGCTGGCCGGGATGAAGCCCAGCGGCTCGAACAGGCCGGCGTAGACCGCCAGCAGGACGACGCAGAGCACCACCTTGCCCAGCAGCGCGCCTTCCAGCGCGGGCTCGTCCTCCTCGCGCTTGATCGGCGTGGGGCGCACGATCAGCCAGGCGAGACCGACAGCCATCAGGCCCAGGCAGAGCAGCGGATAGGCGCGCGGGCCGACCGGTTCGTAGGAAAAGGGCGCCTGGAGTTGCCAGGCGATCAGGGCGAAGGCGACGCAGGCGAACAGCCAGGCGCCGGCGAACAGCCGCTGGAAGAGGCTGGTACGGGACATGGGGAGTCTCCTTGCGCCGCCTTCGCTGAAGGCGGCGCCGCACGGGGCGTTACTGGATGAGGCCGAACTCGCGGGCCAGCTGCTTGTACTGGGCGACCTGCTGCTTCACGTAGGCGTCCAGCTCCGGACCGGTCATGGCGAAGGGGAACAGCTCGCGCTGGTCACGCAGCTTGGCGAAGTCCTCCGAGGACAGCAGCTTGTCGAAGGAGGCCTTCCAGAACTGGTAGTCCTCGTCGCTCACCTTCGGCCCGACATAGAAGCCGCGCACCACCGGCCAGACAATGTCGAAGCCCTGTTCCTTGGCAGTAGGGATGTCGGCCATGCCTTCATCCTTCAGACGCTCCTCGGAGAACACCGCGAGGATGCGCATCTTGCCGGCGCGGATGTGCGGCATGGAGTCGGAGATGTCCGTGCTGCCCACCTGGATGTGCCCGCCCAGCAGTGCCGTGGCGATTTCGCCGCCGCCTTCCAGGGCGACGTAGCGCAGCTGCTTCGGATCGATGCCGGCGGCCTTGGCGATCAGCGCGGTCTGCATCCAGTCCTGGCTGCCGACGGTGCCGCCGGAGCCGATCACTACCTTGCCCGGATCGGCCTTGAGCGCGGCCACCAGGTCGCCCAGGTTCTGGTACGGCGAGTCGCTGGGCACGGCGATGGCGCCGTAGCTGGTGCCGACGGCGGCCAGCCACTTCACGGCGTTTTCGTCGAAGCGGCCGAACTTGCCCTGGGCCAGGTTCAGCAGGGAGCCGCTGGAGAAGGCGGTGATGGTGTTGCCGTCCGCCGGGCGTTGGGCGACTACTGCGTTGTAGGCCACGGCACCGACGCCGCCGGGCATGTAGGTGACGCGCATCGGCTTGGTCAGCAGCTTCTCGTCCACCAGGGCGCTCTGCGCCAGCTTGCAGGTGAGGTCGAAGCCGCCGCCGGGAGAGGCCGGGGCGATGCATTCCGGCGCTTGGGCTCGGCCATCAGTTGGCTGGCGGCGAGCAGGGTGGCGCCGGCCAGGGTCAGGTTGCGCAGGACGGTGGACATGGTGCGATTCCTCTCTTGTTGTTGTCGGTTTACCAGATCGCCAGCGAGTAGCTGAGGTAGATGCGCGTTTCGTCGGCATCGCGCGCGAAGCTGGAGCGGTAAGTGGCGTTGCGCACGCGCACGGCCACGTCCTTGAGCGGCCCGCTCTGGATCACGTACTTGATGTCGGTGTTGCGCTCCCATTCCTTGCCGTGACCGTCCATGCCATTGATTTTGGCATTGTCACCGCTGATGTAGCGATTCATCAGGGTCAGGCCGGGGATGCCGAGGCTGGCGAAGTCGTAGTCGTGGCGCACCTGCCAGGAGCGTTCGTCGGTCTCGGCGAAGTCGCCGACCTGGACGAAGTTGACGAGGTAGGGGTTGCTGCCATCGATGTAGGGGAAGGCGCTGTCGCCGCTCATCTGTTGCCAGCCGAGGCTGAACTTGTTGGCACCCAGCGCGTAGCCGAGCATGCCGTTGAAGGCGCGGTTGTCGATTTCGCCGCCGCGTGCCTCGCCCTGGTCGTCGCTGATGGCCAGGCGCACGTCCGCGCTGACCTTGCCTGGGCCGAGCGGGTAGCTGGCCAGCAGGCCGACAAAGTGCTGGCGATAGACCTCGTCCAGCTGCGCGTAGTGGTAGCGGCCGGTGAGATGGTCGGTGAATTTGTAGTCGCCGCCGGCCAGGTCGTAATGCTTGCCCTCGGCGCTGCCGCCGGAGAAGCGGCGGTTCTTGTTGTTCAGCGCCAGGTCGGTGTAGTCGGTGGAGTCGCGGTCCTTGACCTTCTCCAGGCGCCCGCCGGTGAAATTCAGGCCCGGCAGGTCGGTGGAGTTGAGCAGTCCGCCTTCGAAGGTCTGCGGGAACAGACGGCTGTCGTTGGGCTGCAGGGTCGGCAGGTCGGGAATCAGGCTGCCGACTTTCAGCTCGGTCTCGGAGGCCTTGAACTTGGCGGTCAGACCCAGCTTGCTGTACTCGTCGGCAGCGCGACCGTCATCGTGGGTCGGCAGCAGGCCGGTGCCGGTGCGGTCTGGCGAGGAATCGAGCTTCAGGCCGAGCATGCCCACGGCATCGAGGCCGACGCCAATGGTGCCGGGGGTGTAGCCGGACTGGAAATCGAGGATGAAACCCTGCGCCCACTCTTCGCGCTTGGACTGGCCGGCGCCGTCGCGGAAATCACGGTTGAAGTAGATGTTCTGGGTGCTGAGCGTGGCGCTGCTGTCTTCGATGAAGCCGGCGGCATCGCACAGTGGGGCGACTCCGGCAAAAGCCAGCAGGGCGGGCGTCAGGCAGCGGGAATTGGGCTTGGCAAAAGCCGGTGCAGCCGAAGGCTGGGCGGTCATCTGTGGTCTCCGTTCTTGTTGTTGTCGCGAAAGGGCACCACGCCGCCTTCCGCTCTGTTGACGGTCTTTGCCGTCGTCGAGTCCGCTGCTCCCGCCGTTGCGCCTGGGCAGTCGGCGCTGAAAAAAAACGGGGTTGGGAGGCGGCTCGTTGGCGATGCTAACGGGCTAAGCTTTCGCCAGGCTTTCAGTCTCCTTTCGCAGTGATTTCAGCGAATTTCCCCCATTCACAGCGGCGCGCGGATGGGTAAACTGCCGGCCCGATCCTGTAGTCCGAAGGGGTAGTCCTACGTGCGAATCCTCCTGGTTGAAGACCATCCACAGCTTGGCGAAAGCGTCGCGCAGGCCCTCAAGGGCGCGGGTTGGACGGTGGACCTGTTGCAGGACGGCGTGGCCGCCGACCTGGCATTGGCCAGCGAGGACTACGCGCTGGCGATCCTCGATGTCGGCCTGCCGCGCCTGGACGGCTTCCAGGTGCTGGCGCGCCTGCGCGAGCGCGGCAAGACTCTCCCGGTACTGATGCTCACTGCTCGTGGAGAGGTGCGCGACCGAGTGCACGGGCTGAACCTGGGCGCGGACGATTACCTGGCCAAACCCTTCGAGCTCACCGAGCTGGAGGCGCGGGTGAAGGCCCTGCTGCGCCGCAGTGTGCTCGGCGGCGAACAACAGCAACGTTGTGGCGAGCTGGTCTACGACCTTGGCGCGCGGCGTTTCACCCTGGCTGAGCAGGCGATGAACCTGACCTCCCGCGAGCAGGCCGTACTCGAGGCCCTGATTGCCCGGCCGGGGCGGGTGATGAGCAAGGAGCAGCTGGCGGCGCAGGTATTCGGCCTCGATCAGGACGCGAGCGCCGATGCCATCGAGATCTACGTCCACCGCCTGCGCAAGAAGCTCGAAGGCAGCTCGGTGCGCATCGTCACCTTCCGTGGCCTGGGCTACCTGCTCGAGGCCCAGGATGGCTGAACGGCGCTGGGTGCTGCCCGGCACGGGAAGCCTGCGCGGGCGCCTGCTCTGGCGCCTCGGCGGTCTGCTGCTGGTGCTGTTGCTGATCGGCAGCGCGGCCACCTACTGGCGTGCCCGGCACGCCGCCGACATTGCCTATGACCGCACCCTGCTCGCCTCGGCGCGGGATATCGCCGATGGCCTCTATGCCAGCGACGGTACCCTGCGCGCCAACGTGCCTTACGTGGCGCTGGACAGTTTCGAGTACGACAGCGCCGGGCGCATCTTCTATCAGGTGATCGACCCCCAGGGGAACATGATCTCCGGCTACGAGAACCTGCCGGCACCGCTGCCGACCACGCTGCGCACCGACGATTATCCCGCGCTGGCCAAGTTCTACGACGCTACCTACGAAGGGCAGGGTGTACGGGTGGTCAGCCTGCTGCAGCCGGTGAGCCAGCCGACGGTCAATGGCATGGCGGAAATCCGTGTTGCCGAAACCATGGGCGCCCGCGAGCGGCTGGCGCGCAACCTGCTCGCTGACACCTTGCTCAACCTCGCGCTATCGGCTATCGCCGCGCTGATGATGGTCTGGTACGCGGTGAGCGCCGGACTGCGCCCGCTGGACCGTCTGCGCGAAGCGGTGGAGGAGCGCCAGCCGGACGACCTGCGGCCGTTGCCGGAAGTTCGCGTGCAGAAGGAACTGCGTCCGCTGGTGGCGGCGCTCAACCATTTCACCGTGCGCCTGCGTGGGCTGTTCGACCGCCAGTCGCAGTTCATCGCCGAGGCTTCCCACGAACTGCGTACGCCGCTGGCGGCGCTCAAGGCGCGGCTGGAGCTGGGCCTGCGCGAGCAGGACCCGCAGCAGTGGCGCGCAACGCTGGCCGAGGCGGTACAGAACACCGACCGGGTAACCGGGCTGGCTAACCAGTTGCTGTCTCTGGCACGCGTGGAAAGTGGTGCCCGCGCCATCGCCGAGGGGGCGGGGGAGCGCATCGAGCTGGGCCAGCTTGCCCGTGAGCTCGGCCTGGCGCTGGCGCCGCTGGCGTATTCGCGCGGTGTGTCGCTGGCGCTGGAGGCGGACGAGCCGGCCTGGGTGAAGGGCGATCCGACCCTGCTCAACGAACTGCTCAGCAACCTGGTGGACAACGCCATCGCCCACGCGCCGGCGGACGGCAACGTGATCATCCGCGTGCGCACGCCGGCGGAGCTGGAGGTTGAGGACGATGGCCCCGGCATTCCGCCGGAGGAGCGCGACAAGGTGTTCCGCCGCTTCTACCGCCGCCGCCAGCAGGGCACCGGTCTGGGCCTGGCGATCGTCGGCGAGATCTGCAGCGCGCACCGCGCCCGCATCGAGCTGGGCCAGGGCGAACTGGGCGGGCTGTTGGTACGGGTGACTTTCCCGGCGGAAAACGCCTGAGCCAGAAGCGCGAAACCCGCCGATAAAGGCGGGTTCTGGTATGGGGCGCAGACATCGCGGACGGAGTCCGCTCCCACACGGAGGGTGATCCCGGCGTGGGAGCGGACTCCGTCCGCGATCGAGCACCAGCGGCGCAATGGTCCGCCGTTACTACTGCAGCATGCTCATGGCCGCTTCCATGGCGGCGGAGAGGTCTTCGTCTTCCTTCACGTCCGCCTTCGGGTCCAGGCCCAGCTTGGCAAAGGCCGGGATGGTCGCCCAGTCCAGCTCGGTGTAAGGGTGCTGGCTGCCGAGGTAGCTCTGCAGGGTGGCGACCTGGACGATGTCCACGTAGTCGACCTTGGCCGAGTCGCGGCTGAAGTCCAGGTGCTGGCCCGGCACGGCGGCGATCGGCGCCGGGAAGTCCCAGGCCTTGAGGATGCGGTCGCCGATGACTGGGTGGATGCGCTCGATCACGTGGTTGAGGCTGATGGAGTCTGCCAGCAGTTCGCTGTGCTCCTCGGCGTAGGTGAGGATCGGCAGCACGCCGATCTGGTGCACCAGGCCGGCCAGGGTTGCCTGATCCGGCGCCAGGCGGGTGTAGTGGCGGCACAGGGCGTGGCAGATGCCGGCGATCTCGGTGCTCTTGTTCCACACCTCGCGCATCTTGCGGTCGACCACATCGGAAGTGGCCTGGAACATCTGCTCCATGGCCAGGCCCGTGGCCAGGTTGCAGGTGTAGTTGATCCCCAGACGGCTGATCGCCATCTGCAGGTCGGTGATTTCCTTGTTGGTGCGCAGCAGCGGGCTGTTCACCACCTTGATGATGCGCGCGGTCAGGGCGGCGTCGTTGCCGATCACCTTGGCCAGGTCCTGGATGCTGATGTCCGGATTTTCCGCCGCTTCCCGGACGCGCAGGGCGACTTCCGGCAGCGTCGGCAGCACCAGCTCATCGTTGTCGATGGCCCGCAGCAGTTCCTGTTGTACTTTTTCGGCAAGCTTGCTCATGAAGTGTCCTTCAGGGAAAGCCGGGCTCCCCGCCCGGCACGAAATTCAGCGCTGGATCTCGCGGTCGCTGTCCAGAACGTAAGGCAGGTCCAGCAGGCGCAGGGGCTGGTTCTCGCCCAGGCGCACATTGCCGTCGGCCGCGGCGTCGTCCTGCAGCACGGCGAGCAGCTCCACGCCATCGGCCGCACGGGCGGCCAGTACCACTTCACCGACGCTGGTGGAGTGCACCGGCGAGAACAGCTCGCGGCCCGGCTCCGGCAGTTCGGCGCTATCGAGTTTCAGGCGTTGCAGGCGGCGCTTGAGGCGGCCGAGGTACTGCATGCGCGCGACGATTTCCTGGCCGGTGTAGCAGCCCTTCTTGAAGCTGACGCCGCCCACGGCCTGCAGGTTGATCATCTGCGGGATGAACAGCTCGCGGGTGGTGCCGAATACCTGGCCGACGCCTGCGCGAACCTGGCCAAGCAGCCAGTCGTTGAGGTCGGCGTGGGGCAGGCGGGCCTGCAGCAGGTCGGCAATGCTGGCGGCGCGTTCGGCCGGCACCCAGAGTTCGACGCGGCCCTGGCCGAGGCCGATGGCGATCAGGCCGTCGGCCCGTGCTACCTGGTCGGCTTTGCCGGACAGGCTCAGGCCCAGTTCAGCGAGGACGGCCTCCGCACCGCTCAGGCCGAAGCGCGCCCACTGGGTGCTGTCATCGGAGAGGGCGACCTTGGAGAACACTGCATACTTCTTCAGGTCCGCCAGCTGGCTTTCCAGCAGGTCATTGGCCATGGCCAGCAGGAAGCCATCGCCTTCGGCGAGGATGCGGAAGCTGGAGGTCATGCGGCCCTTGGGCGTGCAGCGGGCGCCGAGGCTGGAGTATTCGGCGTTCAGGTAATTGAGGTTGCAGGTCAGCTGGCCCTGGAGGAATTTGGCGGCGTCCGCGCCACGGACGGCGAGAATCCCTTCGTGATTGAGTTCGGTGTAGAAAGCAGAGTCGGTCATCACGATTCGCTGGAAGAAAGTTAGGGGCCTCATGATAGAGCTCAGGCCCAGCCTTGTCAGCGGGTGCCGGGTGAGCCGAGCATGCGTATAATGCCGCTCGGCTCGCGCCGTCCGTCGACTTCGCGAGCGACAAGACGTATTCGCCCGCTGTTAATCGAGGTGCCCCGCAGATGACCGACGAAACCGAACTCAAACGCCTTTTCTGGCACAGCCGCCGCGGCATGCTGGAACTGGACGTCCTGCTGGTGCCGTTTGTCCAGGAAGTCTACCCGGGCCTGCCCGCCGATGATCAGGCGCGCTTCCGCAAGTTGCTGGAGTGCGAAGACCAGGACATGTTCGGCTGGTTCATGCAGCGCGGCGAGCCGGAAGATGCCGACCTGCGCATCATCGTTCGCATGATCCTGGACCGTGTCCAGCCGAAGTGACCCCTTCGAGTGCCGCTGGCAGCCGTCCACCGGCTTGCTGGCGGCCTACATCGCCGCGCAACTGGGCGCCGTCCTGGCGCTGCTGCTCGCGGACATTCCCCTTCACTGGAAAACGCTCGGTCTGAGCCTCTGCCTGCTGCATGCCTGTTGGGTTGTGCCAGGGCGGATTCTATTGCGCGCGCCGGATTCGGTGCGCGCGCTGCGCCACAACGCCGAGGGCTGGCAATTGTGGAGCGAGCGGGAGGGGTTTCAATCGGTGCAGTTGATGCCGGACAGCCTGGCGCTGCCCTCCTTGATCGTCCTGCGTTTCCGCCGCCCCGACCACTGGCTGGCGCGCAGCGTCTGCGTTCCGGCCGATGCTCTGGCGCCGGAGTTGCACCGGCGCCTGCGCGTGCGTTTGCGCTTCAGCCGCAATAGGTGGACGGTGCCAGGATAGTGTCTCGCGCCTCGGGCAGCAGGTCCGGGTAGTCCAGCGTGTAATGCAGGCCGCGGCTCTCGTGGCGCTGCATGGCGGAGAGGATGATCAGCTCGGCCACCTGGGCCAGGTTGCGCAGCTCGATCAGGTCGCGACTGACCTTGTAGTTCGAGTAGAACTCATCGATCTCGTCCAGCAGCAGGCGCACCCGGTGCTGGGCGCGCGCCAGGCGCTTGTTGGTGCGCACGATGCCTACGTAGTCCCACATGAAGCGCCGCAGTTCGTCCCAGTTGTGGGCGATGATCACGTCCTCGTCCGAGTCGGTCACCTGGCTGGCGTCCCAGCAGGGCAGTTGTACCAGGGGTTGCGCCTTGGGCAGTTCGGCGAGGATGTCGGCGGCGGCCGATCGGGCATAGACGAAGCACTCCAGCAGTGAGTTGCTGGCCATGCGGTTGGCGCCGTGCAGGCCGGTGAAGGTGGTTTCGCCAATCGCATAGAGATTCGGCACGTCTGTGCGTCCCTGGGAATCCACCAGCACGCCGCCGCAGGTGTAATGTGCCGCCGGCACCACCGGGATGGGTTCGCAGGTGATGTCGATGCCGAAGTCCAGGCAGCGCTCGTAGACGGTGGGGAAGTGCTCGCGGATGAACTCCGCCGGCTTGTGGCTGATGTCCAGGTAGACGTAGTCGATGCCCAGGCGCTTCATCTCGTGGTCGATGGCGCGGGCCACCACGTCGCGCGGGGCGAGCTCGCCCAGAGGGTGGAAGCGCGGCATGAAGCGCTCGCCGTTGGGCAGGCGGAGCAGGGCGCCTTCGCCGCGCAACGCCTCGGTGATCAGGAAGCTCTTGGCCTGCGGGTGGTACAGGCAGGTCGGGTGGAACTGGTTGAATTCCAGGTTGCCGACCCGGCAGCCGGCGCGCCAGGCCATGGCGATGCCGTCGCCGGAGTTGCCGTCGGGGTTGCTGGTATAGAGGTAGACCTTGCTGGCGCCGCCGGAGGCCAGCACCGTGAAGCGCGCGCTGAAGGTGTCCACTTCGCCGGTGGAGCGGTCCAGGACGTAGGCGCCGAGGCAGCGTTGACCGTCCATCCCCAGTTTCTGCTCGGTGATCAGGTCGACGGCGACCCGTTGCGACAGCAGTTCGATGTTTGGCCGCTGCCGGGCCTGTTCCAGCAGGGCGTTGAAGATCGCGGCGCCGGTGGCGTCAGCGGCGTGGATGATTCGGCGGTGGCTGTGGCCGCCTTCACGGGTCAGGTGGAACTCGAAACCGCCGTCCTCGCGGCCCGGCTCGTGGTCGCGGGTGAAGGGCACGCCCTGTTCGATCAGCCACTGGATCGCCTCGCGGCTATGCTCGACGGTGAATTTCACCGCGTCCTCGCGGCACAGGCCGGCGCCGGCGACCAGGGTGTCCTCGACGTGGGACTCCACGGTATCGGTGTCATCCAGCACGGCTGCGACGCCGCCCTGGGCCCAGAAGGTCGAGCCCTGGGAAAGTTCGCCCTTGCTCAGCACGGCGATCTTCAGGTGCGAAGGCAGCGTCAAAGCCAGCGTCAGGCCGGCGGCCCCGCTGCCGATCACTAGGACATCGTGCTGGAAATGCTGACTCATACCCGGCTCCACAAAATGGCGCCCTAGTATATAGAAGGGTGCCACGGCACAATACTGGCGAACCGATGACACCGAAGGCGTGTGTGGTGGGGCGGCAGTCGCAGGGCGGGAAGCCTTTTTCCCCGCTCAAGCCGGTCCGGCAGGCGCCAGCGGTAGCGTCGAAGTCATTGAACGATCAAGGCAAATCACCGGAACTTTTTCAGGCGTTCCGGTTCGAACTCGGAATACCCAATCAGCTTTGCGCGCAGATTGACATTGCGCGGAAGGGGAGCGGGTGTTCCGCCCGGTACAGTTGAATTTGACGGGCTTCGGACGCATGTCGGGGTCCGATTGCCGCAAATGTGAAAAAACTGTGCGGCGCATGCTTGGAGGGGAGAACTTTTGCAAAAGACCCGAGTCTATCTTGGCAGGACGATTCACCAGGGTGCTCGAAGCTCCTCCAGGTTTTCAGAGGAGCATTCATGCTAACCCAGGAAACGGATCAGCAACTGGTTGAACGGGTACAGCGCGGAGATAAACGGGCATTCGACCTGCTGGTGCTGAAGTACCAGCACAAGATTCTGGGGCTCATCGTGCGATTCGTGCATGACGCCCAGGAAGCCCAGGACGTTGCACAGGAAGCATTCATCAAGGCGTATCGCGCCTTGGGTAACTTCCGGGGTGACAGTGCCTTTTATACCTGGCTGTACCGTATCGCCATCAACACCGCGAAGAACCATCTGGTTGCGCGCGGTCGGCGGCCGCCGGACAGCGATGTCACGGCAGAGGATGCGGAGTTCTTCGACGGCGACCATGCCCTGAAGGACATCGAGTCGCCGGAAAGAGCCATGCTGCGGGATGAGATCGAGGAAACCGTCCATCGCACCATCCAGCAGCTGCCTGATGATCTGCGCACGGCTTTGACCCTGCGCGAGTTCGAAGGCCTGAGTTACGAAGATATCGCCACCGTGATGCAGTGTCCGGTGGGGACCGTCCGCTCACGGATCTTCCGTGCGCGGGAAGCGATCGACAAAGCTTTGCAGCCTTTGTTGCATGATGAAGTCTGATACAGCGGCAGAAGCCAAGAGAGGTACCGCTATGAGTCGTGAAGCCCTGCAGGAGTCGCTGTCCGCGGTAATGGATAACGAAGCGGATGAGCTTGAGCTGCGGCGTGTGCTTGCAGCCTGCGGCGAGGACGCCGAATTGCGGGCCACCTGGTCCCGTTATCAACTGGCCCGTGCCGTGATGCACCGCGAGCCGGCCATGCCCAAGCTGGACATTGCTGCCGCCGTGTCCGCCGCGCTGGCCGATGAGGCCGTGCCGGCGCCGCGCAGCCGCAATCCGTGGCGCAATGTCGGCCGCCTGGCGGTCGCCGCCTCGGTGACCCTGGCTGTTCTGGCCGGTGTGCGCATGTACCACCAGGATGACAGTGTCGCCAACGGCCTTGCCCAGCAAGGCGCCACTCCGCAGATCGCCCTGCCGCAAGTGCAAGGCCCGGCGGTACTGGCAGGCTACACTCAGGACGAGGCGCCGCAGGTGATCACCAATGCCCAGGGTGGGCAGACCACCTGGCACGAGCAGCGTCTTCCGGGTTACCTGCGCCAACACGCGCAGCAGTCCGCCGTCAGCGGCACCGACAGCGCCCTGCCTTACGCACGCGCCGCGAGCCTGGAAAGCCGCTGATTTGCGACCTTAAGGAGCGACATGCGCGCGACTACAGCACTGTTGTTCTTCCTCGGCGGTCTGCTGGCTTTGCCAGTCCAGGCCGCCGATGCGTTGGACTGGATCAAGCGCCTCTCCGAGGCTGATCAGCAACAGAACTTCCAGGGTACCTTCATCTACGAGCGCAGTGGAGCCTTCACTACCCACGATGTCTGGCATCGAGTGGAGAGTGACGGCTCGGTGCGCGAGCACCTGGTCCAGGTCGATGGCCCGCGCCAGGAAGTGGTGCGCGTCGATGGCGCCACCCAGTGCGTCGGTGGAGGCATGTCGGGACAGGTGTCGACCGGTGAAATGTGGCCGGCACGCAAGCTCAACCCTGCCGAACTGTCCACCTACTATGACGTTCGCGTCGCCGGCGAATCGCGCATTGCCGACCGCCCGGCAGTGGTGCTGGCGGTGATCCCGCGAGACCAGCATCGCTATGGCTTCGAGCTGCATGTGGACAAGGAGTCCGGCCTGCCGCTCAAGTCGCTGCTGCTCAACGACAAAGGCCAGATCATCGAACGCCTGCAGTTCACCCGCATCGACATGGCTGCACCTGACGACGGCGAGTTGCAGCCGAGCGCGGCCTGCAAACCGGTGAAGGAAACCAAGGTTGCCGAAGTGAAGACCAGCTGGCATTCGGAATGGGTGCCGCCGGGCTTTACCCTGAACAGCACGCTGCAGGAGCGCAGCCCGGTCTCCAATGACCAGGTCCTGTGCCTTGCTTATGGCGATGGGCTGGCACGCTTCTCGGTGTTCCTCGAGCCGTTGCACGGCGCCAAGGTCGACGATGCCCGCACCCAGCTGGGCCCGACTACGGTGGTGTCGAGGCGGTTCGCCAGTGAAGACGGCGGCACCATGGTGACGGTGGTCGGCGAGATACCCAGTGGCACGGCCGAGCGTGTGGCGTTGTCCATGCGGCCAGCGGGAGCCCAGCCACAGTGATCCATGAGCGGGGGAGGGTGATTGCGGTCGAGTCTGGAACTGTCCAGGTCGAAACGCTGCGCCGCTCCACCTGCTCGGATTGTTCGGTCAACGCCGGTTGCGGCCAGGGTCTCCTGGAGCGACTGGGTGTTTCCCGGGGGCGTGGCCAGGTTCACGCGCTGCCCCTGGCGAATCTGACCTCCTCGAATCTGACGCCCGGCGACGAAGTCCTGCTGGGCGTGGATGAAGACCTTCTGCTGAAAAGTGCCCTGCTTTTCTATCTCTCTCCGCTGATCGGGCTGTTCGCGCTGGCACTACTGGCAGCGCGCCTCGATCTGGAGGAACCTCTCATCATCGTGGCCGGGCTGGCGGGTTTCCTGCTGTCCTGGCTGCTCGTGCGCCGCTACTCGCGGCGCCATACGGATGATCCGGCGATGCAACCGGTTGTGCTGCGTGCGCTGGTCGGTGGGCCGCCCGGCCCTGTTTAGTGATCTTCCCAATCAACATCACGGGAGCTGTAGTCAATGCAAACCCTGAAACGCAGCATGGCTGCGCTGGTCGCCCTGCTGGCCCTGAGCCTGTCGGTCACCGCGCGGGCTGAACTACCGGACTTCACTCCGCTGGTCGAGAAGGCCTCGCCGGCGGTGGTCAACATCAGTACCACCCAGAAGCTTCCCGATCGCTCCAATGCGCAGATGGGCATTCCGGACCTCGACGGCCTGCCGCCGGGCCTGCGTGAATTCTTCGAGCGCAGCATTCCCCGTGGCCAGGGCGGCCAGGGGCAGGCTCCGCGTGGTCAGCAGCGTGAGGCACAGTCGCTGGGTTCGGGCTTCATCATTTCCGATGATGGCTACATCCTCACCAACAACCACGTGGTGGCTGACGCCGACGAGATCCTCGTGCGCCTGTCCGACCGCAGCGAGCACAAGGCCAAGCTGGTCGGTGCCGACCCGCGCAGCGACGTGGCTGTGCTGAAGATCGACGCCAAGGGGCTGCCGACGCTCAAGCTGGGCGATTCCGACAAGCTGAAGGTCGGCGAGTGGGTGCTGGCCATCGGTTCGCCGTTCGGCTTCGACCACTCGGTGACCGCCGGTATCGTCAGCGCCAAGGGCCGCAGCCTGCCGAACGAGAACTACGTGCCGTTCATCCAGACCGACGTGGCGATCAACCCGGGCAACTCCGGTGGCCCGCTGCTGAACCTGCAGGGCGAAGTGGTGGGTATCAACTCGCAGATCTTCACCCGTTCCGGCGGCTTCATGGGGCTTTCCTTCGCGATCCCGATCGATGTGGCGCTGAACGTCGCCGATCAGCTCAAGGCGGGTGGCAAGGTCAACCGTGGCTGGCTGGGCGTAGTGATCCAGGAAGTGAACAAGGACCTGGCTGAATCCTTCGGTCTCGACAAGCCGGCCGGCGCGCTGGTCGCGCAGCTGGTGGAAGACGGTCCGGCAGCCAAGGGCGGCCTGCAGGTGGGGGATGTGATCCTGAGCCTGAACGGCCAGACCATCAACGAATCTGCCGACCTGCCGCACCTGGTGGGCAACATGAAGCCGGGTGACAAGGCGTCCCTGGAAGTCATTCGTGACAACAAGCGCCAGACCCTGAGCATGACCATCGGCAGCCTGCCGGACGACGACGATGCCGTTGCTGCCGTCGAGGGCAAGGGTGCCGAGCGCAGCAGCAACCGCATGGGTGTGACCGTGGCGGAGCTGACTGCCGAACAGCGCAAGTCCCTGGATATCAAGGGCGGCGTGGTCATCAAGGAAGTACAGGGCGGGCCGGCGGCCATGATCGGCCTGCGTCAGGGCGACGTCATCACCCACCTGAACAACCGTGCGGTGGATTCCTCGAAAACCTTCAGCGAGATTGCCAAGGCACTGCCGAAGGACCGTTCGATCTCCATGCGCGTGCTGCGCCAGGGGCGTGCGAGCTTCATCACGTTCAAACTGACCGAATAAGGTTGGTGCACCAGAAAAGGGCGACTTCGGTCGCCCTTTTTCATGCCTGACCGTCCGGCGCGGCGTGACGCATCAGGCTGTAGTCAGGTAAACTCCCCCGCTATTTTTCGGCGGACCGCCGCCTTCAGCCTTCCGAGTGTGTTCGCCGTGAGTGACCTGAGTCATATCCGCAATTTCTCCATCATCGCCCACATCGACCATGGCAAGTCGACGCTGGCAGACCGCTTCATCCAGATGTGCGGCGGCCTGTCCGACCGCGAGATGGAGGCCCAGGTGCTGGACTCCATGGACTTGGAGCGTGAGCGCGGCATCACCATCAAGGCGCACAGCGTCACCCTTCACTACAAGGCGAAGGACGGCAAGACCTACCAGCTGAACTTCATCGACACCCCCGGTCACGTCGACTTCACCTACGAAGTCAGCCGCTCGCTGGCCGCCTGCGAAGGCGCCTTGCTGGTTGTGGACGCGGGCCAGGGCGTGGAAGCGCAGTCGGTCGCCAACTGCTACACCGCCATCGAACAGGGCCTGGAAGTCATGCCGGTCCTGAACAAGATGGACCTGCCGCAGGCCGATCCGGACCGCGTGAAGGACGAGATCGAAAGCATCATCGGCATCGACGCCACTGACGCCGTGGCCTGCTCGGCCAAGAGCGGCATGGGCGTGGAAGACGTGCTGGAGCGCCTGGTCACCGCCATCCCCGCTCCGGAAGGCGAGATCGACGCGCCGCTGCAGGCGCTGATCATCGACTCCTGGTTCGACAACTACCTGGGCGTGGTCTCGCTGGTGCGCGTGAAGCACGGCCGTGTCAAGAAAGGCGACAAGATCCTGGTGAAATCCACCGGCAAGGTCCACCAGGTGGACAGCGTCGGCGTCTTCACCCCGAAGCACACCGAGACGCCGGACCTCAAGGCTGGCGAAGTGGGCTTCATCATCGCCGGCATCAAGGACATCCTGGGTGCGCCGGTGGGCGATACCCTGACCCTGAACAACACGCCCGACGTGGACGTGCTGCCGGGCTTCAAACGTATCAAGCCGCAGGTCTATGCCGGCCTGTTCCCGGTCAGCTCCGATGACTTCGAGGACTTCCGCGAAGCCCTGCAGAAGCTGACCCTGAACGATGCCGCACTGCAGTACGAGCCGGAAAGCTCCGAGGCCCTTGGCTTCGGCTTCCGCATCGGCTTCCTCGGCATGCTGCACATGGAGATCATCCAGGAGCGCCTGGAGCGCGAATACGACCTGGACCTGATCACCACCGCTCCGACCGTGATCTTCGAGATCGTGCAGAAGAACGGCGACATCCTCTATGTCGACAACCCGTCGAAGCTGCCCGACCTCTCGTCCATCGACGAGATGCGCGAGCCGATCTGCCGCGCGACGATCCTTGTGCCTCAGGAGCACCTGGGCAACGTCATTACCCTGTGCATCGAGAAACGCGGTGTCCAGCGCGACATGCACTTCCTCAGCGGCCAGGTCCAGGTGATCTACGATCTGCCGATGAACGAAGTGGTGCTGGACTTCTTCGACCGCCTGAAGTCCACCAGCCGTGGCTATGCTTCGCTGGACTACAGCTTCGACCGCTTCGAGCCGGCCAACCTGGTTCGTCTCGATGTACTGATCAATGGCGAGAAAGTTGACGCCCTCGCCCTGATCGTCCACCGCGACAACGCCCCGTACAAGGGCCGTCAGCTGGTGGAGAAGATGAAGGAATTGATTCCGCGGCAGATGTTCGACGTCGCGATTCAGGCGGCCATCGGTGGGCAGATCATCGCCCGCTCGACGGTCAAGGCGCTCAGGAAGAACGTGCTGGCCAAGTGCTACGGTGGTGACGTGAGCCGTAAGCGCAAACTGCTGGAGAAGCAGAAGGCCGGTAAGAAAAGGATGAAGCAGGTCGGTAGCGTGGAGATTCCGCAGGAAGCCTTCCTCGCTGTGCTCAAAGTGGACAGTTGAACCCTATGACCCTGAATTTCCCGCTGTTGCTGGTGATTGCCGTTGCGGTATGCGGCGTTCTCGCCCTGGTGGACTTGGTGCTGTTCGCACCGCGCCGCCGGGCGGCCATTTCCGCTTACGAAGGTACGGTCAGCGAAGCTGACCCGGAAGTGCTGGAAAAGCTGAACAAGGAGCCGGTGCTCGTCGAGTACGGCAAATCGTTCTTCCCGGTACTGTTCATCGTGCTGGTGCTGCGCTCGTTCCTGGTCGAGCCCTTCCAGATTCCGTCGGGTTCGATGAAGCCGACCCTGGAAGTGGGCGATTTCATCCTGGTGAACAAGTTCGCCTACGGCATTCGCCTGCCCGTGCTCGACACCAAGGTGATCCCGGTGGGTGACCCGCAGCGTGGCGATGTCATGGTGTTCCGCTACCCCAGCGACCCGAACATCAATTACATCAAGCGTGTCGTCGGCGTGCCGGGCGATACCGTCCGCTACACCAGCGACAAGCGTCTGTTCATCAACGACCAGCCGGTGGCCGAGTCGCTGGTGGGCGAGGAGCCGGGCACCCTGGGCAGCGTGACTCTGTACCAGGAGAAGCTGGGCGCGGCGGAGCACATGATCCGCAAGGAAATGACCCGCTTCCGCATCGAGCCGGGCAAGCAGTGGAAAGTGCCGGCCGGCCATTACTTCATGATGGGCGACAACCGCGACAACTCCAACGACAGCCGCTACTGGAACGATCCGAAGATTCCGAAGGACCTGCTGGGCATGGTTCCGGATCGCAATATCGTCGGCAAGGCCTTCGCGGTCTGGATGAGCTGGCCAGATCCGAAGATGCGCAATCTGCCGAATTTCTCGCGAGTCGGCGTGATTCACTAAACTTGTGAGACGCTCCAGGCCCGCATGGCTGGAACGGTGCTAGAAAAGGGCGGGGCTGCACGCGGGGAGCGAGGCAGCCCCGCTTCACTTGGACCTGCCGTGGTTGGCGGGCGAATAAGAAAGATACCGACATGAGGTCGCTATGACGTACGCACGTTCGCAGAAGGGAATGTCGTTGCTGGGTTGGCTGGTAGTACTCGCTGTGGTGGCGTTCCTCGCCAGCGCCGCGTTCAAGCTCTTCCCGCACTACATGGACTACTACGCCATCGAGAAGGCCATCACCTCGGTGGAAACCGACAAGGCCGCTGAAGTGCGTACTGTGCCGGAGTTCTACGCCTACGTAGGCAAGGCGATGTCCATCAACAGCATCCGTGACCTCAATCTCGAAGATGCCCTGGATGTGAAGCTCGAGAACAACGAGTTCCGCGCCCACCTGAAATATGAAAGACGAGAGCCACTGGTGCAGAACATCGACCTGGTGGTCAAATTTGACAAAGAATTCCGTGTACGAATGCCGTGAGTAACAACAGTCTGGATCGACTCGAGCGCAAGCTCGGCTACACCTTCCGCGACCAGGACCTGATGGTCCTGGCGCTGACCCATCGCAGTTTCGCCGGGCGCAACAACGAGCGCCTGGAGTTCCTCGGTGACGCCATCCTCAACTTCGTCATCGGCGAAGCCCTGTTCACCCACTTTCCCCAGGCCCGCGAAGGCCAACTGTCGCGCCTGCGCGCGCGACTGGTGAAAGGCGAGACCCTGGCCCTGCTGGCTCGCGGTTTCGAAATCGGGGATTACCTGCGACTGGGCTCGGGCGAGCTGAAGAGCGGCGGTTATCGCCGCGAGTCGATCCTGGCTGACGCCATGGAGGCGCTGATTGGCGCCATTTATCTGGACACCGGCATGGATTCCGCCCGTGAGCGGATCATGGACTGGCTCGGCCCGCAGCTGCGCGAGCTGACCCCGGTGGATACCAACAAGGACCCCAAGACCCGCCTGCAGGAGTTCCTGCAGTCCCGCGGGTGCGAATTGCCGCGTTACGACGTGGTGGATATCCAGGGTGAACCGCATTGCCGCACTTTCTTCGTGGAGTGCGAGGTGGCCCTGCTGAACGACAAGACCCACGGTCACGGCGGAAGCCGTCGTATCGCCGAGCAGGTGGCCGCCGCCGCCGCACTGGCAGCCCTGGGCGTGGAGAATGGCCATGAGTGAGCACGAGCAAGACCAGCACGACCCATCCGAGCACGATGAAGCAGGAGCCGTTCGTTGCGGTTACGTCGCCATCGTCGGCCGCCCCAATGTGGGCAAGTCGACCCTGCTCAACCACATCCTCGGGCAGAAGCTGGCGATCACCTCGCGCAAGCCGCAGACCACTCGCCACACCCTGCTGGGCATCAAGACCGAGGGTGACGTGCAGGCGGTGTATGTCGATACCCCCGGCCTGCACAAGGACAACGACAAGGCGCTCAACCGCTACATGAACCGTTCGGCCAGCGCCGCGCTGAAGGACGTCGACGTGGTGATCTTCGTCGTCGACCGCAACCGCTGGACCGACGAAGACCAGATGGTCTACGACAAGGTCAAGTATGTGAGCTGCCCGGTTCTGCTGGCGGTGAACAAGGTCGACCGCATGGAAGATAAGGGCGATCTGATGCCGCACCTGCAATGGCTGGCCGAGCAACTGCCCAATGCCGAAGTCGTGCCGATTTCCGCCCAGCACGGGCAGAACCTCGACGTGCTGGAGTCCCTGGTGGCCGAGCGTCTGCCGCCAGAGCGAACACTTCTTCCCAGAAGACCAGATCACCGACCGCAGCAGCCGTTTCCTCGCCGCCGAACTGGTGCGCGAGAAGATCATGCGCCAGCTGGGTGCCGAGCTGCCGTACCAGGTCACCGTGGAGATCGAAGAGTTCAAGCAGGACGGTCCGATCCTGCACATCCATGCGCTGATCCTGGTGGAACGCGACGGCCAGAAGAAGATCATCATCGGCGAGAAGGGCGAGCGCATCAAAAGCATTGGCCAGAACGCCCGCAAGGACATGGAAGTGCTGTTCGACTCCAAGGTCATGCTCAACCTCTGGGTGAAAGTGAAGGGCGGCTGGTCCGACGACGAGCGCGCACTGCGTTCGCTGGGCTACGGCGACCTCTGATCTTTGGCGCCCCGCGAGCCTTCGCGGGGCGCGCCCTTCCGGCGCCTGAGTGCGCCCGCCTCTCGACTCCCACTCCAGGCGCAGCGCCATGAGCCTCGCTTCTACTGCCCAAGCCGCTTTCGTCCTGCACAGCCGTCCCTACAAGGAAACCAGTGCGCTGGTGGACTTCTTCACCCCGCAGGGGCGTCTGCGCGCCGTCTTTCGTGGTGCACGGGGCAAGGCTGGTGCGCTGGCACGACCGTTCGTGCCGCTGGAAGCCGAATTCCGCGGACGTAGCGACCTGAAGAACGTCGTGCGCGTGGAACCCAATGGCATCCCCAACCTGCTCAGTGGCGAAGCGCTGTTCAGCGGCCTGTACCTGAACGAGCTGATGATTCGTCTGCTCCCGGTCGAAGACCCACATCCCGCGCTGTTCGAGCACTACCGTGCGACCCTGCCGCTGCTGGCCGCCGGCAGTCCGCTGGAGCCGCTGCTGCGCTCGTTCGAATGGCGGCTGCTGGACGACCTGGGCTATGGTTTTTCCCTGGACAGCGATATCGTCGGCCAGCCTGTCGCTCCGGATGGCCTCTACCGTCTGTTGCCCGACGCGGGCCTCGAGCCGGTTGGCAGCCTGCAGCCGGGCCTGTTCCATGGCGCCGACCTGCTGGCCATGGCCGAAGCCGACTGGAGCGCTCCCGGCGCCCTGGCGGCGGCCAAGCGCCTGATGCGCCAGGCCCTGGCACCCCATCTTGGCGGCCGACCGCTGGTCAGCCGCGAGCTCTTCATGAATCGCAAGGACAACTCCCGTGACTGAAGCCAACCGTATTCTGCTCGGCGTGAACATCGACCACGTCGCTACCCTGCGCCAGGCCCGCGGCACCCGTTATCCCGACCCGGTGAAAGCCGCGCTGGACGCCGAGGAAGCCGGCGCCGACGGCATCACCGTGCACCTGCGCGAAGATCGCCGGCACATCCAGGACCGTGACGTGCGCGTGCTCGCCGAAGTGCTGCAGACCCGCATGAACTTCGAGATGGGCGTCACCGAGGAGATGATGAAGTTCGCCGAGATCATCCGCCCGGCCCACGTCTGCCTGGTCCCGGAGACCCGCCAGGAGCTGACCACCGAAGGCGGCCTGGATGTCGCCGGCCAGGAAGCGCGCATCCGTGAAGCGGTGCAGCGCCTGGCGGCCGCTGGCTGCGAGGTGTCGCTGTTCATCGATCCGGACCAGCGCCAGATCGAAGCCTCCGCCCGCATCGGTGCACCGGCTGTGGAGCTGCACACCGGTCGCTACGCCGATGCCCACAACCCGGCCGAAGCGGCCCATGAGCTGGCGCGCATCCGCGATGGCGTGGAGTTCGGTCTGTCCCACGGGCTGATCGTCAACGCCGGCCACGGTCTGCATTACCACAACGCCGAGCCGGTGGCGGCCATTGCCGGGATCAACGAGTTGAACATCGGCCATGCCATCGTCGCCCATGCGTTGTTCGTGGGCTTCAAGCAGGCCGTTGCCGAGATGAAGGCGTTGATCGTCGCGGCAGCGAATCGCTGATCCGGCGGCCGTAGCGGCTTACTGATCTCCAGTAGTTTCGTAGGGTGGATAACCTGGAACAGGTTATCCGCCAGACGCGCCACCGGCGGATAACGCTGGCGCGTTGTCCGCCCTACCTTTTGTTCGCGAGCAAGCTCGCCCCTACAGGGTTGGCGTGAAGGGATATCCCTGCGCTCGCCGATTCGCTCTTTGTAGGAGCGGGCCATGCCCGCGACGGCGCCCGTCAGGGCGCACCGCAGATCAGGGTTTGCGCGCCACTAACGTGGCGCGCAGCGGCGCTGGCAGGCCTTCGAGGGTGCGGCTGTGGTCATCCGGATCGAGGAAGTCCGGCAGCGACTGGTAGCGCATCCACTCGGTGGCACGTTGTTCTTCCACCGAGGTGCGGCTGATGTCCACGCTGCGTACATCGGTGAAGCCCGCGCGGCGCAGCCACAGCTCGAGCGCCGGCACCGACGGCAGGAACCACACGTTGCGCATCTGTGCATAACGGTCTTCGGGCACCAGCACGGTATTCACGTCGCCTTCCACTACCAGGGTTTCCAGCACCAGCTCGCCGCCACGGCGCAGGCAGTCCTTGAGCGCCAGCAGGTGGTCGATGGGCGAGCGGCGATGGTAGAGCACGCCCATGGAGAACACCGTATCGAAGCCTTCCAGCTTCTCGGGCAGGTCTTCCAGGGCGAAGGGCAGGTGCCAGGCCGGCAGGTCCGGCAGGTAGCGTTTCATGGCGAGGAACTGACAGAAGAACAGCCAGTTCGGGTCCACGCCGACCACGCTGCGCGCGCCGGCGCCGAGCATGCGCCACTGGTAGTAGCCATTGCCGCAGCCGACGTCCAGTACGCGCTTGCCGGTCAAGTCGAGATGCGGCGAGACGCGCTGCCATTTCCAGTCCGAGCGCCATTCGGTATCGATGTGAACGCCGAACAGGTTGAACGGCCCCTTGCGCCATGGGATCAGCCCTTGCAGCGCCAGTTTGAGCTGGGCGCGGGTGTCTTCGTCGCAGACACCTTCAAGGTTGAAGCGCTCGCGCAGCTCGATGGCGGCGGCTTGCAGCTCCGGCAGGCGATCCACCGCGGCCAGCCAGCGTTCGAGATCGCCGTGGCCATCGTCGACCTTGCTGGCCAATTGCGCGGACAGCGAGGCCGCCCAGGATTCCAGTGGCGTGCCGGCCAGTTCAAGGCGCAGGCGGTCGAGGTCGAAGCGTTCGATCATGGCAGGGCAATCAGGGAGGCGAAGTTGAGGCATTGGAACCAGGGCACGACCTTGGAGAAACCGGCGGCCAGCAGGCGCTCGCGGTGGGTATCCAGGGTGTCGGGGCGCATGACGTTCTCGATGGCAGTGCGTTTCTGGGCGATTTCCAGCTCGCTGTAGCCATTGGCGCGCTTGAAGTCGATGTGCAGCTCGGTGAGCAGTTCGTGCTCCTGCTCGTCGGCGAAGCGCAGTTTTTCCGAGAGGATCAGCGCACCGCCGGGCAGCAGGGCACTGCGCAGGCGGCTGAGCAGTTCCAAGCGCTGTTCGGGGGCGATGAACTGCAGGGTGAAGTTCAGCGCGATCAGCGAGCAGGGCTTGAGGTCCAGCTTCAGGATGTCCGCCTCGATCAGCTCGACCGGCAGCAGCTCCTGGTGCATGGCGTCCTGAGCGCGCAGGTATTCGCCGCAGCGCTCGATCATCGGCGCGGAGTTGTCGACGCCGATGACGCGGCAGCCCTCGGTCTTCACGTGGCGGCGCAGCGCCTGGGTCACGGCGCCCAGCGAGCAGCCGAGGTCGTAGAGCACGCTGTTCGGTGTGGCGAAGCGCGCACCGAGCACACCGATGTTCTCGACGATGGTGGGGTAGCCCGGCACCGATCGCTTGATCATGTCCGGGAAGACGCGCACCACGTCCTCATTGAAAGTGAAGTCGGGAACCTGGGTTTGCGGCTGGGCGAAGATGCGGTCGGATTCGCTCACGCTGGATGGGGCCTCGTTACGCTGGAACAGGCAACGGGGCGCGGCGCGCCCCGATTGCCGGGGCGCGCATTGTAGCCGAGGCGCGGAGTGCGCCCAAGCTTCAGCCGATAAGGGTCACTTGAGCTGGTCGGAGAAGTACTCGCCGGCACCTTGCAGCGGGCCGAGGGGGTTCTTCTTGTCTTCCATGCGGCGGATGTTCGGCTCGCCGTTGCTGGTCTTGTGCACCACCACGTCGTCGATCAGCACGAACACCGGGCGGAACGACCAGCCCTGCACCTGGCGGCGCTTGCGGAAGTTGAAGATGTCAGCCCAGAAGCTGCCCACGCGCTGGCTGTCGGTCTTGTTGAAGTCGAAGGCGTAGCCGATGCAGCGGTCCTTGGCCTGCAGGCAGGTGACCAGCCCGTCGGGCAGGTAGTCGATGGGGATGTTGGGCTGCACGAAGAGCAGGCGCACGTCGATGAACGAAAGCATCTTGGCGTTGCCCTGGGACAGTGGATCAAAGCCCAGCGCGTAAAGCTGCGACTTGGTGGTCTTGCCCGGATCGACCTGGTTGTAGCGGCTCTGTGCATCCTGGTAATCCAGGAATGGTGACTGCACTTCCGCGCGTTCGCTGGGCAGCAGGCTGCCACAGGCCGAGAGAGTCAGGCCGGCTCCCAGCAACAACATCGAGCGAACTACTGCACGCATGGAGCTCCCCTTCCCAGTCTCTTATTGATTGATCTATAGCCGATGACAGAGGGCTCTGCCGGACTTTTCTCACGCCTTCGCAGGACTAGTCAACGGCGATGCCGTAACCCTGCATCAGGGGTTTCCACTGGTCGTTGCGGCGCAGTGCTCGCAGGCCCTCGTCGAGATCGGCCAGGCGCTCCTGTACGCCCTCCAGGCGAGGGTTGAGCGCGACGTACATGGGACGTTTATCGGCGAGCTCGCCGGCCGCTTGAATGCGTTCCGAGAGGCCGTGGCGCTGCAGGTAGTGCTCGACGATCTGGCTGTCCTCGAGCAGCACCGTGATGCGCCCGAGCAGCAGCTTCTGGAGGTTGCGTTCGAGCACCTTCTCGCCGCTGAGCACCTGCACCTGTTCGTGATTCGACAGGTGTTCGTCACGCCAGGTATCCAGCTCCCTGCCGTAGGAGTAACCCTGGGCGAGACCAATGGACTGGCTGCTCAGCGAGGCCGGTCCGTTCCAGCGCCAGGGATTGTCGTTGCGCACGTAGAAACGCATCGTCACCCAGCCGATGGGCTCCTTGCCGATCAGCAATTCCTCGGACTCTTCGCTGTAGGCGCCGACCACGCCGTCCACCAGGCCCTCGCGTGCCATCTGCAGGGCGCGTGGCCATGGCAGGGGTTCGAACAGTGGCGGTTGCGGCAGCACCCGGCTCAGGGCTTCGAGCAGGTAGCCGGGCTTGTCCGGGTCGTCCGGGCAGAGGTAGGGGCACCAGTCGTCGCCGGCCAGGCGCAGGGGTTCGGCGCTGGCCAGCGCCGAACAGAGGAGCAGCAGCGGTGAAGCGATTCGCAGCATGTCAGGCCCGGGAAGTGGTTTGTCCTTCCGAGTATGGCAGAGCGATATGACGGGATGTGACGGACGCAGCGATACCGAACTGGCCGAGCCAGTAGGTCAGCATGATGGCGTAGGAGGAGCCGTCGAAGGCGGCGACGAAGCGGCTGATGCCGATCATCGAGTCGGAGCTGACGAACAGCAGTGCGCCCAGGGCGGCGAACAGCCGGCTGGTGTTGGCGATCGAGGGCACGCCCAGGCGTGCGATGGCGCGCCAGAGCATGGCGCTGATGGTCAGGCTGTACAGCGCAATCGGCAGCAGCAATGGGCCGAGGCCGCGGCTGTAGAGCAGCGCGAACAGGCCGCCACCTATGCTGCCGGCGATCAGCAGACCGAGCGGGGCGAAGCGGCGGGTGTCGCCCAGGTAGGCGACCAGGTAGGCGAGGTGGGCCAGCAGGAAGGCGGCCAGGCCGGGCACGAAGGCGTTGATCGGCCACTCCAGCAGGATGTCGCCGAGCATCGACAGCACGAGGCCGACGGCGACCCAGCGGCGATAGCCGTCAGCGGGCGTGGCGAGAATCCACAACAGCATGGCCAGCACCGGCAGCGGCTTGCACAGCATGCGCAGGGCGGGCAGGTCGAAGGTGACGGCGAACAGGTAGGCGGCACCGCCGATCAGTGCCAAGAGTGCCCAGCGCATGGGGTTCCCTCCCAAGGAAATGAACGCCCACTTTGCCGCAGCGCGGCGCCAGGCCTACAGGCCGAAGGCGTCAGCGCGAGCGGCTTATGGCGCCTTGCCGGCCGGCGTCTACTTGACGGCGCTTACTTGACGAGGATGGGGCAGACGAAGGTCTGCGCCGGTGCTACTTCCGCTTCCCAGGGCCGGCGGTAGGCCAGTTCCAGCTTGTCCTCGCCAGCGGCGGTGACACGGAAGCGCCAGGTGGATTCGCCGGCGCTGCCGACCAGGCCTGCGTCTTCCGGGTTGCTGTAGACCTCCGGGCCGAGGGCGCGCAGCAGTCCGTTGGCGGCGTTGCGCAGCTCCCAGCGGAAACCGGTGGTGGGGTTGCTCGGCAGGATCAGCACCAGCTCCTGGCCGGTGTGCAATTTCAGCGGTTTGCAGTCGCTGGCATCTTCCAGGGTGACCACGGGTTTGCTCTGTCCGGCGCAGCCGGCGAGCAGAGCCAGGGTGAGGGGCAGCAACGAGCGGTACGACGGCATGACGGCTCCTGGGTGGGGACAGGTTGGGCCGCAGGATAACGCAATCGTGCAGGAAGTAGAGGTTTCTCAGGGCTGGAGCACTTCGCGCGGTGAAAGGGCAGCGATGGAGCTGACCTGTAGGAGCGCCCCATGGGCGCGATCGCGGGCATGGCCCGCTCCTACAGGATCATCGAGGACATCAGGCGGGGAACAGCACCTTGGCCACATCCCCGAAGCGCTTGGCGAAATGCACCGTCAGGCCTTCCTTCAGGTACTCCGGCAGCTCCTCGAAGTCGCCACGGTTAGGCTCGGGCAGGATCAGCTCGAAGATCTTCTGCCGGCGCGCCGCGATGACCTTTTCGCGCACCCCGCCAATGGGCAGCACCTGGCCGGTGAGGGTCAGCTCGCCGGTCATGGCCACGCCTTTCTTCGGCGCCTGGTTGCGCGCCAGGGATAGCAGGGCGCTGGCCATGGTCACACCGGCGCTGGGGCCGTCCTTGGGCGTGGCGCCCTCGGGAACGTGCAGGTGGACGAAGGCCTGGTCGAAGAAGGTCGACTCGCCGCCGTACTTCTTCAGGTTCGAGCTGATGTAGCTGTAGGCGATCTCCGCCGACTCCTTCATCACGTCGCCCAGTTGCCCGGTGAGCTTGAAGCCGCGATTCAGCGTATGGATGCGCGTCGCCTCGATGGGCAGGGTCGCGCCGCCCATGCTGGTCCAGGCCAGGCCGGTGATCACGCCGACGCCGGAGAGGACCTGCTCGGTACGGAACACCGGCATGCCGAGGTATTCCTCCAGGTCCTTGGCGCCGATCCTCACCACCGAGTCCGGGTCTTCCAGCAGCTTCATCACCGACTTGCGCACCAGCTTGCCGAGCACTTTCTCCAGCTGGCGCACCCCGGCTTCGCGGGCGTAGCCCTCGATCACCGCGCGCAGGGCCGCGTCGTTGATCGACAGGCGACTCTTCGGCACGCCGGCCTTTTCCAGCTGCTTGGGCCACAGGTGGCGCTTGGCGATGGCCAGCTTCTCTTCGGCGATGTAGCCGGACAGGCGGATGACTTCCATGCGGTCCAGCAGCGGGCCGGGGATGGAATCCAGGGTGTTGGCGGTGCAGACGAACAGCACCTTGGACAGGTCCAGGCGCAGGTCCAGGTAGTGGTCGAGGAACTCCACGTTCTGCTCCGGATCCAGCGTCTCCAGCAGCGCCGAGGCGGGGTCGCCCTGGTAGCTGCTGCCGAGCTTGTCGATCTCGTCGAGCATGATCACCGGGTTCATCACCTCGACGTCCTTCAGCGCCTGCACCAGCTTGCCGGGCAGGGCGCCGATGTAGGTGCGGCGGTGGCCCTTGATCTCGGCCTCGTCACGCATGCCGCCGACGCTGAAGCGGTAGAACGGCCGCCCCAGGCTCTCGGCGATGGACTTGCCGATGCTGGTCTTGCCCACGCCGGGCGGGCCCACCAGCAGGACGATGGAGCCGGCGATCTCGCCCTTGAAGGTGCCGACTGCGAGGAATTCGAGGATGCGGTCCTTCACGTCTTCCAGGCCGGAATGGTGCCGGTCGAGGACTTTGCGCGCGTGCTTGAGGTCGAGCTTGTCGACGCCCATCAGGCCCCACGGCACGGAAGTCGCCCAGTCGAGGTAGTTGCGCGTGACGGCGTATTCCGGCGAGCCGGTCTCCAGGATCGACAGCTTGTTCAGTTCTTCGTCGATGCGCTTCTTCGCCTGGTCGGGCAGGGTCTTGCCTTCCAGGCGTGCGCGGAATTCGTCGGAGTCGGCGCTCTTGTCGTCCTTGGTGATGCCCAGTTCCTGCTGGATGATCTTCAGCTGTTCCTGCAGGAAGAATTCGCGCTGGCGCTCGCCGATCTTGCGGTTGACCTCGGCGGACAGCTCCTTTTGCAGGCGCGCGACTTCGACTTCCTTGCGCAGCAGCGGCAGCACTTTCTCCATGCGCTTGAGCATCGGCACGGTGTCCAGCACGCCCTGCAACTCGGCGCCCGGCGCAGTGGTGAGCGCGGCGGCGAAGTCGGTCAGCGGCGACGGGTCGTTGGGGTTGAAGCGGTTGAGGTAGTTCTTCAGCTCTTCGCTGTACAGCGGGTTGAGCGGCAGCAGTTCCTTGATCGCGTTGATCAGGGCCATGCCGTAGGCCTTCACCTCGTCGCTGGGGTCGTTGGGGGTGTGCGGGTATTCCACCTCCACCAGGAAGGGCGGGCGGTGGCGCTTGATCCAGCCGCGGATGCGCACGCGCGACAGGCCCTGGGCGACGAACTGCAGCTTGCCGCCCTCGCGGCTGGCGTGGTGCACGCGCACCAGGGTGCCATGCTCGGGCAGGCTGTCCGGGTCGAAGTGGCGCGGGTCTTCCGGCGGGTTCTCCATGAAGAACAGCGCCAGGCTGTGGTGCTCGGTCTTGGCGACCAGTTCCAGCGTCTCGGCCCACGGTTCCTCGTTGACGATCACCGGCAGCACCTGCGCGGGGAAGAACGGGCGGTTGTGGATCGGGATGACGTAGACCGTGGTCGGCAGGTTCTGCCCCGGCAACACCAGCCCGGTGTTGCTGACCTCTTCGGCGCTATGGATATCGTGAATCTCGTCGTGGTCGCTCATGAGGCACCTGACTGATTGAACATGACAGTCTAGATGGGGAAACCGGCTCGGGGTTTCAATCCCATTTCCGAAGGTTGTGCTCGGAGCATGTTGCGAGAAATTGCTTACGAGCGGATTAGCGGGCGTGGCCGCAGGAAATCGCTGGGCGGCCGGCCGAACTGGCGGCTGAACATGGCGCTGAAGGCGCTGGGCGTGCTGTAGCCCACTTCCAGCGCCACGCTCAGCACGCTCTCGCCCAGGGCCAGGCGCTCCAGGGCGGCCAGCAGGCGTGCCTGTTGCCGCCATTGGCCGAAGGTCAGACCGGTCTCGGCGCGGACCAGCGTTGCACCGTCTTGCTGTCGACGCTCAGCCGGGCCGCCCAGTCGCTGAGGCTGGCAGGGTCGCCGGGCTGGGCCTGGATGGCCTGGCACAGCGTGCGCAGGCGCGGATGGGCGGGGAGCGGCAGGTGCAGCGGGAGCATCGGGTCTTCGCGCAGTTCATCGAGCATCAGGGCGAGGACGCGGCCGTCGCGGGAATCCGGAGCGACCTCGCCGCTGATCGACAGCGCCACCAGGATCAACTCCCGCAGCAGTGGCGAAACAGCCAGTACGCAGCAGTCCGGCGGCAGGTGCGGAGCGCTGCCGGGCTCCACGTAAAGGGTGCGCACCTGCACATCGCCGACCATGCGCGTCCAGTGTTCCACGCCGCCGGGAATCCACAGGCCACGGTTATCCGGCACCACCCACTGGCCGCTGGCGCTGCCCACCACCAGTACACCGCGAACGGCGTAGAGCAACTGCGCGCGGTGATGGCTGTGCGCGGGCACCTGATGGCCATCGGGGAAGTCCAGGGCGATGGCCGCCACAGGACTGGCGGCCCGTTCGTCACCGTGGTTTTCCAGCGGTTGGGGCGGAATGTCCTTTTTGCGCATCTGGATGCCTGTTTGTCGTTAGACGACCACTTTCCTTCATCGTTAGGCTGCTGAACAGCCCCCCACTGCCTCGATGAACCCACCATGAACGAAGTGTCCTTGATCGCCGAACAACTGGCCCGAATCGCCCGGTTGCTCGAACAATCCCTGCCTGCGCGCGCCGAGCTGGCGTTGGACGAAGCTGCTATCGCCCACCTCTGGGAGTATCGCCAGGGCCTGCCGCGCCTGACGCCCGTGATCGAGCCGGCGCTGATTGCCTTCGATGACCTGCGCAACGTCGACCGGCAGAAGGCGCTGATCGAGCAGAACACCCGCCAGTTCGTCTCCGGCCGCCCGGCCAACAATGTGCTGCTGACCGGCGCCCGCGGCACCGGCAAGAGTTCGCTGGTGAAGGCTTGCCTGCATGCCTTCCACGCCGAGGGACTGCGCCTGATCGAGGTGGACAAGGAACACCTGGCCGACCTGCCGCAGATCATCGACCTGCTGCGCCATCGCCAGGAGCGCTTCATCCTGTTTTGCGACGACCTCTCGTTCGAGGATGGCGAGACCGGCTACAAGGGCCTGAAGACCGTGCTCGATGGCTCTGTTGCCGGGCAGTCCGGCAATGTGCTGATCTACGCCACGTCCAACCGCCGCCATCTGCTGGCCGAACGCGCCGAGGACAACCTGTCCTTCCAGCGCAGCGAGAGCGGCGAGTTGCACCCCGGCGAGGCGGTGGAGGAGAAGATCTCGCTCTCCGAGCGCTTCGGTCTGTGGATATCTTTCTATGCCTTCAGCCAGGAACAGTACCTGGAGGCGGTCGCCCGCTGGCTGGAGTACCACGGCCTGGGCGGTGTGCAACAGGACGAGTGGGAACAGGCGGCGGTCCGCTGGGCGACCCATCGCGGGTCGCGGTCCGGGCGGATCGCCGCGCAATTCGCCCGGGATTACGCCGGGCGTCGGCCGTAGCTCAGGTCAGAAGGCGACCTTCACCCCCGCCTGGATGCCGCGACCACCGGCCGGCACGCTGTCGCGCAGGATCGAACTGGCGTAGCGCACGGTCTGGTTGGTCAGGTTCTCGCCCTTGACGAAGGCCAGCCAGCGGCTGTCGCCCAGCTCGAAGCGGTAGCCAAGGCTGGCGCCGAGGGTGGTATAGCCGTCGGTGCGCAGCTCGTTCTCCGGTACGCGATTCTGGTCGGCGGCGTATTCCACGTCGACCCGTGCCTGCCACTGTTGCAGTTCCCACAGCAGTGCGCTGTTCAGGCGCAGCGGGGCGATGCGCGGCAGGGCTTCGCCGGTGTCCTTGTTCTTCGCGCGGGTGTAGTCGCCGGAGAGTTCCAGGTCGAAACGGCCATAGGGGCTATCCAGCAGGTGGATGCGGTCCTGCGCCTCGACGCCGTAGAAGTCCGCCTTCACGCCGCTGTAGAGGTACTCGGGCAGCGCTTCGTCGTTCGCCGGCATCTACCACCGCACCTTCCTCGTCACGGTAGCGCCCGCTGGCCAGCAGGCCGATGTAGTTGGAGAAGCGGCTGTAGAACACGCCGACGCTGCCCTTGTGGCGGCCGTTGTCGAAGCGCAGGGCGAGGTCGGTGGAGACGGCTTTTTCCTTGCTTGCGTCGGCATCGCCCACTTCATAGGTGCCGGTAGCGGCGTGGGCACCGTTGGCATACAGCTCGTAGAAGGTCGGTGCCCGCTCGTAGGTGCTGTTCGGATTCTATCGTGTTTCCCTATGAACCTTAGCAATACGAACTGAACCCAAGCCATGACAT
>JASGKM010000004.1:0-77672 GCA_049840615.1 Pseudomonas sp.
TTGCCCACCTGGGTATTGAAGCGAGCCAGGCGCAGCGCTGCACCCGCCACATAGATGAAGGCAACCATCCAACCCACTTTGCCCAGGCTGCTCAGCGCCCACTCGAAGGCGACCAGCGCCGGAGCAACACCGAAGGCAACCATGTCGGACAGCGAGTCGTACTCGGCGCCGAACGCACTCTGCGTATTGGTCAGGCGGGCCACGCGACCATCGAGGCCATCGAGAACCATGGCGACGAAGATGGCGATGGCGGCATTGGAGAAATCGCCGCTCATGGCATTGATGATGGCGTACAGGCCGGTAAACAGTGCCGCGGTCGTGAACAGGTTGGGCAGCAGGTAGATGCCGCGATGACGAACTTTGCGACCTTCGGCGTCGTGCCCCTCTTCGATGTGCTCATCGATGGGCAGCAGACTTTCTTCGGTGTCGGAAGCCTTGTTGGGCTCCTCGTGACCTTCACTCATGGACGATTCCTTGAGAACTCGTTGAGGCTGAGATTCGCCGGGGCACGCTACTGCGATGAGACGCCCGGCGTCCCCGCTTTATACCAGATCACCGCCCCTAAACGAAAAAACGCGGCAAGCGCCGCGTTTCCTCGTTTGTCGAAAGGACCTTAGTTCTTGGTCTTGTCGACGATCTTGTTGGCAGCGATCCACGGCATCATGGCGCGCAGCTGCTCACCAATGACTTCGATACCGTGAGCGGCGTTGTTACGACGCTTGGCGGTCATCGACGGGTAGTTGGTGGCGCCTTCGGAGATGAACATCTTGGCGTATTCGCCGTCCTGGATGCGCTTCAGAGCGTTGCGCATGGCCTGACGGGATTCGGCGTTGATCACTTCCGGGCCGGTCACGTACTCGCCATATTCGGCGTTGTTCGAGATCGAGTAGTTCATGTTGGCGATACCGCCTTCGTACATGAGGTCAACGATCAGCTTCAGTTCGTGCAGGCACTCGAAGTAGGCCATTTCCGGGGCGTAACCGGCTTCAACCAGGGTTTCGAAACCGGCTTTCACCAGCTCGACGCAACCGCCGCACAGAACAGCCTGCTCGCCGAACAGGTCGGTTTCGGTCTCGTCCTTGAAGGTGGTTTCGATGATGCCGGTACGGCCGCCGCCAACGCCGCAAGCGTAGGACAGGGCGACGTTCTTGGCATTACCCGAAGCGTCCTGGTAGATGGCGATCAGGTCAGGGATGCCGCCGCCCTTGACGAACTCGGAGCGAACGGTGTGACCCGGGGCTTTCGGCGCGATCATGATCACGTCGAGGTCAGCGCGCGGTACGACCTGGTTGTAGTGGATAGAGAAGCCGTGGGCGAAGGCCAGGGTAGCGCCCTTCTTCAGGTTCGGCTCGATCTCGTCCTTGTACAGGCGGCCCTGGAATTCGTCCGGGGTCAGGATCATGACCAGGTCGGCAGCGGCAACGGCTTCGGCCACTTCAGCGACTTTCAGGCCGTGGTTCTGAGCCTTGGCAACGGAGGAAGAACCCGCACGCAGGCCGACGGTGACGTCGACGCCGGAGTCTTTCAGGTTGCAGGCATGGGCGTGGCCCTGGGAACCGTAACCGATGATGGCAACTTTCTTGCCCTGAACGATGGAGAGGTCACAGTCTTTATCGTAGAAAACGCGCATTTGGGTAATCCCCTGTCAGTTGGCCTCGTGGGCCGTATTTCAAATCAGATGCTGAGAGTCTTGTCGCCACGGGCAATGCCGGTGACGCCACTGCGGACAACTTCGAGGATCGACGCGGTGCCGACGGCCTGGATGAAGCTGTCCAGCTTGTCGCTGGTACCGGCCAGCTGCACGGTGTAGACGCTGCTGGTGACGTCGACGATCTGTCCGCGGAAGATGTCGGTGGTGCGCTTGACCTCGGCGCGCTGGGCGCCGGTGGCTTTCACTTTCACCAGCATCAGCTCGCGCTCGATGTGAGCGCTCTCCGAGAGGTTCACCAGTTTTACCACCTCGATGAGCTTGTTGAGGTTCTTGGTGATCTGCTCGATGACCTCATCCTGACCGGCGGTGGTCAGGGTCAGGCGCGAGAGCGTCGGGTCCTCGGTCGGGGCGACGGTCAGGCTTTCGATGTTGTAGTTGCGCTGGGAGAACAGGCCGACAACGCGGGAGAGCGCGCCGGGTTCGTTTTCCAGCAGCAGGGAAATGATGTGTCGCATGATCAGGTACGCTCCGTCTTGCTCAGCCACATGTCGCGCATCGCACCACCGCGGATCTGCATCGGGTAGACGTGCTCGCTGGTATCGACCTGGATGTCGAGGAAGACCAGGCGATTCTTCATCGCAAAGGCTTCTTCCATCATCGGTTTCAGGTCCTTCAGGTCGGTGATGCGCATGCCGACGTGGCCATACGCTTCAGCCAGCTTGACGAAGTCCGGCAGCGATTCCATGTAGGAGTGCGAATAACGGCTGTTGTACTGCATGTCCTGCCATTGGCGGACCATGCCCAGCGCACCGTTGTTCAGGTTGACGATCTTCACCGGCAGGTCGTACTGCAGGCAGGTGGACAGCTCCTGGATGTTCATCTGGATGCTGCCTTCACCGGTCACGCAGGCGACGTCGGCTTCGGGGAAGTTGAGCTTCACGCCCATGGCGGCCGGGAAGCCGAAGCCCATGGTGCCCAGGCCACCGGAGTTGATCCAGCGATTGGGCTTGTTGAAGCGGTAGTACTGCGCCGCGAACATCTGGTGCTGGCCCACGTCGGACGCGACGAAGGCATCACCGTTGGTGACTTCGCAGAGGGTCTCGATCACGGTCTGCGGCTTGATGATGCTGCCGTCGCCCATGTTGTAGGGGAACAGGCCGCGGGTGCCGCGCCATTCCTCGATCTGCTTCCACCAGGCAGCCTGGGCTTCCTTGTTCGGGGTCTCGCCGATTTCCTTGAGGATCGCGACCATTTCGGTCAGCACGCTGTCCACCGGGCCAACGATCGGGATATCCGCCTTCACGGTCTTGGAGATCGAGGCCGGGTCGATATCAACGTGGATGATCTTGGCGTTCGGGCAGAACTTGGCAGCAGTCTCGCCGTTGATCACGCGGTCGTCGAAGCGCGCGCCGACCGCGAAGATCACGTCAGCGTGGTGCATGGCGAGGTTCGCGGTGTAGCTGCCGTGCATGCCGAGCATGCCGACGAACTGGCGATCGGTACCCGGATAGCCACCCAGCCCCATCAGGGTGTTGGTGACTGGCACATTGAGCATGCGCGCCACTTCGGTCAGCGGCTCGGCAGCATTGCCCATGATCACGCCACCACCGGCGTAGATGATCGGGCGCTTGGCGGCCAGCATCATCTCAGCGGCCTTGCGGATCTGACCGGAGTGACCACGGACGGCCGGGCTGTAGGAGCGCAGCTTGACCTTCTTCGGGTAGTTGTATTCGAACTTCTGGGTCGGGTCGCCCATGTCCTTCGGAATATCGATCACCACCGGGCCGGGACGGCCGGACTGGGCGATATAGAAAGCCTTCTTGATGACTTCCGGGATTTCCGACGGGTGCTTGATGATGAAGCTGTGCTTCACGATCGGACGGGAGATACCGACCATGTCGGTTTCCTGGAACGCGTCGGTGCCGACCATGTTGCTCGCTACCTGGCCAGAGATCACCACCATCGGGATGGAGTCCATGTAGGCGGTAGCGATGCCGGTGACGGCGTTGGTCGCGCCGGGACCGGAGGTCACCAGCACCACGCCCGGCTTGCCGGTGGCGCGCGCATAGCCGTCGGCCATGTGAGTGGCGGCCTGCTCGTGGCGAACCAGGATGTGGGTTACTTCGTTCTCTTTGAAGAGCGCGTCGTAGATATGCAGGAGGGCACCGCCCGGGTACCCGTAGATGTACTTAACGCCTTCGTCACGCAGGGAGCGGACGACCATTTCAGCGCCGGATAAAAGTTCCACGTTGTCACCTCTAGAACGCTATATACGGAAACCCCCAACGTGGGGGACCGACTTGGATGGCTGCCCGGCAGACATGGGCGAATGTAATCGCCGGCTACGTCGACTGCCGATTGAGCAGAACCTGGAGACGCTCCTGTTTGTGTTACGGAGAGCCTCCACCCAGCGCGAGGTAACGCGAAACAGGGTGAAACTTTGCGGCGCGGGTAGCACCTCTTGTCTGCCGAGTAAAACCAGCTTGCGGCCGGCCCACTGCAGCGAACCTTGGATTCTTCTGAAACGAAGCGGCCAAGTCAAGCCATATATGGCTTTGAATGAAGCGGGGATGTGAACTTTCTCAGAGTGAATAAGCGCACGATTTGGTTATAGTTACCGACAGACTCCGCATCCCAAGGATCGACAAAGCATGCGACGGACGATTTTCCTGGGCAGCCTGCTGCTCGCACTGGCGCCGGCCGCGATGGCCGCGCAGGTCTACAAGTGGGTCGATGCCCAGGGCATTACCCATTTCGGCGCGCAGCCGCCGGAAGGCGCCGACGCCGCCACGGTGAACACCAATGCGGCGCCGCCCAAGCCCGGCAGCAACTTCCCGCCGCCGGCTGCGGTCAGGCCGACGCTGCCGCCCAGCGAAGACGAGAAGCAGAAGGCCGCCGACGAGAAAGTGCGCCAGGAAGTGGCACAACAGGACGCCGAACGCCTGAAGCAATGCGACCAGCTGCGCACTGACCTGGCCCAACTGAAGAACAATCCGCGCATCCGGGTAGATGACGGCAATGGCGATCTGCGTCGGATCACCGAAGAAGAACGCCAGGACCGTATCGCAACCAGCGAAAAGAGCCTGCGCGAGAACTGCAACTGACGCCCGCTCAGGGCGTCGGACTGATCAGCTGATCGAAGGCGCCGAGCGCATCCAGCAACGCTGCGACGCGCGCGCCTTCACTGGCATAGGCCATTTCGGCGATGGCCCGGATGCCCGAGGCATTGGGCAGATCCGCGCCACTCTCGATGATCAGTTTCATCCGCGGCAGGAAGATCCACTGCAGCCACTCCTCCAGCGCCAGCGTATCCACACAGAAGGGCTCGACGCTGGAAAGCCTGTCCGTCGACGGGCTTTCACTTCCCCACATTCCGATCGCACGCAGCTCACGCTCAATCAGTAGCAACTGATCGGCAACGGCCAGCACGCGCGCGTCCATTACAGAGTCACCTTGGCTTTCTGACGCGCTTCGGCAGCTCCGGCAGCGTTGCCCTGCTGATCACGGCACTTGGCGATCAGGTCCCACAGACTGGCCTGCATGGTCGGGCGACCGTTGGCCAGCGACAGGCCACGCAGCGCCACCTGTTCGGCTTGCGCTGCATCGCCCTGGGCCAGGCGCACTTGAGCCAGCTTGTAGAGCACCTGCGGCTCGCGCGGAGCGATGCGCTGGGCACGTTCCAGGCTGGCGGCAGCACCGTTCAGGTCACCACCGCCCTGCTGCTGCGAGGCAGAAGTCAGCAACGCCAGGACCGGACCATCCAGTTGCTCGTCCGCTGACAGGCCGGAGTTGCTCGACGGTATCCCGGACGGCCCCTGGTAGGTGCTGCCCTGGCTCGACGGCGCGGCCTGCTGAGTCTGGTACGCCGGCTGCTGGTAGGTCTGCGACTGGAAGCCACCGTTGGAGGTGATACCGCCGCTGGTGGAGATCGGCTGCTGCGAAGAATAGGTCGAGCCGGTCGCCCCAGGGGACGTGGTCATCGGCGAGGTGCTGATCGGCGCGGCGCCGGTCTGCGCCGGGAAGGTCTGGATCGGCGCCATGCCGGCATCTTGCGGGACCATCACGGTGACGCCGGAGTCACCCTGCGGGATACTCTGGCCGGCACCGGCACGCACCGGCGCCTGGGTGTTGCCACCGCTGCGGCCGACGCGCTCCGAATTGGAGACGGAGGTACCGGAGTCCTGCACGGGAATCGCACCGTGCTGCGGGGACGCACAACCGGACAGAAGCGCCAGAGTCGCCGACGCTGCAAACCAAGCTTTTCTCACTTCCAATCCTCTTGCATCAGTTCAACCAGCCGCGCACCCAGTCCATGACTTCGCCGGCCGGCGTCTGGTTTCCGCAACCTGCGCCCAGCGCAGGTTCGCTTCCTCGAATATAAGGCATCTGTACTGCACCGGGGCAGTTGGCATCAGTGCCCTGCCCGGTATGCGGATCAACCCAGGCCTGCACGACATTATCCGGCATCGGCATGTCCAGCGGTGCCGGATTGGCCTTGCGCATGAAGCTGGTCCATATCTGCAACGCACCGGTGGCACCGGTCAGCGGCGTCTTGCCGTTGTCGTCACGACCGATCCACACCACTGCCAGCAGGTCCTGGCCGAAACCGGAGAACCAGCTGTCACGGGAATCGTTGGTGGTACCGGTCTTGCCCGCCAGGGTCAGGGACGCTGGCAGCTGGTTGTAGACGGAACGACCCGTACCCTCGCGCATTACGCGCTGCATGGCGCTCTGCAGCAGGTAGATGGCGCCCGGATCGAAGCGCTGCTGGACCTGGAACGGATAACGCTTGAGCGGCTGCCCATCCGCCGCCAGCACACTGCGGATGCTGCGCAACGGGGTGTTGAAGCCACCACTGGCAATGGTCTGGTACATGGTCGCGACCTGCATCGGGCTCAGCGCGCCGGCGCCCAGCAGCATCGACGGATAGGCCGGCCAGTTTGGCGAAACGCCCAGGCGCTCCAGCGTCTTCAGAACGTTCGGCACGCCCAGGTCCAGCCCCAGCCTGGCAGTGGACAGGTTCAACGAGCGAGCCAGCCCCTGATAGAGGAAGATGGTGCCGTTGGCGGTGCCTTCGTAGTTCTTTGGCGTCCAGACCTGACCATCCTTGCCTTTCACCTGGAACGGCTGGTCCTGGATGTAGCTGGTCAGGGTGTACTGGCTCGGTTTTTCCAGTGCGGTCAGATAGACCGCCGGCTTGACCAGCGAACCGATTGGTCGAACGGCATCGACGGCTCGGTTGAAGCCGGCGAAGCGCGGGTCACGGCTGCCGAGCAACGCCTGAATCTCACCGGTTTCCGGATTGGTCACGACCATTGCGGTTTCGGTTTCAGCCACGCCCTTGCGGCCTTCGAGGCGCTTGAAGGTTTCGCTGACGGCGGACTCGGCCTTCATCTGCAGGATGGGGTCGAAGCTGGTGAAGATGCGCAGGCCTTCCTCGGTCAGGTCCTCGTCGCGGTAATCCTCGCGCAACTGGCGTTTCACCAGGTCGAGGAAAGCCGGATAGGAGCTGTTGGCCATGCTGCCCTGGCGAGTCACGCCCAACGGCGTCTGCTTGGCGGCAGCCGCTTCGTCGGCAGTGATCACACCCTGTTCGGCGAGCACGTCGAGCACCACATTGCGGCGCTCCAGCGCACGCTCAGGGTTGCGGCGCGGGTTGTAGTAGGAGGGCCCTTTCACCATGCCGACCAGCAGAGCCACCTGGGGCAGCTTGAGCTCAGACAGCGGCTGGCTGAAGAAGTACTGACTGGCGAGGCCGAAGCCGTTCACCGAGCGCTGACCGTCCTGGCCGAGGAACACTTCGTTGAGGTAGCCCTCGAGGATTTCACGCTTGTCGTAATGCAGTTCCAGCAGCACCGCCATCATGGCTTCGGTGAGCTTGCGCGACAGGCTGCGCTCGTTGGTCAGGAAGAAGTTCTTCACCAACTGCTGGGTCAGCGTACTGCCGCCCTGGCGCAACTGGCCGGCGCTGGCGTTGACCCAGACGGCACGGGCGATGGACTTGATGGAAACCCCATGGTGAGTCCAGAAATCACGGTCTTCCACAGCGACCAGGGTATCGATCAGGTACGGCGGCACCTGGTCGAGCTTGATCAGGATGCGGTCTTCGTTGTGCGCCGGGTACAGGCCGCCGATCAGCAGAGGCTCCATGCGCGCGACCGCAAGGTCGCCGCCGTTGCCGCGGCTCAGGCCGGCCACGTAGTCGCCGGAGAAGCGCACACGAATGCGCTGCGCCGGTTCGGCACCTTCATAGAACTGGAAGCCACGGGTATTGAGGTCGACGGCATTGCCGGCCACCGACACGGCACCCGGCCCTGCGACCGTGGTTTCGCGTCGGTAGCCCAGCGCATCCAGCTCGCGCAGGAAGTCGTCCTTGCCCAGTTTCAGGCCGACGAACAGTTCCAGCGGCCGGGCGTAGACCTTGGCGGGAATGGTCCAGCGCTTGCCGGAGAATTTCTCCTGGACAACCGCATCGAGGTACACGGCAAAACCGGCCAGCACCACCACGCCAACCAGACCGAGCTTGAGAGCCCAGCCCAGCCACTTGCGCATGGCAGGCGACGATTTGCCGCTTTTTTTACGAGATTTGGAAGATCGGGGACGCGTCATGGCGGCGCATTATACGTACTTTATCCACAGGAGACAGACGCCGCTCCAGCGCGCGTCCGGGCTTGATGCGAACTGCCGCGCATCTATCGAAAGCGGCAGTGGCCGAGCTATGACCCCACGATGGCCATTTGGTTGCCGGCCGGCTGCAGAGTTTGCACCGGACAACCCAGTCGCCATAATGCCTGCCTTCAGAAATTCGACCGGAAAGGACATCACGTGAGCCAGACCTTACTCGCAGCCCTGCAGAACCCCGCCCTCTTCCCTCATCCGGTCGAAGGCTTCCGGGTCATCGAAACCCACATCTCCTGGGTGCTGCTCACTGGCTCCTATGTCTACAAGATCAAGAAGCCGGTGAACTTCGGCTTTCTCGACTTCACTGACCTCGCCAAGCGCAAGCACTTCTGCGAGGAAGAGCTGCGCCTGAACCAGCGCCTGACCGAAGGCCTGTACCTCGACGTGATTGCCATCACCGGCAGCGAATCCGCCCCGCAGCTGAACGGCGAAGGCCCGGCCATCGAGTACATGCTCCAGTGCCGCGAATTCCCGCAGACCCAGTTGCTCAGCGAAGTGCAGGCCCGCGGAGAACTCGGTGCGCAGCACATCGACGGCCTGGCCAAACAGATCGCCGACTTCCACCTGCGCACCCCGGTCGTCCCCACCGAGCACCCATTGGGCACTCCGGATGCCTGCATGGCACCGGTCCGGCAGAACTTCGAACAGATCCGCCCGATGCTCTCCGACAAGGCCGACCTGCTGCAGCTCGATGCTCTGGAGGCGTGGGCCGAGTCCAGCTTCGAGCGCCTGCATGGCGTGTTCGAGCAGCGCAAGACGAACGGCTTCATCCGCGAATGCCACGGCGACATCCACCTGGGTAACGCCGCGATCATCGATGGCAAGGTCGTGCTGTTCGACTGCATCGAGTTCAACGAGCCCTTCCGCTTCACCGACGTCACCGCCGACTACGCCTTCCTCGCCATGGACCTGGAAGACCGTGGCCTGAAATGCCTGTCGCGGCGCTTCGTCAGCCAGTACCTGGAATACACCGGCGACTACCAGTCCCTGGCCCTGCTGAACTTCTACAAAGCCTACCGCGCTCTGGTCCGCGCCAAGATCGCGCTGTTCAGCCTGGCGCACCAGACCGACGCCGTACAGAAGGCCGCGACCCTGCGCCAGTACCGCAACTACGCCAACCTGGCGGAAAGCTACAGCGCCATCCCTTCGCGATTCCTCGCCGTGACTGTCGGCGTTTCTGCTGTCGGCAAGAGCCAGGTTGCGCTGCGTCTGGTGGAAGCGCTGGGGGCCATTCGCCTGCGTTCGGACGTGGAACGCAAGCGCCTGTTCGGCGAGCAGAAAGCCGATCAGCAAGGCCAGCTCAAGGGCGGCATCTATGACGCCGACGCCACCACCGCGACCTACCAGCGCCTCAACGAACTGGCCGTGGACATTCTGCGAGCCGGCTACCCGGTCGTGCTGGACGCGACCTTCCTCAAGCGCGAACAGCGCGCCGCCGCTTGGGAAATCGCCGAGGAAACCGGGGTTCCCTTCCTGATCCTCGACTGCCACGCACCGGAAGCCGTGATCGCCGGCTGGCTGAACCAGCGCCAGAACGACGGTAACGACCCGTCCGATGCCACCCTGGAAGTCATTCAGGCACAACTGGCCAACCGCGACGACCTCAACGCCGAGGAGCAGCAGCACAGCAAGCGCGTCAATACCCCGGACGCCGCCAGTCTTGACGCCCTGGTCGCCAGCATCCGCCAGCGCCTGCCAGGTCTCTGATCCACCGCCTGTCGGCCGGAGTCGCCCCGCGCGGCGCACTCCGGCCGGTGGCTGCGCCGCCCGGCCAGCCTTGAACCACGACAACGCCCTGCCCCGCATTCTCGGCGATGTCACAAAGCCACGTTTTTCCCAGTCAACGCTACACTTCCCTGTGCGTGTCCGGCCGCTACGAGCAGTTCTCGGCCCCATCAAGACCTGACACCCATCGTGCCCATCGCAAGGACAGACGATGAACGACGAACTGCTGCACCTGAAGAACCTAGGCAAGACGTCCGCCCAATGGCTGCATGCCGTGGGCATCCACAGCGCCAGCGACCTGCGTCGCCTGGGGGCGGTTGGCGCGTACCGGGCCGTGCGCGCACGGGGCTTCCGAGCCTCGAAAGTGCTGCTCTACGCCATCGAGGGCGCCCTGCTGGATGTGCACTGGAACGACCTGCCACCCGCGCACAAGGCTGCTCTTCTTGGCGAGCTTGAGACATTTCCCGCACGTAACAAGAGCTAGCTCACAAGCTCTGTGTGAAAATGTTTACGCAAGGTACCTGTCCGCTTATGGTTTCAGGGCCCTTCGTGCGCCCTCGACCGTCGCCATATCAAGGAATTACGGCCATGTACCTACTCGGTGAACAACCCGCCTACGCCGATCGACTGATCAATCGGCTACAGGGCATCCCGGCGCAACTGCTCGCCGGTCTTGAGCCCGCTGGCGAAGCCATCCGCCTGGAGCGCTCCGACGACCTGGAAGGCGAGCTGCCCGGCAAGCACCTGTTCCTCATCGAGAACGGCCTGGTCCATGCGCTGGTGGACGAACGCCCGCTGTTCTACCTGCAGGAAGGCGACCTGGTCGGCCTGCGGCAGGGCATCGAGCTGCCGCCCTGCCGCTACGTCAGTGAAGAACCTCTGTGCCTGATTCCCTATTCGCGCAGCGAAGTGTTCCGCCATATCCACAGCCACGAGCAGCGTCAGGAGCAGTTCCTGCACTACCTGATCGGCCACACCGCGCTGCTGTCGGATGCCCTGGCGCACCTCAAGCAGCCGGAGATTCGCCCGGCCACCGGCTTCCAGCACTTCGCCGCCGGCGCCCAGCTGATCCAGCAGGGTGACGATGCCGAGCACGTGTTCATCATCATCGAGGGCCACGCCGAGGCCTTCGTCGACGGGCAGAAGGTCGGCGATGTGCAGAAGGACGAGATCTTCGGCGCCATGGCCGTGTTCACCCGCGAGAAGCGCAGCGCCAGCGTGATCGCCAGCGAGCCGTGCACCGTGATGGTGATCCCCAAGGACCAGTTCCTCAGCCTGATGCAGAGCAACCCGCGCATTGCCCACAGCCTGATCGAAGGCATGGCACGCCGCATCGACCTGCTGAACAAGGAAGTCACCCAACTGCGGCTGCAACGCCAGTCCGACTGATCCGCCTCCTTGCGAAAAGCCCGGCCCAGTGCCGGGCTTTTCATTTGCGCAGGGCAAATGTCGTGGGCGAGAAAAAATCTGCAGAAAAGAGGTTGACTCTCAAATGATAATGATTATTATTGAGTCATCTGGTCGCGAGGCCAGATCGATAACCTCAAGAGACCACGCAGTCGGACTCTTCAGATTATCTCCTCATCAGGCTAATCACGGTTTCGACCCGGCACTTTGCCGGGTCTTTTTTTTGCCTCGATTTTTTCCTTCACACAGAGCATTCCTGCCCGCCGAAAAAATCTTCGGATCGGTCGAAGAAAAGGTGTTGACTCTCAAATGATAATGGTTATTATTACAACCACTGGCTGCGAGGCCAGTTGGATAAGCTAGAGAGACCACGCAGTCGGACTCTTCAGATTATCTCCTCATCAGGCTAATCACGGTTTTAGACCCGGCACTTTGCCGGGTCTTTTTTTGCCTGCGATTTCTGCGGCGACCGTCATTCCCGCAGAAACGAAAAAGGGCCATTCGGCCCCTTCACTACTTGCCGCGCATCTGCGCGCAATAATCCGTTGGCGGCTGTGCGGGGGTGTACCAGACAAAATCGGCCTGAGCCGGCGCCACCGCCCTGCCAACTTCGGCCAGCATCACTACCTTCAGCCCTTGCGCTGCGCCCAGGTCCTGCAGGTGCAGCGGAACGCCCAGGTCCCGGCGCGCATGGAAGCCGCCAGCAATCAGCAGGGCTGGTTCAGGCGCCGCCTTGAAACGCTCGGCCAGGCGCCGGTCGCGCTGCTGCTGGACCGCCAGCATCGCCGGGAGCTGACTGTCCGGCAGCAGGCCGCAGTGGGAATCACGGATGTCCTGCAGCAACGCATCGCGCACCGGAGCGGCCGTGGAGGCTGGTCCCCGCAGTTGGGGCTGATTCCGGTAGATATCCATGATCTCGCTGCGATCCAGGTTGGCCGCCAGCAGCGGCGCCGGCTGTTTCACCAGCCAGGTCACCAGCGGGCCGTATTGCGACCAATCCCACCCCGGTTGCCAATGCAGCGCACCGATCAGATCGCTCGGCATATCGCCCTTCGCCGCTGAAGACTGGGCAGCAGCGACTGCGCTCTGCTGATCGGGGTTGAGCATCTCCAGCAGCACGCTGCCACTCGGACGGCGCTCGGCCAGCGCGCGCGCCAGCCAGAGTTCGAGTGCATGGTGATCGGGGTTATCGTGCTGCTCGCCGACTATGACCCGCGGTGCGGCAGCCAGTTGATCGAGCAGCTGTGCCGGCGAAAGCTGTTCACCGCTACGCAAGTCGCGGATCACACCCAGTTCGGCACTGTCGCGCCCGTCCGGGCTTTGCCAGACCGGCAGCGGCGGCGCCACCCCCTGATTCTGGCAGGCAGCGAGCAGCGCCAGCAGCGGCACGAGCAGAACCTTCTTCATGGCGACTCCCTTCAGCGCGCGATGATCAGCGGATGGCCCCGCTCCGGATGCTCCTGCACCAGCACGTCGAGGCCGAAGACAGTGCGCAGCGGCTCAGCCTGCAGCACTTCGTGCGGCGTGCCGAGCAAATGCGTGCGCGCCTCGTGCAGGAGCAACAGACGATCACAGTAACGCGCCGCCAGGTTCAGGTCGTGCAGGATCACCAGCACCGCCGCGCCACGCCCGGCGAAATCGCGCACGGCCTGCAGTGTGGTGTGCTGATGCAGTGGATCGAGCGCCGAAGTCGGCTCATCCAGCAGCAACACCTGCTCCGCCCCGCCCGGCCAGAGCTGAGTCAGCACACGGGCAAGGTGGACCCGCTGACGCTCGCCACCAGAGAGCGCCAGGTAGCTACGCCCGGCCAGGTGCGAAGCATCGGCAGCGGCCATGGCCTCACGGATGATTTCCTCGTCGCGCTGGCGGCCACTGTCGTGCGGCAATCGTCCGAATCCCACGACGGCCTCGACGGGAAAGGCGAAGTTCAGCGAGGACGACTGCGGCAGCACGGCCAACCGACGTGCGCGCTCAGTGCCTTGCCAGGACTCCAGCGGGCGGCCGTCGAGGCTCACCTCCCCTCCGGCCAGCGGTAGTTCACCATTCATCGCGCCGAGCAGGGTGCTCTTGCCCGCGCCGTTAGGGCCAAGAACGCCGAGCACCTGGCCCGGCTGCAGTGTCACGCTCATATCCTGCAGGACGGTCTGGGCGCCGCGCTTCACCAGTAGCTTGTCTGCGCACAGCATCAGGAACGCCCCCGGATCAGCAGGTAGAGAAAGAATGGCGCACCGATCAATGCAGTGACGATGCCGATCGGCAGCTCTGCCGGCGCCAGCGCCAAGCGAGCGATCAAGTCGGCCAACAGCAGGAGAATCGCGCCGCCGAACATCGATGCAGGCAACAGCACCCGGTGATCCGGGCCGACGATCAGGCGCAGCAGGTGCGGCACTACCAGGCCGATGAAGCCGATCATGCCGGCGGCGGCCACCGCCGCACCGACGCCCAGCGCAGTGCAGAGGATCAGTTCGACCTTCAGCCGCTCGACGTCGAAGCCCAGGTGACGCGCTTCGGACTCGCCCAGCAGCAGCGCATTCAATGCATTCACCCGGCGCGGCAGCCAACAGGCCACCAGCAGGGTAATCAGCAGCAGCGGCCACAGTCGCGGGTAGCTCGCGCCATTGAGGCTGCCGAGGTTCCAGAACGTCAGCGTGCGCAGAGTGGCGTCGTCGGCGAGGTAGGTGAACAGGCCGATCAGCGCGCCCGCGAGCGCGGTCAGCGCGATGCCGGCGAGCAGCATGGTCGCCACGCTGGTCTGGCCATTGTGACGCCCCAGGCGGTAGACCAGCGCCGTCACCATCAGGCCGCCGGCAAAGGCGCATGCGGACAGCAGGTAAGGCGCGAAAGCCTCGGGCAGCCCACCGATGGATGCACCAAAGACAATAGCAATGGCCGCCCCCAGAGCGGCGCCACTGGAAACCCCGATCAGGCCGGGATCGGCCAGCGGGTTACGGAACAGTCCCTGCATCGCCACGCCGGCCAGCGCCAGCACGCCACCGGTAGCGATACCCAGCAGAGTACGCGGCAGGCGAATCTGCCCGACGATCAGCTCGGCCTGACCCAGGCCGTCGGCGGAGACGGGCAGCCCAACCATGTGCGCCAGCGCGCGCAGGGTATCGCCCAGCGGCAGGCTCACCGGCCCGAGGGCCAGTGAGAGCCAGACGACCAGCAGCAGGAGGAAACCAAGGAGCAGGAACAGCGGTCGAGCGGTAACGATCCGGGTCAAGGACGACTTTCCGTGTTCAGGGCCTGCGCGGAAGGATAAAAGGCCCGGGAGAGGCTAGCCAGTCCGTCCGGGATACGCGGCCCCAGGCCACCCACCAGCAGGGTCGGATCAAGGACCAGTACGCGGCCTTCACGCAGCGCGCTGGTCGCTGCCAGGCCGGGGTTCTGCTGGGTCAGTGCGGCGCGGGCCTTGTCGCCGTCCAGGGCGCGGTCGCTCAGTACCACCACCTGCGGGTTCAGCGCGGTAAGAGCTTCGGTCGACAGCGTCTTGTAACCGGTGTGGGTCGCCAGGTTGCGGCCGCCGGCGCGCTGGATCAACCAGTCGCCGGAGGTGCCTTGCCCGGCCACCAGCAGATTGCCGCCGGCGTGCCCGACCAGCAGGACGACGCCGGGAGCGGCTTGAGCGGCCTGAGCCTTCTTCACCCAGGCATCCTGGGCGGCAATGCGTGCGTCGAAGTCCGCCTCGACCTGCTTCGCCTTGTCCGGCGAGCCCAGCAGGTCGCCCAAGCGCTGAAGGGTGTCGTGCACCGTCTTCTCGTCGGCCTTGGCCGACAGCGTCTCGATCCGCACGCCGGCGGCACGCAGTTGCTGCAGCACCGGCGGCGGGCCCATTTCCTCGCTGCCCAGCAGGATGTCCGGCTTCAGCGCGAGGATGCCTTCGGCCGCGAGTTGCCGTTGGTAGCCGATCTTCGGCAGTGCATGGAGCGAGGCCGGGTGCAGGCTGGTGGTATCGACGCCGACCAGTTTGGCCTCGCCGCCCAGGGCGACGACCCATTCGCTCAGCGAACCGCCGGCACTCACCCAGCGCTGCGGCAACGAATCAGCCAACGCGCTGGTGGCAGTCAGGCAGAGACCAGCGAACAGCGCGCGTGCAGTCTTGGAAGTCTTCATGGGTCGTCCTCAAAGTGCCGGGAAGGATTCGGCGAGTTCGCGCCAGCTCTGCAGTTCCGGAACCCCCGGCTTGCGCGCACCGAACACCTGCAACACCAGCTCGCCGTTGGCGTCGAAGGCTTCCCAGCTGGTGACCACGCCATCGCTGCTGGGCTTGCGCACGCGCCACAGCTCGACCACTCCCGGCGTTTTCAAGTGAAGGTTGAACAGCGGATCGAGGACGTTGAACCAGTTCGTCCATCCACTTGAGGTTTTCCACGCTGCCGGTGTGAATCTGGATGCAGTGGGCGTTGCCGACGAAGATCATGATCGGCAACTGGCTGGCTCCGGCCGCTTCCAGCAGGCGCGGCAGCTCGGTGACGGCCAGCGGCTCGGCCCACTCGCGCCCGGCAAGGCGCAGCGCCTGGGTGCGCTGAACCTTGTGCTTCTTCAACAAGGCAAAGAAATGGTGGGTATCCTTCAATGCCGACCAGCCTTCGCGCAGGGCGGCGACATCGATTTCGCCATCGGCCAACGGCGCAGCCTTGGCCTCCAGCGGGGTCAGGTCGAGTGCGGCGCTCTGCTCGGCGGCGGTGAAACTGCGTACCAGTGGGTCCCAGGCGGCGAGGTCGCTCTGCTCGGTGAGGAAGACCTTGTGCACGGCGCTGCCCTGGCGGTCGAACACCTGGATGCTTCGCTGGGTGCCGTGGGCGGTCTCCTCGCTGATGGCGAAGGCGCTGGCCCAGCCGCCGAGGAACAGGCGCAGGTCAATGTCCGGGGAGACCACCAGGCCCATCTGGCCATTGGCGGAAACGGTCACGTCGCGGTACGGCCCTTTGCGCTCATGCACACAATGTTCATTGCGGGTCAGCGCCATGATCTGGCCCAGCTCACCCAGCGCCGGCAACAGCTCGGCCCAGTCGGTGCGCAGGCGCACGGCATCCACGCCCAGGCGACTGGCCGTAAGCTCGGCCTCGCTCACGGCCAGGTGGTGCGCCGCATCGCGGGCGCGCAGGCGCGGTTTCTCGGCGCGCAGGGCTTGCCAGGCGCGGTACAGCTCGGAGGCCGGCGCAGTCAGGGTCGTCATCGCAGAATTCCTCGTTCGAAAGATGGCCTGCCGCAGGGCGGCGGCATAAACGAACCTTGCCACAGGAAATTTAGGAAATCTATTTGATAATTATTTGCATTAATTTACAGGGGCGCTTAAGGTCGCCGCCAATTTCGCTGGCAAGACGCCAGCCCACCCCGTCTTCAGCACACGGAAGTGCACCCTCTTCCGGTACTGCCCTGCGGGCGCGGATAATGCCCGCCCCGTGATGCCGTACCTGGATGGAAGACCCGGATGATCCTGCTCTGCGCCCCGCATGACCTGGCCGAAGGCCAGAGCCGGGGCTTTAAGGCCGCTGGCCTGAATCTCTTTGTCGTGCGCCGCCAGGGCCGTGTCTATGCCTACCGCAACAGCTGCCCGCACCGGGAAATCCCGCTGGGCTACGACGCCGAGCAGTACCTCGATGCCAGCGGCCGCTTGCTGCAGTGCGGCCACCACGGTGCGCTGTTCCTGATCGAGACCGGCGAATGCATCCAGGGGCCATGCCTGGGGGATGTGCTGGAGGCATTGCCCTGCCGCGAGGACGACCAGGGCATCTGGCTGGCGATGTAGGAGCAGGCCATGCCCGCGATCGCGCCCATGGGGCGCTCCTACAACAACACCTTCAGCGGCCGGTCCAAAAGAATCTCCTGCGTATCGATCCGCGCCCCATACGCCAGCACTTCCACCCCGGCGTTGCCCGCCTCAGCCAGCGCGGCGGCGTAGACCGGGTCGATTTCCACCGCCGGGCGAACTGCCTCGATATCCGACAGGTTCACGGCATACAGCAACACCGCACGCATGCCCTCGCGCGCCAGCGCCGCCAACTCGCGCAAGTGCTTGGCGCCTCGCTGGGTAACCGCGTCAGGGAAGGCGGCGACCGTTGTGTCGTCGAAACCCAGGGTCACGCTCTTCACCTCGACGTACACCGGCTTGCTGCCATACATCAGCCGGAAGTCCGCGCGACTATTTTCCTGCCCGTAGGCGACCTCGCGCCGCAGCTCAGCAAAGCCGGCCAGCTCGGTTACCGTGCCGGCCAGCAAAGCCTCTTCCACCAGCCGGTTGGCCCGCCCGGTGTTTACGCAGGCCAGCCGTCCCTGCGGAGTTTCCACCAGTTCCCAGGTGCCCGGCAGCTTGCGCTTGGGATCGTAGGAGCGGCTGAACCAGACCCGACAGCCTTCGCTCATGCAGTTGAGCATCGAGCCGGTGTTCGGGCAGTGAATGGTGAGCTGCTCGCCACTGGCGGTCTCGATGTCGGCCAGAAAGCGTTTGTAGCGTTTGATCAGGCGCGCTTCTTCCAGCGCCGGCTCGAAGCGCATCAGGGACGCCAGGTCTTCAGGCCGCGGGCGATTCGCTCCACTGCCTGCTGCAAGCGTTCAACGCTCTGCGTGTAGGCGAAACGCACATGGTGCGACGCCTGGTAACGCCCGAAGTCGATGCCCGGCGTGAAGGCCACGTGCTCGGTCTCGATGAAATGCTGGCAGAAGGCGAAAGCGTCACCACCGAAGGCGCTGATATCCGCATACAGATAGAAGGCACCCTCCGGCTCCACGGCGATACCGAAGCCCAGTTCGCGCAGCGCCGGCAACAGGTAGTCGCGACGGCGGCGGAACTCTTCGCGGCGTTCTTCGAGGATCGTCAGGGTCGCCGGCTCGAAGCAGGCCAGCGCAGCGTGCTGGGCCATGCTCGGGGCACTGATGTAGAGGTTCTGCGCCAGCTTCTCGAGCTCGCCGACCGCTTCGGGCGGCGCCACCAGCCAGCCCAGGCGCCAGCCGGTCATGCCGAAATATTTGGAGAAACTGTTGAGGACAAAGGCGTCGTCATCCACTTCCAGCACGCTGGGCGCGTCGATGCCGTAGGTCAGGCCGTGGTAGATCTCGTCCACCACCAGATGGCCGCCGCGCGCCTTGAGCACCGAAGACAGTGCCGCGAGCTCATCCTTGTGCAAGAGAGTGCCCGTAGGATTCGCCGGCGATGCGGCGAGAGCGCCTACACTGTCCTGATCCCAGTGCCGTTCGATGAGCTCCGGGGTGAGCTGGTAACGGCTCTCCGGGCCAACCGGCACCAGTTGCGCGGCGCCTTCCACCAGGCGCAGGAAGTGGCGGTTGCACGGGTAACCCGGATCGGCCAGCAACCAGTGCTTGCCTGGATCCACCAGCAGACTGCTGGCGAGCAGCAGGGCGCCGGAGCCGCCTGGCGTGACGAGAATGCGTTGCGGGTCGATCGACAGGCCGTAGCGCTGGGCGTAGAAGCCGGCGATGGCTTCGCGCAGGGCCGGCAGACCACGTGCGGCGGTATAGCGCGTGTGACCATTTGCCAGAGCCTTCTGCCCAGCCTCGACGATGGGCGCGGCGGTGGTGAAGTCCGGCTCGCCGATTTCCAGGTGGATGACGTCGTGACCTGCAGCCTGCAGCTCGTTGGCCCGCGCCAGCAGTGCCATGACGTGAAAGGGTTCGATGGCGCGGCTGCGCGCACTGAAGGTGGTGGCCATGGAATATTCCGAACTTTGCGACAGAGCCGGGATTCTAACAGGCCACTGATGAATTCTGGGCCGCCGCGCCGGCAATGCGCGGTTTCCGGGAACTTGCAGGCTTCGTCTAGCGAACGCCGACGATTCTGCTCAGGTTTGCAGAAAAACCCACTGGCGATGACCGGTGGGTCGCCGGCCTGGCGATCAGGTCACGTGCGAGCACTTGCAGGCTCGATAACCGGGAGTAGCATCGCGGTTATCGTTCTGGTAAGTTCGCCCGCTGCGAGCGCGGGGCCGGCGGTGCCGGAGAGGGACCATCCGCGAGAGGATTAGCGAAGTGAGAGGCGGTCATCCATGCCCACCAAAGCAAAGCAACAGAGCAGCCAACTGATTCGTGGCTTCGAGCCCTACCAGGAAACCAAGGGCGAGGAGTACATGAGTGATCGCATGCGCGCGCACTTCACCTCCATCCTCAACAAATGGAAAGTTGAGCTGATGGAAGAAGTGGACCGCACCGTGCACCACATGCAGGACGAAGCGGCGAACTTCCCGGACCCGGCAGACCGTGCCAGCCAGGAAGAAGAGTTCAGCCTCGAGCTGCGCGCCCGCGACCGCGAGCGCAAGCTGATCAAGAAGATCGACGAGACCCTGCAGCTGATCGAAGACAACGATTACGGCTGGTGTGATTCCTGCGGCGTCGAGATCGGCATCCGCCGCCTGGAAGCCCGCCCCACCGCCACCCTGTGCATCGACTGCAAGACCCTGGCGGAAATCAAGGAAAAGCAGCTGGGCTCCTGAGCCTGGTTGATCCCGAACGGGGCGCTGCGGCGCCCCGTTTCGTTTCTGCGCCCAGCCATTAGATAGAAAGCCGAAGAGACGCCATGCCCGCCTCCCGCTACGTCGGACGTTTCGCCCCCACGCCCAGCGGCTACCTGCACTTCGGCTCGCTGGTGGCAGCCGTTGCCTCCTACCTGGATGCGCGTGCAGTGGGCGGAAAGTGGCTGGTGCGCATGGAAGACCTCGACCCGCCGCGCGAGATGCCCGGTGCCCAGAGCGCCATCCTGGAAACCCTCGAACGCTACGGCTTCGAATGGGACGGCCCGGTGGAGCGCCAGAGCGATCGCCACGCCGCCTACGCCCTCCAGATCGAGCAATGGCTGCGCAGCGGCCTGGCCTATGCCTGCACCTGCTCGCGCAAGCAACTCGAAGGCAGCAACGGCATCTATCCCGGTACCTGTCGCGACGCCCAGCACGACTGGCACGGCGACGTCGCCATCCGCCTGCGCGTGCCGGAACTGGACTACCGCTTCACCGATCGCCTGCAGGGCGAGTTCCACCAGCACCTGGGCCGCGAAGTAGGCGATTTCATCATCCGCCGCCGCGACGGGCTGTTCGCCTATCAACTGGCGGTGGTGCTGGACGATGCCTGGCAGGGCGTCACCGACATCGTTCGCGGCGCCGACCTGCTGGACAACACCCCGCGCCAGCTCTACCTGCAGGAATTGCTGGGCATCGCCGCGCCGCGCTACCTGCATGTGCCGCTGATCATCCAGCCCGACGGCCACAAGCTCGGCAAGTCTTACCGCTCGCCGCCGCTCGAGGCTGACCAGGCCTCCCCGCTGCTGGTACGCGCGCTGAAGGCGCTGGGACAGCAGCCGCCCGCCGAACTGCTACAGGCCACACCACACGAGGTGCTTGCCTGGGGCATCGCGCACTGGGATGCCAACGCCATCCCTCACTGCCTGACACTGGAAGACGCGCAGCTATAGACTGCTCGTCCAAGGCACACTAGCGACAGATTTTCTGTAGGAGCGAGCTTGCTCGCGACCAGGATTTGCGGCAGCGCCGGCATCAAGCGGTTCGCGAGCAAGCTCGCTCCTACAAGGTCCGCCGCGCCCAAGAGGGCGGCCGGCTTGCCGGCGACTGTGTGCACAGGTAGCCTGCCCGCCGAACCAAGAGAGAGACGACATGTACATCTACCGACTGGTGTTGCTCCTGGTCGTGGGCATCTACCTGTTCTCACCGGCCATCATGGACTGGTGGATCGATCCCCACGGCGCCTGGTACCGCCCGTATCTGCTGTGGCTGATCCTGATCGTCGTCACCTTCATCCTGCAGAGCCAGCGCGATGCTGACGAGCTTTAGCCTCACCCAGCTGATACTGATCAGCGCCTCCTACCTGATGGTCCTGTTCGGTGTCGCCTGGATCACCGAGCGCGGCTTCATTCCCCGCCGGCTGGTACGCCACCCGCTGATCTACACCCTGTCGCTGGGCGTGTACGCGAGCGCCTGGGCCTTCTATGGCACGGTCGGGCTGGCCTACCAGTACGGCTACGGCTTCCTGGCGATCTACCTGGGCGTCTCCGGCGCCTTCCTGCTCGCGCCGGTGCTGCTCTATCCGATACTGCGGATCACGCGGGCCTACCAGCTGTCATCGCTGGCCGACCTGTTCGCCTTCCGCTTCCGCAGTACCTGGGCCGGCGCGCTGACCACATTGTTCATGCTGATCGCCGTGCTGCCGATGCTGGCGTTGCAGATCCAGGCGGTGACCGACTCGATCAGCATCCTCACCCGAGAGTCCGAACCCAACCGCGCGGCGCTGGCGTTCTGCGCGCTGATCACCCTGTTCGCCATCCTCTTCGGCGCCCGCCATATCGCCACCCGAGAGCGCCACGAGGGGCTGGTGATGGCGATAGCCTTCGAGTCGCTGGTGAAACTGGTGGCGCTCTGCTCCATCGGCCTGTTCGCCCTCTATGGCGTGTTCGGCGGCCCGGACGGCCTGGAAGTCTGGCTGCTGCAGAACCAGGAAGCCCTGAGCACTCTGCACACCCCGCTGGCCGAAGGCCCGTGGCGCACGTTGCTGCTGGTGTTCTTCGCCGCCGCCATCGTGATGCCGCACATGTTCCACATGACCTTCACGGAAAACCTCAACCCGCGCTCGCTGCTCAGCGCCAGCTGGGGCCTGCCGCTGTTCCTGCTGCCGATGAGCCTGGCGGTGCCGCCGATCCTCTGGGCCGGCCTGCACCTGGGCGCCTCGACCAACCCGGAATACTTCACCCTCGGCCTGGGCATCTCGGTGGACAGCCCAGCGCTGGCCCTGACCGCCTTCATTGGCGGCATCTCCGCCGCCAGCGGCCTGATCATCGTGATGACCCTGGCGCTCTCGGGCATGGTGCTCAACCACCTGGTGCTGCCGCTCTACCAGCCGCCGGCCGAAGGCAACATCTACCGCTGGCTGAAGTGGACCCGCCGCGCACTGATCGCCGCGATCATCATGGCCGGCTACGCCTTCTACCTGCTGTTGGGGGCAGAGCAGGACCTGTCCAATCTAGGGATAGTCTCGTTCGTCGCCACCCTGCAGTTCCTCCCCGGCGCGCTGGCCGTGCTCTACTGGCCGACCGCCAACCGCCGCGGCTTCATCGCCGGCCTGGTGGCGGGCATGCTGGTGTGGGGCGCGACCATGCTCACCCCGCTGGTCGCGAACCTGCAGAGCATCTACGTACCGATGTTCAATTCGCTGTACGTGCTCGACGACACCACCTGGCACCTCGCGGCACTCGCCTCCCTGGCGGCCAACGTACTGGTGTTCACCCTGGTCTCGCTGTTCACTGAAGCCAGCGACGAAGAAAAAGGCGCCGCCGAAGCCTGCGCCGTCGACAACGTCCGTCGCCCGCAGCGCCGCGAACTGCTCGCCCATTCTCCGCAGGAGTTCGCCAGCCAGCTGGCCAAGCCGCTGGGCGCGAAGACCGCACAACGTGAAGTGGAGCAAGCCCTGCGCGACCTGCACCTGCCCTTCGATGAGCGCCGGCCCTACGCCATGCGCCGCCTGCGCGACCGGATCGAAGCGAACCTCTCCGGCCTGATGGGCCCGAGCGTCGCGCAGGACATGGTGGAAACCTTCCTGCCCTACAAGGCCGCCAGCGAAAGTTACGTCACCGAGGACATCCACTTCATCGAGAGCCGACTGGAGGACTACCACTCCCGGCTCACCGGCCTCGCCGCCGAGCTCGACACCCTGCGCCGCTACCACCGCCAGACCCTGCAGGATCTGCCCATGGGCGTGTGCTCGCTGGCCAAGGACCAGGAAATCCTCATGTGGAACCGCGCCATCGAGGAGCTCACCGGCGTCAGCGCACAGCGCGTGGTCGGCTCGCGCCTGGCCGCCCTGCCCGACCCCTGGCGCGGCCTGCTCGAAGGCTTCATCGATGCGCCCGACGAGCACCTGCACAAGCAGCGACTGTCCATCGAGGGCCAGACCCGCTGGCTGAACCTGCACAAGGCGGCGATCGAAGAACCCCTCGCACCCGGAAACAGTGGCCTGGTGTTACTGGTCGAAGACCTCACTGAAACCCAGTCCCTGGAAGACAAGCTGATCCACTCCGAGCGCCTGGCCTCCATTGGCCGCCTGGCCGCCGGTGTCGCCCACGAGATCGGCAACCCCATCACCGGCATCGCCTGCCTGGCGCAGAACCTGCGGGAAGAGCGCGAAGGTGACGGAGAGCTGACCGAGATCAGCGGGCAGATCCTCGAACAGACCAAACGCGTGTCGCGTATCGTGCAGTCACTGATGAGCTTCGCCCACGCCGGTGGCAAGCAGGTCGCGGCCGAACCGGTGTGCCTGGCGGACGTCGCCCAGGAGGCCATCGGCCTGCTGTCGCTGAACAAGCGCAGTGTCGACGTGCAGTTCTTCAACCTGTGCGATCCGGAGCACTGGGTGGAAGGCGACTCCCAGCGCCTGGCCCAGGTGCTGATCAACCTGCTCTCCAACGCCCGCGACGCCTCTCCGCCCAACGGCGCGATCCGCGTGCGCACCGAAGTTTCCGAGCAGACCATCGACCTGATCGTCGAGGACGAAGGCAGCGGAATACCCAAGTCGATCATCGACCGCCTGTTCGAGCCCTTCTTCACCACCAAGGATCCAGGCAAGGGAACCGGCCTGGGGCTCGCTCTGGTCTATTCGATCGTGGAAGAGCATTATGGGCAAATCACCATAGACAGCCCGGCAGACCCGGAACGCGAATGCGGCACCCGCATCAGCGTCACCTTGCCGCGGCATCCTGGCCCGACGGCCGAGCAGTAAACGAGCACGTCGAGAGAGCTGAATACATGGCACATATCCTCATCGTCGAAGACGAAACCATCATCCGTTCCGCCCTGCGACGATTGCTCGAGCGCAACCAGTACCAGGTCAGCGAGGCTGGCTCGGTGCAGGAAGCGCAGGAGCGCTACAGCATCCCGTCGTTCGACATGATCGTCAGCGACCTGCGCCTGCCCGGCGCCCCCGGTACCGAGCTGATCAAGCTGGCCCAGGGCACCCCGGTGCTGATCATGACCAGCTACGCCAGCCTGCGCTCGGCAGTGGATTCGATGAAGATGGGTGCGGTGGACTACATCGCCAAACCGTTCGACCACGACGAAATGCTTCAGGCCGTGGCGCGCATCCTCAAGGATCGCCAGGAGAACCGTAACGCTCCCGCCGAAGCCCGCGGTAACGCCAAGGCGGCCGACCGTAGCAGCGGTAACACCACTCCCGCGGACGGCGAGATCGGCATCATCGGCTCCTGCGCGCCCATGCAGGAGCTGTACACCAAGATCCGCAAGGTCGCGCCCACCGACTCCAATGTGCTGATCCAGGGTGAGTCCGGTACCGGCAAGGAACTGGTCGCCCGCGCACTGCACAACCTGTCCAAGCGCACCAAGGCGCCGCTGATCTCGGTGAACTGCGCCGCGATCCCGGAAACCCTGATCGAATCCGAACTGTTCGGCCACGAGAAAGGCGCGTTCACCGGCGCCAGCGCCGGCCGTGCGGGCCTGGTTGAAGCAGCCGACGGTGGCACCCTGTTCCTCGACGAGATCGGCGAACTGCCGCTCGAAGCCCAGGCGCGCCTGCTGCGCGTGCTGCAGGAAGGCGAAATCCGCCGGGTCGGCTCAGTACAGTCGCAGAAGGTCGACGTACGTCTGATCGCCGCGACCCACCGCGACCTGAAGATGCTGGCCAAGACCGGCCAGTTCCGCGAAGACCTCTATTACCGCCTGCACGTCATCTCGCTGAAGCTCCCGCCCCTGCGCGAGCGCGGTCCCGACGTCATGGAAATCGCCCGCTCCTTCCTGGCGCGCCAGTGCTCCCAGATGGGGCGCCCGGCACTGACCTTCTCCCACGAGGCCGAACAGGCCATCCGTCACTACCCGTGGCCGGGCAACGTGCGCGAGCTGGAGAACGCCATCGAGCGCGCGGTGATCCTCAGCGAAGGCCAGGAAATCCCCGCCGACCTGCTGGGCATCGACATCGAGCTGGATGATCTGGACGACGACTTCGGCGATGACGGCGACCTGCGCCCGAGCAACGGCAGCGCCAGCAATCACGAGCCCACCGAGGATCTATCGCTGGAGGACTACTTCCAGCACTTCGTCCTCGAGCACCAGGACCACATGACCGAGACCGAGCTGGCCCGCAAGCTGGGCATCAGCCGCAAATGCCTGTGGGAACGTCGCCAGCGCCTGGGCATCCCACGCCGCAAATCCGGCGCATCGGCTGACTCGTAAGACGTTTCACACTGTTACCGGAGACAAGCTCCGTAACAAAAGCCGGGTTCATCGGTAACGGGAACCCGGCTTCTTTGTGCCTACCGCTCGAGGGGCAATCCTCGCAAACCCTTGAAAAATAAGGATTCGCAAAAGTTGGCACGGCATCTGCTTTGTTATTGGCACAACAACAATAACAAGCACGACCACTCACAATAAGAACAAGACGAAACGACTCCAGCACAACAAAAACAAGATCGCGGAGGCGCAGCTAACTGATTCTTTTGGAGAAGGGTAGCCGTCGGGACCAGTCCCGCAACCAGTCAAGAAGAATAAAACTGTCTTGAGACAGCACGCAAAACTGGTTGGATCGAAAGATCATTGCTCACTCAGCGACCAAAGCAATCCGTTTGCTATTGAACACCTTCCAAGTGTGGAAGGTTCCCCGAAGCAGGTAGCTTCGAGGGTCGGGTCTACAAACAAAAACAACAAGCCCGGTAATCATAATAAAAACAAAGCACGCACCTATTTGGGGGGGAGCCTCGGCTCCCCAGTAGCTTTCGCTACACCCTCCCGCTCTCCTCCTGCAAGCCCCTTTCTTCAGTTTTCTTCATCATCCCACCCCACGATGCTAGAATCGCCGCGGCGCAGACGGCATTCGATTTGCTGCCATTTGTTTCAAGGCAGCGGCAGACACCCGCTATCCTCCAGGAAACGCCGTAATCAGGCGGCTTGCCGAGACCTGCGTATGCCATCCATACACCTATTCCCGATAGTGCACACATGCTGAAAAAGCTGATCCAGTCCATCCGATCCCCACTGCGCCGTCCGCGCGCTGTCCGCACTACTCCGGAAGTCGTTGGCAATCATCAGCACTCGCTGCGGCGGGAACAGTTCAGCAGGAACGCGGTGAACGTCGTGGAGCGCCTGACCAAGGCCGGCTACCAGGCGTACATCGTCGGCGGTGGCGTACGTGACCCGCTGCTGGGCATTCCACCCAAGGACTTCGACGTGGCCACCAGCGCCACCCCCGAGCAGGTGCGTGCCGAGTTCCGCAACGCGCGGGTGATTGGTCGCCGCTTCAAGCTGGTCCACGTCCATTTCGGTCGCGCAATATCGAAGATTGCCACCTTCCGCGCGAACCATCCGGTCACCGAAGACGATGACACCAACAATGCCCATGCCTCCCGCAACGAGGCCGGCCGCATCCTGCGTGACAACGTCTATGGCACCCTGGAAGACGACGCCCAGCGTCGCGACTTCACCATCAACGCCCTGTACTTCGACGTCACCGGCGAACGCATCCTCGACTACGCCCACGGCGTGCGCGACATCCGCAACCGACTGATCCGCCTGATCGGCGACCCGGACAAGCGTTACCTCGAAGACCCGGTGCGCATGCTGCGGGCTGTGCGCTTCGCCGCCAAACTGGACTTCGAGATCGAGAAGCACAGCGCCGCGCCGATTCGCCGCCTGGCGCCGCTGCTCAATGAAATTCCTTCGGCGCGCCTGTTCGACGAAATCCTCAAGCTGTTCCTCTAGCGGCAAGGCCGCCGCACCTTCGAACTGCTCAACGACTGCGAACTGTTCGCCCCGCTGTTCCCGGCAAGCGCCAAGGCGCTGGAGGACGACCCCGAATACGCCCAAGCTGATGCGCCAGGCCCTGGCCAACACCGACGAGCGCATCCGCCTGGGCAAACCGGTCACCCCGGCCTTCCTGTTCGCCGCTCTGCTCTGGCCGGCCCTGCCCGCTCGCGTGCTGAAACTGCAGGACCGCGGCATGCCGCCGATCCCGGCGATGCAGGAAGCTGCCCACGAGCTGATCCTCGAGCAATGTCGCGCATCCGCGGTGCCCAAGCGATTCACCATCCCGATCCGCGAGATCTGGGACATGCAGGAGCGCCTGCCGCGCCGCCAGGGCAAGAAGCGGCCGATCGTGCTGCTGGATCACCCACGCTTCCGTGCACCGGCTACGACTTCCTGCTGCTGCGCGAGAGCGCTGGCGAGGAAACCGATGGCCTTGGCCAATGGTGGACCGACTACCAGCAGCGCAGTGACATGAGCGCCGCGACATGATTCGCGAACCTCGGTGGTCGCGACGAAGTGGTGCCCCGCTACCGCGCAAACGCACGCCGTGGCCCCAGCGCAACCGCCGTCGTCGCGATACGTGCACCGACGCGCCAGCAGCGAATGACCGTCGAGCGTGTATATATCGGGCTGGGCAGCAATTCGATGAGCCGCGACACAGTTGGACGCCAGCGCCATCGAAGCGCTGTCGCAATTGCCGCACACCACGGTGGCGGGGTTTCTCCACTGTACTCCAGCGAATCCCTGGGTCTGCCGGGACCAGCCGCGCTACAGTCAACGCGGTAGCCGCGCTTGATACCGCATCTGGCACCACTCGATCTGCTCGATGCACTGCAGAGCCATCGAGAACTGGCGCAAGGTCGCGTTCGCAAGGACGAGCGCTGGGGGCCGCGCACCCTCGATCTCGATATCCTGCTGTTCGGCGAGCAACTGATCGACGAGCCACGCCTGACCGTGCCGCACTACCACATGCACGCCCGCGCTTTCGTGCTCTACCCGCTGGCGGACCTCGCTCCGCAACTGCGTTTCCCCGACGGGCGCGCCCTGCCCGAGTTGCTCGCCGCCTGTCCGTTCAGCGGCCTCGAGCACCTGCCTGATCGTACTGCACCCCAGGCGTGGGGCGCACTGGCAGTAACGCCGTGACGGTCACGGTAACGACCTGCCAATGCACTTAGCCTTTCGATCCGGACTGTAGGGCCCCGTTTGCCCCTGCCCGGCGCAGAGCCGAGGACACTTTCAGTGCCTGATGTCACCCTGACCACCCTGCAAGGTCTCAAGCAAAGCGGCGAAAAGATCGCGATGCTGACCTCCTACGATGCCACTTTCGCCCACACCGCCAGTCTTGCCGGTGCCGAAATGCTGCTGATCGGTGACTCCCTGGGTATGGTGCTGCAAGGTCACGACAGCACGCTGCCGGTGACCGTAGAGGACATGGCCTACCACACCGCTGCCGTGAAACGCGGTAACAAGGGCGCTCTGATCGTCACCGATCTGCCGTTCGAATCCGGTACTTCGCCTGGACCAGTTGTCTTCGCAACGTCGGTGAAGGTCATGCAGGCCGGCGCCCACATGGTCAAGCTCGAAGGCGGCGCCTGGCTCGCCGAGCCGATCATCCGCCTGGCCCAGATGGGTATCCCCGTGTGCGCACACCTGGGTCTGACCCCGCAGGCGGTCAACCTGTTCGGCGGCTTCAAGGTCCAGGGCCGCCAGGAAAACCAGGCACGCCAGCTGCGCGCCGACGCCATCGCCCTGGAGCAGGCCGGTGCCGCCGTGCTGTTGCTGGAATGCGTGCCGTCTGCCCTGGCGAAGGAAATCACCGAAGCCGTGAAGATCCCGGTCATCGGCATTGGCGCTGGCAGCAGCACCGACGGCCAGGTCCTGGTGATGCACGACATGCTCGGCCTGTCGTTGTCCGGCCGTTCGCCGAAGTTTGTGAAGAACTTCCTCGAAGGCCAGCCCGACATCCAGTCCGCCTTCGCCGCCTACGTGAAGGCCGTGAAGGACGGCACCTTCCCCGGCCCGGAGCACGGTTTCGCCTGATGGAATACTGTCAAGACAGTCCGCGAGCTGCGCGCCGCCGTGGCGCGCGCCCGCAGCGAAGGCAAGCGCATCGCGCTGGTGCCGACCATGGGCAACCTGCACGCCGGCCACGCCGCGCTGGTGACCAAGGCCAGCCAGCGCGCCGACTTCGTGGTCGCGAGCATCTTCGTCAACCCGTTGCAGTTCGGCCCCAGCGAAGACCTGGACAAGTACCCGCGCACCCTGGCGGCGGATCAGGAAAAGCTGCTCAATGCCGGTTGCCACCTGCTGTTCGCCCCCACTGTCGAGGAAATGTACCCCGACGGCATGGAGGGCCAGACCAAACTGCATGTCACCGGCGTCTCCGAGGGGCTGTGCGGCGCGTAGCCGTCCGGGCCACTTCGACGGTGTCGCCACGGTGGTCTGCAAGCTGTTCAACATGGTCCAGCCCGACATGGCGCTGTTCGGCGAGAAGGATTTCCAGCAGCTGGCGGTCATTCGCAAGCTGGTGCGCGACCTGAATCTGCCGATCCAGATCTTCGGCGAGCCCACCGTGCGCGCCGAGGACGGCCTGGCCCTGTCGTCGCGCAACGGTTACCTCACTGAGGAGCAGCGAGCTATCGCGCCCGTCCTGCAACGCACCCTGAAACAACTGGCTGAGCGTATCCGCCAGGGCGAGCGCGACTTCCCCGCGTTGCTGAGCGAGGGCAGCCAGCAGATCGAAGCGGCCGGCCTGCGCATCGATTACCTCGAGGCCCGCGAGTCCGCAGGCCTGCGCCCGGCCACAGCGCAAGACCATCAGCTGGTGATCCTGGTCGCCGCCTTCCTGGGCACCACCCGGCTGATCGACAACCTCGCCTTCCACATCGACTGATTCCCCGCCCGATACCCGAATATTCGCCTCGAAGCCGCGCCAGTCGCGGCCTTGAGCGACTTCGGGTGCTCGGGCATACTCGCCCCGCTCTCCTCGACCAGAAGAAAAACAGGAGCCACGCCATGCAGAGCATCATGCTCAAAGCCAAACTGCACCGCGCCGAAGTCACCCACGCCGTGCTCGACTATGAAGGCTCCTGCGCCATCGACGGCGAATGGCTCGATCTCGCCGGCATCCGCGAGTACGAACAGATCCAGATCTACAACGTCGACAATGGCGAACGCTTCACCACCTACGCCATCCGTGGCGAGGAAGGTTCGCGGATGATTTCCGTCAACGGCGCCGCTGCCCACAAGGCCAAGGTGGGTGACCGGGTGATCATCTGCGCGTACGCTCAGTTCAGCGACGCCGAGCTGGAGAGCTACCAGCCACGCATGCTGTACATGGCGCCTGGCAACGAACTCAGCCACACCAGCAACGCCATCCCGGTTCAGCTCGCCTGAGCCACCGGGAGGGCTCGGAACCACCGATCCTTCCCAAGTTCCAAAGCCTCGTTCAAACACGCAAGTCTTACCCGAAGGTACGTCATGGAACACCACCTCACCCCGCTGGATGCCACAAAACTGGCCAGCTGGCAGGCATTGGCGGCACACCGCCAGGATCTGCAGAACTTCACCATGCGCGAGGCATTCGCCGAGGACCCGGAGCGCTTCAAGCGCTTCTCCCTCAGCGCCTGCGGCCTGTTCCTCGATTTCTCGAAGAACCTGATCCGCCAGGACACCCTCGACCTGCTGGTGAAACTCGCCGAGGAAGCCAAGCTGGGCGAGGCCATCCAGTCGATGTTCCGTGGCGAGGTGATCAACGCTTCCGAGCGCCGACCGGTTCTGCACACCGCGCTGCGTCGCCCCATCGGCGACAAGGTGATGGTCGATGGCGTCGACGTGATGCCCGAAGTGCACCGCGTGCTGCACCAGATGACCGAACTGGTCGCAGCCGTGCACAACGGCCTGTGGCGCGGCTTCACCGAGAAGCCCATCACCGACGTGGTGAACATTGGCATTGGGGGTTCCTTCCTCGGCCCGCAGCTGGTCTCCGAAGCGCTGCTGCCCTTCGCCCAGAAAGGTGTGCGTTGCCACTACCTGGCAAACATCGACGGCAGTGAATTCCGCGAGATGACCGCCAAGCTCAACGCCGAGACCACGCTGTTCATCGTCTCGTCGAAGTCCTTCGGCACCCTGGAAACCCTGAAGAACGCCCAGGCTGCCCGCGCCTGGTACCTGGCCCAGGGCGGCAGCGAGGCGGAGCTTTACCGTCACTTCATCGCGGTATCCAGCAACAAGGAGGCCGCCGCGGCCTTCGGCATCCGCCCGGAGAATGTCTTCCCGATGTGGGACTGGGTCGGCGGCCGTTACTCGCTGTGGTCGGCCATCGGCCTGCCGATCGCCATGTCGGTGGGTATCAACAACTTCAAGGAGCTGCTGTCCGGCGCCTACAGCATGGACCAGCACTTCCTGACCGCTCCGTTCGAGAAGAACATCCCGGTGCTGCTGGGCCTGCTCGGCGTGTGGTACGGCGACTTCTGGGGCGCGCGCAGCCACGCGATCCTGCCCTACGACTACTACCTGCGGAACATCACCGACCACCTGCAGCAACTGGACATGGAATCCAACGGCAAGAGCGTGCGCCAGGACGGCAGCCCGGTGTCCGCGGGCACCGGCCCGGTGATCTGGGGCGGCGTAGGCTGCAACGGCCAGCATGCGTACCACCAGTTGCTGCACCAGGGCACTCACCTGATTCCGGCGGACTTTATCGTCCCGGTATCCAGCTACAACCCGGTGGCCGACCACCACCAGTGGCTGTACGCCAACTGCCTGTCGCAAAGCCAGGCCCTGATGGTCGGCAAGAGCCGCGCCGAAGCCGAGGCTGAGCTGCGCGCCAAGGGCGTGGACGAAGCCGAAGTACAGCGCCTGGCGCCGCACAAGGTGATCCCGGGCAACCGCCCGAGCAATACCCTGGTACTGGAACGCATCAGCGCCCGCCGCCTGGGCGCACTGATCGCCATGTACGAGCACAAGGTCTATGTGCAGAGCATCCTCTGGGGCATCAACGCCTTCGATCAGTGGGGTGTGGAACTGGGCAAGGAGCTGGGCAAGGCCGTCTACGGCCGCCTGGTCGGCAGCGAGGAAAGCGCCGCCGAGGACGGTTCCACCCAGGGCCTGATCGACTTCTTCCGCGGCCGTCACCGCGGCTGATGTGCAGTGGCCGGGTGCGCGCCAGCGCATCCGGCCATCCTCGCCCCCTTCGCAGCCCCCCTTCCCGCCTCCCGCACCGCACCTCGAACCGACGCTGAGCAACGGGTGGGACTTCTTCCACCGGAACGTTCGCCCCTCCTGACGCGTCAAATCTGCATGGACAACCCTTGAACCCGCCAGGCCTTGGATGCACCCTTGAGGGCATCTCGGCTCAACAACAACAAGGATTCCCCATGTACGAGATCAGCCTTCACCCCGTGCCGGAGGCCGTACGCAAGCGTGCCTACCTCGACAACGACGCCTACCAGCGCCTCTACCGTCAGTCGGTAGACGACCCGGATACATTCTGGGGCGAGCAGGCCAAGGCTTTCCTCGACTGGTTTAAGCCCTGGCATTCGGTGCACCACGGTGACCTGGCAAAGGGCCAGGCAACCTGGTTCAAGGGTGGCCAGCTCAACGTCACCTATAACTGCATCGACCGCCACCTGGAACAGCGCGGCGAGCAGGTGGCGATCATCTGGGAAGGCGACAACCCGGCCGAATCTGCCAACATCACCTACCGCAAGCTGCACAGCCATGTCTGCCGCCTGGCCAACGTGCTCAAGAGCCGCGGAGTGGAGAAAGGCGACCGGGTCTGCATCTACATGCCGATGATTCCCGAGGCAGCCTACGCCATGCTGGCTTGTGCGCGGATCGGAGCGATCCACTCGGTGGTATTCGGCGGCTTCTCACCGGACGCCCTGCGCGACCGCATCAACGATGCCGACTGCCGCACCGTGATCACCGCTGACGAAGGCGTGCGCGGCGGCAAGTACATCCCGCTGAAGAAGAACGTGGAAAAGGCCCTGGCCGACTGCCCGAACGTCTCCACCGTGGTGGTGGTCGAGCGCACTCAGGGCGAGATCCCGTGGGTCGAAGGCCGTGACCTCTGGTACCACGAGGCGCTGCGCGAAGTCAGCGAGGACTGCGCACCCGAGCCGATGGAGTCCGAGGACCCGCTGTTCATCCTGTACACCTCCGGCTCCACCGGCAAACCCAAGGGCGTACTGCATACCACCGGCGGCTATCTGCTGGGCGCGGCAATGACCCACAAGTACGTGTTCGACTACCACGACGGCGACATCTACTGGTGCACCGCGGACGTCGGCTGGGTCACCGGTCACAGCTATATCGTCTACGGCCCGCTGGCCAACGGTGCCACCACCCTGATGTTCGAGGGCGTGCCGAACTACCCCGACGCCTCGCGCTTCTGGCAGGTGATCGACAAGCACCAGGTGAACATCTTCTACACCGCGCCAACCGCGATCCGAGCCCTGATGCGCGAGGGCGAAGCCCCGGTGCAGAAGACCGATCGCAGCAGCCTGCGCCTGCTTGGCTCGGTAGGCGAGCCGATCAACCCGGAAGCCTGGGAGTGGTATTACAACGTGGTGGGCGAGAAGCGCTGCCCCATCGTCGACACCTGGTGGCAGACCGAGACCGGCAGCATCCTGATCACCCCGCTGCCCGGCGCCACCGACCTCAAGCCCGGCTCCGCCACCCGCCCCTTCTTCGGTGTGCAACCGGTGCTGCTGGACGAGCAAGGCAAGGAAATCGACGGCCCCGGCTCCGGCGTGCTGGCCGTGAAAGCCAGTTGGCCGAGCCAGATCCGCAGCGTCTATGGCGACCACCAGCGGATGATCGACACCTACTTCAAGCCCTACCCCGGCTACTACTTCACCGGCGACGGGGCGCGCCGCGACGAGGATGGCTACTACTGGATCACCGGCCGCGTGGACGACGTGATCAACGTCTCCGGCCACCGCATCGGCACCGCCGAGGTGGAGAGTGCGCTGGTCCTGCACGACTCGGTCGCCGAGGCTGCCGTCGTCGGCTATCCGCACGATCTCAAGGGCCAGGGTATCTACGCCTTCGTCACCACCATGAACGGCATCGAGCCCAGCGACGCGCTCAAGCAGGAGCTGCTGGCGCTGGTGAGCAAGGAGATCGGCAGCTTCGCCAAGCCGGAAATGCTGCAGTGGGCGCCGGGCCTGCCCAAGACTCGCTCGGGCAAGATCATGCGGCGCATCCTGCGCAAGATCGCCTGCAACGAGCTGGAAAACCTCGGCGACACCTCGACCCTGGCCGACCCCAGCGTGGTTCAGGGACTGATCGACAACCGCCTCAATCGTTGATGTGCGCTACAGGCCAAGGGCGCAAAGATGCTAGGTTTACAGAACAGACCTGTCGTCCTTGCCCCGAGGCCTGTCCGTCGCAATGGAAACCGTCCGCCGTCATATCGAAAGCCAGGTACTCAGCCTGACCGGCCTCGCCCTGGGCGGGGTCGACTTCGAATCGCCCAAGGGTGACCCCGGCCTGTTCGGGCCGGACTCCATCAGCTGGAAAGTCCACGGCGACTTCAGCTCGATGCTCATCGGCGGCATCAGCGCCCTGCTCCTGCAGATGCTGCACCCGGCCGCGCTGGGCGGCGTCTGGGACCACTCTAACTTCCGCGCCGACATGCTCGGCCGTCTGCGCCGCACCGGACAATTCATTTCCGCCACCACCTACGGCTCGCGCGGCGACGCCGAGAAACTGATCGAGCGCGTGCGCCGCATTCATGACAACGTCCACGGCACTCTGCCCGACGGCACGACCTACGCGGCCAGCGACCCGGACCTGCTGACCTGGGTGCACGTCGCCGAAGTCAGCTGCTTCCTCGCCTCGCACCTGCGTTACCTGAACCCGGACCTTTCCGGCGAAGAGCAGGACCGTTACTACGACGAGATCGCCCTCATCGCCGAGAGACTCGGCGCGCGGGAAGTACCGCGCTCGCGCGCCGAGGTAGCGGCGTATCTGCAACGCATGCGCCCACGACTGCGCTATGACGAGCGCACCCGAGAGGTGGTCAACGTACTGTTCAACGCGCCCGCCCCCAGCTTCCTCGCCAAGCCCTTCGGCCTGCTGATGATGCGCGCCGGTATCGACCTGCTGCCGGACTGGGCCACGGATCAGCTCGGCCTGAGCCTGGGCAGCCTGCAACGGCAGCTGATCCGCTCCAGCGTGAAGCGCAGCGTGCCGCTGCTGCGCTGGGCCGTGCGTAATGGATCGCTCCATCGCGCGCGCCGCCGCATGGGGTTGCCACCCCTGCGCTGAAACGTGACTACCCGGTTCGGAGGGTGGTGAGCCAGCGGCGAGCGTGCAACCATGGCCGTTCGCTGCGGCCCCGCCGCTCCCGACAGAGGATTCGTGTCATGCAAGAAGTCGTCATCGTCGCTGCCACCCGTACCGCCATCGGCAGCTTCCAGGGCTCGCTCTCCACGCTACCGGCCCATGAACTGGGTGCCGCGGTGATTCGCAGCCTGCTGCAACAGACCGGTATGGACCCTGCGCGGGTCGACGAGGTGATCCTCGGCCAGACCCTGACCGCCGGCGCCGGCCAGAACCCGGCGCGCCAGGCCTCGATCGCCGCCGGCCTGCCCAACAGCGTGCCGGCCATGACGGTCAACAAGGTCTGCGGTTCCGGGCTCAAGGCATTGCACCTGGCAGCCCAGGCGATTCGCTGCGGGGACGCCGACATCGTCATTGCCGGCGGCCAGGAAAGCATGAGCCTCGCCCCCTACGTCATGCCCGGTGCCCGTACCGGCCTGCGCATGGGCCATGCCAAGCTGATCGACAGCATGATCCAGGACGGCCTGTGGGACGCCTTCAACGACTACCACATGGGCATCACCGCCGAGAACCTGGTGGAGAAATACGGCATCAGCCGCGAGGCGCAGGACGCCTTCGCCGCCGACTCGCAACGCAAGGCGAGCGCCGCCATCGAAGCAGGCCGCTTCAAGGCTGAAATCACCGCCATCGAGATTCCCCAGCGCAAGGGCGAACCGCTGCGCTTCGACACCGACGAGCAGCCACGCGCCGGCACCACGGCTGAGTCCCTGGCCAAGCTCAAACCGGCATTCAAGAAGGACGGCAGCGTTACCGCCGGCAACGCTTCGACCCTCAATGACGGCGCCGCCGCCGTACTGTTGATGAGCGCCACAAAGGCCGCCGAGCTGGGCCTGCCGGTACTGGCCCGTATCGCCTCCTACGCGAACGCCGGTGTCGATCCGGCCATCATGGGCATCGGCCCGGTCTCAGCCACCCGCCGCTGCCTTGAAAAGGCCGGCTGGCAGCTCGCCGACCTGGACCTGATCGAAGCCAACGAGGCGTTCGCCGCCCAGGCACTGTCCGTGGGCAAGGTGCTGGGCTGGGATGCTTCGAAGGTGAATGTGAACGGCGGCGCCATTGCCCTCGGCCATCCCATCGGCGCATCGGGCTGCCGCGTGCTTGTCACCCTGTTGCACGAGATGCTCCGACGCGACGCGAAAAAAGGCCTTGCGACGCTCTGCATCGGCGGTGGGCAAGGCGTGGCGCTGGCTCTGGAGCGGTAACAACCGCTGGCTTGCTGCGCAGAATTCACTCTGCGCAGCAAGTCTCCGCGCACGCTGGCAGGGCAACTCCCTCCCAACTTGATTCCCCGCATGCTTTCAGTCCTACGCATAGGAATATTCCGTAGGTGCTTGAACAACTGGTCTATCTTCAAGATCAATGCGCGCAATTATTCGGACTCAGGGAGTCAGTTATGAAGAAGCGTGTGGTGCTGATCGAGGACCACCCCGCAATGCGTTTGGCGATCCGCTCGTTGCTGGAGCAGGATCCGCAGTTCGAAGTCGCCCGTGAAGCAGCCGATGGCCATGGCGGGTTGGATGCTGTACGCAAGGAGCGCCCCGATCTGGTGATACTCGACCTCAACCTGCCGGGCATGGATGGTCTCGACCTGCTGGCGCGTATCCATATCTTCGACGAGAACATTCGCCTGCTGGTGCTGAGCTCGCAGGATGAACGCCTGTACTCGAGCAAGGTCGAAGCGGCGGGTGCGCATGGATTCGTCAGCAAGAACAAGGACACCAGCGCCATTCTCAACGCAGCGCGCATGCTGGTTTCGGGCTATCGCTGCTTCCCGGAGAAGGCCCTGAGCATCGACAAGAATACCGACCCGGTAGCCAGCCTCACGCCAAGAGAGCTGGTCGTGTTGCGTAGCCTGGTGAGAGGCATGAGTAACAAGGACATCGCCGAGGAGCTGTTCCTCAGCCAGAAGACCGTCAGCACCTACAAGACGCGAATTCTTGAGAAGCTGAACCTGGAAAGCCTCGTGGACCTGGTCGAATTCGCCCGCACCCATCGCCTGAATGACTGACTGACATCACTGAAAGCCGCGTCCGAAGGCGACTATCGAACCGAAGAATCACAGCCGTGCCATACTCCTGTGGCACGTCACGACGGAAACGACTCTCGCCATGCCCAAAGGATTGAAACGCGCCATCGGCGCGGTAGTGCTGCTGGTCCTCTTCTATTGCCTGCTGGGTTTTCTCATCCTGCCCGGCGTTGGTCTGCGGATAGCCAACCAGCAACTGGCCCACTACTCGACCGTTCCGGCGCGCCTGGAACGTATCGAATTCAACCCGTTCAGCCTCGAACTCACCCTCTGGGGCCTGCATCTGGGTGACGACGGACAGGAGCAGGTACGCTTCCGTCGCCTCTACGCCAACCTCGAACTCGACAGCCTGTGGAAACGCAGGCTGCACCTCGCCGACGTCGAACTGGACGCACCGCACACCGAACTGTTGTTCGCCGAAAACGGCACGCTGAACCTGAGCAAGCTCTTCAAGCTGCCGCCCAGTGAACCAGCCCCCGCCCAGGAAGAGCCCAGCGATCCCTTCCCGCTGCGCATCGACCGCATCCGCCTGGCCGAAGGCAGCCTGCACTTCCTCGACCGGCGCCCCAGCGAGCCGGTGGAATTCGTCTTCGACCCGATGGGCTTCGAGCTGCACAACCTCAGCACCCTGCCGGAAGACGGCGCGGAAATGACGCTGGTCGCCACCGGCCCCCACGGTGGCAAGCTCGACTGGAAAGGCGACCTGAGCATCGTGCCCTTCACCTCCAAGGGCAGCTTCACCCTCGACGGCGTGCCGCTGAAGGCCTGGTGGCCCTACGTGCGGGACAACGCACCGCTGAACTTGAACAACGGCACCCTCAGCGTGGCCTCCGACTACCACCTGGACCTCTCGAAAGGAACGCAACTCCTGCTGGACAAGGCTGCCATCAAACTGCGCGACCTTGACCTCAGCTCCCCCGAAGGCAAACCACTGGCCAAGCTCGCTACCCTGGATGTGGCCGAAACGACCCTGGACCTCGTCAAGCAGGAAGTGGTGGTCGGTCAGATTCGCAGCCAGGGCCTGGAGGCCTGGGCAGCTCGCGAGAAGGACGGCCAGCTGGACTGGCAGAAACTCTTCGCCACCTTCAAACCCTACAAGCGCCCCGAGGAGCCCACGCCGCAGGCGCAGGCCGCTCCTGCCCCGGCGCCCGCCACGGCAGCCTCGACGGAGGCCGACAAGGAACAGCAGGCCCCGACTGAGCAACCGGAGGCGAAGGCCAGTGCTTCCGCAGAAACAGCCCAGGCCGAACCCGCGGCTCCGTCCAGGCCAGAAGCCAAGCCCGTCGAGGCCGACAAACCTGCACAGATAGCCGACGAGAGCAAACCGACCGAGCCACCGAAGCCATGGCATGTCGTTTTGCGCGACACCCAACTGCGCGGCTACAAGGCGCACCTGGCCGATCGTGCCCCAGGCAAGCCGGTAAACCTTGAAGTCGGCCCGCTGGACCTGGACCTACAGAATCTCGACAGCGGCCTGACCTCGCCACTGCAGCTCAAGCTCAAGACCGGCCTCGGCCCGCGCGGGCAGATCGAAGCCAGCGGACAGGTCATTCCCAACCCCGTCAGCGCCCGACTGAAGGTCTCGACCCGCGATATCGACCTGCGCATCGCGCAGGCCTACATCGATCCGTTGATTCGCCTGGAACTGCGCAGTGGCCTGCTGTCCAGCGACCTGGACGTCGACTTCAAGGGCACCGACCCGCTGGCCTTCAGTGTCAATGGCAGCGCCCAGGTCACCCAGCTGCACACGCTCGACACCCTCAAGAGCCGCGACTTCGTCAAATGGACCAAGCTGACCCTTGACGGCCTGGCGTACAAGCACGGTGACAGTCTGGTGATTCAGACCGTCTCGCTGGAGGAACCCTATGCGCGCTTCATCATCAACGAGGACCGCAGCACCAACGTCAGCGAGCTGATCATTGCGCAACCGGAGCCCACCTCGTCCTCGGCAAGCAAAGGCAGCGCGTCGGGGGGTGACAGCAAACCACTGGGCATTCGTATCGGCGGCGTGAAGATCAACAACGGCTCGGCCAACTTCGCCGACCTCACCCTGCGCCCGGACTTCGCCACCGCCATCCAGCAGCTGGGCGGCGAGATCGGCACCATCGACAACCGCAATCCTGCCCCGGCCTCGGTGGACGTGAAGGGCAAGGTCGACAAGTACGCGCCGGTCACCATCAAGGGCAGCCTCAACCCGTTCTCGCCGCTGGAGAAGCTGGATATCGCCACCAGCTTCAAACGCGTCGAGCTGACCACCCTGACGCCTTACTCCGGCAAGTTCGCCGGCTACCGCATCCGCAAGGGTCGGCTGAATCTGGACCTGCATTACCAGATCACCCAGGGCAAGCTCAAAGCCGACAACAAGGTGCTGGTGGAACACCTGCAGCTGGGCGAGAAGGTCGACAGCCCCGACGCCGTTGACCTGCCGGTGAAGCTGGCGATCGCCCTGCTCAAGGACGCCAACGGCAACATCGACATCCAGCTGCCGGTGGAAGGCGACCTGAACAACCCGCAATTCAGCGTCATGCCCATCGTCTGGCAGACCTTGCGCAACCTGGTGGTGCGCGCGGTGCAGGCGCCCTTCAACTTCATCGCCGGCCTGGCCAGCGGTGGCGGCGGACCGGACCTGAGCAACGTGGTGTTCGCTCCCGGCTCCAGCGAACTGGACGCCAGCGCCCAGGGCAATCTCGACAAGCTGGCTGCAGCCCTCAAGCAGCGCCCGGCGCTGAAGCTGGAGGTCGAAGGCGTCGCCGCAGCGGCCAGCGATGGTCCGCTGCTAGCCGACAAGCGCCTGCAGCAGGAATACCAGAAGAACTACTACAGCATGTTGCAACGCCGCGGCGACAAGGTGCCCAGCGATGCCAGCCAACTGGAGGTCCCCGAGGACCTGCAGCCGATCCTGCTCGAAGGCGTCTACCGCGCACGCCTGAAGAAACAACCCCCGGCGGAATGGCAACAACTGAGCAAGGACGAGCGCTCGGCGAAGATGCGCCAGGCCGTGCTGGATTCCTGGAGCGACAGCCAGTTGCTGCTGCGCAAGCTCGGTCAGGAGCGCGCAACGCAGATCAAGGACTACCTGGTCGCCAAGGGTGGCCTGGGTGACGACCGCATCTACCTCATCGACGTCAGCTTCGGCGAAGCGGAGAATGGTGGAAGTGTGGCCACCCAGCTGCACCTGGATAGCGAATAAGGAGTCGTTCGATGAAAGCCCTGACCTGGATGTCCTGCGCCCTGCTGCTTTGCGCAGCGGGCGCCCAGGCGGAAAGCATGCGCTGCGGCAGTTCCCTGATCAACGCCGGCGACCGCGCCTGGGAAGTCGAGCAGAAGTGCGGCGCGCCGGATCACCGCGATGAAGTCGGCTATACCCTCGGCGGCTACGACCGGCGCGAGTATCGGGTCGAAGAGTGGGTCTACGGCCCGCGCAATGGCACCAGCTACATCCTCACCTTCGAAGCCAACAAGCTCAAAAGCATCGAGTTCAAACGCAATTGAAGACACCTCTCGTACTGCGCCTGGCGGTCCTGCTGCTGCCCCTCACCCTCACCGCCATTGATGCACAGGCCGCCAGCCTGCGCTGCAGCAGCAAGCTGATCAGCACCGGCGATGTCACCAGCGATGTGCTCAGCCGCTGTGGCGAACCGGTCAGCCGCTCCTTCCTGGGCTACAAACAGGTGCCTGGCCCACGCTACGGCGAGTCCATGGAGGTGGCCGTGGAGGAATGGATCTACGGGCCATGGAGCGGCATGCTGTATTTCGTCCGCTTCGAGGGCAACCGCCTGAGCGACATCCAGAGCAAGCGCAGCGGCAACTGACAGGCGTACTGGCGAGATGCTAGTCTCGCCGCCACTCACGCACTCACGCCATTCGGGCCAAGGACCGGTCGCCATGGTTATCGTCCCCGCCGAGCACCCGCTGGACTGGAAGAAACCTCCCGTCATCACGCTGCTGCTGATCATCCTCAACGTCCTGATCTACTTCGGCTACCAGGGTGGCGACAGCACCCGGCGCGAAGAAGCCGTGCGCGTCTACCTGGAACAGGACCTGCTCAGCCACGAGCGTCCATTGTTCAGCGCCTCGCTGGAGCGCCGCGACCGGCTGGAAGCCGGTCAGCAGCGCGCCCTCGAAGCCCTTCCCCGTCAGACGTTGGCCTGGCTGGTACTCTCGGACCTGGAGTTCGGCCATGAGTTACGCGCCCTGCCCGCCTTCCAGCAGGACGCCGCCTGGCAGGCCTCGCGCCTCAGGGCGGAAACCGCGCGCGACCAGACCAGTAGCCTGCGCTTCGGCTTCATCCCCGAGCGCTTCACCGTCCAGGGCCTGTTCGGCTCGATGTTCCTCCACGGCAGTTTCTGGCACCTGGCCGGCAACATGGTGTTCCTGTTCATCTTCGGCTTCGCCCTCGAGGCGGCACTGGGCCGGGCCCTCTATCTGGGCCTCTACCTGTTCAGCGGTTTGTGCTCCGGCCTGCTGTGGTGGGCGCTCGATCCTTCATGGGTGCCAGGCATCGGCGCCTCGGGCGCGATTTCCGGCCTGATGGGTATGTACATCGGCGTCTACGGCCTGCGACGCATCCAGTTCTTCTACTGGCTCGGGCCCCTGATGGGCTACCTCAAGGCACCGGCGCTGTGGATCCTCCCGCTGTGGCTGGGCAAGGAGCTTTTCGGGCTCGTCCGTGCCGCCGACCACGTGAATTACTACGCGCACATCGGCGGCCTGGTGTCCGGCTTTCTCGCCGTCTGGCTACCACGCAAGCTGGGGCGAATGCCGGTTGACGAGGCGTACCTGAGCAAAGAGGACCCGGACGCCCCCTTCAAGCGTGCCCTGGCTTCGCTGGACGAGCAGATCGGCCGCTTCGCCCTCGACCAGGCCGCCGCGCGTGGCCCGGAGTTGCTACGACAGTTTCCCGGCCAGCCGGTACTGGTCGAACGCCTGTACGGTGTAGCCAAGGGGCGGCAGGACCGCGCCCTGATGAGTGAAACCCTCAAACAGTTGTTCGCCCTGCCACCTTCCGCGACAGCCGATGCGTTACTTCGCCGCCTCGCCGAGGAAAGTGCCGCCAGCGACGCAGGGCTGCTGGCCCACCCGGCGATTCAACTGCATCTATTGCGCAAACTGCTCCAACGCAATGAGTCCGCCCAGGCACTGCACTGCTGGCGTCGCCTGTCGCGCTCCGGTCAACTGCCTGAACCGCTACCCGGCCTGACCCTGCAACTGGCCAAGCAGATGGGCCAGAAAGGCGACTTGCAGGCTGTGCGCGAGCTGTCGCGCTTCCTTCGCCAGCACTACCCGGATGCAGATCCCACCCGGCAACTGACGATTTACCAGCAGCATCTCGCGCCCTGATCCACCCATGAACCTGATCCACCCATGAAAAAGCCCCGTCGGCGAGCCGGCGGGGCTTGGGTCATCCCTGTACCTGGGCGCTACAGACGGCGACTGAAGTCGCGGACTTCGTCTTCCGCTTTTTCGCGGGTCCAGCCGTAACGTTCCTGCAGTTTGCCGACCAGGTATTCGGCGTGTCCGTCCGCCGCCTGCAAGTCGTCATCGGTCAACTTGCCCCACTTTTCCTTGAGCGAGCCAGAAAGCTGCTTCCACTTGCCTTTGATGATGTCGTTGTTCATCGCGATTCTCCTCGAAGGGTCAGTTGGGGATCAGCGGGGACGGGCGCGCCCTTACTCGACCGACTTCAGTCCGTCAGCGGACACGGCAGTCACGCCTTTGATGCCTTTGGTGGTCTGGATGGCCAGCTCCTTCTCGGCATCGGTTTTCACGTTACCGGACAGGGAAACCACACCTTTGTTGGTTTCGACCTTGATGTTGGTCCCGCTGATGTCCTTGTTCGCGATCAGGCTGGATTTGACCTTGCTGGTGATCCAGGTATCGGAAACCGCCTCTTCAGTTTTCTGGACGGTGTCATTGGCGGCCAGAGTCGTCGGCTGGGCGAACACCGCGTTGGCGAACGAGAAGCTCAGGGCGGTAGCAGTGGCAGCGGCAAGGGCCAGTTTGTTGAAACGTTTCATGGCGGTTTCTCCTGAATTATTGGAAAACTGCGGCCCGTTCCTGGCAGCAGTTGCACTAGGACTATCGCAAGCCCTGTGCCAGCTTTTCATATTCAGTAAAAACCATAAAAATCAATGAGTTATAAAAAATAAAAAACAGCCATTCGCTTGCAGTTTGCAAAGCCTGCCGTTGCGCTCCATGCAGGATGCACGATCAGCCGCTGGCGCTCTTGCCCAGCTTCGTCAGCACTGCCTCCAGCTGCACCACCTCGCCCATCTGCTCGAACGCCGGATAGCGTTGGCGAATGAAGGCCAGCAGTTGCTGCGCGGGTTCCACCTGGGCCAGCTCTTCGGAAAATGCCCGTGCCGCCATCAGGTAAGCGCGGGGAATACCCGGGTAGTCGGGAAAGCGCTTGTGCAGGTTACGCAGCAGGCTCAGCCCCTCGCGGGCCTTGTGGCGCTCGATCAGGACTTCGGCGATGCGCTCGCAAACGCTCGGGTCTTCAGGCAGGAAGTCCGCCTGCAGCTGCCGGGCATTGAGGAAAGCACTGGCGGCAAGCTGCGGATTGAGCCGGCTGGCCAGGCCAAGATAATGCGGCAGGTGATTCAGGCACTCGGCGCGCTCGTTCAGGGCGAAAAGCAACTGGTGATAGCGCTCGTTCAGCTTGAGGTCCTGGCGCCCTTCGCGCAGCGCAGCGACCAGGATCTCCAGGGCGGCGCCGGTCTGCCCCTCCTTGACTCGCACCTCCGCCTCGGCCAGCGCCTTGCGCCGGTGCCACTCCGGCGCGGCAAAGCCGGCTGGTGCATCCTCCCCGGCGGAAACGTAGCCCAGTTCGCCCTGATACTGGAACACGGCATAGCCCATCATGGCGCACATCACCACGGCAAAATACCCCGTCAGCCCCGCCACCACTGGGACCATCACCACTCGCGGCAATCCGTTGGAGAGCAGCCAGCCGACATAGGTGGGCGATTGCCAGAGAATGAACAGAAACACGCAGAGAATCAGGTAGCGCCAACCCATGGCGGCGATGACCTGCCCCACTTCACTAGGGCTGAGCGCGGCGCCCAGGCTCTTGTCCAGGGATAGCCGGATGATGCTTGCCGGCAGCACCAGCATGATGGTGATGTTGGCGGCCCAGTAGATGGCCTCGCTGTGGAAGTCGGCCGCCAGCCAGAGCAGTACCAGGGCGATCAGGAAAACCGCCAGTTGCTGGAAGAAGGTCCGCAGGCTGTCGGCGCTGAAGGCTTCGAGCAGGCCCGGAGCGTCCTGGCCGCCAAAGCTCGCGGCTTCGATCACACTGTGCAGGTACTTGGTCGCCACGCTGAGCAACGCGACCCAGAGCACGATCATGGCCGGCATGAACACGCAGGCCAGTGCCAGCAAGGCGCAGAAGGCTAGCGGTCCGGCCTGGAAACCGTAGGCGAAGAATTTTGGCAGGCGCTCCCAGAACGGTTGAGCCGTATTGGCCGCGCCGAGGAAACGCAGGTGGCCGCGGCACAACGGGCACGCCGGTGCATACTCCGGAGCATCGGCATTGAGGGGAATACAGCAGTCGCCGTAATGACGCTCGCAGGGCTGGCAATGCCAGGTCGCGGGCTGGGCACTGTGGTAGTGACAGTAACGCTTGTCCATCTCGGGGCATCCTTGGAGCGAGATCGGCGAATAGCGCATTTTCAAGGCAAAAAAAGAGGGCCCGCAAGGGGCCCTCTTTCATTTCACCGATCGCTTACACGCCAGAGGCTTCAGCAGCGGCGACGTCCTTGATGGACAGCTTGATGCGGCCACGGTTGTCCACGTCGAGAACCAGGACTTTGACTTCCTGGCCTTCCTGCAGAACGTCGGTGACCTTGTCGATGCGCTTGTCGCTGATCTGCGAGATGTGCACCAGACCATCCTTGCCCGGCAGAATGTTGACGAAGGCACCGAAATCCACGATGCGCTCGACCTTGCCGACGTAGATCTTGCCGATTTCGGCTTCCGCGGTAATACCCAGGACGCGCTGCTTGGCGGCCTCGGCAGCTTCCTTGGTTTCGCCGTAGATCTTCACGCTGCCATCGTCTTCGATATCGATCGAAGCCTTGGTCTCTTCGCAGATGCTGCGAATGGTGGCGCCGCCCTTGCCGATGACGTCGCGGATCTTGTCGGTGTCGATCTTCATCTGGATCATGGTCGGAGCGTTTTCCGAAAGCTCGGCGCGCGGAGCGGCGATGATCTGGTTCATCTGGCCGAGGATGTTCAGGCGAGCTTCCAGGGCCTGGCCCAGGGCGATCTCCATGATCTCTTCGGTGATGCCGTTGATCTTGATGTCCATCTGCAGGGCGGTAACGCCCTTGTCGGTGCCGGCGACCTTGAAGTCCATGTCACCCAGGTGGTCTTCGTCACCCAGGATATCGGTCAGGATGGCGAACTTGTCACCTTCCTTCACCAGGCCCATGGCGATACCGGCAACCGGCGCCTTGACCGGAACACCAGCGTCCATCAGCGCCAGGGAAGCACCGCAAACGGAAGCCATGGAGCTGGAACCGTTGGACTCGGTGATCTCGGAAACGACGCGAATGGTGTAGGGGAACTCGTCCTGGGTCGGCAGCATGGCAGCAACGCTGCGGCGTGCCAGACGGCCGTGGCCGATTTCACGACGGCCAGCGCTGCCCATACGGCCACACTCGCCTACCGAGAACGGCGGGAAGTTGTAGTGCAGCATGAAGGGGTCTTTGCGCTCGCCTTCGAGGGTGTCGAGCAGCTGGGCGTCACGGGCGGTGCCGAGGGTGGCAACGACCAGCGCCTGGGTTTCGCCACGGGTGAACAGCGCCGAACCGTGGGTCTTGCCCAGTACGCCGACTTCGATCTTCAGCGGGCGAACGGTGCGGGTGTCGCGGCCGTCGATACGCGGTTTGCCGTTGACGATGTTTTCGCGAACGGTGCGGTATTCCAGCAGGCCGAAGACTTCTTTGACTTCACCCGCGGAGAACTGGCCTTCGCCTTCGCCGGCGAACTTGGCGACGATCTGCTCGCGCAGGGCGTCCAGGGCCGCGTAGCGGTCCTGCTTGACGGTAACGGTGTAAGCCTCGGAGATGGCAGCACCGAACTCGGCCTTGATGGTGTTGACCAGGGCGGTGTTTTCGACCGGAGCGGACCAGTTCCAGGTCGGCTTGCCAGCTTCGGTTGCCAGTTCGGCAACGGCACGGATGACAGCCTGGAACTCTTCGTGGGCGAACAGAACGGCGCCCAGCATCTGATCTTCGGTCAGCTCGTCGGCTTCGGACTCAACCATCAGCACGGCATCGGAGGTACCGGCCACGACCATGTCGAGGCTGGAGCTCTGCTGCTGCTCGTAGGTCGGGTTGAGGATGTAGCCGATTTCCGGGTGGAAACCAACGCGGGCAGCGCCGATCGGGCCGGCGAACGGGATGCCGGAGATCGCCAGGGCGGCGGAGGTGCCGATCATGGCAGCGATGTCCGGATCGGACTTCTTGTTGGTGGAGACGACGGTGCAGACAACCTGCACTTCGTTCATGAAGCCTTCCGGGAACAGCGGGCGGATCGGACGGTCGATCAGGCGCGAGGTCAGGGTTTCCTTCTCGGAAGGACGGCCTTCACGCTTGAAGAAACCACCGGGGATGCGGCCGGCTGCGTAGGTCTTCTCCTGATAGTGCACGGAGAGCGGGAAGAAGCTCTTGCTCGGGTCGGCCTGCTTGGCGCCGACGACGGTGCAGAGCACGGTAACGTCGTCCATGGTGACCAGGACGGCACCGGTGGCCTGGCGGGCAATGCGGCCAGTCTCGAGGGTTACGGTCGACTGACCGAACTGGAATTTCTTGATTACCGGGTTCACGGTTTCTCTACCTTCTCTTTAGTTGCCTTGGGGGAAATGGTGGAAATGCCGGGAGTCGGACCCGATTTCATTCCCTGTAAAAGCGAGAAAGCCGGGAGCCAGAGCCGATGAGCGGTTTACACCGCCCATCGACCCCGGACTCCCAGCTTCCCACTTCAGGCTTGCCGTCTTAGCGACGCAGGCCCAGGCGACCGATCAGGGCGCTGTAACGAGAGGTGTCCTTGCTCTTCAGGTAGTCCAGCAGCTTACGACGCTGGTTAACCATACGGATCAGGCCACGACGGGAGTGGTGGTCTTTGCCGTTGGCCTTGAAGTGGTCCTGCAGCTTGTTGATGTTGGCGGACAGCAGTGCAACCTGCACTTCCGGGGAACCGGTGTCGCCTTCAGCTTGCTTGTACTCGTTAACGATCTGGGCTTTTTCTTGGACGCTCAGTGCCATGATGGGGCTTCCTCTGAGGTAACAGGCCAGGGACTTCTCCCTGTGTTCATAGTAAGAGGAGTGACCGTGCCTGCTGACAGCCACCCTCGGTTTCGGCCTTAAGACCGAATCAGTCGACGCGGCGCCAGGCGCCCGTCTTCCACCACTTCACCGATACCGATGAAGCGGCCTTCATGATCCTGCACCCGCAGCATGCCGAACTTCGGCATATCGGGGGCGCGCACCGGCTGACCATGCAGCCAGTAATAGGCGCTGTGCTCGGACAACTGCAGCAGCGGCCAGTGCTCCAGGCCGGCATCCACCGGCAGCAGGAAGCGGTCGAGGGCTTCGTTGCCACCCTCGGCATGGGCTTTCTCGAGCTCCTCCAGCGTCACCGACTGGTTCAGCTGGAACGGCCCGGCCTGCGTCCGGCGCAGGGCGGCGACGTGCGCGCCACAACCGAGTTCGCCGCCGAGGTCTTCGACCAGGGTGCGAATGTAGGTGCCCTTGCTGCAGGAAACGGCCAGTGTCGCGCAGGGCGACTCGAACGCGAGCATTTCCAGGCGCGCAATAGTAACAGAACGCGCCTCGCGCTCCACTACCTCTCCTGCACGGGCCAGCTTGTACAACGGCTGGCCGTCCTTCTTCAGGGCCGAGTACATCGGCGGCACCTGCTCTATATCGCCACGGAAGCGCGGCAGCAGGGCCTCGACAGCCTCCCGACCGACGGTCACCTCGCGCTCCTCGACCACCTCACCCTCGGCGTCGCCGGTGGTGGTGGTGACGCCCAGCTGGGCGACCGTCTCGTAGGCCTTGTCGGCATCGAGCAGGTACTGGGAGAACTTGGTCGCCTCACCGAAGCACAGCGGCAACACACCGGTTGCGAGCGGATCGAGACTACCAGTGTGGCCGGCCTTCTCGGCGTTGAGCAGCCAGCGCACCTTCTGCAGGGCCTGGTTGGAACTCATGCCACGCGGTTTGTCGAGAATCAGCACACCGTTGACCGCACGGCGAATGCGTTTCACCTGGGCCACGCGTTACTCCTCGGAGTCGCCGCCGCGACGATCGGCGGCTACTGCACGCTCGATCAGCGCCGACAGTTCGGCGCCGCGACGGATGCTGGCGTCGTAGCTGAAGTGCAGTTGCGGCACGGTGCGCAGCTTCATCGCCTTGCCCAGCTGCATGCGCAGGAAGCCTGCGGCATCGTTGAGGATACTGGTGTTCTGCTTCACCACTTCGGCGTTGTCGTCCTGGCCCATTACGGTGACGTACACCTTGGCATGGGACAGGTCACGAGCCACGTCAACACCGGTGATGGTCACCAGGCCGAGACGCGGGTCCTTGATTTCACGCTGGATCAGCAGCGCCAGTTCACGCTGCATCTGGTCGCCGATACGCTGGGTACGGCTATATTCTTTGGCCATTTTTCTAACCTGCTTACCCGAGCCGCGAGGCTCCGGGTCTGAAAGCGGCAAACGCCCGGGGCAGCATTCAAGCTGGCCCGGGCGCTGCGTTCACGCTCGAATACCCTTACAGAGTACGAGCGACTTCGACCTTCTCGAACACTTCGATCTTGTCGCCGACGCGGACGTCGTTGTAGCTCTTCACGCCGATACCGCATTCCATGCCGGCACGCACTTCCGAGACGTCATCCTTGAAGCGACGCAGGGACTCCAGCTCGCCTTCGAAGATAACCACGTCGTCGCGCAGTACACGGATCGGACGGTTGCGGTGCACCAGACCCTCGGTGACCATGCAGCCGGCGACCGCGCCGAACTTCGGCGAACGGAACACGTCACGCACTTCGGCGATACCCAGGATGTTCTCGCGAACATCGCTGCCGAGCATGCCGGTCAGGGCTTTCTTCACGTCTTCGATGATGTCGTAGATCACGTTGTAGTAACGCATGTCGAGGCCTTCGGACTCGACGATCTTGCGCGCACCAGCGTCAGCACGGACGTTGAAGCCGAACAGCACCGCGTTGGAGGCCAGCGCCAGGTTGGCATCAGATTCGGTGATACCACCGACGCCGCCACCGACCACGCGAACCTGCACCTCGTCGTTGCCCAGGCCGCTGAGCGAGCCCTGCAGGGCTTCCAGCGAACCACGGACATCGGACTTGAGGACGATGTTGAGGGTCTTCTTCTCTTCCTGGCCCATGTTCTCGAAGATGTTTTCCAGCTTGCCGGCGTGGGCACGAGCCAGTTTCACTTCGCGGAACTTGCCCTGACGGAACAGAGCGACTTCGCGGGCCTTCTTCTCGTCGGCAACCACGGTCATCTCGTCACCGGCGTCCGGGGTGCCATCGAGGCCGAGGATCTCGACCGGGATGGACGGGCCAGCTTCCTTGATCGGCTTGCCATTCTCGTCGAGCATCGCACGGACACGGCCGTAGTTGACGCCGACCAGGACCATGTCGCCCTGACGCAGGGTGCCATCCTGGACCAGCACGGTGGCTACCGGGCCACGGCCCTTGTCCAGGCGGGACTCGACTACCACGCCACGGCCCGGGGCCGACGGAGTAGCTTTGAGTTCCAGTACTTCAGCCTGCAGCAGTACGGCTTCGAGCAGCTCGTCGACGCCGGTACCCAGCTTGGCGGAAACATGAACGTACGGAGCATCGCCGCCCCACTCTTCCGGGATCACGTCCAGAGCGGCCAGGCCGTTCTTGATGTTGTCCGGGTTGGCGTCGGGCTTGTCGATCTTGTTCACCGCAACCACGATCGGCACACCAGCTGCTTTCGCATGCTGCACGGCTTCCTGGGTCTGCGGCATCACGCCGTCGTCCGCTGCCACCACGAGGATGACGATGTCGGTCGCCTGGGCACCACGGGCACGCATCGCGGTGAACGCGGCGTGGCCGGGGGTGTCGAGGAAGGTGACCATGCCGCGGTCGGTTTCCACGTGGTAGGCGCCGATGTGCTGGGTGATGCCGCCGGCTTCGCCAGCTGCCACCTTCGCACGACGGATGTAGTCAAGCAGCGAGGTCTTGCCGTGGTCGACGTGGCCCATGACGGTCACGACCGGCGCGCGGGATACTGCCTCACCTTCGAACTTCAGGGATTCGGCCAGTTGCTCTTCCAGGGCGTTCTCGCTGACCAGCTTGACCTTGTGACCGAGTTCTTCGGCGATCAGCTGGGCGGTTTCCTGGTCGAGTACCTGGTTGATGGTCACCGGGGTGCCCATCTTGAACATGAACTTGACGACCTCGGCGCCCTTCACCGACATCTGGGCAGCGAGATCGCCCACGGTGATGGTTTCGCCGATATTCACTTCACGCACAATCGGTCCTGTCGGGCTCTGGAACCCGTGCTGGTTACGCTTCTTCAGCTTGCCCTTGCCGCGGCCACCGCCGCGACGGCCAAAGCTGTCGTCGTCGTCGCCACCGCTGCGCACAACGCGCGGCGCAGTGGTCTTTTCCTTTTCCTTGATCGACGGGCGATGCTGGGCATGTTTGCGATCGCGGCGCTCGTCCTCGTCGTCACGCTTGGGCGCGCGGCGCACCTCGTCCTTCTTGCGGTCGTCCGCAGCAGGAGCGGCAGCGGCCGGAGCAGCAGGAGCGGTAGCCGGAGCAGCGGCGCGCGGCGCTTCGGCAGCGGCCGGAGCGGCAGCAGCAGGCGCAGCTTCAGTGGCCTGGCGAGCGGCGTCCGCCTGACGACGAGCCTCCTCCGCAGCGGCGCGCTGACGAGCCTCTTCCTCGGCCTTCACACGTACGGCTTCTTCAGCGGCACGCTGCTCTTCCAGCTCGCGCTGGCGCTCGGCCTCAAGCTCCTCAGGATCACGCTTGACGTAGGTCTTCTTCTTGCGAACCTCGACGCTGACGGTCTTGCTGCCAGCGACCCTGATGGTCGAGGTGGTCTTGCGTTGCAGGGTGATCTTGCGCGGCTCATCCGCGCGATCACCGTGGCTGCCTTTCAAGTGGGCCAGCAGCGCTTGTTTCTCGCTATCGGTCACTACCTGCTCGGCGTTGTTATGCGGCAGACCCGCTTCGCGCATCTGCTGCAGCAGGCGCTCTACCGGCGTATCGACCGTCTTGGCCAGTTCTTTCACCGTGACTTGCGTCATGCACTTCTCTCCTCAGGCCGCGAATGCTTACTCGAACCAATGGGCCCGGGCGGCCATGATCAACTTGCCGGCACGCTCTTCGTCCATGCCGTCGATGTCGAGCAGATCGTCAATGGATTGCTCGGCAAGATCTTCACGGGTGGTTACGCCACGCAGCGCCAGGTCCACGGCCAGCTCTTTGGTCATGCCATCGAGGCTGAGCAGGTCTTCGGCAGGTTGTGCGTCGGCGAGTTTCTCTTCAGTGGCGATGGCTTTGGTCAGCAGGCGGTCCTTGGCACGCGAGCGCAGCTCGTTGACGATGTCTTCGTCGAAGCCGTCGATGCTGAGCATCTCTTCCATCGGTACGTAGGCGATCTCTTCCAGGGTGGTGAAACCTTCTTCAACCAGAACCTGGGCGAGTTCTTCATCGACATCCAGCTCGTCGACAAAGCGCTGCAGGATGTCGCCAGTTTCAGCCTGCTGTTTGGCCTGGATATCGGCCTCGGTCATCACGTTCAGGGTCCAGCCGGTGAGCTGGCTGGCCAGACGGACGTTCTGGCCACTACGGCCGATGGCCTGTGCCAGGTTGTCCTCGGCGACGGCGATATCCATGGTGTGGGTATCTTCGTCGACGATGATCGCCGCCACTTCGGCCGGGGCCATGGCGTTGATCACGAACTGCGCAGGGTTATCGTCCCAGAGAACGATGTCCACACGCTCGCCGCCCAGCTCGCCGGAGACGGCCTGGACGCGGGAACCACGCATACCGATGCAGGCGCCCTGCGGATCGATACGTTTGTCCTTGGAGCGAACGGCGATCTTGGCGCGCGAACCCGGATCACGGGCAGCGGCCATCACGTCGATCAGTTGCTCGGCGATTTCCGGTACTTCGATGCGGAACAGCTCGATCAGCATTTCCGGCGCAGTGCGCGACAGAATCAGCTGAGGGCCACGGTTCTCGCTGCGGATTTCCTTCAGCAGAGCACGCACGCGGGTGCCGACACGGAAGGTTTCACGCGGGATGATCTGGTCGCGGGCCAGCAGCGCTTCGGCGTTGTTGCCCAGATCGACGATCACGTTGTCGCGAGTGACCTTCTTGACGGTACCGGAGATGATCTCGTTGACCTTCTCGCGGTAGGCGTCGACCACCTGGGCGCGCTCGGCTTCGCGAACCTTCTGCACGATGACCTGCTTGGCGGTCTGTGCGGCGATACGGCCGAACTCGATGGATTCGATCTTCTCTTCGATGACCTCGCCGGCTTTCATGCCGGGGTGCTCTTCCTGCACGTCTTCGACGGTCAGCTCCGAGGCGGGATTGGAATAATCCTCATCCTCGACGATGGTCCAGCGACGGAAGGTTTCGTAGTTGCCGTTGGCGCGGTTGATTTCCACACGCAGGTCAACCTCGTCCTCGAAACGCTTTTTGGTCGCGGTTGCCAGAGCCAGCTCCAGCGCTTCGAAAATCACGCCAGGCGGTACACCCTTTTCGTTGGATACCGACTCAACAACCAGCAGTACTTCTTTGCTCATCGTACGCCTCGCCTTTCAATCCATTGGAATCCGCGCTCTCGCGGCTCACTCAAATCGGGGAATGATGTTGGCCTTGTCGATCGAGTCGACCGGCAGCAGGTATTCATGGTCATCCACCAGGACCACCACATCCTGCTCCTCCACACCACGGAGAATGCCCTGGAAATTGCGGCGCCGCTCAAAGGGCGTGCGCAGCTTGATCTTCACCTGCTCGCCGACATAGAGCGCGAACTGTTCAAGGGTGAAGAGCGGCCGATCCATACCCGGCGACGACACCTCGAGGGTGTACTCACCGCTGATCGGATCCTCTACGTCGAGAATGCCGCTGATCTGACGACTGACAATTTCGCAATCATCGACCAGGATGCCTTCCTGACGATCGATATAAACCCGGAGCAGGGAATGACGACCTTGGGAAATGAACTCCAGGCCCCAGCACTCATAGCCGAGCGCCTCTACTACAGGGGCCAACAAGGCCTGCAACTGTTCTAGCTTGCTCGACACCTGATCGCCTCGCGTTTGCTGTAGAAACAAAAAATGGGCGAAACGCCCATCCCTTAAGGACCGCCCTGACCTGGCGGCACGGACTGTCCAGCTAGCAAAAAGCCCCTGAAAAGGGGCTCTGCCAAACTGGTTGCGGGAGCAGGATTTGAACCTACGACCTTCGGGTTATGAGCCCGACGAGCTACCAGACTGCTCCATCCCGCGTCAAAGCTGGTGCGAAATTATACGGTCGAGCCCCTTGAAGGTCAACCGAAACTCCGAAACGACAAGGCCCGCACTGCGGGCCTTTTCGTATATGGTACCGAGGAGGGGACTCGAACCCCTACAGCCTATGGCCACTACCACCTCAAGGTAGCGTGTCTACCAATTCCACCACCTCGGCAAAAACTCTTGCCTGCTTACTTCTGCTCAGGAGCCGCCGGAACGTCGCCGTTACCGCCTGCAGGGGCTTGAGGCTGCCCTTGCGCGCCCGGCACATCGCTAGCTGCCGGAGCTTGTTCCTGCTTCTGCTCCATCACTGCTGGATCAGGAAGCCCAGCGTGACGAATCATATCAGCTTTTTCTTTAGCAAAATACGCTAAACCCAAGCTGGTAATAAAAAAAACTGCTGCCAGCACAGCGGTGAAGCGACTCAGGAAGGTAGCAGAACCCTGACTACCAAAAACAGTACCCGAGGCACCCGCACCAAACGACGCACCGGCGTCGGCACCCTTGCCTTGCTGAAGCAGGACCAGCACAACCAGACCCAGCGCCATCAGCAGGTGAATCACGATTACAACTGTTTCCAGCATCTTCAGTTTCCTGCGGCGCGACAGATCGCACCGAACTCATCTGCATTCAGGGACGCTCCACCAATGAGCCCCCCATCGATATCCGGCATGCCGAAAAGCTCGACAGCGTTGGCAGCCTTGACACTGCCGCCATACAGGAGACGAAGGCCGCGAGCCACCTCTGCGTTTTCCGCCGAGATCTGCGCGCGAATCGCCGCATGTACTTCCTGGGCCTGCTCGGGCGAGGCCGTCAGCCCCGTTCCAATCGCCCACACCGGCTCGTAAGCCACAACGGCACGGGAAAACGCCCCGACACCGAGATCTTCGATCACCGAGCCCAACTGGCGCCCGACAACCTCAAGAGTCTTGCCCGCCTCACGCTGCTCGCGAGTCTCACCCACGCACAGGATCGGAACCAGGCCACACGATTGAGCCGCCGCAAATTTGCGACTGATCACACCATCACTCTCACCCAGGATCAGGCGACGCTCGGAGTGACCAACCAACACCAGGGAGCAGCTCGCATCAGCCAACTGGCTCGCTGCGATCTCGCCCGTGAGGGCACCCTGCATCGGCTCAACCGCGCAATTCTGCGCACCAACGGCAACCGCCTTTCCATCCAGGCCTTGAACAACCTGATTGATGTACAGACAGGGCGGAAACACCGCCACATCGACACTCGTAGGAAGAGCCAGTTGACGCAGGCCTTTGATCAGCTCCGTTACGCTGGAGCGGGTACCGTGCATTTTCCAATTACCGGCCACCAAGGGTCGACGCATGCTGTACCTCGCTGAGCAAAGTGGGCGCAGATATTACTCGACGCTTTAGGAACTGACAAGAGAAATCAAGCACATACCTCTGTAACGACTTTTGCCAGCTGTTCGGCGTAGGCACGAACACGAGCTTCCTCGTCACCCTCGACCATCACCCGAACCAGCGGTTCGGTTCCGGACTTGCGCAGCAGGACGCGACCACGCCCAGCCATTTCCTCGGTCACCTTGGCGCAGGCTTCCTTCACTGCCGGATGCTCCAGCGGATCGACACCACCGCCAGCGAAGCGAACGTTGATCAGCACCTGCGGGCATTTGCGAATCCCCATGCGCGCCTCGGTCAGGTTCTGTCCGCGGGTCTTGAGCGCCATCAGCACCTGCAAGGCCGCGATGATCGCATCCCCCGTGGTGGTGTGCTGGTAGCAGACCACATGCCCGGAATTCTCACCACCCAGCTGCCAGTTTCGCGACTGCAACTCGGACATCACGTAGCGATCCCCGACCTTGGCACGAGCGAAGGGAATATGGAGGTCTTGCAGGGCCAACTCGAGCCCCAGGTTACTCATCAGAGTCCCGACCACGCCGCCGTGCAACTTGCCGCGATCCAGCATGTCACGGGCGATGAGGTAGAGAATCTCGTCGCCATCGACGATGGTACCGGTGTGATCGACCATCATCACGCGGTCGCCGTCGCCGTCGAAGGCAATACCGATGTCCGCATGCTCGGCCAGCACGGCCTCCTGCAACGCCCCCATGTGAGTGGAGCCACAATTGTGGTTGATGTTCAGGCCATTGGGTTCAGCACCGATGACGAAGACTTCGGCACCCAACTCGCGGAAGACATTGGGGGCAATCTTGTACGTCGCACCATGAGCACAATCCAGCGCAATTCGCAGGCCGGCGAAACTGGTGTTCGAGGGCACGCTGCTCTTGCAGAACTCGATGTAGCGGCCAGCAGCGTCGTTGATACGCGAGACCTTACCCAGGCGAGCAGACTCGACCACGGTCATCGGTGCGTCCAGGAGCTCCTCGATGATCAGCTCCACCTCGTCGGGCAGCTTGGTGCCCTGCCCGGAAAAGAACTTGATGCCGTTGTCGTCGTGCGGATTGTGCGAAGCGCTGATGACGATGCCAGCTTCGGCATGGAAAGTACGAGTCAGATAGGCGATGCCGGGGGTGGGCATGGGGCCCAGCAGCATCACGTCGGCCCCGGCGGCAGACAACCCAGCCTCCAGCGCGGACTCGAACATGTAACCGGAAATTCGGGTGTCCTTACCCACCAGCACGCGGCATTTGCCCTGCTGGCGGAAGGCCATGCCCACAGCCCAACCCAACTTGAGCACGAAGTCCGGCGTGATCGGCGGAGTGCCTACGCGACCGCGAATTCCATCGGTGCCAAAATACTTCCTACTCATGCGGGCATCCCCTCTTCCGTTGCACTTTCTACTGCGTGAATCATTCGAACCACATCCACGGTCTCGGCGACATCGTGGACACGGATGATGCTGGCCCCCTTGGTCACCGCCAGGGCAGCCAGCGCAAGGCTGCCATGCAGGCGATTTCCCACTTCGCGCCCCAGCGCCCGACCAATCATGCTCTTACGGGAAACACCGACCAGAAGTGGGTACCCCATATCCAGCAACGCTTCCATCTGACGGAACAGGTTGAGGTTATGGTTCTGGGTCTTGGCAAAACCGAAGCCAGGATCGATCACGATGCGCTCCCTGGCAATGCCCACGGATTCGCACGCCGTGACACGCCCCTCGAGGAAGCCACGAACCTCCTCAAGGATGTCCGGATAACGCGGATCGTCCTGCATGTCTCCCGGCTCGCCGCGCATATGCATGAGGCAGACCGGCAACCCAGTGTCAGCGGCAGCATCCAGAGCGCCATCGCGCTGCAAGGAACGCACATCGTTGATCAGTCCAGCCCCCAGTCGCGCCGTCTCGCGCATCACCGCCGGAGTAGAGGTATCGACGGAGATCACCACGTCCAACTCGCGAGCGATGGCTTCGACCACCGGTGCGACACGTTCCAGCTCCTCGGTGGGTGAAACCACACGAGCGCCCGGACGGGTCGACTCACCACCAATATCGATCAACGTCGCGCCGGCCGCGACCATCTCCGCCGCGTGACGCAATGCAGCATCGTGCCGGTTGAAGCGCCCGCCGTCCGAGAAGGAATCAGGGGTGACATTGAGAATGCCCATTACGTGCGGGCGGCTTAAATCAAGAACCCGGTTGCCGCAAGGCAACCGGGTCGGGTGGTACAACGAACTCATTCAGTGCTCTCAGTGTTCGCCGGCGGGCCCGCCAATCGGGTTTTCCTGACGACCTTCGTCGCGCGGCGAGGCGGCGTTGCCGGAGGAACCGGAGTTACCACCCTGCCAGTCACGCGGTTCGCGTGGAATACGGCCAGCCATGATGTCGTCGATCTGATCGGAATCGATGGTCTCGTACTTCATCAATGCATCGGCCATCATGTCGAGCTTGTCACGGTTCTCTTCCAGCAGGCGCTTGGCAGTGCCATAGCAGTCGTCGATGATGCGGCGCACTTCCTGGTCGATCAGTCTTGGCCGTCTCACGCCGACACGTTCGTGTGCTGGCCGCCAGCGCTGCGGCCGAGGAAGACCTCGCCCTCCTCCTCTGCATACAGCAGCGGACCGAGCTTCTCCGACAGGCCCCACTTGGTCACCATGTTGCGCGCCATCTCGGTGGCGCGCTTGATGTCGTTGGAGGCACCGGTGGTGACACCATCGAAACCCAGCGTCATCTCTTCGGCGATGCGGCCACCGAACAGCGAGCAGATCTTGCCTTCCAGAGCGCGCTTGGACAGGCTGTAGCGATCTTCTTCCGGCAGGAACATGGTCACGCCCAGTGCGCGACCGCGCGGAATGATGGAAACCTTGTAGACCGGATCGTGCTCCGGCACCAGACGACCGACGATGGCATGGCCGGCTTCGTGGTATGCGGTGTTGCTCTTCTCCTTCTCGGACATGACCATGGATCTTGCGCTCGGCGCCCATCATGATCTTGTCCTTGGCCTGTCTCGAACTCGCGCCATGTCGACGATGCGCTTGTTGGCGCGCGCGGCAAACAGCGCCGCTTCGTTGACCAGGTTGGCCAGGTCGGCGCCGGAGAAGCCCGGCGTACCGCGCGCGATCACGGCCGGATCGACGTCGTCGCCGACAGCGGCACCTTGCGCATGTGCACTTTCAGTATCTGCTCGCGACCACGGATGTCCGGCAGGCCGACCACAACCTGGCGGTCGAAGCGACCCGGACGCAGCAGCGCCGGGTCGAGCACGTCCGGACGGTTGGTGGCGGCGATGACGATGATGCCGTCGTTGCCTCTCGAAGCCGTCCATCTCCACCAGCAACTGGTTGAGGGTCTGCTCGCGCTCGTCGTGACCGCCACCCAGGCCGGCACCACGATGACGGCCGACGGCGTCGATCTCGTCGATGAAGATGATGCAGGGTGCCTGCTTCTTGGCCTGGTCGAACATGTCGCGGACGCGCGAGGCGCCGACGCCGACGAACATTTCGACGAAGTCCGAACCGGAAATCGAGAAGAACGGCACCTTGGCTTCGCCGGCGATGGCCTTGGCCAGCAGCGTCTTACCGGTACCGGGCGGGCCAACCATCAGCACGCCGCGCGGGATGCGACCGCCCAGGCGCTGGAACTTGCCCGGATCGCGCAGGAATTCGACCAGCTCCTGACTTCTTCCTTGGCTTCGTCGCAGCCGGCAACATCAGCGAAGGTGGTCTTGATCTGGTCTTCGACAGCAGGCGCGCCTTGCTCTTGCCGAAGGCCATCGGGCCGCCGCGTCCACCGCCGCCGCCCTGCATCTGGCGCATGAAGAACATGAACACGGCGATGATGATCAGGATCGGGAAGCTGGCGACCAGCAACTGGGTCCAGAGGCTCTGCTGCTCGGGCTGCTTGCCTTCAACAACGACGTTGTTGTTGACCAGGTCACCGATCAGGCCGTTGTCCTGGATCGCCGGGCGGATGGTCTTGAAGGTGTCACCATCCTGGCGCTTGCCGGTGATGACATAGCCGTCGATGGTCACGCGCTCGACCTTGCCGTCCTTCACCTGCTGGATGAAGTCGGAATAGTTGAGCGTCTGCGGCTCGCTCGGGCTGGAGAAGTTGTTCATCACGGTGACGAGTACCGCCGCGATGATCAGCCACAGATCAGGTTCTTTGCCATGTCGTTCAATTGACTACCCTCTGAAGCCGGCTCCGCCCTGGAAACCGCTTCTCACGACGGCCAGACTCCTTCCGGCCAAAATTACTACACAACGCCCGCCGCCAGGCAGACGCCGTCTGTAACCCTTTATGAACCCCGGCTTTCACCGGTACAAGCAAAAACCTGCAAGGCATAGACCAGTAGCCTGCCCAATCATTCCAGTCTAGGCGCCGCGAAAGCCTCGTGCGAGCAGATACTGCTCCCGCGAACGGTCGCGGGACGACAGCGGTTTGCGCATCTGCACCTTCTCGAAGTTCTCGCGAACCATCTTGTGGTAAGCGTCGAAACCCTCACCCTGGAAAATCTTGATCAGGAAATCGCCGCCCGGACGCAGCACACGGGCGCAGAGCGTCTCAGGGCCAGTCTCGCAGAGAAGGAACATCGCACCGGCCATGTCCACGGCGGGCAGTCCACTGATATTGGGGGCATACTCGGAAATCACAAGGTCTACCGGATTTTCTCCGATGGCCTCGAGCAACTGGGCGAAGACCTCGTCCTCGGTGAAGCCACCCTGGATGAAGGTGACATCCGGGATACTGTCCATCGGCAGGATGTCCGAGGCAATCAGGGTGCCCTTGTCGCCGATCACCCGACTGGTGACCTGCGACCAACCGCCAGGGGCCGCACCGAGGTCGACCACGGTCATGCCGGGGCGCAGGATGCGATCCTTCTCCTGGATTTCCAGCAGTTTGTAGCTGGCACGCGAGCGGTAGCCGTCGCGCTGTGCCATCTTCACGTAAGGATCGTCGAAATGTTCTTTCAGCCAGCGATGGCTAGTCTTGGAACGGGCCACGTATTACCTCGTCTGAGCGGCATCCCGGTATAACCGAAACTCGGGTAGAATATCCGCCTTTTTTCCCAGGGGTCAGATTATGGCGCTCTCTCAGGAGCAGAAAAAGCAGTTCAAATCTATCGGGCATCACCTGAAACCCGTATTGACCGTTGCAGAAAACGGTCTCTCGGAAGGTGTAATGGCCGAGCTTGAGCGTGCGCTCAACGATCATGAACTGATCAAGGTGCAGTTCCGTATCACCGAACGCGACGACCGTCGCGCGCTGATCGACGAACTTTGCCAGAACGGCAGCTGCGAACTGGTTCAGTCCATCGGCAAGATGGCGCTGATCTATCGTCGCAATCCCAAGCCGAACAAGAACCTGTCGAACATCAGCCGCTTCAGCGGTCTCTGACAGTCAAGACCGGCAACGCGGAGCCGGCAAGGCTCCGCCGCGTCAGCTCCGCTCGTCCCGGCCAGGCGCCGGCTGCAGCACCAGCAGCAACCCGCACAGCGCCACCACCAGGTAATTGAAGAGCAGCCAGCGCTGAGCATCCGGCGCTACCTGGCGCACTACAAAATAGGCTGCCGCCATCACCAGAACGGTCAGCAGCAACTGCCCCCGCGTTTCACGTGTAAAGGCAGCGAACCCACGCGCCTGCCAGAGCACCAGAGCCTGGAGCAGTACACAAAAACCGGCAAACGCCAGCAGCAGCGGCTTCAGCGCGTCAGCGACGGCCTCCACCAGCAGCGGCGCCAGGCCAATCTTGTCCAGCGCCGGCAACACCACGAACTGAAGCAACCAGAGGCCGCCGACCCAGAATGTCTGGGCCAGCAGCCAACTGATGGTGCCTGCGTTCAGGGATTGCCGATCAGGCGTGACGGACTTCAACGATCTCGTACTCGACGTCGCCGCCCGGAGTCTTGACCAGAACGGCGTCGCCTTCAGTCTTGCCGATCAGCGCACGGGCGATCGGCGAATTGACCGAGATCTTGCTGTTCTTGATGTCCGCCTCGTCGTCGCCAACGATCTGGTAGGTCACCGTCTCGTCGGTCTCGACATTGGCGATATCGACGGTAGTGCCGAAGATCACCTTGCCGCTGTGCGGAATGGTGGTCACGTCGATGATCTGCGCGTTGGACAGCTTGGCCTCGATGTCGCGGATGCGAGCCTCGGACATGCCTTGCTGTTCACGAGCCGCGTGGTACTCGGCGTTTTCCTTGAGGTCGCCCAGTTCACGCGCTTCGGCGATGGCCTGGGTGATCTGCGGGCGCAGAACGGTCTTCAGGTGTTTCAGTTCTTCTTCCAGGGCGCGAGCGCCCTGGACGGTCATTGGAAATTTGCTCATGCGTTGATTCCTGCATGGAGATCCTGCAGACGGCGAACGGTCTTCTCGGGACCGAACTTGAGCGCCTCACAGATTGCCTGCCCCGCCGCAATGGTGGTGGTGCAGTAGATCTTGTGCTGCAGGGCGTTACGACGGATGGAGTACGAGTCAGCGATGGACTGGCGGCCTTCGGTGGTGTTGATGATCAGGGTGACTTCGTCATTCTTGATCATGTCGACCACGTGAGGACGGCCCTCGGTCACCTTGTTCACGCGGCGTACCGGCAGACCGGCAGCCTCGATCACCTTGGCAGTGCCGGCGGTGGCGACCACCTCGAAGCCCAGCGCGACCAGGTCGCGGGCGACCTGAACGGCTTGCGGCTTGTCGTCCTCGCGGACGCTGATGAAGGCGCAACCGGCGTTCGGCAGGATTTCGCTGGCACCCAGCTGGGCTTTTGCGAAGGCCTCACCGAAGCTGTCGCCGACACCCATCACCTCGCCAGTGGACTTCATCTCTGGGCCGAGGATCGGGTCGACACCCGGGAACTTGGCGAACGGGAACACCGCTTCCTTGACGCTATAGTACGGCGGGATCACCTCCTGGGTGAAGCCGACTTCCGCCAGGGACTTGCCAGCCATGACGCGGGCCGCAACTTTCGCCAGCGATTCGCCGATGCACTTGGAGACGAACGGCACGGTACGGGACGCGCGCGGGTTCACCTCGATCACGTAGATATCTTCGCCCTGCACGGCCATCTGCACGTTCATCAGGCCGACCACGCCGAGCTCCAGGGCCATCTTCTTGACCTGCTCACGAATCTCGTCCTGGATGTGCTGCGGCAGCGAGTAAGGCGGCAGCGAGCAGGCGGAGTCACCGGAGTGCACGCCAGCCTGTTCGATGTGCTGCATGATCGCGCCGATCACCACGGTCTCGCCGTCGCACACTGCGTCGATATCGACTTCGATGGCGCAATTCAGGAAGCGATCCAGCAGCACCGGGCTGTCATTGGAAACCTTCACGGCTTCGCGCATGTAGCGCTTGAGTTCTTCTTCCTGGTAGACGATTTCCATCGCACGGCCGCCCAGTACATAGGACGGGCGAACCACCATCGGGTAGCCGATGTTCTTCGACAGCTCCAGGGCCTGGTCTTCGCTGCGCGCAGTGGCGTTGGCCGGCTGACGCAGGTTCAGGCGCTGAACCATCTGCTGGAAGCGCTCGCGGTCTTCGGCACGGTCGATGGCGTCGGGGCTGGTGCCGATGATCGGTACGCCGGCTTCTTCCAGGGCGCGGCAGAGTTTCAGCGGGGTCTGGCCGCCGTACTGCACGATGACGCCCTTGGGCTGCTCGACGCGAACAATCTCCAGCACGTCTTCCAGGGTCACCGGCTCGAAGTACAGGCGGTCGGAAGTGTCGTAGTCGGTGGAGACGGTTTCCGGGTTGCAGTTGACCATGATGGTCTCGTAACCGTCTTCACGCATGGCCAGCGCGGCATGTACGCAGCAGTAGTCGAACTCGATGCCCTGGCCGATGCGGTTCGGACCGCCGCCCAGGATCATGATCTTGTCGCGAGTCGACGGATTGGCTTCGCACTCTTCCTCGTAGGTCGAGTACATGTAGGCGGTGTCGGTGGCGAATTCGGCGGCACAGGTATCGACGCGCTTGTAGACCGGCAGCACCTTCAGCTTGTGGCGGTGGTTGCGCAGGTTCTTCTCGGTCACACCCAGCAGAGTGGCCAGGCGCGCATCGGAGAAGCCCTTGCGCTTGAGCTTGAGCATCAGGTCGCGGTCGATCGCGGACAGACCCAGGGTCTTCACGCGCTCTTCATCCTTGACCAGGTCTTCGATCTGCACCAGGAACCACTCGTCGATGCGGGTCAGGTCGAAGACTTCGGCAATGCTCTTGCCGGCGCGGAAGGCGTCGGCGACGTACCAGATGCGGTCGGCATTGGGCACGGTCAGCTCGCGCTTGAGGATGCTCTCGGCTTCCGGGTTGCTCAGGTCGAGCCTCGGATCAAAACCGGTGGCACCGACTTCCAGGCCGCGCAGGGCTTTCTGCACGGACTCCTGGAAGGTGCGGCCGATAGCCATGACTTCACCCACGGATTTCATCTGGGTGGTCAGGCGGGCGTCGGCTTTCGGGAATTTCTCGAAGGCGAAACGCGGGATCTTGGTGACAACGTAGTCGATCGCCGGCTCGAAGGACGCCGGGGTGCGACCGCCAGTGATGTCGTTCTGCAGTTCGTCGAGGGTGTAGCCGACAGCCAGCTTGGCGGCGATCTTGGCGATCGGGAAGCCGGTGGCCTTGGAAGCCAGCGCCGAGGAACGCGATACACGCGGGTTCATCTCGATCACGACCATGCGGCCGGTGTTCGGGCAGATGCCGAACTGCACGTTGGAACCGCCGGTTTCCACGCCGATCTCACGCAGCACCGCCAGCGAGGCGTTGCGCATGATCTGGTATTCCTTGTCGGTCAGGGTCTGTGCCGGCGCTACGGTGATCGAGTCACCGGTGTGCACGCCCATCGGATCGAAGTTCTCGATGGCGCAGACGATGATGCAGTTGTCCTTCTTGTCGCGGACAACCTCCATCTCGTATTCCTTCCAGCCGATCAGCGATTCGTCGATCAGCAGCTCGTTGGTCGGCGACAGGTCCAGGCCACGGGTGCAGATTTCCTCGAACTCTTCGCGGTTGTAGGCGATGCCACCGCCGGTGCCGCCCATGGTGAAGGACGGACGGATGATGCACGGGAAGTTGACCTTCTTCCAGCACGCCGTAGGCTTCTTCCATGGTGTGGGCGATGCCCGAGCGCGGGCAGGCCAGGCCGATGTCGCGCATGGCCTTGTCAAAGCGCGAACGGTCTTCGGCCTTGTCGATGGTGTCGGCGTTGGCGCCGATCATTTCCACGCCGAACTGCTTCGAGCACGCCGGTGGCGCTCCAGGTCTAGGGCGCAGTTCAGAGCGGTCTGGCCGCCCATGGTCGGCAGCAGCGCGTCAGGGCGCTCCTTCTCGATGATCTTGGCCACGGTCTGCCACTTGATCGGCTCGATATAGGTGGCGTCGGCCATGGCCGGGTCGGTCATGATGGTGGCCGGGTTGGAGTTCACCAGGATGACACGGAAGCCTTCTTCCTTAAGGGCCTTGCAGGCCTGTGCGCCGGAGTAGTCGAACTCGCAGGCCTGGCCGATGACGATCGGGCCGGCGCCGAGGATCAGGATGCTCTTGATGTCTGTACGCTTGGGCATGGGACTCTCGTTGCAATATTCAGGAAAGGGTTGCGCTGGCCAGCTTCACGCCAAAGCCGACGAACAGGGCGCCGACGCCGCTCGAAGCGCCGGCAGCCAGCCGTTGCCGCCGACGGAACCAGGCCGCCAGACGCACACCGGAGAAAATCAGGAAACTCAGGTACAGGGCGCTGATGATCTCGAGGATCGTGCCCAGCACCAGGAACGACAGGCCGGGGTAGGCGTAACCCGGGTCGACGAACTGGATGAAGAAGGAAATGAAGAAGAGGATCGCCTTGGGGTTGGACAGGCTCAGCAGCAGCGCCTTGCGGAACGGCTGGTTGACGTCCACTTCCCTGGCCGGCGCGGCGGCCGCTTCCAGCGGGTGGCGCAGCTTCTGCCAGCCACCACGGAGCATGCCGATGCCCAGATAGAACAGGTAGGCGGCGCCGACGTACTTCAACCCCAGGAACAGCATCGGCTCGGCCTTGAGGACCGAGGCGATGCCCAGTGCCGACAGGAACATCAGGATCGCATCACCGAGGAACACCGCGCTCGCCGCCCGGTAGCCCGAGGCCACGCCGCGCTGGGCAGCGGTGGCGAGGACGAACAGCGAGTTCGGCCCTGGCAGCAGGACGATGAACAACGTACCCAGGACATAGGTCCAGAGGTCGGTGATTCCCAGGGTCGGCATCATCTTCTTTCCCTCTTCGAGCTCGGACTCAGCGGCGCTCGGCCATCGCCGCGATGAAGCGGTCGAACAGCGGGGCCACATCGTGCGGACCAGGGCTGGCTTCCGGGTGCCCCTGGAAGCTGAAGGCCACTTTATCGGTACGCTCGACGCCCTGCAGGGTGCCGTCGAACAGCGACTTGTGGGTAGCGCGCAGGTTGGCCGGCATGCTTGCCTCGTCCACGGCAAAACCGTGGTTCTGGCTGGTGATCATCACCACGCCCGAATCCAGGTCCTGCACCGGGTGGTTGGCGCCATGGTGGCCGTGACCCATCTTCACAGTCTTGGCGCCAGACGCCAGGGCCAGCAGCTGGTGACCCAGGCAGATGCCGAAGATCGGCGTTTCGGTGTCGAGGAACTCGCGGATGGCCTGGATGGCGTAATCGCACGGCTCAGGGTCGCCAGGGCCGTTGGAGAGGAAGATGCCGTCCGGGTTCAGGGCCAGCACTTCGCTCGCCGGGGTCTGCGCCGGCACGACGGTCAGGCGGCAACCACGGGCGACCAGCATGCGCAGGATGTTCAGCTTCACGCCGAAGTCATAGGCGACCACGTGATACGGCAGGTCGGAGGCGGCGATTTCCGGGTGACTGTCGGTTTCCAGGTTCCAAACGCTGGAGCGCCACTCGTACTTCTCGGTGGAGGACACGACTTTAGCCAGGTCCATGCCTTTCAGGCCCGGGAAGCCGCGCGCCAGTTCGAGGGCTTTTTCCTCGGTGGCGTCGTCGCCAGCCAGGATGCAGCCATTCTGCGAACCCTTTTCGCGCAGGATGCGAGTCAGGCGACGGGTGTCGATGCCCGCGATGGCAACGGTGCCGTTTTCTTTCAGGTAGTCCGGCAGGGACTGCTTGTCGCGCCAGCTGCTGGACAGCAGCGGCAGGTCACGGATGATCAGGCCGGCGGCCCAGACCTTGTTCGACTCGGCGTCTTCCGGCGTGGTGCCGGTGTTGCCGATGTGCGGGTAGGTCAGGGTGACGATCTGTTGGGCGTAGGAAGGATCGGTAAGGATTTCCTGGTAGCCGGTCATGGCGGTGTTGAACACCACCTCTCCGACGGTCTGGCCGTCGGCGCCGATGGCTTCACCGCGAAAAACGCTGCCGTCGGCAAGTGCAAGTATGGCTGGCTTAGTCAAGAAGACCTCCCGTAGTTCAAGCCTGGCTGGGCGTGCGCAGATTGTAAAAAAGCGGGATGACATCAGAAGAAGTCATCCCGCTTTTTATGTGATTCATGCTGCGCTGCTTTTAGTGGACACACTAAAGCTGTAGTTTACAGAAATGCGACATCATGGTCCACCTTTTGCACGACGTACGGCCATGCCACTCAGCGAAGGCCGAGCACATCCTGCATGTCGTACAGGCCGTTGGCCTGCCCTTCCAGCCACTGCGCGGCACGCACGGCACCACGAGCGAAGGTCATGCGGCTCGAGGCCTTGTGGGTGATTTCCACGCGCTCGCCGTCGGCGGCGAACAGTACCGTGTGATCACCCACCACGTCGCCAGCACGCACAGTGGCGAAGCCGATGGTCTCGCGCGAACGCGCGCCGGTCTGGCCTTCGCGACCGTACACGGCCACTTTTTCCAGATCACGACCCAGCGCATTGGCAACCACTTCCCCCATGCGCAGCGCGGTGCCGGACGGCGCATCGACCTTGTGACGGTGGTGCGCTTCGAGAATCTCGATGTCCACGTCATCACCCAGCACACGAGCGGCAGTGTCGAGCAGTTTCAGGCAGAGGTTTACGCCGACGCTGTAGTTGGCCGCGAAGACGATGGGGATATCCTTCGCCGCCTCGCTCAGCAGTTCCTTCTCCGCGGCGGAGAAGCCGGTGGTACCGATAACCATGGCCTTGCCAGCCTTGCGGCAGACTTCCAGGTTCTTCAGGGTTACGGTCGGGTGGGTGAAGTCGATCAGCACGTCGAACTCGTCGACCACCTTGGCCAGGTCGCCCGACAGCGGCACACCGATACGACCCAGACCGGCCAGCTCACCCGCGTCAGCACCGACCAGCGTACTGTCCGGGCGGTCGACCGCCGCAGTCAGGCCTGCGCTGCCATTGGTCTGCTGGACAGCTTCAATCAGGGTCTTGCCCATGCGCCCGGCGGCGCCCATTACGGCTATACGTCGCATATAAAACAGCTCCCAGCTAAAAAAGCCCCGGACGACTCGCATCGCCGGGGCCCTGCATCATAGATCGTCGAAGAAGCGCTTCATGCCCTCGAACCAGCCACTGGCCTTGGGCGAATTGGAAGAGTTGCCCTGCAGGGTACCGCGGAACTCTTCAAGGAGTTCGCGCTGACGCTTGTCCAGTTGTACCGGCGTCTCCACGACCACGCGGCACATCAGGTCGCCGGCGCCGCCACCACGCACCGGGGCAACGCCCTTGCCGCGCAGGCGGAACAGCTTGCCGGTCTGGGTGCCCTCGGGAATCTTCAGCTTCACGCGACCATCCAGGGTCGGCACTTCCAACTCGCCGCCCAGGGCGGCATCGGCGAAGCTGATCGGTACTTCGCAGTACAGATGCTTGCCATCGCGCTGGAAGATGTCGTGCTCACGCACGTTCACTACTACATACAGGTCGCCCGCCGGCCCACCATGGGCACCAGCTTCGCCTTCGCCGGTCAGGCGGATGCGGTCACCGGTATCGACGCCGGCCGGTACTTTCACCGACAGGGTCTTGTGCTCTTCCACCCGACCCTGGCCATGGCAGGAACCACAAGGGTCGGTAATCATCTTGCCGCTGCCATGGCAGCGTGGGCAGGTCTGCTGCACCGAGAAGAAACCCTGCTGCATGCGCACCTGGCCGATACCACCGCAAGTGGTACAGGTGACCGGCGTGGTGCCGGGCTTGGCGCCGCTGCCGCTGCAGGTCTTGCAGCCGACCAGGGTGGGAACGCGAATGGTCACGGTGGTGCCGCGAACCGCATCTTCCAGGTCGAGATCGAGGGTGTAGCGCAGGTCCGCGCCACGGGCAGGACCGCCACGGGAGCCGCCGCGACCGCCGCCGCCACCGCCACCGAAGAAATCACTGAAGACATCCCCGAAGATGTCCGAGAAGCTCGCGCCGCCGAAGCCGGCACCGCCGCCACCCATCTGCGGGTCGACACCGGCGTGACCGTACTGGTCGTAGGCCGCGCGCTTGCTGGCGTCGGACAGGACCTCGTACGCCTCGTTGGCCTCCTTGAATTTATCCTCGGCCTCCTTGTCGCCGGGATTGCGGTCCGGGTGGAACTTCATGGCGAGCCGGCGATAGGCCTTCTTCAGGTCCGCTTCGCTGGCGCCGCGCTCGACACCCAGTACCTCGTAAAAATCACGTTTGGCCATAACTTTCCTGCACTCTAAAAACCGTTCCCCCAGACACGCCAACGCGGGAGCAAGCCCCCGCGTGACGTTTCATGCGCACCGACACGCTGGTCGGTGCGCCGGAGCGGAAGCAAGCACGCGGCTTACTTGTTCTCCTTGACCTCTTCGAACTCGGCGTCGACGACATCGTCGCCAGCCTTGTCGTCAGCGGCCTCGCCCTGAGCGGCAGCACCCGGCTGCGGCTGTTCGGCGTACATCTTCTGCGCCAGCGGAGTGGATGCCTGGGACAGCGCATTCATCTTCGCTTCGATCTCGGCCTTGTCGTCGCCCTTCACGGCAACTTCCAGCTCGCCGAGGGCTTTCTCGATGGCGGCTTTCTCCTCGGCGGTAGCCTTGTCGCCAGCCTCGGTGACCATCTTGCGAGTGGCGTGAACCAGCGCGTCGCCCTGGTTGCGGGCACCGGCCAGCTCCTCGAACTTGCGGTCTTCCTCGGCATTCGCCTCGGCGTCGCGGACCATCTGCTGGATCTCGTCCTCGGACAGACCCGAGGAAGCCTTGATCACGATGGACTGCTGCTTGCCGGTGGCCTTGTCTTTCGCGCCGACGTGCAGGATGCCGTTGGCGTCGATGTCGAAGGTCACTTCAATCTGCGGCACACCGCGCGGAGCCGGCGGGATGTCGGCCAGGTCGAACTTGCCCAGCGACTTGTTCTGACCGGCTTGCTTGCGCTCGCCCTGCAGAACATGGATGGTCACCGCGCCCTGGTTGTCATCGGCAGTGGAGAACACCTGCGACTTCTTGGTCGGGATGGTGGTGTTCTTGTCGATCAGCGCGGTCATCACGCCACCAAGGGTTTCGATACCCAGGGTCAGCGGGGTGACGTCGAGCAGCAGCACGTCCTTCACGTCGCCGGCCAGTACGGCGCCCTGAATGGCAGCACCCATGGCAACGGCTTCGTCCGGGTTGACGTCCTTGCGCGCTTCCTTGCCGAAGAACTCGGCAACGGTCTTCTGTACCAGCGGCATGCGGGTCTGGCCGCCAACCAGGATCACTTCGTCGATCTTCGACACGTCCAGGCCAGCATCTTTCAGCGCAACACGGCACGGCTCGATGGTGCGGGTGACCAGGTCTTCCACCAGGGATTCCAGCTTGGCGCGGGAAACCTTGACGTTCAGGTGTTTCGGGCCGGAAGCGTCAGCAGTGACGTACGGCAGGTTGACGTCGGTCTGCTGGGTCGAGGACAGCTCGATCTTGGCCTTCTCGGCAGCTTCCTTCAGACGCTGCATGGCCAGCGGGTCGCCCTTGAGGTCCATGCCGGATTCTTTCTTGAACTCTTCGACGAGGTAGTCGATCAGGCGCAGGTCGAAGTCTTCACCACCCAGGAAGGTGTCGCCGTTGGTGGCCAGTACTTCGAACTGATGCTCGCCGTCGACTTCCGCGATCTCGATCACGGACACGTCGAAGGTGCCGCCGCCCAGGTCGTAGACGATGATGGTGTGGTCGCCCTTGGCCTTGTCCAGGCCGTAGGCCAGCGCAGCTGCAGTCGGCTCGTTGATGATGCGCTTGACGTCCAGACCGGCGATGCGGCCGGCGTCCTTGGTGGCTTGACGCTGGCTGTCGTTGAAGTAAGCCGGAACGGTGATGACCGCTTCGGTGACCGGCTCGCCCAGGTAATCCTCGGCGGTCTTCTTCATCTTCTTCAGGACTTCGGCGGAGACCTGCGGCGGAGCCATCTTCTGGCCCTTGGCCTCGACCCAGGCGTCACCGTTGTCAGCCTTGACGATCTTGTACGGCACCATCTTGATGTCTTTCTGTACGACGTCTTCTTCGAAGCGGCGGCCGATCAGGCGCTTCACTGCGTACAGGGTGTTGGTCGGGTTGGTCACAGCCTGGCGCTTCGCCGGCTGGCCTACCAGGATTTCGCCGTCGTTGGCGTAGCCGATGATCGACGGGGTGGTACGAGCGCCTTCGGCGTTCTCGATGACCTTGACGTTACCGTTCTCCAGGATGGACACACAGGAGTTGGTGGTCCCCAGGTCGATACCAATGATTTTGCCCATATTTCACTCTCCAGAAATTAGATTCCGCGCTGACCCTGTTGCGGGTCTTTGGCTCGGTTGATTACCCAGATGGGGACCGGGTGGTGGATTTCAAGCCTTCTCGTCGATCGAAGGCGGGGTTTGTTCCGGTGCCTTGCTGACCACGACCATGGCCGGACGCAGCAGACGACCGTTGAGCAGATAACCCTTCTGGAACACCTTGACCACGCTGCCCGGCTCGAGGCGGATGCTCTCTTCCATGGCCATGGCCTGGTGGTGTTCGGGATTGAACGGCTCGCCGTGCGGGTCGACCGGCTCGAGGTTGTAGCGCTTCAAGGTGTCGTGGAACATCTTCAGCGTCAGTTCGATGCCTTCGCGCATCGGCTTGATCACTTCATCTTCCGGGTTCGACATCTCCAGCGCGCGCTCGAGGGTATCGACGATCGGCAGCAGGTCGCCGGCGAATTTCTCCAGGGCGAACTTGTGTGCCTTCTCCACGTCCTGCTCGGCACGGCGGCGGACGTTCTGCAACTCGGCAACGGCGCGCAGGCTCTGGTCCTTCGCCGCGGCTACCTGTTCTTCCAGTTCCAGCACGCGGGCGTTCAGATCCCCGGTAGCGCCGGTGTCCGGCTGCTCGTTGAACTGGGAATCCTGAGTCTGTTGTTCGTCAGACATGCCACTCTCCTAAAAAGAAAATAAGCCTTTGAAAACAAGGCGAACCCAATGGTCCGCGGCTCTGCCGTGTATATGGGGCGCCTTTCTCCGACTTCAAGGGCCCGACTTCAAGGACACCCCCCTCACAGGCGACGAGGGAGAATTGCCAGCGGCAAAAAATACTGTATAAATAACCAGACCTATCTGCGGAGCCGCCGCCCATGCTGGTTCATCTGTCCGTGCACAACTACGCCATCGTCGAGCATCTCGATCTCGAGCTCGCCGCCGGCATGACCGTGATCACCGGCGAAACCGGCGCCGGCAAGTCGATCATGCTCGACGCCCTGGGCCTCGCACTCGGCGACCGAGCCGACAGCGGCGTCGTACGCCCCGGGTCCGACAAGGCAGACATTCTCGCCAGCTTCGATGTCAGTGCGATTGCCGAAGCCCGCGATTGGCTCGCCGAGCGCGACCTGGAGCAGGACGGCCCGTGCATCCTGCGCCGGGTAATCACCGCCGAAGGTCGCTCCCGCGCCTATATCAACGGCACGCCCTGCCCGCTGGGCGATCTCAAGCACCTGGGCGAGCTGCTGATCGACATCCACAGCCAGCACGAACACCAGTCACTGCTCAAGGCCGATACCCACCGCCGTCTGCTCGACGAATTCGCCGCCAGCCAGGACCTGGCACGCCAGGTACACCTTGCCGCGCAGCGCTGGAAGCAGACCCGCCAGGAGCTGGACCGCCTTTCGCGCAACGGCGATGAGCAACGCGCACGCCACCAGCTGCTCAGCTACCAGCTCGAGGAGCTGGAAAATCTCGGCCTGGGCGACAACGAACTGGAGTCGCTGGAAGCCGAACACAAGACCCAGAGCAACGCCGGCAGCCTGATCGCCGCTTGCCGCCAGGTCGTCGATCTCTGCAGTGAAAGCGATGCCGGCAACGTGCTGTCGGCACTGACCTCCAGCCTCAACCGTCTGACTGCCTTCCAGACCCAGCCAGCTGCGCTGGGCGAAGCGGTGAACCTGTTGTCCAGCGCGCAGATCCAGGTGGAAGAAGCCATCGGCGAGCTGAACCGCTTCGTCGACCACTTCGACGCCGACCCGATGCGCCTTCAACAACTGGAAGAGCGGATGGACGCCATCTACAGCCTCGCGCGCAAACACCGCGTCCAGCCCCACGAATTGCAGGACCTGCAGCAGCGCCTGCTGGACGAACTGGAAGCGCTGAACGCCGACGACGAAGCCGTGGAGCGCCTGGGTGACGAACTGGCAGCCTATGCCCGCCACTATCAGGAGAAGGCTGAGGAACTCAGCCAGATTCGCCGTGATGCAGCTCCGAAACTGGCCAAGGCCGTGGAAGTTGAAATGCAGCGCCTGGGCATGCCCGGCGGCCGTTTCGCTATAGAGTTGCGCGACGCTACCTCCGACGAACCGCAGATGAATGGCCTGGAGCAGCTGGAGTTCCTGGTCAGCGCCAACCCTGGTCAACCCATGAAGGGCCTGGCGAAGGTCGCCTCGGGCGGCGAATTGTCGCGCATCAGCCTGGCGATCCAGGTGATCACCGCGCAGACTTCGCGCATTCCCACCCTGGTCTTCGACGAAGTGGACGTCGGCATCGGCGGCCCCACCGCGGAAGTGGTCGGCCAGTTGCTGCGCCGCCTCGGCGATCGCGGGCAGGTACTGACCGTCACTCACCTGCCGCAAGTCGCCGCCCAGGGCCACCAGCACCTGTTCGTCCACAAGGACCGCGACACCAGCGAAACCCGCACCGCCGTGGCCAACCTGAAGAAGGCCGAGCGCATCGAGGAAATCGCCCGCATGCTCGGTGGCGTCGATCTGACCAAGGAATCCCTGGCCCACGCGCGCAAGATGGTGGACTCGGCCGTACAAGGCTGACTTGCCAGCGTTTGAAAACCGCACAAATGAAAACGGCGACCCAAGGGTCGCCGTTTCTGCTGATGCGTGCGCTTATTTCTTCTTGCGCACGTACAGCACCAGGTTGTGATCGACGAGCTCGAAACCGCGCTCCTTGACGATCTCTTTCTGGCGTTTCTCGATTTCCGAGTCCATGAACTCGATGACTTCGCCGGTATCGACGCAGACCATGTGGTCGTGGTGACCGCTGTCGGCCAGTTCGAAGACGGCGTGGCCGCCGTCGAAGTTGTGGCGCACCACCAGGCCGGCGGCTTCGAACTGGGTCAGAACGCGGTAGACGGTGGCCAGACCGACGTCTTCACCCGCCTCCATCAGCGCCTTGTAAACATCCTCTGCGCTCATGTGGCGCTGCTCGGCGGAATCGAGCATCTGGAGGATCTTGACGCGCGGCAGTGTGACCTTCAGTCCGGCTTTGCGCAGTTCGCTATTTTCAACCATGTGTGCTTTCTCGGCGCGGAATGCTTCGCAGCATCTCTCAATACAGGTATGATCGGGATTTCGTCGCTCAGCCAAGATAGTGGAAGTCACCCCTTGATGCAAAACGCCAAGCTCATGCTGACCAGTCTCGCTTTCGGGCTGGGACTCGCCGCACTCGCCGGTTGCTCGTTCCCGGGGGTCTACAAGATCGACATCCAGCAGGGCAACGTTGTAACGCAGGATATGATAGACCAGTTGAAGCCCGGAATGACCCGGCGCCAAGTGCGGTTTATCATGGGCAACCCCCTGATCGTGGACACCTTCCACCCCAACCGCTGGGATTATCTCTACAGCATCCAGCCGGGCGGCGGTCAGCGCCAGCAGGAGCGTATGAGCCTGTTCTTCGGTGAAAACGACCAGCTGGTCGGCCTCAACGGCGACTTCATGCCCGGCGTGAGCCGCGACGAGTCGATCCTCGGCAAGGACGGCGTCACCCCGCCGCTGGCCCCGGAGGCGCCGCAACAGCAGCCCGAACAGCCCAAGGAAGAACCGGCCAAGCCCGGCTCCGTGGAAGAGCAGATCCAGAAGGAAGTCGACCAGGTGGAAACCGTGCCGGTCCCGACTCCGGAGCCGCTGGACAAGGATCCGCAGTAAGGGATCCGCTCCAACGAAAAAGCCCGGCCAATGCCGGGCTTTTTGTTGCCTGCGATTTCATCGCACAAGAATCAGCATCGCGCAGGAATTCAGCCGCGCGCCGCCTTGGCCCGCGCAGCCCGCTGCTTACGCACTTCCTTGGGATCGGCGATCAGCGGCCGGTAGATCTCCACTCGCTCGCCCTCTTCCAGCACACGCTCCTCGGGCCTGGCTACGGCCTTGCCGAAAACACCCAGCGGGCAACTTTGCACATCTAGACCGGGAAATTGCGCGGCGATACCCGAGAGGACCACTGCTTCGCGCATCCGCGTGCCGCGCGGGACACTCAGGCGCAGCAGCGCCTGCTTCTCCGGCAACGCGTAGACAACCTCGATGGCGATGCTCGTGGATTCAGCCATGCAACTGCTTGGCGCGCTGGCAGAAGGCGTCGACCATGGTGTTCGCCGCCTGGGTGAACAGCGGGCCAAGGGTAGCCTTCACCAGCGCACCGGCGTAGTCGAAGGTCAGGTCGAGGGAAATCTTGCAGGCCTTGTCGCCCAAAGCCTTGAAGGTCCACACGCCATGCAGCTGGGTGAAGGGGCCTTCCTCGAGGTTCATCTCGATGCTCTGCCCGGGCACCAGCACGTTGCGGGTAGTGAAGCGCTGGGTAATGCTGCCCTTGGCCACGGTCAGTTCGGCGCGCATGGCCGTATCGCTTGCCTCCAGCACAGTGGAGGCGGAACACCAGGGCAGACTCCGGGTAGCGCGCCACATCGTTGACCAGGTCGTACAGCGCCTTCGCCGGATAGGGCAGCAGCGCCGAACGCTGGATATGCGTGCTCATAGACGTCTCGCTTGGTTGTGGGGCGTTTCGCACGCCCGCTGCTCAAAAAACAGCGCGCATTGTCCGAGATTAGCCACACACCCTCAAGCTTGCATGCCGTCGCACGCTGTCCTGATAGCGGCGCGGCGAGCGACTCCCTATAATGCGCGGCCTATGGCCAAACAGAAGAAACACCCTTCGGGGACCATCGCGCAGAACAAGAAGGCTCTGCACGACTACTTCATCGAGCAGCGCTTCGAGGCGGGCGTCGCCCTGGCCGGCTGGGAAGTGAAAAGTCTGCGCGCCGGCAAGGCGCAGCTGGTGGACAGCTACGTGCTGCTCAAGGATGGCGAAGCCTGGCTGCTGGGCAGCCACATCACGCCGCTGACCACTGCCAGCACGCACGTCATCGCCGACCCGGTGCGCACGCGCAAGCTGCTGCTGCACAAGCGCGAGCTGGGCAAGCTGTTCGGTGCCGTGCAGCAGAAAGGCTACGCCTGCGTCGCGCTGTCGATGTACTGGAAAAAGCACCTGATCAAGTGCGAGATCGCACTGGCCAAGGGCAAGAAAGAGTACGACAAGCGCGGCACCGAGAAGGAGCGTGACTCCGACCGGGAAATCCAGCGCGCCATTCGTCACGGCAAGGACGACTGAGCCCTTTCGCGCCCTCCTGCGAGGGCGCGTTGCCGGTCAGGCGTCCACCGCGCCCTGGCGTCGCTGCGCCCGTTGCAGGCGCAACTCCTTCGCCTGCACCTCGGCGAGCACTTCCTGCACGTAGTCGATATGCCGCTGGGAAATCTCCCGCGCCGCTTCCCGCGTGCCCGCCGACAATCGCCTCGTACAACTCGCGGTGCTGACGCATCAGCTGCTCGCGGGTCTCGTCACGCTGCGCGTACATTCCGCCGATATTGGTCACCACATTGCGCTTGAGCAGGTCGAACAGACCACGAATGGTGTGCAACAGCACGGCATTGTGGCTGGCCTCGGCGATGGCCAGGTGGAAGGCCGCGTCCGCCGCACCCTCTTCGGCACGACTGATCTTTCCCACCGCGCAGGTAACAGTCCTGCAGCGCATCGAACGACTGTTTCAGTCGCTGGTGATCGACCTCGGTCGCACGCTGCGCCGCGTAGTAGGCGCAGGAGCCTTCCAGGGTGTGGCGAAATTCCAGCAGGTCGCGCTGCGCCTCCGGATTGCTCTCCAACAGATGCAGCAACGGATCGCTGAACATCGAGCCCAGCCCTTCGCTGACGTAGTTGCCGCCGCCCTGACGACTGACCAGCAGGCCCTTGGCGCCGAGCTTCTGGATCGCCTCGCGCAGTGAGGGCCGCGAGACGCCGAACTGTTCGGCGAGCACGCGCTCGGCAGGCAGCCGCTCGCCTGCCTTGAGAGTGCCCTCGAGGATCATCGCCTCCAGCCGCTCGACGATGTCGTCCGACAGACGGCGTTGCTTGACCTGACCAAAACTCATGCTCGTGAACCCTCTCGCCTCTCACTCTGGAGCCGCGCTCCAGGCCGCGACCTGAACAGCGCGGCGGCAGCCTAGCCAGTACCGCCGCCAGCAACAAGACCAATTCGCCTCCCCTACCACGCTCGACAAAAGTCGCAGGGCAGCAAATTGACAGGTCGCCAGCAGGGCTTTTACCCTGAGCGCTCGGCCTTGTAAATTGGTCTTACCAATTTACCGGAAGTCGAATTGCACGACAACAGGTTCACAAAAACATAAGCCGCGATCAGTCGACCGTCTGCCCAAGCGCCACAAGCGCATCGGAATCGCCCGACCGGCAACCAGGCCCTCCACCCAAAAACAATTAGGGAGCCAAACCAGATGCAAACCTGGCAGCAGATCTACACCCCGCTCGGCAGCCTCGGCCTGTCCGCGCTGGTCGCCGTCATACCGATCGTGTTCTTCTTCCTCGCCCTCGCCGTGTTCCGCCTCAAGGGTCACGTCGCCGGCAGCATTACCCTCGCCCTCTCAATCATCATCGCCATCGCCGCCTTCGGCATGCCCGCCGACATGGCCTTCGCCGCCGCCGGCTATGGCTTCGCCTACGGCCTGTGGCCGATTGCCTGGATCATCGTCGCGGCAGTGTTCCTCTACAAA
>JASGKM010000005.1:0-12526 GCA_049840615.1 Pseudomonas sp.
CGGGTGGTGCGGTAGTAGTCGACCATCAACTGTGAGTCGGTGACGGCTTCGCCGCCGGTCCAGCCGATCTGCTCCAGGCGCTCGGGGATCGGCGCGGTGGCCACCACGGTACTGGTCACCGGCAGGATGGTGCGGCGCAGCTCAGGAATCGCCGCCGCCCAGGCGTTGGTCGCCATTACCACTTTCGGTGCGCGCAACTCTCCGTCAGGGGTGCGGATCACCGCCGGCTGGCCGCGATCCAGGCTGAGCATCGGGGTGTTCTCGAAGATCTGCACGCCCTTCTCCAGGGCGACGCGGCGGAGGCCGCGCACCAGGCGAGCCGGCTGCACGGTGGCATTGCTGGCTTCGAGCACGCCTTCGAGGTGTTTCGCGGAGCCGGCACGGCTCGCCACCTCGCGGTTGGAGAGCGACTGGAAGACCGGCTCGCCAAGGCGCTCGCAAGTCTGCTGCACACCTTTCCAGGCGCCGCGTTGTGCCTCGGTAGTGGCAGTCCACAACCAGCCGGCGCGGCGGAAGTGCGCGTCGATGTCGTGGGCCTTGCAGAATTCCTCGATCTCACCAATGGCCGCCGCCGAAGCGCGAGCCAGGCGCAGCGCTTCGTCCTTGCCACACTGCGCGGCCAGCGAGCTGATCTTCGGCCACCAGGACATGACGAAACCGCCGTTGCGCCCCGAGGCACCGCCGCCACAGATGTCGCGCTCGATGATGGCGATACGGCAGTCAGGCTTGAGCTCCAGCAGGCGCAACGCGGTCCAGAGGCCGACGAAGCCACCGCCGACGATAGCCACGTCGACGTCGAGCGGGCCTTCCAGCGCAGGCAGTGGAGTCAGCTCGGAGGCGATTTCCTCCAGCCACAGGGAACGTTTCATGTGCGGATTCCAGATTGAACGGTAGTGCGCCACTGTCCTGCGTCAGGCCAGCAGCGAACAATCGTCCATTCCATGCAATCCGGGGGAGAGCCTCATACGAAGATATGAAGCCTGGAGCTCTTGTAGGAGCGAGCTTGCTCGCGAACCGCATGGCACGGACCCCGTTCGCGAGCAAGCTCGCTCCTACAGGCCCCGTGTAGCGGCGGTTACCGCTCCTACGGTCAGGCCTTGGGCTTCTTCGGCGCCAGGCCCGGCTTGGCGAACTTCACGATCAGCCAGTTCTCCGACTTGCCGTGCTTCACCGTGACCTCGGCCACGCGAATGCTCGCCGGCACCGTGGCCAGCACCTGGCGGGCGTCGAGGCCCGGCTTGATGTATTTGTCGAGTTGTTCGTAGAGGCGGTAGCTGATCATCCCGCTACGCAGCGCATGGGTCTCGAAGTCGCCGATGGCCTTGGCGTCGGCCTCGGTGCGGTTCGGGTTCAGGGTGTGCGCCAGGACATCAACCACGTTCTTGTCGTCGGCGATGGCCACCAGCATGAAGCGCTTGGCCACTTCCTGCAGTACGCGCCGGTAGGCGGCATCGTTGTATTCGCTGTACAGCACAGCTTCGACCAGTTTCTGCTTGTCGAAGGTCAGCGCCAGGCGGAAACGCGTGCCTGCGTAGTCCACGCCATCCTTGCAGCGCGCGGTGACGCCCATGGGCTGCAGGCATTCGACGAAGCCCTGCGGCTTGCCGAAGCCTTTCTGCGCCGCACCGTAGTTGTACTTGCCGAACAGCGGATCAGCCGCCGACGCCATGCCCGCCACGCACATCAACAGTGCGCCCATTGCCCATCTGCCCATCACAAACTCGTCTCACGAAATGCAAAGGACGCGAGGATAGAGGATTACGGGCCGTCATGGCGCCCCGCAAACGACAATCGGGCAAGCGTGCCAAACCGTTGTAGGAGCGGGCCGCGCCCGCGATCCGTCGGCAGGGCCGACGCCAGCTCAGTCGAATCGGTACTCCAGCCCCGCCCCCGCATACCACGAGCGCCCCGGCGCCGCCTCGTAGTAGCGCCCGTTGCTGTCGCCGACGATCACCGAACCGACGTACTGGCGGTCCCGCAGGTTGTCCAGGCGCACCAGTTGGTGGAAGGTCCAGGGCCCGACGTGCTGCTCGAAGCGGGTACGCCAGTTGAACACCGCGTAGCTGGGCGCCGGCTTGTCCTCGTTGCTGTCCTCGACATAGACCTTGCTGCGGTACTGGCCTTCGAAGCCCATGCTGATGCCGTCCTGCGGCTTCCACACCAGCTCGCCGAACAGGCTGCTGCCGGGCACGCCAGGCAGATGGTTGCCCTTCTCGATGGTGCTGCCACTTTCGACGAAGTCCTCGTCGTAGGTGGCGTCCAGGCGGGTGTAGACCAGGTTGGCCTGCCAGTGTTCGGAGAGATCGCTCTGCACGCCCAGTTCGAAGCCCCGGCGCATGGTCTTGCCAGCGTTCTGGTAGCTGGTGCGGCCGCCGCTGGAGCTGGAGACGACGATCTCGTCGTCGGTGCGGATTTCGAAGATCGCCGCGTTGATTCGCGTATTGCCGGCGACCTTGGCCTTCAGTCCGATTTCGTATTGGGTGCTGGTGGACGGGTCGAGGCCGAAGTTGAAACTCTCGGCCAATCCCGGCGCATAGGCCATCTCGGCCTGGGTCGGGGTCTCGAAGCCCTTCCCGGCGCTGACGTAGCCGTGCAGCTCGGGGGTGAAGGCGTACATCACCGAGAGCGACGGGTTGTTCTGCTGGTATTTCTTCGAGCCGCTGGAGTCGCCGTTGCTCAGGTAGTGATCGTCGACTTCCATCTTCATGCTGCTGTGCCGCAGGCCGGCGTCGAACGTCCAGTTGCCCAGTTCCCAGCGCGCCTGCACGTAGGAGTCGAGGCTGGTGGCGATGTCGTTCTCGTTGCGCCGCATCTCGCCCTTCACACCGAGCTGGTCGCCGCTGAAGTTCTGGAAGCCCTTTCGGTCATCCTCGCTACGGTCGTAGTCCACCCCGGTGGTGACGGTCAGCTCACCCGGCACCCCGTGCACCGGCTGAATCCAGCGCAGGGTGCCGCCGTGGAACTCACGGTCGAAGTCCACCACGCCACCGCCGCGCTGGGAGTTGGAGGCCACCGTCCTGGGGATCGACAGGTACTGCACCACGCTGCGCTGGCCGGCGTAGAGGTTGAACTGCAGGGTCGCCTCGCCGAAGTAGCGCTCGTAGTTCATGCCCAGTTGCTGGTGGTCGATGCTTTTGCGTGTGTTGTAGGTCTCGGCGACGGAGGCCACGGAGCGCGGGTCGTGCTGATAGGCGTCCCAGGTCTGGCCCAGCGGATCCTGCGTGCCGTTCTGCTCCAGGCTGCTGTAGATCAGCGCCAGACGGCTGTCTTCATCGGGTTTGAAGTTGACCTTGGCGAAGGTCTGGTCGCGGCGCGCAGCGCTGTGGTCGCGGTAGCCGTCGGTGTCCATGCGCGAGGCATCGAGCAGGAAGCCGGCCTGGTCGGTGCCGCCCTCGGCATAGAGGTGGTTCTTGTTGAAGCCGTCGCTGCCGAAAGTGGTTTCCGCACCAACTTTCGGCGGGCCGTAGCCGTCGCGGGAGAACATCTGGATCACCCCGCCGCTGTTGCTGCCGTAGAGCGTCGAGGCCGGGCCGCGCAGTACCTCGATGCGATCGGCGACATCCAGGTTCAGCGTCGCCGCCTGCCCCTGACCGTCCGGAGTGCTGGCCGGTATGCCGTCGCTGAGCAGCTTCAACCCGCGAATGCCGAAGGCCGAGCGCGCGCCGTAGCCGCGGGAGGATATCTGCAGGTCCTGGGCGTAGTTCTGGCGACTCTGCACCACCAGGCCCGGCACGCGCTGCAGCGCCTCGGAGAGATTGACGCCCAGTTGGCCGTCGCTGAGCTGTGGCTGCTGCACCGTATCGACGGAGAACGGCAGGTCGAAGCTGGACACCGGGGCATAGGCCCCGGTCACCACCATGGGTGCCAGCAGTGCTTCATTGTCCGACTCTGCCGTTTCGGCGCGGGCCAGTTGGCCATGGGCGACGCCGCAGATCAGCAGCGGCAGCAGTTTGAGTCGGGCGGGTACGACAGAGCGGGTAGCAGGCACGGCGACTAGGATTCTTCTGTAGGACCGAGCAGCGATGCTGCCAGTCTCGGCAGCCGCTGCACAGGGCTTTCGTGGGTCGGGATGTTGCGAGTGATCGGGCATGCAGAAGGCTATTTCATTCGTCTGCTTTTGCCTCTTCGACGATTGTACTATCTAGTTAATTAGCATGCTAAGCGTATAATCGACGAATTCCACAGCGAGAACCTTCTGTATGAAACCGGTACAGCGTGCCTCCGGCGCGAGCACTTTCATCCTCCTCGGCCTGGGCGTGATCATCGCCCTCCTCGGCCTCACCCTGGCCGCCGGCGGCAGCCGCCTGGTCAGCCTTGGCGGCTCCTGGTACTTCCTCATCGGCGGCCTGGGCATGGCCGTTTCCGGCCTGCTGATCGCACTTCGCAAGCCGGCTGGCGCCTGGTTGTTTGCCGCCTTCCTGGTGGCCACGGCAATCTGGGCGGTGGCCGACAGCGGCCTGGTGTTCTGGCCGCTGTTCTCGCGGCTGTTCATGTTCAGTGCCATTGGCGTGGCGGTCGCACTGGTCTACCCGCTGCTGGCCCGCTCCGCAGGCCGCGAGGCTGGGCGCGGTGCCTACGGCATCGCGGGCGTGCTGGCGGTGCTGGTGGCGATTGCCGCCGGCAACATGTTCGTCGCCCACCCCAGCGTTGCCCCCACCGGCAACGGACCTGGCCTGACGCCGGTTGACCCGGCCCATGCGCAGAAGGACTGGGCTCACTACGGCAACACCGAAGGCGGCAGCCGCTTCGCCGCGCTGGACCAGATCAACCGCGGCAACGTCGACAAGCTGAAGGTGGCCTGGACCTACCACACCGGCGACGTGGCCATCAGCGACGGCAACGGTGCGGAAGACCAGCTGACACCGTTGCAGGTCGGCGACAAGGTGTTCATCTGCACCCCGCACAACAATCTGATCGCCCTCGACGCTGACACCGGCAAGGAGCTGTGGAAGAACGAGATCAACGCCCAGTCCAAGGTCTGGCAGCGCTGCCGTGGCATGGCCTACTTCGATGCTACGAAGCAAATCGTCCAGCCGACCCAGCCGAACAGCTCGCCGATCGTTGCCGCCAGCGTGCCGGCCGGCGCCAACTGCCAGCGCCGCCTGCTGACCAACACCATCGACGCGCGCCTGATTGCGGTGGACGCCGACACCGGCGAGTTCTGCCAGGGCTTCGGCAACAACGGCCAGGTCGATCTGAAGGCAGGATTGGGTAACGTGCCCGATTCCTACTACCAGCTCTCCTCCGCCCCGCTGATGGCAGGCACCACCGTGGTGGTGGGCGGCCGCGTCGCGGACAACGTCCAGACCGACATGCCCGGCGGCGTGATCCGTGGCTTCGACGTCATCACCGGCGCCATGCGCTGGGCCTTCGATCCAGGCAACCCGGAAGACAAGCAGGCTCCGGCGGACGGCAAGACCTACGTGCGCAGCACCCCCAACAGCTGGGCGCCGATGTCCTACGACCCGGCGATGAACACGGTCTTCCTGCCCATGGGCAATTCCTCTACCGACATCTATGGCGTGGAGCGCACGAAGCTCGATCACACCTACGGCGCCTCGATCCTTGCCGTGGACGCCACCACCGGTGCCGAAAAGTGGGTCTACCAGACCGTGCACAACGACCTCTGGGACTTCGACCTGCCCATGCAGCCGAGCCTGGTGGACTTCCCCGTGGCCGATGGCAAGAGCGTGCCCGCGGTGGTGATCGGTACCAAGGCCGGGCAGATCTACGTGCTCGACCGCGCCACCGGTAAGCCGCTCACCGAGGTGAAGGATGTGCCGGTCAAGCCGGGCAACATCCCCGACGAGCCCTACTCGCCGACCCAGCCGAAATCCGTGGGCATGCCGCAGATCGGTGCACAGACCCTCAGCGAATCGGACATGTGGGGCGCCACGCCCTATGACCAGCTGCTGTGCCGCATCGACTTCAGGAAGATGCGCTACGACGGTCTCTACACCGCGCCGGGCACCGACCTGTCGCTGAGCTTCCCCGGCTCCCTGGGCGGCATGAACTGGGGCAGCCTGTCCACCGACCCGGTGCACGGCTTCATCTTCGTCAACGACATGCGCCTGGGCCTGTGGATCCAGATGATCCCCTCGGCCAACAAGGGCGCGGCAGCCGGCGGCGGTGAAGCGCTGAACACCGGCATGGGCGCGGTGCCGCTCAAGGGCACGCCCTACGCGGTGAACAAGAACCGCTTCCTCTCGGTGGCCGGCATTCCGTGCCAGGCACCGCCGTTCGGCACCCTCACCGCCATCGACCTGAAAACCCGCCAGGTGGCCTGGCAGGTTCCGGTGGGCACCGTGGAAGACACCGGCCCCCTGGGCATCCGCATGCACCTGCCGATCCCCATCGGCCTGCCGACCCTCGGCGGCACGCTGTCGACCCAGGGCGGCCTGGTGTTCATCGCCGGCACCCAGGACTTCTACCTGCGCGCCTATGACAGCAGCAACGGCCAGGAAATCTGGAAGGCCCGCCTGCCCGTCGGCAGCCAGGGTGGCCCGATGACCTACGTCTCACCGAAGACTGGCAAGCAGTTCATCGTCATCACCGCCGGCGGGGCGCGCCAGTCCACCGACCGCGGCGACTACGTGATGGCGTACGCCCTGCCCGACCAGCCGTAACTGTCCCATCGCGCCCGCCTCGTGCGGGCGTCTCCTTCCGGCGCGGCACTACCACCGCGCCTTTTTTTATCGGTTTTCCCAAGGACACCCATGCGCACTTCCCTCCGCATGACGCCCGGCCTTTTGCTGTGCGTCGCCTCCCTGCCGGCGCTGGCCGATGAGGGCCTGCTCGAACGCCCCACCCTGACCGGTGACTGGGGCGGCCTGCGCCACCAACTGGAAGAAGACGGCGTCAAGTTCAACGGCGACTACAGCGGCGAGACCGCCTACAACGCCCACGGCGGGCTGCACCGCTCGGCACGCTACTCGCAGAACATCAAGCTGGGCGTGCAGTTCGACCTGTCGAAACTCTATGGCCTGGAGAATGGCGGCAAGGTCCAGCTGACGATCAATGACCGCCGCGGCAACAGCGCCTCGGAAGACCTGGTGGGCAACCGCCTGCCGGTCCAGGAAAACTACGGCGGCCTCTACACCCGCCTGACCGAACTGAGCTACGAACGCGACCTGAGCCAGGCGCTGAATCTCAAGCTCGGCTACATGGCCATGGGCAACGACGTCGGCGGGCTGGACAGCGGCATCCTCTGCAGCTTCATGAACGCCGGTTTCTGCGGGCACCCGCTGAACATGTCCGGCGGCAGTGGCTGGACCAACTACCCCAACGCGCACCTGGGCGCGCGGGTGAAATACAGCTTCGCGCCCGACTGGCAACTGCGCATCGCCGCGTTCAACGTCGACCCGGACAGCAACGGCAATTCCAGCCGCGCCTGGCACCTCACGCCCAAGCACACCACCGGCACCGTGGTGCCCGTCGAGCTGGTCTACAAGCCCCAGGGCGAGCTGCCCGGCGAGTACAAGCTGGGCTGGTACTACGACAGTTCCAACGTGCAGCGCATCGGCAGCGACAAGGAAGTCTCCGGCCGCAGCGGCCACTACCTGCTGATCGACCAGGCCGTGTGGAACGACCCGGCCTCCAAGGGGCGCAGCCTGCACGTCTTCGGCCAGGCCTCGGCGGCGAGCAGCGCTGCCTCGCCCTTCTCCAAGTGGTATGGCGCCGGCGTCGTGCTCTACAAACCCTTTGATGGCCGCCCCAGGGACAGCCTCGCGCTGGGTTACGGCCGCGCCGTGCCCAACCCGCGCAGCCGCGAAGTGCAGGAGAACAATGCCCTCGCCAATGGTCAGGACTACCCGAACCTGGACAGCGGCGAACAACTGATCGAGCTGAGCTACGGCTACCAGGCCACTCCGTGGCTGACCCTGCGTCCGGACCTGCAATACGTCATCGAACCCGGCGCCTTCTCCGGTCAGGAGATCGACAACGCGCTGCTACTCGGCCTGCAGGTGAAGGCGACGTTCTGAGTCCAGTGATCCTGAGACAATTTGATACAGTAACCCCATGATTAATAGGACTTTTCCTATACAAAGGGGAGACCGGTACTCCTAAACTGGCCTGTCACCCTGCGGGAACACCCGCAGGTCGTTGACACCGGTTATAGGGAGCACCACATGCCCGGTTGGTATGAAATCAAGGAACTCAGCAGCGGCAACCGTCGCGTTCTGCTCAAGAACACTGCCCACGGTACTCTGCTGGAAACTCTGGCCTACCCGACACAGGAGGCAGCCGAGCAGGCCATCAACAGCCTCCGCAGCTCCTGTGCGGCCGTCGAGCGCTACAAGCGCCAGATGTCCCCCGGCGGCAAGAATTTCTTCGTGATCCGCGATAACACCGGTGCAGAACTGCTGACCAGCAAGCTGTACGACTCCGAGGCCGCGCGCGAACAGGCGATCGCAACGATCGCCCAGGCAGGCCTCAGCGCCGAGCTGCGTGCGCACGCTTGAGTGACGAGTGAATGAAAGAGCCCCGCGCAATGCGGGGCTTTTTTGTGCGCGTCTTACACAACTTGCAAGAGCGAGCTTGCTCGCGATCCTGGCATCACAGAGCGGCTGTTCGCGAGCAAGCTCGCTGCTACACGCTCGGCCCCGCCACGGTGCTCATGCTCCTGCCATCCACCCTTCGCGCCGGCAGTGATTCCGGATCGAGACTGTCGATGCAGCAGGCATTCACGCTGAGCAGCGTCGGATTGCTGCGGCGCTGATGGTAGACGTAGATGCCGCACGTCCCGCAGAAGTAATGCAACGCCACGCCGCTGTTCCAGCGATACAGGCACAGGGCCTGATCGCCACGGGTCAGTCGGAAATTGTCCTTCGGCACGGTGGCCATCAGGGCGTTGCGCTTGGCGCACAGCGAGCAATCGCAGCGCACCAGCTCATCGAGCTCCGCGTCGAAGGCGAAAGCCACAGCGCCGCAGTGGCAACTACCGGTGTAATGCATGGCTGACTCCTCATCGTGACAGGTGTTCATGAATAGCCCAGCGTAGACGCCTACCCATTCGTGACTACAGCTCAACTATCCTTTGCCGTTGGCCGCGTTTTTCTCAATGGCCGACATCCGGACAATGCCCCCATCGCATCCTATTCGTCCGGAGCCCCACACCATGCCCCTCGCACTCCTGGCGCTGACCCTAAGCGCCTTCGCCATCGGCACGACGGAGTTCGTCATCGTCGGCCTGATCCCGACCATCGCCACCGACCTCGGCGTTACCCTGCCCTCCGCCGGCCTGCTGGTCAGCCTCTACGCCCTCAGCGTCGCCATCGGTGCGCCGCTGCTGACCGCCATGACCGGGCGCATCCCGCGCAAGGCGTTGCTGGTCGGCCTGATGGCGCTGTTCACGGTCGGCAACCTGGTCGCCTGGCAGGCGCCCAGCTACGAATCGCTGATCATCGCGCGCATCCTCACCGGCCTCGCCCACGGCGTGTTCTTCTCGGTCGGCTCGATCATCGCCACCAACCTGGTCAGCAAGGACAAGGCCGCCAGCGCCATCGCCACCATGTTCAGCGGCATGACCGTAGCTTTCGTCACCGGCATCCCGCTGGGCACCTTCATCGGCCAGCACCTGGGCTGGCGCGTGACCTTCCTGGTGGTCGCCGCCTTCGGCGTGGTCGCCCTGCTCGGCAGCCTGCTGTTCGTGCCGAAGACCATCCAGCACACCCCGCCGGCACCGCTGCTGCGCCAGGCCCGTGTACTGCTGCAACCGCGCCTGTTGCTGGTCTATGCAATGACCGCCGTGGGTTACGGCGGCTCGCTGATCGCCTTTACCTTCCTCGCTCCGATCCTCCAGGACCTCGCCGGTTTCAGCCCGAACATGGTCGGCGCGGTGCTCCTGGCCTACGGTGTCTCGGTGGCCATCGGCAATATCTGGGGCGGCCGCCTGGCCGACAAGCGCGGCCCGGTCAGCGCCCTGAAGATCATCTTCGGCCTGTTGGCTTCGGTGCTCCTGGTGCTGACTTTCACCGCCGGCAACCCGTGGCTGGTGGTACTGACGGTGCTGGCCTGGGGCGCAGTCGCCTTCGGCAACGTGCCCGGCCTTCAGGTCTATGTCGTGCAGCAGGCCGAGCGCGTGGCCCCGGACGCAGTGGACGTGGCTGCCGGTTTCAATATCGCCGCGTTCAACCTCGGCGTAGCCGGTGGCTCCTGGGCGGGCGGCCTGGTGGTCAGTCACCTGGGACTGGGCCATACGCCCTGGATCGCCGCCGTCGTGACCCTCGCCGCTTTCGGTCTGACCGCCCTGAGTGGTCGTCTGGACCGCAGAAATTCCATGGAACCGGCCACCCCTGGCGCGGTTCCCACTCACTGATCGACCACAAGGAGTTTTTCCATGAGCGTTCCCGCCTTCGGCCTTGGCACTTTCCGCCTCAAGGGCCAGACCGTCATCGACTCCATCCGCACCGCGCTGGAGCTGGGCTACCGCGCCATCGACACCGCGCAGATCTACGGCAACGAAGCCGACGTCGGCGAGGCCATTGCCGGCGCCAGGGTCAAGCGTGACGAGCTGTACCTGACCACCAAGATCTGGACCGAGAACTACGCCGCCGACAAGCTGATCCCCAGCCTCAAGGACAGCCTGCACAAGCTGCGCACCGACCGCGTGGAGCTGACCCTGATCCACTGGCCGTCGCCCAAGGGCCAGGTGCCCGTCGCCGAGTTCATGGGCGCGCTGGCCGAAGCCAAGGCCCAGGGCCTCACTGGCGAGATCGGCGTGTCCAACTTCACCATCGCGCTGATGCAGGAAGCCATCGCCGCCGTGGGCGCCGGCCAGATCGCCACCAACCAGGTGGAACTGCATCCGTATTTGCAGAACCGCAAGGTGGTGGAGTTCGCCCGGAGCCAGGGCATCCACATCACCTCCTACATGACCCTGGGCTACGGCAAGGTGCTCAGCGACGAGGTGATCATCGGCATCGCCAAGCGTCACGGCGTCACCCCGGCGCAGGTCACCCTGGCCTGGGCCATGCAACTGGGCTACTCGGTGATCCCGTCCTCCACCCGGCGCGAGAACCTCGAGGGCAACCTGCGTGCCGTCGACCTGCGCCTGACCGATGCCGACATGGCCGCCATTGCCGCGCTGGAGCGCAACGAGCGCATCACCAGCCCGGAGAGGCCTTGGCCCCGGCCTGGGATTGATCCGCAACTGCCTGACAGCCGCCCCCTCGGGCGGCTTTGCCGGCATTTTCCAAGGAGTACCCATGAGCGCCCCCGACACTATCCGTGCAAACGACTACCAGCCTGGACTTGGACGCCCGGCACCGGCATCGACGGCCTTAACCTGACCCGCCTGCCGCTACCCACACCCGGCCCGGACGAGGTGCTGGTCGCCAACACCGCCATCGCCCTGAACCCGGTGGACTGGAAGATGATCGACTGGGGCCGCGACGATTGGCAGCCGGGCCAGGTGCCCGGCGTGGACGGCGTTGGCACCGTCATCGCGATGGGCAGCGAAGCAGGCCTGCGCCCTGGCACCCGTGTGGCCTACCACCAGTCACTGACCCGCGGCGGCAGCTTCGCCGAATACACGCTGCTGCGCGCCCGCGCCGTCTACCCGGTTCCGGACTCGCTGGACGATGCCATCGCCGCCAGCCTGCCCTGTCCCGGCCTCACTGCCTGGCAGGCCTTGAACAAGCTGCCGGTCGGCAAAAACCGCGACGTGCTGGTGACCGGCGCCGGAGGTGCGGTCGGCTATCTGCTGGCTCAACTTGCCCTGCAGCGCGGCCTGCGTGTGTGGGTAACTGCCTGGAAGAAGCACCGCGAGCATCTGCTGCAACTGGGTGTTGCCGGGGTCTTCGATTACCGCGATGGCCAATGGACCCAGCCACTGCTCGAAGTCCCTCGGCCCGCGACGCCTGCACGGGATTTTCGATACTGTCAGCGGCAGCCATGCCACCAGCCTCGCTCCGCTGCTGGGCTACAACGGTCATCTGGTGTGCATCCAGGACCGCCAGGAAAGCGCCCCACTGCCGGCCTTCAGCACCGCCATCTCGCTGCACGAAGTGGCGCTCAACAGCACGGTCCATGCCCACGGCGAAACCCTCGACTGGCAGGAGCTGCACGCCGGTGCAGGAACACCTGATGCACGCTGTCGCCAACGGCCAACTGCAGGCGCCAGCGAAACAGTTCTTCGACTTCGCCGAGCTGCGCCAGGCGCTGCGCCGCTTGAAGTCCGGCGAAGGCAGCGGTAAATGGATCAGTCTGCTTCCCGAACCGACGGTCGCTTTCCTGAGTCAACGCCAGGTACGGGAGCGAGGTCATGCGTGGGAGCGGACTCCGTCCGCGATCGTTTCGCCACCACTCCGGCAAACCCGAAGTGCGGCCAGCCAATCGCGGACAAAGTCCGCTCCCACCGATGCCGGACGTTCCGGCGACTTGCATTGAACAGGAGAACATCGTGGATCTGGGCATCAAGGGCCGTTGGGCCGTCGTGTTGTGCCGCCAGCAAGGGGCTTGGCAAGGGGTGCGCGCTGGCGCTGGCCCGCGAGGGCGTGAACCTGGCGATCAACGCCCGCGACGT
>JASGKM010000006.1:0-6666 GCA_049840615.1 Pseudomonas sp.
TGGCTTGGCTGGACTTTTCTTTCCCACACGCCCACGAATGGCTGAGTCGCGGTACGTGGGCGGGACGAGTCTTGTTGGTCCGCGGCCGATCACCCGTGAAGAGTTGTTGCGCTATGGTCGCAATATGATTCTCTATATGATGGTGAAACCGGGCATTCCGGCCTTTGGCAGGTAAGCGGGCGTAGCGAAACGACTATCGCCGCCGTGTGGCGATTGATGTCTGCTATGTGCGCAATCAGAGTTTTCTGCTGGATCTGTGGATCCTGCTGAAGACGACTGCTGTGGTGCTGGGGCGGCGCGAGCGCTTAGTGACCGAGCCTGCGCTGATGGTTTGGCTCGGAAGTCGGGTGGCTGTTGCTGCTAGACTGGCAGCCATGACCCCCTCACCGCCTTCAAAGCCTACGACGTCCGCGGCCGCATCCCCACGGAGCTGAACGAGGACCTGGCCTACAAGATCGGCCAGGCCTACGTCGCGTTCATCAAACCGAAGCGGGTCTGCGTGGGCCGCGACATCCGCCTGTCGAGCAAGCAGCTTTGCGAGGCCTTGGTCCGCGGCCTCACGGACTCGGGCGTGGATGTGGCCGACATCGGCCTGTGTGGCACTGAAGGGGTCTACTTCGCCACCTTCGCCGAAGGCTTCGACGGCGGCATCATGGTCACGGCCAGCCACAACCCGCCGGACTACAACGGCATGAAGTTCGTGCGCGAGCAGTCCAAACCCATCAGCGCCGACACGGGCCTGATGGACATGGCCCGGCTGATCGAAACCGGCAAGCTGCCGCCGAAGGCGGCGACGCCGGGCACGCTCACACAGATCGATACGCGCGCGAAATACGACGCCCACCTGCTGGGCTATGTGGACCGGGCCAAGCTCAAGCCCCTGAAGGTGGTGGTGAACGCCGGCAATGGCGGCGCAGGCATGGTGGTCGACCGCCTGGAGCCGCAGCTGCCGTTCCAGTTCATCAAGATCCATCACGAGCCGGACGGCACCTTCCCGAACGGCGTGCCGAACCCGATGCTGGAGGAGAACCGCCAGCCGACGATCGACGCCATCCTGGAGCACAAGGCCGACGTGGGCCTGGCCTGGGACGGGGATTTCGACCGCTGCTTCTTCTTCGACGAACAAGGCACCTTCATCGAGGGTTATTACCTCGTCGGCCTGCTGGCCGAGGTGTTCCTGAAGCGCGAGAAGGGCGCCCGCATCGTCCATGACCCGCGCCTGACCTGGAACACGCTGGATATCGTCGCGAAGAATGGCGGCAAGGCGGTGCTGTCGAAGTCCGGCCATGCCTTCATCAAGCAGGTGATGCGCGAGTGCGACGGCGCCTATGGCGGCGAGATGAGCGCGCACCATTACTTCCGCGATTTCGCCTACTGCGACAGCGGCATGATTCCCTGGCTGGTGGTGCTGCAGGTGATGAGCGAGACGGGCAAGACGCTCTCGCAGCTGGTGGGCGAGCGCATGAGGCTGTTCCCGGCCAGCGGCGAGATCAACCGCAAGCTCGATCCTGCCACCGGCGGGGCGAAGGCCATGCTGGAAAAGGCGCAGAAGCACTATGCACGCGCAGGCCAGGGCGGTGGACCACACCGACGGCCTGTCGGTGGAGTTCGACAGCTGGCGCTTCAACCTGCGTGCCTCCAACACCGAGCCGCTGGTGCGGCTGAATGTGGAATCCCGCGGGGACGAGGCGCTGATGAAGGCCAAGACCGCTGAACTGCTGAAGCTGATGGAATCCTGACAAGCCAACCTCCGGCGCAGACATGCCGAAAGAGCAGTATTCGCGCGACCGCCTCTGGACCCTGGGCCTGCTGCTCGGCATCGCCATCCTCGTTCAGGCGGCCTATGCGCTTTACGTCCGGCCGCATGCCGAGGCCTGGCTGGCGGAGCAGGTGGCGCTGCGCGATGCCGATCCGGACTACAAACCGCACCGCACGCTGTCGGTGATCCTCAAGGACCCGGAGCAGGAGGTGGCGATCATCCTCGGGCTGTGGGCGTTGGCGCTGGCCGCGCGCAAGGCGCTGTCGCTGTCGCGCCACCGCCGCCAGCTTGATGCAGGCCTGATGAAGGTACCGCCGGGTTATCGCATCCTGCCGACGGATGTGCGCGAGTATGCGCGCCAGCTCGATGAGCTGGCCGCTGCGGAGCGCGACCTGATTCCGGCCCGGGTGACCCGCCGCGCCCTGAAGCGTTTCGGGGAGACGGCGAATGTCCAGGATGCGGCTACGGCGGTGCATGACTACTGCGAGTCGGAGGCGGCCCGGCTGGATTCGGAGCTGGCGCTGATTCGCTTCTCGGTCTGGGCCATTCCCGCGGTCGGTTTCGTCGGCACGGTGCGTGGCATAGGCGAGGCCCTGGCGGGCGCGCAGACGGCATTGAAGGGCGACACCGGCCCGGTGACCTCGGGCCTGGGCATTGCCTTCAATTCCACCTTCGTGGCCCTGGTCATCAGCATCATCCTGATGTACGTGATCCACGAACTGCAGCTGCGCCAGGAGCGCCTGGTGCTGGATACCGAACAGAACGTCGACGACACAGTAGTCAGCAATCTGCAGTCCCGTTAGAGTCGCGGGAGGCGCACCTGTGCCGCAAGGAGGACCGATGCGAATTTCCCGTCGAACCGTGGTTGCCACGGTGGCTGGCTTGGTGATGGCAGCTGGTCTCGCGCCGGCGGCGCTGGCCCAGGTCCGGGCGGCCAAGCCGCTGAAGATCGTCGTCTACGGCGGCAGCGGCAACATCGGCAGCCGCATCGTCAACGAGGCGATGAATCGTGGCCATTCGGTGACCATTGTCGACCGCAACCCGAAGCCTATCGAGGGCCCGCATGCGCACCATGTGAAGCTGGTGACTGGCGATGCGCTGGATCCGAAAGACGTTGCGAAGAATGCCGCCGGGCAGGATGTGGTCATTTCCTCGGTGATCGTGCGTCCGACGCCGACACCGGATTTCTCGCTGCGCGTAGCCCAGGCGATGGTCGAAGGGGTGCGCGCCGCGGCCCCGCAGAAGCCGCGCCTGATGGTGGTGGGCGGGGCCAGCAGCCTCTACGACGCGAATGGCAAGCGCCTGGTCGACAGCTTCCCCGGCGAGGTTCCCAACGAGGTGGGCGGGGCCGTGCTGGCGCTGGACTGGCTGCGCACGGTCAATGACGTGTCGTGGACCTTCTTCAGCCCGCCGCGCAACATCAGCCCGGGCACGCGCACCGGCAAGTTCCGTCTCGGCACGGACCAGGTGGTGGTGGACGCGGCAGGCCAGAGTGCGATCTCGATGGAAGACTATGCCGTGGCCATGCTCGACGAGATCGAGAAGCCGCAGTTCATCAACAAGCGTTTCACTGTCGGCTACTGATCCGCCGGCTTCGCAATAACAACCAGAGAAAGCATCAGCATGGAACAGAAGAAGACAGTCGACGTCGGGGCGGTGATCGATTCGGCGAAGTATTTCTGGGTGCCGTTCTGGATCACCGTGATGATGATTTTCATCATGCTGTCCGACGGCTTCGACCTTTTCACCATGGGCTATGTCGGGCCGCACCTGATCGACGACTGGGGCATTACGCGGGGCGACCTGGGGCCGGTCAACAGCGCTGGCCTGATCGGCATGGCGGTCGGCTCGGTGGTGATGGGGTGGTTCGCCGACCGCATCGGGCGCAAGCGCGCCTATGTCTCCTGTCTGGTGCTGCTGTTTGCAGGCTCGTTGCTCTGTTACTACGCGGCGAATGTGACCCAGCTCGCCCTCTGGCGCAGCATCACGGGTCTGGGTCTGGGTGGCGTGACGCCGCTGGCCACGACGCTGATCTCGGAGTGGACCAGCAAGCGGGTGCGCAGCGCCGTGGTGGCCTGCGTGATCGTTGCCATCCCGCTGGGTGGTTCGCTGGCAGGCATCGTGGAGCGGGCCATCGTGTCGCAGCATGGCTGGCGCTCGATGTTCCTGGTCGGTGCCATCGTGCCGCTGGTGCTGTTCGTGGTGCTGTGGTTCCTGATGCCGGAATCGCCCAAGTACATGGCGCAGCATCCCTCCCAGCACAAGAAGCTGGCCAAGGCGCTGAACCGGCTGCTGGGCGAGAAGCGCTTCGATGGCACTGAAGAATTCGTGGTGGTGGAGGAGGGCAAGCGCTCAGCCAACTGGTTCGCCACCATCTGGAACCATGACTTCTGGAAGCGCACGGCGCTGATCTGGTTCGCCTTCGCTGCCAACAGCTTCGTGCTCTACATTTTCACCAACTACCTGAGCGTGCTGCTGCGGGATGCCGGCCAGAGCGCGGAAATGGCCTCGATGGGCCTGCAGCGCTTCACCTTCGGTGCGGCGATCGGCACCATTGGCGGCGGTTTCCTGATCAACTGGCTGGGTTCGCGCTGGGTGGGCTCGGGCATCGCCTTCATGGGGGCTTTGGGCACGGCGCTGATCGGCGTGGCGGCGGTATCCGCGGGCGCTTCGGCGGCCCAGCTGCTGACCTACTGCCTGATTGCCGGCGCCGCCATCAATGGCATGCAGGCCTTCATGTATGCAGTGGCAGCGCATTCCTACCCGACCGAGATCAGGGGCTCGGCGGTGGGCATGGCGCAGACCTTCTCGCGGCTGGGCGGCGTTCTGAGCCCGAGTGCCGCGACCTTCTACTTCAACATGCAGGCGCAGCCGCCGGTGAACGTGTTCTTCCTGTTCACCGCGGCTGTTGCGGTGTTGACCGCTCTGAGCTTCTTCCTGATCCCGACGCCGATTCCGGGCAATTTCAGGCGCGGCGGCGCCCGCTGATAGCGGCACTGTATCTGGGCGAGTCGCGCTACTGCAGGTAGCGCGACTCGAACAGGGCGATGCGCTGGCCGTCGGCATCGAACAGGTCGAGCTGCTCGCCGCGGATGGCCCAGCGTTGGGCGGCCATCAGCATCTGGTGGAAGGCATACTCGGTATCCATGCCCTGCGGGCAGGCACGCAGCGTGCTCACCATCTGCGTGAAGGTGATGCGCTCGCCTTCGACTGTGTAGCCGCCACCCATGCCATTGCAGCCCGCAAAGCCGGCGACGCGTCTGGTGCCATCATCGGGGGCTTGCAGAATCATGTGCGGTTCCTGCTTGGCCCTGGGCAACGATCACTTCGGTCTCACCGAGGCGCAGCAACTTCCAGTAGGTGTTTTCCAGTGTGGCTGCGGGCTGCGCGGGCCGTGCGTGCACCAGCGTCAGGTCCAGCGCGCTGCCGGCTGGCGGCAGGGGATGGAAGGTGTCGGTGATGAACAGCAGCGTGCCCTGTTGTTCGATGCGTGCCCGCACGCCATAGCGATGGCCGGCCGCGATGCGCGCGGCGGGATATTCCACCGAGAAGTGGATCGGCACCTGGCCGTGGCGGGTTGTACCGTGGTGCTTCGCCACCATTTGCGCCGGTGCATCCGCGAGAGAGACATCCTCGATAACCACTTCGAGCTTTGCATCGGGCGGCAGCGCCATGCGCTCGCGGTAGCTGGCCGTGCCTTCGAGGCGGATCATTCCGGCGGGCATGTCGGTGGCATCGCGTGTTCCCGAGCATCCCGTCAGGAGGAGGAGCATGCCGCTGGCGCACAGGGCACGACGGGTGAGCGTGGAGGTTTTCATGGCGGGGATGCTACCGCGCCTCCGCGCGGGGCACAAACCCCCGCGCCGGGGTGACCGCCGGAGCGGTCCGGAATGGTGGGCGGTACAGGGCTTGAACCTGTGACCCCTGCCGTGTGAAAGCAGTGCTCTACCGCTGAGCTAACCGCCCCTTCCGAAGGGAGCGCAAGTCTACGGATGGAAGGGCCGGCAGGCAATCTCTGCGAGAGCCTGCAACGCCCGGCGAGAGTTGAGGGGGCTGCCGCCCCTGTGACACAGTGCTATGGATGAGCACTTCAGTCCCTTCCGGTCCTTCCGCTCCGGCGCCGGGGTTGACCTACGCGTTCTCGTTGCGAGCCGATCTCGACCCGCCCGTGGAACAGGGGCAGATCGACGGCGTGCGCAGGCGCTTCATTCCGGTGACCGGCGGGACGGTCCATGGCCCGTCGCTGCAGGGCAGGGTGCTGTCCGGTGGTGGGGACTGGCAGAGCATTGCGCCTGGCGGGCTGACTTCGGTGCTGGCGCGCTATTGCATCGAGGCTGCCGATGGCACCGTGATCGGCGTGACCAACAGCGGCGTGCGGGTCGCTTCGCCGGAGGTCAGCGACAGGCTGCCCGAGGCATCGAGGTGGGGTCTGACGAGTACTACTTCCGTACCAGTCCGGTGTTCGAGGTGCGCGCCGGGCCGCACGACTGGATGCGCCGCCATCTGTTCGTGGCGCGCGGCATCCGCAAGCCTGACCATGTGATCGTGGACTTCTACCGCGTCGACTGACTACGTCGGCAAGCGCCTTCGGCTACGCTACGCGCCCCATGACCATCACAACCCGTTTCGCCCCCAGCCCCACGGGGATGCTGCATATAGGCGGTGTCCGCATGGCGCTGTTGTCCTGGCTCAGGCCCGCCGCCAGGACGGCTGGTTGATCGATCTGCGCGTCGAGGACACCGACCGTGAGCGTTCCACCGACGAGGCGGTGCGCGTGATCCTCGAAGGCATGCGCTGGCTGGGTCTCGACGAGGATGAGGGGCCGTACTACCAGACGCAGCGCTACGACCGGTACCACGAGGTGATCCAGGTGCTGTTCGGATCTATCTGGTTTCCCTATTAACCTT
>JASGKM010000007.1:0-212800 GCA_049840615.1 Pseudomonas sp.
CGTTACGGATGGGTTCCATCGGCACCACGTTGTCAGCCGGCAGTTCGCCTTCCTCTTCCGGATCGGCGGTGACCTGCTCCATGGACGGCGCGGCAGCGTGCTGGAACTGCATGCGCTGGCCAGTTCCTCGGCTTCGCGGCGCAGACGGGCTTCTTCCTCGGCCGGGTCTTCGCGGCGGACCTGGACGTAGGACAGCACGCGGATGGTGTCGCGCTTGATGGAGTTCAGCAGGTCCTGGAACAGGTTGAAGGACTCGCGCTTGTATTCCTGCTTCGGGTTCTTCTGCGCGTAGCCGCGCAGGTGGATACCGTGGCGCAGGTGATCCATGGTCGACAGGTGGTCCTTCCACAGGTCGTCCAGCACGCGCAGCAGCATCTGCTTCTCGAAGGTACGCAGCGCTTCGGCGCCCGCCATGGTCTTCCTTCTCGTTGTAGGCGGCCGGATGAGCTCGGTGAGCAGCTTCTCGCGCAGGGTCTCTTCGTAGAGCTTGATCGTCTTCGTCCAGCCATTGCTGGATCGGCAGCTTCAGGCCGAAGTCGCTGTACAGCGCCATTTCCAGGCCGGCGATGTCCCACTGCTCAGGCAGCGACTGCGGCGGGATGTGATCGCTGACGGTGTTGTTCAGGACCTCTTCGCGGAACTCGGCGATGGTCTCGCCGATGTTCGTCGGCCGCCAGCAGGCTGTTGCGCATGTGGTAGATCACCTTGCGCTGCTCGTTGGCGACGTCGTCGAATTCCAGCAGTTGCTTACGGATATCGAAGTTGCGGCCTTCGACCTTGCGCTGAGCCTTTTCGATGGCGTTGGTGACCATGCGGTGCTCGATCGCCTCGCCCGGCTGCATGCCCAGGGCCTTCATGAAGTTCTTCACCCGGTCGGAGGCGAAGATGCGCATCAGATGGTCTTCCAGCGACAGGTAGAAGCGGCTGGAGCCCGGGTCGCCCTGGCGACCGGCACGGCCGCGCAGCTGGTTGTCGATACGACGGGATTCGTGGCGCTCGGAAGCGATCACGTGCAGGCCACCCGACTCGATGACCTGCTGGTGGCGCTTCTGCCAATCGGCCTTGATCTGCGCGATCTGCTCGTCGGTGGGGTTTTCCAGCGCAGCGACTTCGACTTCCCAGTTGCCGCCCAGCAGGATGTCGGTACCGCGACCGGCCATGTTGGTGGCGATGGTGACGCGCGCCCGGACGACCGGCCTGCGCGATGATCTCGGCTTCCTTCTCGTGGTACTTGGCGTTCAGTACCTTGTGTTCGATGCCGGCCTTCTTCAGCAGGTTGCGAGATGTGTTCGGAAGTTTCGACCGAGGCGGTGCCCACCAGGATCGGGCGGCCCTAGCGCCTGGCACTGCTTGATGTCGGTGATGATGGCGGCGTATTTCTCGTCCTGGGTCAGGTAGACCAGGTCGTTGAAGTCTTTACGCGCGACCGGCGGTGTTGGTCGGGATCGACCACCACGTCCAGGGCGTAGATCTGGCTGGAATTCGAACGCCTCGGTGTCGGCGGTACCGGTCATGCCGGACAGCTTGGTGTAGAGGCGGAAGTAGTTCTGGAAGGTGGTCGAGGCCAGGGTCTGGCTCTCGGCCTGGATCGTTCAGGTTTTCCTTCGCCTCGATGGCCTGGTGCAGGCCTTCGGAGAGGCGACGGCCCGGCATGGTACGGCCGGTGTGCTCGTCGATCAGCAGGACCTGGCCGTCCTGAACGATGTATTCGACGTTGCGGTGGAACAGGGTGTGGGCACGCAGCGCGGCATAGACGTGGGTCAGCAGGCTCAGGTTGTGCGCGGAGTACAGGCTCTCGCCCTCGGCCAGCAGGCCGTTCTGGGTCAGCATCTCTTCGATGAAGGATGACCCTGCTTCGTTGAGTTCGACCTGGCGGGTCTTCTCGTCGATGGTGTAGTGGCCCTGCTGGGTCACCTGGCCTTCGACTTCCTCGATGTGACTGCTTCAGGCGCGGGATCAGCTTGTTGATCTTGATGTACAGCTCGGAGCTGTCTTCGGCCTGGCCGGAGATGATCAGCGGAGTCCGCGCCTCGTCGATGAGGATGGAGTCCACTTCGTCGATCACGGCGAAGTTCAGTTCACGCTGGAACTTGTCTTCGAGGCTGAACGCCATGTTGTCGCGCAGGTAGTCGAAGCCGAATTCGTTGTTGGTGCCGTAGGTAATATCGGAAGCGTAAGCAGAGCGCTTCTCTTCCGGCGGCTGGAACGGGCTGACGATGCCGACAGTCAGGCCGAGGAATTCATACAGCGGACGCATCCAGTTGGCGTCGCGGCGGGCCAGGTAATCGTTCACGGTGACCACGTGCACGCCTTTGCCGGACAGGGCATTCAGGTAGACGGCCAGGGTACCCACGAGGGTCTTGCCCTCACCGGTACGCATTTCGGCGATCTTGCCTTCGTGCAGGGACATGCCGCCGATCAACTGGACATCGAAGTGGCGCATACCCATCACGCGCTTGCCGGCCTCGCGGGCAACGGCGAAGGCTTCCGGAAGTATCTGGTCGAGGGTTTCACCCTTGGCGACGCGCGCCTTGAACTCTTCGGTCTTGGCCTTCAGTTGCTCATCGGAAAGCGGGACCATCTGGGGCTCGAGTGCATTGATGGCCTGGACCTGCTTGGCCATGCGCTTCACTTCGCGCTCGTTCTTGCTTCCAAAGAGTTTTTTCAACAAAGGCGCAAACATATCGACTGGGTCATCCGAACTGGAGAATTGGAGGGCTGCCCGACTGGCTGGCCGCGGCGCGGAACGGCAATGAAGCGGGCATTCTACCCGGAAACTTCCGGGAAAAAAAGTGCCGAAGTCATCCTCCGAAGCTTCGCATTCTGCGAGCTTGGGGGCAATGCATAGGCGGACAACTTTGCATCCGAGTGGGTGATATGGTGACGCAGCCGGACAACTTCAAGGGGGGACGGTGGCATCTGGCCCTGAGCGCATCTGTTACCATCCTTCTTCATTCACTCCCGGTTGCCCCCCATGGCCTTCCGCCCCCTGCCCGCCAAGGCGATGACCAAGCTGCTGCGTGAAGCCAAGCCGCTGCAGTCGCTGTTCGCCCAGGCACAGCGCCTATCGCGCCTGCAGGAACTGCTCGACTCGCAACTGCAACCCGCCGCGCGCCCTTACTGCCGTGTCGCCTCCTGGCGTGAAGGCAGCCTGCTGCTGGTCGTCACCGACGGTCACTGGGCCACACGCCTGCGCTACCAGCAGAACCGCCTGCTGCGGCAACTGGCCGCGTTCGAGGAGTTCAGGGGCCTGGCGCGCATCCTGTTCAAGGTGCAACCGACGATCCAGGCGCCAACCCGGGTGAACACCAACCGCATCACCGAGTCTGCCTCCGCCACCCTGCACGAAGCCGCCGAAGGCATCAGCAATCCGCAACTCAAGGCCGCCCTCGAGCGACTCGCCAGCCGTAGCCGCAAGCCACCGGAAGCGGGCGAAGAGTAAACAGGAGGCATAAAAAAAGGCCACCCGAGGGTGGCCTTTGAAAGTTGTAGCTGAAAGGAGGAGGTTTCCTTATACGGCCGCAGCGGGTCGCATATAGGAGATCGGCGCAGTCTTGGCGTCCTCGAAGGTCACCACTTCCCAAGCGTCCTTGTCTGCGATGAGGGTACGCAGGAGACGGTTGTTCAGGGCGTGACCGGACTTGTAGCCGATGAACTCGCCGATGAGGCTGTTACCCAGCAGGTACAGGTCACCAATGGCGTCCAGGATCTTGTGCTTGACGAACTCGTCCTCGTAACGAAGACCATCTTCGTTGAGCACTCGATACTCGTCGACCACGATGGCGTTCTCCACGCTGCCACCCAGAGCCAGGTTCTGGGAACGCAGCATCTCGATGTCGCGCATGAACCCGAAGGTACGGGCGCGGCTGACTTCCTTCACGAAGGAAGTACTGGAGAAATCCACCACGGCTTTCTGGGTGCGACCACGGAAGACCGGGTGATCGAAATCGATCTCGAAGCTCACCTTGAAGCCGTCGAACGGAACGAAGGTAGCGCGCTTGTCGCCCTCTTCCACCGTCACTTCGCGCTTGATGCGGATGAACTTCTTGGCCGCTTCCTGCTCTTGCAGGCCAGCGGACTGGATCAGGAATACAAAGGGACCCGCGCTGCCGTCCATGATCGGTACTTCCGACGCGGACAGCTCGACATAGGCGTTGTCGATTCCGAGGCCGGCCATGGCCGAAAGCAGATGCTCCACGGTATCCACTTTGACGTCACCCTTGATCAGGGTGGTCGACATGGTGGTTTCGCCGACGTTCGAGGCCCGGGCAGGAATTTCCACCACAGGGTCGAGGTCAGCCCGGCAGAACACGATGCCAGTATCGACGGGAGCCGGCTTCAGGGTCAGGTAAACCTTCTCCCCGGAGTGCAGGCCGACACCGGTCGCCCGGATGATGTTCTTCAAGGTGCGTTGTCTGATCATGGCTTTGGCCGCTTTCGCGCAAGTTGCGAACTGTTGTCAACAATGGGCGGCGATGATAGCAGAACCGCCCTTTGCTGAACACCAATCACATTGATACTCCTGATAAATCGACTCAATCGGCCTGACGACGCAGGAAGGCCGGGATATCCAGATAGTCCAGATCGTCCTGCGGATTCAGCTTGGCCGCGGTGGCTGCGCCGCCGTGGTTCTGGTTACGCATGACGGTCGGACGGTCCAGGTCACGGTAGTTCACCGACTGCTGCTCACGCTGAACCGGAGCCTGGGTGCTGACAGCCTGGGTCTGAACGGTGTTGTCGACAACCTTGACCGGCTTCTCCAGGCGAGCGCCCAGACCGGTGGCGACCACGGTGACGTGCAGCTCGTCGCGCATGTCCGGATCGATCACGGTGCCCACTTTCACAGTGGCGTGCTCGGAAGCGAACTGCTCGATGATGTTACCCACGTCGGAGTACTCGCCCAGGGACAGGTCCGGACCGGCGGTGATGTTGACCAGGATGCCGCGGGCGCCCTGCAGGTTGACGTCTTCCAGCAGCGGGTTGCGGATCGCGGCTTCGGTCGCTTCGCGAGCGCGGTTCGGGCCGCTGGCGCAACCGGTCCCCATCATGGCCATGCCCATTTCGCTCATGACGGTTTTCACGTCGGCGAAGTCGACGTTGATCATGCCCGGGCGCTTGATGATGTCGGAGATACCGCGAACGGCACCGGCCAGCACATCGTCAGCCTTGGCGAAGGCGGCGAGCAGGCTCGCATCCTTGCCCAGGATGGTCAGCAGTTTTTCGTTCGGGATGGTGATCAGCGAGTCGACGCTTTCCGCCAGCGAGCGGATGCCTTCGTCGGCGATCTGCATGCGCTTGCGGCCTTCGAACGGGAACGGACGGGTGACCACAGCCACGGTGAGGATGCCCATTTCCTTGGCAACCTCGGCGATGATCGGCGCAGCACCGGTACCGGTACCGCCACCCATGCCAGTGGTGATGAAGACCATGTCGGCGCCTTCCAGGACTTCGGCGATACGCTCGCGGTCCTCGATGGCGGCCTGACGGCCCACTTCAGGGTTGGCGCCAGCGCCCAGGCCCTTGGTCACGCCCGGGCCGAGCTGCAGCACTGTGCGCGCGGCGATGTTTTTCAGCGCCTGCGCATCGGTGTTGGCGCAAATGAATTCGACGCCATCAACGTTGTTCTTGGCCATGTGGTTCACGGCGTTGCCGCCGCCACCACCTACGCCGATCACTTTGATGACTGCTGTTTGCGGGACGTTATCTACCAGTTCAAACATTTCCCCTCTCCTTCCTTTCTAGTTGTGTTGCCTACGTTTACCGCGGTGGTAAATCAGAAATTGCCCTGGACCCAGCGTTTAAGCTTTTCCAGTACTGGTGTCTTGGGTTCGTCGCTGCTGAAGCTGCTGCCGGACATGGAGATGCCGTCGGATTGCTTTTGCAGTCCGTACAGGAGCAGCCCCACACCGGTGGAATAGATTGGATTGCGCACGACGTCGGCCAGTCCCTTGACGCTGTGTGGTACGCCCAGGCGCACCGGCATGTGAAAGATCTCTTCGGCCAGCTCGACGGCGCCTTCCATCTTGGAAGTGCCGCCGGTCAGGACGATCCCGGCGGGAATCAGGTCCTCGTAGCCACTGCGACGCAGCTCTGCCTGAACCAGGGTGAAGAGCTCGTCGTAACGAGGCTCGACCACTTCGGCAAGCGCTTGGCGCGACAGTTCCCGCGGCGGACGATCACCGACGCTGGGCACCTTGATGGTTTCGCCGGGGCCGGCCAGCTTGGCCAGGGCACAGGCGTAGCGAATCTTGATTTCCTCAGCGTACTGAGTCGGGGTGCGCAGCGCCATGGCGATGTCATTGGTGACCTGGTCACCAGCGATCGGGATTACCGCCGTGTGGCGGATGGCGCCTTCGGTGAAGATGGCGATATCGGTGGTGCCGCCGCCGATGTCCACCAGGCACACGCCCAGTTCCTTCTCGTCCTCGGTGAGCACGGAGTAGGCCGAGGCCAGCTGCTCGAGGATGATGTCGTCCACCTCAAGACCGCAGCGGCGCACGCACTTCTCGATGTTCTGTGCGGCGTTCACAGCGCAGGTCACTACGTGCACCTTGGCTTCCAGGCGCACGCCGGACATGCCCAGCGGCTCGCGTACGCCTTCCTGGTTATCGATAACGTAGTCCTGGGCCAGGGTGTGCAGCACACGCTGGTCGGCCGGGATGGCCACGGCCTGGGCCGCGTCCAGTACGCGTTCGATGTCCGCACCACTCACTTCGCGGTCACGGATCGCCACGATGCCGTGGGAATTCAGGCTGCGGATATGGTTGCCGGCGATGCCGACAAAGGCAGAGTGGATACGGCAGCCCGCCATTTGCTGGGCTTCATCGATGGCGCGCTGGATCGACTGCACGGTGGACTCGATGTTGACCACCACGCCCTTCTTCAGGCCGCGCGATGGGTGCGTCCCGATACCGACGATTTCCAGCTTGCCATCAGCCGCCACCTCGCCCACCAGCGCCACCACCTTGGAGGTGCCGATGTCCAGGCCAACGACCATTTTGCCGCTCTGCACGCTTGCCATGTTTATAGAAGTCTCCTCAACTCACTGCGCGGCGGTGGTCTGAGCCACCGTCGCTTCCGGCATCGGATCGCGCCAACCCACGGCCAGGCCGTTGGGGTAGCGCATGTCGATGCGGGCAATTTTCGTAATCTGGTCTTTCAGCGCCTTGTCGTAGATGGTCACGAACCGGCGAATCTGTTCTACCGCGTGATCGCGGCCCAGCATGATCTCTACGCCCTGCGCGGTGCCCAGGGTCCAGGCGCCGCGTGAGCTCATGTCCAGGCTGGCGATGGTGAAGCCCAGCGGGCGGAGCATCTGGCTGAGAATCTGGTACTGCTGCATCACTTGTTGCTGAGCGCGCTGCGGGCCGGACAGGCGCGGCAGGTGCTCGTAGTTGGCCACTTCACGCGGGGCGAAAGCCTGACCCTGGTTGTTCAGGAGGGCTTCGTCACCCCATCGGGCGATGGGCAATTGCTCGTCCAGGCGGACAACCACCTGGTCAGGCCATACGCGGCGTACTTCGGCATGCGCGATCCAGGGCATCTGCTCCAGCTCCTGGCGCATGCCGGCCAGGTCGATGGTGAAGAAGCTGGCCGACACGTAGGGGCTGATCCGCTGCTGCACCGCCGCCTGGCTGATGTAGCTGAGGTCGCCTTCCACGCTGACCTTGGCGATCGGCCGGTCCGCGTAAGGCAGCACGTACTGCGCGCCGTAGTATGCACCGCCGCCCAGCACGCCCAGCACCAGAGGCCACAGCAGCACCTTCAGGAAGCCGAAGCTGGGCTTGGGCATGCGAGCGCTGAGCGGCTCCTTGGCCACCAGACGGCTGGCGCCGCGCGGTACCGGCTTGCGCGCGGGAGCACGGCCGATTCCGGGATTCTGGTGACGAAGCTGCGCGCCGTTCATGACTTACCCCCTTGCCTCGACGCTGTCGGCGAGGATCGCCAGCACCAGTTGCTGGAAATCCAGGCCGGCCGCGCGCGCGGCCATGGGCACCAGGCTGTGGTCGGTCATGCCCGGTGCGGTGTTCACTTCCAACAGCCAGAAGCGCCCTTGGGCGTCCTGCATCACATCGGTCCTACCCCAGCCCTGAATGCCGAGGGCATCGCAGGCACGCGCGGTCAGGTCCTTGAGTTCCTGCTCCTTGTCAGCGTCGAGGCCGCAGGGAATCTGGTACTGGGTATCGTTGGCCAGGTACTTCGCGTCGTAGTCGTAGAAGGTGTGCGGGGTGCCCAGACGAATGGGCGGCAGCACCTGGCCACGGAGGATCGCGACGGTGTACTCGGGACCACTGATCCACTGCTCAACGAGCACCTGCGGATCGTATTTCGCAGCAGCGGCCCAGGCGGCGATCAGCTCTTGCTCGCTGTTCACCTTGGCCATGCCGATGCTCGAACCCTCGCTGGCCGGCTTGACGATCAGCGGGAAACCCAGCTTCACGGCCGCGGCACGGCAATCGTCTTCGCTGGCAAGCACAGCGTGGTCGGGCGTCGGCAAGCCGAGACTCAGCCAGACACGCTTGGTGCGCAGCTTGTCCATGGCCAGGGCGGACGCGAGCACGCCGCTGCCGGTGTAAGGAATGCCGGCGATTTCCAGCAGGCCCTGCATGGTGCCGTCTTCACCGCCACGACCGTGGAGGATGATGAAGGCGCGGTCGATCTTCTCGCGGGTCAGTCGCTCCAGCAGATCGTCGCCCACATCGATGCCGAAAGCGTCCACGCCCGCGCCCTGCAGAGCCTGCAGGACCATAGCGCCGGACTTCAGCGACACCTCGCGCTCGGCGCTCTTGCCGCCATACAGCACGGCGACGCGACCGAAGGCGCGGGGCTCGAGGGCGGACTTGAGGGCGTCACTCATTGCTTCTTCCCCTCAGCGCCAGCAGTAGCGTCGGCGCCGAACATCGGATTCTTGATCAGTGCCGGAGCCAGCCCGCCGATATCGCCGGCGCCCTGGCAGAGCAGGATGTCGCCCGGACGCAGCAGTGGCTTGAGCAGCGAAGCGAGGTCACCGCCACGCTCCAGGTAGATCGGGTCGAGCTGGCCGCGCTGGCGGATGCTGTGGCACAGGTGACGGCTGTCGGCGCCGGGAATCGGCTCTTCGCCGGCCGGGTAGACCTCCATCAGCATCAGCACGTTGGCCTCGCCCAGCACCTGCACGAAATCGTCATACAGATCGCGGGTACGGCTGAAGCGGTGCGGTTGATAGACCATCACCAGACGGCGCTCCGGCCAGCCGCCACGTACGGCCTTGATCACTGCCGCGACTTCGCGCGGGTGGTGACCGTAGTCGTCGACCAGCATCACGCTGCCGCCCTGAACCTGCAGGTCGCCATAGACCTGGAAGCGCCGACCAACGCCTTGGAAGCCGGACAGGCCCTGGACAATGGCTTCGTCGGAGATGCCTTCGTCGGTAGCGATGACGATGGTCGCCAGGGAGTTCAGCACGTTGTGCAGGCCGGGCATGTTCACCGAGACGTCCAGCGGCTCGCGCTCGGGGCGCAGCACGGTGAAGTAGGTACGCATGCCTTCCTGGCGGATGTTGATGGCGCGAACGTCAGCGTCCTCGCTCAGGCCGTAGGTCACGGTCGGACGGGCGACCTGCGGCAGGATCTCGCGCACCACCGGGTCGTCCACGCAGACTACGGCCAGACCGTAGAACGGCAGGTTGTGCAGGAAGTCGACGAAGGTGCGCTTGAGCTTGTTGAAGTCGCCGCCGTAAGTGCTCATGTGGTCGGCGTCGATGTTGGTGACTACCGAGACCATCGGCTGCAGGTGCAGGAAGCTGGCGTCACTCTCGTCGGCCTCGGCCACCAGGTAGCGGCTGGTACCCAGCTGCGCGTTGGTGCCGGCAGCGTTCAGGCGGCCGCCGATGACGAAGGTCGGATCCAGACCACCTGCGGCGAATACCGAGGCGATCAGGCTGGTGGTTGTGGTCTTGCCATGGGTACCGGCCACGGCGATGCCGTGGCGATAGCGCATCAGCTCGGCGAGCATCTCGGCACGTGGCACCACCGGCACGCGGCGGTCCAGTGCAGCGGCAACTTCCGGGTTCGATTTGTTCACGGCGCTGGACACCACCAGCACGTCGGCGCCGTCGGAGTTTTCCGCGCGGTGGCCGATGAAGATTTCCGCACCGAATTTCTCCAGGCGCTCGGTGACCGGAGACGCCTTGAGGTCGGAGCCGGAGACTTCGTAGCCGAGGTTGAGCAGCACTTCCGCGATACCGCACATGCCCACGCCACCGATGCCGACGAAGTGGATGCGGCGGATGCGCCGCATGGTGCGGGTGACGCCGGTGGGTTCTTTAACCACGGGCCACCTCCAGGCAGGCGTCGACTACCGTGCGGGTAGCCTCGGGCTTGGCCAGGCTGCGTGCGCGAGCGGCCATGCGGGTCAGGGAATCGGGATGCATCAATACCTCGGACAGCTGCGCGGCCAGTTCGGCGGCGCTGGTAGATTTCTGTGGCAGCAGCAGGGCCGCGCCCTCCCGCACCAGGAATTCGGCGTTCTTGGTCTGGTGGTCGTCGATCGCGTGGGGCAGCGGCACCAGGAAGGACGGCAGGCCGGCGGCAGTCAGCTCGCTCACGGTCAGCGCTCCGGCGCGGCAGATCACCAGATCGGCCCAGGCGTAGGCAGCGGCCATGTCTGCGATGAACGGAGCTACGTCCGCTTCGACACCCGCAGTGCGATAACGCTCCGCCGTAATTTCGTCATGCTGACGACCGGCCTGATGGCGAATGGCCGGGCGGATTTCGGCCGGAACCTGCGCCAGCGCTTCAGGCAGCAGCTTGTTCAGCGGCTCGGCACCCAGGCTGCCACCCAGCACCAGCAGGTTGACGCGACGACCGGCCAAGGGCGCACGAGCGCTCTCTTCCAGGAACAGCTCGACGCGCACCGGGTTGCCGGTGGTCAGGCGTTTGGCGCTGCTGTCGAAGGTGTCCGGGAAGGCTTCGCAGACGCGCTTGGCCAGCGGCGCGAGGCTACGGTTGGCGGTGCCGGCGACGGCGTTCTGCTCATGGATCACCAGCGGCACGCCGGACAGCTTCGCAGCCAGGCCGCCCGGACCGGTGACGTAACCACCCAGGCCGAGCACGCAGACCGGCTTGAGCTGGCGAACCACGCCCAGGGCCTGGAACAGCGACTTGAGCAGATCGAACGGCGCGCGCAGCAGGGACTTGAGGCCCTTGCCACGCAGGCCACTGACGTTGATCAGGTGCAGCGGCAGGCCGGCCTTGGGTACCAGGTCGTTCTCGATGCCACGCGGGGTGCCCAGCCAGTGCACGCTGTAGCCACGCGCCTGGAACTCACGGGCGCAGGCCAGGGCCGGGAACACGTGTCCGCCGGTGCCGCCCGCCATGATCAGGACGTTACCTTTCATCGGCAAAGTCCTCTTCGCTGAATTCATATTCCTCGCTGCCCATCACGGTGCGGCGTTCCCATTCGATGCGCAGCAGCATCCCCAGCTGGGCACAGCAGATAACCAGGGAGCTGCCGCCGTAGCTGAGGAACGGCAAGGTCAGGCCCTTGGTCGGCAGCAGGCCGACGTTCACACCCACGTTGATCAGGAACTGGCCGATCCACAGGAAAGCCAGCCCGTAGGCGACGTAGGCGGAGAAGTACTGTTTCGACTGCTCGGCCCAGATACCGATGTACAGCGCGCGCAGGCTGACGAAGACGAACAGGGCCACGGTGGCCATCGCGCCGACGATACCCAGCTCTTCCGCGAGCACGGCGAACACGAAGTCGGTGTGCGCCTCGGGCAGGTAGAACTGCTTCTGGATGCTGTTGCCCAGGCCCATGCCGGTCCAGCCGCCGCGGCCGAAGGCGATCAGCGCCTGGCTGAGCTGGTAGCCCGCGCCGAACTGGTCGGCCCAGGGGTCGGTGAAGTTGGTCAGACGCGCCATCCGGTAAGGCTGGGTCTGGATCAGCAGAACAACGGCACCCACTGCCAGCGCGACCATCAGGCCGAAGCGGAACAGGCCCACGCCGCCGAGGAACAGCATCGCCGCGGCCGCACCCATCATCACCACGGTGGCGCCGAAGTCCGGCTCACGCAGCAGCAGGCCGGCCATGGGCAGCAGCACCACGAAAGGCTTGAAGAAGCCCAGCCAGCTCTCGCGCACTTCTTCCTGGCGACGGACGAGGTAGCCGGCCATGAAGATCACCACGAAGACCTTGGCGATCTCCGAGGGCTGGATGTTGAACAGGCCGAAGCCGATCCAGCGCATGGAACCGTTCACCTCGCGACCGATGCCGGGGGTGATCACCATCACCAGCAGCAGGAAGGCTACGGCCAATAACTTCCAGCCCCAGCGTTGCCAGGTTTCCATCGGCACCATCATGGTCACGCCGCAGGCGACGAAGCCGATGGCGAGATAGATCAGGTGGCGGACCGAGAAGTACAGCGGATTGCCGGACTGCGCCGCGGCGACTTCGGAGGATGCCGAAGTGACCATCACCAGGCCGAGGCCGAGCAGCGCCAGACAACCCGCGAGCAGCGGGAAGTCGATGTCGATGCCATTACGGCTGATCAGCGGGGACGGGTACGGGCGCAGGAAGGAGAACATCAGGCGAGCTCCTCCACGGCCTTGGCGAACAGGCGTCCGCGTTCTTCGTAGTTCTTGAACATGTCCAGGCTGGCGCAGGCCGGCGACAGCAGCACCGCGTCGCCCGGCAGGGCCAGATCGCTGGCGTGCTCGACAGCTTCTTCGAGAGTATTCACGCGAACCTTGGGCACGACGTTGCCAATGGCAGCGCTGACCAACTCAGCATCACGCCCCAGCAGCACCACGGCGCGGCAATGTTGCGCGACCGGGTCACGCAGGTCGTGGAAGTCGGCGCCCTTGCCGTCGCCGCCGGCGATCAGCACCAGCTTGCCGTCGATATCCGCTCCCAGGCCTTCGATGGCGGCCAGGGCAGCGCCGACGTTGGTGGCCTTGGAGTCGTCGTAGTAGTTCACGCCATTGCGCTCGCGAACCCACTGGCAGCGGTGGGCGAGACCGGCGAATTCACGCAGGGTCTGCAGCATCGGCTCGAACGGCAAGCCGACCGCGTGCCCCAGCGCCAGCGCCGCCAGGGCATTGGACTGGTTGTGCGCGCCACGGATCTTCAGCTCGCGCGCCGGCATCAGCTTGTCGAACTGGAAGGCCAGCCACTTCTCGCCGTCCTCTTCGATCAAGCCGAAGGCCTTGAAGTCCGGCTTGTTGATACCGAAGGTCCAGCACGGCACGTTGTCAGCGATCAGCGGGCGGCTCAACGCGTCGGCACGATTCACCACGACCTGTTTCGCGCCGCGGAAGATGCGGTGCTTGGCGAGGTGGTAATCGGCCATGCCGTCATAGCGGTCCATGTGGTCTTCGCTGACGTTGAGCACAGGTGGCGACCTCGGCGTTCAGACGCTCGCAGGTTTCCAGCTGGAAGCTGGACAGCTCCACCACGTACAGCTCGACGTCATCGGCCAGCAGGTCCAGCGCCGGGGTGCCGAGGTTGCCGCCAACGGCGACGCGCTTGCCGGCTGCCTTGGCCATGTCGCCCACCAGGGTGGTGACGGTGCTCTTGGCGTTGGAACCGGTGATGGCGACGATCGGCGCCTTCGCGTGACGCGCGAACAGGTCGACATCGCCGGACATGCGTACGCCACGGGCAGCGGCTTCGATCAGCGCCGGGACGCGCAGCGACAGGCCGGGGCTCACGTAGAGTTCCTCGGGCGCGGCAGAGGAAATCGGCGTCGAGGTCACCGCAGCGCACCTCGACCTGCGGATACAGCTCGCGCAGGGTCGCCAGCTCCGGCGGATTCGCGCGCGTATCGGCCACGGCAAACGGCACACCCTGGCGCGCCAGGTAGCGCACCAGGGACATGCCGCTCTTGCCGAGGCCGACAACGATGCGGAATTGGTCGGAAGCGATCAGGCTCATGCTCGATCAGTCCTCAACGCAGTTTCAACGTGGCCAGACCGATCAGCACGAGAATCACCGTGATGATCCAGAAGCGCACGATCACGCGCGGCTCCGGCCAGCCTTTGAGTTCGAAGTGGTGGTGGATCGGCGCCATGCGGAATACCCGCTTGCCGGTCAGCTTGAAGGAGGCGACCTGGATCACCACCGACAGGGTTTCCATGACGAACACGCCGCCCATGATGAACAGCACGATTTCCTGGCGGACGATCACAGCGATGGTGCCCAGCGCAGCGCCGAGAGCCAGCGCGCCAACGTCCCCCATGAAGACCTGCGCCGGATAGGTGTTGAACCAGAGGAAGCCCAGCCCCGCGCCGACGATGGCGCCGCAGAAGATGATCAGCTCACCCGCGCCCGGCACGCTCGGGATGAACAGGTATTCGGCGAATTTGATGTTGCCCGACAGGTAGCAGAAGATCCCCAGCGCGCCGCCAACCATCACGGTCGGCATGATCGCCAGACCGTCGAGGCCATCGGTCAGGTTCACCGCGTTGCTCGAGCCGACGATCACGAAGTAGGTCAGCACCACGAAGAAGATGCCCAGCGGGATCTCGACGTTCTTCAGCATCGGAACGATCAGGGTGGTCTCGACCGGCGTCTCGGCCGTCATATAGAGGAAGATCGCCGCGCCCAGGCCGAATACCGACTGCCAGAAATACTTCCAGCGGCTCGGCAGGCCGCGGGAGTTCTTCTCGATCACCTTGCGGTAGTCATCCACCCAGCCGATGGCGCCGAACAGCAGGGTCACGGCGAGCACGACCCAGACGTAGCGGTTCGACCAGTCGGACCACAGCAGCGTGCTGATGGCGATGGCGGTGAGGATCAGCGCGCCGCCCATGGTCGGCGTGCCTTTCTTGGACAGGTGCGATTGCGGACCGTCGTTGCGCACGGACTGGCCGATCTGACGGATCTGCAGGGTGCGGATCATCCACGGGCCCAGCCACAGCGACAGGGCGAGTGCGGTCAGCACGCTCAGGATGCCGCGCAGGGTCAGGTACTGGAAGACGCCGAAGCCCTTGTAGAACTGTTGCAGGTACTCGGCGAGCAGCAGCAGCATTTAGTGACTCTCCTCGGAGGAACCACAGAGCGCCGCGACGACCTTGTCCATCGCCGCGCTGCGGGAACCCTTGATCAGAATGGTGGTTGTCGAAGCTTCTTCGGCCAGGGCCTGGATCAGGCTGGCCTGATCGGCGAAGTGCCGGCCCGCGGAACCGAACGCCTGCACGGCGTGGCTCATCAACGGTCCGACGGCATAGAGCGCGGTGACTTTGCCAATGGCGTAGGTTCCCACTTCGCGGTGGGAAGATTCCGCCCAGGCACCCAGCTCGCCCATGTCCCCGAGGACCAGGACGGTCCGGCCGGAAAAGCCGGCGAGTATATCAATCGCCGCGCAGATTGAAGCCGGGTTGGCGTTGTAGCTGTCATCGATCACACGCATGCCATTCGTCGCCAGCTGGGCTACGGCGCGACCCTTGACCGGCTGCAGGTTCTGCAGGCCGGAAACGATCCCGACCAGCGGCACGCCAAGGGCGTGGGCGGCGGCGGCGGCGGCCAGCGCGTTCGTGACGTTGTGCTCACCCAGAAGATTCAGCTGAACGGCAGCCTCGCCAGCCGGACCCTGCAGGGTGAACCCCGGGCAACCGCGGGCGTCACGCTGTACATCGCTGGCGCGGAAGTCAGCGCGGCTATCGTGCAGGCCGAAACTGGAAATACGACGACCGGAGGCACGGGCCTGCCAGGTATCGAAGGCCTTGTCGTCACGGTTGAGGATCGCCACGCCGTCAGCGGCCAACCCTTCGAGGATCTCGCCCTTGGCCAGGACAATCTTGTCCTGACCACCGAACTCGCCCACGTGGGCAGTGCCGGCGTTGGTGATGATGGCGACCTGCGGACGGGTCAGCGCGACGGTGTAGGCGATCTCCCCGACACGGTTGGCGCCCAGCTCGATGACGGCGCTCTTGTGCTCTGGAGCCAGCTGCAACAGGGTAAGCGGCGCACCGAGGTCGTTGTTCAGGTTGCCGCGGGTCGCCAGGACTTCGCCCTGGGTCCGCAGGATGCTGGCGAGCATTTCCTTCACGGTGGTCTTGCCGCTGGAGCCGGTCACGGCGGCAACACGGCCGGTGAAGGCAGTGCGGTTCAGCGCGCCGAGCTGGCCCAGTGCAATACGAGTGTCTGCCACGACCAATTGCGGCAGCGGCGCACTGGCGACTTCGCGTTCGACCAGGGCGGCGACTGCGCCCTTGGCGGCGACGTCGGCCAGGTAGTCGTGACCATCGAAACGCGGCCCGGTCAGGGCAATGAACAGCTGGCCGGGCACGATGGCGCGGCTATCGGTGCTCACGGCATCGAAGCTGACATCAGCACCGACCACTCGGCCTTGCAGTGCAGCAGCGACCTCATTGAGCGAAAGGGGCTTAAGCACGCCTCACCTCCCAGGCAGCCAGCGCCTTGGCGGCTTGATCCAGATCGGAGAACGGGTGGCGAACACCGTCGATCTCCTGGTAATCCTCATGTCCCTTGCCGGCCAGCAGCACGACATCGTCGACTCCGGCAGAAGCAATCAGACGGGCGATGGCTTCGCCACGACCGGGCACGAATTCGACCGCTTCGGGCTTGGTGAAGCCGGCACGAATGTCCGCGATGATCGCGTCGCTCTTCTCGGTGCGCGGGTTGTCATCGGTGACCAGCACGCGATCAGCATGCTGCTCGGCGATCTGCGCCATGATCGGGCGCTTGCCGCTGTCACGGTCGCCACCGCAACCGAACAGGCACAGCAACTGGCCGTGAACGTGCGGCCGCAGGGCCAGCAGGACTTTTTCCAGCGCGTCCGGGGTGTGGGCGTAGTCCACGACTACCAGCGGCTTTCGCCGCCGCCCAGGCGCTGCATGCGGCCGATCGGGCCTTCCAGCTGCGGCAGCACCTTGAGCACATCGCCCAGCGGGTAGTCCAGGCCCAGCAGCGCACCGACCACGGCCAGCAGGTTGCTCAGGTTGAACTTGCCCAGCAGCGAACTGCGCAGCAGACCTTCGCCCTGCGGGGTGACGATCTGCGCTTGCACGCCGGCATCGCTGAAGGAGGCTTCGCGGCAATAGATGTAGGCAGACGGGTCGCTCAAGCTGTAACCCATCAGACGGGATTCGTGGGACTCGGCGGCCAGTTGACGGCCGAAGTCGTCGTCCAGGTTGATCACCCGGCAGCGCAGGCCCTGCCAGGCGAACAGCTTGGCCTTGGCGGCACCGTAGGCCTCCATCGAGCCGTGGTAGTCCAGGTGGTCGCGGGACAGGTTGGTGAACACCGCCACGTCGAAGCCCAGCGCCGCGACACGGCCTTGCTCCAGGCCGTGGGAGGACACTTCCATGGCCACGGCCTTGGCGCCAGCTTGCTTCAGGCGCGCCAGGGTCGCCTGCACGGCGAGCGGGTCAGGCGTGGTGTGACGGCCGCTTTCCAGCGCGCCATAGAAACCGGTGCCGAGGGTGCCGACGATACCGCAGCGCTCGCCGAGCAGGTCCAGCGCCTGGGCCACCAGCTGACTGACGCTGGTCTTGCCGTTGGTGCCAGTCACGCCGACCAGTTCGACGCCACGGCTCGGCTCGCCATAGAAGCGCCCGGCAATGGCGGACAGCTGCTTGGCGAGACCCTTGATGGCGATCATCGGGACATCACTGGGCGGCAGATCGACAGCGCCCTCGGCCTCATAGGCAATGGCGGCGGCGCCCAGGCTGAGCGCGGCAGCAATGTGCCCGCGGCCATCCTGACGACCACCCGGCACGGCCAGGAACAAATCGCCCGGCTTGACGGTACGGCTGTCCAGAGTCAGCTCACGGATCAGTTCGCCACTTTCGGCTTGCGGCAACAGTTGATTCAGGCTCATCGGCATCAGCCACGCCCTCCTTTGGCAGCGGGCGCAGCATCAGCTTGTTGCTGCGGGGTCGCCGGCAGGTTGTCCGGCGGCACGTTCATCAGGCGCAGCGTTCCGGACATCACCTTGCTGAACACCGGCGCGGAAACCAGGCCACCGAAGTAGCCGGCCTTGCTGGGTTCATCGATGACCACCACGGCGACGTAGCGCGGATTGCTCATCGGCGCAAAGCCGGCGAACAGGGAGCGGTAGGAATTCTCGGCATAGCCCTTGGCGCCGGTCGCGGTCTTGCGCGCGGTACCGGACTTGCCGGCCACGTGGTAACCCGGCACCTGGGCGCGGTACACGCCATTGGGCGCTTCGATCACTTGCTGCAGCATGCCCTGCATGGTCTTGGCGACCGGCTCGGGGATGACCTGGGTGGCTTCTGCCGGGCGATCAGCGCGGACCATGGTCAGCGGCACGCTGCGTCCATTGTTGGCCAGCGCCGCATAGGCATGGGCCAGCTGGATCGCGGTGACGGACAGGCCGTAGCCGTAGGACAGGGTCGCGGTTTCTGCCTTGCGCCATTCCCGGTAGTTCGGCAGGTTGCCGACGCGCTCGCCGGGGAAGCCCAGACCGGTGTCCTGGCCGAGGCCGACCTTCTGCATCAGGCTGTAGATAGCCTCGCCGCCGATATCGAAGGCGACCTTGCTCATGCCCACGTTACTGGAGCGGATCAGGATGCCGGTCAGGTCCAGAACCGGGCCTTCGGTACGGGACACGTCACGAATGGTATAGCGGCCGATCTGCAGCGTGCCGGGGTAGACCTCGACCTTGTCGGTGGGTTTCCAGCGGCCGGTTTCAAGCGCCGCGCTCATGGAGAACGGCTTCATGGTCGAACCCGGCTCGAACACGTCGATCATGGCGCGGTTGCGCATCATCGCCGGCTGCAGGTTGCGACGGTTGTTCGGGTTGTAGGTCGGCTGGTTGGCCATGGCCAGCACTTCGCCGGATTTCACATCGAGAATCACCAGGCTGCCGGCCTTGGCGCCGTTCTCCACCAGCGCGTTGCGCAGTTCGCGGTTGGCGAGGTACTGCAGGCGCAGGTCAATGGACAGGGCCAGGGTCTTGCCGGCCTTGGCGTTACGGGTGACCTGCACATCGCGGATCAGGTGGCCACGGCGGTCCTTGAGCACCTGACGCTTGCCCGGCACACCAGCCAGCCAGCTGTCGAAGGCCAGTTCCACGCCTTCACGGCCGCGGTCGTCGACGTCGGTGAAGCCCACTACCTGAGCGGCGACTTCGCCGGACGGGTAGAAGCGGCGGAATTCCTCGACCGAATAGACGCCGGGAATTCGATGGGTCTTCACCTGGGCCATCACCGCGTCGCCCTGCTCCGGGGTCAGGCCCCGAACCAGATAGATGAACTCCTTGTCCGCGTTCGCGTCCAGACGCTCGGACAGAGCCGCCTTGGGCTGACCCAGGGCGTCGGCGAGGAATCCCCACTTTTCACGTTCGAGGACCAACTCCTTGGGGTTGGCCCAGAGGGTCGCGACCGGCGTACTGACGGCCAGCGGCTCGCCATTACGATCGGTAATCAGGCCACGGTGCGCGGGAATGGTGATGTGCCGCACGCTGCGCGCATCGCCCTGGCCCTTGAGGAAGTCGTGGTCAATGACGTGCAGGTCGACGATCCGCCAGGCGATCGCCGCCACCATCGCCAGCAGCAGGGCGATGACGACGCGGAAGCGCCAGGGATAACGAGCGCCGGCCAGGTCTCTCATGGCGCCACCATGATGATTTCGGTCGGATCGGGCACGCGCATCTTCAACTGGTCGGTCGCCAGGCCTTCGATACGGCTGTGGGCCGTCCAGGTGCTCTGCTCGAGGATCAGGCGGCCATATTCGGCCTGCGCCTTGTCGCGAATGTTGAGCTCGGTGTAAAGCGAGTTGAGCAGTTGGCGGTTCCAGTAAGCGCTGTAGGAAACGGAAATCGCGGACAGCAGCACGCCGATGAACAGCAGCAACATGAAGAAGCTGCCGGTAGGCAGACGCTTGGAGAACAGGCGGCTCATCTGAGCTTCTCCGCGATACGCATGACTGCGCTGCGCGAACGCGGGTTGGCCTTGAGCTCCGCCTCGGAGGCGTAGACCGGCTTGCCGATCAGCTTCATGCGTGGATCGAAAGGCTTGACCTGGATCGGCAGATTGCGTGGCAGATTGTCTGCCTCACCCTTCACCTGCTTGCGCATGAACTGTTTGACGATGCGGTCTTCCAGCGAATGGAAGCTGATCACCACCAGGCGACCACCCACGGCCAGACCTTCCAGCGCAGCTTCAAGGCCGCGCTCCAGATCGCCCAACTCGTTGTTGATGAAGATGCGCAATCCCTGGAAAGCGCGAGTAGCCGGGTTCTTGCCCTTCTCCCAGGCCGGATTGGCCTCGGTGATTACGGCGGCCAGATCTGCAGTGCGCTCGAAAGGCGCTTCCGCGCGACGCTGCACGATGGCGCGTGCCATACGCTTGGCGAAGCGTTCTTCGCCGTAATCCTTGAATACGCGAGCGATCTCGTCTTCCGCGGCTGTGGCGATCCACTGCGCAGCACTGACGCCCTGCTCCGGGTTCATGCGCATGTCCAGCGGGCCATCGTTGAGGAAGCTGAAGCCTCGCTCGGGGTCATCCAGCTGCGGCGAGGACACGCCCAGGTCCAGCAGAACGCCGTTCACGCTGCCCTGCAGACCACGCGCGGAGAACTCTTCCGCCATCTCGGCGAAGGACCTTTGCACAATGACGAAGCGGCCGTCTTCGGCCGCCAGTGTTTTTCCCGTCGCAATCGCCTGGGGGTCCTTGTCGAACCCGAGCAGTTGACCGCCCGGGCCGAGCTTGCCGAGCAAGGCCCGGCTGTGCCCTCCCCTTCCGAAGGTGCCGTCCACATAGCGGCCGCCCTCCAGGGGGGCCAGCGCTTCGACGGCCTCCTCGAGCAGAACGGTGATGTGTTGGAAGGTACTGGTCACAGGCAGGCTCACAGAATAAGGTCGCGCAATTCATCCGGCAGACCGCCGGGTTCTTTGATGGCTGCGAGATCGGCCTCGGCAACCGCATTCCATTTGTCTTCGTCCCACAACTGGAACTTGTTCAGCTGGCCGACCAGCATCGCTTTCTTGTCCAGGCCGGCGTACTCACGCAGGCGCGGCGGAATGAGAAAACGCCCGGCGCCATCCAGCTCCAGGTCAACGGCATTACCAATCAGCAAGCGTTGCAGGCGCCGCGTTTCTTCACGCAGCGAGGGCAGTTCGCGCAGCTTGGCTTCGATGAGTTCCCATTCTGGGAGGGGGTAGACGGTGAGGCAGGTGTCGACGGCATCGATGGTGACGATGAGCTGGCCATTGCAACGCGAAACGAGCTCGTCACGATACCGACTCGGCATCGCGAGGCGCCCTTTGGCGTCGAGACTGATGGCGTTAGCTCCGCGAAACACGTCAGCGCTTCCCCTGTGGTTGGCTATCCATGCCTGTTGATCCCACTTTTACCCACTTCGTACCACTTCCGCACACTATAGAAATCCACGCTCCCCACCGTCAAGGCGAGCCAGAGGGGAAAAATCCTTACAGGACCGAGATTTAGCGTGCTTTTGCGAGGTTCGGGGAGGGAATTTGACGCGCTAGAAAAGAGAAAAGCCCAGTGTTTTCAAAACACTGGGCTTTCATACTTAAAGTGATTTCTTAAGTTTGTAACTTCTTCCGGTCAGCGACAAATGGTCATGTGGGAAGAAGTGGAGAAAAAGTGCTGAGAGTCGATCTGTAAGCCGGGTTCTGTCGAGGACAGCCATTCCTCTGGGACATACATCACTGCATGCCTCAAGCGATCTACCCGAACCCAACGCGGGCCGCGCCAATGGGTTCCTATTTGATCTTGCTCCGAGTGGGGTTTACCTAGCCACGAACTGTTGCCAGACGTGCGGTGCGCTCTTACCGCACCTTTTCACCCTTACCGGCGCTTGCGCGCTTAGGCGGTTATTTTCTGTGGCACTTTCCGTAGGCTCGCGCCTCCCAGGCGTTACCTGGCACTCTGCCCTATGGAGCCCGGACTTTCCTCCACCCCGTGGTGGAACACCACGGAACAGCGACTGTCCAATCGACTCTCAGTCCGCAAGGTTAGCGGCTGACGACGCTCAGGACAAGCTCAAGCCTTGCCCTGGCGCTCCAGCGCGATCTGATAAAGCTGGTTCTTGCGCGCTCCGGTGATCTCCGCAGCAAGCGCTGCGGCACGTTTGACGGGCAGTTCTGCCAGCAGCAGATCGAGCACCCGCAGCGTCTGTGCATCCACCGCCTCATCGCCTTCCGGTGCGGGCTTGCCGGCCACCAGCAGCACACACTCCCCTCGCTGCTGGTTACTGTCGGACGCCACGAATTCGCGCAACTCGCCCAGCGGCAGCCCTTTCAGGGTCTCGAAGGTCTTGGTCAGCTCACGCGCCAGCAGCGCCGGCCGTTCGTCGCCAAAGATCGCCGCCATATCCTCGATGCACTCCAGCACGCGATGCGGCGCCTCGTAGAAGATCAGGGTGCGCGGCTCATCCACCAGCGCCTCCAGGCGCCCTCGGCGACCGGCGACCTTGGCCGGCAGGAAGCCTTCGAAGACGAATCGATCCGACGGCAGGCCAGCAGCGGAAAGCGCAGCGATCAGCGCACAAGCTCCCGGCACTGGCACCACAGCGATGCCCGCCGCGCGCGCCTGGCGCACCAGGTGGTAGCCCGGATCGGAAATCAGCGGCGTGCCCGCATCGGAGATCAGCGCGACGTCTTCACCAGCCTGCAGCTTGGTGAGGAAGCGGCCACCCTGCTCCCGCTCGTTGTGCTCGTGGCAGGCCGCCAGTGGCGTCTGGATACCAAAGTGCTGCAGCAGGCGCACGGAGTGACGGGTGTCCTCGGCTGCGATCAGAGCCACGTCGGCCAGCACCTTCAGCGCCCGGGCGCTGATGTCGTCCAGGTTGCCAATAGGAGTGGCCACCACATAGAGAGTGCCTAGGGTCACGCGGGAGAACCTCACCGGAAGTGTCGGAAAAGACGCATTGTATCCCGATTCCGGCAGCCGCCATCGCGTCCCCCTCGCCGCTTGGGTACAATCGGCAGCTCTTTGAATGCGTCACGAGAAGCCCGATATGATCGCTCGCCTGCGTCCGCTATCTGCTCTGTTCCTGGCCGGCATGCTCGCCGCCTGTGCATCTTCCCCGTCGTCCAATCTCGGCGAACTGCCGCGCACCCCGGACGCCAGCATCGAACAGCTGCTGCAGCAGGCCTCCACCGCCAAGCCGGACGAAGCTGCCGTCCTGCGCCTGTCCGCCGCCGATCTGGCCTACAAGCAGAAGGATCTCGGCCGCTCTACGCAGATCCTCGACCAGATCCCCATGGACAGCCTGAAGCCCGCCCAGCAGGTGTTCGCCAGCACGCTGCGCGCCCAACTCGAACTGGCCCGCAACAAGACCAAGGCCGCACTGAAGGCCTTCGACAACCCCAGCTTCCAGCGCCTGGGCGAAATGCCAGTGGACCTTCAGGCCCGCGCCGGCATGGTCAAATCCCTGGCCCTGGCCGCCGACGGCCAGACCTTGAGCGCCGCCCGCGAGCGCGTGTTCATCGATCCGCTGCTCAACGCCGAGGCCAGCAAGGCCAACCATGAGGAAATCTGGAAACTGGTGTCCAGCCTGCCCCTGGATCAGATGCAGGCCAGCAGCAACGAAGGTGACCTGAACGGCTGGCTGGAACTGGCGCGCATCACCAAATCCTCGTCGACCCTGAAAGAACAGCAGTCGAACATCGACAACTGGGTCGCGCAGAACCCCGACCATCCGGCCGCCAAGCAATTGCCCGACGCGCTCACCAAGCTGAAGTCCCTGGCTGCCCAGCCACTGAACAAGATCGGCCTGCTGTTGCCGCAGCAAGGCCAACTGGCCTCCGTCGCGCGCGCCCTGCAGGACGGCTTCCTCGCTGCACACTACCAGGCCCAGCAGGGCGGCCAGGCGCAGCCGGCCATCAAACTCTACGACAGCACCCAGGTGCGCTCGCTGGACGAGTTCTACCGCCAGGCCCAGGCCGATGGCGTACAACTGGTCGTCGGCCCGCTGGAGAAGAACCTGGTCAAGCAGATGAGCAGCCAGCCGCAACTGCCGATCACCACGCTGGCGCTGAACTACGCCGACGGCAACCAGGAAGGTCCGGCCCAGCTGTTCCAGTTCGGCCTGTCCGCCGAGGACGAAGCCCGCGAAGTCGCAAACCGCGCCTGGAACGACGGCATGCGCCGCGCCGTGGCCCTGGTGCCGCGTGGCGAGTGGGGTGATCGCGTGCTCGCCTCCTTCAGCCGCAACTGGCAAGCCGCCGGCGGCACCCTGATCGCCGCCGAGCACGTCGACCAGCCAGTTGAACTGGCCCGCCAGATCGCCGACCTGCTGCAACTGCGCCAGAGCGAAGGCCGCGCCAAGCGCCTGCAGGGCGTGCTCGACAGCAGCGTCGACACCCAGCCATCGCGCCGCCAGGACATCGACTTCATCTTCCTCGCCGCCACCCCGCAGCAAGCGCGCCAGATCAAACCGACCCTGGCCTTCCAGTACGCTGGCGACCTGCCGGTCTACGCCACCTCCAACCTGTACACCGGCGTGAACAACCCGGCCCAGGACCAGGACCTGAACGGCATCCGCTTCTGCGAGACTCCGTGGCTGCTGAACCCGAACAACGCCCTGCGCCAGCAAGTCGCTGCGCAATGGCCGGCCGCCAACGGCAGCCTCGGTCGCCTGTACGCCATGGGCGCCGATGCCTACCAATTGGCCCCGCGCCTGCCGGAACTCAAGGCCGTGCCGAGCATGCAGGTCGACGGCCTGACCGGCACCCTGAGCGTCAGCGCCAGCCAGCGCGTAGAGCGCCGCCTGCCCTGGGCCGAGTTCAAGAACGGCCAGGTCCAGCCGCTGGAGAACAGCGGTATTTGATCGGTAACAGCCCCACCCAGAAAGCCGGGCTGCAGGCCGAAGCCGCCGCCCTGGCCCACCTGGAACAGCATGGATTGCGCCTCCTGGCGCAGAACTGGATGTGCCGCCGAGGCGAGCTCGATCTGGTCATGCTGGACGGCGATACAGTAGTATTCGTCGAAGTTCGCTCCCGCCGGCATTCTGCCTGGGGCGGAGCGCTGGAGAGCGTGGACATGCGCAAGCGTCAACGCCTGGCCATTTCCGCCGAACTCTTCCTGCAACAGAACGCCCGCTGGAGCAGTCACCCCTGCCGGTTCGACATCGTCGCCATCGACGCGCGCACCCCAGGCTCCGCAGGGCACTTGAACTGGATTCCCAACGCTTTTGACACCTGATCAGACGCCCGACGAAAGGTCACACCTGATGGACATGCAATCCCGTATCCGCCAGCTCTTCCATGCCAGCATCGAGACCAAGCAACAGGCCACCGAGGTGCTCATCCCGCATATCGAGCAGGCCAGCATGGTCATGGTCAATGCCCTGCTGAATGAGGGCAAGATTCTCTCCTGCGGCAACGGCGGTTCCGCTGGCGACGCTCAGCACTTCTCCTCCGAGCTGCTGAACCGCTTCGAGCGTGAACGCCCGAGCCTGCCGGCGGTCGCCCTGACCACCGACAGCTCTACCATCACCTCGATCGCCAACGACTACAGCTACAACGAAGTCTTCTCCAAGCAGATCCGCGCCCTCGGTCAACCGGGTGACGTGCTGCTGGCGATTTCCACCAGCGGCAACTCGGCGAACGTCATTCAGGCGATCCAGGCCGCACATGATCGCGAAATGGTTGTCGTAGCTCTGACCGGCCGTGACGGCGGCAACATGGCATCGTTGCTGCTGCCCGAAGACGTGGAGATCCGCGTTCCGGCCAAGGTCACCGCACGCATCCAGGAAGTCCACCTGCTGGTCATCCATTGCCTGTGCGACCTAATCGACCGTCAACTGTTCGGGAGTGAAGAATGACCCGTACCCCTCTGATCGCAGCCGCACTGGCCGTGACCATGGCACTGGGTGGCTGCACCAGCTTCGTGAGCGCCACCCGCGACAAGCCGATCGACGATGACAAGGGTACCCGTACCCTGGGCAGCAAGATCGACGACTCGCTGATCGAAACCAAGGTGGCGGTGAACGTCGCCAAGGCTGATCCGGACCTCGACCGCAATTCCCACGTCGTGGTGATCAGCTACAACGGCGTGGTCCTGCTGGCCGGCCAGACTCCACGCGCCGACCTGAAAAACAAGGCCGAACAGGCCGCCAAGGAAGTGCAGAAGGTCAAGACCGTGCACAACGAGCTGCAGATCCTGCAGCCCTCTTCCCTGGCCGCCCGCAGCAACGACACCTGGCTGACCACCAAGATCAAGAGCCAGATGCTCGCTGACGCGAACGTACCCTCCACCCGCATCAAGGTCCTGACCGAGAACGGCATCGTCTACATGCTGGGCCTGGTCACCCGCAAGGAAGGCGACCTGGCTACCCAGGTGGTCCAGGGCGTGGACGGCGTGCAGAAGATCGTCCGCCTGTTCGAGTACATCGACTGATCACTCGATTGCAGGCATGAAAAAGGCGACCCTCGGGTCGCCTTTTTTATTACTTCACCACCTTGAGACTCGGCCGGCCACTGGGGCGCGGAGGCTCGTCGGAGGGACCGTCATCCGGCAGATCTTCATCATCGGTAGGCACCGGCGGCTCCAGGTCGAAGACCATGCCCTGGCCGTTCTCCCGCGCGTAGATCGCCATCACCGCCTGGGACGGGACGTAGAGGCTCTGGGCAACACCACCAAATCGCCCTTCGAAGCTGACCGCCTCGTTATCCATCTGCAGGTGGCGCACCGCCGTTGGCGAAACGTTGAGGACGATCTGGCCATCACTGGCGTACCCAGGCGGCACCCGCACGCCCGGGTACTCGGAATTCACCAGGATATGCGGCGTACAGCCATTGTCGACGATCCACTCATAGAGGGCTCGCACGAGGTAGGGACGACTGGAGTTCATCATCAGGCTCCTTAGCGCATATCACGTTCGATAGAGGACAGGCTGGCACGGAAAGTTTCACGTGCAAACTGCCGCTCCATGTAGTCCAGCAGCGGCTTTGCCGGCCGCGGCAGCTCGATGCCCAGGATCGGCAGGCGCCAGAGGATCGGCAACAGGCAGCAATCCACCAGGCTCAGCTCGTCACTGAGGAAGAACGCCTTGTCCGCGAACAGTGGCGACACCCCCGTCAGGCTCTCACGCAACTCCTTGCGCGCCAAGGCTCGTTCGGCATCCTTGCGGCGGGTATCGAGGATACGGTCCACCAGGCTGCACCAGTCGCGCTGGATGCGGTGCATCAGCAGACGGCTGTTGGCACGGGCTACCGGGTAGACCGGGAGCAGCGGCGGGTGTGGATAACGCTCATCGAGGTATTCCATGACCACCGTCGACTCATAGAGTGCGAGATCGCGATCCACCAGGGTCGGCAGGCTGCCATAGGGGTTCACTTCGGCGAGTTTGGCCGGGATGTTTCCGGCGGGTACGTCGATGATGTCGGCAACGACGCTCTTCTCGGCCAGCACCAGGCGCACGCGGTGACTGTAGTGGCAGGAAGGGTCGGAGAAGCAGGTGAGCTTATTGATTGCGGCCATGCCGCGCGCCTCCTCGCAGGATCTTCTTGTGGGAGGTAGAAAGACGCACGCGCGCCCCGTAGGGCGCGCGCTTGTTACTACGACGGGTGGTGCTTAGTGCACGTCCTTCCAGTATTCGCGCTTGAGCAGGTAGGCGAATACGAAGAAGAAGGCCAGGAACAGCAGGACGTAGGTGCCGATGCGGTGAGAATCCAGCTTGTTCGGGTCAGCCGAATAAGCCAGGAAGGTCACCAGGTTCTTCACCTTCTCGTCAAACTGAGCCTCGGTCAGCTGGCCGGACTTCGGCACGATGGTCAGCTGGTCGCAGGCCTCGTGGGTCAGCGGGGTACCGGTCAGAGGATCGTACTGCTTCTTGCCCTCCTCGACGACCTGAACCTGCTTGCAACCGACGACCTGGCGGCCCTGCAGGCTCACCAGCACGTTCGGCATGCCGACGTTCGGGAAGATCTTGTTGTTCACGCCCCACGGACGCTTGGGATCTTCGTAGAACGAACGCAGGTAGGTGTACAGCCAGTCGGCGCCACGAACGCGGGCCACCAGAGTCAGGTCCGGCGGCGCAGCGCCGAACCATGCCTTGGCGTCAGCCGGCTTCATACCGATATCCATGTGATCGCCGATCTTCGCACCGGTGAACACCAGGTGGCTCATCATCAGCTCTTCCGGAATACCCAGGTCACGGCCGACACGCTCATAACGCTGGAACTTGGCGCTGTGGCAGCCCATGCAGTAGTTGGCGAAGGTACGTGCGCCATCCTGCATGGCGGCCTTGTCGGTCAGGTCGATATCGACCTTGTCCAGAGCAGGGCCATGACCTTCGGCGGCGAAGCCGAAGACAGGCAGCAGAGCCAGAACAAATGCAGCGAATTGCTTTTTCATCAGCCAGTCACCCTTTCCGGAACCGGTTTGGTTTTCTCCATCCGGGTGTAGAACGGCATCAGGATGAAGAAGGCGAAATACAGAATGGTGCACAGGCGGGACAGCGTGGTGCCCAGCGGCGACGGTGCTTGCGAGCCGTAGTAGCCGAGGATCACGAAGGAAACCGCGAAGATCACCAGCCAGATCTTGCTCAGCCAGCCCTTGTAGCGGATCGAGCGAACCGGGCTACGGTCCAGCCACGGCAGCACGAACAGCACGGCGATGGCGGCGCCCATGGCGATGACGCCCATCAGCTTGTCCGGAACGGCGCGCAGGATGGCGTAGAACGGAGTGAAGTACCAGACCGGAGCGATGTGCTCGGGGGTCTTGAACTGGTTCGCCATCTCGAAGTTGGGCTTCTCGAGGAAGAAACCGCCCATTTCCGGGAAGAAGAAGATCACGGTGCAGAAGACGAACAGGAAGACCACGACACCGACGATGTCTTTCACGGTGTAGTACGGGTGGAACGGGATGCCGTCCAGCGGAATGCCGTTCTCGTCCTTTTTCTTCTTGATGTCCACGCCATCGGGGTTGTTCGAACCGACTTCGTGCAGCGCCAGGATGTGCAGCACGACCAGGCCGAGCAGGACGATCGGCAGAGCGATCACGTGCAGGGCGAAGAAGCGGTTCAGGGTGATGCCGGAGATCAGGAAGTCACCACGGATCCACTGGGCCAGGTCTTCGCCGACGACCGGGATGGCGCCGAACAGCGAGATGATCACCTGGGCACCCCAGTAGGACATCTGGCCCCAGGGCAGCAGGTAGCCCATGAAGGCCTCGGCCATCAGGGCGAGGTAGATCAGCATGCCGAAGATCCACACCAGCTCGCGCGGCTTCTGGTAGGAGCCGTACAGCAGGCCACGGAACATGTGCAGGTAGACGACCACGAAGAACGCCGATGCACCGGTAGAGTGCATGTAGCGGATAATCCAGCCGTAATCTACATCTCGCATGATGTACTCGACGGAAGCGAAAGCCTCTTCCGCCGACGGGGTGAAGCTCATGGTCAGCCAGATACCGGTGAGGATCTGGTTAACCAGGACGAGCAGTGCGAGAGAGCCGAAGAAGTACCAGAAGTTGAAGTTCTTCGGGGCGTAGTACTTGCTCAGATGGTCTTCCCACATCTTGGTCGCGGGGAAGCGGGCATCGACCCAAGCCATGAACTTGTTCATCAGGCTTTCTCCTGGTCCACACCGATGGTCAATTCATCACCATCAAGCGAATAAGGCGGAATCGGCAGGTTCAGGGGAGCGGGCTGTCCCTTGTAAACGCGGCCGGCGAGGTCGTAATGGGAGCCGTGGCAGGGGCAGAAGTAACCACCCTTCCAGTCCGGACCCAGGTCTGCGGGAGCGACTTCCGGGCGGAACGTTGGCGAGCAGCCCAGGTGGGTGCAGATACCGACGATCACGGCCAGTTCCGGCTTGATCGAGCGCACCTTGGGATCGACGTAAGCCGGCTGGTCAGAAGCCTTCGACTCGGGGTCGGCCAGTTGCCCGTCGAGGGTCGGCAGCGCGTCGAGCATTTCCTTGGTGCGATGCACCAGGAATACCGGCTTGCCGCGCCACTCAGCGATGACCTGCTGACCTGGTTCGATCTTGGCCACGTTGTACTTCACCGGCGCGCCAGCGGCCTTCGCCTTGGCACTGGGGAACCATGACCCCACGAACGGGACCGCAGCTCCGACCGCTCCTGCCGCACCAACCACCGAAGTGGCCGCGACAAGGAAGCGACGCCGGCCTGCATTCACGCCGTCATTACTCATTCAGTCGTCTCCCATCAGCTTCAAGCCTGTTCAAATCAGGCTTTTAAGTAAAAATTCGAGCCGCGCAAAAAATTCGCCAAATGGTAAAGAAAAGCCCTTGTGATGACAAGGTAATAGCCTGTTACGGAAAGCCTGGAACCCTTATAGGACGCGGCCTGCATGGATGCGACACCTTGCCGCACGACTTTATTGAAGACATAAAAAAACGCCCAGTCCAAAGGATCTGGGCGTTTTTTTCGAAGCGTCGTATTAACGCTTGGAGTACTGCGGACGCTTACGCGCTTTACGCAGACCGACTTTCTTACGTTCAACTTCGCGGGCGTCGCGAGTGACGTAGCCGGCTTTACGCAGCGAGCTGCGCAGGGTCTCGTCGTACTCGATCAGAGCGCGGGTGATACCGTGACGGATCGCACCAGCTTGACCGCTTACGCCACCGCCAACGACGGTTACGTAGATATCGAACTTCTCGGTGTTCTCGGTCAGCTCGAGCGGCTGACGGACAACCATGCGAGCGGTCTCACGACCGAAGAACTGCTCGATGGAGCGGTTGTTGATGGAGATCTTGCCAGTGCCCGGACGCAGGAAGACGCGAGCGGTAGCGGTCTTACGACGGCCAGTGCCGTAATTTTGAGTCGCCGACATAATGAGCTATCCCGTTAAATCTTCAGTTCTTGAGGCTGCTGAGCGGTGTGCGGGTGGTTGGCACCCTTGTACACTTTCAGCTTGCGGTACATGTCGCGGCCCAGCGGGTTCTTCGGCAGCATGCCTTTGACGGCAGTCTCGATAACGCGCTCAGGAGCCTTGGCGATCAGCTTCTCGAAGTTGATCGACTTGATACCGCCCGGGAAGCCCGAGTGATGGTAGTACATCTTGTCGGTAGCTTTGGCGCCAGTGACACGAACCTGCTCGGCGTTGATGACGACGATGTAGTCGCCGGTGTCAACGTGCGGGGTGTATTCCGGCTTGTGCTTGCCGCGCAGGCGGGTAGCAATCTCGGTAGCCAGACGACCCAGGGTCAGGCCAGCAGCGTCGACGACGAACCAGTCGCGCTTAACAGTTTCTGGTTTCGCGGTATAAGTTTTCATTCGTTATAGCCTCAGGGGCCGCCTGAAAATAAGACGGCGAATCTTACTGGACAGTGGTTGCCTTGACAAGTCAAGGACAGCCGAAGACAGACACGAATTGGGGCTCGGGTCGGTGTGCGTCCGTAACGACTAGATGTATCAATCGGCAGGCTTTGGCATCCCCCACCGATGAAAGGCTGCGGAATTATGCAGATTCCGGCAGAATTTTCAACTGTATGACGCACTTGTTTTCATGAGGAGACCTGCATGGAGTACCGCCCGCTCGGCCGCACCGAACTGAAAGTCAGCGCCCTCTGTCTGGGGACCATGACCTGGGGTGAGCAGAACACGCAAGGCGAGGCCTTCGCCCAGATTGAACGGGCCAAAGCCGCCGGTCTGAATTTCATCGATACCGCCGAGATGTACCCGGTGCCGCCACGCGCGGAAACCTACACCCGCACCGAGCAGATCATCGGCAACTGGTTCGCCCAGCGCGGCGATCGCGCCGACTGGGTACTCGCCAGCAAGATCGCCGGCCCCGGCAACTCCATCAGCCACATCCGTGACGGCCAGCCGAAGCTCGACCGCAAGAACATCGTCGCGGCGCTGGACGGCAGCCTCAAGCGCCTGCAGACCGACTGGATCGACCTCTACCAGCTGCACTGGCCCGAGCGCAGCACCAACTTCTTCGGCCAGCTGGGCTACCAGCACAAGGAAGAAAGCTTCACGGCACTGGAAGACACCCTGGAAGCCCTCGACGAGCAGGTTCGCGCCGGCAAGATCCGCCATATCGGCCTGTCCAACGAAACGCCCTGGGGCACCATGCGCTTCCTGCAGATCGCCCAGGAGCGCGGCTGGCCGCGCGCCGTGTCGATCCAGAACCCTTACAACCTGCTCAACCGCAGCTTCGAGGTGGGCCTGGCGGAAATCGCCATCCGCGAGCAGATCGGCCTGCTGGCTTACTCGCCGCTGGCCTTTGGCATGCTCTCGGGCAAGTACTTCGGCGGCGCCCGCCCGGCCAATGCACGGATCACTCTGTTCAGCCGCTTCACCCGCTACACCAACCCGCAGACCGCCCGCGCCTGCGACCGCTACGTGACCCTGGCCCGCGAGCACGGACTGGACCCGGCGCAGATGGCCCTGGCCTTCGTCACCAGCCGGCCTTTCGTGACCAGCAACATCATCGGCGCGACCAACCTCGAGCAACTGGAAGCCAACCTTGGCAGCTTCGAGCTGAAGCTCTCCGACGAGGTGCTGGCCGGCATCGAGGCGATCCACAAGGACCAGCCGAACCCGGCGCCCTGACCGCCCCGCAAACGAAAAAGCCCGGCAATGCCGGGCTTTTTTCATCCGCTGCGGTTACAGCGCGCGGGCGATGATTTCCTTCATGATCTCGTTGGTGCCGGCGTAGATGCGCTGCACGCGCGCATCGGCCCAGGCGCGGGCAATCGGGTACTCCCACATGAAGCCGTAGCCACCATGCAGTTGCACGCATTCATCGAGCACCTTGCATTGCAGGTCCGTGGTCCAGTACTTGGCCATCGCTGCCGTGGGCACGTCCAGCTTGCCCTCCAGGTGCTGCTCGAGGCAGCGATCGACGAAAACGCGGCCAACCTGGATCTCGGTGGCCATTTCCGCGAGCTTGAAGCGCGTGTTCTGGAAGTCCGCGACGGATTTTCCGAAGGCCTTGCGGTCGCGGGTGTAGTCCAGCGTCCACTTCAACGCCGCTTCGGCCGAGGCCAGTGCACCGAGGGCGACGGTCAGGCGCTCCTGGGGCAGTTCCTGCATCAGGTAGATGAACCCCTGCCCGTCCTTGCCCAGCAGGTTTTCCTTGGGGATGCGCACGTCCTGGAAGAACAGCTCGGAGGTGTCCTGGGCCTTCATGCCGACCTTCTCCAGGCGCTTGCCCTTGCTGAAGCCCGGCGTGCCCGCCTCCACCAGGAACAAGCTGGTGCCCTTGGCGCCAGCCTTGGGGTCGGTTTTGGCGACCACGATTACCAGATCGGCCAGCCAGCCGTTGGTGATGAAGGTCTTCGAGCCATTGATCACGTACTCATCGCCATCCAGCACGGCGGTGGTCTTCACACCCTGCAGGTCTGAGCCCGCGCCCGGCTCGGTCATGGCGATGGCCGACACCATCTCGCCGGAAATCAGCTTGGGCAGGTAGCGCTGCTTCAGCTCTTCGCTGCCGTAGTGAAGGATGTAGGGCGCGACAATGTCCGAATGCAGCGAGAAACCGATGCCGGTCAGGCCCAGGCGACCGATCTCCTCGATCACCACGGCGCTGTAGAGGAAGTCCGCCGCCATGCCGCCGTAGGCCTCGGGCAGGTGCGAACAGAGCATCCCGGCCTCACCCGCCTTGTTCCACAGCTGGCGGTCGATGTGGCCATCCTTTTCCCACTGGGCGTGGAAGGGCACCGCCTCCTGTTCGAGAAACTTGCGGACGCTGTCGCGGAACAGCTCGTGATCGGAAGTGAACAGGGTTCTTGGAATCATGCGGTGCACCTGCGAATCGGTTTTAGAGTTATTGGAAGGCCGACTGTAGGCCAAGCACGAACCGCTCTGCACTGGACACTTTCGCCAAAAAATAAGACGATCCAGCCGCATCATGACCGCTTTAGCGTCATGCAAAGACATCCATAAGAAGTACAAGAACCGATGCCCAACCCAGCTTCCCGCGCGCTGCGCCGCGTCAGCATTCTCGCCACCCACGGCGTGTTCGGCTCCACCCTGATGCAGGCCAAGGATTTCTTCCACATGGCCGCCCTGCGCCATGGCCGCCAACAGGGCCTCGGCCTGCAGCCCAGCTTCGAGACCCGCATCGTCAGCCCCGACGGCCAGCCGGTGATGAGCTTCAGCGGCGATCTCCTGCCAGTGCACGGTGCCCTCGACGAGCCGGAACTGGTCATCCTCCCCGCTTTCTGGGGCGACTTCGACGAACTGCTGACCCTCTACCCGCAGGTGATGCCCTGGCTGCGCGAGCGCCATGCGGCGGGCTGCGTACTGTGCGGCGAGGTCTCCGGGGTGTTCTGGCTGGCCGAGGCGGGATTACTCGACGGCAAGGAGGCGACCACCTACTGGCGATTCTTCCGCGAATTCGCCGAGCGCTACCCCAACGTACTGCTCAACCAGGAGAAACACATCGCGGATGCCGACAACATCTACACCGCAGGCGGCCTTACCTCGGCCTGCGACCTGTACATCTACCTGATCGAACACTTCTGCGGCGCCACAGTGGCCCAGGGCGTGGCCCGCGATATTCTCTACGAGGTGCAGCGCAGCTACGTGCCCGGCCGACTTGGATTCGGCGGACAGAAACTGCACCACGACCCGGCAATCCTGCAGATCCAGCACTGGCTCGAAGAGCACTTCTGCGACAAGTTCCGCTTCGAGGACGTCGCCCGCGAGCACGGCATGAGCATTCGCAACTTCATGCGGCGCTTCCAGGCGGCCACCGGCGACAAGCCGCTGCACTACCTGCAACGCCTGCGCATCGAGACCGCGCGCAACCTGCTATCCACCAGCCGCAAGAGCATCAAGACGATCAGCTACGAAGTCGGCTACGACGACGCCAGCTTCTTCGCCCGCCTGTTCAGGCAGCACACCGGGCTTTCGCCGAATCATTACCGGCGCCAGTACGAACAGAAGGAAGCCTGAAACAGGCCATCCCTAGGATGGGTTCACGGACTCGGGTGCCGCCCTATGATTCGGGCAGCTTTCGACAACAAGAACTCAACGGGATATCGCCATGCGCCGCTTTCTGCTTGCCCTGTTGGCCGTCTTCAGCCTGAACGCTGTGGCGGACGACACCTGGAAACCCTTCCCCTACGACCAGAGCGCCTTCGACTACAGCGGCGACAAGCTGCGCGAAGCCTGGCCACGGTTGACCCGCGGCTTCGGCGCCAACTACCCGTTCCCGGATGCGGACTGGGTGGTGACCATGGCCACGAAGCATCCCGAAGCCCTGGAGAAAACCGTGGCCGCTGGCACCGGCTTCAGCGGCAAGCCGGAAGAGGCGCAGGTCTATGCCGAGAAGTTGCAGGACGTGTGGCGCAAGGTATTTCGCGGCGACTTCGCCCAGGCCAAGAAAGATGGCCTGGCGCTGGGCGTCGGCGGCCAGGTGCCGGGTATGTTCGCGCAAGTTCTGTACGCGATGTTCCTCGCGCCGAACCAGGACGAGAAGCAGCGCCTGCTGGAGGAAGTCATCAGCTACACCGACGAGGCCGGCCCGCTGCTCAATGCCGACCCCATCGCCCAGTTCGGCCGCGCCTACGCCAAAGCACGCCTGGCCGAGGACCTGCCAGTGCCGGTGGTGCTCAAGCGTGGCTATACCAGCGAGATTCCCAAAGAACTGGACGCCCTGCTGGCCAAGCAGCCGAACCAGCCGTTCGCCCTGGCGCTCTACGGCGGCTATGAGGCCGGTGTGATCCGCAAGGTCGGCAAGCTGGTAGGCAAGATGACCTATGGGGTGAGCGCGGACAAGATGGAGCAGTACTTCGCCCGCTCCTTCCGCGCCGCCGACGACCTCCCCATCGGTCACTACGAATACGCCAACGCGCTGGGCTATGTGTACGGCGAGGACGAGGAGCAAAAGGCGCTGGATCAGTTGAAGAAGGCCGTGGCGATCAAGCCGATCAACGCCATGGAAGCGCTGGAAGTCGCCCATGCCCAGCAACTGCTGAAGAAGGCACAGCAGGAGATGGCGCAGCGCTGAGTGTTCACAGGTAGGAGCGAGCTTGCTCGCGAACAGTTCACCGGCCGCTCGGGAGCCGAGCGGTTCGCGAGCAAGCTCGCTCCTACAAAAAGCCCAAACGAAAAAGGCTGCCCTCGGGCAGCCTTTTTCATTCACCGAACCGTCAGGGACGGTGCGGGCGGCTCAGGTATTCGTGGGACTGCATTTCCAGCAGGCGGCTCAGGGTACGCTGGAATTCGAACTCCAGGCGCCCACCGGTGTACAAGTCCTTGAGCTCGACCTCGGCGGAGAGGATCAGCTTGACGTTGCGGTCGTAGAACTCGTCCACCAGGTTGATGAAGCGGCGGGCCATGTCGTCCTTGGCCACGCCCATCTGCTCGACGTTGGAGATCAGGATGGCGTGGAAGATCTTCGCCAGCTCGATGTAGTCGTTCTGGCTGCGCGGGCCGTCGCACAGCTCGCGGAACTCGAACCAGGCCACGTCATCGCAGGTGATGCGCGCGCGGATTTCACGGTTCTCGATCATCAGGGCGTCATCGCGGGTGGCCGCGGCACACTCCGGGGTCAGCGCCTTGAAGTCGCGGGTCATGGCCTGCTCGGCCTGCTCGGACAGCGGCCAGTGGTACAGCTCGGCCTGCTCCAGGGCACGCAGGCGGTAGTCCACGCCGCTGTCGACGTTGACCACCTCGGTGTGCTGCTTGACCAGAGCGATGGCCGGCAGGAAGCGGGCGCGCTGCAGGCCGTCCTTGTACAGGCCGTCCGGCACGATGTTGGAGGTTGCCACCAGGCTGACGCCGTTCTTGAACAGCTCTTCCAGCAGGGTCGCGAGGATCATCGCGTCGGTGATGTCGGAGACGAAGAATTCGTCGAAGCAGATCACCCGTGCCTCGTCGGCGAAACGCTTGCCGATGATGGTCAGCGGGTTCTTCTCGCCCTTGAGGGTCTTCATTTCCTCGTGGACGCGCTTCATGAAGCGGTGGAAGTGCGTGCGCATCTTCTGCTTGAAGGGCAGCGCCTCGAAGAAGGTATCCACCAGGTAGGTCTTGCCACGGCCGACGCCGCCCCAGAAGTACAGGCCCTTCACCGGCTCCTGGGACTTCTTGCCCAGCAGCTTGCCGAACAGGCCGGTCTTGCCCTTATCGGCGGCGACCAGGTCGTCGTAGAGGCGTTGCAGGTGCTTCACGGCGTTCGCTTGCGCGGCGTCGTGGAAGAAATCGGGGCGTTTGAGGTCTTCCTGGTAGCGCTGAAGAGGCGTCATGATCGGTAGCAAGGCAACGAAAACGGGGGCGCACACTTTAGCGGCGCCCCCGTTTCTTGGCAATTGGCCGGTAGTCGGACCAGCCTGCTGCGCCTCACTCCTGCGCAGCGAGAGCCTCGCGCAGACGCTGCATGGCGGCGTCACGCTCCGCGTCGGCGGAGAACTCCGGGCTGTACGCCACGGCTTCGCCATCCAGACGCACGCTGAAGGCGTTCAGCTCGGCGTGCAGGTCCAGTGCTTCGGACTGCAGACGCTTGGTCACCTGGCCGGCGGCCTTGCCATCGGCGAAGGCGATGGAGAGCAGCAGTTGCTCGCCCGCGGCATCGAGCAGGCGGAAGCGGAAGCCGTCGTCCTCGCGGAAGCTGACGAAACGCGCGGCTTTGGCGGCTTTCTTCTTGCCCTCGGTCGCCACCTGCACCTGCTCGCGGAACGAGCGCAGGCCCACGGCCTCGCGCAGCTCGCCGAGGAACGGAGTGGCAATGCGGCGGGCCTTGGCGGCACCGGCCAGGAGGATGTCCTCCAGGTCGGCCGGGCGGGTGATCAGCGCGTGGTAGCGCTCGCGGGCCTCACCCAGTTCGTTGTCGAGCAGTTCGAACAGGCGCTGCTTGGCTTCGCCCCAGGCCAGACCGCCGAGCAGTTCGGCGCGGAACGCAGCCTGTTGCTCGTGGGTGGAGAAGGCCTGATAGAGGGTGAACAGGTGTGAGTTGTCCGGGTCTTTCGGCTCGCCCGGTGCACGGGAGTCAGTGACGATGCGAGCGACGGCGTCCTTGAGCTGCTTGGCGCTGCCGAACAGCGGGATAGTGTTGTCGTAGCTCTTGGACATCTTGCGACCGTCCAGGCCCGGCAGGGTCGCCACGTCTTCCTCGATCACCACTTCCGGCAGGGTGAACAGCTCTTTGCCATTGCCGAACAGGTGGTTGAAGCGCTGGCCGATGTCGCGGGCCATTTCCACGTGCTGGATCTGGTCGCGGCCGACCGGCACCTTGTGGGCGTTGAACATCAGGATGTCCGCGGCCATCAGTACCGGGTAGCTGTACAGGCCCATGGTGACGCCGGCGTCCGGGTCTTCGCCGGCCTCGACGTTCTTGTCCACCGAAGCCTTGTAGGCGTGGGCGCGGTTGAGCAGGCCCTTGGCGCTGACGCAGGTGAGCAGCCAGGTCAGTTCGGGAATTTCGGGAATATCGGACTGGCGATAGAAGGTCGCCTTGTCCGCATCCAGGCCGCAGGCCAGCCAGGTCGCGGCAATTTCCAGGCGCGAACGCTGGATGCGCGCCGGGTCATCGCATTTGATCAGTGCGTGGTAGTCGGCCAGGAAGTAGAAGGAATCTGCCTGCGGATCGCGGCTGGCGACAATGGCCGGGCGGATGGCGCCGGCGTAGTTGCCCAGGTGCGGAGTACCGGTGGTGGTGATGCCGGTCAGGATACGGGTCGTCATGGGAATCCAGGAATCAACACAAATGAAATGGCGGGCCGGATGGTAACGCGGCCGGCCGACCTAGGCGAGCCGGGCTTGTATCAGGTCCTTGAGCTCGATCAGCTTGCCGTGGAAGAAATGGCTGCACTCGGGGATGCGGATCAGTTCGTGGGGCTTGCTCAGCTCGGCGCTCCAGGCATAAACGCGCTCGGGCGTGACCACTTCGTCGGCTTCCGGCTGGATCACTGTCAGCGGGCAGCGCTCGGGCAGGTCGACATCGAAGCGCTCCACCGGCGGCGCCAGCATGAACAGTTGCGCGAGCTCGGCGCCCTCCTCTTCCAGACGCTCGGCGGCGTTGCCGGCCACGCAGGAGCCGAAGGAAAAACCCATCAGCGTCAGCGGCAGGTCCGGATGCTGCTCGGCGAGCCAGCGTGCGGCAGCCAGAGCATCGTCGACCTCGCCGCGGCCTTCGGCATAACTGCCGGCGCTCTGACCCACGCCACGAAAATTGAAACGCAGAGTGGCGTATCCTGCATCCCTTGCAGCGCGCTGCAGGGTGGCGACCACCTTGTTCTGCATGGTGCCGGCGAACAGCGGATGCGGATGACAGATCAGCGCGACGCCCGTGGCGTCGGGCGTGGCGAGGTGCAGGGCTTCCAGCTGGCCCTCGGGGCCGTCGAGGAACAGGGGGATTTCGCGGGTGGTCAAACAACAGCTCCGTGACCCCGTGGCGGGTCGTCTCGTCTAGCTCAATACCTGCGCAGGCGGCGAAGCATTCGCCACGGTATACAAGCACAGGTGCAAGCCGCTAACGTAAAGCAAAGCCGTCTATAGAGGAAGGATTCGCGTGGAACAGTCCCTCACCACCTGGTTGCTGCCGCTACTCGCCCTGATCGTCGGGGTCGGCATCGGCTTTCTGATCGCCCGTCTGCTGCCCAACGCCGCGCCCAACAAGCTGCAGCGCCAGGTGGACGACATGCAGGATCGTTTCGATAGCTACCAGCGCGAAGTGGTGACCCACTTCAGCACCTCCGCCAGCCTGATGAAGAAGCTCACCCAGAGCTATCAGGATGTGCAGGAGCATCTGTCCGAGGGCGCCGAGCGCCTGGCCCTGGACGAACAGACCAAGCAGCGCCTGCTGGCCGCCCTGCACACCGACGAATACCCCGAGCGCCGCGAGCGCCTGACCCCGCCGGCGAACAACGAAGCGCCGCGCGACTACGCGCCCAAGACCGGCGACGGCCCGGGCACCCTGGACGAGACGTACGGGCTGAAAAGCAAGTACTGAGGTCTTCGCACCAACGAAAAAGCCCCGCCGATGCGGGGCTTTTTCATTCATCCGGCCAGGATTACCAGCGGAACGTCACGCTACCCAGCAGCGTGCGCTCTTCACCCCAGTAGCAACGCCCGGCGTTGTTGCAACCGGCGACGTATTCCTTGTCCAGCAGGTTCTTCGCGTTCACTTCGGCGGACCAGTGCTCGTCGAGCTGGTAGCCGACCAGTGCGTCCACCAGGGTCACGTCGCCGGTATCCAGCTTGCCGTAAAGCGATGCCGGGGTGTAGGCGAAGGTGCTGTCGAAGTGCCTTACACCGCCGCCCACGCGCAGCCCCTTGAGGTAGCCGTCGAGGAAGCGATAGGTGCCCCAGGCCGACGCCTGGTTGCGCGGCACGCCGGTCATCTGGTGGTCCTCCAGCAACGAACCCGGGGCGTCCTTGGTGATCCGAGAGTCGGTATAGGTGTAGGAGGCGGTCAGGCTGAGGTTGTCGGTGATGTCGCTGTTGACCTCCAGCTCCACCCCCTTGGAACGACTTTCACCCACCTGCCGGTAGTCGCCGACCGTGCTGTCATAGATCACATCGTCGGTCTTGCGCAGGTCGTACACCGAGGCGGTCATCGAGGTGTTCCAGCCCTTGGGCTCGTACTTCACTCCCACTTCGTACTGCTCGCTGGTCGTCGGGTCGAGAGTGCCGGACTTGCTCGATGTCTGCTGGGTCGGGGCGAAGGCGGTGGAGTAGCTGACATACGGCGACAGGCCATTGTCGAACTGATACATCAGGCCGGCCTGCCAGGTGAAGTCATGGTCCCAGTAGTCGAGGTCGGCCAGGCCATTGGTGGTGCCGGCGCGATTGCGGTACTGACTGTTGACCTCATCGAGGCGCCCGCCGAGCAGGGCGATCCAGTTGTCGTAGCGCGTCTGCAGCTGGCCGTAGAGGCCGTACATCTTCTGCTCCAGCAACGCGTCCTGCACGTGGATCGGCGTGGTTGGCTTGACCGTCCACACCGGGTCGAACACATTCACCGAACCACCGGCGCCAGCGTCCCAGTCCTGATTGAACGAAGTGCGATCGAAGCTCGCCCCCACCAGCACGGTGTTGGCCAGCTCGCCGGACTGGAAGTGCCCCTCGAACTGGTTGTCCAGCGAGTAGGTCATCGACTTGTTGTAGCGGTCGTACGCGGTGTTGTTGACGTTGGTGCCAAAGCCGGCGTTGTTCAGGCTGCCCGGCCACATTTCGCGGCGGTCGATGCGCGATTGCATGTAGCGCGAGTTCTGGCGGAACTGCCAGGTGTCGTTGAACTGGTGACTGAACTCGTAGCCCAGCGTCCAGGCTTCACGCTCGAACTTGTCCCAGTCCGGATTGCCCGACAGGGTGTCCTTGTCGATCTTGCCGTTGGGGTTGTGCAACAGGGTGCCGGCCGCGGGGTAACCCAGTTCCATCAGCGTGCGGTCGCGCTGATAGGTCGAGAGCAGCGTCAGCGACGTGACATCGTCGAAGTTGAAGGTCATCGACGGAGCGATATAAAGGCGATCATCCGGCTGATGATCGACCTGGGTGCCGGAGTCGCGGCCCAGCATCACCACGCGGCCGAGGATGTTGCCTTCGTCGGTCAGCGGGCCGGAGACATCGACGCCCAGCTGTTTGCGGTCATGGGAGCCGTAGGTGAGCTGAACCTCTCCGCGTGGATCGACAGTCGGACGCTTGCTCACCAGGTTGACGATGCCACCGGGCGCATTCTCACCGTAGAGAATCGAGGTGGGGCCGCGAAACACTTCGACGCGTTCCAGACCATACGGCTCGCTGGTGGTGTCGTAACGGTTGCCCTGCACGCGCAGCCCGTCACGCAGCAGGCCGTAGCCCCAGTCGGTGGCATTGAAGCCGCGAATGAAGAACAGGTCGCCGGCCAGACCATCGCCAGCGGCGAACGGTGGGGCGAAAATACCCGGCACGTAGCCCAGCACATCGGTCAGCGTCTGCGACTGCTGGTCCTCCATGCGCTGGCGGGTCACCACCGAGATCGAGCGCGGTGTCTCCGCCAGGGAGGTACTGGTCTTGCCTGCGGTGGAGCTGACCTTGGCGTTGTAGCCGCTGTCATCCAGTTGCTCCGCACCCGCACCGCTACCGATGATCGAGGTTGAATCCATCTGCAGCACGGTGCCGTTCGGATCCGGTTGCAACACGTAGCCGCCGGAGTCCTGCGGCACCGCCTGCAGGCCCGTGCCATCGAGCAGCAACGCCAGCGCACGCTCGACGCTGTAGCGACCATCAAGGCCCTTGCTGGACTTGCCGGCGGTCAGGTCATTGTGGCCGACCAGGTAGATCCCGGCCTGGCTGCTGAACTGGTTGAGCGAGGCCGCCAGGGCACCCGGGGCGATGTGGTATTCGCGCAGAGCTGCCTGTTCCGTGCCCGAAGCCGCTTGAGCGAGCGGGATCGAGGACAGCGCAGCGACGCTGCAGAGCGACAACGAGATGGCCAGCGCCAGCGGCCGCCGGGCAAAGCGGCGCGAAGAGGAAGTGGGCGAATGCATGGAGTTCCCTGGTTCGGTGCAGTGGGTAAAAGTGCGTTTCTGAGGAATGACCGAACGGGAAACGGAAAAGGGAACCGCAGCGGAAATTTTTTTTCGTGCGACGTCAGACGGACTCGATGCTCACCCACCAGGGTGTCAGGCGTTGAACCTTGACCGGCAATGCCGCTGCCAGCAGGCGAAGCGCCTGGTCACTGTCATCCAGGGGGAAGGCACCCATCACCGGCAGCTGGGCAACGGCCGGATCACACCCCAGATAGCCGTGGCGATAGCGGCCCAGCTCCTCGACCAATTGCCCCAGCGACAGGTTCTCGGCGGTGAGTACATGGCGCACCCAGGACTCCCCTGCCGTCTGCGCTGGCGATACCTCACCGATGGCGAGGCGCGTGAAGTCGACGCGCTGGCCGGCCTCCAGCACCCGCCGCTCTCCACTGTCTGCGGTGCGGATTTCCACCGCGCCGGCGTAGACATTGAGGCGCGTAGCATCGCCCAGTTGCCTGACCGCGAAGCGCGTGCCCAGCGCGCGCAGGCGCCCTTGCTCGGTGTCGACAAGGAAGGGCCGGTGTGCGGCATCCCTGGCGGTGTCCACCAGTACTTCGCCAAAGCGCAGCCGCAGCAGGCGCTGGTCCGGACCGAAGTCGGCATCCACCGCACTGATCGCCGCCAGCCAGAGATGAGTGCCATCGGCGAGAATCGCCTCGCGAGTCTCGGCGGTAGAGGTGCTGTAGTCGGCATTCCAGCCCTGCACCAACCTCGGAAGCGAAGTGCCACGCCAGGTGCCCCAGCCAAGCAGCAGGCCGCCACTAAGCACCAGCAGGCTCTTGAGCCCCTGGCGACGCGAGAGCTGGCGCTCGCCACTGGCCTTGAGCACCCGCCCCGCCAGCTGCCTCTCGCCCTGTAATGGCGCGAAGCGCTGGCCTATGCGCTCGACGTAGTGCCAGGCAGCCTGGTGCTCGGCGTGCAGGTCGAGCCACTGGCGCCATTGCGCGTGGAGTTGGGCGCTGGGATTTTCATCCTGCAGCAGCACGTACCAGTTTGCCGCCTGCTGCAGGCTGGCGTGGCTGAGCTTGTCGTCGCGGCCGTTCACTCCACCAGTACTCCATCCAGCTCGGCTTCCAGCACCGCACAGTGCAGGAATGCCTGGGCGAGATACTTCTTCACCATCCGCTCGGACACCCCCAGCTCCACGGCGATTTCGCGGTACGGCAAGCCATCGATCTGTGCCAGCAGGAAGGCCCGGCGCACCCTGGCGGGCAGCCGCAGAAGCAGCGCGTCGACCTGCTGCAGGGTTTCCAGGATCAACGCCAATTGTTCGGGAGACGACTGCACCGCCTCGGGCTGGGCAGCCAGGGCCTCCAGCCAGGCCTGTTCCAGCTGCAGGCGGCGCCATTGATCGATCACCAGGCCGCGGGCAATGGTCGCGAGGTAGGTGCGCGGTTGATCGAGATACACCGCAATACCCTTGGCACGCACCGTAAGCACGCGCAGGAAAGTGTCCTGGGCGAGGTCGGCGGCCCGCTGCGAGCAGCCCGTCTTGCGACGGATCCAGCCTTGCAGCCAGCCATGGTGGTCAGCGTAGAGGCGGTGCATGTCGTGATCCGCGAGTTGTGTACGACCCAGTAGCGACACCACCGCACCTGCTATTCAGCAAATAATAATCAGTCGCATTATATGCAGGTGTCGATCAACGGCAATAGCCATCTGCCAGTGAATGTCTGCGGGGCGAAACAATCGACCGCGCAGCCCGCCAAGGCGGCTCCAACAGAATTTCAGGCATGAAAAAGCCCCGCAGGTGCGGGGCTTTTTCAGTTCAGCGCAGTGCGATCAGATCGCGCCGCGCTGGCGGAGCAGGTCGAGAACCGCCTTGACGCCGTCTTCCACCGACTGACTCTGGGTATCAATCACCAGATCGGCATCCAGCGGTACGTCGAACGGGAAGGACTCGCCCGGGATGTTGTCCTGGCCGGCGGCGTACAACCCCTGCGGGTCACGCTCACGGCAGACCTGCGGAGAAGCCTGGACGTAGACGGTGACCAGGCGCTCGGCGCCGATCAGCGACTTGGCGCGCTCACGCCCCTCGGCGCTCGGAGCGACGAAGGCGCACAGGCTGATCAGACCGGCTTCGTTGAACTGCCGGGCGACATGAGCGGTGCGCAGCCAGTTCTCGGTACGGCCGGCGCGATCCTGCGGCAGGCCCTTGTTCAGGTCGTGACGCAGGTTCTGGCCGTCCAGCACATAGACTGCGCGCCCCATGTCGAACAGCTTGCGCTCCACCGCGTAGGCCAGGGTGCTCTTGCCGGCGCCGGAAAGGCCGCTGAACAGCACGGTAGCCGGTTGCTGGCCGAAGCGTGCTGCGCGCTCCTCACGTGCTACGTGGGCGCTCGCGCCGTGATGGGTGCTGGTGCCGTGGCTCGATTGCGGGGCGGCGATGATCATGCCGGCGCCGACAGTGCCGTTGGTCAGGCGATCGATGACGATGAAAGCACCCGTGGTGCGGTTCTGGTCATAGCCGTCCAGCGCGATGGACGCATCCAGGCTGACCTTCACACGGGCGATCTCGTTGAGCTTGAGTTCGCTGGCGGCAGTCTCTTCCAGGGTGTTCACGTCCACCTTGTGGGTGATGCTCGGGATCGAGCCCGGCACGTAGCTGGTGGCGCGCTTGATGTCGTACTTCTTGCCCGGCAGCATCGGCTCCTCAGCCATCCACACCAGCATGGCGTCGAAGCCGTCGGTCACCTGCGGACGATTGTCGGCATGCACCAGCATGTCGCCGCGCGATACGTCGATCTCGTCTTCCAGGGTCAGGGTCACGGCCTGGCCGGGACCGGCCTGCTCCAACTCGCCCTCGAAGGTGACGATGGACTTGACCTTGCTGCCCTTGCCCGACGGCAGGGCGATGACTTCGTCACCCTTGCGCACGACGCCGCTCGCCAGGGTACCGGCGAAGCCGCGGAAGTTCAGGTTCGGACGGTTGACGTACTGCACCGGGAAGCGCATGTCGTCGAGGTTGCGGTCGCCCGCGACTTCCACGGTCTCGAGGATTTCCATCAGCGACTGGCCGGTGTACCACGGCGAGCGCTCGGACTTGTTGACCACGTTGTCGCCCTTCAGCGCCGACATCGGCACGAAGTGCAGGGAGTTGGTCTTGAGGTTGATCTTCTCGGCGAACTGCAGGTAGTCGGCCTTGATCTGCTCGAAGACGCCCTCGTCGAAGCCCTTGAGGTCCATCTTGTTGATGGCAACCACGATGTGCTTGATGCCCAGCAGCGAGGCGATGAAGCTGTGCCGGCGGGTCTGGGTCTGCACGCCGTAGCGGGCGTCGATCAGGATGATGGCCAGGTCGCAGGTGGACGCGCCGGTGGCCATGTTGCGGGTGTACTGCTCATGGCCGGGGGTATCGGCGATGATGAACTTGCGCTTGGAGGTGCTGAAGTAGCGGTAGGCCACGTCGATGGTGATGCCCTGCTCGCGCTCGGCCTGCAGGCCGTCCACCAGTAGTGCCAGGTCGACGTCGTCGCCGGTGGTGCCGACTTTCTTGGAATCCTTGGTGATGGCCTCGAGGTGGTCCTCGTAGATCATCTTGGAGTCGTGCAGCAGGCGCCCGATCAGGGTGCTCTTGCCGTCGTCGACGTTGCCGCAGGTCAGGAAGCGCAGGAGTTCCTTGCGCTCGTGCTGGGCCAGGTAGGCGAGGATGTCCTCGCTGATCAGATCGGATTGATGCGACATGGTGCGAGAACCTTAGAAGTAGCCCTGACGTTTCTTTTCTTCCATCGAGCCGGCGGCATCGTGGTCGATGACCCGGCCCTGGCGTTCGGAAGTCCGCGTCAGCAGCATTTCCTGGATGATTTCCGGCAGGGAGGTAGCGGTGGACTCCACCGCGCCGGTCAGCGGGTAGCAGCCCAGGGTGCGGAAGCGCACCATCTTCTTCTGGATGCTGGCCTTCTGCTCGGGCGTGAGGTGCTCGAGGATGCGCTCGTCGTCGATCATGATCAGCGCGCCGTTCATCTCGATGACTTCGCGTTCCTCGGCGAAGTACAGCGGCACGATCGGGATCTGTTCCAGGTAGATGTACTGCCAGATGTCCAGCTCGGTCCAGTTCGACAGCGGGAAGACGCGGATGGACTCGCCCTTCTTCACCTTGCCGTTGTAGACGTTCCACAGCTCCGGACGCTGGTTCTTCGGGTCCCAGCGGTGCTTGCTGTCACGGAAGGAGTAGACGCGCTCCTTGGCGCGGGACTTCTCCTCGTCGCGGCGGGCGCCACCGAATGCGGCATCGAAGCCGTATTTGTCGAGCGCCTGCTTGAGGCCCTCGGTCTTCATGATGTCGGTGTGCTTGGCACTACCGTGGGTGAACGGGTTGATGTCCTGCGCCACGCCATCGGGGTTGATGTGGGTGATCAGGTCCAGGCCGTATTCGCTGACCATCTTCTCGCGGAAGCGGTACATCTCCTGGAATTTCCAGCGGGTGTCGACATGCATCACCGGGAACGGCAGCTTGCCGGGGAAGAAGGCCTTGCGCGCGAGGTGCAGCATCACCGCGCTATCCTTGCCGATCGAGTACAGCATCACCGGGTTGTCGAACTCGGCGGCGACCTCGCGGATGATGTGGATGCTCTCGGCCTCCAGCTGTTTCAGATGCGTCAGTTTGTCGACCATGGCTACTCACGGAATTGCTTATGGACGGCCGGCGGGCCGTAGACGAGCGCGCACTCTATCACAGCGCAAGGCTCTAACCGGCGGGCGGGTTATACCGAAAAAATATACTGATATAGCCATACGCGCTCAGTATGAAAACCGCTTTCAACCGGTGTCTGAAGGTGTTCTCCCGAGGCGTTCGAGCGAGGCGCAGCAACGGCCCAAATGCCACCTCGGAAACAACCTCAGGATTTTTCCTGCAACAGAGTCAGCGGCTTCCACGATGCGCTCCCGGCTTGTGCCAGCGCGGCACTGCGCTAGCATAGCGGGCACGTTTTCCTGTCCCAGAAGATCTCCCATGCGCCGCATCGCTTTCGCCCTGTCCCTGCTTGTTCCCCTCTCCGCGTGCAGCAGCAAACCGACTCCCGCCCCGCAGCCGGCCCAGAAACCAAAGGCACCGACCCTGATCACGCCCAGCGCACACCCGGCGTTCGGTTCGGTGCAACCGATCACTCCGCTGCGCGGCGACTATGCCAACAATGCCAACGCCAATCGCTTCATCGACATGATGGTGAGCAAGTACGGCTTCAATCGGCAGAACCTGCACGATCTGTTTGCGCAGACCCAGGAGCTGGACTGGGTGATCCGCCTCATGGACCGCCAGGCACCGACCTACACGCCGCCCAGCGGCCCGAACGGCGCCTGGCTGCGCTACCGGAAGAAGTTCATCACCCCGGATAACGTGCAGAAAGGAGTGCAGTTCTGGGACCAGTACGAAGCCGACCTGCAGCGTGCCTCGCGCACCTATGGCGTACCGCCGGAAATCATCGTCGGCATCATCGGCGTGGAAACCCGCTGGGGCCGCGTCATGGGCAAGACACGGATCATCGATGCGCTGGCCACCCTGTCGTTCTCCTACCCGCGCCGCGCCGAGTTCTTCAGCGGCGAACTGGAGCAGTTCCTGCTACAGGCGCGCAAGGAAGGCGTGGACCCGCTCTCGCTGCGCGGCTCCTATGCCGGCGCCATGGGCTACGGGCAGTTCATGCCCTCCTCCTTCACAAAGTACGCGGTGGACTTCGACGGCGACGGTCACCGCGACCTGTGGAATCCGCGCGACGCCATCGGCAGCGTGGCGAACTACTTCAAGCAGCATGGCTGGGTCACCGGCGACGCCGTAGCGATCCCCGCGACCGGCCAGGCCCGTTCGCTGGAGGACGGCTTCAAGACCCAGTACCCCATCGGCGTGCTGGCCAACGCCGGCCTGCGCCCGCAGGGATCGCTGGGCAATCACCAGACCGCCAGCCTGCTGCGTCTGGACATGGGCAACACCTACCAGTACTGGTACGGCCTGCCGAACTTCTACGTGATCACCCGCTACAACCACAGCACACACTACGCGATGGCGGTATGGGAGCTGGGCAAGGCAGTCGACCGCCAGCGCCACGGCTACCGCTGAGGCGCACACAAAAAAGCCGGCTCGTCGAGCCGGCTTTTTTCTTTCAAGGCGCCGCAGAATCAGGCGGGGTTCGGGCAGTCGATGAACAGATGCTCGATGGCGAAGCGCTTGGCCAGATAGTCCCCCAGCGCCTGCACGCCGTAGCGTTCGGTGGCATGGTGGCCGGCGGCGAAGAAGCTGATGCCGTTCTCCCGAGCACTGTGCACGGTCTGCTCGGAGACTTCGCCGGTCAGGTAGGCATCGACGCCTGCGGCAATCGCCTGATCGATGTAGCCCTGAGCGCCTCCGGTGCACCAGGCGATGCGGCGGATTGGCTGGCCGCCGTCGACCAACAGCGGTTCGCGGCCAAGCACGTCACGCACATGGATTGCGAGATCGCTGGGCAGCATGGGCTCCGCCAGAGAACCAACCAGCACGATGGAGCGGGGATTACCCGGCTCCAGCGGCCCTTCGATCTCGAATCCGAGTTGGCGGCCCAACTGCACGTTGTTACCCACTTCGGGATGCAGGTCCAGCGGCAGGTGGTAGGCCAGCAGGCTGATGTCATGGTTCAGCAGGGTCTTCAGGCGACGCTGCTTCATGCCCACCACGCGGGCGTCCTCGCCCTTCCAGAAATAGCCGTGGTGGACCAGCACCACATCGGCGTCCGCTTCCACGGCGGCATCCAGCAGCGCCTGGCTGGCGGTAACGCCGGAAACGATGCGACGAACCTGCGGACGACCCTCGACCTGCAGGCCGTTGGGGCAGTAATCCTGGATCTTCGCCGCCTCCAGGAAACGGTCCGCTTCCTCGACCAGCGTACTCAGTGCGATTGCCATCGAAATTCCTCCAACATCGGCTGCGAGCGTCTATTTTCTTGGCTCGCCGCCCGTATAATGGCCGCCACCCTATCGGCCATCCCCCGGCCAAGCAACCCCAAGGATTTTCTTCGATGCTGAAGGCCCTGCGTTTCCTCGGCTGGCCCGTGCTGGTTGGCGTCCTCTTGGCGCTTCTGATCATCCAGCATAACCCGCAATGGGTCGGCCTTCCGCAGCAGGAAGTGCACCTGCAACAGGCTCCTCTGCTCAGCCGCCTGCAGCAGGGTCCGGTCAGCTACGCCGATGCCGTGACCCGCTCCTCGCCGGCCGTGGCCAACCTGTACACCACCAAGATGGTGAGCAAGCCGAACAACTCGATGCTCGACGATCCGCTGTTCCGGCGCTTCTTTGGCGATAACCTGCCGCAACAGAAGCGCATGGAATCGAGCCTGGGTTCGGCGGTGATCATGAGCCCCGAAGGCTACCTGCTGACCAACAACCACGTAACCTCCGGCGCCGACCAGATCGTCGTGGCCCTGCGCGACGGCCGCGAGACCATCGCCCGCCTGGTGGGCAGCGACCCCGAGACCGACCTCGCGGTGCTGAAGATCGACCTCAAGGACCTGCCCTCGATCATGCTCGGCCGCTCCGACGGTATCCGTACCGGCGACGTCTGCCTGGCCATCGGCAACCCCTTCGGCGTCGGCCAGACCGTGACCATGGGCATCATCAGCGCCACTGGCCGCAACCAGCTGGGCCTGAACACCTACGAAGACTTCATCCAGACCGACGCGGCGATCAACCCGGGCAACTCCGGCGGCGCGCTGGTGGACGCCAACGGCAATCTGATCGGCATCAATACGGCGATCTTCTCCAAGTCCGGCGGTTCTCAGGGCATCGGCTTCGCCATCCCGACCAAGCTGGCCCTGGAGGTCATGCAGTCCATCATCGAACACGGACAGGTCATCCGCGGCTGGCTCGGCGTCGAAGTGCAGCCGCTGACCCCGGAACTGGCCGAGTCCTTCGACCTCAAGGACAAGGCCGGCATCGTCGTCGCCGGCGTCTACCGTGACGGTCCTGCCGCCAAGTCGGGGCTGCTGCCGGGCGATATCATCCTGAACATCGATGGCGAGGCCGCCAGCGATGGCCGTCGCTCGATGAACCAGGTCGCGCGCACCAAACCGGGCGAGAAGATCACCATCGAAGTGCTGCGCAACGGCAAGCCGGTGACGCTCAATGCCGAAGTCGGCCTGCGCCCGCCGCCCGCCCCCAACGGCAACTGATACCGCTCGCTATTCCAGAGCAATGAAAAACGGCGCCCGAGGGCGCCGTTTTGCTTTGCAGCGACAGCCTTACAGCTTCAGCTTCAGGGCATCCACCAGAGCCTGGTTCTGCTCCTCGGTGCCGATGCTGATGCGCAGGAACTGGTTGATCCGCTGCTGCTTGAAGTGACGCACGATCACGCCCTCCTCACGCAGGGCGGCTGCCAGTTCGGCGCCGTCGCGCTGCGGGTGGCGGGCAAAGATGAAGTTCGCCGCGGACGGCAGCACGTCGAAGCCCAGGGTCTCGAGCTCGGCCACCAGTTTCTCGCGGCTGTGGATAACCGCGTTGCAGGTCTGCTCGAAGTAGGCCTGGTCCTCGAAGGACGCGACCGCACCAGCCAGCGCCAGACGGTCCAGCGGGTAGGAGTTGAAGCTGTTCTTCACCCGCTCCAGCGCTTCGATCAGGTCCTCGTGGCCAATGGCGAAGCCAACCCGCAGGCCCGCCAGGGAGCGCGACTTCGACAGGGTCTGTGCCACCAGCAGGTTCGGGTAGCGGTTGACCAGGGAAATCGCGGTCTCGCCGCCGAAGTCGACGTAGGCCTCATCCACCAGCACGACGCTGTCCGGGCTGGCCCGCAGCAGGCGCTCGATGGCTTCGAGCGGCAGCAGGCAACCGGTAGGCGCGTTGGGGTTGGGGAAGATGATGCCGCCGTTCGGGCGCGCGTAATCCTCGACGCGGATCTGGAACTGCTCGTCCAGCGGCAGCGCTTCGAATTCGATGCCGTAGAGACCGCAGTAGACCGGATAGAAGCTGTAAGTCACGTCGGGGAACAGCAGCGGCTTGCCGTGCTGGAACAGCGCGTGGAAGGCATGGGCCAGTACTTCGTCCGAACCATTGCCAACAAAGACCTGGGAGGTCTTCACGCCGTGGTACTCGGCGATGGTCTGCTTCAGGCGATCGGCGTTCGGATCCGGATACAGGCGCAGCGTGTCGTTCAGCTCGGCCTGAATCGCGGCGACCACCTTCGGCGACGGGCCGTAGGGGTTCTCGTTGGTGTTCAGCTTGACCAGCTTGGCCAGTTTCGGCTGCTCGCCCGGAACGTAGGGCACCAGCTCCTTGACGAAGGGACTCCAGAACTTGCTCATCGATTACTCACTCTTGCCGTCAAGGATGCGGAATTCGGCACTGCGCGCGTGGGCGGTCAGCGACTCGCCACGGGCCAGGATCGAAGCGGTCTTGCCCAGCTCGGAAGCGCCCGGCGCGGAGCAGAAGATGATCGAGGAACGCTTCTGGAAGTCGTACACGCCCAGCGGCGAAGAGAAGCGCGCGGTACCGGAGGTCGGCAGCACGTGGTTCGGGCCGGCGCAGTAGTCACCCAGCGCCTCGGCGGTATAGCGGCCCATGAAGATGGCGCCGGCGTGGCGGATCTTCGGCAGCCAGCTTTCCGGATCGGCCACCGACAGCTCCAGGTGCTCCGGGGCGATGCGGTTGGCGACCTGGCAGGCCTGCTCCTGGTCGGCAACGAGGATCAGAGCACCACGATTGGTCAGCGAAGTACGGATGATCTCGGCGCGCTCCATGGTCGGCAGCAGCTTCTCGATGCTGGCGGCGACCTTGTCGAGGAAGGCAGCGTCCGGGCTGACCAGGATCGACTGGGCATCTTCGTCGTGCTCGGCCTGGGAGAACAGGTCCATGGCGATCCAGTCCGGATCGGTGCCGCCATCGCAGACCACGAGGATCTCGGAGGGGCCGGCGATCATGTCGATGCCGACCTGGCCGAACACGTGGCGCTTGGCGGTGGCGACGTAGATGTTGCCCGGGCCGACGATCTTGTCCACCTGCGGCACGCTCTCGGTGCCATAGGCCAGTGCGGCCACAGCCTGGGCGCCACCGATGGTGAAGACGCGGTCAACGCCGGCGATGCAGGCAGCGGCCAGGACGATCTCGTTGATCTCGCCGCGCGGGGTCGGCACCACCATCACCACTTCGGCGACGCCGGCGACCTTGGCCGGAATGGCGTTCATCAGCACGGACGACGGGTAGGACGCCTTGCCGCCGGGTACGTACAGGCCGGCGCGATCCAGCGGGGTGACCTGCTGGCCGAGCACGGTGCCGTCGGCTTCGGTATAGCGCCAGGAGTCCTGCTTCTGCTTCTCGTGGTAGCTGCGCACGCGTTCGGCGGCAGTTTCCAGCGCCTCGCGCTGGGCCGGGGTGATGCGGGTCAGGGCCAGCTCCAGGCGCTCGCGCGGCAGGATCAGGTCGGCCATGGTCTTGGCGTCGACACCGTCGAAGCGCTGGGTGAACTCGACCACGGCAGCATCGCCGCGTTTGCGCACATCGGCAATGATATCCAGGACGCGCTGGTTCACCGACTCGTCGGAGACGCTTTCCCAGGAGAGCAGATGGTCCAGATGACGCGCGAAGTCCGGATCGGCGGCGTTGAGTCGACGGATAGCGAAGGGTGCGGTCATAGCTGGCCTCTTTAATTGGCATGATCTCGGGCGCCGCAAGACTATCAAGCCTTCCGTGCGGGCACCCGAGAAAATTTGGCTATGACACGGATAGGCTGCCGCGACCGGGGTCGCGGTGAGTATCAGTGACGGTGTCGAGCTTCGACGGCTTCGCGCAGAGTGTCGATCAGGGCCTGGATGCGAGCATGCTGCATCTTCATCGAGGCCTTGTTCACCACCAGACGCGAGCTGATGTGCGCGATCAGTTCCTGGGGCTCCAGGCCATTCGCACGCAGGGTGTTACCGGTGTCGACCACGTCGATGATCTTGTCGGCAAGGCCGACCAGCGGCGCCAGCTCCATGGAGCCGTACAGCTTGATCACGTCGACCTGACGGCCCTGTTCGGCATAGTAGCGCTTGGCGACGTTGACGAACTTGGTGGCCACGCGCAGGCGGCCCTTGGGCTCCGGCGCGCCGACCGCACCGGCGGTCATCAGCTTGCAGTTGGCAATCTTCAGGTCCAGCGGCTCATAGAGGCCCTGGCCACCGTACTCCATGAGCACGTCTTTGCCCGCCACGCCGAGGTCGGCGGCGCCGTGCTCGACATAGGTCGGCACGTCGGTAGCACGCACGATCAGCAGGCGCACGTCATCGAGGGTGGTGGGGATGATCAGCTTGCGGCTCTTGTCCGGATTCTCGGTCGGCACGATACCCGCCGCTGCAAGCAGCGGCAGGGTGTCGTCGAGAATACGGCCCTTGGACAGGGCAATCGTCAGCATTGTCTGGTTCAGCCCTAGCCCGGCACGCGGCGAATCTTCGCCCCGAGCAGTTGCAGTTTCTCTTCGATGCACTCGTAACCACGGTCGATGTGGTAGATGCGATCGATCATGGTATCGCCGTCAGCCACCAGGGCAGCGATCACCAGGCTGGCGGAAGCGCGCAGGTCGGTCGCCATGACCGGTGCACCCTTGAGCTGCGGAACGCCGGTAACGATGGCGGTATTGCCCTCGACCAGGATCTGCGCACCCATGCGGTTCATCTCGTAGACGTGCATGAAGCGGTTCTCGAACACGGTCTCGATGACCGCGCCGGTGCCTTCGGCAATGGCGTTCAGGGAGATGAACTGGGCCTGCATGTCGGTCGGGAATGCCGGGTACGGCGCGGTACGGATGTTCACCGCCTTCGGCCGATTGCCCTTCATGTCCAGCTCGATCCAGTTGCTGCCGGTGGTGATGTGCGCACCGGCTTCGACCAGCTTGGCCAGCACCGCTTCGAGAATGGTCGGATCGGTGTCCTTGAGCTTGACGCGACCACCGGTGGCCGCAGCGGCAACCAGATAGGTACCGGTCTCGATGCGGTCGGGCATGACGTTGTACTTGGCGCCGCCACCCAGGTTCTTGACACCATTGATCACGATGGTGTCGGTGCCAGCACCCTGCACGTCACCGCCCATGGCGTTGATGAAGTTCGCCAGGTCGACGACTTCGGGCTCGCGTGCGGCGTTTTCCAGCACGGAACGGCCATTGGCAAGGGCCGCGGCCATCATGATGTTCTCGGTACCGGTCACGGACACGGTATCGAAGAAGAAGTGCGCGCCCTTCAGGCCGCCGGCCGGGGCCTTGGCCTTGATGTAGCCGCCTTCGACGGTGATCTCTGCGCCCATGGCCTCAAGGCCGCGGATGTGCAGGTCCACCGGACGCGAGCCGATGGCGCAACCGCCAGGCAGCGCGACTTCGGCTTCACCAAAGCGAGCGACCATCGGGCCGAGCACGAGGATCGACGCGCGCATGGTCTTGACCAGCTCGTACGGTGCCACCAGGGTCTTGATGGTGCTGGCATCGACCTCGACGTTGAGCTTCTCGTCGATGATCGGCTGCACGCCCATGCGACCGAACAGCTCGATCATGGTGGTGATGTCGTGCAGGTGCGGCAGGTTGCAGACGGTCACCGGGGTGTCCGCCAGCAGGGTTGCGGCAAGAATCGGCAGCGCGGAGTTCTTTGCGCCGGAGATGCGGATCTCGCCATCGAGACGAGTGCCGCCGGTAATGATCAGTTTATCCATTGCTATTTTCCCCGTGGGCTCAGGAACGCTCGGCCCAGGCGGCGCGGCTGAAGAATTTCATGGTGACGGCATGGATGGCGCCGGAGGCGATCCACTCGTTCAGATGGGCATAGATCTGTTGCTGGCGCTTGACCGGGCTCAGGCCGGCGAGCTCGTCGCTGATCAGGTTCAGCTGGAAATTGCAGCCTTCGCCTTCCACTTCAATCTGGGTACCTGGCAGTTTCGATTCCAGGAAGTTTTTGACTTCTACGGCCTGCATGCTCAACCTCGTTCGGCGCCCTACGCGCGCGGGTCGGCCATGATACAAAAAAGCCCCCCGCCTGCGAACCCCGGCAGGGGAAGTCGCGGACGGAGGGCTTTCTCACTGTTTCAATGCTGTAACGGCAGGATTTCCAGAAGCTCGCCGACCTTGGCGATTTCCTGCATGTCCTTGGGCAGACCGGAAATCTGCAGCGTCTTGCCGGCCTTGCGCGCATCACGGGTGTAAGACAGCAGCAGCGACAATCCGACGCTGCTGGAGTGCTCCACCGCCGAGCAGTCCAGGCGCAGCGCGCCGGCCTTGCTGGAAGCGATCAGCCGGGCGCCCTGCTCACGCAGCGCGGGGCCGGTGCTGTAGTCCAGCACGCCGGCGAGGGCCAGTTCGCCCTCGCTACGCTCCGTGATACTGCCCTGACTCATTCTGCGCCGCCTTCCGGCTGGCCCTTGGCAGCGTCCTTGGCCTTGGCGACCACCTGGCCCCAACCGGCGATGGTGGCTTCCAGGTCGTTGCGGTTCTTCTGCATGGAGTCGGCGAACTGGTCACGGAACAGCTTGCCGATGTTGATGCCGTTGATGATCACGTTACGCAGGCGCCACTGGCCACCCTGGTTGACCATGGTGTACTGCACCGGATAGATGGCACCGTTGCCACCGACCACTTCCATGTTCACCGAAGCGCGATCCTGGTCCTGCTTGCCGGTGTTCAGCACGCGGATGTCCTGGTTGTCGTACTCCAGCAGCGCGTTGCCGTAGAACTGGAACAGGCTGTTCTTGAAGGTCTCCTCGAAGCGCTTGACCTGCTCCGGAGTCGCCTGGCGGGAGTACTTGACGGTCATTACGCCCCTGGCGATGCCCTCGGAGTCCACGACCGGGCCGAGAATGCGGTTCAGGGTGTCGTAGAACGCCTGGGGATTGGCCTTGTAGTTGGGCTTGTTGGTTTTCAGGTCCGACAGCAGGCTATCGACGGTCTGCTGCACGACCTGCTGAGCAGTCTGCTCGGCCTGGGCGAACAGCGGCAGGATCGCGAGCAGAACCAGGAAGCCACGGCGCAAGGTTTTCAACATGGAGTGAGTCCTCATTTCTTCGAGTCGTCTTTGTTGACCGAATTCAGCAGGAACTTGCCGATCAGGTCTTCCAGTACGAGTGCCGACTGGGTGTCCTTGATGGTATCGCCTTCCTTCAGCAGCTCTTCGTCGCCACCGACGCTGATGCCGATGTACTTCTCGCCCAGAAGGCCGGCAGTCAGGATGGAGGCAGTGGAGTCGTCCGGCAGGTTGTTGACCTGGCGATTGATTTCCATGGTCACACGACCACGATAGCTGTCATGGTCCAGGTCCACCGCAGTGACCTTGCCAATGGTGACACCCGCCATGGTGACCTTGCCACGTACGGTGACGCCAGCAATGTTGTCGAAATAGGCATACAACTTGTAGGTATCGCCCGAATTGCCGATGGTCAGTCCGCTGACACGCAGGGCCAGCAGCAGCAGGGCCAGCAGGCCAGCCAGAATGAACAGGCCTACACCGATTTCCAGGGTGCGGGTTTGCATCAGAAGTCTCCAAACATCAAGGCGGTCAGGATGAAGTCCAGCCCCAGCACTGCCAGGGAGGCATACACAACGGTACGGGTGGTGGCGCGGCTGATTCCTTCGGAGGTGGGCTCGCAGTCATAACCCTGGAACACGGCGATCCAGGTCACGACGAAGGCGAACACCACACTCTTGATCACGCCATTGAGAATGTCCTTGGTGAACTGCACGCTGTTCTGCATGTTCGACCAGTAGGAACCGTCATACACACCCAGCCAGTCCACGGCGACCAGGGCTCCGCCCCAGATGCCGACAACACTGAAGATAGCTGCCAGCAGCGGCATCGAGATGAAGCCCGCCCACAGGCGCGGAGCGATGATGTACTTGAGCGGGTCGACGCCGATCATCTCCAGGCTGGACAGCTGTTCAGTGGATTTCATGTTGCCGATCTCGGCGGTCAACGCAGAACCCGCCCGCCCGGCGAACAACAGACCGGTCACCACCGGCCCCAGTTCACGCAGCAGCGTCAACGCCACCATCTGGCCGACAGCCTGCTCGGAGCCGTAGCTCGCGAGGATGTTGTAGCCCTGCAGGGCCAGCACCATGCCGATGAACAGACCGGAGACGACGATGATCGCCAGCGACAGCACGCCCACCGAATACAGCTGTTTGATCAGCAGCTGGAAGGCGCCACTGTGCACACGGCGACCGAAGATGGCGTGCACCAGAAAAAGGGTCGACCGACCCAGCGATTCGAGAACATCGAGGCCTGCGCGCCCGAGCAGGCGAACTCGCTCGAGCGGTGGAGTCTTGCGCATCAACGTTCTCCCAGCAGGTCGGCGCGGTAATCGCGAGCAGGATAGTGGAACGGCACCGGACCATCCGGGATGCCCTTCATGAACTGGCGTACTCGCGGATCATCGAGACCCTGCAGGTCAGCCGGTGTTCCGTGACCAAGCACGCGGCCGTCGCCGACGATATAGATGTAGTCGGCGATGCTCGCGGTTTCCGCCAGGTCGTGGGACACCACGATACTGGTGATCCCCAGGGCATCGTTGAGCAGGCGGATCAGGCGCACCAATACGCCCATGGCGATCGGGTCCTGGCCCACGAAAGGTTCGTCGTACATCAGAATCTGCGGGTCCAGCGCGATCGCACGGGCCAGCGCCACGCGACGCTTCATGCCGCCGGACAGCTCATCGGGCATCAGCTCGACCGCCCCGCGCAGGCCAACGGCCTGCAACTTCATCAGCACGATGTCGCGGATCATGTCCTCGGGCAGCTCGGTGTGCACGCGAAGCGGGAAGGCCACGTTCTCGAAGACATCGAGGTCAGTGAACAGCGCGCCGCTCTGGAACAGCACGCCGAACTGCTTGCGCATGTCGAACAGGTCACTACGGCCCAGCGTGGGAAGGTTCTGGCCATTGACCCACACTTCCCCGCTCGCCGGCCGCAGCTGGGCGGCGATCAGTCGCAACAGGGTGGTCTTGCCACAACCTGACGGCCCCATGATCCCGGTGACCTTGCCGCGTGGAATGCGGATGTCCACGTTATCGAAAATCTTACGCGTGCCACGCTTGAAGCTCAGGCCCTTCAACTCGACCGCGTATTGGTCATTGGTGCTCATAGAACTCCTTTCATCACGGCGCTGTCCGTTGCCCCGTCTGTCACACGGCAGAAACACGGCGCGGCAGGCCGAACGGCCGCGAACTATAACACCCCGCGAAGCCGCGCCCCAAGGGCTGCTAAGCCACTGTTAAGGCTCAGTTCAGCAAAATGCGTTCAACATTGAGATACCAGTGATGAAGCCTTTGCCGCTTTCCCGTTATAATCTCGCACTTCATTTTGCCCCGCGCCTTTCGAACATGAGCCAGAAACACGATTTCATCCAGTCGGCACAACGCACTATCCGCCTCGAGCGTGACTCGGTGGACGCTCTGCTGCCGCGTATTGGCGCCGAATTCTCCCTGGCCTGCGAACTGCTGCTGGCCTGCAAGGGCCGCGTGGTCGTGGTCGGCATGGGCAAGTCCGGGCACATCGCCCGCAAGATTGCCGCCACCCTGGCCAGCACCGGCACGCCCTCCTTCTTCGTGCACCCGGCCGAGGCCAGCCACGGCGACATGGGCATGATCACCAAGGACGACGTCGTCCTGGCCCTGTCCAACTCCGGCTCCACTGCCGAAATCATTACCCTGCTGCCGCTGATCAAGCGCCTGGGCATCACCCTGATCAGCATGACCGGCAACGCCGAGTCGCCGCTGGCCAAGGCCGCCGCAGTCAACCTGGACGCCAGCGTCGAGCACGAAGCCTGCTCGCTGAACCTGGCCCCCACCTCTTCCACCACGGTTTCCCTGGTGATCGGCGACGCACTGGCCATCGCCCTGCTGGAAGCCCGCGGCTTCACCGCCGAAGACTTCGCTTTCTCGCATCCGGGCGGCGCATTGGGCCGTCGATTGTTGCTGAAAGTGGAAAACATCATGCACGTGGGTGAAGCATTGCCGCAGGTATCCCCCGGCACTTCGCTCAGCGGCGCCCTGCTGGAAATGACCCGCAAGGGCCTGGGCATGACCGTCATCCTGGGTGAAGACGGCCGCCTGGCCGGGGTCTTCACCGACGGCGACCTGCGCCGCACCCTGGACAAGGGGCTGGACTTCCGTCAGGTGACCATCGACCAGGTGATGACCGTGCACGGCAAGACTGCCCGCCCGGACATGCTCGCCGCCGAGGCCCTGAAGATCATGGACGACCACAAGATCAACGTACTGGTGGTGGTCGACGACAAGGATCACCCGGTCGGCGTCCTGCACGTCCACGACCTGACCCGTGCGGGAGTCATCTGAATGACCGCTGACCTGCTGCAACGCGCGAAAGCGGTCCGCCTGGCGGTATTCGACGTCGATGGCGTACTCACCGACGGCAAGCTCTACTTCCTGCCCGACGGCGGCGAGTTCAAGACCTTCAATACGCTGGACGGTCAGGGCATCAAGATGCTGATGAACTCCGGCGTGCGCACCGCAATCATCACCGGCCGCTCGAGTCCGGTGGTCGAGCGCCGGGCGAAGAATCTGGGCATCAACCACCTGTTCCAGGGTCGCGAGGACAAGCTGGTCGCCCTGGACGAGTTGCTCGCCGAACTGGGACTAGGCTATGAAGAGGTGGCGTACCTGGGCGACGACCTGCCCGACCTGCCCGCCATTCGCCGCGCAGGCCTCGGCATGGCAGTCGCCAGCGGCGACGCTTTCGTCCGTCAGCACGCCGACGGAGTGACCCAGGCCCGTGGCGGCGAAGGTGCCGCCCGCGAGTTCTGCGAACTGATCCTGCGCGCCCAGGGCAACCTCGAAGCTGCCCAGAACGCGTATCTCTAGAGCCGAACATGCCCAAGACTTTCCAACAGAAGCTGCTGCTCGCCCTGATCGCCATCCTGCTGATTGCCCTCGGCTATTACTGGAACGTGCGCCTGGACTTCAACGAGCGGCAACTCAAGTCGCAGACCAGCGACGCCATCGATTTCTACGTGGTGAATGCCAAGAGCGTTCAGTACCGCGTCGACGGCTCCCTCGCCTACGAGATGACCGCCGACAAACTCGAACACCTGAAAGCAAGCGACGTGACCCTGGTCACCACGCCCGACCTCTACTTCCACCGGGAGAATGAGCCTCAGCCGTGGCACGTCCAGAGCGTTCGCGCCGAAGTGGCCCCCGAAGGCAAGCAGGTCGAGCTGATCGACGACGTGCGCGTCGCGCGCACCGACGCGCAGCAGCGCACGCTCCTGCTCAACACCTCGCGCATGACGGTGTTCCCAGACAAGGACTATGCGCAGACTGACCAGCCCGTGAAGATCACCGAACCCAACGGTGTGACCACGGCAGTTGGCATGAAAGCGTATCTGAAAGACAGCCGGATGCTCCTGCTGTCCAACGTAAGAGGTCAGCATGAGGCTCGTTAACACCCTCCCCCTTCTTTTCAGCCTCGCCGCCGCTATCGGCAGCTCTGCCGCCTGGGCTCTTCCCACCGACCGGGAACAGCCGATCCGCGTCCAGGCCGACAGCGCCGAACTGGATGACAAGCAGGGCGTGGCCGTGTATCGCGGCGACGTGGTGGTAACCCAGGGCAGCATGAAGCTGACTGGCAACACCGTTACGCTCAAGCAGAACAAGGACGGCGAGATCGAGGTCGTCACCTCGGTCGGCAAACCCGCCTACTTCGAACAGAAGCCGGCGCCGGACAAGCAGATCACCCAGGCCTACGGCCTGACGATTCAGTACTTTGTCTCGCAGAACCGCGTCGTGCTGATCGACCAGGCCAAGGTGATCCAGGAAGGCAACACCTTCGAAGGCGAGAAGATCGTCTATGACACCCAGCGCCAGATCGTCAACGCAGGCCGCGCCACCGGCTCCCAGGTGACCACGCCGCGCCCGCGTATCGACATGGTCATCCAGCCCAAGAAAAAGCAGGATCAAGCGCAGTAATGGCTACGCTAACCGCCCAGCACCTCGCCAAGAGCTACAAGAGCCGGCAAGTCGTCCGCGACGTCAGCATGAGCATCGAGAGCGGGCAGATCGTCGGCCTGCTCGGCCCCAACGGAGCGGGCAAGACCACCTGCTTCTACATGATCGTCGGCCTGGTCCGTGCCGATCAGGGCGTCGTGCGCATTGACGAGCAGGACGTCACCCACCTGCCCATGCACGGGCGCGCCCGCGCCGGCATCGGCTACCTGCCGCAGGAAGCCTCGATCTTCCGCAAGCTGTCGGTGGCAGACAACATCGGTGCGATCCTCGAAACTCGCACCGACCTCGATCGCGCCGGTCGCCAGGAGGCCCTGGAAGGCCTGCTCGAGGAGTTCCACATCCACCACATCCGCGACAACCTCGGCATGAGCCTGTCCGGTGGTGAACGTCGCCGTGTGGAAATCGCCCGCGCGCTCGCCAGCTCGCCGAAATTCATTCTGCTGGACGAACCCTTCGCCGGCGTCGACCCGATCTCCGTGGGCGACATCAAGCAGATCATTCATCACCTCAAGGCCAAGGGTATCGGTGTACTGATCACCGACCACAACGTCCGCGAGACCCTGGATATCTGCGAAACGGCGTACATCGTCAACGACGGTCAACTGATCGCCGAAGGCAGCGCCGAAAGCATCCTTGCCAATGACCTGGTGAAGGAAGTCTACCTCGGCCACGAGTTCCGCCTCTAAGGCCCTGCGCCGCGCCCTGTCCGGGCGCGGCGACTCCACCTCTCCACCCAAGCGTGGCGCGGCTCGTCGGCCGCTCCGCGACGCTTCCGGCTGCCCGGCCCACCTTGGCGCAACCGGGTTGTAACGAAAGGTCGACAGCCCCTAGGCAAAGCGTCCAAACTCAGGCATATAATTTGCTTCCTCGCGGCACCCCGGTGTCCGTAGTCGTGGATATGGCGCGCTTCGCGCCAGCGAACAAGGTGCCTAGTTCCAGCCATGAAACCATCGCTAGTCCTCAAGATGGGCCAGCAGCTGACGATGACTCCGCAGCTGCAACAGGCCATCCGACTGCTCCAGCTCTCCACGCTGGACCTCCAACAGGAAATCCAGGAAGCCCTGGAGTCCAACCCGATGCTGGAGCGCCAGGAAGAAGGCGAGGATTTCGACAACAGCGATCCCATGGCGGACGGTGCCGAATCCGGCGCCAACGGCACCAGCAGCAGTTCCCAGGACAACTTCCAGGAAAGCACCACTCCCAACGTCGACAGCCTCGACGATGACCAGTGGGCCGAGCGCATCCCCAACGAGCTGCCGGTCGACACCGCCTGGGAAGACATCTACCAGACCAGCGCCAGCAGTCTGCCCAGCAACGATGACGACGAGTGGGACTTCACCTCCCGCACCTCCGCCGGCGAAAGCCTGCAGAGCCATCTGCTGTGGCAGCTCAACCTCCTGCCGATGTCCGATACCGACCGTCTGATCGCCCTGAGCATCATCGACGGCATCACGGACGACGGTTACCTGGACGAGTCCCTCGACGACATCCTCGCCTCCATCGACCCGGAGCTGGGCGTGGAGATGGATGAGGTGGAAGTCGTACTGCGCCGCGTGCAGCAGCTCGAACCCGCAGGCGTCGGTGCGCGCAACCTGCGCGAATGCCTGCTGTTGCAGCTGCGCCAGATGCCCACCAAAACCTACCTGCTGGCCGAAGCTATCCGTCTGGTCAGCGATCACCTGGATCTGCTGGGCAGCCGCGACTACAGCCAGTTGATGCGACGCATGAAGCTCAAGGAAGACGAGCTGCGCGAGACCATCGAGCTGATCCAGTCGCTGCACCCACGCCCCGGCTCGCAGATCGAGTCCGGCGAAGCCGAATACGTCGTCCCGGATGTCATCGTTCGGAAGAACAACGACCGCTGGCTGGTGGAACTGAACCAGGAAGCGGTGCCGCGCCTGCGCGTGAACTCGCAGTACGCGGGCCTCGTGCGCCGCGCCGACTCCAGCGCCGACAATACGTTCATGCGCAACCAGCTGCAGGAAGCGCGCTGGTTCATCAAGAGCCTGCAGAGCCGCAACGAGACACTGATGAAGGTGGCGACGCAGATCGTCGAGCACCAGCGCGGCTTCCTCGAGTACGGCGAGGAAGCGATGAAACCGCTGGTCCTGCACGATATCGCCGAGGCGGTGGGCATGCACGAATCGACCATCTCCCGCGTCACCACGCAGAAATTCATGCACACGCCGCGTGGCATCTTCGAGCTGAAGTACTTCTTCTCCAGCCACGTCAGCACCTCCGAAGGCGGCGAGTGCTCGTCCACCGCGATTCGCGCCATCATCAAGAAACTGGTCGCGGCGGAAAGTCCGAAAAAGCCATTGAGTGACAGCAAGATCGCTGGTTTACTGGAGGCACAGGGCATTCAAGTGGCACGTCGTACCGTCGCCAAGTACCGGGAGTCCCTAGGAATCTCTCCCTCGAGCGAGCGCAAGCGGCTGGTGTGACGTTGATCCACGCCAAGGTGTTCCGGCGGCAGGCCCCCTAACCTGCCACTTACACACGGGCAACAAGGAGAAAGCGGTATGCAAGTCAACATCAGTGGACATCAACTGGATGTGACCGACGCCCTGCGCGACTATGTCGGCGAGAAACTTGGCCGACTGGAGCGCCACTTCGACAAGATCACCAATGTTCAGGTCATCATGGAGGTCGAGAAGCTGAAGCAGAAAATTGAAGCCACCCTCCACATCGCCGGTGGCGAAGTGGTGGCCTGCGCCGAACATGAAGACATGTACGCGGCCATCGACCTGCTCACCGACAAGCTCGACCGCCAACTGATCAAGCACAAGGAAAAATACCTCGAACGCCAGCAAGGTGTTGGCGTCCGTTAACCCCTCTCTATGATCCGACTTGAGCAAATCCTGACCCCCGGCCGTTCCCTCGTGAACGTGCCGGGCGGCAGCAAAAAACGTGTCCTCGAACAAATCGCCAACCTGGTGGCTCGCGAGCTGCCGGGTTTCGATTCCCAAGACATCTTCGACAGCCTGGTGGCCCGGGAACGCCTGGGCTCCACCGGCTTCGGCAATGGCATCGCCATCCCGCACTGCCGCCTCCCCGGCTGCCAGTCGCCTATCAGCGCCATCCTGCACCTTGATCACCCGGTAGACTTCGACGCCCTCGACGGCGCGCCGGTCGATCTGGTGTTCGTGCTACTGGTGCCGGAAGCGGCGACCGAGGAGCACCTGGAACTGCTGCGGCAGATCGCCTCCATGCTCGACCGCTCCGACGTCCGCGACCGCCTGCGTCACGCCGCCAACGGCGAGGACCTGTACCGGATCGTCGTGGACTTCCAGAACAACGGGCACTGATCATGCGCCTGATCATCATCAGTGGGAGATCCGGCTCGGGCAAGAGCACCGCGCTCAACGTGCTCGAGGACAACGGCTTCTACTGCATCGACAACCTACCGGCCAGCCTCCTTCCGGACCTGGCCCAGCGCGCACTGCTGCACACCGAGCTGCTGCACCCTCAGGTCGCCGTCTCCATCGACGCGCGCAACCTGCCCAGCCAGCTGCAGCGCTTCCCCGAGCTGCTGCAGGAAGCCCGCGACAAGCACATCCAGTGCGACGTGCTGTACCTCGATGCCGATGATGAGACGCTACTCAAACGCTTCTCCGAGACTCGCCGGCGCCACCCGCTGACCACCGACACCCGCTCCCTGGCCGAGGCCATCAGCGACGAGTCGAACCTGCTGGCGCCGATCGCCGACCTGGCCGATCTCAAGCTCAACACCACCAACCTGAACCTCTATCAGCTGCGCGACGTACTCAAGCTGCGCCTGCTGAACAAGCCCGAACTGGGCACCGCCTTCCTGGTCGAATCCTTTGGCTTCAAGCGCGGCATGCCGGTGGACGCGGACCTGGTGTTCGACGTGCGCTGCCTGCCCAATCCGTACTGGAAACCCGAACTGCGCGAGCACACCGGGCTGGAAACGGAAGTCCAGGAGTACCTGGCGGCACAACCGGACGTCGAGGAGATGTACCAGGACATCCTCGCCTACCTGAACAAGTGGCTGCCGCGCTTCGCCGCGAGCAACCGGGCCTACGTGACCATCGCCATCGGCTGCACCGGTGGCCAGCACCGCTCGACCTACATTGCCGAGCGTATTGGTCAGGCGCTCAAGGAAACCCTCACCAACGTGCAGATTCGCCACCGCGACCTGAGCTAAGCAGCGACAGACAACAAAAGGACAGCCCCTCGCGATGCCCGCCCTCGAAATCACCATCATCAACAAGCTTGGCCTGCACGCCCGTGCAGCGGCCAAATTCGTCGGCGTCGCGGGTCGATTCCCCTGCCAGGTTCGTGTGGGCCGCAATCCGGAAAGCACAGTGGACGGCAAGAGCATCATGGCCGTGATGATGCTCGCAGCCGGCAAGGGCACCAACCTGCATCTCGCCGCCGAAGGTGAGCAGGAAGACGATGCGCTCAAGGCGCTGGTCGACCTGATCAACAACTACTTCGACGAAGGCGAATGACGCGCCGGGCCATCAGCCCAGCGACGTATCCAGCACCATCATCAGGCAGAAACCGATGATCAGCCCCTGGGTGGCCTGCGCCGCGTGGCCGCGCCGCTGCGATTCGGGAATGATCTCGCGCACCACCACATAGAGCATCGCGCCCGCCGCAGCGGCCAGCCCCCAGGGCAGGAACATCCGCGAGATGCCGATCAGCCAGGCGCAAAGTACCGCGAACAGCGGCTCCACCAGCCCGGAAGCCGCTCCCGCCAGCGCCGCCTTGCCACGCGAAACACCCGCTCCGGCCAGCACCAGCGCAATCGCCAGCCCTTCGGGCACATCCTGCAGCGCGATGCCCAGCGCCAGGCCACTCGCGCCCTGCACCTCTCCCCCGGCGGCAACCCCCACGGCCATACCTTCGGGAATGTTGTGCAGAACGATGGCGGCGACGAACAGCAGGATGCGCGCAGGGACCTTGCCTTCGGCAACACCCTGGATATTCGCCTGGGCATCCTCCAGCACCCGCCCGAACACCGCGAGGCCAAATGCACCCAACGCGAGGCCGAGACTGACCAGCAGCGAGGCCAGCCAGGTCGGGCGCCCGGAAGCTTCCGCCGCCTCCAGCGCCGGCAGCAGCAGGGAGAAGGCCGTGGCAGCCAGCATCACCCCGGCACCGAAACCCAGCATGGCGTCGGCGATGCGCGCCGGCATGCTCCGCACCAGCAGCACCGGCACCGCCCCCAGGGCAGTGCCGAGCGCGCAGAGCATGCCGCCATGCAGGGCCAGGTACATCGGCGCAGACAGCGACAGTCTCGCCAGCAGCATCAGGTGCTGAACCACCAGCACGGTGCCGCCAAGGGAAATAGTCAGCCCCAGCAACCAACGCAGATTGCGTCCTCTGCTTTCCCGCAGGCTCTGCACAATCAGACGCATGGCAGGTCCATCGGTCTCATCCCTGACCTCGCGCCCGCAATGCCTGGCGGTAACGGCGCAGCACCTCGGGCCAGGCGACCACGTTGTAGAAGGCTGCGATGTATTCCGGCCGGCGGTTCTGGTAACGCAGGTAGTAGGCGTGTTCCCAGACATCCAGACCGAGGATCGGCAGGTTGCCCTGCATCAGCGGGCTGTCCTGGTTACCACTGCTCTCGACCACCAGCTTGCCCTGCGGGTCCACGCTCAGCCACGCCCAGCCGCTGCCGAAGCGGGTCAGCGCCGCTTTGGTGAAGGCCTGGCAGAAGGCGTCGTAGCCACCCAGTTCGGCATCGATGGCCTGGCGCAGCTCGTCCTGCGGCTGACCGCCACCGTCCGGCGCCATGACAGTCCAGAACAGCGAGTGGTTGGCATGACCGCCACCGTTATTGATCACCGGGCCGCGCAGGGCATCGGGCAGGCGGTCAAGTTTCTGCAGCAATTCCTCCACCGGAACCTCGGCGAACTCGGTGCCTTCCAGCGCCGCGTTGAGGTTATTGATGTAGGTCTGGTGGTGCTTGCTGTGGTGGATCTCCATGGTCTGCGCATCGATGTGCGGCTCCAGCGCATCGTAGGCGTAGGGCAAGGCGGGCAGGACATGAGGCATCTTCGTTCCTCTATTCGAAGGATTCAGTGGTAACGCATCGAGTGCACGGCGGTGAACAGACCCGGACGCAGCTCTACCGCGCCCTGGCGGCGCAGCAGGCGCTGGGTGCGCGGGTAGGTGCCGTGCTCGCCGATGAAGTTGAGCAGTTCGACGTAGGTGCGGCGGCTGTGCTGCACTGCCGCGGCGCGCAGCTCGGAGCGCTTGCGCAGGTCTTCGCCCAGATGCAGCAGGCGCTCGTGGCAGGCGCAGAGGTATTCGGCAGTCTCCTCCGGCTGGCCCAGCTGCAGATGCAGGTCACCGAGGTTGTGGTGCGAGATGACAAAGGCCATCACCGCTTCCTCGGCGTCATGCCAGCGATCCAGCAGCACCTGGGCCAGCGCCAGAGCGTGGAGGTAGTGCTCACGGGCATCGATCAACTCTTGACGAATGAAGCAGCGGTTGCCCAGTTCGATGGTGCGTTGCCAATGGCGCATGGCAGGTTCCTCCAGCGGGTAGGGCGGACTCAGAGTCCGCCGGCGGTGAGCTTCTCGGGATCGAGCAGTTGCTCGAGGCGGGCACGGTCCAGGTCAGTGTTTTCCAGCGCGACGTCAATGATCGGCCGCCCCTCGCGGTAGGCCTGCTTGGCGATCTCGGCAGCCTTCTGGTAACCGATGATCGGGTTCAGCGCGGTGACCAGGATCGGATTACGCGAAAGCGCTTCGCGCAGGCTCGCCTCGTTGACCTTGAAGCTGGCGATGGCCTTGTCCGCCAGCAGGCGGCTGACGTTGGCCAGCAGGTGAATGCTGTGCAGGAGGTTGTCGGCGATCACCGGTAGCATCACGTTGAGCTCGAAGTTGCCGGACTGCCCGGCGACGGCAACGGTGGTGTCGTTGCCCATTACCTGGGCGGCGACCATGGCGGTGGCTTCCGGGATCACCGGATTGACCTTGCCCGGCATGATCGAGGAGCCCGGCTGCAGCGCCTCCAGCTCGATCTCGGCAAGGCCGGCCAGCGGGCCGGAGTTCATCCAGCGTAGGTCGTTGGCAATCTTCATCAGTGCCACGGCCAGGGCCTTGAGCTGGCCGGAGGTGGCCACGGCGATGTCCTGGGCGCCGATCAGCGCGAAGAAGTCGTCACCAGGACGGAACACCAGGCCGGTCAGACCATTGAGCTCCTCGCAGAAGCGCGCGGAGAACTGCGGATGGGCATTCACCCCGGTACCGACGGCAGTGCCGCCCTGGGCGAGCTGTTGCAGCGCCGGCAGTTGCCCCTCGATACCCTGCGATGCCTGGCGCACCTGCTGGGCCCAGCCACCGAGCACCTGGCTCAGGCGTACCGGCATGGCATCCATCAGGTGGGTGCGGCCGGTCTTCACGTGCTGGTGCACGGCCTTGGCCTTCGTCTCCAAGGTCGCGTGCAGATGGTCCAGGGCCGGAAGCAGGTGTTGGTGGATTTCCAGCGCCGCACTGATGTGAATGGTCGATGGGATGATGTCGTTGCTGCTCTGCCCGCAGTTGACCTGGTCGTTGGCGTTGACCGGCTTGCCCAGGCGGCGGGTGGCGAGGGTCGCGACCACCTCGTTGGCGTTCATGTTCGAGCTGGTGCCCGAGCCGGTCTGGAACACGTCCACCGGGAAGTGCTGCTGCAGGTCGCCCGCCAGCAGTTCTTCGCAGGCGGCGACGATGGCCGCACCGGTCTCCGCATCCAGCTGTTCCAGGCTGACATTGGCACGCGCCGCCGCGGCCTTGGCCAGCAGCAGCGCGCGGATGAACGGACGCGGCATGCGCTGGCCGCTGACCGGGAAGTTGTTCACCGCCCGCTGCGTCTGGGCGCCGTAGAGCGCCGCAGCCGGCACCTCCAGCTCACCCATGCTGTCGCGTTCGATACGGCTGTCAGTCATTCTCGATTCCTTCTTGCAGTCTCAGGGAAGGCGCCATCTCCTGCTGCGCCATGCGCCGGGCCAGCAGGCACAGGCGTTGGCGCTGGGCAGTCGAAGTCGCCAGGCGTTGCAGTTCACGTAGGGGGAGATAGGCGTGATCCAGGCAGAGCACCCGCCAATGCCAGGGCAGCGCGATGTCACGACTGCTGTCGAGCAGCAGCTGGAAGCACTTCTCGAACAGGCGCCAAGCCGGCACCGGCTCCCAGGCCGCCAGGTAGCGCGCCTCGCCGAGGTACTGTTCGACCAGGCGCGGTTCATTCGGCTCCAGAGCACAGCGGATGCGCGTGCCCAGGCGATACCAGCGGTCGGTGATCGAGCTGTCGATTTCGGCGAACATGGCAATCTCTCAATCGATAATGAGATTGATTATTGTTTCCGAAAGACAAAAAAACAAGCCGCCAGAACGCAATGCGCTGGGCGGCTGCTCGTGAGAAAGGCGGGGAAGCCGCGGCCGGCGTGGCCGCGGCGGGTGAATCAGTTGCCGGCGACCATCATCTTTTCGATGAGCACGGAACCAGTGTGCAGGTTGCCGCGATACTCCACGTCGTTACCGATGGCGACGATGTTGCGGAACAGGTCGCGCAGGTTGGCGGCGATGGTGACTTCCTGCACCGGGAACTGGATTTCGCCGTTCTCTACCCAGTAGCCGCCAGCACCACGCGAGTAGTCGCCGGTCACCAGGTTGACGCCCTGCCCCATCAGCTCGGTGACCAGAAGGCCCCGGCCCATGCGGCGGATCAGGGCGGCCTGGTCCTCGTCGCCATGGCTGACGAACAGGTTGTGCACACCACCGGAGTTGGCCGTGCTGGGCATGCCCAGCTTGCGCCCGGAGTAAGTGCCAAGCACATAGGAAACCAGCTCGCCGCCTTCGACGAAGGGTTTGGCGTAAGTCGCCAGGCCATCGTTGTCGAACGAGGCGCTGCCCAGCGCACCGCGCAGCAGCGGGCGCTCATCCAGAGTCAGCCACTCCGGGAACAGCCGCTGACCCAACGCACCTTCGAGGAAGGACGACTTGCGGTACAGGCTGCCGCCGGAGATGGCGCCGAGGAAGTGACCGAACAGGCCGACCGCGACTTCCGGGGCAAACAGTACCGGTACTTCGGCGGTTGGCACCGGGCGCGCGCCCAGGCGGCTGGCGGCACGCTCAGCGGCGCGACGGCCGATGGATTCCGGAGTGGCCAGCAACTCGCCGCGGCGGTTCACGTCGTACCAGTAGTCGCGCTGCATCTGCCCTTCGCCTTCGGCGATCATCACGCAGCTCAGGCTGTGGCGCGTGCTGGCGTAACCGCCGACGAAGCCGTGGCTGTTGCCGTAGACGCGACAGCCCTGGTGGGTGTTCAGCGTAGTGCCGTCGGCCTTGGTGACGCGCTTGTCGGTGGCGAACGCAGCCGCCTCGCAGGCCAGCGCGCGCTCGATGGCCTGATCGGGGGTGATCGACCAGCCGTGGTACAGGTCCAGGTCCGGCAGGTCGCGGGCCATCAGTGCCGGATCAGCCAGCCCCGCGCAATCGTCTTCGGAAGCATGCTTGGCAATAGCCAGCGCCGCCGCCACGGTCTCGCGGATAGCGTCCGCGCCGGTCGCAGAGGTGCTCGCCGAGCCCTTGCGCTGGCCGACGTAGAGGGTGATGCCGAAGCCCTGGTCGCGGTTGAACTCGACGGTCTCGACTTCCCCCTGGCGCACCGAGGTCGACAGCCCTTGCTCCACCGACACTGCCACCTCGCAGGCGCTGGCGCCCTGCCGGGTGGCCTCGGCGATGATCCGCTCGACCTGCTCGCGCAGTTCGGGAAGGACCTCCGGGCTCACTGCCGGGTTGTGTTTGCTCATTGCATGCCTCTCCTGTTCATGGTCCGGCCCCGCCATCAGGCGGCGGCAACCGGCACGGGCCGGACAAGCGGCCCCTGACTCGTTATCATGGCGGCGTTTTCAACGAGACCCCCGCCATGGCTGAAATTCACGATGACGACTCGTCCTTCGATGAGAAGAGCAAGTCGCAAGTAAAACGCGAAATGCACGCGCTGCAGGAGCTCGGCGAGCGCCTGACCACGCTCAAGGCCGACATGCTCGACCGCATGCCGCTCACCGATCCGCTGCGCCGCGCACTGGAAGAAGCACCCAAGCACAAGGCCAATGCCGCCAAGAAACGCCACCGGCAGTTCATCGGCAAGCTGATGCGCGACCAGGACGTCGAGGCCATCCTCGCCCTGCTGGAGCAGGTAGACACTTCCACCCGCCAGTACAACGAACGCTTCCACGCCCTGGAGCGCTGGCGCGACCACCTGATCACCGGCGGTGATGCGGCACTGTCGGCCTTCTTCGGCGAATACCCGGAAAGCGACCGCCAGCATCTGCTCCAGCTGATCCGCCACGCCCAGCACGAGGCTGCTCACAACAAGCCCCCGGCTGCGGCACGGAAGATCTTCAAGTACATCCGCGAGCTGGACGAGATGAAACGCGGCCTGCGCTGAGCGGCCGCGCCCTTCTCCTCCTGCCCCACCGGCAACGACTTCAGGCGCCCGTGCCGCCGACGGTGATCGCGTCGATCTTCAGGGTCGGCTGACCGACACCGACCGGCACGGACTGGCCATCCTTGCCGCAGGTCCCCACGCCGCTGTCCAGCGCTAGGTCGTTGCCGACCATGGACACTCGGCTCATCACTTCCGGACCGTTGCCGATCAGGGTCGCGCCCTTCACCGGGCGGGTAATCTTGCCGTTCTCGATCAGGTAGGCCTCGCTGGTGGCGAAGACGAACTTGCCGCTGGTGATGTCCACCTGGCCGCCGCCAAGGTTCGCGCAGTAGATGCCGCGCTCGACGCTGGCAATGATTTCCTGCGGATCGCTCTGCCCGGCCAGCATGTAAGTGTTGGTCATGCGCGGCATCGGCAGGTGCGCGTAGGACTCGCGGCGACCGTTGCCGGTACGTGCCACGCCCATCAGGCGGGCATTGAGCTTGTCCTGCATGTAGCCCTTGAGGATGCCGTTCTCGATCAACACATTGCAGTGGGTTGGCGTACCTTCGTCGTCCACCGACAGCGAACCACGGCGACCGGCGATGGTGCCGTCATCGACGATGGTGCACAGGCTGGAAGCGACCTTCTCGCCGATACGACCACTGTAGTTCGAGCTGCCCTTGCGGTTGAAGTCGCCTTCCAGACCGTGGCCCACGGCTTCATGCAGCAGCACGCCGGACCAGCCAGCGCCCATCACCACCGGCAGGCTGCCGGCCGGAGCAGGAACGGCTTCGAGGTTGACCAGTGCCTGGCGCAGCGCCTCACGGGCGTAGCTCATGGCGCGATCTTCCTGGAGGAAATACTGGTAGTCGGTACGACCGCCGCCGCCGTGACCGCCACGCTCACGGCGCCCGTTCTGCTCGACGATGACGCTGACGTTGAAGCGCACCAGCGGACGGATGTCCGCCGCCAGCGAACCGTCCGCCGCAGCGATCAGCACCTGGTCCCAGACGCCGGCTAGGCTGACGGTGACCTGCTGGATGCGCGGGTCGAGGGCACGAGTGGCGGCATCGATTTTCTGCAGCAGCTCCACTTTCTCGGCGCGGCTCATCACGTCCAGCGGGTTCTCGCCGGCGTACAGCCGCGTCGGCACCACAGCCTGGAAGGCCTGCACCTTGCCGTTCTGCCCGGCGCGGGAAATCGAACGGGCGGCGCGGGCAGCCTGGATCAGCGCTTCATGATTGATCGCGTTGCTGTAGGCGAAGCCGGTCTTCTCGCCGGACTGCGCGCGCACGCCGACGCCCTGGTCCATGTGGAAGCTGCCTTCCTTGACGATGCCGTCCTCCAGCATCCAGGACTCGGAGACCTGGCTCTGGAAATACAGGTCGGCGGCGTCGATGCCGGGGCCGCTCAGCTCGTGCAGGATCGGCGACAACTGGTCGATATCCAGACCACCGGGGGCCAGCAGATGCTGGCTGACGGATGACAACAGTTCGCTCATATTCACTCCGTACGCGCCGGTCGTGGTTCGACCGGCGGGAAAAATCTTCTGTGCCGGGCAATCGGCATGCGTTGCCGGACCGCCGCCTGTTCCTCGCTGTCGCGCTCGGCCAGCAGCACGGCTTCGCCCTTGGCCTGTTCGGCGAGGATACGCCCCCAGGGATCGACGATGACCGACTGGCCCCAGGTTTCCCGTCCTTTGGGGTGGGTACCGCCCTGCCCGGCCGCCAGCAGGTAGCACTGGGTCTCGATGGCGCGGGCCCGGATGAGGACTTCCCAATGCGCCGCGCCGGTCACCGCGGTAAAGGCCGAAGGGGTGCTGATCAGCTCCGCGCCGGCTTCGCGCAGTGCGGTGTAAAGCTCAGGGAAGCGCAGGTCGTAGCAGACCGTCAGGCCCAGGCGCCCCACCGGCGTATCTGCCACCACCACGTTCTGGCCGAAGGCATAGTCGTCCGACTCGCGATAGCGGCCACGGGCGTCCGCGACGTCCACATCGAACAGGTGCAGCTTGTCGTAGCGCGCCGCCACCTCTCCACGCTCATCCACCAGCAATGAACAGGCGTTGGCTTTCGCCTCCGGCTGGCCCTCAGGCGGCAGCGGCAAAGTACCGGCGACTATCCACAACCTGAGGTCGCGGGCGGTGCTTTTCAACCAGGGCAGGATCGGGCCATCGCCGAGAGCTTCTGCGCGGCCGATATCCGCGAGATCGCGGCGGCCCATGGCAGCGAAGTTCTCCGGCAGCACGGCGAGACGCGCGCCACCCGCGGCGGCCTGCTCGAGCAGGCGACGGGCGGCGGCGAGATTGGCCAGGACATCGTCCTGGCTGACCATCTGGATGACGGCAATGGACATGCTGAGCTCCGTCGGTGTCTGGATTTCATGCTAACTGAAGCCCGGACTTTATGCTCGATTGAGGGGCTCAATGAGGCTTTTCGAAAGGTTTCTCGAAGGTGATGGCCGGACTCTGCCACGGGCCCTTCACGCTGTACTGCACACTGGCAAAACGCGCGACCTTGTCACCCAGCAGCTTGTCCACGACGAACAGCGCACCGCCAATGGCCGGAGCACCGACGATCAGCGCCGCCAGCGGCAGGTTGTTGGTCACCGGCAGGGTCACCAGCAGCTTGGCGTCGATCTGGTCGTGGGCCAGGTCCAGCGTGCCGTTGAGTTCCAGGTTGCTCGACGGACCATCCAGGCGCAGCGGCTCACGGGTGAAGAACACCCCGTCGGTGGCGGTGAGCACGCCCTTCACCCGGTCGTAGCTCAGGCCCTTGCCGAGCAGGTCGGAGAAGTCCAGGCGCAGGCGGCGGTTGATGGCGTTGAAATTCAGCAGACCGAACACGCGCAGGGCATTGGCGCCGCCCTCGACTTCGACGAACTGGCCCTTGCGCAGGCTAGCGTCGAGGGTGCCGCCGAAGCGCCGCAAGTTCAGCGCCGCCGGCGAGCCCGGCCAGTTGCCGTTGATGTCCACACTGAAGCGCTCGCTGGTCACGCTGGGCGCGAAGTCCCAGGCCTTGAGCACATCCCCCAGGTTCTTGCCCTCGAGCTTGCCCTGGAAGGTGCTGCGCGCACTGGCGTCCATACCGTCCCAGCGCAGGTTGCCCTTCACCGACAGGCCGCGCAGGTCGAGATTGACATCGTTGAAGCCGACGCCGGTCGTCGTCGGACGCAGGTTGAAGCTCCAGGCACCCACGGGCTTGCCGGCCTTGAGCACCTGACGAATGCTCACGTCCATCGGCGGCAGGGTGCGCGGGTCGATCTTCGCCAGCGGGTCCGGCGCTTCCACCGCTTTCTCGGAATCGATGGCCTCGCCCTTGGGCAGGTCGATACGGTCCAGGGCGATCTGGATCGGCTTCACCTTGCTGTCGGGCAGGGTGACCTTGCCGGAGACCAGCGAGCTGACCAGCCCGACCTGCCAGCTGCTGTCGACGCGCGCCAGGTCCAGCGTGAGGTTCTCCAGGGTCTGGCCGAAGCCCTTGAAGCGGGCGATCTGCAGGTCTGCGCCCCGCAACAGACCTGCGGCGCCCTCGACCCCGGTGTTGGAATACTTCTTCGCGACGGCCATCCAGGCATCGGCGTCGACTTCGTCGATCTTGCCGCGCACCTGCACGCCATTCCAGTTGGGTAGTACGGCCGGATCGCCACCCAGGCGCAACACGCCACGACCGGCAAGCGGTTGGTCAGCCGGCGCGGCGTAGGCCAGGCTGGCGCGGTCGCCATAAGTCGCCCAGTAGCGACGCTCGGCACCGTCCAGGGTCATACGCCACTCGCTCTCGCGGGTTTCCTGCGCGGCCTTGCCCAACGGCGCCGGCAAGTCGATGGTGACACCCTGCAGGTTCGAAGCGACCTGCAACTGGCTGTCCTTGCCATCGAGCAGCAGGTTGAGCTGGAACGGCACCCGGCCATCCACCGGCAGTTGCTGCTGTACCTTGCCCCAGTCGAGCAGGGACTTGATCGATACCAGACCACCGACCAGCACTCGCGTACGCGGTACGCCGTTGCGACCTTCGGCACGAATGCTGCCGGTGATCCGGCTACCCAGCACCTGGGCGGCGACGTTCTGCCCGCTCAGGCCGCTATCGGTGTCGTAACGGAACTTGCCCTTGACCTGTTCGAGGTTCAGTTCGGGCTTGGCGATCTTCAGCTTCGCCTTGTCGGTGTCGAAGTCGACTATGACCCGCGCCTTGCTCGCCTCCCCCTTGGCCAGGGGAATGTCGAGATTGAGGTGACCGTTCAGGTCGCCGGAGCCTTCCCAGCCGGCGAAGGTATGAGTCGCGCCGATCGGCGAATCCTGGAGGATCTTCAGGCCATCGCCGAGGTTGCTGTCGATGTCGCCATTCACGTGCAGATGGGCGACCTCGCCCGGATCAGAGTGAGGAATCTCTACCGAAACATCGCGCACCTGACTGTTGAGAATCTGCCCGCTGGTGGCATTGATGCTGACGCCAGTGTCCTCGACCCGCACCTCGCCCTCGGCCTTGCTCAGGCCGGGCCAGCCGGGCTGGTAGTCGAGGACGCCGTCATGGACCTTGAAGTACAGAGTCATGGCATGGGCCTCAGGCGCCGAGCCTTTCTGCAGCGAGCCCTGCCAGAGGAAGTAGCCTTGTTCGATCCGGCCGCTCTTGATCGAGCCCTTGAGCCAGGCAGCGAGATCCTTGCTCATCTGCGGGATGACAGTGGGCAGGTACTTGCTGGTATAGCGCGCATCGCCATTGCTCATGCCAACGCGCAGGTCCATGTAGTCCTCCTGCGCCGGGTCTCGCATCAGGCGGATGAGCATGTCGCCAGCGAGGGTCCCCTCTTCGCCCTCCACCTGCATCAGGTGGCTGCCGAGGGTGAAGGCTTCGTCGTTGAGCTGGAAGAACATCCGCGTATGTGCGGTTCGGTAGTGCCAGGGCTCGGGGAACAGGGTCGCCAGGTGCAGCATGAAATCCTGGGCATTGGCATCCAGCGTGCCGCCGCCGAGGTTGCCGCGCAGGGTGCCGTCGACATTGGCCACCGCGGGTACGTCATGGAAAGCACTGACGCCGACCTTCTCCAGGTTGGTGGCGTAGACGGCACGCTCAGCGCCCTCTCGCTGCGGCCAGTAGTCGAAATTGACATTGTGCAGGACGCCGTGCGGCTTCAGGCCGTCGAGCCACTCGATGACCTTGTCCGGCAGTGGGGCCAGGGCGGTCATGGTCGGCCCCAACGGAGTCAGGTCGAGGCGGTCGGCGCGAAGCTGCCAGTGTTCCTCGTCCTTCATGCGGCGCGTCAGCTCCAGCTCCACTTCACCCCAGCGAGTTTCACCGAGGTTCGCCGCCAGATCGGCAACGCGCAGGTCAAAATCGTCGCCATTGCGCTGGAAGAACAGGCTGACGCCCAAGTCGCTCAGACTCACCGGCTTGCGGTCACCCAGTGCAGCATCGATCTTCGGCGCGTTCAGGCGCACTACTGCAGAGACTGGCACGCCCTTGTCGAGGGTCGCCCAGAACTCACCGCCGGCCTTGGCCTGGGTCAGCTTCCAGGCACCGGTGAGACGCTCGGGCAGCCACTTGGCCCAGTCGGCCTGCGGCAGGCTGAGGTACAGCTGAGCCGAACTCTTAGCCCAGTCTTCCCGGTTCAGACGGGTTTCCAGGCGCGCCGCCACCGGCTCTCCGCCGGGCAGGCTGAAGCGTGCCTCCAGTCGCTGGCGGCTGCCGCTGCGCAGGGTCATGCCGACGTAGCTCAGCGACAGTGGGTTGGCCTGCTGCGGCAGCACGGTCAGCTGGCTGTCCATCAGCGACAGGCGACGCGGGGTCAGCAACAGGTCGATGAGCTTGCGCGGGTCGGTGTCGCCGCCACGGCTGGGCAGGCCGTCGGCGTGCCACTTGCCCTCTTCGTCCTCGCGCAGGGTCAGGTGCAGGCCTTCCAGTTCCAGGCTGTCGATGCGCGGCTGGCGCGCCATCACGCTGCCGAGAATGTCCGGAGTCAGGCGCACCCGCTCCAGGCGCAGCGAATCGTTGCCCTGGCCCAGTTGGATGTCACGCACCACGATGATCGGGCTGAAGGCGTGCCAGTGACCTTCCAGAGCGCCGATGCTCACCGGCAGGCCGAGCTGCTGGCTGGCCTGCTGCGCCAGATCGTCGCGATACTCCGCCACCAGCGGCACCAGTTGCCGGCCCAGGCTGACGTACAGCGCGAGCAGCACCAGGCCCAGGGCCAACAGGCCGAGGACAAGGCGCAAGGTGGAGGCGAGCAGGCGGCCGGCGTTTTCCATGTCAGCCGGTTACCGGGGTACGAAGGATCATCGGGCGGCCTCCCAGCCATGAGCAGTCGAACAGGGTCTGACAGTGTGGATCAGACAAAGCTCCGGAAAACCCCACTGCAAGGCGCTCCTCGACTGCCAGCCCCCTGCCCTGCGACACACTGCTCAAAGCAGGACAACGTCGTACTGCTCCTGGGAGTACATGGCCTCGACCTGGAACTTGATGGGACGACCGATGAACAATTCCAGGTCCGCGACGTTGCCCGACTCCTCGTCGAGCAGGCGATCCACCACTTTCTGGTTGGCCAGCACCAGGTAGGAGTTGGCCTGGTAGGCCCGCGCCTCGCGGAGGATCTCGCGGAATATCTCGTAGCAGATGGTTTCGGCGGTTTTCAGGTTGCCGCGGCCCTGGCAGCACGGGCAGGGCTCGCAGAGTACCTGCACCAGGCTCTCGCGGGTACGCTTGCGGGTCATCTGCACCAGGCCAAGCTCGGTGATGCCGATGATGTTGGTCTTGGCATGGTCGCGCTCGAGCTGCTTCTCCAGGGTCCGCAGAACCTGGCGGCGATGCTCTTCGTCTTCCATGTCGATGAAGTCGATGATGATGATCCCGCCCAGGTTGCGCAGGCGCAGCTGACGGGCAATGGCGGTGGCCGCCTCGAGATTGGTCTTGAAGATGGTTTCTTCGAGGTTGCGGTGACCGACGAAGGCGCCGGTATTGACGTCGATGGTGGTCATCGCCTCGGTCGGGTCGATGATCAGGTAGCCGCCGGACTTGAGCAGCACCTTGCGCTCCAGCGCCTTCTGGATCTCGTCCTCGACCCCGTACAGGTCGAAGATCGGCCGCTCGCCCGGATAGTGTTCCAGGCGATCGGCGATTTCCGGCATCAGTTCTTCGACGAACTGCGTGATCTTCTGGAAGGTCTCCCGGGAATCGACGCGGATCTTCTCGATGTGCGGATTGACCAGGTCGCGCAGGGTGCGCAAGGCCAGGGCAAGATCTTCGTAGATCATCGTTGGCGCGCCGACGGTCTGGATCTGAGCGTCGATCTGGTCCCACAGGCGGCGCAGGTAGCGGATATCGGCAAGGATTTCGTCCTCGCCGGCGCCTTCGGCCGCAGTGCGCAGGATGAACCCGCCCGCTCGTCGATCCTTCCGCCTCCACGCATTTGGCGACCACCTGCTTGAGGCGCTCGCGCTCATGCTCGTCTTCGATTTTCAGGGAAATGCCGACATGGCTGGTGCGCGGCATATAGACCAGGTAGCGCGAGGGGATCGACAGGTGAGTGGTCAGACGTGCGCCCTTGGTGCCGATCGGGTCCTTGGTGACCTGCACCACCAGGCTCTGCCCTTCGTGGACCAGCGCCCTGATGCTTTCCACGCGCGCTACCTTCGCGGGTGGAAATTTCCGCGGCATGAATGAAAGCCGCACGCTCAAGGCCAATATCGACGAAGGCCGCCTGCATACCCGGCAGCACGCGCACGACCTTGCCTTTGTAGATGTTGCCGACGATCCCGCGGCGCTACGTGCGCTCGACGTGGACCTCCTGCAGGACGCCGTTTTCCACCACCGCCACGCGCGATTCCATCGGCGTGATATTGATCAGGATCTCTTCGCTCATGCGCCCTCTCCTTATCGCACCCGGAGTCTTGCCAGCGCTAGTTTCCGATCAAGACTGCCAGCTGGGGATGGAGAAGTCAGCCAGCAATGCCGAGGTTTCGCAAAGAGGCAGGCCGACCACAGCGCTGAATAGCTGCCCTCGACGCGGCTGACAAAGACCGCCGCGAGCCCCTGGATAGCATAGCCACCGGCCTTATCCTGCAGGCTCGCCGGTTTCCCAGTAGCGCTCGGCCTCCTCAGTGGAAATCTCGCGGAAGCTCACGCGGCTGCTGACCACGCGGGCTTCGCAGCGATCCCGGTCGGCTACCGCCACGGCGGTCAGCACCTCATGCTCGCGGCCGGACAGGGCCATCAGCATGGCCAGGGCGTCGTCGCGACCCACCGGTTTGCCGAGGATTCTGACCATCCAGCACCACGGCGGTATCGGCGCCCAGTACGCAGACATCGGCACGCTGGGCGAGGAAATTCAGCCCGGCTTGCGCCTTGCTGCGCGCCAGGCGCTCGACGTAGGCGTACGCCGACTCGCGGGACTCAGGCGTTTCATCGATGTACGCAGGCACGATATCTGAACGGCACGCCGATCTGGGTGAGCAGCTCGCGGCGACGCGGCGAACTGGAGGCAAGGTACAGCTGGGCCATCAGGGACTCCGAAGCGGACGCGCAAGCAGGTCCGGCGATCCCCCGCTAGGGGGCGATCAGTTGATTTTCAGGCGCAACCGCAGGCCCCGCAGCAGTGTATAGACCCAGGGCCAGAGCAGCGCGCTGACCAGAGCCGGCAGGAGGAACACCAGGGTCGGCTGGCGGTTGCCGGTCAGGGCGCTGATCCACAACTGGACCAGTTGGGCGAGACCGAATACCACCAGCAATACCAGGCATTGCTGCCAGATGGGGAACATGCGCAGGCGCTGGTGCAGCGACAGCACCAGGCAGATGATCAGGCTGAGGATCAGGGCGTTCTGCCCCAACAGACTCCCGTAGAGCACGTCCTCGGCAACGCCAAACACCCAGGCGGTCAACATGCCGACCTTGTGCGGCAGGTCGAGCACCCAGTAGGTGAGGAACATCGCCAGCCACAACGGACGACCGATCTCCATGAAGCTCGGCATGGGCGCCACCGACAGCAGCAGCGCCGCCAACAGGGTGAGCCAGATGCCCCAGCCGTTGTTCGACCCTGAGCCGCCATCAGTGACGGGTCCTTGCATCCGGGTGCGATGCCGGCGCACCGGCAGGCGCAGCTGGGGCCGCGCCATTGGTTGCGGCCGGATGGGCGGGCGGCGCGGCGGGAGCAGCAGGCTGCGCACCATCCTGCGGCTGGGCTGCAGGAGTACCCGGCGCGGGTTGCGCTGGCGTGCCGGTCTCGGCTGCCTTGCGGTCGGCCTCTTCCTGAGCTTCGGCGGCATCGGTGGCACGCTGTTCGGCGGTGCGACTGTCACTGAACACCAGCAGTACGTAGCGGCTGCGGTTCATCGTGGCGGTCGGCACGGCACGAATGATGGCGAAAGGCTGACCGTGTCGTGCATCACTTCCTTGACCATCGCCACCGGATAGCCGGCGGGGAAACGCTGGCCAAGGCCGGAGCTGACCAGCAGGTCCCCTTCCTTGATATCGGCGGTATCGGCGACGTAACGCAGTTCCAGGCGTTCCGGGTTGCCGGTGCCCACGGCAATGGCACGCAGGCCATTGCGGTTCACCTGTACCGGAATGCTGTGGGTGGTATCGGTCAGCAGCAGCACGCGGGCGGTGTAAGGCATCACCTCGACCACCTGCCCCATCAGACCACTGGCGTCGAGCACCGGTTGGCCCTGGAACACGCCGTCCTTCTCGCCCTTGTCGATCAGGATGCGCTGGGTGAAAGGGTTCGGGTCGACACCGATCAGTTCGCCCACTAGCACCTTGTCATCGACCAGTGCGGAGGAGTTGAGCAGCTCGCGCAGGCGCACGTTCTGTTCGGTCAGGGCGGCCAGCTTCTGCAGGCGGCGCTGCATCAGCAGCTGCTCGGCCTTCAGGCGCTCGTTCTCGGCGAGCAGTTCGCTGCGGCTGGTGAACTGGTCGCGCACACCTTCCCAGGCACGAACGGGGAAGTCAGCGATGCCATAGAAGGGTCTCAGCACGAGGCCCATCTGGCTGCGCACCGGTTTCAGATAATCGAAGCGGGCATCGACCACCATCAAGGCGACCGACAGGACGGCGAGCACCAGCAGGCGCGCGCCCAGCGAGGGCCCTTTGGAGAATATCGGTTTGATGACCGGCTCCTAGCTGTGCGAAGTCGGTTTGAAGTTTCACCAGCGCGAGTCAGAAACGTCAACCGAACTTCTACCGGGCTTTCCTTACCTTATTCGGTGGAAAGCAGGTCCATCGAATGACGGTCCATCATTTCCAGCGCCTTGCCGCCGCCACGGGCGACGCAGGTCAGCGGGTCTTCGGCGACGATCACCGGCAGGCCGGTTTCCTGGGCCAGCAGCTTGTCCAGGTCGCGCAGCAATGCGCCACCACCGGTCAGCACCGAGGCCGCGTTCGGCGATGTCGGAAGCCAGTTCCGGCGGCGACTGCTCCAGGGCGCTTTTGACCGCCTGGACGATGGTCGCCAGGGATTCCTGCAGGGCTTCGAGCACTTCGTTGGAATTCAGGGTGAAGCTGCGCGGTACGCCTTCGGCCAGGTTACGACCACGGACATCGACTTCGCGGACTTCGCCGCCCGGGTAGGCGGTGCCGATTTCCTGCTTGATGCGCTCGGCGGTGGATTCGCCGATCAGGCTGCCGTAGTTGCGGCGCACGTAAGTGACGATGGCTTCGTCGAAGCGGTCGCCGCCGACACGGACGGATTCGGCATAGACCACGCCGTTGAGGGAGATCAAGGCGATTTCGGTGGTGCCACCGCCGATATCGACGACCATCGAACCACGGGCCTCTTCCACCGGCAGGCCGGCACCGATGGCCGCGGCCATCGGTTCTTCGATCAGGTACACTTCACGGGCGCCAGCGCCCAGGGCCGATTCACGGATGGCGCGGCGTTCCACCTGGGTGGACTTGCACGGCACGCAGATCAGCACGCGCGGGCTGGGCTGCAGGAAGCTGTTCTCGTGAACCTTGTTGATGAAGTACTGCAGCATCTTCTCGCAGACGCTGAAGTCGGCGATCACGCCGTCCTTCATCGGACGAATGGCGGCGATGTTGCCCGGAGTACGGCCCAGCATGCGCTTGGCTTCGGTACCGACCGCCACGACGCTCTTCTGGCTGCCGTGGCTACGAATGGCGACCACGGACGGTTCGTTCAGGACGATGCCGCGCTCGCGCACATAAATAAGGGTATTGGCAGTGCCCAGGTCGATCGACAGATCACTGGAGAACATGCCACGCAGTTTTTTGAACATTGGAAAGAAACCCATAGGTGGCGCGTGGGTGAAAAGTGCGCGGGTAAAAAAGTGCGGCAAACTCTAACAATGACGGGGGTTTTGGGCAAGGCGGCAATTTATGCTAGATTCCTCGTTTTTCGGGCCTGCCGGCCCGTCCCAGCGGCCTTCGACCGTCTGCCGCGGGTTCTGTTCCCTGCCCCCTCAATTCCTTCCGGCCAGGTCCAGTTCGAACCGGGCCGCTCTAGCTGGAGACCCCGATGGCGCTTGAACGCTCCGACGTGGAAAAGATCGCCCACCTCGCCCGCCTGGGCCTGGAGGAAGCCGACATTTCACGTACCACCGACACCCTGAACAATATCCTCGGCCTGATCGACGCCATGCAGGCGGTCGACACCGACGGCGTGGAGCCCCTGGCCCACCCGCTGGAAGCCACGCAGCGCCTGCGCGCCGACGCCGTTACCGAGGAGAACCGCCGCGAAGCCTACCAGGCCATCGCGCCAGCCGTGGAAGACGGCCTCTACCTCGTCCCGAAAGTCATCGAGTAAGCGAGAAGGACACGGACATATGCTGCATCAATTGACCCTCGCCGAAGTCGCCCGCGGACTCGCCGACAAGCAATTCTCCGCCCAGGAGCTGGCCACTGCCCTGCTCGCGCGTATTAAACAGCTCGACCCGCAGTTGAACAGCTTCATCACTGTCACCGAAGAAATCGCCCTGGCCCAGGCCAAGGCGGCCGACGAGCGGCGCGCCAAAGGCGAGACCGGCGCCCTGCTGGGCGCGCCGATCGCCCACAAGGACCTGTTCTGCACCCAGGGCGTACGTACCAGCTGCGGCTCGAAGATTCTCGACGCCTTTGTCTCGCCCTACGACGCCACTGTCGTCGAGCGCCTGGCCGACGCCGGCACCGTGAGCCTGGGCAAGCTGAACATGGACGAGTTCGCCATGGGCTCGGCCAACGAATCCAGCCACTACGGCCCGGTGAAGAACCCCTGGGATACCTCCCGCGTACCGGGCGGCTCCTCCGGTGGTTCGGCCGCTGCCGTGGCCGCGCGCCTGATCCCGGCCGCCACCGGCACCGACACCGGCGGCTCGATCCGCCAGCCGGCTGCGTTGACCAACCTCACCGGTATCAAGCCCACCTACGGCCGTGTCTCGCGCTGGGGCATGATCGCCTACGCCTCCAGCCTCGACCAGGGCGGCCCGCTGGCTCGCACCGCCGAGGACTGCGCGTTGATGCTCGGCGCCATGGCTGGCTTCGATCCGAAGGACTCCACCTGCGTCGACCAGCCGGTGGACGACTACCTGGCCGCCCTGAGCAAGCCGCTGACTGGCCTGCGCATCGGCCTGCCGAAGGAGTACTTCGGCGCCGGCCTGGACAGCCGTATTGCCGATGCGGTGATGAAGGTGGTCGAGCAGCTCAAGCAGCTCGGCGCGGTGGTCAAGGAGATCTCCCTGCCCAACATGCAGCACGCGATCCCTGCTTATTATGTGATCGCGCCCGCAGAAGCCAGCTCCAACCTGTCGCGCTTCGACGGCGTTCGCTACGGCTATCGCTGCGAAGACCCGAAAGACCTGCAGGACCTGTACAAGCGCTCCCGCGCCGAAGGCTTTGGCGCTGAAGTGAAGAACCGCATCATGGTTGGTACCTACGCGCTTTCCGCCGGGTACTACGACGCGTATTACCTGAAGGCTCAGAAGATTCGTCGCCTGATCAAGAACGATTTCACCAGCGCCTTCGCCGAAGTCGACGTGATCCTCGGCCCGACCACGCCGAATCCGGCCTGGAAACTGGGCGAGAAGAACAACGACCCGGTCGCCCAGTACCTGGAAGACATCTACACCATCACCGCCAACCTCGCCGGCATTCCGGGGCTGTCCATGCCCGCCGGCTTCGTCGACGGTCTGCCGGTGGGCGTCCAGCTGCTCGCGCCGTACTTCCAGGAAGGCCGCCTGCTCAACGTCGCGCACCAGTACCAACTGGTCAGCGACTGGCACAAACAAGCACCGGCTGGATTCTGAGGACGACACACATGCAATGGGAAACCGTGATCGGGCTGGAAATCCACGCACAGCTCTCCACCCAATCGAAGATCTTCTCCGGTAGCGCCACCACCTTCGGTGCTGCCCCGAACACCCAGGCCAGCCTGGTCGACCTGGCCATGCCCGGCACCCTGCCGGTGCTGAACCAGGAGGCCGTGCGCATGGCCTGCCAGTTCGGCCTGGCGATCAACGCCGAGATCGCCGAGCGCAACGTGTTCGCGCGCAAGAACTACTTCTACCCGGACCTGCCCAAGGGCTACCAGACCAGCCAGATGGACCACCCCATCGTCGGCAAGGGCTTTCTTGACATCACCCTGGAAGACGGCACCGTCAAGCGCGTGGGCATCACCCGTGCGCACCTGGAAGAGGACGCCGGCAAGAGCCTGCACGAAGACTTCCACGGCATGAGCGGCATCGACCTGAACCGCGCCGGCACTCCGCTGCTGGAGATCGTCTCCGAGCCGGATATCCGCAGCGCCAAGGAAGCCGTGGCCTACGTCAAGGCGATCCACGCGATGGTGCGCTACCTGGGCATCTGCGACGGCAACATGGCCGAAGGCTCGCTGCGCTGCGACTGCAACGTCTCGGTAAGGCCGAAGGGCCAGGCCGAGTTCGGCACCCGCGCCGAGATCAAGAACGTGAACTCCTTCCGCTTCATCGAGAAGGCGATCAACCACGAAGTGCAGCGCCAGATCGAGCTGATCGAGGACGGTGGCAAAGTCGTGCAGGAAACCCGCCTGTACGACCCGAACAAGGACGAAACGCGCTCCATGCGCAGCAAGGAAGAAGCCAACGACTACCGCTACTTCCCCTGCCCGGACCTGCTGCCGGTGGTGATCGAACGCGCCTTCCTCGAAGAACTGCGCGGCCAGTTGCCGGAGCTGCCGGACCAGAAGCGCGAACGCTTCGAGAGCCAGTACGGCCTGTCTGCCTACGACGCCAGCGTGCTGTCCGCCAGCCGCGAGATGGCCGACTACTTCGAACAGGTCCAGGCCATCTGTGGCGACGCCAAGCTGGCCGCCAACTGGGTGATGGGCGAGCTTTCCAGCCTGCTCAACAAGGACGGCCTGGAAATCGAGCAATCGCCGGTATCCGCCCAGCACCTGGGCGAGATGATCCTGCGCCTGAAGGACGGCACCATCAACGGCAAGGCGGCGAAGACTGTGTTCGCTGCCCTGGCCGAGGGTGAAGGCTCTCCGGACGAGATCATCAAGGCCAAGGACCTGGTGCAGAACACCGACAGTGGCGCCGTCGAGAAGCTGCTGGACGACGTGCTGGCGGCCAACGCCGAGCAGGTCGAACAGTACCGCGCCAGCGACGAAGCCAAGCGCGGCAAGATGTTCGGCTTCTTCGTCGGCCAGGCCATGAAGGCGGCCAAGGGCAAGGCCAACCCGGCGCAAGTGAACGAACTGCTGAAGAAGAAGCTCGAAGGCTGAGCCCACACTTCAACGACGCCGGGCTTGCCCGGCGTTTTCTTGTCCGGAGGATCGATGCTGCGACCCATGGCCCTCGTCGGCTGCCTGGCCTTGCTGGCCGGCTGTAGCACCACATCGTACGACAGCGACTCGGAAGTCTCCGGCCGCGGCTACCGCGCCGAGGGCACCGCGTCCTATTACGGCAAGGCCCACCATGGCAAGCGCACCGCCAGCGGCGAGCGCTTCAACCAGAACGCCCTGACCGCCGCCCACCGCACCCTGGCCTTCGGCACACGGGTACGGGTAACCAATCTCGACAATGGCCGCAGTGTCGTGGTGCGCATCAACGACCGCGGGCCATTTGGTCGTGGACGCATCATCGATGTCTCGAAGGCCGCTGCCGAACAACTCAACATGCTGCGCTCCGGTACTGCCCGGGTGCGTCTGGAAGGTCTCTGAAGGAGTCAGAAGTGAGCAACGATAACCGCAAGGCCGGCGAACAGGTTCGTCGCGAAGTGATGGGCGACGTCTTCGTCGACCGCGCGCTGGGCAACGCCACCGAGTTCACCCAGCCGCTGCAGGACTTCGTCAACGAGCACGCCTGGGGCGGCGTGTGGAACCGCGAAGGCCTGCCGCTCAAGACCCGCAGCCTGATCACCCTGGCGGCGCTGACTGCCCTCAAGTGTCCACAGGAGCTCAAAGGCCACGTGCGCGGCGCCCTGAACAACGGCTGCAGCGTGGAAGAGATTCGCGAAGCACTGCTGCACTGCGCGGTCTACGCCGGCGTCCCGGCGGCCATCGACGCCTTCCGCGCGGCGCAGGAAGTGATCGACGCGTGGCAGGCTGATCAGAACGCCTGAAACTAGAAAGCGCCAATTGGCGCTTTTCGCGGGCATGGCCCGCTCCTACAGGATGAGGTTCGTGTAGGAGCGGGCCATGCCCGCGATCCGTCGGCAAAGCCGACGAAATGGAACCTCACGGATAACTGAACCGTTTGACCAGTGTCAGCTCACCCGGCTGGCGCATCGGAATCAGGAAGGACTCCTGTTTCTCGTTCACCGTCCCCTCCTCCGTGACGATGGTCACCTGCGCCGTGGTCAGCGGCTTGGCCGCATTCACGTCGCCGGAGCTTTCGTCCGAACTCCAGCCGCCACCGTAGTAGTTCACGTAGACCAGGTACTGCCCCTTGAGCGGAGTCGGGCTGGCGATGATTTCCGGACCGTAGCCGGTGGTTACGTCGACGTCCTGGGCCGCGCCGTTGGGCAGCGAACGATTGCCGTACCAGACGTGCCCGCCGTCGGGCGTCACCAGGTGCAGGTCGAGGTCGGTGTTGTCCGAGTCCCAGGACAACATGACCCGCAGCTTGGCCGCCACCTCGCCGCCACCGCCGCCGTGGTAGAACTGCACGCGCTTGCGCTGCTGGCCGTCCGGGCTGACGACTTCGACGCTGTTGGAGCCCGCCGGGAAGGCGAACGGCCGGTCGAACCGGCCGTCACTTTCGACCCTCATTGGCATGGCCACGCCGTTGACCACCAGGCGCGCCGGTTCCTTGCTGTCCTTGGGCAGCCCACGGATTTCGCCACGGATGCGCGCGGTGTCGGACTGGTCCTCCCGTGAGTTCACCGAGGACGCCGGGTAGTTCACCGTCTGCCGGAAGTCAGCCTTGTCGCCGTCGCCCGAGCGCCAGCCGCCCAGTGGAGTATCCAGGCTGATCGGCGATTCGGCGGCCTGCGCGCCCAGCGGGATCAGGCTGGCGAGCAGGGACAGGCGGAGCACGTGGGCGAGTTTCATGCTGATCATTCCAGTATCAGGCGACGGGCCAGGCTTTCCACGTAGCCCTCGTCTTGTCCATTGGGGTGCGCCTGGAAGGCCAGGTGCAGGTATTCATGAGCGAGGTCGAGGCGATCCTGCTGGGAGTACAGACCGCGCACGTAGATGCGCTGGCGTTCGCGGTCGACGTAGGGTCGGCCGCTGCTCAGGCGGCATACGGCAAAGGACTGCAGTTCCTCATAACCTGCCTCGGCTTCCAGGCGCGGACGCCAGTCCCGCCGTTGTGCCTTCAGCCAACGCTCCGCCTCCGGAAGCGGCTGACAGGCGGCGATCGGATTGCTCCAGCGGCTGAGGCTGGTGCGCGGGAAAGCGCGGGCGAGGATTGCGTCATAACGCAACCCCTTGGCAGCCTGCTCCTGGGCGTCGCGCCAGGACAGCTTCGATTGCCCCGCTTCGTCCGAGTGATAGGTGACAGTGCCACCGGCCAGCACCAGGTCGGCAGTCCAGGCGGCGATACCACGAGCCGCCTCGCTGGCCGGGCGAGGTGCCACACGCTGGCGCTGACTGCTGTCGTCGATGCTCAGGCAGTCGCCGCGCGGCGCTCCGTTCTGCAACAGATAGGTACGGATGGTCACCGCCAGCGCCTTGGCCGCCTCCGCCGGCACGGCGGACGCCTCGCGATCCAGCACGCGGGCGACGTATTCCTCGCGGGACAGGCGAGCAGTCAGACGCAGCCCCTGCGCATCGCGCTCCAGGAACAGATCGCCACTGCTATTCACATCCAGCCGAACGCCATTGGCGAACAACACGTTCTGCCGGCCTGCCAGCAAGCCTTCGGCTGCGGGCTGATTGCGAGCGTCATAGACCTCTTTCAGCGGGTAGCGGCTGAACAGCCCGACCTCGACGCAACGACCCGGATCGATTGGCCACGGGGCCGGCAGTGCAGCACCGATGGCGTTGCCGTACTTCGCCAGGACTGTCTTGCTGGTGCCTGGCCCGCGCGCCCAGAGCGGCGTGCCATCGACCAGCCATCCGGCGAAGCCACCTTCACGCTGGCCATTCTCGTCCCAGCTCCAGGTCTTCACTCGCAGGCGTCCGCCCAGTACAGCCGGTGTACGGCCTTCATCGGCGGCAAGACTGACGTCCAGCAGCACCTTGCGCGCCTGCTCCTGGGCCGGCAGGTGCTGCAATTGATCGAGCAGTTCGGCGACCGGCACCTCGGTTTGTGGTGCCAGCTTGTCCAGCCGGGCGACCCAGGCCGGCGCATGGCGCGCCTGCCAGTATTGGCTCCAGACGGCGCCGTCGATGCCCAGGCGCTGGGGCTGGAAGTACAGGCCGCAAGACCTCACCAGAGCGGCGTCGCGCTCGATGCTCTGCCCCGCAATGCAGCAATAGACTTCTTCCTTGCTCTCGCCACGACACTGGTAGGCCGGCTCCTGCTGGCCGGTATCGTTGAGCCAGGCATAAACGAACAGTTTCCACAGGCTGCCCAGCGGAGCGTGCAGGTCGGCCGGCAACGGCTGGCGATCTAGCACCTGCTGCGGCCCGAGCCGCAGCAGTTCGTCGCCCTGCGTCGTGCGCCAGGCCAACTGCGCCTGCTCTTGCGGGCCGGGCGCCGCGAGGGCGCTCAGCGGCAACAGCAGGATCAGCCCGGCCAGGCGCGCGCGCATGGGTTACTGGACCTTGATCTTCGTCAGGGCGGGCTGCTGCTCCAGCGCCTGCTCCTGCGGTGCATAAAGCCGCTGGTAGCGCGCCGGCGGCAGGACGAATTCGCCCTTCTGCGAGAAGCGGACCAGATGGCGGAAGCGCAGCTCGCCGCCCAGGGTGTCCACCGGCACGCCGTAGAACAGGTCACCCGGCTCGTTGCGTGCGCGCTCCAGACTGGTCGCCTCGACGCCGCCCAGGCCGCTGATCTGCAGGCCCCAGGTAGTACGCTCGACGTCCGCGCCCCGGCGGCAGCGGTACTTCCAGCATGCCGTAACGCAGAGCCTGCGCCTGCTCGGTGGTCAGGGTCACTTCGTCCAGGTACAGCTCGTCGCTGGACAGCGGCTTGTCGCCCAGTGGCTCGGCGCTGAAGGCAAAAGCATCTTCGCCCGGAACCAACGCAGCAGGCGGCGCTTGATGGTCACCGGCAGCTGGCTGGCCGGCGCTTCGGCGCTGCGGAAGGTCACAGAAGCATTGAGTGGGCGCGAAGGCGCAGCACTCAGGTCCAGCTGCGCCGGCACTGCCTTGCCCTGCCATTGCCAGAAGGCATCGCCGGTGGTGCTGCGGGCTCTCCTTCCAATCCGCGATCGGCTTGGGCAGCTCGGCAGCCGGAGCATCAGCCACAGCGCGCTGCATCCAGGTCAACGCCAGGGCACGCTCGACGGTGGACTGCTGCGGCGCCAGGCTCTGCAACAGTGTGCGAGCGCGGCTGGCGTCGACGGTGCCGCTATAGAGCTGCACGGCGCGGGCAAACGGCTGGTCGCTGGTGTTCAGCTTCAGGCGTGCGCTATCCAGTTGCTTGGCGAAGCCTTGCGGCAGCGCAACCTTGTTCTGCTCGGCCAGGCTGGCCGTCAGAACACGGGCTACTGCCAGGCCCAGTTCGGAATCCGGTTGGCCCATGACCAGGCTGTCGGTGCTGTCGAAATCGTTCACCGACTTCGCCGCCTCGCCATTGCCGGCGTTCTCCAGGTCGGTGAGCAGGCCGCTGACCAGGGTCTGCACCGGCAACTTCATGTCACGGGCGAAGGCCAGGATCAGTGCGCGCTGCAGCAACGGCGTGGCGCTGGCGCGCGCGGAGTAAAGTTCCAGCACGCGCTGCCAGTGCTCCGGCGGCAGCTGGATCTCCAGTGCGCGGCTGGCATGCCAGTCGGCGTAGTAGGCGTAAGCGGTGAGGAAGGCGTCGTTGTCTTCGCCGCCCCACCAGGTGAAGTAGGCATCCGGGCCGGCCATCTGCACCAGGCGCAGGCGACTGGTCTGCATGATCAGGCGCAGGCGGTCGCGCACGCGCGGCTCGCCGTTGGCCAGCATCGGGTAGGCGACGCTCAGCGGCAGCAGCTGGCTGGCGGTCTGCTCTACACCACCCCAGGGGTAGTCGAGCAGCGAGTCGAGGTTACCGCGCAGCAGGGCCTGGGCGCTGTCATCCAGGCGCAGGCTGACGTCGCGGGCATCCGCCGGCAACTGCAGCGGAGTGTTCTGCGCGTTGACCTGCAACGGTCTGGACTGCAGCACCTGCCAGCTATCGGCGACCAGGCTGAAGTGCACGCCAAGGCTGTCGCGTACCTGACCGTCCTGGCGCAGCTCCACGTTCCAGTCGCCATCGCTGAGCGGCTGTTGCGGCAGGGCGATGTAGTTGACGCCACGCTTGAGCTCCAGCGCCTGGGTCTTTTCCCCACCGTTGGCGCGGATCAGCAGCTCGGCCTTGGCGTCCTGCTCGCCCTGGTTGAAGACGAACAGGCCGAGGTCGGGCGCGTCGCCGCTGCGGAAGCGCTTCGGGCCGCTCCACTTCAGGTACAGCGGCTTCTCGGAGCGGATGAACTGCTTCTTCTGGCCGACCTGCCCTTCGTCATTCATGGCGCGGGCGGTGATGCGCCAGCGGGTCAGGGAATCAGGCATGCGGAATTTGAACTGGGCCTTGCCATTGGCATCGGTGACCAGCTCCGGCTCCCAGGCGGCGGTGTCGACTTCCTCGCGGCGCGGACGTTCCAGCACTTTCACGCCACGCTCACTGCGGTTGGCGCGACCGGGTGCGCTGGGCGTGCCGGGCAATGCCACGTCGTAGCTGATGAATGCGAGGCTCGCACTGGTACGCACGTTGTTGCGACGCGGGTGGTAGAAGAACTGGTCGATGCCCGGGGCGATCTCCGGCTGCAGCGCGTAGATCATCTCGTCCACCACGCTGACGGTGAGGTGGCTGGAAACGGGCTTGCCGGCATAGGCGGTGTCGAGGTTGACGGTGACCGTCTCGCCCGGCTCGTAGCGTTCCTTGTCGGTACTGACAGCGATCTCCACCTGCGGCACGGCGACCTTGATGCCGGCGTTCTGGAAACTGTAGTCGCCGCTGCGGGTGTAGAGCACGGAGAAGGTCAGGTTCGGCGAGAACTCCGGCTTCACCGGGATGCGCGCGCGGTACTGGGTCGGATTGAGCTTCTCCAGCTTCAACCAGTCGCCGCCCTTGGACAGCAGCGCGGTGGCCTCGACCTTGTCGCGCTCCAGCGACAGCAGAGCATCGTCCACCGGTTCGGGGAAGGTGATCAGCGCCAGGGCTTCCTCGCCGGCCTGGTACTCGGCCTTGTCGAGGACAATTTCCACGGTACCCGGCACGGCCTTCACGCCATCGCCGCTGACCGAGTGGCCGGTGCCACCCAGCAGTTGTCCGGCCTTGTCGCGCAGTTCGACGCTGTAGGTGCCGGGCTTGTCGAAGGTGATGGCGAACTTGCCGTCAGCCACTGCACCGTCGCCGCTGCTGCGGTCTTCCAGGCGCAGCCAGCGATAGGCGGTGGGTTGGATCTGCGTCTGCTGCTCGGCGGCGTAGCTGAAATCGACCTTGTCGCCGGCGGCGCTGAAGCGCTGCGGCGCGCTCACGCGGTAGCGCGCGGCACCGCGCTCGATGAGGATTTCCTTGCTGGTCTTCACGCGGTACGCGGCGCCATCACTGGCGAACACAGTGAGCATGTAGCGGCTGGGTTTCTCCGCCGCCGGCAGGTCCAGCGCGGCGCGGCCCTGATCGTCGGTGGTGATCTGCGCACTGGAAAGCTCCACCGGGAACTGGCCGAGGTACTGCAGTTCGTTGTCCACCATGGACAGCTGCTGGGCGCGCAGGCTCAGTTCCAGGCGGGCGTTGGCCACCGGCTTGCCGTCCGGGTAGAGCAGGATCAGGTTGCCTTTCACCGGCTCGCCGGTCTTGAAGTCCGGCTTGGCGAGATCGAGGGAAATTTCGAAGTGCGGCTTGATGTACTCGGCAACGCGGAAGGCGCTGCTGTAGGTCTGGTCGCGGTAGTCGAAGCGCAACTCGTAGCCGCCGGCAACGGCGTTGGCCGGCAGCTGGAAGCGGCCGCTGGTGCCGCTCTTGGCGTCGTACTTGAGGTCCAGGGTCTGCAGCGTGGTGCCCGCGGCGTCGATCACCGACAGGCGCAGCGGCGCGCTCTGCGGCGACTGCGATTCGCGGGAGTTCTTGAATTCGCGGCCGACAATTTTCAGCGCCACCCAGTCACCGGGACGGTACAGCGGGCGGTCGGTGAAGGCGTAGAGCTTGGTGTCGTAGATTTCGCTGTCGTAATAGAAGTTCTCGGAGACGAAGACGCCGCCCTCCTCGTCCTCGCCGATCACGAAGGAGCGCTCGGGGCTGACGTGCTGCAGGCGCAGCAGGCCATCGGCATCACTGCTGCCGCTGCTCATCACGCCCAGACCGTCGGTCCACAGCACCTTGGCGCCGCTCACCGGCGTGCCTTCATGCTTGCGCGCCGTCCAGACCAGCAGCTCGTTGCCGGCGATCTTGCTCACCGCGACACTGTTGGAGACGAACACCACGGTGGTCGCGCGGTACTTGCCGACCAGCGCTTCGACCAGGTACAGGCCGGGCTTCAGCTTGCCCAGCGGCACGTAGACATTGCCCGGTGCAACATTGATGAATTCGCTGGACGAACCGGCGAGGCTGACTTCCTTCGGCGGCTGGATCGGCTTGGCGTCCCACAGCGGGTAGCGGAACTGGCTGACCATCGGCAGGCCGGGAATCGGCGCATACTGCGGCTGCGGGTCATACGGCGTGGGCGCGCGCATGGCGTTGCCCATCTTCAGCTCGGGCAGCACTTCGGTGACCTGCTGACGTGATTCGTAGGAGAAGGTCCGCTGCATCACCCGACGCGACTTGCGGTACCAGTTGTCCCACAGGTAGGCCAGGGTATTGGACAGGCCCTCGCCCTTGAACTGCCCTTCGGACAGCACCCGGTGCAGGTTCTTCTGGCGCTTGAGGAAGTCCAGCGGCTGGTCGATGCGGTAGACGCGGATGTCCGCGCCGCCGTAGGGCTCCATGCGGTAGCGACGGTAGTCGCGACCCGGCGCCTCCAGGCGCACCTGGGCCACTTCATCGGACGCGAAGCTGCTGTCTGCAAGCAGGAAGAACGACTCGCCGGCCATGGGCGCGTAGTTGCTGGCCGGCACGTCATCGTCCGCCTGCACGATCGCGGGCGCAGCGGCGAACAGGCCGGCGCAAGCCAGGGCAGCGGCGAGGCCGCGCAGCGCATTCATCGGGTCAGGAAGGACAAGCGATAGACGCCGATAAAGTTGGGATTGGATTCGTCGGGTATCCATCGGGTGTCCTTCCATGTCATGAGTTGTTGCAGGCTGACCGAGCGCATGCCGTTGTCGGTCGCCGTACGAGTGCCGGTGTGATAAGCGATGTCGCGGCCCATCCAGATCATCAGATGCTGGTCATCGCCCTGGTCGAAGAACATCAGGTCGCCGGGGCGCGCCTGGTTGAGGTCGCGGCCAACGAGCTGGCTGTTGTATTGAATGAGTTTGATCGCGTTGACGTAGGGGCCGGTCTTGCCGCCGCCCTGCTGCCAGGTCTGCGCGAGATTGCGCTGCGCATCGGACAGTTCCAGTTCCGGCGGCAGGTAGCGATTGGACATGCCGTTGGCGCGCAGCCACTTGGCGTCGTGCACCTTCAGAGCCTCATTGGCGGCGAAGCGCACCAGCCCCGCACAGTCCTGCTGGTACCAGCGCGGGTTCGGTCCCCGGCGCAGCTGCTCCTCGGCGATACGCACGAACCAGGCGCGGAACACCTGGGTCTGCTGCGCATCCAGTGCTGGCTCCGCCGCTTGCGCCAGCGTGGCGACAAGCAGACCGGCCAGCAGCATGAAGGGCTTGCGGATCACAGCGCCTTCCATTCCAGCGGCAGCCACTCCCACTCGCCTCCGGGCTCGCTGCCGGCCGGCAGAGTCAGGGCGTAGGAGCCGTTGCCGGCGAGGGTCTTCAGGCGCGGCAGGAGCAGCGTATCGGCGGCGTTGCGGAACACCGGCTCGATGTCCTGCGGCAGGCTGTCGAGGGTTTCGCGCTTGAGCAGTTCGGACAGCGTCTTCGGTGCCAGATACGCGGGCACCAGAGCATCCTTGGGCAGCACGTCGGCCAGCGGCGGGTAGCGCTTGGCCAGGGTGTTGCGGGCCTTGTCGAGCAGCTTGTCGTCGATGGAGAACAACAGGGTGTTGCCATCGCGCAGCAGGCTCACGCGGAAGAAGCCGTTGCCGCTGACCTGGTCGGGATTTTCCGCCTCGCTGGCCGGATACTGACCGAAGCGCGAGCTGACCTGGCGTTGCCACAGACGGCCTTCGCCCTCGGCGCGACTTTCAACCTCGAAGGCGCCGGCCTCCACGTTGGCCTCGTAGGCGCCGATCATGCTGCCGAAGAGCTTGCCCAGTTGTTCGTCCAGTTCGGGGCTGGCGGGCGCGTCGAGTTTCACCGCGAGTAACGGCGAGTGCAGACGCGAATCCGGGTACCAGCACAGGCCGGCGGCACCGGAAAGATGCTCGGAGAACGCGGCTGCCATCTTCTGCTCGGCGCCCAGCTTCACCAGCATGTTGTCGTACAGGCCCGGCGTGACCGGCAGCGCAACGCACGCACTGGCGCCCATGGGCATGGCCTGCCAGACCGGAGTGAAGTCCAGGTCCGGCTGGCGGGCGACTTCGTTGAGTGCGAGGTAACTGTGCCAACCGTCCTTGCCCTGCTCGAAGCGCACGCCGGCAAAGGTTGGAATGAAGCGCTGGTAGCCCATCGCGAGCACACCGGCACTCAGGGTGATGCGCTGTTTCAGCTCGCCGCGCGGCTCCAGGGCGAAGTCCTTGGCAAAGAGTGGTTCACCTTCCAGCGCAGTGCCCAGGTCCTTGGCGACGGCGGCATCGGGTTCACCCAGGTTGTCGTAGTCAGGATTGGGGAAGAGCATTTTCGAGTTCGACAGCACCAGCATCTGGTCGCCACGGGAGACGAACAGCAGGGTTTTCTCGGCGCCATAACGCAGGCTGTAGACCGGCGTGGCACTGCCCTTCACCTGGATTTCCGCGACCTTCTTCAGCTGGGTATCATCGGCCGCGACCTTGGCCAGCGGCTCCAGCACCTTGGCCAGGCCGCCACGCTTGAGCACCACCATGAAGTCACGCAGGCGGCCGTCAGCGCCACGCCACAGAGCGACCTCGGCCGGCTGGTCGAGCAGCTCTTCGATCACGCTGTCCTTCAGGGTCAGCTCGTGCTCATAGACGATGCGCCGCAAGGTGCCGGTCAGGCCCAGGCGGTCGGCGTTGTTCTCGTAGTAGAAGACGAAGTCCTCGGTGAGCACGTCGCGCAGCAGAGGCACTTCCAGCAGCGCCTTGGGCAACTGGCTGAGAGAGGCACTCTCGATCAGCGCATCCGGGCGCTTGAGGTCGCGGACCACTTCCGGGCTTTCCGGCGCTTCCAGGGTGCCCACCGGCGCCGAATGGAAGGCGGGAATCAGGCCGAAGGCCAGGGCCAGGCCGCCGGCCACCAGCGCGGCAGCGAGCGCGCCGATGGCGATCAGCGGGCCACGGCGCGGGGCCTCCGCCGGCATGGGAGTGCTGTCTTGGCTGCTGGAGGGCGTATTGTCGCTCATGGATCGCTTGTCCCGTGTCATCCCTGCGAGGGGCGAATTCAGTAGTTGAAGGTCTTCACCAGCACCAGATCGCCGATGGTGCGCATGGGCACCACGAAGGTCTCGCGCTTCTCGTTGACGGTATTTTCGTTGAACACCAGGTTGATCTCGGCGGTGATCACGTCCTGCTCATGGTTGCCTTCCTGGAAGTTGTAACCCTGGCTGGCGTTGTAGTTGCCCCAGTAGTTCACGTAGACCAGGTAGGTGCCGCGCAGCGGGGCAGCCATGGTGAACATTTCCGGACCGGGGCCATCGACGCCATCCGGGTCGAGGCCGCCGCCGTTGCTCAGGCGCGGGTATGCCCAGAAGGCATGCTGGCCGTCGGGCGTGACGATATGCAGATCGAGTTCGGCCTTGGGGTCGTTCCAGCCCAGGGCCAGGCGGATGCGCGGTGGAATGCGGCCAGTGTTGGCCTCGTAGAACTGGACGCGCTTGAGGGATTTACCCTGATCGCTGCTGACCGCCACGCTGTTGCTGCCCGCACCGAAGTTGTAGGGGCGAACGAACCGGCCTTCGGCGTCGGTATAAAGAGGGAGCGGATTGCCGTTGACCACCAGGCGCTGGGCACGGTCGACAGCGGAGACTTCACGCAGGTGGCCTTCGATCAGGCTGCGGCCACGCACACCGCCACGGTCGATAGGCGGCGTGGGATAGGCCACGCGCGGCACGCTCGGATCGTCGGTCAGGCCGGAATAGCGCCAGCCGGCGGTTGGGCTGGACAGGTCCGCACTCGGCTCGGCAGCGACCGTCGCAGCCAGGAGACTGGCTGATAGAAAAAAGACGGCACGAACCATCCGACGCGTGAGCTGCATGAACATTCCTTGATCGTGCATAGCGGGGTGCCAAATGTAACCGGTCTTGTACGTGTGCGGAACGGCGTTCGCTCGCGGATGCGATGCAGAGCGATCTTTCAGAAATTTCCTACAAACCGAATAGCATTTGGCGCAACACTCCTTGGAAGGATCTCGACTTCCGCCAAGTCACATCCAGCCGCCCCACTGCAGGACGAAGATGCCGACGTTGGTAGTCAGCGCCGCCACCAGAGTGGTGATGACGATGATCGACGCTGCCAGTTCATGGTTACCATTGGCGGCGCGGGCCATGACATAGCTGGCCGCCGCCGTAGGGCTGGCGAAATAGAGGAAGAGAATCCCCAGTTCAGCCCCCCGGAAGCCCAGCGCCCAGGCGGCGAAGGTGCAGATCAGCGGCAGCCAGACCATCTTCATCAGGCTCGCACTGATCGCCAGGCCGCCGCTCTCGCGCAGCGAAGCCAGCGACAGCGTGCCGCCGATGCAGACCAGCGCCAGCGGCAGGGTCATCTGGGCGAAGTAGTCGGCGGAGGTCAGCAGCCACTGGGGCAGGCCAATGCCGAACCAGGAGAACGGCAGCGCGGCCAGTACACTGATGATCAGCGGGTTGCAGATGACATTGCGGGCGATGCTCAGTGGGTCGGACTTCATGCTCGGGCTATAGATCGCCAGCACCACCGAGGACAGCGTGTTGTAGCAGAGGATCACCAGGGCAGCGAGGACCGAGCCCAGCGCCAGGCCGTGCTCGCCATAGAGACTGGTGGCCAGCGCCAGGCCGATGATGCCGTTGTTGCCGCGGAACGATCCCTGGACATAGACGCCCCGCTCCTCGCGCGGTACCCGCCAGGCGGCCCAGCCCCAGGCCAGCAGGAAACCCGCCAGGGTCGCCGCACAGAAATACAACAGCACTTCCGGGCGCGCTGCGCTGTGCAGGTCGGAGTGGTAGATGCCGAGGAACAGCATCGCCGGCATGGTGGCGTTGAACACCAGCGCCGACGCCGTCTGGATGAATTCCGGGTTGATCGCCCCTACGCGGCGCAGCAGCACTCCGAGGAACAGCATGGCGAAGACCGGGGCGGTGATGCTGAAGGTCTGGAGCAGGAGTGCGAGCATGGGGCGGGGCGTTCTGGGCGGTGGGGGCGACAATCATAGCAAGCTAAGTACCCACCGCGCCGGGGCAAATCAGGCTTCGGCTTCCTCATTGGGCACGGGGGCCGGCAGCTCCAGTGGTTTGGGTGCCTCGCCGTCGGCAAGACGAGTCAGCTTGCCGTCCACCGTCGCGCCGTTTTCCATGCTCAGCTGGCGGTACTGGATGTTGCCCACCACGCGCGCATTGGAGTGCAACTCCAGCAAGTGCTCGACATAGAGGTCGCCGATGATGGTGCCGTCGATCAGGGCGTCGTAGCTGCTGACGTTGCCCTCGATCCGACCTTCCGCGCTGAGTGCCAGCAGGCTGGCCGCGCCGGGCTTGTGGCTGATGTTGCCTTTCACCGTGCCGAGGATCTTCAGGCCGTCCTGGAACTGCATGTCACCGACCAGATCGACGTTGCCCGAGAGCAGGCTGGAGAACTTGTCCACCGATACCTGCGGCCCCTTCTTCTTGCTGTTGCTGAACATCGCAATTCCTCGCGCGTACTACTTGCCAGTTTTCTGCTGGCGGAAGAAGGCCAGCTCAGTCTTGAGTTTCTTGATTTCGGCGGACATCGCGTCGATCCGCAGCATCAGCTGCTCACGGTTGGCGCGTTCCTCTTCAGCCTGCAAACGCTTTTCTTCCAGCTCCTGCGTCAGTTCGACGTTCTGCGTCTCCAGCGCATCGAGGCGCTCACGCACTTGGCTGTCATCTCGGGCGCGCAGTTGCCAGCCGCCCAGTGCGAGGCCGGCCAGCACGAGAAGCACCAGCGCCGTCCAGCCCAACCAGGCAAAGCCCCGGGGAACGTGGGGGCGGTGCTCGGCGCGCAGCAGCTGGCGGGTGGAGGGCCGTTTAGTCCGTGGCCAGGCCATCGCTGTCGATCTCCATGCCGCCCAGGGAAAGGAAGTTCTGCGGGTCGACGAATTCGCCGTGGTAGAGCACTTCGAAGTGCAGGTGCGGACCGGTGGAGCGCCCGGTGGAGCCGACCTTGGCAATCTCCTGCCCCGGCAGTACGACGTCACCGACCTTCACCAGCAACTTGGAGGCATGGGCGTAGCGGGTTACCAGGCCATTGCCGTGGTCGATCTCGACACGATTGCCATAGGAGGCGTGCCGGCCCGAAACGATCACCCGGCCGCCGGCGGCGGCACGGATAGGGCTACCGGTGGGCGCCGAGAAGTCCTGGCCGGAATGGAAGGCCAGGTGGCGGTTGAACGGGTCGACGCGGTTGCCGAACGGCGATCCCAGACGCGCCTGCTCCATCGGACGGCGAGCGGGGATTGCCATGAAGTCGGCGTTGCGTCGGGCTACCTGGTCCATCAGCAGGTCGAAGACACGGCGCAGGCACTTGACCGATTGCTCGTTGCGTTCGAGGTCAGCGGCGGATGCGGGCAACGGGTCGACGCAAGCTCGCGGCGGCAGCAGGATGCCACCTTCGTTGCGCATGGTGCCGGGCTTGCTTTTGGAGGTCGGCACCAGCTCCGGGTCGACCTTGGATAGCTTGCGGGCGATTTCCTCGTGGCTGTCGACAGCCTTGAGCAGGTAATCCGCGTCCTTTTCCAGGACCTGCAGGCGACCGGTCAGCTCGCCGATACGCTCGGCGGCAAAACGCTCGCCGGACTCATCCGGCGCTTCCTCGGACTGCGCCACCGGGACCATTACCGGTTCGGCCTGGCCCCGTCCGATCCACAACCCGCCAGCGAAGGCAGCCGCGGCGATGACCAGCGAAACGCAGGCAGCGCACAGCACATACCGACGCGTATCGACCAGGCGAAGGTCCGAGCGAGTCAGGGCTTGGCGTGAGGGGGAAAGGGATTTCATGGCGGTACCGTTGGAATGCATTCAGCCCGGCGGGTGGCCGCCGGGGTGCACAGGGTACCTGTTCTTGAAAACTTCGCAGCGGCTAAACACTGAAAAATGTAAATAAATAAGAAGAAATCATCCCGTCTGAGAAGACTTTCAGATGTTTCCCACTAACGCGATCACATTATCCCAGTGAATCAAACTGCCACTACGCCGGCAAAACGGACTCGATCTCCTGCAAACGATGCTCCTCCAGGCGCAGCTGGCGCGGGTGGAAGCGCTTCAGGCTGACCCGATGGCCAATGCTGACCAGGGTCACCCCCGGCAACTGGTCGATCAGCACCTGATAAAGCGCAGCCTCGTCGGTTTCATCCAGCGCGGAGGTCGCCTCGTCGAGGAACAGCCACTGCGGTGCATAAAGCAGCGCGCGGGCGATGGCCAGACGCTGCTGCTCGCCCGGCGAGAGCACGCGCTGCCAGTGATCGGCCTCATCCAGCCGCGGCACCAGCGAATCCAGACGGCAAAGGTGCAGCATCTGTTTCATCTGCTCAGGATCATGACGGTCTCCCGCATCCGGGTAACAAAGCGCCTCGGCCAGGGTTCCGATGGGCAGGTACGGCTTCTGCGGTACGAACAGGCTGCGCGCATCGGGCATCTGCACCACGCCGCTGCCGTAGCGCCACAGGCCGCTCATGGCACGCAGCAGGGTGCTCTTGCCGCCGCCGGAGGGGCCGCCGATCAATACATGCTCAGCGGAATTGAGCGTCAGGCTGGTGGGCTGCAGCAGTTCGCGACCGTTACCCAGACTCAGGGTGAGGTTGTGCAGTTGCAGATTGTCGCCGGTCCTGCGCACATCGATGTTGGCGGACTCGTGGGCAGTCTCGTCCATGGCCGAGCGGAAGCTCAGCAGCCGGTCACAAGTGGCGCGCCAGCTGGCGAGACTGGCGTAGGCGTCGATGAACCAGCTCAGGCCGTCCTGCACGTTGCCGAAGGCGGAGTTGATCTGCATGAGCTCGCCCAGCTGGATCTGCCCGGAGAAGTAGCGCGGCGCGGCGACGATGAAGGGGAAAACGGTGGCGATCTGGGCGTAGCCGGAGCTGAAGAAGGTCAGGCGTTTCTGCACCTTCATCAGTTCCCAGAAGTTGCTCCAGACGTTGCGGAAGCGCCCCATCAGCCGGTTGCTCTCGTTCGTCTCGCCGTTGTACAGGGCAATGCTTTCGGCGTTTTCGCGCACCCGCACCAGGCCGAAACGCAGGTCCGCTTCATAGCGTTGCTGACGGTTGTTCAGGCCGATCAGGCGACGTGCGATGAGATGGGTCAACCAGCTACCCACCGCCGCGTAGAGCAACGCCGCCCAGAACATGTAGCCAGGAATGCTGATGCCGAAAAGCTCGATGCTGCCGGACACGCCCCAGAGGATCACCGAGAAGGACACCAGGCTGACGATATTGCGGATCAGTCCCAGCCCGAGGGTCAGGGTGGTGTCGGTGAAGCTGTTGAGGTCCTCGGAAAGACGCTGGTCGGGGTTGTCGGTATGCCCGCGCTGTTCCAGGCGATAGTAGTTCTTGTCGCCCAGCCAGGCGGCGAAGTGCTTCTCCGTCAGCCAGCGACGCCAGCGGATGGTGAGCATCTGCGTGAGGTACAGCCGGTACACCGCCGTGAGGATGAACACCGCAGCGATACCGCAGAACATCAGCATCAGGTGGATGAAGCTCTTCAGGTCCTTGTTCTGCAGGGCGTTGTAGAAGTCGCGGTACCAGCTGTTGAGCCAGACACTGAGGGCCACGCCGACCAGTGACAGGCCGATCACCACGATCAGCAGCAGCCAGGCCATGCCCTTTTCTTCGCTGCGCCAGTAAGGCGCGGTGAGTTGCCAGACTCGGTGGAAGAAGCGGCTGCGAACGGCGTCGTTCGCGGCCCGGTACTCGGCGCTGTCGGTCATGGGGTCGGCTCGCAAGGCTGGAAATAAAAAGGAGCGCTCATTGGCGCTCCTTTGTCTTATCGATCGCTTAACGCCTCACCGGGCGTTTCTGCAGCTTACGTTGCAATGTGCGCCGGTGCATACCCAGCGCTCGGGCGGTCGCGGAGATGTTGCCGTCATGTTCGGCAAGCACGCGCTGGATATGTTCCCACTGCAGGCGGTCGACCGACATGGGATTTTCCGGCACCAGGGTCTCCAGATCCGCATGTTGTGACAGGAGTGCGGTGAGCACATCGTCGGCGTCGGCCGGTTTGCACAGGTAGTTGGTGGCGCCACGCTTGATGGCTTCTACGGCGGTGGCGATGCTGGAATAGCCGGTGAGAATCACTACACGCATCTCGGCGTCGAGCTCGAGCAGCTTGGGCAGCAGCACCAGGCCGGAGTCACCGTCCATCTTCAGGTCCAGCACGGCGTAGTCGGGCAGATCTTCCTTGGCCATGGCCAGGCCTTCCTCGGCGGAGCCGGCGACCGACACCCGCAACCCGCGACGGGTCATGGCGCGGGCCATGACGCGGGTAAAGGTGGCATCGTCGTCCACCAGCAGCAGGTGGGGCTGCTCTTCGCCTTCGAACAGGATCTCTTCGCTCATGGTACTTCCTCGCGGGCGCGGCGATCAGGCCACGCCATAGCTTCTGGGCAGACGCAACTCGGTCAGAGTGCCGCCATCTTCATGGTTATACAACTTCACCGTTCCACCCGCGCGGGTCACGCTGGCCTGACTGAGGAACAACCCCAGGCCGAACCCTTTGCCCTTGGTGGTGAAGAACGGCTTGCCGAGTTGTTCGGCAATGGCCAGCGGCACGCCTGGGCCCTGGTCGCGGATGCTCAGGCAGATTTCACCGGCATCCCAGTCCAGGCGGATGTCCAGATCGTCCGGACAGGCGTCCGTCGCATTATTGAGCAGGTTCAACAGCGCCTGGCTCAGGTCGGTCGGCGGCGTCATCCGCGGCGCCTTGCCCTTGCCCAGCGTCTGGTAGCGATAGCTCGCCTCGGGGCGCATCAGATGCCAGCGACGCAGCACCGATTCGACCCATTCGTTGGCGCCCTGCTCTTCCACCGCCTGGCGACGATCCGCCTCGGCGGCGCGTACCAGATGTTGAAGTGTGGTCTTGCAAAGCTTGACCTGCTCCTGCAGCAGGGCGAGATCTTCCTGCAACATCGGCTGATCCGCATTGGTCTGGCGCAACTCCTTGAGCAGTACGCTCATGGTCGCCAGCGGAGTACCCAGCTCATGGGCGGCACCGGCGGCCTGAGTAGCGACGGCCAGCAGTTGCTGGTCGCGCATGCCCTCCTCGCGGCGCTGGGCCTGCAACTGTTCCTGCCTGCGCAGCGACTCGGACATGCGGGCAACGAAGAAGGTGATCAACGCGGCGGCGAGCGCGAAGCTCAGCCACATGCCGTAGATCAGCAGGTTGTCACGTTGCCCGGCCGCCATCTCCAGCGGATGGAACCACACCAGCAGCACGGTGTAGCTGGCCAGCGCAAGGCCAGCCAGGGCAATGGTGTAGAGCCATGGCAGGGTCGCTGCAGCGATGGTCAGCGGCACCAGGTAATAGGAGACGAAGGGGTTGCTCGAACCGCCCGAGTAATAGAGCAGCACGCTGTGGATGACCAGATCGCAGGCCAGCTGAACGGCATATTCGAGCTCGGTCACCGGCCATGGGCCGCGCAGACGCAGCGCAGTCCCCAGGCAGAGCACGAGGGAGACACCGAGGGTCACGCCGAGCGCGAGCCAGGGCAGTTGGATCAGTTGGGCCTTGTAGGCAAGCCCGACCGAACCGGCCTGGGCGGCAAGCACGAGAATACGGATGAGCGTCAGATGCAGAAGGTTCTGACGACTGGCGGAAAGCTGGAAAACCGGTGGGCGCATGGTGAATTCCGGAATTTGCGCGAGTATAGCCAAGAGCCCCCTCTCCTTTATGCGGCATAGCGCCACAGCATACTCCAGCATGGCCTGCGCTGGCCGCCCGGTGCCGAAACATTTAGTGACACCGGTCAATAACCCGAACTCAACGCCATCGTCGTCAAAGGGTCAGACAGTCCTCGTCACCGCCTCTACTAAGCTGTGGCCCGGACACTTTTCTGGAGCAAGGAGTCATCCATGTCTGTACTGAAGAAACCCTTCACCGCCATCGCCGCCGCCATCGCTCTGTGCGCCACCAGCCTGGGAGCCCTGGCAGACGAACCTCGCTACAACCAGGTTTCGCTGCGCGCCGAGGTCAGCCAGGAAGTCGCCCACGACCTGATGCACGTGACCCTGTTCACCGAAGGCCAGGCCAACGATCCGACGAAGCTGGCGGCCGAAACCACCACTGCGATGAACGCGGCGGTCGAGCAGGCGCGCAAGGTGAAAGGCGTGACCGTCAGCCTGGGCAGTCGCAACAGCTACCCGGTGTATGACGACAAGGGCCAGAAGATCACCGCCTGGCGCGAGCGCGCTGAAGTCCGCCTGGAAAGCACCGACTTCGCCGCCCTCTCCCAGCTCACCGCCGACCTGCTGGGCAAGCTGAAGATGGGTAGCATGAACTTCAGCATCGCCGACGCGACCCGCGCGAAGAGCGAGGATGCGATGATGAAGGGCGCCGTGGATGCCTTCAAGGCACGCGCCCAGGTGCTCACCGATGCCCTCGGCGGCAAGGGCTACAAGCTGGTCAGCCTGAACCTGAACACCTCCGGCGCGCCGCGCCCGATGCCCGTGATGCGCATGGCCGCGATGAAGGCCGACAGCTACGGCGGCGCTCCGGCGCAGGAAATCGAAGCCGGTACCAGCCAGGTCACCGTCAGCGCCGACGGCACGATCGAGGTGCAGATGCCGTAACACCCACGACCTCTTCCAGCGCGGCGCCTCCGGGGACCGGGGCGCCGCCACCCGACTGCACGGTTCCCATTGTCGAAATTGCGACATTCCCTTGCACCCGCGTCACAACTTCTACACTCATCCCCGCCAGCAGCTTGCGCCCGGCATGTGCCGTGCATAGTTTCACGCAACGCAGCTCACGAGGCTGCCCCTCGATGACAACCAGAATAAACAGAGGTCCGTATGCGTAAGAACGCCGTCATCCGCTCCATGATTGCCGCTGGGCTGATCGCCAGCGCCCCGCTCGCCCACGCCGCCAACAACCTGGTCTACTGCTCCGAAGGCAGCCCCGCGGGCTTCGATCCCGGCCAGTACACCACCGGCACCGACTTCGACGCCTCGGCCGAAACGGTCTTCAACCGCCTCACCCAGTTCGAGCGCGGCGGCACCCAGGTCATCCCGGGCCTGGCGGAAAAGTGGGAAGTATCCGATGACGGCAAGACCTACACCTTCCACCTGCGTTCGGGCGTGAAGTTCCACACCACCGACTACTTCAAGCCGACCCGCGAGTTCAACGCCGACGACGTGCTGTTTACCTTCAACCGCATGCTCGACAAGAACCATCCGTTCCGTAAGGCGTACCAGACCGAATTCCCCTACTTCACCGACATGGGCATGGACGCGAACATCGCCAAGGTGGAGAAGGTCGACGACCACACCGTCAAGTTCAGCCTCAACGAAGTCGACGCCGCGTTCATCCAGAACCTGGCCATGAGCTTCGCCTCGATCCAGTCCGCCGAATACGCCGACCAGTTGCTCAAGCAGGGCAAGGCCGCCGACATCAACCAGAAGCCCATCGGCACCGGCCCCTTCGTGTTCAATCGCTACCAGAAGGACGCGATGATCCGCTTCAAGGCCAACCCGGACTACTGGAACAAGGGCGAGGTGAAGATCGACAACCTGATCTTCGCCATCAACACCGACGCCTCGGTGCGCATGCAAAAGCTCAAGGCCAACGAGTGCCAGGTCACCCTCTTCCCGCGCCCGGCCGACCTGGAGTCGCTGAAGAAGGACCCGAACCTGAACATGCCGTCGCAGCCGGGCTTCAACCTCGGCTACATCGCCTACAACGTCCTGCACAAGCCGTTCGACAAGCTCGAGGTGCGCGAAGCGCTGGACATGGCGGTGAACAAGAAGGCCATCATCGATGCCGTCTACCAGGGCGCCGGCCAGCTCGCCGTGAACGGCATGCCGCCGACCCAGTGGTCCTACGACGACACCATCAAGGACGCCGGCTACAACCCGGAGAAGGCCAAGGAGCTGCTGAAGAAGGCCGGCGTGGCCGAAGGCACCGAGATCACCCTGTGGGCCATGCCGGTGCAGCGCCCGTACAACCCCAACGCCAAACTGATGGCCGAGATGCTGCAGTCCGACTGGGCCAAGGTCGGCATCAAGGCGAAGATCGTTACCTACGAGTGGGGCGAGTACATCAAGCGCGCCAAGGGCGGCGAGCACGACGCCATGCTGATCGGCTGGAGCGGCGACAACGGTGACCCGGACAACTGGCTGGGCACCCTTTATGGCTGCGACGCCGTGGACGGCAACAACTTCTCCAAGTGGTGCGACCCGGCCTACGACAAGCTGATCAAGGATGCCAAGCGCACCCCGGACCAGGCCAAGCGCACCGAGCTGTACAAGCAGGCCCAGCACATCCTCAAGGAGCAGGTGCCAATCACCCCGATCGCCCACTCCACCGTGTACCAGCCGATGCGCAAGACAGTGCAGGACTTCAAGATCAGTCCCTTCGCACTGAACTCGTTCTACGGCGTCAGCGTAGGCAAGTAAGGCCAGCGGCCGCCGGTCTTCCCGGCGGCCCTTTCTTCCGGCAGCCGCCGTGCGCAAAGCGCTCATCCGCCTGACCCTGGCCAGCCTGTTCGGCTGTGCGCCGGCATTCGGCCAATCGCTGGTGGTCTGCACCGAGGCCAGCCCGGAAGGGTTCGACATCACCCAGTACACCGCCGCCACCACCGCCGATGCCTCCGCCGAGACAGTGTTCGAGCGCCTGGTGCAATTCGCCCCCGGCAGCACCCGCGTGGTGCCCGCGTTGGCGGAGAGCTGGGAGATCAGCGACGACGGCCTGCAGTACACCTTCGCACTGCGTCAGGGCGTGAAATTCCACAGCACCGACTACTTCACCCCGACCCGCGACTTCGACGCCGACGACGTGCTCTGGAGTTTCCAGCGCCAGCTCGACCCGAAGCACCCGTGGAACAAACTGGCGCCGCGCGGCTTTCCCTATGCCGAGGCGATGGGTCTGCCCAGCCTGATCAGCGCGGTGGAAAAGCTCGACGACCACCACGTGCGCTTCACCCTCAGACACCCCGAGGCGCCCTTCCTCGCCGACCTGGCGATGGGCTTCGCTTCCATCTATTCCGCCGAGTACGGCGACCTGCTGCTGGCCGCCGAAAAAGCCGACCAGCTGAACAACCTGCCCATCGGCACCGGGCCCTTCATCTTCCAGCGCTACCAGAAGGACGCCCAGGTGCGCTTCACCGCCAATCCGGATTACTGGGGCGGCAAGCCGAAGATCGAACGCCTGCTGCTGGCGATCACTCCCGATCCGAACGTGCGCATCCAGAAGGTCAAGGCAGGCGACTGCCAGATAGCCGTCTACCCCAAGCCCACCGACATCCCCGGATTGCGCCAGGACCCGAAACTGACCATCGAGGAACTGGACTCGCTGCTGGTCGCCTACGTCGGCCTCAATACCCGGCACAAGCCACTGGATGACGTGCGAGTGCGGCAGGCGATCAACCTCGCCTTCGACCGTGACGCCTACCTGCGCGCGCAGTTCGGCGAAGGTGCCGCGACGCTGGCTGTGGCGCCCTATCCGCCGACATTGTGGGGTTCCGATCCGCAACTCAAGGTCTGGCCCCACGACCCGGCGCGGGCGAAGCAGTTGCTCGAAGAAGCCGGCATCAAACCCGGCCTGAAACTGTCGATCTGGACCCGCCCAGGCGGCGGTCCGACCAACCCCAATCCCGGCATCGGCGCACAGATGCTGCAGGATGACCTGGGCAAGATCGGCATCCAGGCCGATATCCGCGTGTTCGAATGGGGCGAGTTGATCAAGCGCGCCAAGCAGGGCGAGCACGACCTGATCTTCATGGGCTGGGCCGGTGACAACGGCGATCCGGATAACTTCCTGACGCCGAATCTGTCCTGCGCCGCCGCGAAGAGTGGTGAGAACCAGGCGGGCTGGTGCAATGCGGAGTTCGACGAACTGCTGCGCAAGGCCCGCGCTATCACCGACCAGGAAACCCGTGCCGGGCTGTACCGCCAGGCTCTGGCTATCTACCAGCGCGAAGCGCCGTGGATCGCCCTGGCGTACCCGAAGCAATTCGCCGTGGTACGGCCGGGCGTGAGCGGTTTTACCCTGAGCCCGCTGGGCTCCAACAACTTCTCGCGGGTTGAACTGGCACCCTGACGGTAGGAGCGCGCCATGCGCGCGATCGCGGGCATGGCTCGCTCCTACGAGAGCATTCAGGCATCCAGGGCGAAGGGATCGTCTACCCGAATGGCTCGGCTGGGTGAACCAGCGCGGGCCTTCCGCCGTCATGTAGAAGTGGTCTTCCAGACGGATACCGAACTCCCCCGGCACGCAGATCATCGGCTCGTTGCTGAAGCACATGCCGATATCCAGCGGCGTGCTGTCACCGCGCACCAGATACGGACCTTCGTGTATGTCCAGGCCGATACCATGACCAGTGCGATGCGGCAGGCCAGGCAGCGCGTAATCCGGCCCGAGGCCTCCGGCCTCCAGGCAACGGCGTGCGGCAGCGTCCACCTGCTCGCAGGGCGAGCCCAGTACGGCGGCATCGAACGCAGCCTGCTGCGCGGCCTTCTCCAGGCCCCACAGCTCGCGCTGGCGGGCGCTGGGCGAGCCGAACACGTAGCTGCGAGTGATATCCGAGTGGTAGCCGAACAGCTGGCAACCGGTGTCGATCAACACCATGTCACCTTCACGCAACGGGCGCGGTTGGCGCACGCCGTGGGGGAAGGCGCTGTCCTCACCGAACAGCACGATGCAGAAGGTCGAACCCGGTGCGCCGACCTGCCGGTGCGCCGCCTCGATGAAGCGCGTTACCTCGGTGGTGCTGATGCCCTCGCGCAGGATGCTCGCGGCGGCCTTGTGCACTTCCAGGGTCATGTCCTTCGCCCGCTGCATCAGCGCCAGCTCCGCCGGCGACTTGCAACGGCGGCACTGCTCGATCAGCGCGCCGGCGTCCACCATCTGCAGCTGGCCCGTTGCCTGGCGCAAACGCTCGTACATGCCGAACGGCAGGCTATGGGACAGACCGACCCGCGCACCCTCGCGCACCTCGATCTCAGCCAGCATACCGGCCAGCAGGGTGAAGGGGCTTTCATGCTCGGCCCATACACTGATGCTGCCAGGCAGCACCTGCAGATCGCGCACCGTGCCCTCCTCGAAGGCCGGCGCGATGAAACGCACCTCCCCTCGCGCCGGAACCAACGCACCCACCAGCCGCTCGCTGGGACTCCACTTCAGGCCCGTGAAATAGACCAGCGAGCTGCCGGCATCGATGAACACGGCCGCGATTTCGCGCGCCTGCATCAGATGCTGCAAGCGACCGATCCGAGCCTGGTACTCCTCGAGCACAATGGGCCGAGCGCCGGTCGTCAAGACCTGCAATTTCGCCAGCGCCTGCTCGGGGCTCACGCCCCCTACTCCCAATGTCATGTGACTCTCCCGAGGAATGAATGAAGCAACCCGGAATTTAAGCAGCACTGAAATTCATGGTCAAAGGCTTTTCGGTGTCCGGTATCCTTGTTACCGATTTTCCGTCCGCTGATGGCTCGAGGCTTTCACCGGACGACGACACTGGTATGCTGCCGGCGTCCTACAAGAGCCTTGCCAATGTCCGCAGATCGCATCGGAGAACGCCTGCGCCGTTATCGGCGCGCAGCGAAGAAGACCCTGAACCAGGTGGCTGCCGAATCCGGCCTGACCGCCAGCTTCCTGTCCCAGGCCGAGCGCAACCTCACCGGTGTCTCGCTGTCCTCCCTGGCCAGCATCGCCAAGGCGCTGGACGTGCCGCTCAACGTCCTCTTCGACTCTCCGCAGCAGATCCCGCCGGACTCGCACCAGGGCGAGCGCGTGCGCTACACCATCGAAGGCCAGCCGCTGAGCTACGAGCGGCTGTCCAGCAGCTTTCCCGGCAACCAGTTGAACGCGGTGAAGGTGACCGTCCCCGTGGGCTACGAATCCGAACTGATCACCCACGACGGCTCGGAATTCGCCTACGTCCTTACCGGGCGCATCGCCTACGACATCGATGGCCACACCTATCCGCTGGGCCCTGGCGACTCCGTGCACTTCGACTCCGGCAAGCGTCATTGCCTGCGCAATGTCGGCGACAGCGTGGCGGAAATGCTCACCGTCACCACCCTTCCGCTGTTCGGCGATCATCCCGCCACCTGATTCACAGCCTGACGAAATTTTCAGTGCCACTGAATTTTAAGTTGAACTTGATTTCAGTCTGACTTAACTTCGGCGCGGCGTGGCCGGACACAGCCCGACCATGAAGAGACTGGTCTCACCCGGACCGGTCCGGCCAGGCCGGCAGCAAACCCCATCGGTTCGCCGGCCCCTGAAGAAAAACAAGAATGAGGTCAGGCAATGCGCAAGATGCGACGTAATCCCCTGCACGCACTCGCCTTCGGCGGGCTGCTGCTTGCCGGCTCCGCGGCCCAGGCCGGCTCCAGCCTGGTGTACTGCTCAGAAGGCAGCCCGGCGGGTTTCGATCCCGGCCAATACACCACCGGCACCGATTACGACGCCACCTCGGAAACCCTGTTCAACCGCCTCGTGCAGTTCCAGCGCGGCGCTACCGAGGCCCAGCCGGCCCTGGCGCAAAGCTGGGAAACCTCCGCCGACGGCAAGACCTGGACCTTCCACCTGCGCCCAGGCGTGAAGTTCCACACCACCGACTACTTCAAGCCGACCCGCGAATTCAACGCCGACGACGTGCTGTTCACCTTCAACCGCATGCTCGACAAGCAGCAGCCGTTCCGCAAGGCGTACCCCACCGAGTTTCCGTACTTCACCGACATGGGCCTGGACCGCAACATCGCCAGGGTCAGCAAGGTCGACGAGCACACAGTGACCTTCTCGCTGAACGAGGTCGACGCGGCCTTCGTGCAGAACCTGGCGATGAACTTCGCAGTGATCCAGTCCGCCGAGTACGCCGACCAGTTGCTCGAGCAGGGCAAGCCTGGGGAAATCAACCAGAAGCCAATCGGCACCGGTCCGTTCGTGTTCAGCCGCTACCAGAAGGACGCGATGATCCGCTTCAAGGGCAACAAGGATTACTGGAAGCCCGATGACGTGAAGGTCGACAACCTGGTCTTCGCCATCAACACCGACGCCTCCGTGCGCATGCAGAAGCTCAAGGCCGGCGAGTGCCAGATCACCCTGAACCCGCGCCCGGCGGACCTCGAGTCGCTGAAGCAGGACCCGAATCTGAACATGCCGTCGCAGCCGGGCTTCAATCTCGGCTACCTGGCCTACAACGTCACCCACGCCCCGCTGGACAAGACTGACGTACGCCGCGCACTGGACATGGCAATAAATAAACAGGCAATCATCGACGCAATCTACCAGGGCGCCGGCCAGCTGGCGGTGAACGCCATGCCGCCGACCCAGTGGTCCTATGACGAATCGATCAAGGGGCAGGCCTACGATCCGGAGCAGGCCAGGGCACTGCTGAAGAAAGCTGGCGTCGCCGAGGGTACCCAGATCACCCTTTGGGCGATGCCCGTGCAACGCCCGTACAACCCCAACGCCAAGTTGATGGCCGAGATGATCCAGGCCGACTGGGCCAAGGTCGGCATCCAGGCGAAGATCGTCACCTACGAGTGGGGCGAGTACATCAAGCGCGCCCATGCCGGCGAGCACGACGCCATGCTGTTCGGCTGGACCGGTGACAACGGTGATCCGGACAACTGGCTCGGCACCCTCTACGGCTGCGATTCGGTGAGCGGCAACAACGTGTCCAAGTGGTGCGACGCCGACTACGACAAGCTGGTGCGCCAGGCCAAGGCCACCACCGACCACGACCAGCGTGTCGCTCTCTACCAGAAGGCCCAGCAGCTCCTCGCGCAGCAGCTGCCCATCAGCCCCATCGCCCACTCCACCGTCTACCAGCCCATGCGCAAGTCGGTGCAGGGCTTCCTGATCAGCCCCTTCGGGCGCAACTCTTTCTACGGCGTGTCCAACCAACCCTGAGCGCCGCCTCAAGATGGGCGGCCACGGCCGCCTGAACGCCAGCCCGACGCAGATCGGGCGGTAAACCCCGCCTTCTCCTCCGCCTGTCGGCTCCCCCCATCTCACCGATGGGCGGAGGGGATGCATTCGTTGCTAGGAAAACCGACAACAACAAGGAGCAACTCATGCATCAGCAAGCACTCACCCGTTCCCTGCTGGCACTGGCCATCAGCGGCGCCCTGCTGGGCCAGGCCCAGGCCGACGAGGACAACTTGCCGCCGGACGAGACCCGTCGTGACAGTGAAGTCGTGGTCAAGGGCCAGGCCAGCGCCAAAGGCTTCATCGAAGGCCAGAAGCTCACCTTCAGCACCCGCAATTTCGCCGCCCGCGAGCAGATGAAGGACAGCTTCCACTTCAACATCAAGAAGGACGGCTACACCGAGCCCACCCACAGCCGTTACACCTGGACCCAGGGCAGCCAGCTCAAGTACAGCTCCGGCTACACCCAGGGCACCATCGGGGTCGGCCTCGACGTGGCGGGTTTCAACGAGGTCGCCCTCGAGCGCGGCCATGGCCGCATCGCCAGCGGCGGCAACCGCACCCTGGCCGACAGCGACGGCGATGCCGTGGGCCAATGGTCGAAAGTCGGTCTCGCCAGCCTGAAGCTACGTGCTTCCAGTACCGTCCTGCAGGCTGGGCGCCAGCAGACCGAGACGCCGGTCTTCAACATCAACGACAACCGCGCACTGCCCTCCAGCTTCGACGGCATCAGCCTGCTCAGCGAGGAGCTCGAAGGGTTGCAGGTCCAGGCCGGCAGCTTTACCCGCGCCAGCCCCCGCACCAGTTCCGACCGCGAGCACCTGACCACCGAATACGGCACCCGCGACGTGCGCGGCGACCGTTACAGCTACCTGGGCGGCAGCTACGCGGTCACTGACAAACTGAAGCTGTCGACCTATGCGGGCCAGTTCGAGGACGTCTGGAACCAGTACTACTTCGGCGCCAGCCACGACCTGGGCGACCCGCAGGCCCTGGCCCTGAATACCAGCCTCAACTACTACCACACCGGCGACACCGGCTCGCGCAAGGCCGGCTACATCGACAACGACGCCTACAGCCTGGCCTTTACCCTGACCCACGGCGCCCATGCCGTATTGCTGGGCTGGCAGCAGATCCGCGGCGACGAGTACTTCGACTACGTTCACGAGACGGCCGCCATCTACCTGGCCAACTCCCTGCTCTCGGACTACAACGGCCCCAACGAAAAATCCCTGCAACTGCGCTACACCACCGACTGGGCGGGCTTCGGCGTACCGGGCCTGACCACCATGGCGTGGTACGCCAAGGGCTGGGGAATCGACGGCACCCACTACGATGGCGATCGCAACGGCGCCTACGGCAACTACGCCGAAGTGCGCAACCAGGATGACGAGCGCCACCATGAGCTGGGACTCTCGACCGGCTACACACTGCAGGACGGCCCACTCAAGAGCAGCAGTTTCCGCCTGACCTACATGAAGCACCTGGCCAGCCAGAACCAGGTCGACGGTAGCGTCAACGAGATCCGACTGGTCAGCACCTTCCCGTTCAACCTGCTCTGAGGAGAACCGATATGCCCATCTCGCGCATCCTTCCCCTGCTGCTGGCCATGGGCTGCGGCAGCGCCCTGGCGCAGAACCTGGTGGTCTGCACCGAAGCGAGCCCGGAAGGCTTCGATATCGTCCAGTACACCGGCGCGGTCACTGCCGACGCCAGCGCCCAGACAGTGTTCAACCGCCTGGCGGACTTCCGCCCCGGCACCACTGACGTGGTGCCGTCGCTGGCGCAAAGCTGGGAGGTCAGCCCCGACGGGCTGACCTATACCTTCCACCTGCGCCCGAACGTGAAGTTCCACACCACCGACTACTTCAAACCCACCCGAGACTTCAACGCCGACGACGTGCTCTGGACGTTCCAGCGCCCGCTGGACTCCAAACACCCCTGGCATGAATCGGCCACCCGCGGCTACGCCTACTTCGACGCCATGGGCATGCGCGACCTGATCAAGTCCGTGGACAAGGTCGACGACCTGACCGTGCGCTTCACCCTGACCCATCCCGAGGCGCCCTTCCTTGCCGACATGGCCATGGGCTTCGCCTCGATCTACTCGGCCGAGTATGGCAACCAGTTGCTGGCGGCCGGCAAGCAGGGCGATCTGAACAACCTGCCCATCGGCACCGGGCCCTTCGTCTTCACTCGCTACGCCAAGGATGCCCAGGTGCGCTATCGCGCAAACCCGGACTACTTTTGGGGCAAGCCGAAGATCGACAACCTGATCTTTGCCATCACCCTGGACGGCAATGTCCGTATCCAGAAGGTGCGAAAGGGCGAATGCCAAATTGCCCTGTATCCCAAGCCCACCGATGTGGCGGCGCTACAACAGGACAAGAACCTGGTGGTGGACAGCATCGACGCGCTGATGACCACTTATGTGGCTCTCAATACCCAGCACAAGCCGCTTGACGATGCACGCGTACGCCAGGCGATCAACCTCGCCATCGACAAGAAAGCACTCAATGACGCCATATTCGGCAACGGCGCAGCCAGCTCCGCGAGCAATCCCTACCCGCCGACCGTCCTGGGTTACACCCAGGACATCCAGGACTGGTCGCACGATCCCGAACGCGCCCGGCAATTACTCAAGGAAGCGGGCGCGGAGAACGTCAAAGTGACGATCTTCATTCGCAACGGCGCCGGCCCGACCATGCCCAACCCCGGGCTGGCGGCACAGATGATGCAAGCGGATCTGGCCAAGGTCGGTATCGACCTCAAGATCCAGCTGATGGAATGGGGCGAAGTACTCAAGCGCTCCAAGGCCGGTGAACACGACCTGGTGATACTGGGCTGGGCCGGCGACAACGGAGACCCGGACAACTTCGTCAGCCCGAACCTCTCGTGCGACGCAGCCAAGTCCGGGGAGAATCAGGCGCGCTGGTGCAACCAGGACTTCGAAGCGCTGATCCAGGAAGCCCGTCAGACCAGCGACAACGCAAAACGGGCGGAACTTTACAAAAAGGCGACATCCATATTCCACGAGCAATCCCCGTGGATTCCCCTGGCGCATCCTAAGCTGTTCAATGTGCGCCGCAGCAATATCGAGGGCTATACCATCAGCCCGCTGACCAATAACAACTTCGCCGACATCCAGGTGAAGTAATAAGAAACCGGCGCCCGTCGTGATCCGACGGGTAGCCGCTCGATGAGGAGCCCCCGACCACCATGCTGAGTTTCATCGCACGTCGATTCGGTCTGCTGATCCCGACCTTCTTCGGCGTCACCCTCCTGACCTTCGCACTGATTCGCCTGATTCCGGGCGACCCCGTGGAAGTGATGATGGGCGAACGTCGCGTCGATCCGCAGATGCACGCCGAAGCCATGCACCGTCTGGGCCTCGACAAACCCCTCTACCAGCAGTATCTCGACTACATCGGCAACCTCGCCCAGGGCAACCTCGGCGAATCGCTGACCACCCGCGACAGTGTCTGGCACGAGTTCCTCACCCTGTTCCCCGCCACGTTGGAACTGTCCCTCGCGGCCCTGCTGTTCGCCGGCACCTTCGGCCTGCTCGCCGGAGTGATCGCCGCCTTGAAACGAGGCTCACTGTTCGATCACGGGGTGATGACCATCTCCCTGGCCGGCTACTCGATGCCGATCTTCTGGTGGGGACTGATCCTCATCATGCTGTTCTCCGTTTCCCTGGGCTGGACGCCGGTTTCCGGGCGCCTGGACCTGCTCTACGACATCGAGCCGAAAACCGGCTTCATGCTCATCGACACATTGCTGTCGGATGAGGAAGGCGCGTTCATGGACGCCGTGCGCCACCTGATCCTGCCGGCCATCGTGCTGGGCACCATCCCGCTGGCGGTGATCGCCCGGATGACCCGTTCCTCGATGCTCGAAGTGCTGCGCGAGGACTACGTACGCACTGCCCGCGCCAAGGGCCTGTCGCCGGCGCGCGTGGTGTTTGTGCACGCCCTGCGCAACGCCATGATCCCGGTGCTCACCGTGTTCGGCCTGCAGGTCGGCACGCTGCTCGCCGGTGCGGTATTGACCGAGACGATCTTCTCCTGGCCCGGCATCGGCAAATGGCTGATCGACGCCATTGGCCGGCGCGACTATCCGGTGGTGCAGAACGGCATCCTGCTGGTGGCGACCCTGGTGATCCTGGTGAACTTCATCGTGGACATCCTCTACGGCCTCGCCAACCCACGCATCCGTCACCAACGCTGAGGAGCCGACGCCATGAATGCCAACGCCAAAGCTCCCGCCAGCGACCCGAGCCTGGTCTATCCGTCCCCGTTGAAAGAATTCTGGCAAGCCTTCTCGCGCAACAAGGGCGCGGTCGGCGGCCTGCTGTTCATGCTGGTCATCGTGTTCTGCGCGCTGTTCGCGCCCTGGGTCGCGCCCCATGACCCGAGCGAGCAGTTCCGCGACTTCCTGCTCACGCCACCGGTCTGGCTGGAGGGCGGCCAGTGGCCGTTCCTGCTGGGCACCGACGAGCTGGGGCGCGACCTGCTCTCGCGCCTGATGTTCGGCGCGCGGTTGTCGCTGATGATCGGCCTGACCTCGGTGCTGATCTCGATGATCCCCGGCATCTTCCTCGGCCTGCTCGCCGGCTTCTCGCCGACCCGCCTGGGCCCGGTGATCATGCGCCTGATGGACATCATGCTGGCCCTGCCTTCGCTGCTGCTGGCGGTGGCCATCGTCGCCATCCTCGGCCCAGGCCTGATCAACACCGTGATCGCCATCGCCATCGTCTCGCTGCCGGCCTACGTGCGCCTGACCCGCGCCGCCGTGATGGGCGAGCTGAACCGCGACTACGTCACCGCCTCGCGTTTGGCCGGCGCCGGCACCCTGCGCCTGATGTTCGTCACCGTGCTGCCCAACTGCATGGCGCCGCTGATCGTCCAGGCCACCCTGAGCTTCTCCTCAGCCATCCTCGACGCCGCAGCCCTGGGCTTCCTCGGCCTGGGCGTGCAGCCGCCAACGCCCGAGTGGGGCACCATGCTGGCCTCCGCGCGCGATTACATCGAGCGCGCCTGGTGGGTCGTCTCGCTGCCCGGCCTGACCATCCTGCTCAGCGTGCTGGCGATCAACCTGATGGGCGACGGCCTGCGCGACGCGCTGGACCCGAAGCTGAAGAATGCGGCGTGAGGACAGCAGCCATGCATAACCTGACCGCCGCTGTAGGAGCGAGCTTGCTCGCGAACCTGCAATCTTCTGCGTTTCCCGTTCGCGAGCAAGCTCGCTCCTACCAGAACAAGAGACTGATGGAGACCGCCGTATGAGCCTCCTCGACCTGCGCAATCTCTCGGTGCGCTTCGGCGACCGCAACGCCATCCCGGTGGTGGACGGCCTCGACCTCTCGGTGGACAAGGGCGAAGTCCTGGCCATCGTCGGCGAGTCCGGCTCCGGCAAGTCGGTGACCATGATGGCCCTGATGGGCCTGATCGACGCCCCCGGCATCATCACCGCCGACACCATGCAGTTCGACGGCACCGACATGCTGCGCCTCAAGGGCCGCGAGCGGCGGCGTATCGTCGGCAAGGACATCGCCATGGTCTTCCAGGACCCGATGACCGCCCTCAACCCCAGCTTCACCGTCGGCTACCAGATCGAGGAAGTGCTCAAGCTGCACCTCGGCCTGCGCGGCAAGGCGCTGCGCCAGCGCGCTCTGGAACTGCTCGAACGAGTGGAAATTCCCGGCGCCGCGCAACGCCTGGACGCATACCCGCACCAGCTGTCCGGCGGCATGAGCCAGCGCGTCGCCATTGCCATGGCGATTGCCGGCGAGCCCAAGCTGCTGATCGCCGACGAGCCCACCACCGCGCTGGACGTGACCATCCAGGCGCAGATCATGGAGTTGCTGCTGAACCTGCAGCGCGACCAGGGCATGGCGCTGATCCTGATCACCCACGACCTCGCCGTGGTCGCCGAGACCGCCCAGCGCGTCTGCGTGATGTACGCCGGGCAAGCGGTGGAGATCGGCCAGGTGCCAGCGCTGTTCGACCTGCCCACCCACCCGTACACCGAGGCACTGCTCAAGGCGATCCCCGAGCACAGCGCCGGCGAGGAACGCCTGGCTACCCTGCCCGGCATCGTCCCCGGCAAGTACGACCGCCCGCAGGGCTGCCTGCTGTCGCCGCGCTGCCCCTACGTGCAGGACAATTGCCGTACGGTGCGCCCCGCCCTGGAAGCCCATGAGCGCGGCGCCGTGCGCTGCTTCTACCCGCTCAACCTGAACACTGAGGTGGCCCGATGAGCGCCGTCCTGACCGCCCGCGACCTGACCCGTCACTACGAAATCTCCCGCGGCCTGTTCAAGCCCCACGCCCTGGTCCGTGCGCTCAACGGCGTGTCCTTCGACCTGCAGGCCGGCAAGACCCTCGCCGTGGTCGGCGAATCCGGCTGCGGCAAATCCACCCTCGCCCGTGCGCTGACGCTGATCGAAGAACCTACCTCCGGTTCCCTGCAGATTGCCGGTCACGAGGTGAAAGGCGCCGACCACGACACCCGCAAGCAACTGCGCCGTGACGTGCAGATGGTCTTCCAGAACCCCTACGCCTCGCTCAACCCGCGGCAGAAGATCGGCGACCAGCTGGCCGAGCCGCTGCTGATCAACACCAGTCTCTCCCGCATCGAGCGCCGCGAGCGGGTGCAGGCGATGATGAAGCAGGTCGGCTTGCGCCCCGAGCACTACCAGCGCTACCCGCACATGTTCTCCGGCGGCCAGCGCCAGCGCATAGCCCTGGCCCGCGCAATGATGCTGCGGCCCAAGGTGCTGGTGGCGGACGAGCCGACCTCGGCGCTGGACGTGTCGATCCAGGCCCAGGTGCTCAACCTGTTCATGGACCTGCAACAGGAATTCGGCACCGCCTACGTGTTCATCTCCCACAACCTCGCCGTGGTTCGCCACGTGGCCGACGACGTGCTGGTGATGTACCTCGGCCGCCCGGCGGAGATGGGCCCGGCAGGCAAGCTCTACGAGCGCCCGCTGCACCCCTACACCCAGGCGTTGCTGTCGGCGACCCCGGCCATCCACCCCGATCCGGACAAGCCCAAGATCAAGATCCAGGGCGAACTCCCCAACCCGCTCAACCCGCCCACTGGCTGCGCCTTCCACAAGCGCTGCCCGTATGCGACCGAGCGCTGCAAGGCCGAAGTCCCGGAATTGCGCCTGCTCGATGAGCGCCAGGTGGCTTGCCACCATGCGGAGCAGTTCCTGAACTGATACGAAACGGGCCGGTCATAGGCCGGCCCCTCTTTCGGAAACAGCTGCGTCCTACAACGCAGCCGGAACAGGCCTATCGCCTGATCCAGACGATCCCGCCAGGGTGGCACCCCGCCACCGCCTGCGCGTCGTGGCCGTTATCCACAGGGCCACGACTTTCCATGCTGCTGTTCTTCCTTCTGCTCATCCTCGTTACCGCCATCGTCGCCAACGTGCAGCTGCACAAGTGGAAGCGTCAGCGGCGGATGGACGTGCGCACGGCAGTCAAGTCGCGGAAGAAGCCAGCGGCGAAGAAGAAGGCGACGGAGGAGGTCGATCTCGACGAGATCGACTGGGACGGTCTCGAGCAGGAAGAGCCGGATGTCACGCCAGCGCCTCCGGCGGCAACTCCGCCAGCGCCCCTCAAACCTGCACCGGCAAGAGCTGAGCCACCCGCACCGCCGCCCCCGGCAAAGCCCAAAGCCGAGCCCAGGGACGAATACCTTCCGCTGGAGCGTGCGCTGCAGGAACGGATGACCAGCGCACATCGCAACGAAGCCATGGCGCAACTGCGCAAGGCCGATCTGCACGTTCCCGCGCCAGATGCCGGAGAACGGCATGTGGTACTGGACATGGACGATGGCAGTTACGTGCCCGTCGCCACCCACCCGGCGGCGGCGAGCATCGCCCTGGGTTATCTCGCCGAAGGCATGCAGCAACGCAAGGGTGAACAGTTGGTGCGGGAGCTGAGCGGTGGCGACGTCGGCCTGCTGGTAGTCGCGCGCAATCCGCAGAAGCCGTCCGTGGCACGGCTGTGGAAAATCCTGCCAGAAGACCTGTAGGAGCGAGCTTGCTCGCGAACAGCCCAGGCTTCGAAGCTGCCGGCTAACGGGTTCGCGAGCAAGCTCGCTCCTACGAAAGACTTCAGCCTTACAGATCACGGATCAGCGCCAGTCGCACGCCGAACCCCAGCAGGATGCCGCCGAAGCCCCACTGCTGCACCCTTTGCATCGTCCTGTGCCGAGCCAGCCAACGGCCCATGCGCTCGCCGCTGACCGCATAGAAGCTGTCGAAGCCCAGCCCGACCACCACCAGCACGCCGCCCAGTAGCGCGAACTGCAGCACCAGCGGACCGTTCTGCGGGTGGATGAACTGCGGCAACAACACCGAGCAGAACAGCAGCGCCTTGGGGTTGAGCAAGTTGGTCAGCAGGCCCCGGCGAAATGCGCGCCGGTAGCTGACGGTGGATAACCCGGCCGCGCCGGTCGTCTCCGGGAGGCCCACCGGAGCACGCAGCAGTTGCAGGCCGATCCACGCCAGGTAAAGACCGCCGCCGATGCGCACCACATCGAAGGTCCACGGCGCGGTACGAAACAGCAGCGCCAGTCCGGTCGCCGCCAGGGCGACATGGCAGCCACGGGCCAAGCCCAGCCCGAGCGCAGTTGCCAACGCCGCACGGCAACCGTCGCGGGCACCGGTGTGCAGCAGGAGAATCATGTCCGGCCCCGGCAGCAGGTAGACCATCGCCAGGGCCAACAGGAAGACGCTGATATCCACAAGAGCCACTCCGAAGCAGTCATTGCGGATAAGGATTCTATGCCCGAAGGCCGAGGCAGGTGCTTGCGTATTCGACCATCTTGATGCTCACAATTGGCATATCCTGCCAATCTCAAGCTGATCGAGTATCCACTCGTGCCAAACCCAAAACTGGACGCCTACGACCACCGCATTCTCGCCGCCTTGCAGCGCGACGGCCGCCTGACCAACGTGCAGCTCGCCGAAGAAATCGGCCTGTCGCCCTCCCCCTGCCTGCGCCGGGTCCGCCTACTGGAAGAGGCCGGCATGATCCGCGGCTATCACGCCGAGCTGGGCCGAGACGAAGTCGGCCTGGGGCTCACCGTGTTCGTTGGCGTGAAAGTGGAGCGCCACAGCGACACCAGCGCCGCCGCCTTCCGCCAGGCGGTGATCGACCTGCCGGAAGTCATCTCGGTACACCTGGTCAGCGGCGAGTCGGACTTCCTCCTGCAAGTGGTGCTGCCCGACCTGCGCGCCTACGAACAGCTCCTCACCGGCACCCTGCTCAAGCTGCCGGGCGTCAGCGACATCCGCAGCAACTTCGCCATCCAGACGGTGAAGGAGTCGGCGCCCCTGCCGCTGCGGCACCTGCCGAAATAGCGGGATTGCGCGCGGGCGGCTGCGCGCCTATCATTCGCCACCTTCCATCCACCGACAGCAAAGGAGAGACATCATGCAAGCACTGATCACCCTTTGCAGGTCGCGTCTGGCGTAATCGCTTCCCCGCCGCCCCTCTGGCGGCATCGCATTGCCCGGCTCCGGCCTGCCCCCATCCTTTTTTTTCGTTTCATTCCTCATGGGATTGGACAATGGGCAATTGCATCCAAAATCTGTCCGCCGGCATCACCCTGATCGCCGCGGACGATACCTGGATCGAAGGTAAAGCGATCCAGCAACTTGAAACCACCGCCCGCCTGCCGGGCATGCAGCGCGTCGCCGGCATGCCGGACCTGCACCCCGGTCGTGGCTACCCGATCGGCGCAGCGTTCTTCTCCACCGGCCGCCTGTACCCTGCCCTGGTGGGCAACGACATCGGCTGCGGCATGGCGCTGTGGCGTACCGATATCGCCACCGCCAAGCTGAACCTGGACAAGCTGGAAAAGCGCCTGGGCAATCTCGATGGCCCGCTGGACGAAGACTGGAGCGAACGCATCGCCGGCTTCGCTCTGCCGCCCTGCGGCCACGAGCATTCGCTGGGTACCATCGGCGGCGGCAACCACTTCGCCGAGCTGCAACAATTCGATCAGCTCTACGACGAAACCGCCGTGGAAGCCCTCGGTCTCGACCGTCGCCACCTGCTCCTGCTGGTGCACAGCGGTTCGCGCGGTCTGGGCGAAGCCATCCTGCGCGAGCAGGTGGACCGCTTCAGTCACCAGGGTCTGGAGGAAGGCAGCGACGACTGCGCGCACTACCTGGCTCGCCATGACAGCGCGCTGCGTTTCGCCGAGGCCAACCGCCAGCTGATCGCCCTGCGCATGCTCGACCGTCTGCGTGCAGACGGCGCGCAGGTGCTGGACGTGAACCACAACCTCGTCAGCCCCGCGCAAGTCGAAGGCGTCGATGGCTGGCTGCACCGCAAGGGCGCGACGCCGGCGGATCGCGGGGTGATGGTCATCCCCGGCTCGCGCGGCGACTACAGCTACCTGGTGGAGCCGGTCGCCGATCCGCGCAGCCTCTTCTCCCTCGCCCATGGCGCAGGTCGCAAGTGGATGCGCAGCGAGTGCAAGGACCGTCTCTCGGCGCGCTACCGCGTCGAGCAACTGGCCCGCACCGCATTGGGCAGCCGGGTAATCTGCGGTGATCGCGGGCTGATCTACGAGGAGGCGCCGGAAGCGTACAAGGCCATCGACTCGGTGGTCGGCGCGCTGCGCGAAGCGGGGCTGCTGCGGGTACTGGCGCGACTCAAGCCGGTGCTGACCTACAAGACGCGCGGGGAGTGCTGCTGATGATCCTGCTGCAACTTTCCGCGGCCCAGGGGCCGGACGAATGCGCGCTGGCCGTGGCCAAGGCCCTGCAGCGACTGCTGCGCGAAGCCGAGGCTCTCGGTGCCGAGGTGCGCGTGATCGAGGAAGAAGCCGGCCCGCGCCGGGGCACCCTGCTCTCGGTGCTGCTGGCGCTGGACGGCGACTCGGCGGAAACCCTGGCCGAGGACTGGAGCGGCACCCTGCAATGGGTCTGCGCCAGCCCTTACCGGCCCAACCACGGGCGCAAGAACTGGTACTTCGGCGGCGCGCGATTCAACGCGCCACCGGCCAGCCTCGAAGGTGAAGTGCGCTTCGAAACCTTGCGCTCCTCCGGCCCCGGCGGGCAGCACGTCAACACCACCGACTCGGCGGTGCGGGCCACCCATGTTGCCAGCGGCCTGAGCGTGAAGGTCCAGAGCGAGCGCAGCCAGCACGCCAACAAACGTCTGGCGCTGCTGCTGATTGCCCGCAAGCTGGAGGAGCGCGCGGAGCAGGCGAGCAGCGAGCTGCGTGCCGAACGCCGGCTGGTGCATCACCATCTGCAACGCGGCAATCCGCGCCGGGTGTTTCGCGGCGAACGCTTCGAGGGCTGAGGTCAGCCGGAGAAGAAGCGCAGGAATGCGCGCAGGTCCGCCTGCGCCTGTTCCACGCTCGTCGCCACGAAACGCACATTGCTGTGCGCCGGGCATTGCGCCAGACGGCCGATGTCCAGCGGGTGCAGCACGCCCAGCAGCGGGTAGCCACCCATGGTCTGGCGGTCGGCCAGCAGGACAATCGGCTGGCCGTCCGGCGGCACCTGGATGGCGCCCTCCACTATCCCCAACGACCATTGCCGGCGAGGCGCGCTCAGCGCTTTGCCGCGCAGCCGTGCGCCCATGCGATCGGATTGCGGGCTGACCTGCCAACTCTGATCGAAGAAAGCCTGTCGCTGCTCCTCGCTGAAAGCATCCGGGCCGGGCAGCACGCGCAGGATTGGGGTTTCGCGGTAGTCCGGCCGATAAGGCCAGGGCACGCTGGCGCCGACAACGAAACGTTCGCTGTGGGCTTCGTACTCCAACCGATCCTCGACGGCGAGCGGCTGTCCGTTGCCGGCAAGCCCCCCGAGTTTTTCCCGTATCTGGGTCGCGACGCTACCCAGTATCGACTTCGCCTGAAAACCACCCGTCGCAGCGAGATACGCCCGCTGACCGGCTCGGGCGAAGCCCAGCTTCAGGCGCTGCCCAGCCCACACGCGAAAGCGCGACCAGCCCGGCAGCGGCTCACCATCGAGAGTCGCCGGCAGCTCGGCACCGGTCAGCGACAGCCAGGTATCCGCCTGCACTTCCAGCTCCACCCCGCCCAGCGCGATTTCTAGCAACGGCACGCCTGGCCCATTGCCGAGCAGGCGATTGGCCCAGGCCGCCGCCTGTTTATCCACAGGGCCGCCGGGCGAAACGCCCAGGTGCTGCCAGCCTTGCCGGCCGCCGTCCTGCAGCAGGCACAGCGGGCTGCAGGAGATGACTTTCAGGCTCATGGCTCGCCTCCGGCCGCACGATAGGCCGCCTTATCGATGGGTACGAAACGCACACGATCCCCCACAGCCAACGGGCAAGGCGGCTGTTGCCCCGGATCGAACAGACATTGCGCGGTGCGGCCGAGCAGATGCCAGCCGCCGGGCGAGGCCTGTGGATAAACTGCCGTCTGCCGCTCGGCAATCGCCAGGCTGCCGGCCGGCACGTGCGTGCGCGGCGTAGCCCGGCGCGCAAGCGCAAGGCGTTCGTCCAGCTCACCGAGGTAAGCAAAGCCGGGTGAGAAACCGATGGCGCCGACGCGATAGTCGCGCCCGGCGTGCAGGTCGATCACCTGGGCGGTGCTGAGCCCGCAGAGCCGGGCGACTTCCGCGAGGTCTTCACCGGCATACCACACCGCAATCTCATGCAGCCGTCCCGCTTCGTCGGTGCTGATGTCGCCCGGCCAATCCGCCAGCGCGACCTGCACATGATGCTGCAGCAGCGGCAAGTCGATGCGCAGCAGGTCATAGTGCAGCAGCAGCGTGGTCCAGCCCGCTACGCAGTCGGTCAGGGCCACGCCCAGCTCGGTGCGCAGGCGTTCGGCCAGTCGGGCGATGCGCAAGGGCAAGCGGTCATCGGGCTGCTCAGCGAGGGTGATCAGCAGCGCGGTGGAGCCGAAGGCTTCGACGCGGATCATGCCTGGTCCAGCAGGCCACGCAGGCGCCGCAGCACCGCCAGGGATTCGGGGTTGTCGCCGTGCACGCAGAGGCTGTCGGCGCGCAGACGCAGAGGATTGCCGTCGATGTCAGGGAAGGGTTCGCCACGGGCGATGGCCAGGGCCTGGTCGAGGATGCGTTGCGGCTCGTGGTGCACGGCGTTGGGCAGGCGGCGTGGGGCAAGCTGGCCATCGGGCAGGTAGGCCCGGTCGGCAAAGGCTTCGAACATCAGCGGCACGTCGGCGGCGTCAGCCAGTTGCAGTTCGCGGTTGTTATCGGCCAGGGCCAGCACCATCAGCGGCAGGCGCTTGCGGTAGGCTGCACAGGCATCGAGCACCGCGGCGAGCAGCGCATCGTCCCGCACCAGGTCGTTGTACAGCGCGCCGTGGGGCTTCACGTAGGCCACCTGAGTTCCGGCGGCGCGGCAGAAGGCGTCCAGCGCGCCGATCTGGTAGAGCACCAGGGCGTGGACTTCCTCGGGCGAGCAGCTCATATGGCGGCGGCCGAAGCCGGCCAGGTCCGGGTAGGCCGGGTGTGCGCCGATGCTGACGCCCTGCTCCACCGCCAGACGAACGGTGCGCTGCATCGTCAGGGGGTCGCCGGCATGGTAGCCGCAGGCGAGGTTGGCCTGATCGATCAGCGGCATGGCGTGGGTGTCGTCGCCCATGCGCCAGGCGCCGAAGCTTTCGCCCATGTCGCAGTTGAGCAGGATCCGCGTCGTGCGCTCGGTCATCGTGTCGCCATCCTTTGAAATTTCCTACAGGTTAAAACAGGCACTGGCCTTTGGCCTTCGGAGAATACTCAGTCACGTTTAGGAGGAGTACTATCCCCGGTCTGTAGTAACGGATACCTCCCCCGAATGATCAAAGCCGCCATTCTGGCCGCCTTCGGCCTGAGCATCGTTTATGTCCACCTGCGTGGGCGGGTGCGCCACAAGTTCACGCGCCAGCTGAGCGACCACTCCAGCTTCCTGGCGCCGATCAACTGCCTGATGTACCTGTTCTCCAAGGTGCCGAGCCGCCCGTACCTGGCGACCGACGAATTCCCCGAGATGCGCCTGCTCAGCGATAACTGGGAAGCCATCCGCAGCGAGGCCCTGCACCTGCGCGACGCCGGCAGCATCAAGCGCTCCGATCAGCTCAACGACGTGGGCTTCAACTCGTTCTTCAAGACCGGCTGGAAGCGCTTCTACCTGAAATGGTACGACGACAGCCATCCGTCTGCCGACGCCCTGTGTCCGAAGACCACCGAGTTGCTGCGGCAGATTCCTTCGGTGAAGGCGGCGATGTTCGCCGAGCTGCCACCGGGTTCGCGCCTGGTACGCCACCGCGACCCCTATGCCGGTTCGCTGCGCTATCACCTGGGCTTGCTGACGCCCAACGATCCGGGCTGCTTCATCGAAGTGGACGGCGAGCGCTACCACTGGCGCGACGGCGAAGCGGTGGTGTTCGACGAGACCTACATCCACTACGCCGAGAACACCACGGACCATGACCGGGTGATTCTCTTCTGCGACATCGAGCGCCCGCTGAAGTACGGCTGGGTGACGGCCTTCAACCGCTGGTTCAGCCGCAATGTGATGGCTGCGGCCGCATCCCCCAACGATGCCGGCGACAAGACCGGTGGCATCAACCGCGCCTTCGCCTCGCTGTACAAGATCCGCCTGCAGGGCAAGGCTCTGAAGAAGCGCAACCGCAAGCTGTATTACCTGCAGAAGTGGGGCTTCTTCGCGGCGGTACTGGCGATCTTCCTGTGGATTTGAGCCACTGGATTCAAGCGCCCCGATAGCAGAAAAAAGGCCTCCGCATTCGCGGGGGCCTTTTTGTTTGTGCCATTTGAGGAGCCCTGCGCAGGGCGAATAGCCTGGAACAGGTTATCCGCCGGCTGCCAATCGGCGGATAACGCTGGCGCGTTATGCGCCCTACGACACAGCCGGGAGCGCAGTGCAGTGTCTCCCTGTAGGAGCGAGCTTGCTCGCGAACCCACCCAGCTCCGGAGCTGCCGGGATATCGGTTCGCGAGCAAGCTCGCTCCTACAAAAGCCGGTCACGCTGAGCGTGGGAGCGGACTCTTTCCGCGATTGGCTACACCCAACGCCAGGTCAATACACGTCGCGGCGATAACGCCCGCTCTCCAGCAGCACCTCGACCTCGGCATCCCCCAGCATCTCGCGCAGGGCGCGGTCGACGCCTTCGGCCATGCCCTGCAGGCTGCCGCAAACGTAGATCGCCGCGCCGTCATCGAGCCACTGGGCGAGGACTTCGCCGCAGGCACGCAGACGGTCCTGCACGTAGACCTTCTCGTCCTGATCGCGGGAGAAGGCGACGTCCAGGCGTTGCAGTTCGCCGCGCGCCAGCAGGCCTTCCAGTTCCTCGCGGCAGTAGAAGTCGTGGGCGATGTTGCGTTCGCCGAACAGCAACCAGTTACGCGAACGGCCCTCGGCCACGCTCGCTTGCAGCAGTGCACGCAGGCCGGCGATACCGGTGCCGTTGCCGATCAGGATCAGCGGGCGATCCTCCTCGGTCAGGTGGAAGCTGCGGTTGCGGCGCAGCCGCATCAACAGGCTGCCGCCCTCGGGCAGGTACTCGGTCAGCCAGCCGGAGCATATGCCCAGCGAGCCGTCGGCATGCTGCTCCTGGCGCACGATCAGCTCCATGACGCCTGCGCTGCGCAGCGAGGCGATGGAGTACTGGCGCACCGAGAGCTTGATCAACGCGTCATACACCGCCTGACCGTGCAGGCCGACCAGATGCTCGAGGTTGCCCGGCAGCAGGCAGCCGGCCAGGGCATCTTTCAGCGGCATGGCCAGGCCATCCACCTGCACCTTGGCGGCGCTATCCAGGCCGAGGCGTTCGAGCCAGCGGGCGACAAGGAATTCCGGTTGGCGCGGGACGATTTCCACCAGGTCGCCAGCAGCCCAGTCGATCTGCGAGTCGCTCGGCGCGCTCAGGCGCAGCAGCCAGGTGGATTCGCCCTGGCTGCCGGGGTTGAGGTGTTCACGGCCACTCAGCGTCCAGACTTCGAAAGCTGGTGCGCTGAAGGCCACTTGCGGCGCGGTGCCGGAGAGTTCGGCCAGGCGCACCTGCCAGTCATGCAGCGCGGCAGCGTCGCCGTTGTCCACTTCCACGCCGTCGAACAGCGGGCGCGCGCCCTGCCCCTGCAGCCAGCCCTGCATGCGCCGGGCGAAGCCGCAGAAATGCTCGTACTGGCGGTCGCCCAGGGCGAGGATGGCAAAGCGCAGGTCATTGAGCCCCAGGGTCTGGCCAAGCAGTTGGCGCTCGAAGCCACGGGCGCTGTCCGGCGCCTCGCCTTCGCCGAAGGTGCTGACCACGAACAGCGCGTTACGGGTCTGCTCCAGCTGCGCACGGTCCAGCTTGCCCAGCGGCTCGACACGTACCGGCAGCCCGGCGGCCTGCAGCTGGCCGGCGCTCTGCCACGCCAGTTGCTCGGCAAAGCCACTCTGGCTGGCGTAGCCCACCAGCCAGGAATCGGCGCCACCGGCAGTGTTATCCAGTTCACCACGGGCGGCCAGCGCGGCGCGCTTCTTGCGGCGGCGGTCGAGGTAGAGCAGCCAGCCGGTGATGAAGAACAGCGGCATCGTCAGGCTGGCGAGCATCATCAGGATGCGCCCGGGAAGGCCGAAGTAGCTGCCCACGTGCAGGGCGTAGACGCTGGTGAGCAGTTGCTTGCCGGCGCTGCTGTCGTTGTAGCGGCGATGCTTGAGCAGCTTGCCGCTGGCCGGGTCGATGGTCATCTCGTTGAAGGCGCGCTCGTGGGCAGCGTCATCGAGGAGGTAGAACACGGTGGCCGGCTGGCCCTTCACCGGCGGCAGGCGCAGGTTGTAGGCGGTCATGTTAGGGCCGCCGGTCTGCGCGACGGTGTTCCAGATCGCCGTGGCATCCACCACCGGCGGCGGCCCCTCGGGCGCCGGGCCGCGCTTGCCGCCACCGCGCTGGCCGCCCTTGGCCTGGCCGGCGGGAGCGTCGTCGAGCAGCTTGAACAGGCCGTTGCGGTACCACTCGTAGGACCAGTACAGGCCGGTCAGCGAGGCCAGGAGGTAGAACACCAGGCACCAGGTGCCGGCCACGGCGTGCAGGTCCCAGTTGAAGGCACGACCTTTCTTGGCCCAGTCGAAAGTCAGCCAGGTCCGCCAGTTCAGCGCCTTGCGCGGCCAGCGCAGGTACAGCCCGGAGAGGCAGAAGAAGACCAGGATCAGGGTGCAGGCGGCAGTGATCCGCTGGCCGACTTCGCCAGCGGCGAGGAAGCGGTGCAGCTGCATGATGAACATGAAAGCGCCCTCGCCCACGGGCGCGGGCAGAGCTTGTGCGGTATACGGGTCGACATAGAGCGATTCGCCACGGCGCTGGCCCGGCGGCGGGGTGAAGAAGATGCGCGCGGATTCCACGCCCTCGGTCTTGAGCCAGAGGAAGGACACCTTCTTGCCCGGCTCGGCGCTCTCCACCCGGCGGATAAGCTCGTCCATGGGCAGCACGGACTCGGCGCGCTTTTCCACCACCAGGCTCTCGGGGTTGATGGCGCGCAGGATCTCATCCTGGAACGACAGCATCGCCCCGGTGATGCCCATCAGCGCCAGCACCAGACCTGCGCTGATACCGAACAGCCAATGCAACTGGAACAGGACTTTCTTCAACACCGCGGTTTCACCTTCGCAGACCCATCACGCAGGGCGGGCATTTTAATGAGAATGGCTCGCAAACGCAGCCCATTTAACAATTTTTACCCTGGCCTTACCTTCGCCGAACGGGCGCCAGCCCCGGACAAAGAAAAGCCCCGGCCGAGGAGCATCGGCCGGGGCAGGTCGCCAGTGGTGCGCGGCCTTAGAAGTGGAAGTTGGTGGACAGCAATACGGTGCGGCCGGCCGCCTGGGACGCGTAGTGCGAGGCGTAGGCCTTGTCGAAGTACTTCTTGTCGAAGACGTTCTGCACGTTGAGCTGGAAGTCGACGTTCTTGCTCAGCTTGTAGGCGGCCATCGCGTCGTAGCGCCAGTAGTCCGGCACGTACATGGTGTTGGCCACGTCGCCGTAGACCTTGTCGACGTAGAAGGTGCCGCCGCCGATGGTGGCGTTGGGCAGGACGTCGTAGGTGGTCCACAGGCTGAAGCTGTTTTCCGGGGTGTTGGGCATCTGGTTGCCGTCGTTGGAAGCCGCGGTGGCGTTCACCGTGCCGCTACGACCGGACTTGCCCGCCTTGACCAGTTCGCTGTCGAGGTAGCTGTAGCCCGCGAAGACCTTCCACTTGTCGGTGATCTTGCCGCTGGCGGACAGTTCGATGCCGTCGACGCGGGACTGGCCGGCGTTGTCGTAGGTCTGGTTGGAGACCAGTACGCGGGCGTTGTCCTTGTCGGTGCGGAAGATCGCCGCGGTCAGCTCCAGGCGCTCGTCGAGGAAGTTCCACTTGGTACCGATTTCGTAGTTGGTGGTCTCTTCGGGCTCCAGGTTGTTCTTCACCGCGAAGGTATCCACGGCGTTGCCGGTGTCACCGTTGTCCAGCATCGAGCCAGGCGGGGTCGCGGAGGTCGCGTAGGAGGCGTAGATGCTGCCATTGGGCGCCGGTTTGTAGACCACGCCGGCCTGCCAGTTCCAGAAGCTGGAGCTGTCTTCGAACTGGGTGGTCGGGCTCACGCCGTGGTTCTTCGCGGTGGTCTCGAAGCTGTCGAAACGCGCGCCGACGTTGACCTGCCATTGCTCGTTCAGGTCGATGGTGTCGAAGCCGTAGATCGCCTTGGTAGTAGCGACGGTGTTCAGCGGCTTGTAGTTGCGGACGATGCTGCCGTTCCACGGATCGTGCGGATTCGGGTTTTCCAGGCTGGTGCAGTTGTAGCCGCTGGGTGCGCCGACGATGGCCGGGCGGCACTTGTTGGCGCCAGCGCTGGAGCCGGTATTGGTGTTCACCGTGTAGCCGTCGCGCTTGCTGTCTTCGCGGGTGAATTCCAGGCCGGTGGTGAAGCTGTTCTTGAAGCCGGCCAGGTAGAACTCACCGAACAGGTCGGTCTGGTTGGTCGCGGTGGTGGTGGTGCTGATGCGGTTGTTGTTGCGGCGCCAGACGGTCCCGTTGTTGATGTTGCCCTGGCTGTCGTCGGGCTGGGTCCAGATGTAGTCCTGGTGCGCGGTGCCATAGCGCGTGGTGTTGCGCAGGCTCAGGGCATCGTTGAAGTCGTGTTCGAAGGTGATGGTGCTGGTGTCGATGCGGCTCTTCTGGAAGTCGCGATCCTCGAGGCCGTAGTAGTTGTCGCGGTCGACGTTCACCGGCTTGTCGGGGTTGTGCTTGCTGCGGTCGGCGCTCTTGGCGTACGGGATACCCGAATCCGGGGTGTCGTCGCTTTCCAGGTGGTAATGGCTGACGGTGACGCGGGTCGGGCCGTTGAGGCCGAAGGTCAGGGACGGTGCGATACCCCAGCGGCTGGCGTCCACGGCCTGGCGACCGGCGACGTTCTGGTCGTGGGTCATCAGGTTCAGGCGGAACGCGGCGTTGCCGTCGAGGAACTCCTGGTTGGTGTCCAGGGTGTAGCGACGGGTCTGGTCGGAACCGTAGGTGAAGCTGCCGTCGGTGAAGTTGCCGGCCTTGGCCTGCTTGCTGATCAGGTTCAGGCTGCCACCGGCCGAGCCGCGACCGCCGAAGGCCGAGTTCGGGCCCTTGCTGACTTCGATCTGCTCGAGGTTGAACACTTCACGCGATTGCGCGCCGGTGTCGCGGACGCCGTCGACGTAGGTGTCGCTCTGCGCGTCGAAGCCACGGATGAACGGACGGTCACCCGTCGGGTTGCCGCCCTCGCCGGCGCCGAAGGTGATGCCCGGCACGGTGCGCAGGGCGTCCTGCAGGGTCAGCGCACCGGTGTCCTTGATCACCTGCTGCGGCACCACGGTCACCGAGCGCGGCGTATCCAGCAGCGGCGCGGTGTACTTCTTCGACGCGGACTTCTCGACGTTGTAGGTGGTCGGGTCCTGCTGTTGGGTGCCGACGACGGTGTCGGCGTCCAGGGACAGCACGTCCTGGCCGGACTTCTTCGGCGCTTCGTCAGCATGGGCCAGTTGAGCGCCGGACATGGCGGTGATCGCCACGCCGACAGCGCTGACTAGAAGGCGCGGCTTGCTGCCGGCGAACTCGGTGGATTGACGCGACATCGAAACTCCCTCCCCAGGGGTTCATGAAGGCCGCGCAATTTATTGCAACTGAGAATTTGTATCAATTCACATTCATTACCATACGCACATGATTTACAACTTTTACACTTTCTCCCTGTCGGAAGTAGGGGTATGCCGGTTGTACCGATATGTTGCAAATCATTATCATTGGCAAATTATCGAAACTGATGGAACCGGCCCATGCTGCTGCACATTCCTGGCGTCTTCACCCGCGATGAGGTGACGCGCATCCGCGCCGCCCTGGAACAGGCCGAATGGGCCGACGGCAAGGTCACCGCCGGTTACCAGTCGTCCCGCGCCAAGCACAACCTGCAACTGCCGCAGGACCACCCGCTGGCCCGCGAAATCGGCGAAGCCATGCTGCAGCGCCTGTGGAGCAACCCGCAGTTCCAGTCGGCTGCCCTGCCGAGCAAGGTCTTCCCGCCGCTGTTCAACTGCTACACCGGTGGCGGCTCGTTCGACTTCCACATCGACAACGCCGTGCGCGACACCCAGGGCGGCCGCGAGCGGGTGCGTACCGACGTGTCCTCGACCCTGTTCTTCAGCGACCCGGAGGATTACGACGGCGGCGAACTGGTGATCCAGGACACCTACGGCACCCAGCAGGTGAAGCTGCCGGCGGGCGATCTGGTGCTCTACCCCGCCACCAGCCTGCACAAGGTCAACCCGGTGACCCGTGGCGCGCGCATCGCCTCGTTCTTCTGGACCCAGAGCCTGGTGCGCGAGGACAGCCAGCGCGCCCTGCTGTTCCAGATGGACCAGTCGATCCAGGCGCTGACCCGCGACGTGCCGGATCACCCGGCGCTGATCGAGCTGACCGGCACTTACCACAACCTGCTGCGCCGCTGGGTGGACGTCTGATCTGTCATGAGTTTCGTCCTGCGTCGCACTGAAGAAATCAACGTCGAAGACCTCACCGGCCAGCTCGCCGATGACCCGCGGCAGACCGCCCGGCTTATCCTGACCGGCGCCCGCGAGGGCAACCTCGAAGCCCAGGCGCTGCTCGGGCAGATCCTCCTCGACGGCCACGGCATCGAGCAGGACGTCGGCCTCGCCCTGACCTGGTTCGGAATCGCCGCCGAACGCGGCCACGCCATGGCGCGCAACATGCTCGGACGCTGCCTGGAGCACGGCTGGGGCTGCACGAAGGATGAGGCCGCCGCCGCTCGCCACTACGCGATAGCGGCGCAGCAGAAGCTCGACTGGGCGATGTACAACCTCGCCAACCTGCTCTCCACCGGCCGTGGCGTGCCGCGCGATGACACCCGCGCGCTGGCGCTGTACCAAAGCGCAGCAACGCTGGGGCACGCCAAGTCGATGAACCTGGTTGGGCGCTTCCACGAGGAAGGCCTAGTGGTGCCGCGCGACCTGGATACGGCGCGCCAGTGGTACCGACGTTCAGCCGAGGCCGGTGATTTCCGCGGGCAGTTCAGCCATGCCTCGGTGCTCGCCGAGCGCGGCGACCTGCCCGCCGCGCGTGTCTGGCTGGAGCGTGCGCTGGAAGGCGGCAACCTCAACTTCCTCCGCGTGGCCCGCCATCAGCTCGCCGCCTCCATGCCGCCGAGCCTGCGCGAGCTGACCCTGGCCTACTTCCAGCGCGCCGCCGAACTGGGCGACGAGTCGGACCTGCGTCACCTCGCCGAGCAGATGGGCGTCGCCTGACGCCCCTTGACGTAATTTTCACGCCCACCCTGCTAGCTTTGGCGGCTAATCTGGCTGCCGGACCGTTTCGGCAGCCGCCTGGCAACGACGAGGCGCAAGTGTCGAACACCACATCTCCCGCAGCGCGCAAACGCGTGGACTGGGCCGCCCTGGGCTGGCTCCTGCTGTTCTTCTGGTACTTCTCCGGCGTTACCCAGGCGCTGATCCTGTTCAGCGGCACCACCGGCTTCGCCGGCTTCCGTGACGCGTTCTTCCTCAGCAGCCTGTGGCTCGCACCACCGCTGCTGCTGCCGCGCTTCACCAAGGGCGTCGCCGCCATCATCGGCCTGGTGCTCTGGGGCGCCTCGCTGGTGGGCCTGAGCTACTTCGGCATCTACAAGCAGGAGTTCTCGCAGAGCGTCATCTTCGTGATGTTCGAATCGAACACCGCCGAGGCCGGCGAGTACTTCAGCCAGTACTTCAGCCTCTGGCTGTGCCTGGCACTGCTGGCCTACACCGTGGTCGCCGTGGTGCTGTGGAAGCGTATCCGCCCGATCAACATGCCGGCCTATGCCCGCGTACCGCTGGCCGTGCTGCTGGTCGTGCTGAACCTGTTCTATCCCTTCTACAAGCAGATGGTTACCCAGGAGCGCACCTTCGCCCAGGCGGTGGAAAAGGTGCAGTCGCGCATGGAGCCGGCTGTGCCGTGGCAGTTGGTGGTGGGCTACGTCCAGTACCGCCAGCAGCTGGACAACATGCAGAAGCTGCTGCAGCAGAACGCCTCCCTGCCGCCCCTGCAGAACCTCAAGGACAGCAGCGGTAACGAGCCGCGCACCCTGGTGCTGGTACTCGGCGAATCCACCACCCGCCAGCACATGCACCTGTACGGCTACGGCCGCGACACCACGCCGAACCTCGACGCCCTCGCCGCCAGCGGCCAGGGCCTGACCGTGTTCCAGAACGTGGTCGCGCCGCGCCCCTACACCATCGAGGTGATGCAGCAGATCCTCACCTTCGGCGATGAGCAGAACCCGGACCGCTTCCTCACCGATCCGTCGCTGATCAACCTGATGAAACAGGCGGGCTACAAGACCTTCTGGATCACCAACCAGCAGACGATGACCAAGCGCAACACCATGCTCACCACCTTCTCCCAGCAGACGGACGAGCCGGTGTACCTGAACAACCAGCGCAACCAGAACGCCAGCCAGTATGACGGCGTGGTACTGGACCCGTTCGAGAAGGCCCTGAAGGACCCGGCGCAGAAGAAGTTCATCGTGATCCACCTGCTGGGCACGCACATGGACTACCGCTACCGCTACCCGGAAGAGTTCGCCTACTTCAAGGACCGCCAGGGCGCCCCCTCGGCGCTGTCGGATGATCAGGTGGAGACCTACAACTTCTACGACAACGCGGTGCGCTACAACGACTTCGTGGTGTCGAGCCTGATCAAGCGCTACTCGGCCGCCAACGCCAATGGCTTCATGCTCTATCTCTCCGACCACGGCGAGGAGGTCTACAGCTCCGGCAACCACGACCGTCTGGGCCGCAACGAAATGGACCCGACCCGTCCGATGTACACCATTCCGTTCATGGTCTGGACCTCGCCGAGCTGGCAGGCCGAGCACCCGCGCGACCTGCAGGCGGTGGCCAACCGCTCGTACAGCAGCTCGCACCTGATCCACACCCTGTCGGACCTCGCCGGCCTGAGCTACGACCGATACGAGCCGGCCAAGAGCCTGGTGAACCAGCAGTTCGCCGATGTTCCGCGCTGGATCGGCGACCCGTACCGCAAGGACGGCCTGCACGAGTTCGACAAACTGCCGCAGGACAAGGCCACACCGCAGCAGGAAATCGCCGACGGCGCCAAGGCGCCAGCCACGGCACAGGCACCGGTGAAGGCGCAGCCCAACGAGGGTTGAGTCTTCCCGACGCCCCGTAAAACGCCCCGCACTGCGGGGCGTTTTTCTTTCCAGGCACCACCCACACCTGCACGAGCGCCCCATGGACATGATCGCGGGCATGGCCCGCTCCTACACGGCGCCCACGCACCACAAAGTTGGTAGGGCGCATAACGCGCCAGCGTTATCCGCCGCTCAGGCAGCGGCGGATAACCTGTTCCAGGTTATTCGCCCTACGAAAAGCGCCGCCGGCAGATAATGAAAAAGCCCCGCATCGGCGGGGCTTTTTCATTGAAGCGAGGCTTACAGGTAGAACGCCTTCAGCGGTGGGAAGCCGTTGAATTCCACCGCGCTGTAGCTGGTGGTGTAGGCGCCGGTGGACAGCCAGTAGAGGCGGTCGCCGGCAGCCAGGTTCAGCGGCAGGCCGTACTTGTAGTGCTCGTACATGATGTCGGCGCTGTCGCAGGTCGGGCCGGCAATCACGACTTCCTCCAGCTCGCCCGCTTTCTCCACGTGGATCGGGAACTTGATGGACTCGTCCATGGTTTCGATCAGGCCGGAGAACTTGCCCACGTCGGTGAACACCCAGCGTTCCACTGCGGTACGCGACTTGCGCGCCACCAGCACGACTTCGCTGACCAGGATGCCAGCGTTGGCGATCAGCGAGCGGCCCGGCTCGAGGATGATTTCCGGCAGCTCGTCGCCGAAGTCTTCCTTGAGGAAGCGGATGATTTCTTCCGCGTAGGTTTCCAGGCTGTTGGTCTTGGCGATGTAGTTGGCCGGGAAGCCGCCGCCCATGTTGATCAGCTTCAGCTCGATGCCGTCTTCTTCCTTCAGGCGCTCGAAGATGACCTTCACCTTGGCGATGGCTGCGTCCCACACACCGATGTCGCGCTGCTGCGACCCCACGTGGAAGGACACGCCGTAGGGCACCAGGCCCAGGTCGCGAGCCAGCACCAGCAGGTCCATGGCCATGTCGGACTGGCAGCCGAACTTGCGCGACAGCGGCCAGTCGGCCGAGGTGGAGCCTTCGGTGAGGATGCGTACGTAAACCTTGGAGCCCGGCGCGGCCTTGGCAATGTTGCGCAGGTCGGCCTCGGAGTCGGTGGCGAACAGGCGCACGCCCTTCTCGTAGAAGTAACGGATGTCGCGGGCTTTCTTGATGGTGTTGCCGTAGCTGATCTGCTCGGCGCGCACACCGGTCTTCATCACCTTGTCCAGCTCATAGATGGAGGCGATATCGAAGTTCGAACCCTTGTCGCGCAGCAGCTCGGTGATTTCGGTGGCCGGGTTGGCCTTCACGGCGTAGTAGATCTTGGCGAACGGGAAGCAGCCGGTCAGCTGGTCATAGGCATCAGCGATGGTCTGCTTGTCGATGACGACGAAGGGGGTTTCCTGCTTGTCGGCAAACGCCTTCATACGCTGGAAGGTTTCGGGGGCGAAGTAATCCTCGACCTTGATGGACATGGTTGGGACTCCAAATGGCAGAACAGGTTATTCGTAGGGGTGAAGCTGAACGTCGAATCCGTTTCCCCACTTTGGTTCGCCTACTTCCCAAGGCATGTCGCCGAGTATCACCTGGTGCCCGGCGACTCCTGCGACCACTCCCTGGCGTCGTTGCTCCGCCTTGCCGTAGTCGATCTACTGTCTGCGGCGAAGCGTCTAGCCATGAAGTGGTCGCAGAAGCCGCTGAAGGGCTTCCAGAAAATCTCTCGTCGTCAGTACTTGAGCCGGATGGATCGTTTCCAGCATGGACGTTCGGGCGCGAACTTTAGGACCTGAGGTCCCTGAGTTCAACCCTGAATTGCCGCTTTTTCGCATCCCTTTGTCGCACTGCCGGTTGACTGTTTCAGATACTCAACAAAATGCACGGAATACCGCACAGAACGGGGCTTTCGACGGGTTTCTGCATCATCGTCCTACTTCAACTAACGACCGATGACAGAGGGGGGAGTTCATCTGATTGAGATGGGTGGTTCGGGAGGAAATTTCGTGAGGGATGTACGGGGGGAAATGGGAGCTGGGCGCTCCCTCTCCCCCGCCCTCTCCCTGGAGGGAGAGGGCGCTGTCCGAGTGCGCTGACAGCCCCGTGTCAGCCGGATGGCACAAACGTGGAAGCCGGCACGGATATCCCCTCTCCCTTCAGGGAGAGGGTTAGGGAGAGGGCAAAGCGGTGTCAGGAGAGCTCAGGAAGCCTGAGCCACCTCCGCCGGCGACACGATGTTCGTCTTGCGCCCGCGCGAGCGACCCGAGCTCAGGTAATCGGCAATCGACTCCTGTGTCACCTCGCCGAGGAACTGCCCCTCCGCATCCAGCACCGGCAACCACGAGCTATTGAACTCGTACATGCGCGACAACAGGATGCGCAGGTGTTCGTCGTGGCTGGCGGTCACGCGGAACTCGTTGAGGAAGTCGCTGCACACGCCATCCTTGCGGCGCATGTCCTTGCGGCGCACGTAGCCCAGACCCTTGCCGTTGGCATCGACCACCACCAGGTAGCGGCGGTCGTCTTCTTCCATCTTCTCCACCGCTTCGGCGACGGTGGTCTGCGGGCTGGCGGTGACGATGCTGCTGTCGGCGGCATCCTCGGCGCGCACCAGCAGCAGGCGTTTCAAGGTGCTGTCCTGACCGGTGAAGGCACTGACGAATTCGTCTGCCGGGTGCGCCAGCAGGGTATCCGGATGGTCGTACTGGAGCAGCCGGCCGCTCTTGAACACCGCGACCTTGTCACCCAGCTTGATCGCTTCGTCGATGTCATGGCTGACCATGATCACGGTCATGCCCAGCTTGCGCTGCAGCTCGAAGAACTCGTTCTGGATCGACTCGCGGTTGATCGGGTCCACCGCGCCGAAGGGTTCATCCATCAGCAGCAGCGGCGCATCGGCCGCCAGCGCGCGGATCACCCCGATGCGCTGTTGCTGCCCACCGGAAAGCTCGCGCGGGTAGCGCGACAGGTACTGCTTGGGTTCGAGCTTGACCATGGCCATCAGCTCGCGCGCCTTCTCCTTGCACTTCTGCTTGTCCCAGCCGAGCAGTCGCGGCACGACCATGATGTTTTCCTCGATGGTCATGTTGGGGAACAGGCCGATCTGCTGGATCACGTAGCCGATCTGTCGGCGCAGGGTCACTTCGTCGAGTTCGGCGGTGTCCTGGCCGTCGATCAGCACGCGCCCTGAGGTGGGCTGGATGATGCGGTTGATCATCTTCAGCGTGGTGGTCTTGCCGCAACCGGAGGGCCGAGGAACACACAGATCTCGCCGCTGCCGCACGGTCAGGCTGACCTTGTCCACGGCGCGGAATTCCTTGCCGTCCTTGAGGTGAAGGTCTTGGTCAGTTGGTCGAGTTCGATCATGTTCAGTCTCCTGTCTGCGGGCGCAGGCCCTTCGGGGTGAGCGCACGCTGCAGCCACTGCAGCAACAGGTCGGCGGCGATGGCCAGAGGCTCACCAGCACGGCGCCGACCACCAGCATGGGCATGTTGGATTGGCTGATGGAATTGAGGATGAGCACGCCCAGACCACCGGCGCCGATCACCGCGGCAATGGTCATCACGCCGATGTTCATCACCACGGCAGTGCGCACGCCGGCAAGGATCACCGGCACGGCGATGGGGATGTCGACCATGCGCAGGCGTTGCCAGAAGGTCATGCCGATGCCCTTGCCGGCTTCGCGGATGCCGGGCTCGACGTTGGTCAGGGCGAGGTAGGTGTTGCGCAGGATCGGCAGCAGCGAATAGAGGAACACCGCAGTGATCGCCGGCAGCGGGCCGAGGCCCTGGCCGATCTTCGAGTACAGCGGCAGCATCAGGCCGAACAGCGCAATGGACGGGATGGTCAGCACCACGGTGGCGGCGCCCTGCAGCGGGCCGGCCAGCCACTTGAAGCGGGTCATCAGCACGCCCAGCGGCACGCCGACGACGATGGCCAGGCCCACCGCGACGGACACCAGCATCAGATGCTGCAGCGTCAGTTGGCCGACCTGGGTCCAGTCCAGGCGGGAAATCACGGTCATGAAGTCCATGTCAGTTCTCCTCCCCGGCGGGCTGCTTCCGAGTGGTCTGCGCGTTGTCGCCGATCAGTTGGTGCTCGCGCAGGAATTGCTGCGCCACGCGTTGTACCGGCTCCTGCTGGATGTCGACCTGGGCGTTGAGCGCCTGCATGGTCTTGTCGTCGAGCAGCCTGGCGATGGGATCGAACAGCGTCTTCAGCTCGGGGTGCTTCTCCAGCAGATCGGCACGCATCACCGGTGCGGCGTTGTAGAACGGGAAGAACTGCTTGTCGTCTTCCAGCACGCGTAGCTTGAAGTCCTTCAGTCGACCATCGGTGGTGTAGACGAGGCCGACGAACACCTGGCGGTTCTTCAGCGCGGTGTAGACCAGGCCCGCATCGATCTGCCGCACGTCGTCGCGGGTGAAGTGGAAGCCGTACAGCTCGCTCATCGGCGCCAGGCCATCCGGGCGGCCGGCGAATTCCGGGTCCATGGCGAACAGATGGGTCTTCTTGTCGCCCTGCTCCTTCATCACCCGCGCCAGGTCACTGAGGGTGCGCACCCCCAACTGTTCGGCCTGCTCCTCGGGCATCGCCAGGGCGTAGGTGTTGTTGAACGGCGCGGGCGTGGGCCAGACCAGCCCCTTCTTGCCGTCCAGCTCGCGGACCTTCGCCAGGGACTGCTCGGCGTCGAGCTTTTCCGTGACCTTGTTGTAAACGATCAGCGACGAGCCGGTGTATTCCCAGACGATATCCAGTTGGCCGCTCTCCTGCGCGCTACGCGCCAGGGTGCTGCCAAGACCGTTGGTGACTTTCACGTCATAGCCTTTGCTCTGCAGATACTGCGAAGAGATCGCAGTGAGCAGGCGTTGCTCGGTGAAAGGCTTGCCGCCGATGCGGATTACATCTGCCGCCTGGGCGCCGCCGGTTACAGCGGCCAGCAGCAGGCCGAGTGCGCCGAGCCAAGGTTTCATACCCATTGCTTTGACTTTCATTGCGTCAGCCCCCGTTCCAGTACGGCGCGGCTGAACAGCACCACCAGGCCGTCGAGTACCAGCGCCAGCAGCGCGGTGCACACGGCGCCGAGCAGCAGCTTGGACTGGTCGTCCAGGGCGATGCCGGGGAAGATCAGGCTGCCCAGGCTGTTGGCGCCGATCAGGAAGGCCAGCGGCGCAGAGCCGACGTTGAGCGCCAGCGCGATGCGTACGCCGCCCATGATCAGCGGAACCGCATTGGGCAGTTCGACGCGCCACAGCACCTGGCGCGGCGTCATGCCGATACCGGTGGCCGCTTCCTTGAGTGAAGCGGGCACGGCGCGCAGACCTTCGTAGGTATTGCGCACGATAGGCAGCAGCGAGGCGAGGAACAGGGCGAGGATCGCCGGGCCGTTGCCGATCCCGACGATCGCCAGGGCGATGGCCAGCACGGCCAGCGGCGGAATGGTGTTGCCGACGTTGAAGACCTGCATCAGGCGTTCGGCCTGGCCCAGCAGGGCCGGACGGCTGAGCACGATACCGGCAGGAACGCCGACCGCGACAGCGGCCAGCATGGACACGAACACCAGGAACAGGTGCGCCTGCAAATAGAACAGCAGGTCTTCGCGGTACTGCCACAGGGTGGCGGGGGTGATCCAGTGGATCAGCAAAGCCAGCACAACGACTGCAAAGCAGACGCCGAACAGGGCCTTGCCCGTGGTGGACTTCACCATGGTTGGGGGACTCCCTTCGGGTGTGCGGCGACTGGCATCGCCGCACTCACTTGACGCTCGATCCCGTCCGGAAATCGGATAGGAACCGTGATTAAACGCGACGAGAATCAAGTACTTGCGCAAGGCGTTCACGGATTGTCGTCGCGAAGGGGTGGACCCCCGCCCGTGCCGTTACGTTCAATAAAATTGCCATCCTTGTGCCATCGCGCAGCCGCACATCCGGCCACAGCCCCCATGGTCCGGGGGCTGTGGCGGACAAACTTTTTTTCGAAAAAAGTCGCGATCGGGCTGAACCATCACCCTGCGCCGCTTGCCCAACGGCGAATGCGCCCGGCGAAAACGCACGCAGATTCGCTCAGCGGTTATCATCGGGATTCTTTCGCGTGCCCCCGACCCATGGATAGGTCACTCGGGGCCGGCGTTCTTGCCTACCACGGAGATCCATCGCCATGCTTGACCTGGCCGCGGCGTTCATCGCGCTGACCACCCTGCTCACCTACGTCAACTACCGCTTCATCCGCCTGCCGCCGACCATCGGCGTCATGGCCACCGCGCTGATCTTCTCCTTCATCGCCCAGGGCATGTCGCTGCTGGGCTACCCGGTGCTGGAAGTCGAGATGCAGCAGATCATCAGCCGCATCGACTTCTCCGACGTGCTGATGACCTGGTTCCTGCCCGCCCTGCTGTTCGCCGGCGCCCTGCACGTGAACCTCGCCGACCTGCGCAACTACAAGTGGCCGATCGGCCTGCTCGCCACCTTCGGCGTGCTGATCGCCACCACCGTGATCGGCTACCTGGCCTACTACACCTTCGCCCTCTTCGGCTGGCACGTGGACTTCATCTACTGCCTGCTGTTCGGCGCGCTGATCTCGCCCACCGATCCCATCGCGGTACTGGGCATCCTCAAGTCCGCCGGCGCCCCCAAACCGCTGGCCACCACTATCGTCGGCGAGTCGCTGTTCAACGACGGCACCGCCGTGGTGGTCTTCACCATCCTGCTGGGCATCCTGCTGGCCGGCGAGACGCCCACCGTGTCGACCATCGCCTGGCTGTTCGTGCAGGAGGCCATCGGCGGCATTCTGTTCGGCGCGGCGCTGGGCTACGGGGTGTTCCTGATGATGCGCGGCATCGACCAGTACCAGGTGGAAGTCATGCTGACCCTGGCCCTGGTGATCGGCGGCGCGGCACTGGCGGCGCGGCTGCACGTGTCGGCGCCGATCGCCATGGTGGTGGCCGGCCTGATCATCGGCAACCAGGCGCGCCAGTACGCGATGTCCGACGAGACGCGGCGTTACATCGACAAGTTCTGGGAGCTGATCGACGAGATCCTCAACGCCCTGCTGTTCGCCCTGATCGGCCTGGAACTGCTCCTGCTGCCGTTCAACTGGCTGCACGTGGTAGCTGCCTTCGCTCTCGGCGGCGCGGTGCTGATCTCGCGCCTGCTCACCGTGGCCCCGGCCATCCTCGTGCTGCGGCGGACCCTGAACGGTGGCCGCCAGGTGCCCGCCGGCACCATCCGCATCCTCGTCTGGGGCGGCCTGCGTGGCGGTGTCTCGGTGGCCCTGGCGCTGTCCCTGCCGCTGGGCGAACAGCGCGACCTGATCCTCAGCCTGACTTACGTGGTGGTGCTGGTGTCGATCCTGCTCCAGGGCCTGTCCATCGGCCCGCTGGTACGGCGCATCTACAAGGATGCGGAACCTGTCGCCGACAACGATCACTGACGGCGCCCTCCAGGGACCTTGAGCCTTGCGTCGCCGGGTCTGCCGGCGACGCCTCGATTCAGGCTATAATCCCGCGTTTTTCGGGCCGCTCGCCGCCCGTTTTCACCGAATCGACCAGGCACCCATCCATGAGCATCCAAGCCGCCGAAGTCGCGAAGCGCCGCACGTTCGCGATCATTTCCCACCCTGACGCCGGTAAGACCACCATTACCGAGAAGCTCCTGCTGATGGGCAAGGCGATTGCCGTCGCCGGTACCGTGAAGTCGCGCAAGTCCGACCGCCACGCCACCTCAGACTGGATGGAGATGGAGAAGCAGCGCGGCATCTCCATCACCACCTCGGTGATGCAGTTCCCCTACCGCGAGCACATGATCAACCTGCTCGACACCCCCGGCCACGAAGACTTCTCCGAAGACACCTACCGCACCCTGACCGCGGTGGACTCGGCGCTGATGGTGTTGGACGGCGGTAAAGGCGTCGAGCCGCGCACCATCGCCCTGATGGAAGTCTGCCGGCTGCGCGACACGCCCATCGTCAGCTTCATCAACAAACTCGACCGCGACATCCGCGACCCGATCGAACTGCTCGACGAGATCGAGGCCGTCCTGAAGATCAAGGCCGCGCCGATCACCTGGCCGATCGGTTGCTACAAGGACTTCAAGGGCGTGTACCACCTCGCCCAGGACAAGATCATCGTCTACGTGCCGGGCCACGGCCACGAGCGCATCGAGACCAAGGTCATCGACAAGCTCGACTCGGATGAAGCCCGCGCACACCTGGGCGACCTCTACGACAACTTCCTCGAAGAGCTGGAGCTGGTGCAGGGCGCCTGCCACGAGTTCGACAAGGACGCCTTCCTCAAGGGCGAGATGACCCCGGTGTTCTTCGGTACCGCGCTGGGCAACTTCGGTGTCGACCAGGTGCTCGACTGCATCGTCGACTGGGCCCCGCAGCCGCTGGAACGTGGCGCCCACGAGCGCACCGTGGCGCCGACCGAAGAGAAGTTCTCCGGCTTCGTGTTCAAGATCCAGGCGAACATGGACCCGAAACACCGCGACCGCATCGCCTTCATGCGCATCTGCTCGGGCAAGTACGAGAAGGGCATGAAGATGCGCCACGTACGCCTGGGCAAGGACGTGAAGATCGCCGACGCGCTGACCTTCTTCTCCAGCGAGCGTGAGCAGCTGGAAGAGGCCTTCGCCGGCGACATCATCGGCCTGCACAACCATGGCACCATCCAGATCGGCGACACCTTCACCGAAGGCGAGGCGCTGGGCTTCACCGGCATCCCCCACTTCGCCCCGGAACTGTTCCGCCGCGTGCGCCTGAAGGACCCGCTGAAATCCAAGCAGCTGCGCCAGGGCCTGCAGGAACTGGCCGAGGAAGGCGCGACGCAGGTCTTCTTCCCCGAGCGCAACAACGACATCATCCTCGGCGCCGTGGGCGTGCTGCAGTTCGACGTCGTCGCCAGCCGCCTGAAGGAGGAATACAAGGTCGAGTGCGCCTACGAGCAGATCAACGTCTGGTCCGCGCGCTGGATCGAGTGCAAGGACGAGAAGAAGCTCAAGGAGTTCAAGGACAAGGCCTTCGAGAACCTGTCCGTGGACGGCGGCGGCCACCTCACCTACCTGGCGCCGACCCGCGTCAACCTGAGCCTGATGGAAGAGCGCTGGCCGGACATCACCTTCCGCGCCACCCGCGAACACCACTGAGTTCGTCGCTGTTCGAAACGCCCGCCTTGCGCGGGCGTTTTCATTTGCGCGCTTGCACACCCGCAGGGCGCATAACCTGAAACAGGTTATCCGACGGAATGCCTGCACGGCGGATAACGCAGGCGCGTTATGCGCCCTGCCACTGCATTCACCTGGACACGTCCGTGCCGCGCTCGCACCGGGCTCCCTGTAGGAGCGGGCCATGCCCGCGATCGCGCCCATGGGGCGCTCCTACAGGGTTTCGCGTGCCATCCCGCAGGACGCACACCCCAGCCACTCACGGATCGAGCGCGCCGGTGCTGTAGGTGCTCGAAGGCGCCGTGCCGGTGAACTTGCCCGCAATGGCGCCCTGCGGGATCAGTCGGTCGCGGTAGCGGGTGGCGAACAGTCCACTCTGCGGCGCCCGCAGGATGTGCTCGCTGCTGGCGTCGCCGGGGCGCGAGACGATGCGCGCAAAGCGTTCGCCCGCCTCGAGGTAATCGCCCAGCTCCCGCTCGAAGACCAGCACCCCTGCCGCCGGTGCGAACACGGTTTCCATGAAGCCCATGGGCGTGGCGACGCCCTTCCATTCCGGCAACGGCCCGGCGTCGGTGACCACGCCCCGGGCGCCGAGGAAGCGGTAGAGGCCATCGGCATCCTGCTGCGCCAGCGCATCGCTGACGTCGCCCTGGCCACGCAGTTCGACGGTTGCCACCAGGCGCCCGGCGAAGCGCTGTTCGGCCAGCCACGGGGCGATCACCACCTCCTCGAACGCACCGTCGCCATCGCCTTCCCAGATGATCGCCAGCTCCGCTTGCAGCGCGGCGGCAAGGTCCTGTGCGGCGGGCCAGAAGCACTCGTGGATGTAGACGTACTGCAACGCCTCGTCGTCGGTGTGCAGGTCGAGCACGATGTCCGCTGGTGCAGCCAGTTCAGCCACGCGCTTCTGCCACAGCGTGAGGTTGTCCAGGGTGCCGCTGGCGGCCGCCGAAGCGATGAAGCCGCGGTTGAAATTGCGCGAGGTTGCGTCGTGGTTTCGACCGAGAATCCGTCCCTGCCGGAACTGCCCGATGCCGAAGGGATTGGCCTGCGGCACGACGGTCACACTGCCGTTGAGCACGCCACGTTCGGCAGCATCGCGCAGGCGCGGCAGCAGCTCGTGAAGCACCAGCATCCCGGCGATTTCGTCAGCGTGGATGCCCGCCTGCAGGTGTACTTTCGGCCCCGGCCGACCGCCGTCGATACGCCAGGCGCGCACGCGCAGCTCGGCACCGGAATCACCGGGTACGCTGAAGGATACGTCCTCGATCATCTGTCACCTCCTCTGTCTGCTCTCTATCCAAAAGGCCCGTGGAAATCTTTGCCAGCGCCTCCTAGTATCGAAACCAGTCGCCGGTCTCCGGCACGCCGTACAAGGACGCCGCACCGTGGATATGCCCCGCCAGAAAGCCCAGCGCGCCACACCCGAGGAACGCCGCGACCATCTCGTGCGCGCCTGCCTCAAGTGCCTGATCGCCGATGGCCACGCGGGCATTTCGGTACGCCGCATCGCCAAGGAAGCCGGCGTCGCCGTAGGCCTGGTGAACCACCATTTCGGCAGCATCGACGCCCTGGTCGCCCAGGCCTACGAAACCCTCGCCAGCGAGGTCACCCAGGCGCTCTACCAGCAGGTCGATGCGGCCGGCAACGACCCCGCCGCGCGCATGGAAGCCTTCCTCACCGGTTCCTTCTCGCCCCAGGTGCTGGACCCCGACCTGCTCAGCCCCTGGGTGGTGTTCTGGAGCCTGATCCGTCACTCGCCGCCAGTGAACGAAGCGCATGAGCGCGGCTACCACAGCTACCTCGCCATCCTGGAAAAGCTCATCAGCGAACTCGCCAGCGCCGAGGGTTTCCGCGTGGCGCGTCCACGCCTGGCCGCCATCGGCCTCTCCGCCATGCTCGACGGACTGTGGCTGGAGTGGTGCCTGAACCCGACCAATTTCAGCGCCGCCGACGGCCTCGAGCTCAGCCGCTGCTGGGTGGAAGGGCTGCGCCGCGGCGCCTATGCCTGATCAATCGTTCACACCGCGGTGCGTGGCCTGCGCTTGCCCAGCCAGCTCCGCTGCGTCGTCTTCTGCGCCTCGCGGCGAACCGGCGTGGCGCGCTCCAGCAAGGCGAACAGCGCCTCGATGATGAAGGTCAGGCAGACGTAGATAGCCGCCACCAGCAGCAACGGTTCGTAGACCTGGAAGGTCTGCGCGCGCACCACGTTGGCCGCACCGAGCAGGTCGACCACGGCGATGGTCGATGCCAACGCGGTGGACTTGAGCAGCATCACGCTCTCCCCTGCCAGGGTCGGCAGCAGCAGGCGGATCGCCCGTGGTAGCCATACCCGGTAGAGCACCAGTGTGCGGTTCATGCCGAATGCCGAAGCGGCCTCCAGTTCGCCGCGCGGCACGGCCTTCAGGCCGCCGCGAACCACCTCGCCGACGTAGGCGCCGACCGAAAGGATCAGCGCGATCACGATGTACCAGAAACCATCGCGCAGATACGGCCAGAGGAAGCTGCCGCGGATCAGCGGGAACTGCGCGAACAGGCTGCCCAGGCCGTAGTAGAAGATGTAGATCTGCACCAGCAGCGGTGTACCGCGAATCACACTGGTGTAAGCCAGTGCCAGGCGCGAGACCAGAAAGTTGCGCGACATCCGCGCCAGCGCCACACCCAACGCCAGCACGAAGCCCAGCGTGGCGGAAATCAACAGGATCACCAACGTGGTGCCCAGCCCCTTGAGCAGCAGGGCACCGTAGACGAAGAGCCAGTGTTCGTTCATCGCCGCGCCTCGTTCAGACCGCCGGAATCCAGCGGCGGAAGCGCCGCTCCAGGTAGCCCGCGAACAGGTTGGAAAGCACGGTGAGCACGTAATACAGCGCCGCCGCGGTGAGATAGAAGGTCAGGTAATGGCGAGTCGAGCCGGCGGCCTGTTTAGCGGTGTAGAGCAGCTCGTTGGTACCCACGACGCTGATCAGCGCGCTGTCCTTGATCAGGTTGACCCACAGGTTGGCCATGCCGGCCAGTGCATTGGGAGCCATCATCGGCAGGGTGACCCGGCGGAACAGGCCGAAGCCGTGCATGCCGTAGGCACGCGCCGCTTCGATCTGGCCAAAGGGAATCGACTGAATGGCGCCACGGAAGATTTCCGAGGCGTAGGCACCCTGCACCAGGCCGAGCACGACGATGGCCACCATCATGCCGTTGAGCTTCACCTGGCCGTAACCCAGCCACTCGAAGAACTGGTTCAGACCCATGGAGCCAACGTAGAACAGCAGCAGGATCAGCAGCAGCTCCGGCACCGCGCGGCACAGTGTGGTGTAGCCGCGCGCGAGCATCGCCAGCGGGCGCGGTCCGCCGATCTTGGCGCTGGCAGCAGCCAGGCCGATCAGCAGGCCGACGAGGAAGGCGCCGACGGAAATCTGCAGGGTGACCAGCAGCCCCTTGAGCAGGGCCGGGCCCCAGCCGGTGGGGCCGAAGCCGATCAGGTCGAAGATGCTTTGCATGGCCGTCTCCATGATTGGAGGGTCAAGGTCATCCCCGTGCCCGCGGTGGGCACGGGTCCAGCTCACGCCGGGATCACTGCTTGGGCGCGACGCTCATGCCGAAGTACTTGTCCGACAGCGCCTTGTAGTCGTCGCTGGCGAGCAGTTTGCCGATGGCTTCGTCCATCTTCGCCTTCAGCTCGGTGTCGCCCTTGCGCAGGCCGGCGCCGACGCCACGGCCGAACAGCGGGTCGTACTTCACCTCGCCCTTGTTGACGATACCGGCCGCCTGCGCATCCGGCGACTTGACGAAGGACGCCACCGCAATGCCGTCGGCCATCATCAGGTCGATACGCCCGGCCACCAGGTCGGCGTTCACCGAGTCCTGGGTATCGTAGTAGCGCACGTCTGCGATCTTCTCGTAGTACTGCTTCAGGTAGTTGGAGCTGACGGTGGAGATCTGCACGCCGATGGTCTTGCCCTTCAGGCCCTCGGGGCTGATCTGTACGTCCACCGCCTGGGGCGCTGCGACCGCGACCGGAGTGTCGTAGTAAGGGCGACTGAAGGCGATCTGCTTCTCACGCTCATCGGTGATCGACAGGGAGTTGAAGATCACGTCGATCTTCTTCGCCAGCAGCGCCGGGATGATGCCGTCCCAGGCCACTTCGTCAATCTCGCAGGTCGCTTTCATCTCGGCGCAGACCTTGTGGATCAGGTCCGGTTCGAAGCCGACCCAGCTGCCATCGGGCTGCTTCTGCGAGAACGGCGGATAAGGTTCGGCGGCCAGGGCGAAACGGATCGTCTCGGCCTGGGCGCTCGCCACGCCGGCCATCAGCATCGCCGCACCCACCATCAGATTGCACAGACCTTTCTTGTTCATCGTGATCCCCTGCATTGTTTTATTTAGTGTTGGGTCACGCTCATCGATGCGCCGACTGCGCGGCATCGGTCAGCGATTCTGGTGCGCGTTGACGAACTGCCGGCAGCGCTCGCTGCGCGGCCGCGAGAAGACTTCCTCGGCGGTGCCCTCTTCCTCGATCAGGCCCTTGTGCAGGAACGCCACATGGCTCGACACGTCGCGGGCGAAGGCCATTTCGTGGGTCACCAGGATCATGGTGCGCCCCTCCTCTGCCAGCGAGCGGATCACCTTCAGCACCTCGCCCACCAGCTCCGGGTCCAGCGCCGAAGTCGGCTCGTCGAACAGCATCACTTTCGGCCGCACGGCCAGCGCACGGGCAATGGCCACGCGCTGCTGCTGGCCTCCGGAAAGGAAGGCCGGGTACTCGTGGCGCTTCTCGGCCAGCCCGACGCGCTCCAGCAGCGCCTCGGCGCGTTCGCGGGCCTCGGCCTTGCTCTCGTGGAGGACGAAGGTCGGTGCCTCGATCAGGTTCTCCAGCACGGTGCGGTGCGGCCACAGGTTGAAGCTCTGGAACACCATGCCCAGCTGCGAGCGGATGCGGGTGAGCTGCTTCTGGTCGGCCACCATCGGCTCGCCGTGGCGGTTCTGGGTCAGGCCGATAGTCTCGCCGTTGACGGTAACCGAGCCCTGGTTGGGAATCTCCAGCATGTTGATGCAACGCAGCAGCGTGCTCTTGCCCGAACCGCTGGCACCGATCAGCGAAATCACCTCACCCTCGCGCGCCGACAGCGACACGCCCTTGAGCACCTCGAAATCGCCGAAGCGCTTGTGGATATCGCGCACTTCGATCACTGGTTTGGTTGCGGACTGTTCTGCTTTCTGTAGGAGCGAGCTTGCTCGCGAACCAGCCACAGCCGCAGAAGCATCAGGAGCGTTCGCGAGCAATGGCTGAGGCGCCCCCCTCGCTCCTACAGTTGATTCGGCACGTGCAGGAAGCGATTCGACGAAGCGGATGATCCGCGCACAGGCCTCCGCCATGCTCTCGTCGCTCAGGCCGAATGACAGCCGCACGAAGCCTTCCGCCTGTGGGCCGAAGGCCGCTGCATCCAGTACCGAAACGCCAGTGGCATGGAACAGCTGCCAGGAGAAGTCCAGAGAGCTGAGGCCGGTGTCGCGCACGTCGACCATGACGAACATGCCGGCTTCGGGCGACAGCACCTTCACCCGCGGGCAGTCGCTCAGCGCGGCGACCACCAGATCGCGGCGACGGCGGTAGATCTCGCGCATCGTCGCCACCACCTCATCGTGGCGCTGCACCGCTACCAGCGCGGCCTCCTGCACGAAACCCGGCAGGCCGTAGAACATGTTCAGCGCGAGGTTTTCCAGGTGTCCGACCAACGTCGGGTTGGCGACGATCCAGCCGGCGCGCCAGCCGGTCATGGCGTGGGACTTCGACAGGCTGCCGATGCTCAGGGTGCGCTCGGCCATGCCGGGTAGCGCGGCGAAACTCTGGTGCTCGCGCTCGAAGGTCAGGCCCTCGTAGACCTCGTCCACCACCACCCAGAGGTCGTGAGCCTCGGCCAGCGCAGCGATGGCCAGCAGCTCGTCGCGGTCCAGCACGACGCCGGTGGGGTTGCTCGGGTTGGCGAGGAAGATCGCCTTGGTGCGCTGAGTGATCGCCGCAGCAATATCGGCGGCCAGCGGACGGAAGCCGTTCTCCGGACGGGTCGGAACCCCGACCAGCACCGCGCCGGTGGCTTTCAGCGTGGCTTCGTAGGTGACGTAGACCGGGTCGAAGGTGATGACCTCGTCGCCCTTCTCCAACAGGCACGTCGCGGCGGCAAACAGGCCGTTTTGAGCGCCTGCGACGACGATGATGTTTTCGGCCCCTGCCTTTTGGCCGAAACGCCGCTCATGGAGTGCCGCGATCGCCTGGCGCAGAGCCGGCTTGCCGGCCACGTCGCTGTAATGGGTGTCGCCGTCGCGCAAGGCGGAAACAGCGGCATCGGTGATGAAGTCCGGGGTGGCGAAATCGGGGTCGCCGACGCTGAGCACGATCACGTCGCGGCCGGCACGTTGGGCGGCAATGGCGGCGTAGTGAATGTCCCAGGCGGCGACGCCGGGTCCGACCATCCTGTCCACAAGCGACGAATAACGCATGCAAGGGCCTCATCCGAATGACGGAATGTTCTGCGGAAAGGTCCGCAGGAGCGTGGGGCCACCATAGCCAAGGATGAACGACTGTTCAACAGCAGTTTCCGACATCAGATATGTCGTTTTCAGACCGTTCCCTCACCGACCTTCCGACCTTCCGGTGCTGCATGTCGCAAGTTCGACCGACGAACGGAATCACGACATCCACTTAACGGCTTCTTAACGATCTCCCCCGTAGCGTTCTCTCACCCCCTGACAGTGCCGTGACGGCCTTTGGAACACCACATGGAAATGCCCTTCCTCCCATTCTCCCGCCCCAGCATCGGCGACGAGGAGATCCAGGCAGTCAATGAAGTCCTGCGCTCGGGCTGGATCACCACCGGGCCGAAGAACGCCGAACTGGAACAACGCTTTGCCCAGTCGATCGGTTGCCGCCACGCCGTGGCGCTGTCCTCCGCCACCGGCGGCATGCACCTGGCCCTGCTGGCTCTGGGGATCGGCCCGGGCGACGAGGTGATCACCCCGTCGCAGACCTGGGTCTCGACCGTCAACATGATCAGCCTGCTGGGCGCCACGCCAGTATTCGTCGATGTCGACCGCGACACCCTGATGACCGACGCGGCACGCATCGAGGCCGCGATCACCCCGCGCACCCGTGCCATCATCCCGGTGCACTACGCTGGCGCCGCCTGCGACATGGACCCGATCGACGAGCTCGCCCTGCGCCATGGCATTCCCGTGATCGAGGACGCCGCCCACGCCGCCGGCACTTTCTACCGGGGCCGCCCGGTGGGCCAGCGCGGCACCGCGATCTTCTCTTTCCACGCGATCAAGAATCTCACCTGCGCCGAAGGCGCCATGTTCGTCACCGACGACGAGGCCCTGGCCAACCGCGTGCGCACCCTGAAATTCCACGGCCTGGGCGTCGACGCCTACGACCGTCTGACCCATGGCCGCAAGCCGCAGGCGCAGGTGGTAGAGCCGGGCTTCAAGTACAACCTCACCGACATCAACGCCGCCATCGCCCTGGTCCAGCTGCCCAAGCTCGAAGCGATCAACGCCCGCCGCGCCGAACTGGCCGCCGGCTATGCCGAGCGCCTGGCGCACCTGCCCGTGCAACCGCTGGCAGTGCCGGACTACCCGCAACATCACGCCTGGCACCTGTACGTCCTGCGCATCGACCAGGAGAGCTGCGGCCTTGACCGCGACGCCTTCATGCACGGCCTGCAGCAGCGCGGTATCGGCAGCGGCATCCACTTCATCGGCAGCCACCTGCACAGCTACTACCGCCAGCGCTACCCGCACGTGCAACTGCCCAACACCGAGTGGAACTCCTCGCGGATCGTCTCCATCCCGCTGTTCCCCGACATGACCCAGGCCGACCAGGACCGTGTGGTCGACGCCATCGAAACCCTGCTTCGGTAACGCCACCGTGAAACCCTATCCGATCCATCGCGTGTCCATCGTCATCCCGGTGTACAACGAAGAAGCCAGCCTGCCCGAGCTGCTGCGCCGCACCACCGCAGCCTGCGAACAGCTGGGCCGTGACTACGAGATCGTGCTGATCGACGACGGCAGCCGCGACAGCTCCGCCGACCTGCTGCAGGAGGCCGCCGCGGCGCCGGGCAGCCACGTGGTGGCGGTGATCCTCAACCGCAACTATGGCCAGCACGCGGCAATCATGGCCGGCTTCGAGCAGTGCCAGGGCGACCTGGTGATCACCCTCGACGCCGACCTGCAGAACCCGCCGGAAGAAATCCCGCGCCTGGTCGCAGAGGCCGCCAAGGGCTACGACGTGGTCGGCAGTGTGCGCCAGCAACGCCAGGACTCCGCCCTGCGCCGCTGGCCGTCGAAACTGATCAACCTCGCCGTGCAGCGCTCCACCGGCGTGGCGATGAACGACTACGGCTGCATGCTGCGCGCCTATCGCTCGAGCATCGTCAAGGCAATGCTCGCCTGCCGCGAGCGCAGCACCTTCATCCCGATCCTGGCGAACAGCTTCGCCCGCCACACCAGCGAGATCCTCGTCGCCCACGCCGAGCGTGAGCACGGCGAGTCGAAGTACGACTTCCTGCGCCTGATCAACCTGATGTTCGACCTGGTCACCTGCATGACCACCTCGCCGCTGCGCCTGCTGTCCTTCGTCGGCGGCGGCATGGCGGTGGCCGGCTTCGCCTTCGCCCTGATGCTGCTGGTGCTGCGCCTGCTGTTCGGAGCCGCCTGGGCCGGCCACGGGGTATTCGTACTGTTCGCCGTGCTGTTCATGTTCACCGGCGTTCAACTGGTCGGCATGGGCCTGCTCGGCGAGTACCTGGGGCGCATGTACAACGACGTGCGCGCCCGCCCCCGCTTCTTCATCGAGCGCATCGTCCGCACCGAGACGCCGCGCGCCCAGATCACCACTTCTTCCCCTTCCTTCGAGTCCATCCAGCCATGACCCAGCAGACCATCGTCTTCGCCTACCACGACTTCGGCTGCGCCGGCATCGAAGCGCTGCTCGCCGCCGGTTACCAGATCGATGCCGTCTTCACCCACGCCGACGATCCCAAGGAAAACCGCTTCTACGGCTCGGTAGCGCAGCTCTGCGCACGCCTGGGCATCCCGGTGCACGCCCCGGAAGACGTCAACCACCCGCTGTGGGTCGCGCGCATCCGCGAGCTGCAGCCGCAGTACATCTTCTCCTTCTACTACCGCCACCTGCTCAGCGAAGAACTGCTGGCCTGTGCCGCCAAGGGCGCCTACAACCTGCATGGCTCGCTGCTGCCGCGCTACCGTGGCCGCGCCCCGGCCAACTGGGTACTGGTCAATGGCGAAAGCGAGACCGGCGTGACCCTGCACCGCATGGTCAAGCGCGCCGATGCCGGCGGCATCCTTGCGCAGCAGAGCGTTGCCATCGGCCCCGACGACACGGCCCTGGTGCTGCACGGCAAACTGCGCGAAGCCACCCGCGAACTGCTCGCCGCCGCCCTGCCGCGCCTGGCGCGCGGTGAGCTGAAGGAAGTCGCCCAGGATGAATCCCGCGCCAGCTACTTCGGCCGCCGCACCCCGGCGGACGGCCAGCTCGACTGGAAACGCCCGGCCCGCGAACTGCACAACCTGGTCCGTGCCGTCACCCAGCCCTACCCCGGCGCCTTTGCCCCGGTGGGCGATCGCAAGCTGATCGTCTGGAGCTCGCGCGTCGCTGCCGGCAACAACGGCATGGCGCCCGGCTCGGTACTCTCGGTCGATCCCCTGCGCATCGCCTGCGGTGAAGACTCGCTGGAAATTCTCTCCGGCCAGCAGAACGACAGCGGCCTGTTCCTCGCCGGCCCGCAGCTGGCCCGCGAGATGGGCCTGGTGGAGGGCTCGCGTCTGCACGGCGCAGTCGGCAAGCCCAAGCGCAAGACCCGCGTGCTGATCCTCGGCGTCAACGGCTTCATCGGCAACCACCTCTCCGAGCGCCTGCTGCGAGACGGCAACTACGAGGTCTATGGCCTGGACATCGGCTCCGACGCCATCGAGCGCCTTAAGGGCAACCCGGACTTCCACTTCGTCGAAGGCGACATCAGCATCCACACCGAGTGGATCGAGTACCACATCAAGAAGTGCGACGTGGTCCTGCCGCTGGTGGCCATCGCCACGCCCATCGAATACACCCGCAACCCGCTGCGCGTGTTCGAGCTGGACTTCGAGGAAAACCTCAAGCTGGTCCGCTACTGCGTGAAGTACAACAAGCGCGTGATCTTCCCGTCCACCTCCGAGGTGTACGGCATGTGCACCGACGCCAACTTCGACGAGGACACCTCCAACCTCATCGTCGGCCCGATCAACAAGCAGCGCTGGATCTACTCGGTCTCCAAGCAACTGCTGGACCGCGTCATCTGGGCTTACGGCCAGAAGGGCCTGAAGTTCACCCTGTTCCGCCCGTTCAACTGGATGGGCCCGCGCCTGGACCGCCTGGACTCCGCCCGTATCGGCAGCTCCCGAGCCATCACCCAGCTGATCCTGCACCTGGTGGAAGGCACGCCGATCCGCCTGGTCGACGGCGGCGAGCAGAAGCGCTGCTTCACCGACGTGGATGACGGCATCGAGGCGCTGGCGCGCATCATCGACAACGAGGGCAGCCGCTGCGACGGGCAGATCGTCAACATCGGCAACCCGGACAACGAAGCCAGCATCCGCCAGCTGGGTGAAGAGCTGCTGCGCCAGTTCGAGGCCCACCCGCTGCGCGGCCAGTTCCCGCCCTTCGCCGGCTTCCGCGAAGTGGAAAGCCGCAGCTTCTACGGTGACGGCTACCAGGACGTGTCGCACCGCAAGCCGAGCATCGAGAACGCCCGTCGCCTGCTGAGCTGGCAGCCGAGCGTGGAGCTGTCCGAGACCATCGGCAAGACCCTGGACTTCTTCCTCCGTGAAGCCCTGGCCGAACGCGCTGGCGGTGTGCCCCACGCCTTCCCGCTGAAGAAAAGCATCGCCTGATGAGAGCGGGACTGCGCATCGACGTCGACACCTACCGTGGCACCCGTGACGGCATGCCACGGCTGCTCGACATGCTCGAGGAAGCCGAGGTGAAGGCGACCTTCTTCTTCAGCGTCGGCCCCGACAACATGGGCCGGCACCTGTGGCGCCTGATCCGCCCGCAGTTCCTGTGGAAGATGCTGCGCTCCAACGCCGCCGGGCTCTATGGCTGGGACATCCTCCTGGCCGGCACCGCCTGGCCGGGCAAGCCGATCGGCCGCGATCTGGGCCACCTGATGCGACGCGCCCAGGACGCCGGCCACGAAGTCGGCCTGCACGCCTGGGACCACCACGGCTGGCAGGCCAACGCCGGTCGCTGGAACGCACAGCAGCTGGAGCAGCAGATCCGCCGTGGCGTGGACACCCTCGCCGACATCCTCGGCAACCCGGTGGAGTGCTCGGCGGTGGCCGGCTGGCGCGCCGACGAGCGCACCGTGGAAGCCAAGGAGCGCTTCGGCTTTCGCTACAACAGCGATTGCCGGGGCCGTTCGCTGTTCCGCCCACGCCTGGCCGACGGCCGTGCCGGCACCCCGCAGATTCCCGTGGACATGCCCACCTTCGACGAAGTCGTCGGCCCGCAGGTGGCGCCGTCCGCCTTCAACGACTACATCCTTTCCCGCTTCGACATGGACGCCTTGAACGTGTACACCATTCACGCCGAGGTCGAGGGCATTCTCATGGCCCACGACTTCCGCCGCTTGCTGGCCCAGGCACGGGCCGGCGGCATCCGCTTCGTTCCGCTGGGCCGGCTGCTGCCGGACGATCCGTCCACCCTGCCCGTCGCCAGCCTCGTGCGCGGCGAGCTGGCCGGCCGCGAAGGCTGGCTGGGGGTGCAGCACGCATGAAGCGCCTGGCCTACCCGACCCTGCTCGCCGCCTTCGTGCTGTGCATCCTGCTGCCGATGGCCTTCCACGGCCTGTGGATCCCCGACGAGTCGCGCAATGCACAGATCAGCCAGTCCATGCTGCAGAGTGGCGACTGGGTTTCCCCGCACCTGCTCGGCCTGCGCTACTTCGAGAAACCAACCGGTGGCTACTGGCTGACCGCAGCCAGCCAGGCCGTGTTCGGGCAGAACCTTTTCGGCGTGCGCGCAGGTTCCGCGCTGGTCACCGCACTGAGTACCCTGCTGGTCATCCTCGTCGCCCGCAGGCTGTGGAACGACCCGCGCCGCACCTGGGCCGCTGGCCTGCTCTACCTGAGCTTCGGGCTGATTGCCGGACAGGCCGGCTACGCCAACCTCGACCCGCAGTTCACCTTCTGCGTGAACCTCAGCCTCGGCGCCCTGTGGTTCGCCTTCGACGCCAGAACCACTCGCGGGCGCCTCGCCGCCTGGAGTCTGCTGGGTGCCGCCTGCGCGTTCGGCTTCATGACCAAGGGCTTCCTCGCCTTCCTGCTGCCGGTGATCGTCGGCCTGCCCTACGCCTTGCTGCAGAAGCGCCTGGGCGAACTGCTGCGCTACGGGCCGCTGGCGGTGTTGGTCGCTGCGCTGGTCTGCGCGCCCTGGGTAATGATGATCCACGCCCGCGAGCCGGAATTCTGGGACTTCTTCTTCTGGCACGAACACATCCGCCGCTTTGCCGGCGAGGACGCGCAGCACGGCCGTCCATTCTGGTTCTTCGTCCCACTGCTGTTCGCCAGCGCACTGCCCTGGGCGGTGTTGATCATCCCGGCGCTGCGTAATGGGCTGGCCGGTTGGCGCGAGTCGAAACTGCTGTTCGTGCTGCTGTGGTTCGTCATGCCCTTCCTGTTCTTCAGCCTGGCCAAGGGCAAGCTGCCGACCTACATCATGCCTTGCTTCGCCCCGCTGGCCCTGCTGATGGCCGACACCATCGACCGGGCGCTGCAACAGCGCAAGCTGGTCGCACTCAAACTCAACGGTGCGCTCAACCTGCTGCTGGGCAGCAGTGCCCTGGCCGGCCTGCTGTTCATGCAGGCCCGCCAGCCGCAGTACCACGACGAACTGCCCAGCGTGCTGATGATCGCCCTGGTCTGCGTCGTCTGGTTGCTGGCCGGCCTGCTGCAACTGCTGCGGCCCAATCGCTTCTGGGCGGCGCCGGCCTTCGCGGCCTGGCTGCTGGTGGCGCTGGTCCCCAATGCGATGCCGAACAAGATGGTCAACAGCAAGATGCCCGACCAGTTCATCGCCGAGCACCTGGAACAGCTCAAGGGCGCCCACAGCCTGCTGAGCAACGACCTGGGCGCCGCCACGGCCCTTGCATGGCGCACCCAGCGCAACGACATCACGCTGTTCAACACTGAAGGCGAGCTGAAGTTCGGCCTGGGCTACCCCGAAGGCCAGGGCCGCAGCATTGCGCTCGAAGGTATCCATGCCTGGCTCGAACGTGCCCGCGCCGAGGGTTCCATCGGAGTGATCATGCGGGTCAACAGCGCCAGCGACGAAGCCGAACTGGCCATGCTGCCCAGCGACGTCATCAGCTACCGGCAGAACCACCTGGTGGTCCTGCTGATTCCAAAGGCCGCACCATGACCGCCCTGCTGCTGATCGGTGTCTGCCTGCTCACCTGCATGGGCCAGCTGGCGCAGAAGTTCGCCGTCGAAAGCTGGCGCGACGCTCCCTCGAGCATGGCGGCGAAGCTCTTCTCACCCTGGCTGCTGCTCGCCATCGCCTGCCTGGGTTTCGGCCTGCTGCTCTGGCTGCTGGTCCTGCAGCGCCTGGAGGTAGGCGTCGCCTATCCCATGCTGAGCCTGAACTTCGTGCTGGTGACGCTGCTGGCGAGCCGTCTGTTCGGCGAACGCATCGACGCGCGCCACTGGTTCGGCGTGGCGCTGATCGTCGGCGGCGTCGCCCTGCTGGGGATGCACTCGTGAAGCGCGGCATCGCTTTCGCCCTGGGCAGCGTGCTGCTGGTGAGCGGCGCGCAGCTGGGCATGCGCTGGAGCATGACGCGCCTGCCCTCGCACTGGCCGTTCGACTTCGCACAACTGGACCTCGCCGCCCTGCTGGCACTGGCCGGCGCGGTACTGGCCTACGCGCTGTCGATGCTCTGCTGGCTGCTCGCACTCAAACACCTGCCGCTGAGCCGCGCCTACTCGCTGCTGAGCCTCAGCTACGCCTTCGTCTACCTCGGCGCCGCCGTGCTGCCGGGGCTGGGCGAACCCCTGAACCTGCCGCGCACCCTGGGCGTCGCCCTGGTAATCGCCGGCGTGATCGCGATCAACGCACCACGCCGTCCTGACAGAACAACCGTCATCAAACCCAGCGACGCTCGCTCCGAGCACGCGCAGTTCGACTGACCTCAATCCCGCTTCTAGTCCCTTTTCGGGAGAGCAGACCATGAAAATCAGCGTATTCGGAATCGGTTATGTAGGCCTGGTGCAGGCCGCGGTCATGGCCGAAGTGGGCCACGACGTCCTGTGCATGGACATCGACGAGGACAAGATCGCCAAGCTCAAGCGCGGCCAGATCAGCATCTTCGAGCCGGGCCTCGCCGAGCTGGTGAAAGACAACCTGGAAGCCGGGCGCCTGCGTTTCACCAGCGACGTCGCCGAGGCCGCCGGCCATGGCCGCGTGCAGTTCATCGCCGTCGGCACCCCGCCGCTGCCCGATGGCTCCGCCGACCTGCGCGCCGTGCTGGCGGTGGCCGAAGGCATCGCGCGCAATCGCACGCAACCGGTGATCATCGTCGAGAAATCCACCGTACCGGTGGGCACTGGCGATCGCGTCAAGGCCAAGGTGCTGGCGGTGCTCGCCGAAGCAGGCCGCAGCCTGGACTTCGAGATCGTCTCCAACCCCGAGTTCCTCAAGGAAGGCTCGGCGCTGGCCGACTGCCGCAAACCCGACCGCATCGTCATCGGCTGCGAAAGCCCCGAAGTGCTGGACGTGATGCGCGAGATCTACGAGCCGTTCAACCGCAACCACGACCGCATCCTGACCATGAACCTGCGCAGCGCGGAACTGACCAAGTACGCGGCCAACTGCATGCTCGCCACCAAGATCAGCTTCATCAACCAGATCGCCGAGCTGGCCGAGCACCTGGGCGCCGACATCGAGGCGGTACGCCAGGGCATGGGCGCCGACCCGCGCATCGGCTACCACTTCATCTACCCCGGCTGCGGCTACGGCGGCTCGTGCTTCCCCAAGGACGTCCAGGCCCTGATCCAGAGCGCCGAGGAAGCCCACTGTTCCAGCGACCTGCTGCGCGCCGTGGAAGCGGTGAACCAGCGGCAGAAGAGCAAGCTGTTCGAGCGTATCCACAGCTATTACGGCGGCAAGCTCAAGGGCCGTACGTTTGCGCTTTGGGGCTTGTCGTTCAAGCCCAACACCGACGATATGCGCGACGCGCCCAGCCGCACCCTGATGGAAGCCCTGTGGGAGGCCGGCGCCAAGGTCCGCGCCTTCGACCCCGAAGCCATGCCCGAAGCGCAGCGCCTGTACGGCCACGATGAACGCCTGACCCTGATGGGCACTCCGGAAGCCACCCTGGGCGGCGCCGATGCCCTGGTGATCTGCACCGAGTGGCGGCAGTTCAAGGCACCGGACTTCGAAGTCGTGGCCAGCCGCCTGAAGTCGCCGGTGATCTTCGACGGTCGCAACCTGTTCGACCCCGAGCGCGTGGCGCGCTACGGCTTCGAGTATTTCCCCATGGGCCGTGGCGACTCGCACCGTCTGCCGGTGCCGGCTCAGGTCGTCGAGCAACGCCCGCGCCGCAGCGCCTGACAGTCCCTCAACCTGTAGGAGCGGGCCATGCGCGCGATCGCGGGCATGGCCCGCTCCTACAGGGAGCAGCGAGTCTAACCCCGCCCCGGCGCCTGCTCGCCCATCACCATCATCGGCGCCGCCTCGCCGCGCTTGAGCAGCGCATAGAGCACTCCGGTCACCACGCTGCCCGCGGCAATCGCCAGCAGGTAGAGCAACGCGTGGTTCATCGCGTTGGGGATCAGCAGCACGAACAGCCCGCCATGGGGCGCCAGCAGTTTGCAGCCGAACAGCATCGACAGCGCACCGGTCAACGCGCCCCCGGCAATGCTCGCCGGGATCACCCGCAGAGGGTCCTTGGCGGCGAAGGGAATCGCCCCCTCGGAAATGAAGCACAGCCCCAGCACCAGCGCCGCCTTGCCGGCCTCGCGCTCGCTCTGGGCGAACTTGCGCCGCGCCAGCAGCGTGGCGATGCCCATGCCGATCGGCGGGACCATTCCACCCGCCATTACCGCCGCCATCGGCGCATAGCTCTGCGAGGCGAGCAGCCCGACCGAGAACGCATAGGCCGCCTTGTTGATCGGCCCGCCCAGGTCCACGCACATCATCCCGCCCAATAGCAGGCCGAGCAGGATGGCATTGGTGGTGCCCATGCCGGCGAGGAAACCGGTGAGCGAGCGCATCATCGCCGCCACCGGCGAACCCACCACGTAGATCATCACCAAACCGGTGAACAGACTGGCCAGCAGGGGAATGATCAGGATCGGCTTGAGCGCCGCGACGCTGGCCGGCAGCGGAATCCACTGGGCAATTGCGCGCGCCGAATAGCCCGCCAGCAGGCCCGCGACTATGCCGCCGAGAAAGCCCGCGCCCAGCGTGCTCGCCAGCAGACCACCGATCATCCCCGGCGCCAGGCCCGGTCGGTCGGCAATGGACCAGGCGATGTAACCGGCAAGCATCGGCACCATCAGCTTGAACGCCGCGTCGCCGCCGATCTGCATCAGCGCCGCCGCCAACGTTCCTGGCTCCTTGAACGCTTCGATGCCAAAGATGAAGGACAGCGCGATCAGCAGGCCGCCTGCCACCACCATGGGCAGCATGAAGGACACGCCGGTCAGCAGGTGTTTGTAGACGCCACGCGCCTCGTTCTTTGTCGGCGCCGCTTGGCTGCCGACAGCCGAAGCAGACTCCGCCGTCGCTTCCTTCAGCGCGCGCTCGAGGGTCGCTTGCGGTTGCTTCAGCGCCACGCCGGTGCCGCAACGGAAGATGCGCTTTCCGGCGAAACGCTCGGGGTTGACCTCGATGTCCGCCGCCAGCAGCACCACATCGGCGGCAGCAATTTCTTCAGCCGTCAGCGGGTTGCGCGCACCCACCGAGCCCTGGGTTTCCACCCGCAGCTCGACGCCCATCTGCTGCGCTGTCTGCTGCAGCGCCTCGGCGGCCATGAAGGTGTGCGCCACGCCGGTCGGGCAGGCGGTCACCGCAACGATTTTTGCTACGCGTGCCACAGCGGCTGGTGCGCTTGAAGGCTCACCGGGCTGCCAGACCTGCGCCTCTTCCTGCGCTCGCGGCAGGAAGCTGGCGGGCTCGGCCAGGGCTTCCGCCGGCCGCGCCTGTACCAGCCGCTTGCCGACAAAGCGGGTGAGGTCCAGCGGTTGCACGCTGACTACCAGCACCCAGTCGGCGGCGGCGATCTGGCCCTCGCTCAGGCGGCGCTCCGGATGCTGCGGGTCGTACTGTTCGACACAGACCGACCAGCCCAGGCGCTCGGCCGCCGCACGCAGCAGGCGAGCGCTGAGCACGCTGGAAATCTGGCCGTTGGGGCAGGCCGTGATCAGGGCAAGGTTCATCGTCATACCTCTTGTTGTTCTATCGCTCAGGCCTGGCACGGGGCCAATGCCTGAACCTGCACCGCGTCCTCAATGCACTTGAGTCGTTGCGCATCGCCGATGCCGAACTGGAATTGGGTGACCGCCAGCGCGGCCACCGCCGTGGCCTGGCGCAACACACGTTCGGCCGGCCAACCGGCGAGCAGGCCATGGACCATGCCGGCCAGCAGGGAATCACCGGCGCCTACCGTGCTGGCCACTTCCACCTTCGGTGGCACCGCCTGCCAGACGCCCTGTGGGCCGAACCAGCGCACGCCCTCGGCGCCCTGGGACAGCACCACCTGCTCGATCCCGCAAGCACGCAACGATGCGACCTGCGCCGCCAATTCCTCCGCGCTACCGGCCAGTTGGCCACAGGCTTCGCCCAGTTCCTGGTCATTGGGCTTGATCAGCCAGGGAGTGGCCTCTATGCCGGCGCGCAAGGCTGCGCCGCTGCAATCGAAGGCGACCTTCAGGCCATGCCTCTGCAGGCGCAGCAACAGCTCGCGCAACCACTGGGGGTCGACTCCGCGCGGCAGGCTGCCGGCGACCACGGCGATCTCGAAATCGGCGGCAATCAGGTCGAGACGATCCAGAAGCGCGTCCTGCTGCGCACCACTGACTTCCGGGCCGGGGCCGTTGATATCGGTGATACGCCCAGTGCCTTCGGCGATCTTGATATTGCGGCGCGTTTCGCCCGGCACACGGACGAAGGCATCGACGAATCCACGACGACGGAACAGGGCTTCGAAGGGCAGCGCGTTGTCGGCACCGAGGAAGCCGGCGACGGTCGGGGAGTGCCCCAGATCGGCCAGTACCTGCGCAACGTTCAGGCCCTTGCCAGCCGGCTGGCTGAGCGCGGATTCGCTGCGGTTCACCTCTCCGGGCGCAAGCATCGGCAAGCGCACGGTGAGGTCCAGCGCGGGGTTCAGGGTCAGCGTCAGGATGCGGGCCATCAGTGCACCTCCGGCAGCGCGAGGGCGACACTCTGGCGAACATCCGCCGCCGAGCACAGGGTGAGAGCCGCTTGCGCCAGCTCGCGGGAAGTCGGCAGGTCCAGCTCGCGGACCCGAGCCTTCACCAGGGGAATGCTGCGCGCCGAGACACTCAGCTCATCGACGCCCAACCCGACCAGCAGCGGTACCGCCAGCGGGTCGGCGGCCAGTTCGCCGCACACGCCGACCCACTTGCCGTGGGCATGGGCGGCACGCACGGTCATGTCGATCAGTTGCAGCACCGCCGGGTGCAGGCCGTCGGCCTGGGCGGACAGGCTCGGATGGCCACGGTCGATGGCCAGGGCGTACTGGGTCAGGTCATTGGTGCCGACGCTGAAGAAGTCCACCTCGCGCGCCAGCACAGTGGCCAGGAGCGCTGCGGACGGCACCTCGACCATGATGCCGAGCTGCAGGTCATGCTCGCCACCCAGCTCCGCGCAGAGTTCGAGGGTCAGGTCACGAGCCTGCCGCCATTCCTCCACCTGCCCGACCATGGGGAACATGATGCGCAGCGGGCGGCCGGCGGCGGCAGTCAGCAAGGCACGCAACTGGGTACGGAAAATCTGCGGGCGCTGCAGCGTGAGGCGCACGCCTCGGAGGCCAAGGTAAGGGTTGGTTTCCTCGGGAATCGGCCAGTAAGGCAGCGGCTTGTCGCCGCCCACGTCGAGGGTACGGGCCACCAGCGGGCGGCCTTCCAGGGCATCGAGGACGCGGCGGTATTCGATCTCCTGGGTCGCCTGGTCCGGCGCCTGGGGGTTGTCCATGAAGACGAACTCGGTGCGCAGCAGGCCCACGCCTTCGGCGCCCAGCTCCACTGCTTTCGCCGCCCCGGCGGTATCGCCGAGGTTGGCGCAGACCTCCACGGCATGGCCGTCGCGGGTCACCGCCGGCTCATGACGGCGTGCTTCGGCTTGCTCGGCGCGGCGCTGGCGCAGGTCTCGCTGGGTTTCGGCGCAATGCAGCGTCTGCGCATCCGGCGCGATCGTCAGCTCGCCCTTTTCGCCATCCAGTAGCAGGGCCGTGCCGGACTCCAGCGCCAGCACGCTTGCGCCAGCCCCCACCAGCGCGGGAATGCCCAACGCGCGCGCAATGATCGCGCTGTGCGAAGTCGCCCCGCCGCGCGCGGTGACAATGCCCGCCACGCGCTCCGGGTCGAGCCGTGCCACGTCCGACGGACCGACTTCGTCCATCACCAGGATGTAGGGCTCGCTGGGCTCCACCGCGCTCTCGACGCCACACAGGCGCGCCAGCACGCGCCGGCCAATGTCGCGCAGGTCCGCCGCGCGCTCGGCCAGCAGGGCATCGCGCAGGGCCTCCTGCTCGCCGGCCACGCGCTCGATCACCTGGCTCCAGGCCGATTCGGCGCTGGCACCTTCGACCAGTCGCGCTTGCACCTCGTCGAGCAGTTCGGGGTCATCCAGCAGGGCCTGGTGGGTGACGAAGATGTCGCGGATCGCCTTGACCTGGCTGCGCTCCACCAGGGTTTCGATCTCCCGGCTGATGGCCGTGCGCGCCTCGTCCAGACGCTGGCGCTCGACCTCCGCCGACTCGCCGCGTGCGGCGAATTCGAAGGCACGAGCGACTTGCACATAGGCCGGGCCATGGGCAATGCCCGGCGACGCGGGGATAGCCTGGAGCTGCGCGCCCGCTTCGGGAGCTCGCACGGCGTGCAATTCCTGCTCGTCCAGTGGAGCGCTTTCGACGGTCAGTTCGGGGCTTTCCGGCAGTGGTTCGACCTCTTCGCCCAGCCCCTGCTCCACCGCCAGACGGACGGCGGCCAGAGCCGCTTCGGCGATCTCCGGCTCGGCGAAGAATTCCAGCATCTGCCCGCGCCGGGCGCCGAGGCTGAGCAGCTTGCTCAGACTGCGGATCGACACCGGGGCACTCTCGCCCTCGGCGATACGTACGCGGATTTCCCCGCTGAAGTCCCGCGCCAGCAACATCAATACTTGCGCCGGGCGTGCATGAAGACCATGCGGGTTGGCCAGCGGCACACGGATGCTCGGCCAGTCCACCGGCAATTCGCCACCCAGGGCTTCCAGTACCGCGCGAACGGAAGTGGCGCTCGCCAGCTCGCCGGCGCGGCCATCCACCAGCAGATCGCAGAGACGCGCGAACACCGCTTCGTGGGCGTTGCCCTCGCGGGCCATGCAGAACAATCCGCGCACCGGCTGGCCGGCGTGGCTCAGCTCGCGCGTGGGGGTAACGAAGACAAGACCGGGGCGCGTGACGCATTGCTCGCTGTCCTGCCACCAGAGCCCGCCACCCAGCGGCAGGGCTTCCTGGTCATGCAGCGCGGCGGCGAAGCCGGGGACGACGCAGCCAGCCTTCTTCAGGCGGCGGGCGCCGACCAGCGCCAGTTCGTCGAAATCCTCGGCCGCGACGCCAAGCCCGACCAGCTGCTCGTCGAACAACAACGGTTGCGGCGCTCCACCTTGCAGCAACTGCAGCAGGTCTTCGGGCTTCTGCGCTGCACGCAGCGCAGCACCTACTTCGCCGTCGCCGAGCGCGCGGGTCAGCAGTTGCAGCAGGCGCAGGTGTTCATCGGATTTGGCGGCGATGGCGATCGCCAGGTGCACGGTCTGCCCGTCCCCCCAATGCACGCCTTCGGGGAAGTGCATCAGGCGCACGCCGGTGCGCTGCACCAGGTGTCGGGTTTCCGGTGTGCCGTGGGGAATGGCGATGCCCTGTCCGAGGTAAGTGGAGCCTTGCGCCTCGCGGGCCTGTATCCCGGCGAGGTAGCCCGGAGCGACCAGGCCGTCGTCTTCGAGGGCAGAGCCGAGCATGGCCAGGGCGGCCTGCTTGTCGGCAGCGCGCTGGCCCATGCGGACCTGCTGCGCATTGAATTCGAGCATCGCGTTCTCCTCACCGGCGTTCGCGCACGCCGGCGCTGGGGCGGTTATCCGCTTGTACGGTGATCAGCTTAGAGGTTGCGGCGCAGGAACAGGGTTCAGGCAATACTGCGTGCGCAATGCTGAATCGTTTCACCTATTGAGACTGGCACGTTACTCGATAATGCGTGATCCTTGAAGCCCCCAATTGTCGGCAGCATCCCTCGTTGAAACTCAGTGATATCGCCCGCCTGGCCGGTGTGTCGGTCACCACCGCCAGCTATGTGATCAATGGCAAGGCCGTCCAGCGCCGCATCAGCGCCGCCACGGTGGAGCGCGTGCGCGCAGTGATCGAGGAGCACGGCTACCACCCGGACCAACAGGCCGCCAGCCTGCGCCGCGGGCAGACCCGCACCCTGGGCTTCGTCCTGCCGGACCTGGAGAACCCCAGCTACGCCAAGCTCGCCAAGCTGCTCGAGCAGGGTGCGCGGGCGCGCGGCTACCAGCTGCTGATCGCGTGCTCCGACGACGAGCCGGACACCGAGCGCCAGGTGCTCAGCCTGTTCCGCGCGCGGCGCTGTGACGCACTGGTCGTCGCCAGTTGCCTGCCCGTCGGTGACGACAGCCACGCGCGCCTGCAGGCCGACGGCGTGCCGATCATCGCGGTGGACCGTCAGCTCGACCCGCAGCGTTTCTGCTCGGTGGTCAGTGATGACCGCGACGCCAGTCAACGCCTCACCGCCAGCCTGCTGAAACCGGCACCGCGCAGCATCGCCCTGCTCGGCGCGCGGCCGGAGCTGATCATTTCCCAGGAACGCGCCGCGGGATTCCGCAGCGCCTTGCGCGACTATCAGGGCCAGGTGCTGATCGAGCACGGCGAGACCTTCAGCCGCTCCTGCGGCCGCCGCCTGATGGAAGAGCTGCTGGCCGGCCAGGGGCAGTTGCCCGATGCGCTGATCACCACCTCCTACGTGCTGCTCGAGGGCGTCTTCGACGTACTCCAGGCGCTGCCCAGCGGCTGGCCAGCGGACCTGCGTATAGCCACCTTCGGCGATACCCAGTTGCTGGACTTCGTGCCGCTGAAGGTCAATGCCATCTCCCAGCAGCACGCGCTGATCGCCGAGCGCGCGCTGGACCTGGCGTTAGCCGCCATCGAGCAGAACAGCTACACCCCCGGCGTGCACCCGATTCCGCGCAACCTCAAGCTGCGCACGGAGTGAGCCGATGCGCCTGATCGACACCCACAACCACCTCGACTGCCCGGACTTCGAGCAGGACCGCGCTGCCGTGCTGCAGCGCAGCCGTGAGCTGGGCGTGGAGCGACAGGTGCTGCTGGGGGTGTTCCGCGAGAACTGGGAAGACGTCTGGGCGCTGGTGGAAAGCGAGCCGGACCTTTACGCCGCCCTGGGCCTGCACCCGATCTACCTGGCGCGACACCGGCCGGAACATCTGACGGCGCTGCGCGAGTGGCTGCAGCGTCTCGCCGGGCACCCGAAGCTCTGTGCAGTAGGCGAGATCGGCCTGGACTACTACCTGGAAGACCTCGACCGCGACGGCCAGCAGGCCCTCTTCGAGGAACAGCTGCGCATTGCCATCGACTTCGAGCTGCCGGTGCTGCTGCACGTGCGCCGCGCCCATGCGGCAATGATCGCCACGCTCAAGCGCTACAAGCCCAAACGCCAGGGCATCGTCCACGCCTTCGCCGGCAGCCGCGAGGAAGCCCGCGAGTACCTCAAGCTGGGTTTTCGCCTGGGCCTGGGCGGCGCGCCAACCTGGCCGCAGGCCAACCGCCTGCGCAAGGTGGTACCGGAGATTCCGCTGGAGTCCATCGTGCTGGAGACCGACTCGCCGGACATGGCGCCGTCGATGTACCCCGGCGTGCGCAACAGCCCGGAGCATCTGCCGGATATCTGCGTGGCACTGGCGGAGCTGAAGGGCATCAGCCCGCAAGAGCTGGCCAGCGCCAGCACGCGCAATGCGATGGAGCTGTTCGACTGGAGCTGAGCCTCGGTTTTTCGCAGGATCGAGGGGGACGCCTAGTCCTTGCTCGCGAAGCGCCCAGCGATGGCGTTGCCGGCTGACTCTGTTCGCGGGCATGGCCCGCTCCTACAGGAGGCTGATGATTCACCGACAAACCGATGCCCGTGAGATGGGGTGCATCCGTGCGACCCACGGACATCGGTCTGCTGGCGAAAACCCTGTCACGGGACGGGCCACCGGGTCCGTCCCGAATCCATGAAGATCAGACGCGGAACGCGCCGATCAGTCGCTTGAGTTCCACCACCTGCCCAGCCAGTTCGCGGCTGGCGCGCTCGCGTCTCGCTGGCGCCTTCCTGGAGGTGCGCTCGCCGGCCTGGTTGATCTCGACGATGTTCTGGTCGATGTCATGGGCCACGGCGGTCTGCTGCTCGGCGGCGGCGGCGATCTGCTGGTTCTGGTCGACGATGGCGCCCACCGCACTGAGGATATTCTCCAGCGCCTGCTGCACCTGGGCCGACTGGCTGACGGTGCCGTCGGCGGTCTGGTGACTGCTGCCCATGGCCTTCACCGCTGCACCCACACCGTTCTGCAGACGCGCGATCATCTGCTCGATCTCCTCGGTGGACTGCTGGGTGCGCTTGGCCAGGGTGCGGACTTCGTCGGCCACTACCGCGAAGCCCCTGCCCTGCTCACCGGCGCGCGCCGCTTCGATGGCGGCGTTGAGCGCCAGCAGGTTGGTCTGCTCGGCGATGCCCTTGATCACGTCCAGCACGCGGCTGATCGATGCGCTGTCGGCGGCCAACTGGTTGATCACCGCCACCGATTCGTCAATCTCGCCGGCCAGGCGCTGGATGCTGCCCACCTGCGACTCCACCAGGGCGCGGCCGCTGGTGGTTTCCTGGTTTACGTTGTGCGCGCTACCCACCGCCACGGCAGCGCTGCGCGCGACTTCCTGGGCGGTCGCGGCCATCTGGTTCATCGCCGTGGCGACCTGCTCGATCTGGTTGCGCTGCCCGGCCACCGCCTGGTTGCTCTCGGCGGAGACCGACTCCACGCGCACGGTCTGCCGCTCCACTTCGCTGACGGTACGACCGACCTGCTCGATCAGGTCGTGGATCTTCGACACGGTCTGGTTGAAGGCATCGCCCAGTTCGCCCAGCTCGTCGCGGCTCTGGGCCTGGAAGTTGACGGTCATGTCGCCGGAAGCGACGCGCTCCATCATCTTGCCCAGGCTCTTCAGCGTGGTGCGGGTGGAGACGTAGAAGCCACCGTAGAGGTAGACGATGGAGACGAACACCACGAGCAGGGCGACGACCAGCAGCACCATCTGCCGCTGCTTGCTGGCCAGGCGCGCCTGGAGGGCGCCGTCGACGTATTGCAGGACGTGGTCATCGAGGCGGTAGGTCTGCTCCATCGCCTTGCTGACCTGCTCATAGAACTCCGCCCAGGGCGTGTCGAGGGTATCGGCCATCACGACCTTGTCCTCGAACAGCTTGCCCATGCTCTTGATCGTTTCGCGGCTGGCCTGGGCGTCGACGGACAGCGCGCTCTGCGCGGCCGGGCTGGCGCCCAGGGCGTCCTGCAATTTGAGGCCGTACTCGGCGTGGAGCTTTTCCAGCTCCTGCAGCAAGTCGTCGAGCTTGCTGCTGGTGGAGGAATTGAGGAACCCCTGCCCCAGCGCGCCGGCGCCCATGGTGCGGCCCTGGCTGAGCGTCTCGGTCACTTGCGGGGTGCCGGAGGTGATCAGCTCGGCGAGTTGGCGCAGGTCGCGGGCGTCGTCCTGGCTCAGGCCGGCCTGGGACACCAGCAGCTTGTTGAAAACCTGCACTTCGCTGAGCAGGCGCGCAGCCATGGCCGCCTTGCTCTGCAGCGAGCCTTCGGCGTCGACGCCTTTCAGGCTGGCCAGCAGCTCGTCGCGCTTGGCGTTGAACTCGGTGATCTGCTCGGCATCCTGGGCGACCGGTTGCAGGCCGCCTATCTGCGCCTGCAGGTCCTTGTGCAACTGGCTGATGCGCGAGTCGAGGCCGGCGGTCTTGCTGGACTGGCCGAGAATCCCGTTGATCTGCAGCAGGTCGTTGTAGGACTCGAGATGGCGGCGCACCTGCAACCCGTTGCCGATCAGCTGGAGGCTTTCCAGCTCGGCGCGGGTGCTGACGAACTGCCCGTAGGAGTCGCGAACGAGGTAGAAATTGGTGATCAGCATCGGCAGAAAGAACAGCACGCTGATCAGGCTGAACTTCATACCGAAGCTCAGACGGTTCATCAGCGCGATGGCCGGATAGAGCACGGTCCTCACAAAGACGTCTCCTGTTCCCGTTATTGTTATGTCGCTTGTCGGGGATGGTGCGACGCGCCCCTGGACGGGTCGTCGTCGCGAACACACATCGGCGCGGTCGCTGTCATGCAGCAGCCGTCACCTCACGCGTCGGGTTCGATGTGTACCTGATATCGGCGGGGAGTTCTGTAACTTAAGGTTAAAATGCCATCATCGGACCGGCGGCAGCCGGCCCGATTCGCGGGATCAGAGCAGCAGCGCCCAGATGGCGAAGACCGCGTACCAGAGCACGGCAGAGCGCACCAGCAGCTGCCACAGCGCGTCCAGGCTGGCGACGCCCTTGGCACCCAGGCCGCCTTCGTTGAAGTCCTCGGCCACGTAGCCGGCGCGGGCGAGCAGACGAGCGGCGGGTACGTCCCAGGCCAGCAGGTCGTGCAGCAAGGTGCGGGTCACCGCGACGAAATTGCCCACCAGGGCGAAGCTCAGCACCAGCGCACGCGACGGCAACCAGTCGAAGGCATGCCGCAGTTGCGCGGCGCGCTCGCGCAGTTCCGGCTGGCGGCCCTGTTCGGCGGCGAGGGCAAGCAGCCGATAGGCCAGCGCGGCCACCGGGCCGAGCAGCGCATACCAGAAGATCACGGCGAAGAAGGCCTGGTACGCCTCCCACACCAGGGTGCCCTGCACCACGGCCAGCAGGTCGTCGTCACCTTCGGCCTGTACCTGCACGCCAAGATCGCGCTCGGCGACGTGGTAGGCGGCCTGGGCATCCTCACGGCGCCAGGCATCGCGGAACGGCCCGATGGCGCGCAGCACGTCGCCACGCCCCAGGCTCCAGACCACCACCAGCAACTGCACCGGCAGCGCCAGCAGACCATAGGCAACCGGCTCGAGAATGGTCAGCAGCAACGCCAGCAACAGCAGCGGCGGCAGGATCGCCACCAGCAGGCCGAGCCAGGGCTGAGCCACCAGCGACTTCACGCCGCCCACGGTAGCCAGCCAGCCGAACCACCAACCGTCACGCTGCACCTTTGCGCGCCAGCCGGAAAACTTCTCGACCAGCAGGACCAGCAACAGCACCAGGAAACTCATGTCGGCTCCTTCTTCAGGCCGGCGCCAATATCGGCAAAATAGCGCGTCCAGTCGAACGCCTCGCCCGGGTCTGTCTTGCGCTCGGGGGCGATATCGCAATGGCCCTGGATGCGTTTTGGGGTGATCGCCGGAAATACCTTGCGTATCTCCCTTGTCAGCTGCGCCAGCACCTCGTACTGGCGGTCGCTGTAGGGGTCGGTATCGGTGCCTTCGAGCTCGATGCCGATGGAGAAGTCGTTGCAGTTCTCCCGCCCGTCGAAGCGCGATACGCCGGCATGCCAGGCGCGCGAGTGGCAGGAGACGAACTGGAACAGCGAGCCGTCGCGCTCGATGAGGAAGTGCGCCGAGACGGTCAGGCTGCAGATGCTGGCGAAGTACGGGTGCTCATCGGCGTCCAGGCGGTTCTGGAAGAACTCCTGCACCTTGCAGGTGCCGAACTGGCCGGGAGGCAGGCTGATGTTGTGGATGACCAGCAGCGAGACTTCCTCGCCGTCAGGGCGCGCGTTGAAGTTCGGCGAAGGGCAGCGCTGGGCGTCGAGGCACCAGCCGGATTCGGGGTCGATCTGCATGGAGACTCCTTGGCAGAGCCCCACTCTAAAGCAGGCGACAGGGGAAATGCACCCGCTGGCACGCGGCCAGCGGGCTCAGGCGTTCTTCAGGCGACGCAGGTTGCCGATCACCGACTCCAGGGCACGGTCGAACAGCAGCGCATCATCGAGCAGGCGCACGGCGTTGCGGCGGAACTCGACGGCCAGGCTCATGCGGGTCTTTTCCAGCACCTTCATACCAGTGCGGTTGACGAAGATGTAGCGGCCACTCGGACGAATCACCGCAGCCAGCTTGCAGCGCAGCTTGTGCTCTTCGTCTTCCTGGATCTCCACCCAACTGCCGACACGCAGGTCATCGACCTTGCGCAGCGACTCGTCGTCGTCGGCAAAGGCCTCCTCGGGCTCCACGGCACGGGCCGGCTCCGGCGAGGCAAGGATGATCTCCTCGACCACCGCAACCATGGCCGGCTGAACAGCGGCAGGCACGACGGCTGCCGGCGCGTCCAGCGGGTCGTCCAACAGCGGCAGGTCGTCTTCCAGATCGAGCAGCGGAGCTTCCTCGACCTGCTTGTAGCGCTGGAAGGCCTGCACGTGCAGCCCTTCCAGACGGCTGAAGAATTCGCCCGTGGAGAAAGGGTCGAAAGCGGCCGAAGCCAGACCTTCGCGCAGCGACTTGAGCAGCTGCGGAACCATCTCCAGCAGACGCAGACGCGAATCCGGGTCCTCGTGGGGCTCCACGCTCCAGATCAGGTCGTCCATGGTGGCCAGGGCAGCTTCCCATTCAGAGGAGTGGGTGCCGTGCTTGAGACAGGTCAGCAGCAGAACCTGGCTCCAGGCTTCCTGCAGCAAGCGCACCACCACTTCAGGCAGGGTACGGCCGAGCAGGCGCTCGTTAAGCACGCCTTCCACGTCCTGACGGGCCAGCTCGGCGCGGGCACGACCTTCCTCGGCGTCGCGGGTACGCTGCTCCAGCAGGTCGCTGCGGCGGCGCTCGTCGCCGGTGAAAGAGATGAACTCGTCGAGCAGCTCGGAGAAGATCGCCGGGTCGTCGACGAAGTCGTTCAGCAGGCGCATCACCACCTGCTCGATCTTCTGGTACAGGTGGTCGCGCTGGCCATCAGAGTGTTCAGCCCAGCCCAGTGCGGCCGAGGCGATCTCGTTGAGCAGGCGACGCGCCGGGTGGCTGCCACGGCTGAAGAAGGTCTTGTCGAGGACCGCAACCTTGAGCATCGGGATCTGCATGCGGCCGATCAGGGCCTTGAGAGAATCCGGCAGGGTGCGGTCGTCGAGGATGAATTCGAAGAGCATGGAGACGAGGTTGATGACGTCCTCATCCACCTGACCGACCACGCGGGAGCGGCCGCTCTTGCTGCTGACGCGGGTCAGCAGGTGGTCCAGGTGCTGGCGCACGTCGACTTCATCGATGGTCTGCGCCGGCAGGTGCGACTGCAGGTGGGACAGCAGACGCATCAGGTCATTGCTGGAAATCGGCACCGCATCAGCGGGCATGGAGCGCGTGGGTGCAGCACTGCCGCGCACTTCCGAGAGCAGATCGCGCAGGGCGGCGAAGGCAGCCTGGCTGTCAGCGTCCATGTACTGGCCGCTGCCCTGCTCACCCGCTTCAGGGGCAGCAGCGGACGGCGCGGCCCCCTGGCCGCTGGGGACGGTACGTTGCGGCGGGCGGCGCAGCGGAACGGACTTCAGCTCCGGCAGCACACCCAGGGCGATCAGGGTCTGGTTGGCTTCCGCGTACAGGTGCTCGGCATCGGCCAGCACGTACTTCTCGAAGAGTTTGAGGATGATCAGCTTGACCTTGATCTCCACGCCCAGACCACGGCAGGCCTCGAGGAAGGCCTCGCAAAGCTGGCGTGGACCGAGGGGGTTGGTCTTGTCTTCGACCTTCTTGCTGACCAGCGTGTTGAAACGGGTAGTGAGGTGCGTGAGGGCGACGCCGTCGCGGCTCATCACCTTGGCGACCATGGCGTCCAGGGCGACGGACTCTTCCAGCTCGTCGTTCTGTACCAGGGTGAGATTCTCGTAGGAAACCGTATCCAGCACCGGCGCGCGGCCGATTTCATACTGGTTCAGGTTGGCGAAATTCTCGAAGACCTTCTGCAGGAAGCCGCGCTCGATGCCCTTGCGCTTGAGGCGCAGGTCGCGCATGGCTTCGAAGTAGGCGCTCTGTTCGGCGTTATTGGCGGCGCGATCGGCCATCTCGAACAGGGTATCGTCAGCGTTGTCGAACAGGGCCTGCATGGCATGACGCAGCTGGGCGGCGACCTTATCGCGGACAGCCACGAGCCCCGCCGGAACGCGTCCAGCGAACGAAGTCTGCGAGGTTTCCGTGGCCGACTTGTTCAGCGGCACTACGTTCGCGTCGTTCTGCATCGCAAGTCTCCTGCCGTCAGACCTGTCTGGCGGCACCAACAGTCATCGAAGCGTCATCCGTAACGTCAATTTAGTGGCGTCAAAAAGCGGAAAGGTTCAACGTCATTATAGGGAAGCTTCTTACACAACCAAGAGACATTTCACGCATTCTTGAAGAAATTCACAGTAGGAGAGTCGCCGTCCGTCAGACAAATCGTGCGGCGACGCAAAAAGAAGCAGTCACTGCCCGCCGGGCGCCCTCCTCCGTATAATCGCGCCACTGCGAACAGGAGCCCTCCATGCCGAACCTCACCCTCGCCGAGCTTTCCGGGGAAATCCAGGCCAACGTCCGCGCCGCACTGGCCGAAGACGTCGGCAGCGGCGACATCACTGCCCAGCTGATCCCCGCCGAGCGCGACGCCAGCGCCCGCATCATCACCCGCGAGAACGCTACCCTCGCCGGCACCGCCTGGGTCGACGAGGTCTTCCGCCAGGTCGACCCGCGTGTGCAGGTGAAGTGGCAGGCCCGAGACGGCGAACAAGTCAGCGCCGACCAGACCCTGTTCACCCTGGAAGGCCCGGCCCGCGCCCTGCTCACCGGCGAGCGCAGCGCACTGAACTTCCTCCAGCTCCTCTCCGGCACCGCCAGCCGCGCCCGCCACTATGCCGATCTGGTGGAAGGCACCGGCGTGAAGCTGCTCGACACCCGCAAGACCCTGCCCGGCCTGCGCCTGGCGCAGAAGTACGCGATCACCTGCGGCGGCTGCCATAACCACCGTATCGGCCTGTACGACGCATTCCTGATCAAGGAAAACCATATCGCCGCCTGCGGTGGCATCGCACAGGCCATCGCGGCCGCTCACCAGATCGCCCCCGGCAAACCGGTGGAGATCGAGGTGGAAGACCTGAACGAACTGCGCCAGGCCCTGGATGCAGGCGCCGATATCGTCATGCTCGACGAACTGAGCCTGGACGACATTCGCACCGCCGTCGCCCTTACCGCCGGCCGCGCCAAGCTGGAAGCCTCGGGCGGCATCACCGAGAGCACCCTGCGCACCATCGCCGAGACTGGCGTGGACTACATCTCCATCGGCACCCTGACCAAGGACGTCAAGGCGCTGGACCTGTCGATGCGATTGAGCCTGTAATCGCTCTGACAGGCGCGCCTGTCCTACCTCGCCTACGCTTCCAGCCAAGCGCCTGAATTCCCTCAGGCGCCTTCCTACAGCTGGCGAAAGGAGGCACTGGCGCGATGGCGGGCACGATTCTGCTGACCGGGGGCTGCGGCTTTATCGGCTCCCATATCTGTCTGGAACTGATCGAGCAGGGTTATCAGCCCGTCGTGCTCGATAACCTGAGCAACAGCTCCCCCATCCCACTACAACGCATCGAGCAGCTCACCGGGCGGAGCATTCCCTTCGTCAAGGGCGACGTCCGCGACGAAGCCATCCTCGATCGGCTGTTCAACGAATACGAGATCGACGCCGCCATCCACCTCGCCGGCGTAAAGTCCGTCGCCGAATCGGTGGCCGATCCTATCGCTTACTACCAGATCAACTTCACGGGCACCGTCACCCTTTGCCAGGTCATGCAACGCCATGGCGTGAAGCGCTTCATCTATAGCTCTTCAGCCACGGTCTACGGCCTGGCGGCGGAAAGCCCGATCCGGGAAGACGCCCCCACCGGTCCGGCCAGTCCCTACGGCCAGTCCAAGCTGATGGCGGAAATCGCCCTGCGCGACATCGCCCACGCCGATCCTCAGTGGACCATGGCCATCCTGCGCTACTTCAACCCGGTCGGCGCCCACGCCAGCGGACGCATCGGTGAAGACCCAAATGGCATCCCCAACAACCTGATGCCCTATGTCTCCCAGGTCGCCACCGGCAAACAACCTTTCATCCGCGTCTTCGGCAACGACTACCCGACCCCGGACGGCACTGGCGTGCGCGACTACCTGCATGTCGTCGACCTGGCCAACGCCCACCTCAGCGCCCTGCGCTGGCTGGATGGCACCAGCGGCGCAAAGACCTTCAACATCGGCACCGGCCGCGGCTACAGCGTGCTGGAGATCATCCGCGCGTACGAAAGGGCCTGCAGCCACGAACTGCCCTTCCAGATCCTGCCCCGCCGCGATGGCGACATCGCCAGCTACCATGCCGACCCAGCGCTGGCGGGCAGAGAGCTGCGCTGGAGAGCCACCCGCGACATCGAGGACATGTGCCGCGACGCCTGGAACTGGCAGAGCCAGAACCCGAGCGGCTACGCCTGACTTTTCCGTACCCGGAAAACAAAAAGCCCCGCTCGAAAGCGGGGCTTTTTGTTGAAGCTGGTGCCGGTAAGAGGAATCGAACCCCCGACCTTCTCATTACGAATGAGCTGCTCTACCGACTGAGCTACACCGGCGGCGGGCGTAAGCTACCACCCTGTTCCGGTCTAGGCAATTGCCCCACCTTGTCGGTAACGGGCGAGAGATCAGTCACATATTGTCTCACCTGCGTTTCAGAGAATTCCCACGACCAGCAAAACTCGCCAGAATGGCCGAATTCTTTCTGTCCGGGCATTTCGATGAGCGCACTCGACCAACTCCGCACCAGGATATCCGCCGGAACCGCCGTCGTGGGTATCTATGGCCTGGGCTATGTCGGCCTTCCCCTTGCACTGCGTTTTGCGGAAGTGGGCATCAAGGTCATAGGTTTCGACATCGACGAAACCAAGGTCAGCGCACTGAACGAAGGTCGCAGCTATATCGAGCGTCTCGGTCCCGAATTGATCCAGGCCGCCAGAGCGTCGGGGTTCGAGGCCACCCGTGACTTCTCCCGTAGCCATGAAGCGGACGTGCTAATCATCTGCGTCCCCACTCCTCTGGACCGCCACCACGAGCCGGACCTGAGCTACGTGATCAACACCACTGAAGCGATTCTTCCGTACTTCCGCGAAGGACAGTTGCTCAGCCTGGAAAGCACCACCTGGCCAGGGACCACCGAAGAAGAACTGGCTCCGCGCCTGGCCCGCCAGGGCTTCATTCCCGGAGAGAATTGCGCACTGGTGTTTTCCCCGGAACGGGAAGACCCGGGCAATCCGCGCTTCGGCACCCGTGACATCCCGAAAGTCATCGGCGGCATGACCGCCAGTTGCCTGGAACTGGGCAGTGCGATCTATGCCCACGCCATCAACACCATGGTCCCCGTGAGCAGCCCTCGCGCCGCGGAGATGACCAAACTGCTGGAAAACATCCACCGCGCCGTGAACATCGGCCTGGTCAACGAGATGAAGATCGTCGCGGACAAGATGGGCATCGACATCCATGAGGTGATCCGCGCCGCCGCCACCAAACCCTTCGGTTTCGTGCCCTACACCCCAGGCCCCGGCCTGGGCGGCCACTGCATCCCTATCGACCCGTTCTACCTGACCTGGAAGGCCAAGGAGTACGGGGTCAATACGCGCTTCATCGAACTGGCGGGGGAGATAAACCACTACATGCCGCACTGGGTGGTGGAAAAAGTCGCCGACGCGCTGAACAGCCGGAAGAAAGCCGTAAACGGTAGCCGTGTGCTGATCCTCGGCCTGGCTTACAAGAAGAACATCGACGACACCCGGGAATCGCCGGCGGTCGAAATCATGTCCCTGCTGGAACAGCGCGGCGCCGAAGTCCAGTACTCCGATCCGCACGTCCCGAGCTTTCCGAACAAGCGCAACTACAGCTTCGACCTCGAATCGATCAGCCTGACGCCTGCCAGCCTGGACGAATTCGACTGCGTGGTGCTGGCGACCGACCATGATGCGTTCGACTATGCCGAAATCGGCCAGCACGCGCGACTGATCGTGGATACTCGCGGCGTTTTCCCCTTTGAAAAAGCTGTTCAAGCTTGAGAGCAGATATGCCCGACATTCGCGGTATGGACTGGAGCGATTTGTACGAAAACAACATTCGCACTTACCAGAAAGGCCGCCCGAAGCGCGGCATGTTCATTGCCGAGTACCTTTTCCGAACCGGCCTGCACGAGCAGGTGGAAAACTTTCTGGAGGAAGGTTCCTTCAGCGCGAAGGACTCAATTTACCTCGCCAATCGGTTCCCCGGAAAAGACTGTATTGCTACTGACCTGAATGAGTCAGCCATACGTGGCCTAGCGCTCGAACAGGTGAAATCCTGTGTAGCAGATGCCTTCGCGCTACCATTTGCTGCGCAACAGTTTTCGGTCACATTCCATTCGGGGCTCATTGTGCTTTTCGATAATGCTGATGCATCGCGCATAGTGAATGAGCAACTGCGTGTCACCGAACAAGTCGCCTTCGCATTTGCCCACAATCAACACAACTACCTCGATGGACTCGCTAGTCGGCTCAAGCGGCTCTTTGGAAAAAAGATATTTACCTTCCGACGCTACACCTGGGCAGACTTGCAGGCAATCGGCGAACAGACAGGCCTGCCATACGAAATCATCGCCTACGACAACATGCTAGAGAACTTCGTCAGCAGAAATGCTTCCTGGCTAGTGCCTGTCGTTAAGCTCCTCAAACTGCACCGATTGAGAGCTTTCGCCAACGAGCTGGTATTGATCATCAAACCATGAAGCACATCGTCCTGGGGGGCAGCGCAAACGCACTGGCGATTTGCCGCCAGCTCGCCTCGCCCGACACCATCCTGCTGGATATCCAGGCGCGAGCACCGGCCTATGCGACCAGGCACGCAAGATCGATCACGCCGGCATCAAGCGCGCCGGAGGACATTTTGCAGGCCGTTCTCGACTTGGCATGTGCACCGCCTCAGATCCTTTACCCTACCAGCGATTTCTGGTTGGAGTTCATTCGTCGGGAAGCACCAACACTCAGGCAAAACGGATTTCTCTTCTTCCAGAAAACCTGCGACTGCGCGGACATTCTGCTCGACAAACTCAGGTTCTTCGAAGTGATGAGTCCTCACTTCCAAGTCCCCTATACCCATGCAGCAAGAGACGCGTCCGTTTCCGACTCGCAAATAGTCAAACCACGCCGAGCGTTCATTGGCAGCAAGGTTTCCGAAAAAGGATTTAACGGCCATACCATCGCAACCGGCACGCACGTTACACAGCAGCGCTTAAACTCCGATTTACGCAATCATCTGTCTATATCGGGGCTTTTCGTTGCGGGGTCACTCATGGCCAGCATAAGCACTCGGAAGGTCCTGGAATACCCACATCCAGGTGGCACGGCAGTCTTGGTGACTACAATCGACTCGGAACACCTCATCGGTCGTCTTCGCTCGCTCGCAGAACAGGCACTGCGATTTCTCGATTACGAAGGAATATTCGAGCTGGAGGCCATACTTCAGGATGGCGAACTATGGCTACTGGAAATCAACGGACGCTTCTGGCTGCAGCACGCCATGGGAAGCAAGCTGGGGATCAACTTCTCGCAGGCTTACCGGGACACCTTGTTAGGAAAAGCACCTGAGTTCCAGCCGCGTCCAAAAGGCAAAGTCGTATGGGTCCATGAAGGCATGCCGGTGGCATTCATAAAGGCTTCAGGCAAGGCAAAGCTAGATGCCATAAAGACAATTCTGGGCAAAGGCCGCCGCCTGGTCTTCGCTCATTTCAGCCCGAGTGACGCCAAACCACTCATCGAATTCGTCAAATGCAAATTGGCAAAATAATACGAAGAAGCATTGCGCCGATCACCGCGATCGTCTTTCTGCTTTTCTGTTATTTACACAAGGATGCCCTTGGGGGGCTAGCGTCATTTCCGCTAACCGCTACCGTCAACATCATTGCACTTTATCTGCTGTTTCATTTAAGCAATGCACTGATGCTCAAGCACCTGAGCAGCAAGGTTAATGCCTCTGGAAGCCTGCTCTTCTTCGTCGGGGTGAACCAGGATCTCGAGTGCCTGGAACTATATCGCCCCCTTGCGCCTTGCCCAGTTCGGCAGCCGAGCCCTGCTGCTGAAGAAACACCTGCAGATTTCGGTCAAGCAAAGCGCCTCGCAGTTTTCCATAGCCTCGATCCTGAATGTCATCTGCAACGTCGCCGTCACCGTGCTGGTGTTGTCCATGGAACCTGCTCTGGTTCCCAACAGCTTACTGCTGAGTTTGGCCGGGGCAGGCACACTATGTGGCATGGTATTGCTTCTGTACCTGCCGCGGCTCAGTCGCTCAAGCACCTTCTGGATTCAGGAACTGACAGCCCCCTTTCAAGCACTGCAATTGCAGGACCTGACGAAGCTCATCGGGCTCAATGGTCTGCAGATCGCCCTGTCTACAGCCATCACCTATGTATTGTTCTCGGGCGTAGGCCTCGCCTTCGATTTGACCGATTGCATCCTCATCAGCACGGCCAGCGTGCTGCTTTCCATCGTGTCGCTGACACCTGGCAACCTCGGATACAAGGAGCTGTCCTTGACGGCAATGGGGGGATGGCTTGGCCTGGAGCAAGGACCTTTGCTGGCTGCGTTGCTGCTTGATCGAGCTATCCAGCTCGGGCTGACCCTGCTTCTTGCGGCAATCTTCACGCTTTACCTGAAACGCCTGGCGCCTGCGCCACCGCTATGAGAGCAGCTCGCGCATGGTTACGATCGCGGCCTGCTCCTTCAACGCCTGAATGAACGAGATAAAAGCCTGGCGCCCTCTGCCGGCAATGAAGCATGGATGCGAGTAATACACGCCAAAACCCGAGACACCAATGCTTTGCGCAATGGCGTGTTCCATTGACCAGCACTCTCCTGATGCCACGTACGACTCCAGGAAATCGACCGTCTTGGCAGCTGACAACGTCACCGGTATATCGGGTAGCCCACATTCACGTCGCACTATCGCGCCCTGCGGATCGATGAAGTCAGACAGGTAACCGCACCCAGCGTCGGCAAGCAGCTCGTAGGCCATCTCGCTCACCGAGAACCCTGGACTGGAAAACCCGAAGGATTCTCCCCCCGCCAATAGCTGGCGGTAGCGATTCACAGCCGGCATGAGGAAGCGGCGCATCTCATCGGCCGACATGGAAGATGCCGCAAAATGCCACAGGCTATGATTGAGACCGCCATGCAATCCAACCTCATGGCCGCACTGCCGGGCCCGCTGCAATGCGTCGCCGGACAACCGATGCAGTTCCGGATTGAGGAAGACACTCTCGAGTATTCCCAGCCAACCAATCTTGCTGCGAATTGAAAGCTTGGCCGGCATCGCGGCCGAAGGCTGGGTCGCATGCTTGCCGACGAGGCGCCTGCGAAGAGCGGCGGGGAGACTGACAGAACGCCCCATATTGGCAAAGATCGTGAATCGGACCCCTAGGCTTTCCCCCAACGCAACGACTTCATCGAGTCGGCGAGCGCAGACGGTGGTATCGATATCCAACCGAATGGCGTATCGAGGCGTCACGAGGCAATGTGCTCCTGACAAATGTCCACAACGCGCGCGGAGGGTGAACCGTTCGATAGATGCATTTCACGAGGGACTCTGTCGTGCAATGAGCAAATGAAGGCCAAGACTCGCTCCGGCTTGTACTCGGACAAGGTGCAGTTGTCATTCAGGCCTTCTTTGCGCTCCGTTGCGGCCCGCAACAACAAAAGCGGCTTGCCCAGATAGAAACACTCCTCCTGGTTACTGCCTCCATCGCTCACCACGAAACGAGCCGCCTTTACCAGATGCATGAAGCGTAGATAGTCATAGCGCTGCCGAAACTCGAGACCAGGCAACCGCGACAAGCGCTCATACAGCCCGAACTGACGCAACTTGCGCTCGGTGGGTTTATGCAGGATGAAGAGAAGCGGGAACTGGCCCGCCACCAGTTCGACCAATTCGACGATACGAAGCAAGGCTTCCTTGGTTTTCAGGTTCTCGAAGCGGTGAACACTGACGATTCCGAAATCCTTGGCTGGAATCTGCAACTCGAAGTCCTGCGGCTGGCTCAGCATCACCCTCAGAGAATCCTGCAGCGTATTCCCACCAATATCGACATTTCGTCCACGGCCATACTTCGCCACGTTACCGAGCGCCCACTCTCCCGGACAAAAACGAACATCGGCCATACGACCTACAACAACTCTGATCAACTCTTCTGGAAATGGGTGAAAGTAATTGAAGGAGCGCAAACCGGCTTCAACGTGGCCGATCCTCTGCCCGGCTATCCTGGCGATGAGCGCACCCAACAATGTTGAAGCAGTATCGCCATGAACCAGAACCAATCCGTCTCGCTTGGGAAACAGACTTCTTCGGTGGCGAAAAGCACGAAACACTACCTTCATAGACCACATCAGCATCTGGCGGATCGAAACAACGTCCGGTCCTTCGTACAGAAACTGCTCCGGGCCGGCAACCTGGAAATTCTCCAGAATATCGCCGGTCGTGTCTTTGTGCTGGCCGGTGGAGATGAATCGGTAGGGAACAGCGCGATCACGCAGTTCCATCATTACCGGCGCCATCTTGATCAGTTGCGCCTTGGTTCCTAGCACGACATAAATCACGTCAGTCACCGGTTCGACTGTAGAGCAGATTGGTAATCTGCTCGGATACGAGCCCCATCAGAAAGACCATGATAGATGTCGTGAACAGCAGCGCACTCATGTTGGTAAAACGCGAATACTCAATGAAAGTGTACAGGTAGTACCCCAACCCTAAGGAAAACAGGCTGGCGCTGATAGGCAGGAAGATCTTCAGCGGCGAATAGAGGGTGCCGATCTTGAAGATGATCATCAGGAAGCGGACACCGTCGCGAACCAGCTTGATATGACTCTGCGTGCCAGCCAGGCGAGGCTTCACGTCCACCGGGACATAGGCCACTGAATGACCTGCACGGAAGAAGCACATCGTTGTAGTCGTCGGGTAAGAGAATCCGTTGGGCAGCAGGCAGATAAATTCTTCGACCAGCGCACGGCGCATTGCGCGGAAACCAGAAGTCAGATCAGCAACTGGCTGCCCTACCATCCAACTCGCCAGGCGATTATAAAAGGCGTTGGCGAGACCTCGGTGAACACCAGCCTGAGCGGTCGCCGAGCGCGCGCCCACCACCAGATCGTAGCCATCGTCGATCTTTTTCAGCAGTAATTCGATGTCAGCAGGACGATGCTGGCCGTCGGCATCCATGCAAACCGCGATTTCCCTGGATGCCTTACGCAAACCACTTTTGATCGCGGCACCATTACCCTTGCTGTAGGGGTGGCGAACAACATTGACGCCGAACTCCTGCGCCACAGCAGAGGTGGAATCGCTGGAGCCATCGTCAACCACGATGATTTCGGCTTGCGGGTACAACTGTCGCAACTCTGGCAACACCAGCGACAGGCCCTGTGCCTCGTTCTTGGCCGGCAAAATGATCGAGATATTGCTCCCGCGCTCTTGCACCTACCCCTCCTTCCGCTTCATAGACTCTTTCTCGATGTGCGCCATTGCTGCCGCACAGCGCTCTCGCCGAACATCGGCTAGCCAGGGGTTACGAGGCAGGCTACGGCACATCTCGTTCCCGACGAACTGACGCGCCTCATCATATTTCTCCTGGCGCATCCAGTAACCGACGAGCACCTCGGCAACTCCGGGATCATTCTTGATGGCCCAGACCTTGCGCAGATAGAGCATGGCCGTCTGATCATCTCCCCGCTCAACGGCCAAGCGCTGGAGGTTGGAGTAAAGAGGCAACAGATAGCCAGTGGCGCCGCCTTTCTCCTGGGCCGAGGCCATGGCCAGGAGCAGTCGCTGCAAATCATCAAAGTTCAGCGCCTTGCACTGACCAGACTCCACTTGCTTAAAGGTACTTGTCAGTGCAGAGGGCGCACTGCCTAAGTCAGGCTTGGCTGCGAGGTTCAACGCCTGTTCGTAGTGACGGCGAACATCGGCCTCTCGCCCCTCGATGCAGGACAGCAACATCGCTTGCACCGCTGAACCGACGCAATCGGGGCACCGCTCGGACTGCATCTCCATCACCCGCCCGGCTTCGTAGACCTTACCCTTGTCCAGGAACATCAAGGCAAGGTGCTCTGCCGCGCGAGATGATCCACGTGCTGAGTCGAACCAGACCAGAGCCGCATCCAGCGGCTTGCCCCATAGTGACGTCACCTGGCACAGAACAGCGAGCATCCCGACACAATAGGCAGCGACGACGCCAAGGGCGATCTTGCGATAGCGCTGCGCCAGGCCAAATGCACCCCAAACGATGGCCAGGCAAGGGCCAAACAGGGCGACATAGTTTCGGTGTTCGAAGTACAACTCCAGACCGACAACTGTTGACTCCAGTAAATGCGCAGCCAAGAACCAAAGTACGGCGAAGGCAAGCACCGGCAGACGACGGCGCAATTTGAGGGATATCGTCATGCTGACGATCAGAGCCAGTATTGCCAGCCCATTGCCCCACGCTAGCGTTCTCTGGACAGGATATTGATCATGGAAAGGACTGATCGAGAATGGGTCTGGCAGGAATGCGGCCCGCAGATAGTCGAGCAACACCACTGGCTCGGTCAGCAAACGCTGCTCCAGGGTGAAATCACGACCGGAATAATCCGTGCTGCTAAAGCTCCTGAGTACCAGATAAACCAGCAACGCGAACGTGGCGCCCCCAGTAAGCGAGAGCCGAAGCATCCGCCACGGCGCCGTAGATACAACGCCAGCCAACAAGGTCAGTTCCACGACGAAAACAAATACCGGCAGCAGCGCGCCGTTTTCTTTGGCCAACATGGACAATATGGTCATGACGCCAAGAACACAGAGGGGGAACAAAACGCTAAACAGTTTGCGCTCATTCAACTGGCGCAAGGCATACACGTAAGTGAGCACGCCCAGAAATACGAAAAGTGCAGACAGCCCCGCCATGCGCTGAATCGTAATCAGCGAAGTGGTGGCCTGAATCGGCAATACGGACCAGAGAGCCGCAATCAAAAGGGCAAGGTAGTTCGCGGACTCCCGAGGCGTGCCCCTCAGCAATAGCAGAACCCGAGCAAGAAGGAGAACGAGCCCGGCATTAACAATATGCAGAAGAATATTGATCAACAGAAAGCCGGAAGCATTACCCGGCCAATCATGCTGGTTGAGCAGGAAACTCGAGCATGCTCAATGGGCGCCCGAGGGGCCCGGAAATTTCCCCCAAGGCGTAGATCATCGAAGAAGGGAAGTCAGTAACCGCAGGCAAACCCGACAGGGGGCGAATGTCGTCGTAATAGAATGTCCCGGACAGCCCCAGTGAATAGGCCAGATACAGGCAAAATCCCCAAGCTAGAACGACTGAGGCAAAGGGCAGATTGCGTTTCAGATTCACCCCCGCGGATAGAAATAAAAATGGACCGCCAATGCGGTCCATTTTTCAAACCTGCTATTACTGACAGGCCTTCGGAGCGTATTCGTCTTCGATAGTGCTAGTGGAGCACTTCCACTCGCCACTGGAAGCAGTACGGGTCCAGATGATGCTCTGGCCATTTACTTGAGTCGGCGCATTCAGCAGTTCGCAAGTAATGGTACCGTCAGCTTTGCTCGCAGAAATAGCGCAGTTAGCAGTGGTGGCTTGCAGACCGATGTCGGACGGAGTGGTGATATCCTCGTCTTCATTAACTTTGTGTTTCGAATGCAGTCTTGCCCGCAGAGATCTCAGCCAGACCAGCAGTCACTTTGGCCTTAGCCTGGTACTTGCTGTAAGCCGGGATAGCGATGGCGGCCAGGATGCCGATGATTGCAACCACGATCATGAGTTCGATCAGGGTGAAGCCTTTTTGAGCCTTCATAATTCTCTCCAGGTTTGTAGAAGAGGTCGTTGGACCTGATTCCGATGAAGCAGCTTCCGTGCCAAATCTCCTACACCCTGAAAACCGCTACTCTGTAGGAGCGCAAGAAGCAGATCGAGAGAAAATTACGCAGGAAGTGACAAAATTTGACAGCCCACTGATGTCAGTTTGGCAGACTTGGGCATCTGCGATATAAGGCAACCAATTCATTGCTGGGCATTTCCCATGAACGATCAAGTCGTGCTGTCCGGGCTCGCTCGCCAACTGGTGATTGCCGAGCTGCTGGATGAAAAGAGCGCCCAGCAGGCGCAGCTACAGGCCCAACGCAACAAGCTGTCGTTGGTGACCTATCTGGTGCAGAACAAACTGGTAAAGAGCAAGCCGCTGACCGAGCTGGCGGCAGACCAGTTTGGTGTCGCCTATTTCGACCTCTCCTCACTCGACAAGGAGAGCCTGCCGAAGGAGCTGATCAGCGAAAAGCTGGTGCGCCAACACCGCGTGATGCCGCTGTGGCGTCGCGGCAACAAGCTCTTCGTCGGCCTCTCCGATCCGACTAACCACCAGGCAATCACCGACGTCCAGTTCAGCACCGGCCTGACCACCGAAGCCATCCTGGTCGAGGATGACAAGTTGGGCGAAGCCATCGAGAAACTCTTCGAAAGCGCGAACAGCGGCCTCGACGATCTCGGCGACGTTGATCTGGACGGCCTGGATATTGAGAGCGGTGATGCCGGAGCGAAAGACGAACCCATTGGCGGCGACGCCGATGATGCGCCAGTGGTGCGGTTCGTCAACAAGATGCTGCTGGATGCGATCAAGGGCGGCTCTTCCGACCTGCACTTCGAGCCCTACGAAAAAATCTACCGTGTCCGCTTCCGTACCGATGGCATGCTGCATGAAACGGCCAAACCGCCGATCCAGCTGGCCAGCCGCATCTCCGCACGCCTGAAGGTCATGGCTGGCCTGGACATTTCCGAGCGCCGCAAACCGCAGGACGGCCGCATCAAGATGCGAGTGTCCAAGACCAAGTCCATCGACTTCCGCGTCAACACGCTGCCCACCTTGTGGGGCGAGAAGATCGTGATGCGGATCCTCGACTCCTCCAGCGCACAGATGGGCATTGATGCGCTGGGTTACGAAGAGGCACAGAAGCAGCTTTACCTGGACGCCCTCAAACAGCCGCAAGGCATGATTCTGGTAACCGGCCCGACCGGCTCGGGCAAGACGGTGTCGTTGTACACCGGCCTGAACATCCTCAATACCCCGGACATCAATATCTCCACCGCCGAAGACCCGGTGGAAATCAACCTGGAAGGCATCAACCAGGTAAACGTGAACCCACGTCAGGGGATGGACTTCGCCCAGGCACTGCGCGCCTTCCTGCGTCAGGACCCGGACGTGATCATGGTCGGTGAGATCCGCGACCTGGAAACCGCCGAAATCGCCATCAAGGCCGCACAGACCGGCCACATGGTGATGTCGACGCTGCACACCAACAGCGCTGCGGAAACCCTGACACGCCTTCTGAACATGGGCGTGGCCTCGTTCAACCTGGCGACCTCGACCAACCTGATCATCGCCCAGCGTCTGGCGCGCAAGCTCTGCCCGCACTGCAAGAAAGAACATGATGTACCGCAGGAAGCGCTCCTCCATGAAGGCTTCCCCGCGGACAAGATCGGCACCTTCAAGCTCTATTCGCCGGTCGGGTGCGACAATTGCAAGGGTGGATACAAGGGCCGCTTGGGTATTTATGAAGTGGTTAAAATCACGCCCGCACTGCAACGCATTATCATGGAGGAAGGCAACTCCATTCAGATCGCGGAGCAAGCCCGCAAAGAAGGCTTCAATGACCTGCGTACCTCGGGCCTGCTCAAGGCCATGCAAGGCATCACCAGCCTCGAGGAAGTCAACCGCGTGACCAAGGATTAATCCATGGCGGATAAAGCAGCAAAGATGGGCGTCTTTACCTGGGAAGGTACTGACCGCAAGGGCGGGAAGGTCAAAGGGGAGCTTTCCGGCGCGAATACAGCCTTGGTCAAGGCACAATTGCGCAAGCAGGGCATCAACCCGACCAAGGTGCGCAAGAAGGGCATGTCCCTGCTCAGCGCAGGCAAGAAGATCAAGCCCATGGACATCGCGCTGTTCACCCGCCAGATGGCCACCATGATGGGCTCGGGCGTGCCACTGCTGCAGTCCTTCGACATCATCGGCGAGGGCTTCGACAACCCGAACATGCGCAAGCTGGTCGAGGAGATCAAGCAGGAAGTCGCAGCCGGTAACAGCCTGGCGAACTCTCTGCGCAAGAAGCCGCAGTACTTCGACGACCTTTACTGCAACCTGGTCGACGCCGGCGAGCAGTCAGGCGCGCTGGAAACCTTGCTGGACCGTGTGGCGACCTACAAGGAAAAGACCGAGTCGCTGAAGGCCAAGATCAAGAAAGCCATGACCTATCCGATCGCCGTGATCGTGGTGGCTGTCATTGTTTCGGCGATCCTGTTGATCAAGGTAGTACCGCAGTTCCAAGCTGTCTTCGCAGGCTTCGGTGCAGAACTGCCGGCATTTACCATGTTCGTTATCCATATTTCCGAAGCACTACAGACTTGGTGGTTTGTTGTGCTGATCGCCATGTTCGGCTTCGCTTTCGGCTTCCGTGAACTCCACAAACGGTCCGAGAAGTTCCGCGATGCGCTGGACCGCGGCATGCTGAAAATCCCGGTCATCGGCGACATCCTCTACAAATCCGCTGTCGCCCGTTACGCCCGCACCCTCGCCACTACATTCGCCGCCGGTGTTCCGCTGGTAGAAGCGCTCGACTCGGTGGCAGGAGCCGCCGGCAACGTGGTGTTCCGCAATGCCGTCTACCGCATCAAGCAAGACGTCTCCTCCGGTACCCAGTTGAACTTCTCCATGCGCACCACTGGCGTGTTCCCCAGCATGGCGATTCAGATGGCAGCTATCGGTGAAGAGTCCGGCTCCCTCGACGCCATGCTGGACAAAGTAGCCTCCTTCTACGAGGAAGAGGTCGACAACGCCGTCGATAACCTGACCACCCTGATGGAGCCGCTGATCATGGCGGTCCTGGGCGTGCTGGTGGGCGGCCTGATCATCGCGATGTACCTGCCGATCTTCCAACTGGGCTCCGTCGTATAACCCATGCCTGTTCTCAACCTCCTGGCCAGCACACCGCTGGCCTTTGTTTTGTGTGTCACACTCCTCGGCCTGCTGGTCGGCAGTTTCCTCAACGTGGTGATCCATCGCCTGCCGCGGATGATGGAGCTCGACTGGCAGCAGCAGGCGCGGGAAACGCTGGGCCTGCCAGAGGGCGAGAAGCGCCCGACCTATAACCTGGTTCTGCCGAACTCCCAATGCCCGCACTGCTCCCACGAGATCAAGCCCTGGGAGAATATCCCGGTGGTCAGCTGGCTGGCGCTGGGCGGCAAGTGTTCGTCGTGCAAGGCGCCGATCAGCAAGCGCTACCCGCTGATCGAGCTGGCCTGTGGCGTGTTGTCGGCCTTCATTGCCTGGCATTACGGCTTCGGCTGGCAAGCCGGGGCGATGCTGTTGCTGACCTGGGGCCTGCTGGCGATGAGCATGATCGACGTCGATCATCAGCTGCTGCCGGACGCCCTGGTGCTGCCGCTGCTCTGGCTGGGGTTGATCGTCAATCACTTCGGGCTGTTCACTAACCTGGGCGATGCGCTCTGGGGTGCGGTGTTCGGTTATCTGAGCCTGTGGTCGGTGTACTGGTTGTTCAAACTGATCACCGGCAAGGAAGGCATGGGCTACGGCGACTTCAAGCTGCTGGCCATGCTGGGCGCCTGGGGTGGCTGGCAGGTGTTGCCGCTGACCATTCTGTTCTCGTCGCTGGTGGGCGCGGTGCTGGGAGTGATCATGCTGCGCCTGCGCAATGCCGAAACCAGTACGCCCATCCCCTTCGGCCCCTATCTGGCCATCGCCGGCTGGATTGCGCTGCTCTGGGGTGATCAAATAACCGCGACCTATCTGCAGTTCGCCGGTTTCCGCTAGCCTTTTCCTGCGCCGAGTCCCGTCGGCGCATCTGGACGGCCACCGGGCCGGCTGAAGGAGAACGATGAAACCCTGGATTCTGGGCCTCACCGGCGGCATCGGCAGCGGCAAGAGCGCCGCCGCCGAGCATTTCGCCTCGCTGGGCATCCACATGGTCGACGCCGACCACGCCGCACGCTGGGTAGTCGAACCCGGCCGCCCCGCCCTGGCGAAGATCGTCGAGCGCTTCGGTGACGCCATGCTGCTGCCGGACGGCCAGCTCAACCGCGCCGCCCTGCGCGAGCGCATCTTCAAGGCCGAGGACGAGCGCCGTTGGTTGGAACAACTGCTGCACCCGCTGATCGGCCAGGAGATCGCCAGCAACCTGGCGCAGGCGCAATCGCCCTACGCCATCCTGGTCTCGCCACTGCTGGTGGAGTCAGGGCAGCATCGCATGACCCAGCGCGTGCTGGTGGTGGATACCCCGGAACATCTGCAGTTGGAGCGCACCATGCGCCGCGACCAGGTGTCCGAAGAACAGGTCCGTTCGATTCTCAAGGCCCAGGCCTTGCGTGACGACCGACTCAAGCACGCGGACGACGTGCTGCTCAACGATGGCGACCTCGGTCACCTGCACCAGCAGGTCGAGCGTCTGCATCAGTTCTATCTAGGCCTGCGTGGAGGACAACCATGAGCCAACCCCTGACCGTGGAATGCCCTACCTGTGGCGCCCCTGTGGAATGGAATGCGAAGAACGAATACCGCCCCTTCTGTTCGCACCGCTGCAAACTGATCGACCTCGGCGCCTGGGCAGCGGAAGAGCACGCCATTCCCGGCGACAACCTGGAAGACGAGCTGTTCTCCGGTGACCTGGAAAAGCCACCTCGTGGGCATTGAGTTGCAACGAAAAGCCGCCCCGAGGGGCGGCTTTTTTGTGCCTGGTATTGCGATTCGGACGATGTGGCGATTGTAGGAGCGAGCTTGCCCGCGAACCGACCGAACGCTGGAGCTATCTACCAACAGCGTTCGCGAGCAAGCTCGCTCCTACAGAAAAGCCAAGGCTCCGCCGAGGCGAGGTTATGGAGTCAGGGACGCATGAAGGCGTAGTCCCGTTCCTCGTCCAGGTTGTCGGCGAGGAAATGCAGTTCGTGGCCCAGGTCCTCCTGCGTACGGACCTGCGCATTGGCCTGCACCACGGCGCTGAGCAGCGCGCGCACAACCAGTTGCGGGTCCTGCCCGGACGCTTCAGCTTCGATCAGCAGTTCGTGGAGGCGCTGTTCGGCCCAGCTGTGAATGCTCATGGGGCAATCTCCTTGCGAATGGGGGCCAAGCTTCCCCGATCGTAGGACGTTTCCGAACTGACCTGGATCAAATCGCCGGGGCCATGGGCCTCGCAGATGGCCGAACATCAGTGCGGCTCATCGTCATCCTTCCACGGCGCCTGCAGGTAACGCGTGCGATTGAAGGTCTCCAGCCAGTCAGGATAGAAGACCACCAACCCGGTAACGATGGTGCCGTTGATGAAGGCCTCGGGAAACATGATCAGCCAGAGGTAGCCGATGAAATCCTCGATCCACGGCGGCATCGGGAACAGTCCGTCCATCCACAACAGACCAAGGCCCAGCAGCAGGCTGCACACCGCCGCCAGCGCCGCCGGGAAGAAGCCCGAGCAGAAGATGTAGACGAACAGGTTCCGCGGCTGGCGGCGCTCGACGAGGATCGCTGCGACCTCGGTGATCAGCACCGGAATCAGGATCAGCAGAATGCCGTTGACGCCAATGGCCGCCCAGTCCTGGCGGTCGATCAGGCACAAGCCTATCTGCGCGACCAGCCCGACGATGATCGCCAGGGGCCAGTCCAGCAGCAGGGTCACGGCCGTCATGCCGATGAAGTGGAAAGACACCCCTGAAGCGAAGTCGCGCCGTACCAGCCAGAGCAGGAACAGCCCGAGCATGGTGCCGAACACCAGGTGCTGGCGGCGAAAGTCGCTGACCAGTTCCACCCAGGGCGCACGCCAGATTGCCCAGGCGACGATGGGCAGATAGATCGCCCAGCCGATCTCCAGAGTTTCCGCGGACAGCAGCTGCGCGGCGATCACGGCGTGCCCCGCTCCAGCGCCTGACGCAAGGCTTCAGCCGAGTCGAGCTGATGAGTTGCGACGACCTTGCCTTGTTCGAGTTGCAGCCAGGTCACCGCATCGGCCTGGGCCGGGAAGCGATTGGCCACGCGGGGCTCGCGGTCGAGCAATACGCGGTAGGAGTAGTCGCGCATGGCAGGGACAGCGAACAGCTTCGAGATGGGCGCGGGCATGCGGCTGATATCGGCCACGAAAGCGGCATGGCGCGCTTCGAGATAGCCGGCCGGCCGCTCGGCCAGCGCCGCTTTCACCAGTTTGGAGCCGGCCATGTCGTGGGCGACCAGCAGCACCTTCAGGTCAGTTGTCGCCGTGTAGGGTTTGTCGTACTGGTCCAGCAGCGTCCAACCGGTGGCAGGCGATCCCTGCGCCATTGCCACGCTCGCCAGCACCATCAACAGCATCCCACCCAGCATTCGTCTCACGCTTCCCCCTTGCCCGGAACCGCCAATGATTGGCAACAGTCTACACCGCCATCGGCACCCGCCTGCGGTTGCCAGCAACTATGCTTGAGGCATGAACGAGTCCGACTATCTGCGCCTGCTGACGCGCCAGGCGGAACAAGCCAATGACTTCCTCTCCAACGCCCGCAAGTGGGAACGGGAGTGCTGGGCCTGCCAGCGCCTGCTGCAGGCGCTGAAGGTGCCCTATCGCCAGGAAGACTTCATCGCGCCCACGCAGCAGCCACCGGATGTGCTGTTCCGCGACGCCGCCTTCGAGGTGTTCTTCGTCCTCGACCAGGGCCGTCGGCTCAACGAGGAATGGAAGGAGGAACTGCTGCGCCGGCGCATGGCCCAGAGCCTCAACCAGCTGATCCGCCGCGAGCAGCGGCCGCGGCGGATTCCCTGCGCGGAACTGCAGGCGCGCCTGGCACCGACGCTGCGCAAGAAGGCGCACAACTACACCGAGCGTGGCATCGATCCACGCGAACTGGACCTGCTCGCCTTTGTCAGCCTCAAGCGCGAGACACCCGATTTCAACACGCCCTTTCCGCCGCCCACCGAGTACCTGCGCCAGGGTTGGCGCTCGCTGTCGCTGGTCGGCCCGACCTTCGCCCGCGTGCTCTTCGCCCACAGTGACGCGCCGGACTTCCTGCGCGGCAGCCTGGGCCGCAGCATCCTTTTCGACATGGGCGTCGGACTGTAAATAGGCGCCGACGCAAAGCTGCATTGATCGGCGGCGCATTGAGAGGCCGCCCAAGCCCTACTAGAATGCTCGACATTATAAACGGAGGCCGCCCATGCCCAGTCGCCTGAGCCCCGAAGACCAGCAGAAGGTCGATCAGTACCTCAGCTCCCCCGTCCACCAGGTCCAGCGTGCACCGTTCAAGCCCTGGCTGATGATGGCCGGATTGCTTGCGGTGGTCATCGCCCTGGGTTTGCTGAGCCGCCTCCTGGCCTACCTTGCGTGAGCGCCGTGCCGCCACGGGCCGATACAGGATTCCTTAAGCTATGAGAATGCACCATGTCCCATCGTATCGTGATCGTCGGCGGCGGCGCCGGCGGGCTGGAGCTCGCGACCCGTCTCGGCCGCACCCTGGGTAAAAAGGGCAAGGCGCGCATTACGCTCGTCGACGCCAACCTCACCCACATCTGGAAACCCCTGCTGCACGAAGTCGCCGCCGGCTCGCTCAACTCCTCGGAGGATGAGCTGAACTACGTCGCCCAGGCGAAATGGAACCACTTCGAATTCCAGCTCGGCCGCCTCGACGGCCTGGAGCGCGCGAGCAAGCGCATCCAGCTCGCCGCCACGCTCGATGAGCAGGGCGAGGAACTGGTGCCTGCGCGCAGTCTGGAATACGACACGCTGGTCCTCTCCATTGGCAGTACGACCAACGACTTCGGTACCGCCGGAGCCGCGGATCACTGCATCTTCCTGGATACCCGCGAGCAGGCCGAGCGCTTCCACAAGCAACTGCTGACCCACTACCTGCGTGCCCACGCCGGGCAGGACAAGGATGACCAGATCAGCGTCGCCATCGTTGGCGCCGGCGCCACGGGCGTCGAGTTGTCGGCTGAACTGCACCATGCCGCGCAGGAGCTGGCGGCCTATGGTCTGACTGGCATCCAGCCGCAGAACATGCGCATCACACTCATCGAAGCGGGTCCGCGCGTCCTGCCGGCACTGCCCGAACGCATCAGCCAGCCAGTCCACCAGACACTGGAAAAACTCGGCGTGCGCGTAGCCACCGGTTCGGCCGTGCAGGAAGTCACAGCCGAAGGCCTGCGCACTTCAGCCGGCGAGTTCATTCCGGCGAGCCTGAAAGTCTGGGCGGCGGGCATTCGCGCGCCGAGCCTGCTCAAGGACATCGACGGGCTGGAGACCAACCGCATCAACCAATTGGTGGTCCGCTCGACCCTGCAGACCACCCGCGACGACAACATCTTCGCCTTCGGTGACTGCGCCGCCTGCCCGATGGGCGATGGCAGCGAGCGCACCGTGCCGCCGCGCGCCCAGGCCGCGCACCAGCAGGCTTCGCTGCTGGCCAAGGCACTGGCGGCAAAGCTGGATGGCAAGCCGCTGCCGGAGTACCGCTACACCGACTACGGCTCGCTGATCTCGCTGTCGCGCTTCAGTGCTGTCGGCAACCTGATGGGTAACCTGATGGGCAGCGTGAAGCTCGAAGGCTGGCTGGCGCGCATGTTCTACGTGTCGCTGTACCGTATGCACCAGGTAGCGCTGTACGGGCCGTTCCGCACCGCGCTGCTGATGATCGCTGACCGCATCGGGCGCAGCACGGAGCCACGCTTGAAGCTGCATTGATCGGATAGCGATCGCGGAGGGAGTCCGCTCCTACGCAGAGCCTCACCTGTAGGAGCGGGCCATGCCCGCGATCGCGCGCATGGCCCGCTCCTACAAGAGGCGCATCAGCCAAGCCCGAGGTAAACGACAGGCACAAAAAAGCCGCCCCGAGGGGCGGCTTTTTCGTTGCAGCAGAGCAGCCTTACAGCGCCGCCAGCATCGACTGGGCCGGGACGACCTGGAAGTCTATGGACATCATCAGGCTCAGCACGCTGATCGCGATGATGGAACAGGCGAACAACTGGCGGGCCCAGCGACGGTCGTCTGAGGAGGGAGTCCGCTCCTACGCAGAGCCTCGCCTGTAGGAGCGGGCCATGCCCGCGATCGCGCGCATGGCGCGCTCCTACAAGGGGCGCATCAGCCAAGCCCGAGGTAAACGACAGGCACAAAAAAGCCGCCCCGAGGGGCGGCTTTTTCGTTGCAGCAGAGCAGCCTTACAGCGCCGCCAGCATCGACTGGGCCGGGATGGCCTGGAAGTCGATGGACATCATCAGGCTCAGCACGCTGATCGCGATGATGGAGAAGGCGAACAACTGGCGGGCCCAGCGACGGTCGTCTGCGGAGGGAGTCCGCTCCTACGCAGAGTCTCGCCTGTAGGAGCGGGCCATGCCCGCGATCGCGCGCATGGCGCGCTCCTACAAGGGGCGCATCAGCCAAGCCCGAGTAAACGACAGGCACAAAAAAGCCACCCCGAGGGGCGGCTTTTTCGTTGCAGCAGAGCAGCCTTACAGCGCCGCCAGCATCGACTGGGCCGGGATGGCCTGGAAGTCGATGGACATCATCAGGCTCAGCACGCTGATCGCAATGATGGAGAAGGCGAACAACTGGCGGGCCCAGCGACGGTCGTCTTCGGCACTGAAGCCTTTCACCGCGATGAACAGCCACCAGGCGCTGACGGCCAGCGCCACCACCAGGTAACCGTAGCCGGCGAAGCCGGTCACGGTCAGCAGCAGGGTCGCCAGGCCGAAGGCCACGACGTAGTAGAGGATCTGCTTCTTGGTCGCTTCGATGCCCCGCTCCACCGGCAGCACGGGAATCCCGGCGGCGCGGTAGTCGTTGAGGCGGAAGATCGCGATGGCGTAGCTGTGCGGCATCTGCCAGAGGCAGAAGATCAGCAGCAGCACCGCCGCGCCCATGTCGAAGTGACCACTGGCGGCACAGTAGCCCACCACCGGCGGCATGGCTCCGGAGAGACTGCCGACCAGCGTGCCGTAGACCGAGCTGCGCTTGAGCCAGAGGCTGTAGAGCACGACGTAAACGAAGAAGCCGAACGCGGCCAGCAGGGTCGCCTGCACGTTGGTCTTCCACGCCAGCAGGCCGAAGCCCGCCGCGCCGAGGACCACGCCGTGGGCCAGGGCGGCCTTCAGCGAGATCTGCCCGGTCACGGTGACACGGCTGCGGGTACGCTCCATGAAGCGATCGATGTCGCGGTCGATGCAGTTGTTGAAGACACAACCGCTGGCAACGACCAGGGACAGGCCGATCACGGTGGCCAGCAGCAGCATCGGGTCAACGCTGCCGCGAGCGGCGAGGAAGTATCCCCCCGCCACCGCGATCAGGTTTCCGAAGATGATGCCCGGCTTGGCGACCAGGAGATAACGCTTGAGTTTCACGGCATCGGCCCTCAGGGCATCGGCATCATCAGGGTGTCTGCGGTGTAGATGATCCACAGCGACAGACCGACCACCAGCAGGATGATGATGGCGGTGAAGATGAATGCCATGACGTTCCAGCGGCCTTCGGAGCTGAAGTTCATGTGCAGGAAGCAGATCAGGTGCACGACGACCTGAACCAGACCCAGGATCACCATGGTCAGCAGGGTGGCGTGACGCGAGAAGCCACCGTCGATGACCATGTAGAACGGGATCGCGGTCAGGATCACCGAGAGCACGAAGCCGATGGCGTACGAGCCCAGGCTGCCGTGGCCGGCACCGTGGGAATCATGGCCGTGGGCGCCGTGGGAGTCGTGATGATGTGCAGCAGCGGACATTACAGAGCCCCCATCAGGTAGACGACGGTGAATACGCAGATCCAGACGATGTCCAGGAAGTGCCAGAACAGGCTCAGGCACATCATGCGGGTGTTGTTCTGCGCGGTCAGGCCACGGGTGCCGATCTGCGCCATCAGCACCAGCATCCACAGCAGGCCTGCGGAAACGTGCAGGCCGTGCATGCCGACCAGGGTGAAGAAGGACGACAGGAAGGCGCTGCGGCTCGGGCCGAAGCCTTCGACGATCAGGTGGTGGAACTCGTTGAGTTCCATGCCGATGAACGCGGCACCGCAGAGGAAGGTTACGCCGAGCCAGGCGATCGCCTTGCCCTTGGCACCCTTGTGCGCAGCCAGCATGGCCAGGCCGTAGGTGCAGGAGGAGATCAGCAGGATCGCGGTTTCGACAGCCACGTAGGGCAGTTCGAAGATGTCCTTGCCGCTCGGGCCGCCAGCCGTGTGGTTGACCAGCACGGCGTAGGTGGCGAAGACGCTGGCGAACAGGATGCAGTCGGTCATCAGGTACAGCCAGAAGCCGAATACCGTCATACCGCCGCTGTCGTGAGCATGGTCATGGTCGTGCGCCGCTTCGTGCGTATCGACCAGGTGTTGATCAAGTACTGCCGTCGACATGGTTTATACCTGCTGTGCGGAGGCGAGTTGCTGGAAGTTGGCGTTTTCGATGCGCTCGATCTCATCCGGCTGGACGTAGTAGTCCACGTCGGTGATGTAGCTGCGCACGATGACCGAGGCGATCATGCCGACGAAGCCAACACCCACCAGCCACCAGATGTGCCAGATGGCGGCGAAGCCGAAGAGGAAGGCGAACACGGCGATGGAGAAGCCAGCGGCGGTGTTCTTCGGCATGTGGATCGGCGCGTAGGCCGGCAGCTTGCGGTACGCGGTACCGGTCTGCTTCATGTCGTGGAACGCGTCGATGTCGTTGACCTTCGGCAGTTCGGCGAAGTTGTAGTACGGCGGCGGCGAGGAAGTGGACCATTCCAGGGTACGGCCACCCCACGGGTCGCCAGTCAGGTCGGCCAGTTGCTTGCGGTTCTTGATCGATACCAGCAGCTGGATCAGCTGGCAGGCGATACCGAAGAAGATCAGCACGGCGCCGAAGAAGGCCACCACCAGGTACGGCTTCCACATCGGGTTGTCGTAGTGGTTCAGGCGACGGGTCATGCCCATGAAGCCGAGGATGTACAGCGGCATGAAGGCCATGTAGAAGCCGACCAACCAGCACCAGAAGGAGCGCTTGCCCCACTTCTCGTCCAGCTTGAAGCCGAAGGCTTTCGGGAACCAGAAGACGAAGCCGGCCAGGTAGCCGAACACCGCACCACCGATGATGGTGTTGTGGAAGTGGGCGATCAGGAACAGGCTGTTGTGCAGCAGGTAGTCAGCACCCGGAATGGCCAGCAGAACGCCGGTCATGCCACCGATGGTGAAGGTGACGATGAAGCCCAGGGTCCACAGGATCGGGGTGTCGAAGCGCAGGCGGCCACGGTAGATGGTGAACAGCCAGTTGAACAGCTTCACCCCGGTCGGGATGGAGATCAGCATGGTCGCCACGCCGAAGAAGCCGTTGACGTCGCCGCCCGAACCCATGGTGAAGAAGTGGTGCAGCCACACGGTGAAGCCGAGGAAGGTGATCGCGGCGCTCGCCCACACCATCGAGGTGTAGCCGAACATGCGCTTGCCGGCGAAGGTCGCGGTGACTTCGGAGAAGATACCGAAAGCCGGCAGGATCAGGATGTACACCTCAGGATGGCCCCAGGCCCAGAAGAGGTTGATGTACATCATGGCGTTGCCGCCCAGCTCGTTGGTGAAGAAGTGCATGTCGAAGTAACGGTCCAGCGACAGCAGGCCCAGGGCTGCGGTCAGGATCGGGAACGACGCAACGATCAGGATGTTGGCGAAGGTGCAGGTCCAGGTGAAGATCGGCATCTGCATCAGCTTCATGCCGGGGGTGCGCATCTTGAACACGGTCACCAGGAAGTTGATACCCGTGAGCAAGGTACCCATACCCGATATCTGTAGTGCCCAGATGTAGTAGTCCACACCCACGCCCGGGCTGTAGGCCAGCTCGGACAGCGGCGGGTAGGCGACCCAACCGGTACGGGCGAATTCACCCAGGCCCAGGGAGACGTTCACCAGCATGGCGCTGACGACCAGCAGCCAGAAGCTCAGGGAGTTCAGGAAGGGGAACGCCACGTCACGTGCGCCGATCTGCAGCGGCACGGCCAGGTTCATCAGACCGGTCATGAAGGGCATGGCCATGAAGATGATCATGATCACGCCGTGAGCGGTGAAGATCTGGTCGTAGTGTTCCGGCGGCAGGTAGCCGTGGTTGGCGCCTTCAGCCAGCGCGAGCTGGCCGCGCATCATGATGGCGTCGGCGAAGCCGCGCAGCAGCATGACCAGGGCGACGATGATGTACATCACGCCGATTTTCTTGTGGTCGATGGACGTCAGCCATTCGGTCCACAGGTAGGTCCACTTGCGGTAGTAGGTGATCGCGCCGAACACACCGAGGCCCAACAGGGCGACGATGGCCAGCGTGATGACGATGATCGGCTCGTGATACGGCACGGCCGACAGTGTCAGTTTCCCGAACATCTGCGGTTACTCCTGGCTCGGATTCATTTGCATGCCCTGCATGCCTTGCATGTTGCTCATGTCGTGGCCCGCCATGGCGGCCTCGTCATGTGCTTCGCCGTGCTCGCCCTGCTCAGCCTGTTCTTTGGCTTCGTGGGCCTTGGCCATCGCGTGGCCGGCGTGTTCCCACTTGTTCAGCACGTGGGAGAACAGCTCGGGGCTGACGGTTGCGAAGTAGGTCGCCGGGACGTTCTCGGTCGGCTTCACCAGCTCCGGGTACTGATCCAGGTTCAGGGTCTGCTGCGAGGCTTTGACCTTCGCGACCCACTCCTGGAAGCCCTGCTCGGAAGTGGAGATGGCCTTGAACTTCATGCCCGAGAAGCCGCCGCCGCTGTAGTTAGCGGAGATGCCGTCGAACACGCCCTCTTCGTTGGCGATCAGGTGCAGCTTGGTCATCATTCCGGCCATGGAGTAGATCTGGCTACCCAGCTGCGGGATGAAGAAGGAGTTCATCACCGAATCCGAGGTGATCTGGAAGTTCACCGGGGTGTCTTTCGGGAAGGCGATTTCGTTGACGGTGGCGATACCCTGTTCCGGGTAGATGAACAGCCACTTCCAGTCCAGCGAGATGGCCTGGATGGTCACCGGCTTGACCTCGGAGTCCAGCGGACGGTACGGGTCCAGCTTGTGGGTGCTTTCCCAGGTGATCCAGCCGAGCACAGCGATGATCACGCAGGGCACCAGCCACACCACCAGTTCGATCTTGGTCGAGTGGGACCAGTCCGGCATGTAGGTGGCCTTGGTGTTCGAAGCCCGGTATTTCCAGGCGAACGCGAAGGTCATCAGGATGACCGGCACCACCACGATCAGCATCAGCAGGGTTGCCGTGATGATCAGGGACTTCTCGTCAGCGCCGACCTGCCCTTTCGGGTCGAACAGCGCCATGTTGCAACCACCGAGCATCAGCATCGGCAGCCACGCCAGTCTCTTCAAAATTCCTGTGTACTGCTCTTTTTTCATCTTGCGGCCTTAGTGGATGAAAATCGCTTCACCGCCCATGAGCCTTCGCCACGCATTGCTCGACGACTCGTTACCCGCGACTTTTCCAAGCCGCCTGCCAGGGCTGTCATGGATTCACGAACGCGGCCGCAAGGATTCCAGGCAAAGGGAGGTCGCCCGGTCTTCGCGATGCGAAACCGATTTCGTCAGCTGATTCGTTCCGTGTTATTCAGCGTGTGGTGTCTGGACTGGCGGCTCGTTTAAGCACGCGCGTCGCACACCGGATGCACGAGCGGATTGCCCGACTCGTCTTATGACAGGAGCCCACCAATGGCAGCCCCCTGTTGTTATGCCGCTGCACCGAAGGGTGAGCACTGGCTTTGATCTACGTCAGTGCGACTCAGCGATTTGGGGGTAGGAAATGGACGGCGGGTATTACAAAGCATTTCAGAAACCCCTTTCAAGGCCCATTCCGCCCATTTTTAACAAGATATTTTCTCAGCCAGAGAAACAGTCCCGAGCAAAGTCGCTCACAAAACAACCAATTCACAGGAACTGTGCAGGGTTATTCCCTCCCTGCCAGGGGCTTGCACGGGCTTGCCACGGGAATGTGTCAGAACCATGAAGGACGGGGCTTTCAGCGCACTTATCCTGATCCGGAAAGCAGCGCCAACGCCTTTGGCAAAGACCTTGCCATGATGGCGATCAAGAACCTTTGCGAAAGTTGCCGAACGCCCCTGCGCACCCTGCGACACATCGACGCACTGCGACTTTGGCAAGGGGCAAAGTCATTCAAATTATGACGATCGTGCAAGACGATCAGAGATCTCTCCTCGGCATGTCCGTCTCAGTGCAGGGACGAAACGAGCCTCCATGACCACCAAAGCGGACATGCCGGGAGGATAGGAATGGAACAGGCGGGACGGTCGTCGTAACGACCGTGGCATCAACGGCTGGCTGCTTCGCTACCCGGCGCCAGCCAGGCCAGCAGACCGCTGGTTTCGGCGCGGACACGCAGGTCGGAAGCCTTGGCGCTGTAGTAGGTATCAGCCGCCGCCATCTGCTGCGAGTAGTAGTCGTTCTCGGCGATCAGCACATCCAGCAGGGTGCGCTTGCCCAGGTGGTACCACTGGTCATAGAACATCTTGCGTACACGATCGGACTCCGCCAGCAGCTCCTTGTAGTCCCCCACGCGGGACGCCGACAGATCACGTTGCTCGACCAGGTTGCGGATGCGGTACTCCGACTCGCGACGGGTCGCCTCCATCTTCTGGTCCGCCGCATCGGCACGGGCATAGGCCGCACGCTGCGCCGCCGAAGCCGAACCGCCGGAGAAGGCATTCCACTCCACCGCCAGGCCGGTCGACCAGGGCTCCTTGTTGTCGAGCATGTTGTTGCCCGTGCTGCGTCCCACCACCCAGTTCAGCTTGGGGTAGCGCGAGGACTTGACCGACTCGGCGTTGGCCAACGCCGCTTCCTTCTCCCACCGCGCCTGGCGCAGCGACGGCTGATCGCCCATCTGCTCCAGCGCCTGATCAAGGCTGATGGGGGACCAGTCCCAATTGGCATTGGCCGGCACGCTCACATCTTCACCCACCAGCTTGGCCAGGGTGGTCTTCTGCTCGCGCACCTTGGATTGCACCAGGTCACGGGCAGTTTCAGCCTGCAGCAGGCGAGCACGAGCCTGGGTCACTTCGCTGCGACGTCCGGGGTCAACCTCAGCAATCTGCGCGAGCATGTTCACCAGTTCGCGCATGCGCGCCACATAGCGGTCACTGATATCCAGCGCCTCCTGCTGGTGGGCCAGTTCCACAACACCCGAAGCGGTGTTGTAGGCGACCGACAGCTCGGACTGGGCCTTGGCCTCTTCCTGGGCATTCGCGGTCTTGCTGCGGCTGTCGATGTTGTGGCTGATCGCGCCGAAGTCATACACCGGCGTGGTCATCTGCACGGTGGTGGTACCGTCGTTGTCGTATTTGCTGCTACCGCCGCTCTGCAGCGTCTTGGAACTGGCACTGATCTGCACTTGCGGCCAGCGCGCGCCCTTGGCCTGATCCACATCGCCCTTGGCAGCCTGCCAGCTGGCATCGGCCTGCTTCATTTCCGGGCTGATGCGCAGCGCGGTGTTCACCAGCTCGCGGATATAGGACAGCGACGTCTCCGATTGACCGAGCGTAGCAACCGATGCCCCGGTTTTCAGCTCTGCCGGCGGGCTCAGATCGAGTCTGGAAGCCTGCTTGACGGGTTGTGCCTTGGCCGCCGGTGCGGCGTTGACCATGGCGACCACCGAGCTGGGAGCCGCCTGTACGGCTTCCACCGGCTGAGCCTGTGCCACCGGCGCCGATTTGGCGACGGGCATCGCAGAAGCGACAGCGGCGCTTGTCGAGGCCGTCAGGTCACCTTGCAAGGCCCCGCCAGTCAGCGAGCCAGCGGAGACGTCCTTGGGCTTGGAGTAAAAGTTCAGCGCGCCGCCCAGGTCGTCGGCTTCTGCCAGGGGGCCCAGCGAAGCCATCGCCACCATCAGCGCCGAATGGCAGAACCGCCAGCGTTTTTGACTGGCGGCAGGTTTACGACTTTTCATTTCAATCATCTCTCGCGGAAAGCCTCACGCGCTTTCAGCGCGGGCTTGAGTAAGTAGTCCAGGATGGTTTTTTCCCCGGTACGGATTTCCGCTGTCGCGGTCATGCCGGGAATGATCGGGAAGTGCTTGTCGCCCTTGGTCAGCTCGGCCTCGTCGGTGCGAATCAGCACGCGGTAGAAGGAGGTATCCGGGCGGCCTGCGCGGGCCATCTCGTCGTCCTTGATGGTGTCCGGACTGATCAGCTCGACCTTGCCCTTGAGGCCGCCGTAGATGGCGAAGTCGTAGGCAGAAATCTTCACCGTGGCGGCCAGGCCGGGGCGCAGGAAGGCCACGTCGGCCGGGCGGATCTTGGCCTCCACCAGCAGTTGGTCCTCGATCGGGACGATCTCCATGATGTCCTGGCCCTGCTGGATTACCCCGCCGATGGTGTTGACGCGGACGTTCTTGACGATGCCCTTGAGCGGAGCCGTGATGGTGGTGCGCTTCATCACGTCCTCGCGGCCCGCGGCGCTTTCCACCGCCTGGGCGAGCTCGCTTTCCACGCGGGTCAGCTCGGCGTTGGCATCGGAGCGGTACTTGTTGCGCCGCTCGCTGATCTGCAGGTTGAACTCGTTGGCCTGCCGACGCATGCGCAGGATTTCCACGTCGGAGATCAGCCCTTGCTTGGCCAGTCGTTCCGAGACAGTCAGCTCGCCCTGAGCCAGCGACAGGCTCTTCTGCAATCCGGCGACGCCTTCATCCAGCGCATGCTTGCGGGCGTTGTAGGCCTCGGTTTCGGCCTCCACGATCGATGGCACGGCGAGTACATCCGGCGGGAACACCAGGGGTTTGCCATACGCCTCCGAGCGCAGGCGCACCAACTGTCCCTTGAGCGCCAGCGTCTTGGATTGCGCCTCACGGAAGCTGGCGCCAGCGCGGGTAGGATCGATCTTCAGGAGGACCTGCCCCGTCTCGACCACGTCGCCTTCCTTGACGCTCATCTGCTCGAGGATGCCGCCCTCCAGGCTCTGGATGACCTGTTCGCGGCTGGAGGGAATCACCTTGCCCTCACCCTTGGTGATCTCTTCGACGCGGGCAAAGTAGGCCCAGACGATGAGGCCGCAGAACACGGCCGCGATCAGCAGCAGCACCACCGTGCTCGCTGTGGTTTTCTGGGAAATCAGCGCAGCCTGAAGGTCCGAGACATAGGCAATATCGTTGTCGCGTAACCGCGCTACTTCCTTCGCATAGGGCGAAGTCTGGGGCGCCAGCGCCTTCGAGGGCTCGACGACGGCAGGAACAGCCGCCTGCGTGTGGGGGATATCAGTCATGATCTGCTCAGCGGGTGGTGGCCGGCGCCTTGCCAGGCGCGGGAGAGTTGTTGGCCTGCAGGGCTCGCAGTACTTCATCCTTCGGGCCGTCGGCGACGATCTGCCCGGCGTCCACGACGATCAGGCGGTCGATCTGCTCCAGCACCGAGAAACGATGGGTGACCACCACGACTGTGCAGTCCCGCGTGGCCGCTTCCAGGCGCTGCAGGAACAGGCGTTCGGTCTGCATGTCCATGCCGCTGGTGGGCTCGTCCAGCAGCAGTACCTGCGGATGCAGCAACAGCGTGCGAGCCAGGGCGACCAGTTGGCGCTGTCCGCCGGACAGCGCCTGGCCCATTTCACCCACGGGGCGGTCGAAACCCAGTGGATGGTTGGCAACCACGGCGTCCAGACCAGTCAGGCGCACCACGTGCAGCAGTTCTTCGCTGCTCGCCGCCGGGTTGCCAATCATCAGGTTCTCGCGCAGCGAGCCGAAGAACAGCCGCGCATCCTGGCCGACGAACCCCACCGTGGAGCTCCAATCCGCCGGGTCGATCTGCTCGGCGTCGATGCCGTTGATCAGCAGCTGTCCCTCCACCGGCTGGTACAGGCGGGCCATCACTCGCAGCAGGGTCGACTTGCCGCTGCCGATACTGCCGACGATGGCCACGCGCTCGCCGTGCTTGATGCTCAGGCTGATGTTCGTCCAGTACCGTGGGGCGCGGTTGCATCGGCGGCGCGGGGTAGGAGAACTTCAGCTTGCGCAGCGACAGCGTCGCGTTCTTCGGGGCATCCAGGTAACGGCGGTTGCTGTCGCGCACCGTGGGGATTTCCATCAGCTGGTTCAGCGAATGCAATGCCGTCTTCGCCTGCTGATAACGCACCGCGAGACCCACCGAGCTCCCCAGTGGCGCCAGGGCACGGCCGCTGAGCAGCACCATGCCGACCAGCGCGCCCTGGGTCATGTCGCCATCGCCTATCCGGTAAACGCCCCAGACTACGGTGATCACCGTGGTCAGTTGGGTAATCAGCGATACCGAATTCGCGGCCATGTTCGACAGCGCCTTGGTCTTGATCCCCGAGGCGGCCAGTTGCGCGCTGAAGTCCTCCCAGCGGCGCAGCATGCTGCCCTCGGCACGGACTGCCTTGAGCGTCTCGACGCCTTCGATGGCTTCGATCAGCAGGCCGTGTTTCTGCGAGGCTTCGCGAAGGTTCACCTTCATGAGCTTGGAGAGCGGCCACTGGATGTAGGCGCAAAGGCCGAGGAGAACGATCATCGCCCCCAGGGGCACCAGCGCCAGCGGTCCGCCGATCACGAACAGCACGAAGACGAACAGCAGGCAGAACGGCAGGTCAGCCAGCGTCGCCAGCGATGCCGAGGTGATGAAGTCACGCACCGACTCGAACTCGCGGAACTGGTTGGCGAAGGACCCGGCGGACGGCGGCTTGTGCTCGAGCCGGACCTCCATCAACTGGCGGAACAGGATCGAACCCAGGATCAGGTCGGCCTTCTTGCCGGCGTTGTCGATCAGGTAGGCACGGACCTGCCGCGAAGTGAACTCGAAACCGATCGCCAGGACCACCCCGGCCGCCAGCGACCACAGGGTGACGTACGCCTGGTTCGGCACGACCCGGTCGTACACGTTCATGATGAAGAAGGTGCTGGCCAGCGCCAGGATGTTGATCAGGACGGTCGAGAGGGCAGCGCTGTAGTAGAAGCTGCGGTAGTTCCAGAGTGTGGAGAACAGCCAGTGACCCTTGCCCTCCTCTGCCCTGGGAATCTCGGTGCGCGCATCGGGTGCCGACTTGGGGCGCGCCAGCAGCGCATAGCCCAGGTAGTTCTCCTGCAGCTCCGCGGCGCTCATGGTGACGGTGCCACCGCCGGCTTCCGGCACCACCAGCTCGAACTCTTCGCCACGGCGGGCGACCAGGATGCGCGCCTCGCCATTGCGGAACAGCAGCATCAGGGGAAACAGGTAGGACGACAGCTCGGCTGGACGGCGCTTGACCCAGCCGGCGCCGATGCCGGCTTGCTCGAGCATGCGCGTCACCAGGCTGGGGCGCAGTTTGTGGTCACGCGGAAGGCCGGCGTAAAGCGACTCGAGCGTGGTCGGTCGCTCGAAGTGCTCACATAACCAGCGTACCCCCGCCAGCAGGCTGTCACTTTGGGCAGAAACGCCCAGATCGACTTCGGGAGTCGCGGGCGTAGCAGAGGGAATCATGAGCACACCTTCATCGGAGGGAGAAGCTGTGCGCATGTTAGAAATGCGCCATTGAGCGCGGCATCAGAAAAGCCTTATTGGCTTGACGTACCTTTCCTTCACCGAATTAGTCGCATTGCGCGACAGAGGGAAGTTGGCGGCGAGAGACAAAAAATCGCCAGGACCACGCCGAGTAGGCGCGGTCCTGGCGATGGAGGCAGGTCAGGATGAGATTGATGTGACCTTACTGGCCGTTCTGCTGCCCCTGGATGACCAACTCCACTCGACGGTTCGGGGCGTTACAGGCGATATGTTCGCCACGCGATCCGCTATTGCACTGCACCACCGGTTCGGAGCTTCCACGGCCGCTGGCACGTACCAGTTGACTCTCGATACCTTGCTCCAGCAGCACTTTGCGCACGGTTTCGGCGCGCTGCAGCGACAGACGCTGGTTGGCGGAAGCACGGCCAATAGGATCAGCATGGCCAATGACCTCGATTCCTGTGATGTTCTCGCTCGACTGCTTGATATCAGCGACCGCCTGCCCCAGTTGCGCGCGCCCTTCGCGGGTCAGGTCGTTGTAGCCGCCTTTGCCGAACGGGAATAACACATCGCTGCGCAGGCTCAGCTTCGTCTCGGTCTTGCAAGGCACCACGGAGCTGGCGCGGCTGATCACATGGATCTGACGGCGCAGCCCCTGCAAGCCCTTTTCAGCATCGTTGCCGGTATGCACGATCGGGGTACTCAGGTTCTGGCCGACGGGAGCTTCCAGAATATAGGTCTGCCCACCGTTCAGGCGCGCATAACTCTGGGGGTTTCGTTTGCCTGTATACAGTGGTGCGTCGCCAATGTAGGTCTCCACCGAGTGCTCGCCCGCCGGGGTGCAGAACACCGTGTAACCACCCGGCATCAGTGCGCTTTGCAGTTGTCCGTCAATGTAGACATGGGCGGCCTCCTTGCCAGTGTCCTTGCCGCGGTACATCACGATCTGGGCCTGCTGGGCAACGACGGACTCCACCTTCCGGTAGGTCTCGGCGTAGATGTCGCGATCTGCGGTAGCAGCCAGGCTCAGCGGTGCATGAAAACTGGTCAGTACGGCCAGGGCAGCCAGTGCCAGGGGCCATTGGCGCTTGGCGTTAGCCTTGGCCGCTGCAGAAATAATCGAAGTCATTTGTAGGGTTCTCGAATTGGCTCCGCCGGTCAGGGCGAAGTGAGCAATAAGTTCGGGTTCGGAAACGGCCGAGCGGCCATCCTTGCGATTGAACCGCCGGCCGGCCTTTTCCGAAGAGGGAGGCGGGACAGACGTCCCGCCTCCTATCCGCAGTGCCTTAGACGATGGATGCGGATACGGCCTGCTTGATCAGGACTTCGGCATCCAGGTTGCTGTAGCTGTAGACCTGGTAGGTCGCGCCACCGATGGTGGTGGTACCGGCGCTCTGCCAGCTCCCCGGCGCGGTGCCGTGGTCGTGCAAGTTGGCCAGTTGCACCTTGTCGCCAGCGTCGCCATCGACCATCACCTGAACCTTTCCGTCCTTCCGGAACATGTCGGTTTCGCCCAGATGCAGCACGTCGTTGAGGGATATCTTCAACGTGTTGTTGCCGGTGCCGGTGATATCAAACTTCTCGATGCTGCTGATCTTGGCCGCGTCGCTGTCGCCAGTGAGCCTGGTCAAGTCCAGCACCTGGTTCGCACCGGTCAGCTTCAGCGTGTCCAGGCCGGAGCTGCCGAAGATGTGTGCCGAGTCCTGGGCGAAGTACGCCACGGGGTCGACCACCATCGACACCACGTCGTCCTTCACTGCCACCTGGGTGACGGCGGACGAGATGCCGGTGACATAGGTGCCACCCCCTTCTCCGGTAATCTCGATGTGGTGAATGACGTTACCTGCGGCCTTGTAAGTGAACGACTGGATGTCATAGGTGCCGGTCGGGTTGGTCATATTGATCGTATCGAGCAGCGTGCCGCCGGCGCCGTACACCTTGAGGATCGCGGTATTGCCTTTCTCGATGCCCGTGACGGACACGTCGACCTCGGAGCGCAGCGAGTCGAAGGTCAGGGTGGCGGTCTTGCTGTCGAGCACCTTCATCGCGCCTTGTTGGCCGTTGACCCACATGGCCTGAGCTGCCGACTGGGTGACACTGCCAGCGCCGGTCACGGTGAAGCCGCCCGCGGTGCTGTGATAGCCAGCCATGCTGGATCCACCCTGGAAGCCACCACCCGCGAAACTTTGTCCGTACTGGACCAAGGCCTGGCTGACACTCTGTTCGTCATAGTAGGTTTCCCAACTATGGTCGATCAGCATCTGGCCAGTGGGAACATCCGATGCCAGGATGCTGGTGAAGTTGGTCACCGCCATACCCGCCCCGTCGCTATAGATCACCACCTTGCCGATACTGATGCCCGCGGGAGCCTCATAGCTGAACTGCTCCCAGCTGGTCTTCGAGTTGGCACTGTTGGTGCACAGACGGTTGAAGATCTTATTGCCGTTGGTGTCGTAAACCTCCAACCATGACCCGTTGCCGGAGAGGTTCTCCACCAACATCATGTCGTAAGAGAAGTACTTGACCGGCTGATCGAAGGTGAGGATCGCCGACGAACTCGTCATCGCACCGTAGTCCTTACCGATGTACAGGTGCGGAATGGACAGCATGTCCGCGTTCTGCTGAACGACCACACTCCCCTTGCTAGTCAGCGTGTAGTGGCCATCGGCACTGTGGAAGGTGCCTTTCTGGCCCACTTCGTTGGCGAAGGTATCGATGTAGCCCGGATCATGGTGGATCTGTTTGAACGTCAAAGTATCGAGCGTAATCCCGCCAGCGTTGGCAAGGCTGCCCACGCCATCGCCATAAATCATCGCCTTGCCAATATCGACCCCGACCGGGGCGGCAAAACTGAAGGCCTTGGAGGTGGCGTGACCGCCAGATCCGTCAGACTTCACCATCTGGTCGTAGAGCACATTGCCGCGGGTGTCGTAAATGACGACGCGCGATCCACCATAGGTGTTCTGCAGGTTGCTGATATTGAGGGAGAACTCACTTCACCGGTTGGGTGAAGTTGATCTGCGCATAGACGGAAGTATTGCCCACGGCCGGATTATCGATGCCCAGGCCGGGGTTGCCAGAACTATCGCCAGCAAAATGGGCAAGCGAAGTCGAATTGGAGGTGACGGTGATCCTTTCCCCTGGTAGATCGTTGCTCCATTTTGTGAACTAACGGGGCGTTGCAAGCTATCTTGCGACGGTGTGGACCAACCCTCGCCATGCATCTGGAACGCATCGCTGGGCTTGCTCATCTGTCCTTCCACGGTGACGATCTGCGCGGTCACTGCGAAGTCGAACTTGGCGCCCTGCTGCACGGTCTGCTGTGCCGGAACCTTGGCTGTCACACTGCCGGCGCTGATGTCATCGGCGGTCAGCACCTGATCGTAAGTGGTGTCGCCCCAGATGATATGCAGGGTGTCGCCTGCCTTGGCGATGGTGCCCGCCAGCGAACACCTTCCGTCGCTGCCGTCAGTCGCCTTGGCAGTGGTATAGACACCCACGCCATCTTCGATGCCGCTAATGGTCGGTGCAGTGCCTTGTCCCAGGAAGGTCACGACCTTGCTGGCCACGCCGCTCTGCACCACGTCGCTCTCGACGATGCGCGCCTGGATGGTCCAGGAAGAGTCGTGTGCACCGGTGTCTACCGCCGTCCAGTTAAGGCCTGTGGTGGCCGCGTCGTACCAGGTCTTGCCATCGAACGACACCTGCACCTTCTGGCCATTGACCAGGGCCTGGTCGATGGTGCCGTACACGCCACGACCAGCCGAGCCATCGGCCGTGATGAAGTCAGAGGCGTGCGCGAGGTCGATCGCGGTGTCCTTGCTCATACTGGTGATGGAGACACTGTTGAGCTGCACCAGGTACGGATGCGAAGCCGTGATGGTGCCCGCGTTTACCCGCTGCATCGTGCACCAGAGTCGCATCGATCTTGTGGGCAGCATCATCTACCAGCTTGCTGCCCGGAACAGCCACGCTCCAGGTGCCATCGGCTTTCACGTCGGCAGTGTAAGTGGTGCCGTCGAGCTTGAAGCTGACCTTGTCACCCACGGTGAATTCACCGGTGACCTTGCCGGTGATATTGACGTTTCCGGCCGCCTCGGAAGAGTTGACGACATCGTCACCGGTCACCTTGTCGATGGTCAGCTGCGTCGAGCCCGAATTCGGCCCCGAGTAGTCGGTGATGATGCTGAAGACATCGGATTTCGGACTGGTGTTGCCGGCCTTGTCGGTCGCATCGACGGTGAACTTCTGCTCGCCTTCGCTCAGCGGCGTGGTCGGCGTGAAGCTCCACTTGCCGTCCGCGCCAGCGGTGGTGCTGCCCAGCTTGGCACCGTTGTCGTAGATGGTCACGGTAGAACCGGCTTCGGCTTTGCCGGACGGGGTCGGAGTCGAGTCGTCGGTCACGCCACCATTGGCCACGGGGCCCTGGATGCTGCCCACATCGTCGTAGACCTGTTCGATGGTCGGCTTGGTCGGTGCAGTGGTGTCGACGGTGAAGTCGAACTTCGCCGGGGTGCTCACCTGGCCAGCCTTGTCCGTGGCGATGGCCTGGATGCTGTGGGCACCGTCGGCCAGGTCGGCCTTGGGCGTGAAGGTCCAGTTGCCCTTGGAGTCCACGGTGGTGCTGCCAAGTTCGACGCTGCCGTCGTAGATCTTGACGATGCTGCCCGGCTTGGAAGTGCCCTGGATTTCCGGACGCTTGTCGTCAGTCACGCCATTGGGCGCGATGTCGCCGGTGATGCTGCCCACGTCATCGATCACGTGGGTGATCTGTACGCCCACCTTGGAGGTGTCGACGATCACGTCCAGCTTGTCGCCCTGGCCGCTGCTGTTGCCAGCCTGGTCCAGCACTTCGGTGGTGAAGGCGTGGTCGCCATCGGCCAGCGGAGTAGTCGGGGTGAACTCCCACTTGCCTTTGTCATCGACATCGGCTTCGCCGATCTTCGCGCCGTTGTCATAGATGATGACCTTGCCGTTGGGCTCAGCATCACCACTGAAGGTTGGTTTGTTGTCGTCGGTGGTGTTCGCCATCGTGCAACGGGCCAGTCACGTCACCGACGTTGTCGGTCACGACCAGGTCGTTCACGTTGGACGGTTTTCCGGTGTCGATGCTGAAGTCCCACTTGCCGGTCGGGTCACTGACCACGCCTACGCTGTTGGTGGCGGTGGCGTAGACCTGATGCTTGCCATCGGCGAGCGCAGTTTCCGGGGTGATGCTCCAGTTACCTTTGCTGTCAGCTGTGGTGCTGCCGATCAGGACATCGTTGTTGTCATAAAGGCGAACGACACTGCCAGCCTGCGCGGTGCCCGCGACGGTCGGTTTGTTGTCGTCGGTCACGTCACCCTTCTGCAGGAAGCCCTGGTACGGACCCACGTCGTCATACACGCTGACGATGACCGGCGCCTGCGGCGCGGACATGTCGAGGGTGATGCTGTACTTGTCGGTCGGTGCGGTGGCGTTGCCAGCCGGATCGGACTCGATGGCGGTCAGGTCGTTCAGGCCCGAGACCAGCGGC
>JASGKM010000008.1:0-48094 GCA_049840615.1 Pseudomonas sp.
TTAAGTTGGCCGTCAACGACTAATTTAAACTTTCTTCACTCAGCGACCAGGGAGACGCGAGCAAACGCCTTTTTACCGGCCTGCAGGACGTGCGCAGCACCCACCTTGAAGACAAAGCTGCGATCCACGACCTCACCATCCACGCGCACACCGCCAGACGACAGCAGATCGCGAGCGACAGCAGAGTTCTTCACCAGGCCTGCCTTATTAAGGACAGCACCAATGGGTAGATCCTCAGACGCCGCCACTTCTACTTCCGGCAGGTCTTCCGGCAGCTCGCCTTCTTTCAGCCGATTGCCAGCGGACTTGTGAGCAGAAGCAGCCGCCTCCTCACCGTGGAAGCGAGCGACGATCTCCTCCGCCAGCTTGATCTTGATGTCACGTGGGTTAGCGCCAGCCTCGACATCCTTCTTGAAGCCCTCGATCTCTTCCATGGAACGGAAGCTGAGCAACTCGAAGTAACGCCACATCAGGGTGTCCGGGATGGAGACCAGCTTGCTGTACATGACGCCCGGCGCTTCCTGGATACCGATGTAGTTCCCCAGGGACTTGGACATCTTCTTCACGCCATCCAGGCCTTCGAGCAACGGCATGGTCAGAATGCACTGGGGTTCCTGCTCATAGGCGCGCTGAAGCTCACGCCCCATCAGCAGGTTGAATTTCTGGTCAGTGCCGCCGAGCTCGACGTCCGCACGCAGAGCTACCGAGTCGTACCCCTGAACCAACGGGTAGAGGAACTCATGAATGGCAATGGACTGGTTGCTGGCATAGCGTTTGCTGAAATCATCGCGTTCCAGCATACGAGCAACGGTGTACTGGGAAGCCAGACGAATGAAATCAGCGGGGGAAAGCTGGTCCATCCAGGTGGAGTTGAAGGCTACTTCGGTCTTCGCGGGGTCGAGGATCTTGAAGACCTGGGCCTTGTACGTCTCGGCGTTGTCGAGAACCTGCTCGCGGGTGAGGGGTGGGCGGGTAACACTTTTCCCGCTGGGGTCACCGATCATCCCAGTGAAGTCGCCGATCAGGAAGATGACCTGATGGCCCAGCTCCTGGAACTGACGCAGCTTATTAATAAGGACGGTATGCCCCAGGTGCAGGTCAGGAGCGGTCGGGTCGAAGCCGGCCTTGATACGCAGGGGTTGGCCGCGCTTGAGCTTTTCGATCAGCTCGGCCTCCACGAGAATTTCGTCTGCTCCGCGCTGGATCAGCGCCAGCTGCTCTTCGACCGACTTCATTGCAGGTTCCTGTACGTTGCGAATTGCGAAAGGGAACCAACGATACAAGAACAGGCACTAAAAACAAGTTTTGCCCAGCGCCAGAGGACAGGACGTCAGAAGCCCGACATCAGGGTTGCTTCAGAGGGAATTTGGTTATATTTTAGGCAGTTATTTCACATTCCAAAAACACCACTCACGCCATGACGCAATCCGATCAGAAAGCGCCGTATTACCCGAAGAGCCATCTGCTGGCCGCAAGCGGTGTAGCAGCGCTCCTCAGCCTGGCTCTGCTGGTGTTCCCCTCGGCCGAGGTCGAGGCGAAGAAGACCACGCTCAATCTCGAGCTGGAAAACGGTACCGAGCAGATCCTCCAGGAAAAAGACGATCTTCGACCCAATGTGGTCACGGAAGACGACGGCTCTTCGCCTTTTGCACAGATAGAAGGCCAGCCGGACAACCAGAACAGCGCCGGAAAAGACGCAGAAAAGAAGAACGATCTCGCCGATTCGAAACAGCAAGCCTCCCCCACCGCTTCCGCAGACCCTGCGTGGAAAAGCGTGACCGTGGGCAAGGGCGATACCCTTTCTACCGTGTTCGCGAAGGCCGGCCTGCCGGCGAACGTCGTGCACGACATGCTTGCCGCCAACAAGGACGCCAAGCAGTTCACCCGTCTGGATATCGGCCAGGACGTGGACTTCCTCATCGATACCAAGGGCGAGCTGCAAGGCTTGAAGGTCAAGCGCAACGACCTGGAAACCATCAGCCTGAACAAGTCCGCCAAGGGCTATGACTTCAAGCGCGACCTGGTCAAACCCTCGGTACATGCGAACTATGCGCACGGCCGCGTCGACAGCTCGCTGTTCGTCGCCGGCAAGAATGCGGGGCTGTCCCACGACCTGATCATGTCGATGGCCAACGTTCTCGGGTACGACATCGACTTTGCCCAGGATATTCGTGAAGGCGATTCGTTCGACGTGATCTACGAATCCCAGCAGGTTCAGGGCAAGCAGGTTGGTACTGGCAGCATCCTCGCGGTGCGCTTCGTCAACCGCGGGAAGGAATACACTGCGGTGCGTTACACCAGCAAGCAGGGCAGCACCAGCTACCTGCGCGCCGATGGCAGCAGCATGCGCAAAGCATTCATCCGCACTCCGGTGGACTTCGCCCGCATCAGCTCGCGCTTCTCTATTGGGCGTTTCCACCCGATCCTGAACAAGATTCGTGCACACAAGGGCGTCGACTACGCGGCACCGATCGGCACGCCAATCAAGGCGACCGGCGACGGCAAGATCCTCGAAGCCGGCCGCAAGGGTGGCTACGGCAATGCGGTGGTGATCCAGCACGGTCAGCGCTATCGCACCGTTTACGGCCACATGAGCCGCTTCGCCAAGGGCATCCGCTCCGGCGTGGCAGTGAAGCAGGGCCAGATCATCGGCTACGTCGGCATGACCGGCCTCGCCACCGGCCCTCACCTGCATTACGAGTTCCAGGTCAACGGCCAGCATGTCGATCCGCTGAGCGCCAAGCTGCCGACGGCCGACCCGCTGAGCGGCCCGGAGCGCAAGCGCTTCCTCGCGCAGGCGCAACCGCTGATCGCGCGCATGGACCAGGAGAAGGCGACCTTCCTGGCCCTGAACAAGCGCTAAGCCATGCCGCTCTATCTGGGGGTGATGTCCGGCACCAGTCTCGACGGGCTGGACATCGCCCTGATCGAGCAAGGCGAGCAGACCGCTCTGCTCGCCTCCCACTACTTGCCGATGCCTGCGGCACTCCGCGCCGACCTCCTGGCACTCTGCTCCTCCGGCCCTGACGAAATCGCCCGCTCCGCCCTCGCGGAGAACAGTTGGGTACGTCTGGCTGCACAGGGCATCAACGAACTCCTCGCCCGCGAGAATCTGAGCGCCAGCGCAATCCGCGCCATCGGCAGCCATGGCCAGACCATTCGCCATGAGCCGCATCTGGGCTTCACCGTGCAGATCGGCAACCCGGCACTGCTCGCCGAGCTGACCGGTATCGACGTAGTGGCCGACTTCCGCCGCCGCGACGTGGCCGCCGGCGGCCAGGGCGCACCACTGGTACCCGCCTTCCACCGCGCACTGTTCGGCAGCGACGACCGCGAATGCGCCATCCTCAACGTCGGCGGCTTCAGCAACGTTTCGCTGCTCGGCCCTGGAAAGCCGGTTCGTGGATTCGACTGCGGCCCCGGCAACGTGCTGCTGGATGTCTGGATCCAGGAGCAGCGTGGCGAGACCTACGACCGCGACGGCGCCTGGGCTGCCAGCGGCTGTGCCGATCAGGCGCTGCTGCGAAGGATGCTGACCGATGACTTCTTTGCCGCGAAAGGCCCGAAGAGCACCGGGCGCGAGCGCTTCAACCTGAATTGGCTGAACGCCATCCTGGCCAAGCATGGTCCCATCAAGAACGAGGATGTACAGGCGACCCTGCTGGAGCTGACCGCACAAAGCATCGCCGCGGCAGTATTGGATGCGCAGCCAGGCTGCGAGGAAGTGGTGGTCTGCGGTGGTGGCGCCTTCAACACGACGCTGATGCAGCGACTGGCCGCGCACATGCCTGGCGCCAGTGTGATCAGCAGCCTCGATCGCGGTGTTCCGCCGGAATGGATGGAAGCCATGGCCTTCGCCTGGCTGGCCCATCGCTTCTTCGAGCGCGAGCCCGGCAACTGCCCGGAAGTCACGGCCGCCCAAGGGCCGCGCATCCTTGGAGCGCTCTACCCCGCCTGAACTGCCACAAACAAAAACGCCGCGCATCTGCGCGGCGTTTTCGCTTCTACAGCGTCAGATCGAGAAGGACTGACCGCAGCCGCAGGTGGTCGCTGCGTTCGGGTTCTTGATGACGAACCGCGAACCTTCGAGGCCTTCCTGGTAATCGACTTCCGCACCGGCGAGGTACTGGAAGCTCATCGGATCGACCACGAGGTTGACGCCGTCGCGCTCGACGATGGTGTCGTCGTCCGCGGTGTCTTCATCGAAGGTGAATCCGTACTGGAAGCCCGAACAGCCACCGCCCGTGACGAACACCCGCAGCTTGAGGCGCGGATTGCCTTCTTCGTCGATCAGGTTCTTCACCTTGTTCGCAGCGCCTTGCGAGAACATCAGCGGAGTGGGGGTGAAGGTTTCGATGGTCATGGTGAAAACTCTCCCGGCCGAAGCCGTACGTTACAACATTGCGGACCATTATCCGCTTACCCCAGAAAAACGGTCAACTAATCCGACTCATCCATTGGTCCAGATCAATCGGCCGCCTTCCGGGGCAGTCTTTCCTTAAGGCAGCAGCGCGACGTTGGACAGGCCCAGGTGCTCGTCCAGGCCGAACAGGATGTTCATGTTCTGGATCGCCTGGCCAGACGCGCCCTTCACCAGGTTGTCGATGACCGACAGGATCACCACCAGGTCGCCGCCCTGCGGACGGTGCACCGCGATACGGCAGACGTTGGCGCCGCGCACGCTGCGGGTTTCCGGATGGCTGCCGGCCGGCATCACGTCGACGAACGGCTCGTTGGCATAGCGCTCTTCATACAGCTTCTGCAGATCGATACCACGATCCGCGACGCGTGCGTACAGGGTGGCGTGGATGCCGCGAATCATCGGGGTCAGGTGCGGTACGAAGGTCAGGCCGACATCGCCCTTGGCCGCGCGACGCAGACCCTGGCTGATTTCCGGCAGGTGACGGTGACCTTTCACCGAGTAGGCCATCATGCTTTCACCGGCTTCGCAGAACAGCGAACCGACCTTGGCACCACGGCCGGCACCGCTGACGCCGGACTTGCAGTCGGCGATCAGCTGGCTGGCATCGGCCAGACCGTTCTCCAGCAGCGGGATGAAACCCAGCTGGGTGGCGGTCGGGTAGCAGCCGGGGACAGCGATCAGGCGCGCGTTCTTGATCGCCTCGCGGTTGACCTCCGGCAGACCATAGACGGCCTCGGGCAGCAGATCCGGCGCGCCATGGGGCTGGCCGTACCACTTGGCCCACTCTTCGGCGTCCTGCAGGCGGAAATCCGCGGACAGGTCGATCACCCGGGTACCGGTCGCCAGCAGTTCGCCAGCCAGTGCATGGGCCACGCCGTGCGGAGTGGCGAAGAACACCACGTCGCAGTCGCCCAGACGTTTCACGTCCGGCACGCTGAAAGCCAGGCCGTCGTAGTGGCCTCGCAGGTTCGGGTACATGTCGGCGACTTTCACGCCCTCTTCGGAACGCGAGGTAATCACCTCGACGCGAGCCTGGGGATGCTGTGCCAGCAAGCGCAGCAGTTCCACGCCCGTATAACCCGTACCACCTACGATACCGACCTTGATCATCTGCCTGTCACTCCACCTATGGGGCCAAATTCAGGGGCAGCCATGATATGAGCCGCTGCCCCCGCTGAACAGAGCGAATGCACGCAGGTTTAAGAGCCTTTGGCCGGAGCCAGGGTTTCCTGCATCTGACGAGCGAGCGCGTGATAGATCGGCAACGGGTTCAGCCGCGCCGATACACCACTGGCCAGCAGCGTGGCGGCGAGGATCGGGATCAGCATGTCGGGGCTGTGGGACATTTCCACGGTGATCACTGTCGCGGTAAGCGGCGTGCGCGTGACCCCGGCAAGGTAGGCAGACATTCCCAGCAGCGCCACTGCCGGCAGGCTGGCACCCGGGATCAGCGGCGCCAGCCAGGGAGCCAGACTGGCGCCGACGGTAAGCGACGGCGAGAACAGCCCGCCGGGGATGCCTGCGATAAAGGACACAACGTTGGCCATGAACTTCCACAGCAGGAAGTCATTCCCCACCACCGGCTGGCCCTCAAGGATGGAGCGGGTCTCGGCATAACCGGTGCCGAATACGTGCTGTCCCGACAGCAAGCCGAGCAAAGCGAGCAACAATCCGCAGACAGCAGCGAAGCGAATCGGCCAGCGCCCACGCCAACGGCTGATGAAACTCAGCGGGCCATGCTGGGTCGGCAGAATCAGCCGGCAGTACAGTCCGCCGAACAGCCCGCCCAGAAGGCCGCACGCGACCACGGCAATCCAGGCCGGCCCCAGCGGCATGCTCTCCGACAGCCGGCCGAAGTAGCTGTAGCTGCCCATCAGTCCGAGCGTGACCATACCGCCCAGCAGCACAGCGGTGAGGACCAGTCCACTGAAGCGCTGCTCGAAGCTGCGGCTCATTTCTTCGATGGCAAATACCACGCCACCCAATGGCGTGTTGAAGGCAGCTGCGATACCAGCGGCGCCCCCGGCGATGATCAGCCCGGACACCGTGCGCTTGTCGTAGAGCCCCAATCGCCGGCCCAGGGAATACATCAGTGCCGCACCGATGTGTACGGTCGGTCCTTCGCGCCCGGCCGAAGCACCGGTCAGCAGCGCCAGCAGAGTCAGGAACAGCTTCCCTATGGCTATCGGCAGCGACAGCAACGCATTGCGCGTTCGGCTGCTACGCGACTCCAGCGCCACGATGACCTGAGGGATGCCGCTGCCACGGGTATTTTTCAGGGCCCCCTGCGTCAGCCAGACCAGCCCGGCGAAGCCCAGCGGACAGATCAGCCATGGCCACCAAATCCCTTGCGCGACCACACCACGGAACGTCGCGCTGGCCAGGTCCGCCAGATGCGCAAAGACCAGTGCCACCAGCCCCACCAGCAGAGCGCCCACCCAGAACGCCAGAGTCCGCCGCCAGCGTCGCAGCAGAGGATGCCGGAACAGCGAGCGTTTAGGCGGCAAACGCGGCGGTGCCTCGACCAACGATTCAGAGGCATTCTCGGTCGGCGTGGTATCGGACATGGGCACAAAGCCGGGCATCTTCCGGATGCCATGCGGCGCGCGCGGCAAACAGCCACGGACGGAATAGCTCAGTGTAATAGACGCAGGGATGACGCCATTGCACGGCGCCACTACTATCGGCTCAACCGTGATCCGAGGAAGTCCTGATGCTCTACCTGTGGTTGAAAGCCTTTCACATCATTGCCGTGGTCTGCTGGTTCGCCGGCCTCTTCTACCTGCCGCGCCTGTTCGTCTACCACGCCATGAGCGAGGACGCGGCCAGCCGCGAGCGCTTCTGCATCATGGAGCGCAAGCTGTACCGCGGCATCATGGGCCCGTCGATGATCCTCACCCTCGTCCTCGGCGCCTGGATGCTCTACCTCAACCCGGCCTGGCTGACCCAGGGCTGGATGCACGCCAAGCTGACCCTGGTGGTCCTGCTGATCGGCTACCACCATGCCTGTGGCGCCATGCTCAAGCGCTTCGCCCGTGGCGAAAACGGCCGCAGCCATGTGTTCTACCGCTGGTTCAACGAAGTGCCGGTGCTGTTCCTGATCGCCATCGTGATCCTGGTGGTCGTCAAACCTTTCTGACCCCGACAAGGAGACTGTCATGTCCCTGCCCGCCCTGCTCGACCGCCGCCTGCGCATTCCCCTGGTGGCGGCACCGATGTTCCTGGTCTCCAACCCGCAACTGGTGCTGGCCTGCTGCAAGAGCGGCATCGTCGGCAGCTTCCCCGCGCTGAACCAGCGCGAGAGCAGCGGCTTCAAGGCCTGGCTGGAAGAAATCGAGGCCGGGCTGGCCGCCGACCCGCAGGCCGCGCCCTATGCGGTGAACCTGATCGTCCACAACACCAACCCGCGCCTGCAGGAAGACCTGAAACTCTGCGTCGAGCACAAGGTGCCCATCGTGATCACCAGTCTGGGCGCAGTGCGCGAGGTGGTGGATGCGGTACACAGCTACGGCGGCCTGGTGTTCCATGACGTCACCACCCGCCGTCATGCCGAGAAGGCCGCCGAAGCCGGTGTCGATGGCCTGATCGCCGTGGCCGCCGGCGCCGGTGGCCATGCCGGCACCTGGAGCCCCTTCGCGCTGATCGCCGAGATCCGTCAGTTCTTCGACAAGACCCTGCTGCTGGCCGGCTGCATCAACCACGGCCACGAGATCCTCGCCGCCCAGGTGCTGGGCGCCGACCTCGCCTACCTCGGCACCCGCTTCATCGCGACCCGCGAAAGCGCCGCCACCGAGGCCTACAAGCACATGCTGCTCGACGCCCGCGCCGCCGACATCATCCACACTCCCGCCGTCTCCGGCGTCCCCGCCAGCTTCATGCGCCAGAGCCTCGAGGCCGCCGGTTTCGACATGCAACGATTGAACGACAAGGGCGCGCTCAACTACGGCGAGAAACTCAAGCCGGTGAGCGACGAGGCCAAGGCCTGGAAGACCGTGTGGTCTGCCGGCCAGGGGGTAGGCGATATCCGTGACCTGCCGGCGGTGGGCGAGCTGATCGCCCGGCTCGACCACGAGTACCGCCAGGCCCTGACCCGCAGCGCCGGCCTGTCCAACCAGCTGCTGGTCTGAGCTGCGGCACCGCTCACGATATATCCGTCGGGGCCGCTTGTTGGCCTCCGGCGGCCCGATTACGCTGTAGCGATTCCAACATAGCCAGAAGACAAGGATGCCCCGATGGATCAATCCCGCTTCAAGATCGTGTTCGACGGCGCACTGATGCCGCAGACACCCCTGGAAACCGCCAAGGAAAACCTCGCCCGCCTGTTCAAGAGCGATGCGTCGAAGATCGAAGCGCTGTTCAGCGGCCAGCCGGTCGTGCTCAAGCGCGACCTCTCCGGCGATGAAGCCGACAAGTACCTGCGCGCCCTCCATGGCGCCGGCGCCAACGCCCGCAAGGAAGCCGAAGGCGTTTCCGGTTTCAGCCTGGTAGAGACCGATGACCATCCCAGCGAAGCGACCCTGGCAGCCCGCGCCGCCGGCGAAAACACCAGCAACGAGCAGATGACCTGCCCCAAGTGTGGGCATGAGCAGGCCGCCGCCATCGAATGCAGTGCGTGCGGCATCGTCATCGAGAAGTACCTCGCGCGTCAGGCGGAGCTGGCTGCCGCCGCTCCAGCCGTCGCGGCAACAGCTGCTCCGGCGTCGTCCCCTTACGCCCCACCCCAGGCCAAGGTCGGAGACGACCTGCCGGAATTCGGCGAACTGAAGGTCCGCAGCCTGTCTGGCCGGATCGGCCGCGTGCGTTATCTCGGCTGGTCTGCCGCGCTGTCCTTCATCGTCTTCGGGGCCTATCTGGTTGCCAGCCTGCTGATGGCCGTGTCGCTGCCCCTGGGCGTGGCTGCCATCGCCGCAGTGGTTATCGCCGCCATGGTCTTCAGCGTGCCCATCGGCGTACAGCGCCTGCATGACCTGGGATGGTCCGGCTGGCTCTGGCTCGCCCTGCTGGTGCCCTTCGTCAACGTCGTCCTCAGCCTGCTGATGCTGTTCATGCCCGGCGAGCAGACTGCCAACCGTTTCGGCCCGCCGCCGCCGCCCAACAGCACCGGCGTCAAGGTCCTGGCCTTCTCCTGGCTGCTGTTCCCGGTGTTTGGCGGTATCCTCGCCGCCATCGCAATCCCGGCTTACCAGAGCTACATCGAACGTGCCCAGGCTGCGCAGGCCTCGCAGTACCAGCAAGGCGACGAAGCTGCCGATCCGGCAGCCACCGCGGAGCCTTCCGACGGCGACTTCAGCAGTGGCGACACCGAAGGCGGCGACTCGGATCAGTAATGCAACAACCCGTGGCGGGCGTGGTCGAACGCCACCCCGTCACAGAGACTCCTGAATGCCTCGTTTTGCCCTCATCACCGGCGCTTCCAGCGGCATCGGCCTGGCCCTGGCCGAAGCCCTTGCCCGCCGTGGCCAGGCACTGATCCTGGTGGCGCGCCAGCGCGATGCACTGGACACTGCCGCCTGCGAGTTGTCTCAGCGTTTCGGGGTGGAGGTGCTGTTCCGCGTCTGCGACCTGTCCGAACCGCTGCAGATCTCCGGCCTGCTGCACGAACTGGAACAGAGCGGGCGGCAGATCGAGCTGCTGGTGAACAATGCCGGCGTCGGCACCTCCGGCGCCTTCATCGACCAGGACTGGTCCCGCGAGCAGGAACTGCTGGAACTCAACGTCCTGGCCCTGGCGCGCCTGTGCCACGGTATCGGATCGATGATGGAGCGCACGGGCGGCGGACGGATTCTCAACGTCGCCTCCATGGCCAGCCTGCTGCCCGGTCCCTGGATGAGCAGCTACTACGCCAGCAAGGCGTTCGTGCTGCATTTCTCCGAAGGTTTGCGCGAGGAGCTCAAAGGCCGAGGCATCAAGGTCTCGGTGCTGTGTCCGGGGCCGACCCGCACGGCCTTCTACCGCAACGCCGACATGCGCCTGGGCAAGCTCGACGACGGCAAGCGCGTCATGACTCCCGAGGAAGTCGCCTTCCTGGCCGTGAAAGCGCTGCGCCGCGCGCCCGCACTGATCATCCCCGGCTGGCGAAACCGTCTGTTCGCCTGCGGCGTGCGCCTGCTGCCGCGCTGGGTCATGCGCAAGCTGGCCGGACGCATCAACCGCTTGGCGCTGGCCAGCTGATCCCGGCTCAGTCCGCGCGGACGGTGCGGCCGTCGGCCCACTGGCGCAGCGCGGCCAGCTCTTCCGCCATGACCACCGACAAAGGCGCGGTACGGCGGATTTCCTCCAGCAGCAGCGTCTGATCCACGGCCTTCTGTCGCGCCTGCGCTGCGTAGAAGGCGCCAACCACCGCCTGCTCGATCTCCGCACCGGAGAATCCGTCGGCGGTTTCGGCCAGTGTCCCCAGGTCGAACTGCGCCACCTCCAGCTCGCGGCGCACGAGGTGGATACGGAAGATGTCCATCCGCACGGCGTGGTCCGGCAGGTCGACGAAGAACAGCTCATCGAAGCGCCCCTTGCGCACCAGCTCCGGCGGCAGGCGATCGATGGCGTTGGCGGTCGCCACCATGAACACCGGCGCCTTGCGCTCGGCCATCCAGGTCAGCAGTGTCGCCAGCACCCGCTGGCTGACGCCGTTGTCCTGATCCCCCGTGGCCACGCCTTTCTCGATCTCGTCCGCCCAGAGCACGCAGGGCGCCATGCTGTCTGCCAGGCGCAACGCCTCGCGCAGGTTGCGCTCGGTCTCACCGAAGTACTTGTTATAGAGGCTGCCGAAATCCAGGCGCAGCAGTGGCAGCCCCCAGAGACCGGCGATCGCCTTGGCCGCCAGGCTCTTGCCGCCACCTTGCACACCCACCAGCAGTACGCCCTTGGGCAGGTCCTTTTCCTTGCCCTCGGTGAAGGCGCCCTGGCGCTCGCCCAGCCACCGCTTGAGGCTGGCCAGACCACCGACTTCGGCGAAGCGCGCGGTATCGTGCTCGAAGCTGAGCACGCCATCGAGATTGAGCAGCTCGAACTTGGTGCGGTTGAGCTCCGGCAGGTCTTCCTGGGTGATTGCCCCGTCATTGCAGATGACGCTACGCGCCAGCAAACGGGCCTCGCCGTGGGTCAGACCGCGCAGGTTCTTCACGACCTGACGCAGCGTACGGTTGTCCGTGCGCACCCGCGCCCCCTTGTTGCGCTCGCTCCAACGGCTCGCTTCTTCACGGACCAACCCCACCAGTTCATCCTCGGAGGGCAGCGACAGCGCAAAGCGCGCAGCGAAGCGCTGGACTTCGGCGGGCAGTTTCAGGGCATGGGAAACCAGCACCACCGTGGGGCGGAAATTGCCCTCGGCCATGGCGATCTCCTTGAGCAGGCGCACGGCACGCGGGTTATCCACCAGGTAGGGATGCAGATCGCAGAGCACATAGAGGTTCGGCTGCGGGTCGGCCTTGATCAGACGCAGGGCGTTCTCCGCCTCGCGGCTGTCGCCCTCCCCTTGAGGTTCACCACCAAAACCCAGGCGCTGCAGGCCTTCGGTCGCCGACCACAGCTGCAGGTTGAGCCCGCGGCGTACCGCCAGTCCGGTGAGGGTTTCGAGTACACGGGGCTCGTCCCAGGACTCGATGACGATCAGCTTGACCCTGGAATCGAGCACCAGACCCAGATCATGAATATCGTTCTGCACGCTTGCTCCTTGCGTTGGCCGGCCCGAACTGGGCGCGGCGGTCGACGACCGCTAAACTCCTGCTCCTGACCACACCGCTGGAGGAGCATTTCGTGGACTGTCTGTTCTGCAAGATCGTCGCCGGGGAGATTCCCGCGCGCAAGCTCTATGAAGATGACCAGGTCATCGCCTTCCACGACATCGGCCCGCAGGCGCCGGTGCATTTCCTGGTGATCCCGAAGAAGCACGTTTCCACCCTCAACGACCTGACCGAGGCGGACAAGCCACTGGCCGGCCACATCCTCTTCACCGCCCAGCGGCTGGCGAAGGAGCAGGGCTGCGATGAAGGCTTCCGCGTGGTGATGAACTGCAACGACCTGGGCGGCCAGACCGTGCACCACATCCACATGCACGTGCTGGGTCAGCGCCAGATGCACTGGCCTCCGGGCTGACCATCGGTCAATCAACCAACAGAAGCTGCGCGCACCTCGGCAAGACCTGTCATCCGCCATCCGGTAAACTGCCGGGCGAATGTTCCTTCCGGAGGTGCGCCATGTCCGCCGACCGTCACTACTCCCCCGCCGACCGTTTCCTGCTGCAGGCCGATGCTGCGCTGCGCACCCTGCTGCCTTTCAGCGGTCATCCGGGACGCCCGTCCCCCGCCATCGTCCAGCCCGACGCCGAGCTCAGCGACACCGATGCCCGCCACGTGGCCGGCCTGATGCGCATCAACCACACCGGCGAGGTCTGCGCTCAGGCGCTGTACCAGGGCCAGGCGCTGACCGCCAAGCTGCCGAAGGTGCGCAAGGCCATGGAAGAAGCGGCCGACGAAGAAGTTGACCACCTCGCCTGGTGCGAACAACGCATCCGCGAGCTGGGCAGTCGCCCGAGCGTGCTCAATCCGATCTTCTATGGCCTGTCCTTCGGCGTTGGCGCTGCCGCCGGGCTGATCAGCGACCGCGTCAGCCTGGGCTTCGTCGCGGCCACCGAGGATCAGGTGTGCAAGCACCTGGACGAGCACCTGGCGGAAATCCCCGCCGAGGACCAGAAATCCCGCGCCATCCTCGAGCAGATGCGCGAGGACGAGGAACACCACGCCACCAGCGCCATCGAGGCCGGCGGCCTGCGCTTCCCGGCGCCGGTGAAGTTCGGCATGACGCTGCTGTCCAAGGTGATGACCAAGTCCACCTACCGCATCTGATCCGACCGACAAAAAAGGGGCGCCCAGTGGGCGCCCCTTTTTCGTTTCTACTATCGCGCGTTACGAGCGCCGGAGAGACAAGGCGAAAAGCCGGGATGAAAGCCGAGTTTGCTGCAGCAAATGAGCATTTCAGCTCGGCTTTTCAACACCGTATCTCCCTGCGCAGTAGCTCGATCAGCGCGGCATATTGCGCGCGTAGAAGATCTCCAGCATCTCGTGCCGCACACGCTCTTCCACCTGCTTGCGCTGCTCGGGCGACAGGTTGCGCGTCGCGTCACCGAACAGGTAGTTGTCCAGGTCGAACTCCTTGAGCAGCATCTTGGTGTGGAACAGGTTCTCCTGGTACACGTTCACGTCGGTCATCTGATAGGCCTCGTACGTGTCGTCGGAGAGATAGTTCTGGATCGAGTTGATCTCGTGGTCGATGAAATGCTTCTTGCCTTCCACGTCGCGGGTGAAGCCGCGCACGCGGTAATCCACGGTGACGATGTCCGAGTCGAACTGGTGGATAAGGTAGTTGAGCGCCTTGAGCGGCGAGATGACACCGCAGGTCGACACATCGATGTCCACCCGGAAGGTCGCAATGCCTTCCACCGGATGGATCTCCGGATAGGTGTGTACGGTGATATGGCTCTTGTCGAGGTGCGCCAGGATGGTTTCCGGTAGCGGCCCCGGGGATTCCTCGATCTGGCTGTCGGTCGGGGTGACCGGTTGCTCGGAGATCAGGATGGTTACGCTGGCGCCTTGCGGATCGTAATCCTGACGGGCGATGTTCAGGATGTTTGCGCCAATGATGTCGACAACATCGGTGAGGATCTGCGTGAGGCGTTCGGCATCGTACTCTTCGTCGATGTACTGAACGTAGGCCTGCTGGTCTTCAGGCGTCTCGGCATAGCAGATGTCATAGATGTTGAAGCTCAAGGTCTTCGTCAGGTTGTTGAACCCGTGGAGCTTGAGTTTGCTTTTCACCGTGGGAAAACTCTCATCAAATGCGGCTCTGCCGCGTGGTTGAGCATGCCCGTCAGATGCGTACGGCGGCACCTGCGTAGGACGGTTTACACCTCTTCGCGATGGCGATTGTGGTTGCTTGGTTTCGAGCCGGATGGCCCTGAAAAAAGGTGGCGCATTATGCAGAGGTCAGACGACCTCTGCCAGAGTTTGCGCACCCTTGATGATGAAAGGATGAAAGCGGCTGTCAGCCCAGTTCCACGATCTCGTAGTCGTGGGTGATCTCGACGCCGGCACGGCCGAGCATGATCGACGCGGAGCAGTATTTCTCGGCCGACAACTCGACCGCGCGCTTGACCTGCGCTTCCTTCAGGCCGCGGCCCTTGACCACGAAATGCACGTGGATCTTGGTGAACACCTTCGGGTCTTCATCGGCGCGCTCGGCTTCAAGGAAGGCCTCGCAGCTTTCCACCGGCTGGCGGCCCTTCTTCAGGATGCTGACCACGTCGAAGTTGGTGCAGCCGCCCAGGCCGAGCAGGAGCATCTCCATGGGACGCACACCGAGGTTGCGGCCACCGGCGTCTGGCGGGCCGTCCATCACCACGACGTGGCCGCTGCCGGATTCGCCGAGGAACATCGCCTCGCCCGCCCACTGGATTCGCGCTTTCATTGCAAGGAACTCCGCCGGAAAAAAGGGGCGACAGCTTATCACAGGCCCCTAGCACGCCCAGTGGGAGCGGTGGCTGTTACCCAAGTCTCATTTCCACACGGCGAGTATGCATTTATCACTTAAGCTGGCGCCGGTTTACTGGCACACTCTCAGAAATTGCCTACACGAACGTTCCAGCTTTCCGATTGTTGGTAACACGTCGTCTGTTAAGCTCTTGCTGATTTACGTACATGCAAGACTGCTCAGCAAGGCAATCATGCCGCCCTGTGGATCGAGGGGGATCGCGCCAGGGACGCACGGCACTACAGCTGAACATAAAAAATCATTAGCGCCTGTTGTGCAAAGGCCACTTTTTCTACTTTCCGGGACTCGGGCATGGTAGCTATTACCCTCACACCCAAAATCAAGAACCTCGACAAGCTGCTCGCGCACTGTCACCGCCGCCGCTTCACCGCCAAGAGCACCATCATCTACGCCGGTGACCGCTGCGAGAGCCTGTTCTTCATCATCAAGGGGTCGGTCACCGTCCTGATCGAGGATGACGACGGCCGCGAGATGATCATCGGGTACCTCAACACTGGCGACTTCTTCGGGGAAATGGGGCTCTTCGAGAAGGAAGGCAGCACCGGCCAGGAGCGTAGCGCCTGGATTCGCGCCAAGACCGAATGCGAAGTCGCCGAGATCAGCTACGCGAAGTTCCGCGAACTGAGCCAGCAGGACCCGGAGATCCTCTTCACCCTGGGTAGCCAGATGGCGGATCGCCTGCGCAAGACCACGCGCAAGGTCGGCGACCTGGCCTTCCTCGACGTTACCGGCCGCGTCGCGCGTACTCTGCTGGACCTGTGCCAGCAACCGGACGCGATGACCCACCCGGACGGCATGCAGATCAAGATCACCCGTCAGGAAATCGGCCGCATCGTCGGCTGCTCCCGCGAGATGGTCGGCCGCGTGCTCAAGAGCCTGGAAGAACAGGGCCTGGTGCACGTGAAAGGCAAGACCATGGTGGTTTTCGGCACTCGCTGAAAAAACACCAGAAAGCAAAAAAGCCGGCAATCGCCGGCTTTTTTGTGTCCGCGATCAAAGTCAGTCCGGATCGGCGCCCAGTTTGACCTTGCTGCGTTCGGGGAAGAAACAGGCGCTTGAGCTCGGTGCCCGGCTCGTCGGCGCGCATGAAGGCTTCGCCGACCAGGAAGCCGAACACGTCGCTGACTTCCATCAGCTCGACATCGGCGCGGTTGAGGATGCCGCTCTCGGTGATCACCATGCGCTCGCGCGGGATTTCCGGCAGCAGGTCCAGGGTGGTCTCCAGGCTCACCTCGAAGGTGTGCAGGTTGCGGTTGTTGATGCCGACCAGCGGAGTGTCCAGGGTCTTCAGCGCGCGTTCCAGCTCCGGCGCGTCATGCACCTCCACCAGTACGTCGAGGCCGACATCCTTGGCCACCGAGGCCAGTTCCGCCATGCGTACGTCGTCCAGCGCCGAGACGATCAGCAGGATGCAGTCGGCACCGATGGCACGGGCTTCCACTACCTGGTACGGGTCGATCATGAAATCCTTGCGGATCACCGGCAGCGAGCAGGCTGCGCGGGCTTCCTTCAGATAGGCATCGCTGCCGAGGAAGAAGTCGATGTCGGTCAGCACCGAGAGGCAGGCAGCGCCGCCCTCTTCATAGCTGCGGGCGATGTCGGCCGGGTCGAAGTTCTCGCGCAGGATGCCCTTGCTCGGCGACGCCTTCTTCACTTCGGCGATCACCGCCGGTTCGCGGCGCTTGGCACGCTCCAGCAAAGCATTGGCGAAACCACGCGGGGCATCCGCCACACGCGCCAGTTGCTCCACTTCGGCGAAGCTGACACGGGCGCGGCGTTCGGCGACTTCTTCGGCCTTGCGGGCCAGGATCTTCTGCAGAACCGTCGGCACACTCACTGTGCGTTCTCCTCTCGGTAAACGGCGGTGAAGGCCGCCAGCTCTTCCATCTTCTCCCGCGCCAGCCCCGTGTGCAGGGCGTCGTGGGCCAATTGCATGCCTTCGTGCAGGCTGGTGGCCAGGTCTGCGGCATAGAGCGCCGCACCGGCGTTCAACACGATCAGTTCGGCGGCTTTCTGCCCGGCCTCGGTCTTGCGCCGGCCGAGGGCATCACGAATCAGCTCCAGCGACTGCTGCGGGCTGTCCACGGTCAGGCCGATCAGGCTCTGGCTCTTGATGCCGAAGTCCTCCGGCTGCACTTCGTATTCGGTGACCACGCCGTCCTTCAGTTCGGCGACATGAGTCGGTGCGGCAAGGCTGAACTCGTCCAGGCCATCGCGCGAATGCACCACCAGGATGTGCTCGCTGCCCAGGCGCTTGAGCACCTCGGCCAGCGGGCGGCACAGCGCCTGGCTGAACACGCCGACCACCTGGTGCTTGACGCCTGCCGGGTTGGTCAGCGGGCCGAGCATGTTGAACAGGGTACGCAGGCCCAGCTCGCGGCGCGGGCCAGCAGCATGCTTCATGGCCTTGTGGTGGACTTGGGCGAACATGAAGCCGACACCGACGGTCTCGATGCAGCGCTTCACCTGGACCGGCTTGAGGTCCAGGTAGATACCGGCGGCTTCCAGCAGGTCGGCGCTGCCGCTCTTGCCGGAGACCGCACGGTTACCGTGCTTGGCGACCTTGCCGCCCGCTGCGGCGACCACGAAGGCCGCCGCCGAGGACACGTTGAAGATGTTCGCGCCGTCGCCACCGGTGCCGACGACATCGACCACGTGCTTCAGGCTGTCCAGCTCGACCTGGTCGGCCAGCTCGCGCATCACTGCCACGGCGCCGACGATCTCGTCGATGGTCTCGCTCTTCATGCGCATGCCCATGAGGAAGGCGCCGATCTGCGCGTCGGTGCACTGCCCGGTCATGATCTCGCGCATGACGTCCTGCATTTCCTCGGTGGTCAGGTCCAGCTGGTTGACCACGCGGCTGAGGGCTTCCTTGATATTCATGCGCGCACCCCGCCAGTCTGCTTGAGGAAGTTGGCCAGCATCTCGTGGCCCTGTTCGGAGAGGATCGACTCGGGGTGGAACTGCACGCCCTCGACATTCAGCGTCTTGTGGCGCAGGCCCATGATCTCGTCGACCGAGCCGTCTTCCAGCGCCGTCCAGGCGGTGATCTCCAGGCAATCGGGCAGCGTCTCGCGCTTCACCACCAGGGAGTGGTAACGGGTCTGGGTCAGCGGGTTGTTCAGGCCGGCGAACACACCCAGGTCCTTGTGGAACACCGGACTGACCTTGCCGTGCATGACCTGGCGCGCCCGCACCACGTCGCCGCCGAAGGCCTGGCCGATGGACTGATGGCCCAGGCACACGCCCAGCAGCGGCAGCTTGCCGGCGAAGCGTTCGATGACTTCCAGGGAAACGCCCGCCTCGTTCGGCGTGCACGGGCCGGGAGACAGGACGATGCGTTCGGGGTTGAGCGCGGCGATTTCGTCGACGCTCAGTTCGTCATTGCGAATGACGTGGATGTCGGCCTTCAACTCGGCGAAGTACTGCACCAGGTTGTAGGTGAAGGAATCGTAGTTATCGATCATCAGCAGCATGTCTGCTCGAACCTCATGATTGCACTGCTTTCGGATCGCGCCATCGTCGACACCCGTTGCGGCCTCGCGGGCTGCGCGAATCTGGCAATTATGCCAGCGGATGGAAGAAATGGACGCGTAAGAAGAGACCGGCGCTATGCCGGGAAAGAAGGAATCAGGCGCGCCAGCGCCAACGGGCGAATGCCTTGAGGAGGGAGGTGATGATGCGGGTGCGGTGGATCACGGTTGCGGTCTCGCCTAGCGATGGCCGAACAGTAGCCCAAGGCCGGGCGCCAGCGCAATACGCGCGGCGCCCCTGCCGACGAAGGTAGGAAGGTTCAGTGGCAGGCTTCAAGGGCGGCACGCAGGCGGGTTTCGTAGGCCAGGTGTTGCTGCCGCTCGGCCAGCAGGGCGCGCACCTTGGTTTGCAGGTCGTCCGCCGGGCGCAGGTCGGCGGTGGCGAATCGAGGAGTTTCGACAATCGGCGCCCGGCACGGTACCGGGACGGGAACGCGCACTTCTACCGGCGCCGGCGCGGTGGCAGCACAACCCGCCAGGAGCAGCACGGGGATCAACAGCGGCAGCTTCATGGCAACAGCTCCCGGTCGATCAGTTGACGAACCACGACGCATTCGTCGCCTTCGCTGCGCTCCAGCAGCAGCCGACTGGCCGCAGCTTCATGGCTCCGCGCCTGTTCGCGTGCGAGTGCCAGCACGCGCTCGGCGGAGTCTGCACGCTGGCGGGCAGACTGCTGCAGAGCCTCGACCTGAGCATTTTGCAGTACCAGCTTCGACTCCAGCGCCTCGCTGGCATCGCTGCAGCGCGCCTGTTCCAGGCGCAGGCTTTCCAGTTGGCCGCCATAGAAACGCGCCGTCAGCCAGCCGCCGATGAAACCGCCCAGCAGAAAGCCGACCAGCCCCAGCACCAGCCAGAAGCGGCTCATCCCAGCACCTCCAGGGCGCGGCGCCACAGCTGCGTACGCTCCTCGAGACCATTCAGCCCGCCATTGATGCGCCGGGTGATGTCCTCGAAACGTGCCGCATCGGCCAGCTCATTGAGCCCATTGCACTGCCACCACCAGGCAGCGGTGCGGCACGCCCAGCGCGGCTCCGCCAGCAGGTGCGGGCGGGCCACAAAGGGTTGCGCGAGGCCTTCACCGACAGCGCGGTAATTGCTCCGCCCAGTGACCTGCAACAGGCCCCTCCCACGAAAGCGCCAGCCATCGCCGGACGCCTCGTCGCCATTCCCGTTGCGCCCGGCGTAGACGAGGTTGGCGATCCGCTCCGGCTGGTACGCCACCTCCCGCGCCAATGCCGTGGGCGAACCGTCTGCACTGCGAAAGCGCCGGGGCCAGACGGCGGCTAGGCGCTGCGCGCTGTAGGTCAGGCTTTCCACGCAACGGGTGAGTTGCGCACTTTCGTGGCCCACCTGGGCGACGAAGGCAGCAATACGCGGCGGCGTATCGATACCGAAGTCCCCCATGGCAGCCTCCAGTACCGGCAAAAAAACGCCCGCGACAGGGCGGGCGTTGGGCAGGATCAGCAGCAGCTGGCGTTCGTCGATGAGCATGTCAGCCGCCCTCTCCTGCCTGGGCCTTGCCATCGTTACCGCCATTGCACAACACACGGGTGCTCCAACCGCTCGCGTCGTAGTGCTGGGTAACGGTGTCGACCAGATAAAGTCCATCGACCCCGGCCTTGAAGCCGCTCAGCTCGACGCTGCACTCGGCGAACAGATCGGTGCGGCCCGGCAACTGCAAACGTACGCCGGCGGTCTGCCGGTTGAAGTCCGCCAGCCGCGATCTGGCCAACTGCTTCGCCGCTGCTTCATTAGCCTGGATATGGCGCTCGACATACTCGGCCTGGACCTTCTTCGGAGCATTCGGGTTGGCCACCGTTACCGTCCGCAAGACGCCATCGGTCCCCTGGTACGGCACGCTCACCTGCGCCACCACCTTGCGATCATCCAGGGTGAAGCTGAAGGAGCTGACGTCCTCGCGTCGGATCGGCACCTGGTCCAGCGACTGCCCCGATGCGCTGCGACCAGCCTGGCGCGGCATGACCAGCAGCTTAAGGTCGGCGATCTTCGCCGTGCAGTCGTACTGTCGCGCCAGCCGGGTAATGAAGTGATAGTCGGACTCGTTGATCTGGTCCGCGCGGACGATCTGCGTCCTAACCTCGCAGTGAGCCTGCCAGCCGTTGCGGTCGGCGATGCGCTCGACGATTTCGGCCAGCGTCACCTTCTCCCAGCTGTCGCTGCGTATGGACTTCGCGACGTTACGCGAGTCGGCGGACTTGGCTTTGATCACCAGGGTGTCCGGTGCGCCGCTGAAAGTAATAGTGTCGACCTTGTAGCGCCCCATCGGGGCCACGCCGGTTTCCCCATAGCCCAGGTACAGCGCCAGTTCCGCGCCACGCCGCGGCAATGCCACGGTACCGGCGCGGTCGTCGAGGGTGAGCGAAAGCGTGTCCGATTCAAGGCCATGCTTATCGGTCACTTCCAACTCGAGCACGCGGTCGTTGACCTGTGCCGTGATGTCGCGCCCGTCGGCGACGATGCGAAAGACAGGTTTCATGGGTCACCCGAAATAAAAAAGCCCCGCTCGCGCGGGGCCTGGATGGAACAGCCGGATCAATCCCACAGGCGAACCTGCGGGTTGTCCGGTGCTGGCAGGTCAGGCATGCGGATCATCACGCCCGCGCGCAGCGGTTGTGGCTCGTCGGCCAGGCCCGGATTGGCATCGAGCACCGATTCCACACAGCCGTTGAGGTGGCCGTAGCGTCGATAGCAGAGCTGATCCAGGACGTCGCCATTACTGCTGCGATAGATCGTTGTCGTCGCCATAGCGAGTGAACTCCAGTTCGAAAGTCTGGCTGCGCGGAGCACCATTGGCGAGCAGCGAATTCTGCGTCTCGGAGACCCTGGTCAAGCACCAGTTTCCCAGGGGATCCCCGTAGCCGCTGATCAGGCTCACCGGTTTGCCGCTCAAGGCTATTTCGGCGCAATTGGTTCGGAATCTTCCAGCCCACCCGCTGACCGGATACTCGCGACAGGGCCGGCATGATCGTCGCCTTCAGCAACAGCGTCTCCGCGCCAACGCCCACATATTGCAAGGCGCCCCGGCGGCCAAGCCGCACTTGCTCCTTCCAGCTGAGTGGGCTGTTGCGAACCACCGACTCGAAAGGCACCGTATCGATGTTGAAGAAGAACTGCGTTTCCGAGCCCAGTACGTTCATGACCAGAAGGTGCGGCTGAGGAATCGCACACATGAAGTCACCGGCCGAAGGCTTGGGCGCCAGTACTGAAGTGGGCAGTATCGAACCCAGCGAATCGCCGACCTTGCCGATGACCTTGTCCACCGCTTTCCTAGCCCGGTCGACCTGCTCGCCCAGCCCCTGCATGTGCTCATCGATGCCCTTCAAGGCTCGTGAGGCACTGTTGTAGGTGTTCGACCACCTTGTTGACCTTCACCTGCGCGCGCTCGATGCCTTGCATCGCGCGCTGCATCTTGCCCGCCATCTCCGGCGAAACCCCCGGCAAGCCTTCCATCTCGCCGGCCGCGCCTCGGATTTCGCTGGACGGCACCGTTCACCGGCGCGATCATCTCGTCCAGGTCGCGGCGGCCGTCCTCGGCGGCCCGAGCAAGTTGCGACAGGCCGTTCTGCATCTGTTGCCAATACGCCATATCGCCTCCTTAAACCACGGCCATGTCGAACAGCGCATCGCGCTGCCGGTCCTGGGAAAAGTCCGCCAGCATCCGCCGCAAGCGCGGCAGCAGCTCGTTGGCCAGTTGATCGGGATCGCTGACATTGCCAGCGACGTTGATGCTGATCTGGGGAGAGAAGGTCCAGGTTTCGGAGCTCGGCGCCAGCGGCGCGTTCGGCGCAGAAACGCTCGGAGAAAGTCGCGACGCCTCCGTGCCGCCTACATCGCGCGCGATGACATCCCCGATGTCTAAAGACCTTCCCGTGGTCGAATCGCCTTCGTCCGAATCGCCGCTGAAACTCCGGTACAAGCCGCCACCGAGCGCTTCGCCGATCTCCCCGCCACCCCAGGCCCCCAATGCACCGCCGGCCACCCCGCCAACGGCAGCACCTATTGCCGTGCCAACAACCGGAACCAGAGACCCGATGGCCGCACCGGCCAAGGCGCCTGCCTTCGCCCCGGCAATGCCTCCAGCCAGAGAGCCCGCCGCGTTGCCGTAGCCTTCGGCTTTCTCCTGGGCCGAGCCATTGCCGGTGTAGGTTTTGTACGCCGTTATGGTGGGCCCGACGGCCGCAAGCGCCCCTCTCCAGCCTATCGCACGGCCGAATTCGCCAAGCTTGCCGACCAGCCATCCGCCAGCGCGACCAGACGCGCCACTTACTGCATTCCACGCAGTACCGAGGTAGCCACCGGCTCTTTGACCGACAGTTCCAGTCCAACTCGATGCGCCCTGCCAGGCATTTCGAGCCATGCCACCCAACGCAGCAGCGCGCGATGCAGCACCTTCGCGAACACTCGAGATGGTAGTGCCCGCCCAGGTACTGGCGCGGCTGCCCCAATTGGCGGTCCGTTGCCAGGCCACACCCGCCATGTTGCCGACGGTCTGGTATGCGCGAACTGCGCCCTGCCGAATTGCCGAACCAACGCTCGTGGCGATATCCGCACCGCGTCCCAGCACGCGTCCGCCCCAAGACTTCGCCGCACTGCCGAGGGCCTTTACATCCTCGAATACGCCCCGAACATCACTCAGGGCCTTCAATCCGCCCCACAACGCACCCAGCGCAGTCAGACCGGCAGTCAGACCGGGGTGTTCCTCGACGAACGCGGTAGCCTGTCCGAGGCCCTGCGTGGCCGGCCCGATCAAAGGGCGGAAGGTATCCTGATTGGCATCGCTGACACGGCGCCAGAACTGCTCCCAGGCACTCTCGAACGACTCGCTCTGTCCTTGGCGCGTGCCCAAGCGTGCATTCGCATCGCCCTGCAGCCAACGGCTGCCGTCCCTCAGTGCCCCGTCGACCTGCTGCTTTTGTACCCACTCGCGATTGCCCTTCGCATCCGCCGGATCACGCGCGTAAAGCTGATTCGACAAGCGACGCGCCAGCAACTCGACCGAGCCTTCGCCCTGGTCATGGCGCTGCGCCAGGGAAGCGTACTGCGCCCGCATCTCGCCAGCATCGGACACGCCGCCAACCTGGTAGAGCCCCTGGGTCAGCTCGGCGGTACGCTCCAGTGGAACGCCCTGTCCGTAGGAGAAGGTTGCGGCATCCGGGAGAATCGCCAGGGAAGTATTCAGGTCCATCCCCTGGTTCATCATCAGCCGGACCAAATCGAGCACATCGTCGCTCGACAGCCCGCTGTCATTGGCCACCTGCCGGACACTACGCGCGAGTTCCCGCTCGCTCTCATCGCCGGAACGTCCCCCGCGCGCTGCCAGCTCCTGTACCTTTCCGTTGAACTGCAGGCTGCGGAACACCGTGCCGACAAAGCCGCTGGAAGGCAGTGCGGACTCACCCCGTTGCCAGCCGCCCCCGCCGCCGCTGCGCATGGCAGCCGGATTGCCCAGCAGGCCGATGATCCGCTGCAGGCCGGTACGTACTTCTCCCGCGCCACGCTCCAGTACTTGCAGCTGCCGACCAAGCGTGTCACGGATCAGCCGCGACTCATCGCGCAGACTATCCAGCGCGACACTCCAGGTTCCGAGAAACTCCAGGCTGCGCATCCGCGAAGAAGCGTCAGCGAGCGCCTGACCGAGGGAAGTGTCGAGCACCCCGCCAACAGCCGGCGTCATCTCAGTTGATTCATTCATCGTTCATCACTCGCCCCTCTGACGACAAAAGGGGCGCCAGTCACCCAGCGCCCCTTTCCCAGGACGAACTAGCCCGCCTCATCTCCCAGCCACCAACGCAGGTCGCTGAGCGTCATGCGCTCCAGTTCGCCGGCCGTGAAGCCCGACTCAGTCGCCAGCCGCCGCGCCAGCTGGTGCATCAGTGCGAAGCTCATCCGCGTCCTCCCGCACCAGGCGAAAGTAAGCGTGCTGCAGACGCTGGTAGTCGCTGAGCTTGAGCCCCTCCAGATCCTGGCGACTAACCTGCGCCAGCGAGGCGAACAGATGCAGCTCGCGCTCCTCGTCATCGCTGGCGACCTTGCTCGCCAGGCGGACGTCGCGCACGGTCGGCGCACGCAGGGTAAGGACGTCGACATCGACACCGTTGCAGGAGCTCGGGCGGGACAGCTTCACCACCGCCGCATCCTCGGACAGGCTCAGCCACGCGGGCTGTTTGACAGAGTCTTGCATCAGGGTTCTCCTCAGACGCCCAGATCAGCGCGCAGCGCGGCGAGCTGGTCGACACCGTTGATCTTGCGCACGGAGTTGACCGGATCGATCTCGAACATCTCGCGGCCTTCCACTTCCAGCTTGTAGTAGGTCACCGCCACGCTGTAGGTGCAGGCGGCCAATTCGTTGGCCTTCCACTCGCCCGGATCGACTTCCTTGAGCAGACCGCGCACGGTGGCGACCACCGGCACGGTACCGCCCTTCTGGGTCTTGAAGGAGCCGCGGAAAGTGCCGTTGAAGGAGCCCTGGTCACTCAGGCCGAAGAACTTCATGGCCTCGCGGCGTGCGCCGTTGGTGGTGAACTTGGCCTCCATGGCCTCCAGGCCCATGTCGAGCAGGACCGGGGCGTCCATGCCACCGGCGCGGTACTCCTGGGTCTTGACCTTGAGGGCCGGCAGGGTGAGGGACGGGACGTCACCGGCAAAGCTCACGCCGTCGACGAAGAGGTTGGTGTTGGTGAGGATCTGCGGAATCATCTGGGGTTCTCCTTAAGCTGCGTCCAGGACTTCGGTGAGCCACTGATCGGTCACCTCGACGCGGAAGTTGGGGTTCTCGGCAGGCGGTACGTCGGTGAAGCGGATGTTCCAGTACACCTTGCCCTGGGCCAGTTGGCTGGCGGTGTTGAGTTCCGGGTCGGCGTAGACCTCGAAGTCGATCACCGCGCCCTGGTTCTTCAGGTCGCGCATGAAGGCCTGCAGGCCCTCGGTGACGTCCTTCACGTAGGTCTTGGTGATGCCGCGGTCGACCGCCCACTTGTGCCCGGCGAGGATCGCGTCCATCACCATGTCCATGGTCCGCACGCGGGTCACGAAGGCCCACTTGGCGTCGCTGGAGAGGGTGCGGTTGCCCCACAGGCGGTAGCCGTCGTCACGGATGATGGTGGTGATGTTGGCGTTGTTGAGCAGGTTGGCGCGGCAGGTCTCGTCGCCGTCGAGGAACTCGATGGGGCGGCCGGTACCGGTGATGCCGAGCAGTTCCTTGTTCGACGGCGAGGACCAGAAGCCGTACTGGCTGTCGGTCCAGGCGAACAGCGCGGCGGCATTGGCCGAGGCCGGCGCGTCGACGGTGGCGCTGCTGGCGGTATCCCAGTACTGCACACCTGGATCGACCAGGTAGATGCGCTTGCTGCCGAACTCGCCAGCGTAGGCGATGGCCGCCTCGTCGGTGGTGTTGGGGCCGTCGACGATGGCGATGGCGCGCAGCTTCTCGGCCAGCGCGCCCATGGCGGTGGCCACCGCCTGGGTGGCGGAGTGCTTGGGCGCGATCAGCAGGCGCGGCTGGGCGTTGAAGCGCGATTTGCCGTCGAGCAGCGCCTGCAGGCCGGTACGCTGGCCGGCTTCAGTGACGCTGCCGATGATCGCGGAAGTCAGCTGTGCCGCATCCTCGACCTTGGCCACGCCAACCGCCACGACCACCGCGGCGGACTGGGTGAAGATCGCGGTGCAGGACTTGTAGATTGCCGACGCGGTGCCAAACGCGGCGGCCGCTTCGCGCAGGCTGGTGAGCAGCACCGGCACATCGGCCTGCGCGGTCAGCTTGGCATCGGGGGTGAAGGTATCCACCAGGCCGATGATCGAGGACGACGGCAGCGCAATGGTGCGCGCACCGACGTCGACATTGGTCACGGTGACGCCGTGAAAGAAGCTCATAGGGTTTTCTCCAGACATAAAAAAACCGCCGGGAGGCGGTTGGGTGGTTTGCCCTAGCCACAAGTGGGTGGGCAGAAGTCAAGGGATGATCCGGAAGTTCTCCCGATCATAAATTTAGAGTTTTTGATATATCTCGATCGGCAGCCGGCATGCAGCGCCAAAATCACGATTTCTAAATACCTATCGCAAACCAGCGAAAGGACACAACTCCAGGAGTTACCAGATCCCCATTGCTCATATAGACTTTTCCGGCCCGATAAAGAACGAACTGCGAATTACTTATAGGTGTTACCCCGACTGGAATACAGCTATTACCCGAGTCACATGCCACTAGTTGTAAGCATGCAGAAGGGAATGGAATAGTGAAGGAGAAATTCCCAGAAGCAGCGCCTGTAGCGGTAATATTTGAACCCCACTGCATAATAACTCCTCCGGGGAGTTTCTGATAACCAGTCGCAGAGCGGTTTGCCTCGAACTCCGTGGGCCCAAACCCCGCTGCCACTACATACCAATTCCCTCCCTGACCATTGGAAACAACTGTGAATGCAAGCCCTGCAGGTACCGAAAACGTATTAGAACCAATGGCAGTTCCTTGGAGAATGCTTTCTGCCCCATTTGCTTTCAGAACAAATGCCACAGGAGACTTGAAGGTAAAGGTAGTTAATCCGCTTCTCGTCGTTGCAAGGGCTGGAAGGGTTACCACAATCCCAGCAGTTTGGATTTCAAACCATTTCCCAGATTGGGCCACAGTAATGGAGGTATTGCCTCCAAGACCCAGCCCCGGCCCGTCGCCGTAATGTAATCCAGAATTTTGCACAAAAGCAGTAGTAGCCAGTGCCGTACTAGTATCGAATTGAGCTGGAGTCGGTGCGGTAGGCTTCCCCGTCAGAGTAGTATTCACATAATCGAGATCCGGCGAATACACATCCACAGTATTGCAGACCAGCATCCTCTGCCGACCTTGAGTTACTGCCCAGCCGTTGCCCGCCGCGGTCTTTAACGTCAGGCTGAACGCCCCACTCGTACGGTTATGCACCACCCACTGCCGATAAACGTTCGGCACGATTACATTGATGTCCGCGGTGAGGGCCCCGGTGAACACCAGCATGCCGTACCCCACCTCATCGGCAGTCAAGGTGACGTCGACGCCACCCGCAACGGATTTCGACAGCTGTCCGGCCACCAGGTTGCGAACGTAGGTAGTGGTCGCCAAACGGGTAGAGAGGTCACCCTGCGCCGGATTGGGCGCAGTCGGCGTGCCCGAGAACACCGGAGACGCCAGTTTCGCCAAGCCATTGGTAATGTTCTGGAACGTCAGCGCCGTAGTGCCGAGCACGATGGCGCCGTCGGTCACCAGTTGCCAGATGCTGTCGGCCTGGGAGGTACCGCTTTCCACCACCACCGTCAGGCCCGGCGTTACCTCTCCGTTCTCGTCAGCATCGGTGGAGCGTTTCCAGGCCGTGGTCGCGGCCACGTAGATGCCATTGTCGGCGGCGTTGCTCTGGTTTTTCACCAGGACGCGATCACCCGCGGCCAGTGCGATGCCGTCCAGTGTCTGCAGGCCGCTGAGGGTGATGTTCGCGTTGGTGGCCACGCGCACCGACTGCTTGCAATCCAGGCGATTCATCGCACTGACGATGGCACTATCCACATACTCCCGCGTTGCCAACACCACACTCGGATCGATCTTCAACTCCACCGACGCCGCGTTGCTGACGATCAGCACGATACGCACGGTCTGGGTGCGGCCGCTGCCTTCGGCCAGTTGCGGTTTATAGGACGGCGCACAGTTGGCGTAGGCGATCAGCGCGCCGGCTTCGTCGTACAGGCCCATCTCGCGGATCCACCAGCCACCCACATCTTCTGGGATGACCTGTTCGGCGATGATCTGCGAGCTGTTCGCCGGGTCGACACTCAAGCGGTTCAGCGGAGCACGGCGGACCTCGTTGACCAGATTCGTGCGGCTGGCGTCGGGGGTCGGTACGTTGCCGCCGCCGTCGCCGACAGCGAGTTGGGTGATTTTCAGGGAGGTGCCCAGCGCAGTGGCATTCGCCAGCTTGCCGGCACCGATGGTGGTGAGAAGTGCGTAGTAGGTTACTGCCATGGGTAGACACTCAAGCTATCGATGGTGTGCTCCCGGCCCGGCAAGCCGTGGCTGCCGATCGCTTCGATCACGTCCGGGAGATAGGGGTAGACGGTGACGATGTCGCCGTCGTATTGCCCGGAGCCGACGGTGATCCGCCCCTGGGATTCCAGGCTGATGTCCAGCCCGATGAGGTGCCGCGTGAGCGGCTTGGCGTCTTCGATCAGACGCTCCACCTCCTGGTACATTTCCTCGCTGATGCCGCTGTCGAGCACGCCGATGCGCAGGCGGAAGGTGCCCGGCGCGCCCATGGGCGAGCCCTGCCACCACTCGATGATTTCGATCAGGTAACCCAGCGGCTCGATCACCCGCCGCAGGGCGGCGATGGTTCCCTTGTGCTGGTGGATGCGGAACGCCGCGGCCACCGCCTTGCGCTTCACTGCCTCGCTCCAGGCCGGGTCCCAGCGGTCCACCGACCAGGCCCAGGCCAGGTACGGCAAAAGGGCTACCGGACAGCGTTGCGGGTCCATCAGCTCGCGCAGGGGCACCGGCAGATCACCGACCTGCACATCGGCCAGCACTCGCTCCAGCGGCGTCGAGTTGATCGGCAGCAGGCGGCTACTCATCGGAGCCACCGACGCGGATCTGGTAGCCGCTGCAATACGCCGCCTGGGTCGAGTCGAGCACCACGTCGGCAGCCGGCTTGGCCAGCTCGACGCGCTGCACGCCTTCCACATGCAGCGCGGCGAACAGCGCACTGCGGCGGATATCGCGACCGATGCGCCGCTGCGTAGCGATGTAGGTCTGCAGCGAAGCCTCAGCCGCCTGCTGGATCAGCTCGGCCTCCGGGCCCGGATAGATGTAGAGCAGCGCGTCCACCTGGTAAGGCACGATGGCGGCGGACTGCACCGTGAGACGATCGCCCACCGGGCGCACATCCTCATCGTTCAGTGCAATGCGCACTGTCTGGAGCAGCTCTTCCGAGGCGGTGCCATTGCCTTCAGCGGACAGCACGCTGACCAGCGCCTCGCATGGCTGCGGACTGATCGCCGAAACGTCGGCGATACGTCCGTCCGCGCCGAGCGCGAAGGCCACGTAGGCATTGCGTGGGCCGGCCACCGAGAGCTGGTCGAAGGCCAGTTGCGTGCGGTTGCGCAGAGAATCGTCACCCTCCAGCACGGCTGGGGTCGGTGGCGAGGTCGTGGCATCTGCCTCCTGGATCACCAGGCGCTTCACGTTGTAGCCGGCCGCCAGTTGATCGAGGTCGCTCTGGGTCGCATAACCGAGCATCACCGCACGGGCGGCATCGTTGATCCGCGCACGCAGCAGCAGCTCGCGGTAAGCCGCCAGCTCCAGCAGCTTGACTACCGGATCGGACTCCACCGCAGCGGTCCAGCCATCGCCCATGGCACTACGAAAATCTGCCAGCAGCTCTGCGTAGAGCGTCTCGTAGTCGAGGGTCTCCACGACCGCGGGAGCGGGCAGTTGAGACAGGTCGATCAGGCTCATGCCGCCACCTCCAGTCCGATCTCGTCGCCCAGGTAGACGCCGCGCAGACGCAGCGAGACGCTGCCGGCGACCACCGCCACGACCTGCACCGAACTCAGTCGCAGGCGCGGCTCCCAGCGGCCGATGGCGCGGGCCACTTCAGCCTGCACCGCGCCCTTCCAGCCTTCGGTCACCGGCAGGTCGACCATGCGCCGCAGACGACTGCCGTACTCGGGACGCATGCGCCGGCTGCCCAGCGGGGTGGTGAGGATGTCCTCGATGGATTGCTTCAGGTGCGCCAACGCGCTCAGCGGCTGGCCGTTGCGTCGATCCATGCCGATCATGGCCGCGCCCTCCGTCGCTCAGGGTGCGCACGGGAAAAGTTGCCCATGGCAGGTCTCCAGAAATGCAGAGGCCCGCACGAGGCGGGCCTGGGTTGGAAGTCGAAGCGACTTCAATGGGTGTGGTGGTTGCTGTTGCCGGCAGTGTCCATGATCGAGCCGGTGCTGCTGATGTTGCCGTTCACCGTCAGCGCGCCCTTGATGGTCACCGGGCCGGTCAGCTGGATGCTGGCGGCGGTCACGCTCACCGCGCCGGGGTCGATGACCACCTGCGTGCCACCGACTTTCACCGTGGCGGTGCCGGCGGGTAGTTGCAGGTCATAGCGATGCGCTTGCCAGTCGTAGCTGAGCACGGCGCCATCGGGAAAATGCCAGCTCTCGACCTCGCCGCGATTGTCGGGCGGTGCCGAGGCCGCGCCGAACAGCCCCGGCACGAAGGTGCCCATGGCGGCCATTCCAGACGGACTGAGCAGCACACCCTGCTCGCCCAGGCTCGGCGCTCGCCAATGCCGTGCAGCACCGGCCGCCTGCGAGTGCCAGCGCACCCAGGCGCTGGTCCATTCGCCGGAGCGCACGCGCACCCGCGCCGCCGCCAGGTCCACGGCCACCACTTCACAAGGCATGACCAGAGCGGCGAGCATGCGGTCGTGTTCCGCGCTCACGTAGTCCTGGTTCATTGTGCAGCTCCCGGATCGAAGTAATCGTCCTCGTGACCAGGGCCGGTTTCGGGGTCGAAGCCCAGCATGAGGCTGCCCGGCGGCTGGTCTTCCCAGGGCCATTCAATGTCGCCCAGCAACACCGGCTGCTGCCACTCCACCAGCCACACGCGACACGCTGCGAGCGCCGGATTATCGAGCTCCGGCTGGGCCTGGATGAAACTCACCGGCTCCAGCTCCAGCCCCCAGTTCTGAGCGCGCAAAAGCACGGCCAGCGCGGCGACCGTGCGCAGTGCAAAGACCTCCGCTTGCTCATCATCTCTCGCCACCAGAATGCGCGCCTGGAGCCGGCAGATGAGTGCGGTCTGCCCATTACCAGGATCACGACCAGGCATCAGGCCCGCGTACTCCAGCGCCAGCGCAGGAAGTGCTGCCGGCGCTTGCGTCAGTGGGCCACGCAGAAAGGCGCCGATCTCGGCCAAGCGCGTGGATAACGCCTGCTCCACCGTGTCGAGCAATAGCGCCAGGGTCAAAGGTTGTTCGGACATGTCGTCTCCTTGCAGCTTCACTCTTGCCCGCGCTCGCTCGGCGGCAGTTCGCAGACACCCAGGCGTTTCGCCGCCCAGCGTTCATAAAGGCCGACGGCGATCTCCGCTCCCGCCGCTGCGGTCAGGCTGCCGATAGCTGCAGCGAGGGTCAGCGAAGCGCCGCAAGCCATGGCGAGGAACATCACCGCCATCCCGCAGACGATGGAAGCGCCGGAGCGTAACGCCAGCCGCCGCAGCAACCTCCAACCGCCCAGACCGGCCTTGTCGGCACGCCACATTTCACCGCTGATGCCGCCCGCGACCGCGAGCAGGATCAGCCCCCACAAAGGCACGTCGGCCAGGGTCTGAGGTTCGTTGCCCATTGGCTCACCTTGGATAAAGACGCCCGCGAACGGGCGAAACCGGCGGCTATCAGCCGACCGGGGATGACTGCCGGCGTGCTCGCCGGCCTCGCGCCGAACACGGCGACTGACGAAAACGCGGGCATGAAAAAGCCCGGCTCACTGGCCGGGCTTTTCGGGGTTTCGCGTTGTGCTCCCTGGGGACGCACCTTTACAAGAATGACTACTTTTTACCCCTCGATTCCCGCCGGAACAAGGCTTCTCGGGGAATGCGCTGCAATACACAGATGACACACCGCAATGCGTTGTCGAAACACCGAAATCCAGCGTCGGAAGTTTCAGAGTTCCTTGTTCATCAGCACTGTGATGAAGCCGCTGTGCCACTCCTCGTCCGGGTAGAAATCGATCTCCGCATAGCCGTGCTTGCCATAGAAGGCGCGCGCCTGCTGGTTGAAGGTGTCGGTCTCCAGACGAATGCGCGTATGGCCCTCGCTGGCGATGGCGGTCTCGGCGTGACGCAACAGAGCCGCGCCGATACCCAGCCGCTGGTGACGGGGAGAAACATGCAGGGCATCGATGAAATCATCGCGCCAGTCGAGCAGACCCACTACCTCGCCGTCGAGGCAGGCCACTTTGAAATACGCCAGGCGCTCGCGGACATAGGCCTCGGTGTGCGAACTCGCCTCGAAGCGCGCGATGGCCTTGGCACTGAGCTCCGGCTTCCAGGTGGCTTTGTAGGTTTCGCCGAGGATGCACAGGACGGAATCGGCATCCGCGGGTTCGGCGCGGCGAATCAGGATAGGTCTCGTCATGGGTCGCGAGCATAGCGCAACGCGCATGACGAAAAGCACAAAGCCCGGCGCGGGCCGGGCTTCGAGGGAGGGAAGGAAAGGATCAGGCGACGCGGCGCATCAGCCGCGACTGGATGCTCTGGTGCGCCACATGCAGGCGCAGGTAGAAGGTATTGCGACTGCAGCGGCAGTGCCGGTACTTCTGCGAGGCCTCGCTGTCGCGATTGAGGTAATGCTCGGTGACCACGTCCTTCTGCTCGTCGGGCAGGTGGTTGATGATCAGGTCCAGTTCCGCAACGCGGTCGAGGATCACCTTGCTACCCCGTGTGCCGCGAATCATCTCGCCCTTGTTGGCCATCATCATCGCCAGCAGGTTGCCCCCGGCATAGCCACCGCCGGCGCTGCCAGGGTTGTGCATTTCTTCGGCCCAGAGCTTGAGCATTTCATCGATGGGCTTGATCACGGCGTTTCTCCCTGGCGGCTCAGTGCCGCCGCTCCAGTTCGTCCATTGCCTGGCAGTCGATGCAGCGGGTGCAGCCCGGCGCGGCCAGGCGGCGCGCCGGAGGGATGTCGTCGCCGCAATCCTCGCAGTACTCGGCGGAGCTGATGGCCGCGCAAGAGCGGCGGCTGTGCAGCATGTCCTCCATGCGCTCCAGCATCAGGTCATTGGCGTAGTCGGCGATGTCAGCCATGGCGCACCTCCGCATCGGCGAGGAATTCGGGCTGCATTGCGTAGTTCGGGTGTTGGCTCATGAAGGTCCTCCTGGCGACGTACCCTCCGTGGTCGCCGAGCCTTCGGCCGCCTGGGTGGTCAGTCGCGATCGATTGGTCGCGGACGCCGACTGATCAGACGGCATCCCTTGCCGGTACGCGGGCATCGCCTCCCTGGCCCACCCGCGTCCTCCAGCCTGCTGCGCAGGCAACCCGCGGCTTCCTTGCCGCGGTGAAGGGGAAGCCGTTCGCTTCCCGTCAGCCGAACCGGCTTTCGTCTCTCCGGTGGGCTGCTGGCTTCTATGATTACAACCATGGCTATATTTAGTCAACACCAAAGCTATTTACACGCTACAACCCAGGAGGTAGAGTGCCGCCATGGACAAGACTCCCTCATCGACGCTGGCCGACCGCCTGAAACAGGCGATGGCCTCGCGCAACCTCAAGCAGGAAACCCTGGCCGAAGCCGCCGGGGTTTCGCAGAACACCATCCACAAGCTGACCTCGGGCAAGGCGCAGAGCACGCGCAAGCTGATCGAGATCGCCAGCGCGCTGGGGGTCTCGCCGACCTGGCTGGCCACCGGCGAAGGCACGCCGGCACCAGGCACCAGCACACCTGCGCAGCGTCCCGTCGATGGCAGCCCGCTGCGACTGGAACCGCTGCACCCATGGGATAGCGACACACCGCTGGACGAGGACGAAGTGGAACTACGCCTGTACAAGGAAGTGGAACTGGCTGCCGGTGCCGGCCGCACTGCAGTGCGCGAGATAGAGGGGCGCAAGCTGCGTTTCTCGTACGCCACGCTGCGCGCGGCAGGGGTCGATCCGGCTGCGGCGATCTGCGCCCAGCTCACCGGCAACAGCATGGAACCGCTGATCATGGATGGCTCCACCATCGGCATCGACACGGCCACCACGCACATTACCGACGGCGAGATCTACGCCCTGGAGCACGAGGGTATGCTGCGAGTGAAGTTCGTCTATCGCCTGCCCGGCGGCGGTATCCGTCTGCGCAGCTTCAACCGCGACGAGTACCCGGACGAGGAGTACCCGGCGGAGCAGTTCGACAGCGGGCAGATCCGCATGATCGGCTGGGTATTCTGGTGGTCCACCGTGCGCCACCGCCGCGCACCTACCCTGGTTCGCTGAGCTTCTGCCACAGAAAAAGCCTCGCTTCGGCGGGGCTTTTTCATGGGGGGTGATTGAATAGAAATACAACCTTTGCTATATTTCCATTGCCGCTACAACCGCCGGAACAGGAGAGTCTCATGCAGTCGACCGTAGAAGTCCGCCACGCCCCACGCCCGGAAACCGTGAGCCTGGTCTACCAGATTTTCGGGGATGTCCTGGTGCCACTGGAGCAGGTGCGCGAGCGCTGGTTCCGCAACCTGAACCGGGAAAATTTCAGCAAGGCGCTGTCCTGCGGGCGCATCGCCCTTCCGGTGACCACGCTGGACGACAGCCACAAGGCGATGCAGTACGTCGCGGTGGACCACCTGGCGGCCTACGTGGAGGAGCGCTCGCAGCAGGCGGATGCCGCCCTCGCACGACGCAAGGCGAATCTGCAGGTGGTGGAGGCGCGGCAGGCGGGGTGAGGCCCGGCGCATCGATGCGCAGCACGGGCCGCGCGTTGTAGGAGCGAGCTTGCTCGCGAACCTGCTTGGCACTGGAGCAACCGGCGAGCGCTGTTCGCGAGCAAGCTCGCTCCTACGAAGAGCAGTGTCATTCGGGCGCTTCGGCACGAGGATCAGCCCTCTCCCAAAGGGAGAGGGGGCAGTCTGGAGCCGACGGTAAGTCACGCAGGTAGCCGGCAACAGTAAAAGAAAAAGCCCCGCCGAAGCGGGGCTTTCTCCGTCAACCGGCAACTCAATCGCGGCCATGCACCTTGGCGGTGTGCTCGGCCAGCGCCACGGCGCGGAACATGGCGCGGCGCTTGTTGATGGTTTCTTCCCACTCCGCCGCCGGCACCGAGTCGGCGACGATGCCGCCGCCGGCCTGGACGTGGAGTTCGCCGTTCTTGATCACAGCGGTACGGATCGCGATGGCGGTGTCCATGTTGCCGTTCCACGCGAGGTAACCCACGGCGCCGCCATAGACGCCGCGCTTGACCGGTTCCAGCTCGTCGATGATTTCCATCGCGCGAATCTTCGGCGCGCCGGACAAGGTGCCCGCCGGCAGGATCGCGCGCAGGGCGTCCATCGCGCTGAGCTTTTCGCTCAATTGGCCGTTCACGTTGGAGACGATGTGCATCACGTTGGAGTAGCGCTCGATCACCATCTGCTCGGTGACCTTCACGCTGCCAGTCTGTGACACACGGCCAACGTCGTTGCGGCCCAGGTCGATGAGCATCAGGTGCTCGGCAATTTCCTTGGCGTCGGAGAGCAGGTCTTCTTCCAGCGCACGGTCCGCCTCTTCGGTCGCGCCACGCGGGCGGGTGCCGGCGATGGGGCGCACGGTGACTTCGCCGTCCTCGACGCGCACCAGCACTTCCGGCGAACTGCCGACGACATGGAAGTCACCGAAGTTGAAGAAGTACATGTAGGGCGTCGGGTTGAAGCAGCGCAGCGCGCGGTACAGGTCGATCGGCGCAGCGGTGAAGTCGATGGACATGCGCTGCGACGGCACGACCTGCATGCAGTCGCCGGCCAGGATGTACTCCTTGATGGTGCCAACGGCGCGCTCGTAGTCCTCGCGGGTGAAGCTGGCGCGGAACTGCGGCTCCGGGGCATTCACGGCGCTGAAGTCCAGACCGCGGCGCGGCGTGATCGGCTGGCGCAGGCGCTCCAGCAGTTCCTCCAGCTGGGCCAGGCCCTGGTCATAGGCGTCGGCCTGCGCCGGGTCGGCGAGGACGATCGCGTGCATCTTGCCGGCGAGGTTGTCGAAGACGACCACCGCGTCGGAGACCATCAGCAGGATGTCAGGATTGTTCAGCGGGTCCGGGTTCGGGCACTGCGCCAGGCGCTGCTCGACGTAGCGCACGCAGTCGTAGCCGAAGTAGCCCACCAGACCACCATTGAAGCGCGGCAGACCGGCGATGGTCGGCACGCGGTAGCGCTCCTTGAACTCCTCGACGAAGGCCAGCGGGTCGGCGCATTCGAAGCTCTCGGTCTCGACGCCGTCGACCTTGATGCTCGCCCTGATGACCGTACACACGCAGCACGGTACGGCTGGGCAGACCGATGATCGAGTAACGCCCCCACTTCTCGCCGCCCTGCACGGATTCGAGCAGGTAGGTGTTGGGGCCGTCGGCCAGCTTCAGGTAGATCGACAGCGGGGTGTCGAAGTCGGCAAGGGTTTCGCAGGTCAGCGGAATGCGGTTGTAGCCTTCGGCGGCCAGGCGCTGGAACTCTTCGCGGGTCATGATCAGCCTCGTGGAGTGAGGAGGTAACGGACTTGGTTGCACACACGCGCCGGGCGTACCGGCCAAAGGATGTCAGGCGCGCCAGCGCCAGCGGGCCAGGGCCTTGATGACTTTCATCCAGAGTGTGTGGGGAGCCGTTTCCACGGTGCTGTCTCGCTGAGCGGGAGTTGAAGCGGAGTCGGGCAACACTATCGCTTTGCCCGAGTCGAAGCAAGGCAGCAGATGGCGCAGGTCGTCGAGCACCAGCGTCGGGGTTTCCTCGGCGATGGGGCGGCCGTGGTTGTAGCCGTAGCTCAGGCCCACGCTGCGCACGCCGGCGGCCTTGGCGGCGAGGATGTCGTTGCGCGAGTCGCCGACGAACAGCGCCTGTTCTGCCGACACACCGGCCATCTTCATCACGAACAGCAGCGCGGCCGGGTCGGGCTTCTGCTGTGGCAGGGTGTCGCCGCCGATGATCCAGCGGAAGAACTTGCCCAGCTTCATTTCGTCGAGCAGCGGGCCGACGAAGCGCTCGGGCTTGTTGGTGATCAGCGCCAGCTCCACGCCGCGCTTCTTCAGCCACTTCAGGGTCTCGATCACGCCGGGATAGACCACGGTCAGCGCGTGGCTGTCGGCGTAGGCGTCCATGAACAGTTCAAGGGCGCGCTCGGTGTCTTCCTCGCTGACTCCAGCGTGTTCGATGTCATTGGCCAGGGCACGGCGCACCAGCACGCGGGCACCGTTGCCGACCCAGTGACGCACAGCGTCCAGGCCGGCCGGCTGACGCCCGAGCGCCAGCAGCATCTTGTCCACCGCCGCAGCGAGATCGGGAACCGAATCCACCAGGGTGCCGTCCAGGTCGAACATCACCAGACGCGGCAGCCCGGCGAACGGCAGTTGTGCAGCGCTCATCACTTGCGCGCCTGCGCCAGCTCAGCGTGCATGGCGCGGATGACCTCGGCGTAGTCCGGTGCGTTGAAGATGGCGGAACCGGCGACGAAGGTGTCGGCGCCCGCAGCAGCGATCTCGCGGATGTTGTTCACATTCACCCCGCCGTCGATTTCCAGGCGGATGTCGCGGCCGGAAGCATCGATCAGCGCACGGGCTTCGCGCAGCTTGTCGAGGGTGCCGGGGATGAACTTCTGCCCGCCAAAGCCGGGGTTCACGCTCATCAGCAGGACCATGTCGATCTTGTCCATCACGTACTTCAGCGCATCCAGCGAGGTAGCCGGGTTGAACACCAGGCCCGCCTTGCAGCCGCCGTCCTTGATCAGTTGCAGGGAGCGGTCGATGTGCTGGGTGGCTTCGGGGTGGAAGGTGATGTAGGTGGCGCCGGCCTCGATGAAGTCGCCGATGATGCGGTCCACCGGGGAAACCATCAGGTGCACGTCGATGGGCGCGGTAACGCCGTACTTGCGCAGGGCCGTGCAGACCATCGGGCCGATGGTCAGGTTCGGCACGTAGTGGTTGTCCATCACGTCGAAGTGAACGATGTCGGCGCCGGCAGCGAGCACCTTGTCGACGTCCTCACCCAGGCGGGCGAAGTCGGCGGACAGGATCGACGGAGCGATGGCGTAGGGTTGCATGGCGCACCTCTGTGGGCGAAATCACGGATGGCGCGCATTGTAGCCGCTCACGTAGGCCGAAGGGCATCTCTGCGATGACCGTGCCGATAGTCGAGGCGGAAAGTTCACGAATGAGGTGGGAAATGCGAGAGCGCAGAAAAAAGATCGCGGCTCGATCCCGCCGCCGTGGGTGAGCACGGCGACGGAACCGTCCGCGAAACACTGTGAATCAGGAAGTCGGTGCGGTGCGCAGTTTCTCGCTGCGGCCGCGCAGCCACTCGAGGGTCAGCAGGAGCAGGACGGAGAAGCCGATCAGCAGGGTCGCCGCAGCGGCGATGGTCGGGCTGAGGTTCTCGCGGATGCCGCTGAACATCTGGCGCGGCAGGGTGGCCTGCTCGGGGCCTGCGAGGAACAGGGTCACCACCACTTCGTCGAACGAGGTGGCGAAGGCGAACAGCGCGCCGGAAATCACACCGGGAGCGATCAACGGCAGGGTGACCTTGAAGAAGGTCAGCACCGGCGGCGCGCCCAGGCTGGCAGCAGCGCGCACCAGGTTGTAGTTGAAGCCCTGCAGGGTTGCCGACACGGTGATGATGACGAACGGCACACCCAGCACCGCGTGGACGATGATCAGCGAGATGTAGCTGTTGCCCAGGCCCAGCGGCGCGAAGAACAGGTAGCTGGCCACGCCGATGATCACCACCGGCACCACCATCGGCGAGATCACCAGGCTCATGATCAGCGCCTTGCCGCGGAAATCGCCGCGGGTCAGGCCGATCGACGCCAGGGTGCCGAAGACCATTGCCAGCACGGTAGCCGCCGGGGCGACGATGATGCTGTTGGTCAGCGCGCGCATCCATTCGGCGGAGTTGAAGAAGTCGGCGTACCAGCGCAGGGAGAAACCCTGCAGCGGGTAGACCAGGAAGGTGCCGGAGTTGAACGACAGCGGCACGATCACCAGTACCGGCAGCACCAGGAACAGCAGGATCAGGCCGCAGAGGATGCGCAGGGTGTAGAACCACACGCGCTCGACCGGGGACATGTAGGGGCTCAGCATCTTCTTGTTCTCCTCATCAGCCCAGGCGCAGGCGGCTCGCGCCCACCAGCCAGCCATAGATCACGTAGAGCACCAGGGTGGCGAACAGCAGCAGGCCGCCCAGGGCCGTGGCCATGCCCCAGTTGATGGTGGTGTTGGTGTAGAAGGCGACGAAGTAGCTGACCATCTGGTCGTTCGGGCTGCCCAGCAGGGCCGGGGTGATGTAGTAGCCGATCGACAGGATGAACACCAGCAGGCAACCGGCGCCGACACCGGCCACGGTCTGCGGGAAGTAGACCTTCCAGAAGCTGGCGAACGGGTGGCAGCCCAGCGAAATCGCGGCACGCATGTAGCTGGGGGAAATGCCCTTCATCACGCTGTAGATCGGCAGGATCATGAACGGCAGCATGATGTGGACCATGGAGATGTACACGCCGGTGCGGTTGAACACCAACTGCAGCGGCTGGTCGATCAGGCCCATCTTCAGCAGCGCGCCGTTGATCAGGCCGCCCGACTGCAACAGCACGATCCACGCGGCGACACGCACCAGGATCGAAGTCCAGAACGGCAGCAGCACCATGATCATCAGCAGGTTGGACTTGCGGGTCGGCAGGATCGCCAGCAGGTAGGCCAGCGGGTAGGCCAGCGCCAGGCAGATCAGGGTGATCACCGCGCCCATCCAGAAGGTACGGGCGAAGATGTCCAGGTAGATCGACTGGTCGGGCGTGGCGCGGGCGATCTCGCCCAGGTCATCGATACGGTGATCGAGCGCCGCCAGCAGGTAATAGGGGGTGACGGAGCTGGCGTTGCGGCGGATCGCCTGCCAGTAGGCCGGGTCGCCCCAGCGCTCGTCGAGGGCTTCCATGGCGTCCTTGTAAGACGCCGGTTGCTCCTTGAACGGCAATGCGCGCGCGGTCTTGGACAGCAGGCTGCGGTAGCCGGCCAGTTCCATGTTCAGGCGCTTGGACAGGTCACCGATGGTCTGGTTCTTGCGCGCGGCGACCAGGTCTTCGCTCAGCGCCTTGTACACCTCGTCCGAGGGCAGCGACTTGCCGTCCCAGGCGGAAATGGCGTTGACGGTCAGCGGCATGGCGCCGACGACTTCGGGGTTGTTCACGCTCTTGTAGAGCAGCGCCGCGATGGGCACCAGGAAGGTCAGCAGCAGGAAGACCAGCAGGGGCAGGACCAGCGCCTGGGACTTCAGACGGTTCATCCGCTCCGCGCGCGCCAGGCGCTGCTTGAGGGTGGGGCCGGCGACCTCGTTCAGAGACACAGCGGTGGCCATAGCGAACTCCGGTAAAACAGGCCGCCTCAGGAGCGGCCAAGGTGTGGTGTCAGGAGGAGCCGCCGCGAGGGGTGCGGTGGCTCCGGTCCGTCGCGGCTCGGGCAGCCGCGACGGTGATGGCGCTGCTTACTTGGCAGCCCAGGCGTTGAAGCGCTGTTCCAGCTGCTCGCCGTAGTCAGCCCAGAAGGTCACGTCCATGCCCACCTGGCCCTGCATGTTTTCCGGGGTGGTCGGCATGTCCTTGAGCAGGTCCTTGCTCAGCAGCGGTACGGCGTTCTTGTTGACCGGGCCGTAGGCGATGTTCTCGGAGTAGGTCTTCTGCTGTTCGGGCTGGACCGAGAAGGCGATGAACTTCAGGCTCTCGTCCTTCTTCTTGGCGCCTTTGGGGATGGCCCAGGCGTCGAAGTCGTAGATACCGCCGTTCCAGACGATCTTCAGGTTGCTCTCTTTCTGCACGGCGGCGATGCGGCCGTTGTAGGCGGAGCTCATGACCACGTCACCGGAGGCGAGGTACTGCGGCGGCTGGGCGCCGGCTTCCCACCACTGGATGTTCGGCTTGATCTGGTCGAGCTTCTTGAAGGCGCGGTCCTGGCCTTCCTTGGTAGCCAGCACCTTGTAGACGTCCTTGGGCGCAACGCCGTCGGCCATCAGGGCGAATTCCAGGGTGTACTTGGCGCCCTTGCGCAGGCCGCGCTTGCCCGGGAATTTCTGGGTGTCCCAGAAATCGGCCCAGCTGGTCGGCGCGGTCTTCAGCTTGTCGGCGTTGTAGGCCAGCACAGTGGACCACACGAAGAAGCCCACGCCGCAGTTGCTCACGGCGCCCGGCACGTAGTCTTCGGCCTTGCCGAGGATGGCCGGGTCGATTTCTTCGAACAGGCCTTCGTCACAGCCACGGGCCAGTTCCGGCGATTCGACTTCCACCAGGTCCCAGGAGACGCTGTTGGTGTCGACCATGGCCTTCACCTTGGCCATCTCGCCGTTGTATTCGCCGGCGACGATCTTGTTGCCGGTGCTCTTCTCGTAGGGCTCGTAGAACGCCTTCACCTGGGCGTTCTTGTTGGCGCCGCCGAAGGACACCACGGTCAGGTCGGTAGCGGCCATGGACTGGGCCGCGAAGGCCACGCCCAGAGTCAGCGCTGCGAGTTTGAGCCCCGATGCTTTCAAGGACTTCGACATTATTGTTGTCTCCACAGTGTGCAGGTTTGTTTTTCTTGGATGCGTCCGGGAGTGGCCGGGCCGCGCTGTTACGCCGCGGACAGTGGGTCGAGCGCGCGGACGTGCTCGACTTCCCAGCCCAGCGGAACCACGTCGCCAACACTGAGCGCGGGATCGAGCTCGGCGATCGGCTGTTTGACGAAGAAATCGGTACGGCCGCAGACCTCCAGGCGAATGCGCACGTGGTCACCCAGGTAGATGAACTCGGCGACGCGGCCGGAGAAGCGGTTCGCGCAGTTTTCGCTGTGGCCGTTCAGGCGCACGCGCTCGGGGCGGATCGACAGGCTGACGGTGTCACCGACGTTGCCGACGTTGACCGCCAGCGCCTCGACCTTCTCGCCACGGGCCAGGCCCACGGTGCAGCGGTCGCCATCGCGTGCCTGGAGCTGGCCGGCGATGCGGTTGTTCTCGCCGATGAAGTTGGCGACGAAGGAATTGCGCGGGTGCTCGTAGAGCTCGGCGGGCGGGGCGATCTGCTGGATCTCACCCTGGTGGAACACCGCCACGCGGTCGGACATGGTCAGGGCTTCGCCCTGGTCGTGGGTCACGTAGACCACGGTCACGCCCAGGCGCTGGTGGATGTGCTTGATCTCCATCTGCATGTGCTCACGCAGCTGTTTATCCAGGGCACCCAGGGGTTCGTCCATCAGCACCAGTTGCGGCTCGAAGACCAGCGCGCGGGCCAGCGCCACACGCTGTTGCTGGCCACCGGAGAGCTGGGCGGGATAGCGACCGGCGAAGGTGTCGAGCTGGACCATGGACAGCGCGCGCTTCACACGCTCACTGACGTCGGTCTTGCTCATGCCGCGCACGGAGAGCGGGAAGGCCAGGTTCTCCGCCACCGTCATATGCGGGAACAGGGCATAGTTCTGGAACACCATGCCGATGTCGCGCTTGTGCGGGGGGACGTTGTTGATGGCGCGGCCGGCGAGCTGGATTTCACCGGCGGTAGGAGTTTCGAAACCGGCCAGCATCATCAGGCTGGTGGTCTTGCCGGAACCGGAAGGCCCCAGCAGTGTCAGGAATTCGCCTTTGCGAATGTCCAGATTGAGGTCCTTCACGATGAGGGATTCGCCGTCGTAGCTCTTCTGCACGCCACGGAAACTCACCAGCACATCGTTTGCCTGATTCTCGGCCATCACCGCACCTTTGTTTTTTTGTAAATGCCGTTGATCTCAAGCCTAGAGAAGCTGGAACGGCACGCAAATCGGGCGGTATGAGAGATTGCTATAAGGTTTAGAGAGGATGCTTTGTAGGGATCGCCCTACAAGATCCAAGGAAACCGACTGCCGACCAACCTGTGGCCGGCAGCCCGTCGATCAGCGCTTGGCCCAGGCCTGGAAGCGCTGCTCCAGCGCATCGCCATGCTCAGCCCAGAACGCCACGTTCATGCCCACGGCATTGGCAATGTTCTGCGGTGCGGTGGGCAGGTTGGCGGCCACGTCCGGCGCCAGCAGTTCCACGGCCTTGCGGTTGGTCGGGCCGTAGGCGATGTTCTCGGCGAAAGCCTTCTGCTGCTGCGGCTGGCCGGCGAAGTTGACGAACTGCTCGGCCAGTTCCTTCTTGAACACGCCCGAGGGCAGCGCCCAGAAGTCGAAGTCGTAGATGCCGCCGGCCCAGACCATGCGGAAGCCCTTCTGCTCGGCCTGCGCGGCGGCGATCCGGCCGTTGTAGGCGGAGCTCATCACCACGGTGCCGTCGGCGAGGTCACGCACCGGGTCCTGGCCGGACTTCCACCAGTTGATGCTCGGTTTCAGCTCATCGAGCTTGCGGAAGGCGCGGTCGACGCCGTCGTTGGTGGCGAGCACCTTGTAGACGTCCTTGGGCGCAACGCCGTCGGCCATCAGGGCGAATTCCAGGCTGTACTTGGCGCCCCAGCGCAGGCCGCGCTTGCCGGGGAATTTCTTCGTGTCCCAGAAATCCGCCCAACTGCTGGGCGTGCCCTGCAGCTTGCTCTGGTTGTAGGCCAGCAGTGTGGTCCAGACGAAGATGCCGACGCCGCACGGCTGCACCGCGCCGGGAACGAAATCGGCGGTGTTGCCCAGGGTCTTGGGGTCGAGCTTCATGAACAGCCCTTCCTCGCAACCGCGCGCGAGCTCGGGGGCCTCGACCTCCACCACGTCCCAGGACACATGGCTGATTTCCACCATGCGCTTGAGCTTGGCCAGGTCGCCGTTATAGGAGCCGTGTACGACGGCGTTGCCAGTCACTTCCTTGAACGGCTTGTAGAAGGCCGCTTCCTGCGCTGCCTTGTTGGCGCCACCGAAGGAAATCACCGTGACGTAGTCCGCCAGCGCCGGCATCGCCGCGCTCCCCAGCAGGCCGAACAGCAGCCCTCCCCTTACCGCTCGCAACATCTTCTTCTCCTTGTTATCACGACGTACTGCATGAAGCCGGCAATCATTCCCTGCCTCACGCCCGCTAGATAGACGGTTCGTTACAGAAATCGGACACGTCGCACAGAGTGAAGGGAAAATTCAGCGAGCTCGTTGCCAGGGGTCAAACCGGGGCGCAGATCGATCAGACGAGCTTGTGCTCCATGGCGTAACGCACCAGGTCCGCCACCGAGTTCGCGTTGAGTTTCTGCATCAGGCGCGCCTTGTGAGTACTGACGGTCTTGCTGCTGACCGCCAGCTGCTGGGCGATCTCGTTGACGCCCTCGCCGTGAACCAGACGCTCGAACACCGAGAACTCGCGTTCCGACAGCAGCGCATGGGGCGGGCGCGAATCGGTGAGGCCGACTTCGAAGACCATGCGGTCGGCGAGGTCGGGGTCGATGTAGCGGCCGCCACTGGCCACCTTGCGGATCGCCGTGAGCAGCAGCGCCGGGTCGCTGTCCTTGGTCGCGTAGCCGGCGGCGCCTACCTTCAGCGCACGGGCGACCATCTGCACCTCGTCGTGCATCGACAGCATGAGGATGGCCGGTGGATTGTTCAGCGCGCGGATCCGCGGGATGGCTTCCAGGCCGTTGACGCCCGGCATGGAGATGTCCAGCAGGACCACTTCGCAGGGTGTCCGGCGCAGGGTTTCGAGCAACTGCTCGCCGTTGGTGGCCTCGCCCACTACCTGCAGGTCCTTGGCCATGCCGATCAGTTGCTTGATGCCTTCGCGCACGATCGTATGGTCTTCCGCCACCAGCACTCGAATCACCGCACTTCCTCCCGATCCACTCTTGTCATTGTCGTTATGGTTGCCGCCCGGTTACGCACTTGCCAAGCGCAGAGGCACCCGTATCCACAGCGTGGTGCCCTCCCCGGGCTGGCTGTCGATCTGCCGGGTGCCGCCGAACATCAGCACCCGCTCGCGCATGCCCACCAGGCCAAAGGAAACGCCCTGGCGCGCAGCGTTCGGGTCGAAGCCCACGCCGTCATCGGCGATACGCAGGCACAACTGGCCGGCACTGACCCTTCAAGCTGCAATTCCACAGTATGCGCCTGGGCATGCCGCATGACATTGGTCAGCGCCTCCTGGAGGATGCGGAACAGCCCGATGGCCTTGGCGTCGGACAGCTCCGGCGGGTTCTCCGGTACCTGCACCAGGCAGGGAATCTGCATCCACGATTCGAAACGGCGCGCCTGCCATTCCACCGCCGAGCCAATGCCGGCGTCGAGGATCGGCGGGCGCAACGCAGTGGCCACGTCGCGGACCAGCTGGAACAGCGGCAATCAGGCGCTCATGTTATGCCGGCGCTCGCGCAAGCCGACGTCCAGCTCGGCATAGGCCAGTTCGCACATGGACGTCTCCAGCTTGAGCACGGTGAGCACCTTGGCCCAGCTCATAGTGCACTTCACGGGCGATACGCGCCTTCTCCTCCTCCCGCACGCTCTCCAGGTGCGCCGACAACTCGCGTAGCTGCGCGCGGGAATCCTGAAGCTCCAACTCGATCTGCTTGTGCTCGGTGACATCCCAGACCACGCCGTCCCAGGCTGACCGGCCGTCGTCCAGCTTGCGCACCGTGGCCTTGATATCCACCCAGCGCGGCTCGTTGCTGCGAGTAAGGATGCGCCCCTGCCACAGCCAGTTGCGCTGGCCCTCCACCGCTTCCAGCTGGCTGGCCGGATCCCTCGCGCTCCGACGGATCGTCCGTCGGAGCGCGAGGGGTATCTGGCCGGCCCAGCTGGAAGCGGTGGAGGGCCGCGCAACTGGCTGTGGCAGGGGCACATTCGCAGCAACGAGCCGCGCTGGGTGGATATCAAGGCCACGGTGCGCAAGCTGGACGACGCCGGTCGGCCTAGGACGTGGTCTGGGATGTCACCGAGCACAAGCAGATCGAGTTGGAGCTTCAGGATTCCCGCGCGCGGCTCCGCGAGTTGTCGGCGCCGGAGAGCGTGCGGAGGAGAAGGCGCGTATCGCCCCAGTGAAGTGCACGATGAGCTGGCCAGGTGCTCACCCCGTGCTCAACTGGAGACGTCCGGTGTCTGCGAACTGGCCTATGCCGATTTGGACGTCGTTGCGCGAGCGCCTGGATGACGTCGACGCTGATCGCCCAGCTGCCGCTGGTCCGCGACATCACGTTGCGCCCCGCCTCGATGCCGGCATTGGCTCGGCGGTGAATGGCAGGCGCGCCGTTTTGCGAATCGCGGACGCAGTTCCTGCCTGGTCCAGCTGCCGGAGAACCACCGAGCTGTCCGAACGCCATGGGGCTGCTCCGCATCCTCCAGGAGGCGCTGAGCCAATGCCATGCGGCGTGGGCATCTGCTGGAATTGCAGCTGACGTCGAAGGCCGCGAGTTGTGCCTGCGTATCAGCCGATGACGGCGTGGGCTTCGACCCCGAACGCTGCGCGCCAGGGCGTTTCCTTGGCCTGGTGGGCATGCGCGAGCGGGTGCTGATGTCGGCGGCACCCTGCAGATCGACAGCCAGCCCGGGGAGGGCACCACGCTGTGGATACGGGTGCCTGCGCTCGGCAAGTCGTAACCGGGCAGCAGAGCCCGTAACGACAATGACGAGTGGATCGGGAGGAAGTGCGGTGGATTCGAGTGCTGGTGGCGGAAAACCATACAATAGTGCACGAAGGCCATTCAGGCAACTGATCGGCATGGCCAAGGACCTGCAGGTAGTGGGCGAGGCCACCAACAGCGAGCGGTTCCGAAACCCTGCGCCAGACACCTGGAGGGTCCTCTGGACAATCTCCATGCCAGAGCATCAACGGCCTGGAACCATGCGGCAGATGGCGCGCTGAACAATCCACCGGCCATCCTCATGCTGTCGATGCACGACAATGGTCGCCGGTGCACTGAAGGTAGGCGCCGCCGGCTACGCGACCAAGGACAGCGACCCAGCACAAGAAGGTGGCCAGTGGCGGCCGCTACATCGACCCGACCTCGCCGACCACCATGGTCTTCGAAGTCGGCCACCTCCGCGCCCCGCCGTCGGCTTGCTGTCGGAACGCGAGTTCTCGGTGTTCGAGCGTCTGGTTCACGGCGAGGGCCCGTAGATGGCCCAGCAGCTGGCGGTCAGCAGCAAGAGCATCGTATCTCACAAGGCATGATGCAGAACTAGACGTCGGTGGCGGAGCGGTACGCCATGGACCTAACCCTGGCAACGAGCTCTGAATTTTCCCTTCACTCTGTGCGACCTGTCTCTGTAACGAACCGTCTATATTAGCGGCGTGAGGCAGGAAATGGTCCGGCTTCATGCGGTACGTGGTAAAGAAGATGTACAAGCGGTAAGGGGAGGGCTGTTGTTCGGCCTGCTGGGAGCGCGGCGATGCCAGGCACTGGCGGACTACGTCACGGTGATTTCCTTCGGTAGCACCAACAAGGCAGCGCGGAAGCGGCCTCTACAAGCCGTTCAAGGAAGTGACTGGCAACGCCGTCGTTGCACGGCTCCTATAACGGCGGCAGCCTGGCCAAGCTCAAGCACATGGTGGAAATGGGCCTGGACGTGGTGGAGGGCCCCCAAGCTCGCGCGCCAGGAAGTTTCGTGGAGCCGACCCAAGACCCTCACCACCATTCATTCCGGTGAGCCCGTGCCGCGTCGGCAGCTTGGTCTGGACCACACTGCTGGCCTACAACCAGAGCAAGCTGCAGGGCACGCCCACGGTGACGACTTCTGGGACACGAAGAAATTCCCCGGCAAGCGCGGCCTGCGCTGGGGCCCGTACAGCCTGGAATTCACCCTGATGGCCGACGGCGTTGCGCCCAACATCTGCCGAGTTGCTCGCCACCAACGACGGCATCGACCGCGCCTTCCAAGCTCGATGAGCTGAAACCGAGCATCAACTGGTGGAAGTCCGGCCAGGACCCGGTCCGTGACCTCACCAGCACGTAGGTGATGCAGCTCACCTACAACAGCCAGGATCGCC
>JASGKM010000009.1:0-45523 GCA_049840615.1 Pseudomonas sp.
ATGGCGCCGACGATTACGTATTGCTAAGGTTAATAGGGAAACACGATAGAATCCGAACAGCACCTAAGTGTGGCCGAGGTTGAGTAGTGCGCCATCCTTACCGGTTTCGCGTTCGTCGCGGGCGACGATCTCGGCTTTCATCTCGCAGGAGCGCGCGACGGCTTTATCCATTGCAGCGGCGTCGCCGGAGAGAGCCGCCGGTCCAGTTGTCCAGCCAGGTAAAGAAGGTTCGTCGCCGAGCGCGCCGTATTTCGCGACTTCGGCATATCCGGCGAGCAGTTCCGCGCTTCGGCAAGGTTTTCAGAACCGCTGTGTCGGCGATCACGATGCGCGGTTGATGGAAGAGGCCGACGAGGTTCTTGCCTTCGGCGGTGTTGATCGCGGTTTTGCCACCGACAGAGGAGTCCACCTGCGCGAGGAGTGTGGTCGGGATTTGCGCGAAGTCGATGCCGCGTTTGAGAACGCCTGCGGCGAAACCTGTCAGGTCGCCGATAACACCGCCGCCGAGCGCGACGACAATGCCGCTGCGGTCCACGCCGTCTTTCAGAAGCTCGGATGTGAGGCGTTCGAAACCCGCAAAGCTTTTGCTCTGCTCGCCGGGTTCGATGACGTGCTGGCTGGTTCTGATCTGGGCTGCATGCAGCGAGGCGAGCAGAGGCTCGAGATGCAGCGCCGCGACGTGACGGTCGGTCACGACGGGGACGAGACCGCGTGCGAATGGCTTCAGAAGCTCTCCGGCACGCGCGATGCACGGCACCGATGTGGATGTCGTAGCTTCGCGCCGCGAGGCTGACGTTGACGGTCGTGCTCATGTCAGCGCTCCGCGTTCCTGGAGCACCGTGATGACGCGTTCGACGGCCTGGGAGTGTGGACCGTCTTCACTCTCGATGGTAGATCGGCCTCGGCGTAAGTCGGTTCACGTTCTTTCAGCAGACGCTCCAGCGTTTCGCGCGGGTCGCCTTGCTTAAGAAGCGGGCGATTAGCAGCACTACGCGCTCGAGCAGGATTTCCACCGGCGCCTTGATCCAGATCGATACCGCGTGATCCTTGATCGCTTCGCGGGTCTTCGCATCCATGAACGCGCCGCCGCCGGTCGCCAGGACATGCGGACCTCGGAGAGGAGGCGACCGATCACACGGCGTTCGCCGTCTCGGAAGGCGGGTTCGCCGTAGCGCTCGAAGATCTCCGAGATGGTGCGGCAAGGCTTTCTCTATCTCCGTATCGGCGTCCTTGAACGGCACGGCGAGGTCAGGGCTTTCGAGGGGATGCAGCCGATGTTCAGGCAGGTGCCGCCCAGGGCAGCGCCTTCCACCAGCACGGTGCGGATGCCCAACTGGCCGGCGCGGATCGCTGCCACATAGCCGCCGGGGCCGCCACCGATCACCAGCAGGGTGGTTTCGAGAGTCTGGTTCTGCTTCACGAGTCGGCTCCGTCAGTCGATGAACAGGGTGGCGGGATGTTCGAGCAGGGCGCGCACGGCCTGGATGAAGGCCGCCGCGTCCATGCCGTCGACCACCCGGTGATCGAAGGACGAGGACAGGTTCATCATCTTGCGCACGACGATCTGCCCGTTGACCACCATGGGTCGCTCGACCATGCGGTTGACCCCGACGATGGCGACTTCCGGGTAGTTGATCACCGGCGTGCTGACGATGCCGCCCAGGGCGCCGAGGCTGCTCAGGGTGATGGTCGAGCCGGACAGTTCTTCGCGGCTGGCCTTGCCGTGGCGGGCGGCTTCGGCGAGGCGCGCGACTTCCGCGGAGTTGCCCCACAGATCACGGGATTCGGCGTTGCGCAGCACCGGCACCATCAGGCCGTTGTCGCTCTGGGTGGCGACGCCCAGGTGCACGGCGCCGTAGCGGGTGATCACGTCGTTGTCGTCGTCATAGCGCGCATTGAGCTGCGGGAAGTCACGCAGGGCAACGACCATGGCGCGGGCGATGAAGGGCAGCAGGGTGAGCTTGCCGCGCGCTGCGCTGTGCTTGGCGTTGAGGTGAACGCGCAGGTCTTCCAGGTCGGTGACGTCGATTTCCTCGACGTAACTGAAGTGCGGAATGCGCCGCTTGGCCTCGGCCATCTTCTGCGCGATCTTGCGGCGCAGGCCGATCACCGGAATCTGGTGTTCGTCATGACGTGCGGCATAGCCGGAGGCAATAGTGGCGCCGCCATGTTCGAGGAAGTGTTCCAGGTCTTCGCGCAAAATGCGTCCGGCCGGGCCGCTGCCCTGGACGAACTGCAGTTCCACGCCCAGGTCCCGAGCCCGCTGGCGTACCGCCGGCGAGGCCAGCGGCTTTTCGCCCGGTGCGCGGCGCGGAGCCGGCGACGGAGCAGGGCGCGCGGCCGGGGCAACTGGCTTGCTTTCGACGCGCGGAGCCGGTTTCGCAGCTTCGGCGACCGGCGCAGGTTTCTCGACTGCTCGCGTTGGCGCTTCTTCATGAGCCTTGGGCTGCGCGGCTTCGCGATGGTTGCCGTGGCCTTCCACTTCCAGGCGGATCAGCTCGCCGCCCACGGCCATGACCTGGCCGGGTACGCCGCCCAGGGCGATGATCTTGCCCGATACCGGCGAGGGAATTTCCACGGTGGCCTTGTCGGTCATGACTTCCGCCAGCAACTGGTCTTCGTGGACCTCGTCGCCGACCTGGACATGCCACTCCACCAACTCGACTTCGGCGATACCTTCGCCGATGTCCGGCATCTTGATGACGTGAGTGCCCATTCAGACCTCCATGGCGCGCTTGAAGGCCGCGCCAACGCGGGCGGGGCCGGGGAAGTAGTCCCATTCCTGGGCGTGCGGGTAGGGCGTGTCCCAGCCGGTGACGCGGGCAATCGGCGCTTCGAGGTGGTGGAAGCAGTTCTCCTGCACCAGCGACATCAGCTCGGCGCCGTAGCCGCAGGTGCGGGTGGCTTCGTGGACGATGACGCAGCGGCCGGTCTTCTTCACCGACTCGACGATGGTGTCCAGGTCCAACGGCCAGAGGCTGCGCAGGTCGATGATCTCGGCATCGATGCCGGTTTCCTCGGCGGCGGTCTGGGCCACGTAGACGGTGGTGCCATAGGTCAGCACGGTCAGTTCCGAGCCGGGGCGGGCGATGGCGGCCTTGTCCAGCGGCACGCTGTAGTAACCCTCCGGAACCTGGCTGGCCGGGTGCTTGGACCACGGCGTCACCGGGCGGTCGTGGTGGCCGTCGAAGGGGCCGTTATACAGGCGCTTGGGTTCGAGGAAGATCACCGGGTCGTCGTTCTCGATGCAGGCGATCAGCAGGCCCTTGGCGTCGTAGGGGTTGGACGGCATGACGGTGCGCAGGCCGCAGACCTGGGTGAACATCGCCTCCGGGCTCTGGCTGTGGGTCTGCCCGCCGTAGATGCCACCGCCGCAAGGCATGCGCACCACCATCGGCACAGTGAAGTCGTTGACCGAGCGGTAGCGGATGCGCGCGGCTTCCGAGACCAGCTGGTCGGTGGCCGGGTAGACGTAGTCGGCGAACTGGATTTCCACCACCGGGCGCAGGCCATAGGCGCCCATGCCGACGGCGGCGCCGATGATGCCGCTCTCGGAGATCGGCGCATCGAATACCCGCGAGGTGCCGTACTTCTTCTGCAGGCCCTCGGTGCAGCGAAATACGCCGCCGAAGTAGCCGACGTCCTGGCCGAACACCACGACGTTGTCGTCGCGCTCGAGCATCACGTCCATGGCCGAGCGCAGCGCCTGGATCATGGTCATGCTGGTGACCGCCTGGGCGTTCTCGTGTTGCGGGTTCATGGCATTCATACCCCAAGCTCCTGGCGCTGCCGACGCAGGTGTTCCGGCAGGTCCTTGTAGACGTCGTCGAACAGGTTGGCGGCGCTGAACACGTGGCCGTCCACCAGCGAGCCGTGGCGCTCGGCCTCTTTCTGCGCGGCGATCACTTCGGCTTCCAGCTCCTTCTTCAGCGCTTCGTGCTGGTCGTCAGACCAGATGCCGAGGCCGATCAGGTGCTGCTTCAGGCGGGCGATGGGATCGCCGAGGGGGAAGTTGGTCCAGTCGTCGGCGGGGCGGTACTTGGACGGATCGTCCGAGGTGGAGTGCGGACCCGCGCGGTAGGTGACCCACTCGATCAGGCTGGGGCCGTGGCCACGGCGGGCGCGCTCGGCGGCCCATTGCGAGGCGGCATAGACAGCGAGGAAGTCATTGCCGTCCACCCGCAGCGAGGCGATGCCGCAACCCACGCCACGGTTGGCGAAGGTGGTGCCTTCGCCGCCGGCGATGGCCTGGAAGGTAGAGATCGCCCACTGGTTGTTGACCACGTTGAGGATCACCGGCGCGCGGTAGACGTGGGCGAAGGTGAGGGCGGTGTGGAAATCGGATTCGGCGGTGGCGCCGTCGCCGATCCAGGCGGACGAGATCTTGGTGTCGCCCTTGATTGCCGAGGCCATGCCCCAGCCGACGGCCTGGATGAACTGGGTGGCGAGGTTGCCGGAGATGGAGAAGAAGCCCTTCTCGCGGCTGGAGTACATGATCGGCAGCTGGCGGCCCTTGAGCGGGTCCTGCTCGTTGGAGAGCAGCTGGCAGATCATGTCCTTGAGCGGGTAGTCGCGGGTGATCAGGATGCCTTGCTGACGGTAGGTCGGAAAGGTCATGTCGCCGTCACGCAATGCCATGGTGTGGGCGGTGGCAATGGCCTCTTCGCCCAGGCACTGCATGTAGAAGGACATCTTCTTCTGGCGCTGGGCGGTGAGCATGCGCGCGTCGAAGATGCGCGTCTTGAGCATCAGGCGCATGCCGCGCAGCAGCTGCTCGTGGCTCAGGTCCGGGGCCCAGGGGCCGATGGCGTTGCCGTCCTCGTCGAGCACGCGTACCAGGCTGAAGGCCAGGTCGGTGGTTTGCGCCGGTTCCACGTCGATGTCGGGTTTGCGCACCTCGCCGGCGGGCGACAGGTGCAGGTAGGAGAAGTCGGTCTTGCAGCCGGGACGCCCGGTGGGTTCGGGGACGTGCAGGCGGAGCGGAGCGTAGTCGGTCATGGCGGGTCTCCAGTTGTGATCGTGGGTGTGGATCAGCAGACGGAAGAAGCCATGCCTGGCGGGCGCACCCGGCCGGGTAGGGCTACGGTGCGGGTGCCGCGCGGGGTCGCGTGGCGGGGGGTGACATCACTCATGGTGAGGTCCTCGGTTGTTGTAGTTGTGGTTTCAGTATAGGTGTGGCCGATTGGTTTTTTGCTCCAAATTGACTAGCTCAGAGCTTAAGGATTAGTGTGTTTGCACTATAAAAACAGCACTGAGTAGTACGACGTAAAATGGCTGATCTCGACCGCACCGACCTGAAAATCCTCCGCGCCCTGGCCGACGACGGCCGCCTGTCCTGGCGCGATCTCGCACAGAAGATCGGCCTGTCGCTGACCCCGACACTGCGCCGGGTGCGCCGCCTGGAAGAGGAGCACTACATCCAGGGCTACTTCGCCCGGCTGGACGAGGAACGCCTGTCCGGCGGCATGAGCGTGTTCGTCTCGGTGTCCCTGGAAAAACAGACCGGCGACTACCTCGCCCGGTTCGAAGAACGCATCGTCCAGGCGCCGCAGGTGATGAGCTGTTTCCAGATGACCGGGGACGCCGATTACGTGCTGCGGGTCGTGGTGAAGGACTTGTCGGCCTACCAGCTGTTCCTGACCAATACGCTGACGCAGATTCCCGGCGTGGCGGGGATCAAGTCGGCGTTCGCATTGAAGTCGGTGATGCTGCGCTCGGCCCCGCCGATCTGAGAGACGAGTGCTGTGTAGGAGCGAGCTTGCTCGCGAACCTGCGGCTCGGTGTGGCGCCGATCCGATCGCGGATGAATCCGCTCCTACAGCAGCCGGCCCGACCCGCCCAGGCGTAGGAGCGGACTTCGTCCGCGATGGCTTACCGCAGGCACTGAAACATCGGCAGAGTGCGGTTCGCGAGCAAGCTCGCTCCTACAAAAAACAGATCAACCGTCGCGGCGGAACTGCTCCCGATACTGCGTCGGCGTCACCCCCAGGCGTTGGGTGAACACCAGCCGCATGCGCGCCGGGCTGCCGAAGCCGCAGCGCCAGGCGATCACCTTCAAGGCGAGATCGCCGCCTTCGAGTAGTCCTCGCGCGGCGTCGATGCGGGCGCGCTGGACGAACTCCGCCGGCGTTACGCCGGCCTCGCGAACAAACACACGGGCGAAGCTGCGCGGGCTCATCGCTACCTCGGCGGCCAGTTGCGGCACACCCAGTGGCTGGTCGAGATGCTCCTGCACATAGCGCTGGATACGCGCCACCGGCGAACCTTCATCGGCCGGCGCCTGCAGGAAGGGGCTGAACTGCGATTGCCCGCCCTGACGCTGTGCCACCACCAGCAGCCGTTTCGCCACCGACAGCGCCACTGCCGCACCGTGGTCCTCGGCGACCAGCGCCAGTGCCAGGTCGATGCCAGCCGTTACGCCTGCCGAAGTGACCAGCGCACCATCGCGCACATGAATCCGATCCGGCTCGACCAGCGCCCGCGGGAACAGCTCGGCCAGCCGCCAGGCATCGCTCCAGTGGGTGGTTACGCGCTTGCCGTCGAGCAGTCCGGCATGTCCGAGCAGGAAGGCGCCAGTGCAGATCGAGCCGTAGCGCGGTGCCGAGGCGCAAGCGCTGCGCAACCAGTCGAGCAGCTCGGGGGAAGGCGACTCTTCCGGCAAGGTTGGCCCGCCGGGTACCAGCAGGATGTCAGCGGCGCTGTGGCCCTGTTCGAGGCTGAAGTCGGCACCGAGCAGTTGCCCATTGGATGCGCGCAGAGGCAAGGGTTGTGCGGCGAGGGTAATCACCTGATAACCCTGGCCGGCGGGCACGAAGGCATTGGCCTCGGCGAACACGTCCAGCGGCCCGGAAACATCCAGCGCCTGCACGCCGGGGAACAGCAGCATGGCCACGCGCTTCATGGCGCCTCCCGATCTGACAGAAGGCATCCATTCTTGCGGTGGATCGGTCTGGCTGCAAACGCTTTGAGGGTGCGAATGCTGCCAGTCAGCTGACAGCACGCGTGACAATAGCCGCTGTCGCGGCGGTGAGTGGATTGATTATTACGAGATCAGTAGAAATGCATTGTCGAAGTCGTGCTGGGTGGGAAAGGTCCCATCGGCTAAATTTATGGCAGTGGGCCACGATCGACGCGACCCGCGTGATCCCTGAGGTTCCTGCCATGAAATCCACCCTTTGCGCGCTTTTCGCCATTCCCGCCTTGCTGTTGTCCTTCAGCGCTTTCGCCGCCGATGCGGCCGTGTACCACTACGGCATGCCGCTGGATGTGGCCAAGGTGCTGAGCATCTCCCAACCCAACGAGCGCTGCGAAGTCAGCCAGGCCACCATGGTCTACCTGGACTCCCAGGGCCAGCAGCACACCGTCAAGTACCTGCGCCAGACCCCGCGCTGCAGCGACATCTGATTCAGGCGCGGAACTGCTCCACCAATCCCTGCTGCCGGCTGGCCAGGTCGTTCAGTGAACGACTGGCGCTGGCGGCTTGCTGCGCCTGATCGGAAATGGTCTGGGTGACGTCGCGGATGCCGGCGATGTTGCGATTGATCTCCTCGGCGACGCTGCTCTGTTCCTCTGCCGCGCTGGCGATCTGCAGGTTCATCTCGCTGATCAGGTTCACCGCCTCGCCGATCCGGCGCAGGGCGTCGATGGCCTGGCGCGCCTGATCGACGTTGCCCTGGGCCTGGGTGAAGCTGCCCTGCATCGCATGGGTCACTGAGTGGCCGCGAGCCTGCAGGTTTTCGATCACTTCGCGAATCTCCTCCACGGACTCCTGGGTGCGCCGGGCCAGCCCGCGCACTTCGTCCGCCACCACGGCGAAACCGCGCCCGGCATCGCCAGCCCGCGCCGCTTCGATGGCGGCGTTGAGGGCCAGCAGGTTGGTCTGCGCAGCGATGCCGCAGATGACCTCGAGGATCGAACCGATCTGCTCGTTGCTCGCCGCCAGTTGCTGCAACTCAGCCATGGCCTGATTCATCCCGGCGGCCAGCAGGTCGATACCGCTGTTGGTGGCGTCGAGCGTGCGGAATCCATCGTCACAGGCCTGTTCCGCCGTACGCGCGGCTTCTGCGGCGCGCGCGGCACTGCGCGCCGAGTCCTGGGCGGTGGCGGACATCTCCTGCAGTGCAGTGGCGACCATGTCGATCTCGCGGAACTGCTGCTGCATGCCGTCGCTGGTCTGACGGGCGATCTGCGCCGAGCGATCGGCGCTGGAGTGCGCCTCGCGGGTCGCCGCTTGCACGGCGGCGATGCTCGGTTGCAGCTTGTCGAGGAAGCGGTTGAAGGCGGTGGCCAGGCGGCCCAGTTCGTCGCGGCGCGGATAGTCCAGGCGGCGGGTGAGGTCGCCTTCGCCGTCGGCGATGTCTTCGAGCATGCGCGCCAGGCGCAGGATAGGCCGGCTGATGCCCAGCGCGGTCAGCGCCACCAGCAACATGCCGAGCAGCCCGGCGGCGATGCCGACGCCGGTTTCCAGCGCGGTGCTTTTCCAGCGCAGATCATCCAGCGTGCTCTTGAGGCGTTCGGCCGGGGCGAGCATCACTGCGCGCGGCACGCTGAGCAGGATGCCCCAGGGCGCGGCGTCCGGAACCGGGGCGAGGCTGTGCAGCACGCTGATGGACTCGCCGTCGTCGTTGGACTGCGAACGGCCGGCGGCGATCTCGGCCAGCGCCGCCTTGTCGTCGAACTTCTGCCCCAGCTTCGACGCATCGCCACTGTCGCTGGCAACCAGGCCGTTGGGGCTGAGGATGCGGATGCGGCCCTGGCCGTCGAACAGGCTGCGGCTGCCTTCCGCGCTGCTTTGCTGAAGTGCTGCCAGGTCGATATCGAAGCCGACCGCGGCGATCGCCTTGCCGTTCTCCAGCAGCGGCAGGGTGACGCTGGTGACCAGCCGGCGCTGGCCGGAGGCATCGTCGAAATACGGATCGAGCACGCAAGCGCGGGCGTGTTCGGTGGAGCAGGTGAAGAAGGCGTTGTAGGGCTGGCCGCTGGGGCCGGGCGTGGTATCGCTGAGGACCTGCTCGGTGCCGATCACCCGTTGGGTTTGCTGGCCGTTCTGCAGCAGGTAGAGGGCGAAGCGACCGGTTTCGTTGCTGCCCAGGTCTTCACGGGCGGCGAACTGGTTGTCGGCGGCGTCCAGCGCGCCGGGCTGGAACACCAGGAACAGGCCGAGCAGTTCCGGGTGGGCGCCGAGGGTATCGGCCATCGAATGATTGAGCGCACTGCGTAGCGCGGCGGGGTCGAGGACGCCCTGACGCTGTTGTGCGCGCAGGGTCTGCACCGTGCGCAGCAGCCCTTCACCGAGCAGCAGGTTGCTCTGCAGGCGTTCGCGGATCAGCAGGGCCTGCACCTGGCCCTGGGTTTCCAGGTTGTGCCGCGCGGCAACGGCGAAGAGTTCGCCGCTGTCGTGCTGGATGGTGCGGCTGTCCTGCCGCGCCTGATACAGCGAGAGGCCGATCAGGACGCCGGAGACCAGCAGCAGGCAGAGGCCCGCCAGCCAGGTGATGCGGCCCTGGATTGAAGTCAGGAGGCTGGGCATGGCGGGCTCTTCTTTCTGCTGGGTGAAGGGGCTTAGAAGGTGGTGGAGAACATCAGCTGGCTGTACAGGTTGCTGTCGTCGTTGCCGATCTGGGTGCCGCCTTCGGCTGCGCTCTTCTTCGGCTGGTACAGGCCCACCAGCGGGATGATCATCAGGTGCTCGTTGATCGCCCATTCGGCGTAGAGGTCCAGCTCGCGGCCGTCGGTGTTGCCCAGGTCAGTGTCCAAAGTGTGGAAGTCGAAGAACTGCGCGCCGATGGAGAGATTCTCCAGCGGGGTGACCTTGGCGCCGACGTTGTGCACACGGGTGTTGCTGTTGAACGGGCCGGAATAGTTGCCCGCTACTTCGCCCTGGAACCAGGTGCCGAAGCCACAGGCTGAAGCCGTAGAAGAGGGTGTCGTAGCCTTCGGAGAAGCGGCTGAAGCGGTAGCTGACGTAGGGCTTCCAGGCGATGTCGGAGAAGGTCCAGCCGGCTTCGAGGTACCAGGCATTCTCGCTGTCGTCGCTGTACTGGGCGTCGCGCTTGTCCTGCCAGGCGTATTCGCCGGAGAGGAACAGGTTCTCCACGCCGGCGTTGCCGGTGCCGCGCAGGCTGTAGGTCTTCATGTCCTTGCGGTCGAGCTGGATGGGCGACGCGTAGCGCTCGTCGACGTCGGTGACGTCGATGTAGGTCAGGCCGAAGGTGGCTTCCGGGGCAACGTGTTCCAGGGTGGCAACATACAGCTCGGAGTTGGCCTGGGCGCGGTTGTCCGACTTCAGGCGCATCAGGTCGCCGCGCCAGCCTTCCTTGCCGCCGATGCGCAGCACGGCGGTCTCGTCGAAGGCGCGACGGCCGGCCAGGTAGTAAGCACCGCCACGGTTGTATTCACCGTCGGCCAGGCCCTTGCCCATGTTCAGCGCGTCGCCGTCGATCAGGAAGCCGTCGCCGACCACGACGTTCTGGCGGCCGAAGGACAGGTCGATGCCATCGTCACCGAGCACCGGGAACAGCCCGGCCGAACGCCAGCCGGCGTAGGCGTCTTCGATCTTGGTGGTGCGTTCGGAGCCGTCGGTGAAACCGGCGGCGTCGCCGTCGCCCCAGGTGCCGGAGCTGATCAGGTTGAAGGCGCCGTAAGCGGTGCCTGCGCCGCCCAGCTTCTGGTCACCGCTCAGGCCGTACTTGATGAAGCCTTCCTGCCAGGAGGACGAGCCTTCATCCAGCGTGCCGGTCATGTTGTAGCGTTCCTGGCTGTGGAACAGCCCGAAAGTCGCCGAGAGGTCGGCGTTCAGGTGCGTGTCGTCGGTCGAGTACAGCTCGTAGGCGCTGGCGGAACTGGCCCCGGCGATGAGCAGGGCGAGCAGGGTGGGGCGCAGCACGGCGGCGTGGGTCATGGTGAAGGCATCCGTTTCGTTATTGTCGATTGAGGGGATGTGACTTCTGCCGATGCTAAGTAAGGGCTGGCGTTGTGCCGTTGCGTGTGTCTGCCAAGTGATTGGGTGTGGTTGCCAGATGGGGTGGAAGCAGTTCAATCCCTGTAGGAGCGCCCCATGGGCGCGATCGCGGGCATGGCCCGCTCCTACAGGGAGTCGGGATGTTCAGCGCGCGCGGGATAGTACCGACGGCTGTTCGGCGTAGAGGCGCTTGTACAAGGTCGAAAAATGGCTGGAACTGGCGAAGCCCAGGTCCAGCGCCAGGCTCGTGATGCTCTGCTGCGGCTCCTGCTTGAGCCGGCGTCGCGCTTCGGCCAGGCGCAGGCTGAGGAAAAACTGCTGCGGCGTGCTCTGGCAGATCTGCCGGAAGCAGTACTGCAGGGTGCGCTGGCTGGTGTTCAGGCTCTGGCTCAGTTCCAGCAGCGACAGCGGCTCGGAAAGATCCGCCTGCATGCGCTCGATGGCGGCCAGCACCAGCCGGCGATGCTGCTGCAATGAGCGTGGCGCGCCTTCGCGGTCGCTGCCAGGAAGGATCTCTTCCAGCGCCTGCAGGACTTGGCTCAGCACCAGGGCGACGGCGTGCCCGGCCTGTTGCGGGTCGTCCACCCGCCACGGTTCGGCCTCGAAGGCGGCGAGGGCGTCGCACAGGCTACGACGCAGATCGCCTGCACCTGTCGGTGAAAGTTGCAGACGCCGTTGCTGCAGCGCGCGCTCGAACAGCTCGCGCTCCTCGGCGCCGAGCAGGCGTTCCAGCTGTGGCTGGCTGAAGGTCAGGCCGAGCATGTGGATTTCCCCGGCGGCGCAGATTTCCAGCTCGCGGCCGCCTTCGAGCACCAGCAGGGTGTCGTCGTGCAGGGCCTGGCCGTTGAAGCGCGAATCGGCACTGGCGCGCAGGGGAATGCCGATCACCAGGTGGCCGGCGGGTGGCGCCATGTTCTCGTGCAGGTGCAGGTTGGAGTGTTCGTAGATCAGCGAGGCGCCGGGCAACTGCACATGCAGCAGCTCCGCCTGCAGGCGGCCGTGGCCGAGCTGGGTGTAGTCCTGGCTCCAGCCGGCGAGGGCGCAGGCCAGTTCATCGGAGTCGGTTGCCTGGTGGCGGGCTATGCCGGTCATGGCGGTTCACCTCGGTGGTGCGCCGAGTATCGATCAGTGCTGGCGTGCAGGCTTGTGCCTGCACGCCAGGGTGTTGCGGCGCTCTGCCAGTTTCAGCGGTCGGCGAGGTAGGCGGCGGCCAGTGTACAGGCGCGTTCGATCAGCATGGGGGCCAGTTCCCGTGCGGTTTCGCTGTTGCGCCGGGTGTGCACCCAGCCCAGGTACGTCGTGCCGCGCAATGCGAGGAACAGCGGCAGGGCGGCGCGGTCGGCGGCGGACAGCGGCTTGACCGAATCGTAGCCGGCCAGCAGTGCCGCCTGGATCTGCGCCAGGCGCGGATCGTCCAGGCAGAAATACAGCGCGGTAGCCAGTTCGAACATGTGCCAGCCGAAGCCGGCGTCGTCGAAGTCGATCAGCTGCAGTTCGCCGCCTTCGAGCAGCAGGTTCTCCGGCACCAGGTCGGCGTGAATCATGCCGAAGTTGCCCAGGTTTCGGCCGTAGCGGCGCAGGTCGAGGCGAGCCTCCTGGCGAGCACGCTGGAGCAGTTCGTGCTGGTCGTCGCTGAGCAGGTCCAGTTCCCAGAATCGTCCCCAGAACGGATTGGCGCCGACCAGCCCTTCTTCGTCCCAGGCGTGCCGGGTGAATTCGTTGGGTTGGCGCCACTGGGCAGAATTCAGGTGGATGCGCGCGGCGACGGCGCCGGCCTGGTGGAACAGCGCTTCGATGTCGCCATCGGCGCTCAGGCCCTGCTCGGCAGAGCCCAGGGTGCTGCCGCCGAGCCAGCCGAGCATGTCGACGAAGCGTGGCTCTGCCAGTGCGGCGCTGCGTACCTCGGCCAGATGCTCGCCGCTGCGGGTGCGGATGATGCTTGGCACGCCGATGCCGCCGGCGGCCAGTTGCTCCATCCAGGTCAGCTCGGAACGCAGCGCCGCCTCGCTGTGGTAGCCGCCGCGGTGCACGCGCAGGGCGCTACGGGTGCCGTCGCTGCGGGTGGCGCAGAACACCGCATTCTCGCGGTACTTGAGCAGCTCCAGGCCGACGAAGTCGCCGTCCCAGTGGTGCAGGGCGTCCAGCGCCAGGTCGCGCAGGCAGGCGATCTGCTGGTCATGGTCGAGCAAAGAGAAGTCAGTCATGCCGGTTTCCTTCACAGCTCGCCCAGGACCTGGTCCAGGGTATGGATGAACAGCTCGCCGTGTTCGCCCTGGAAGGGCAGCGGCGGGCGGATCTTGAGGATGTTGTCGTCGCCGCCGATCTTGCTGATCAACACGCCGCGCTGGCGCATCGCGTTGACGATGCGCCGCGCTTCCAGGCCTGCCGGCTCGCGGCTGGTGCGGTCGCGCACCAGTTCGACAGCGAAGAACAGGCCCTGGCCGCGTACGTCACCGATGATCGAGTGGCGCTCGGCGAGGCGGTGCAGCTCGGCGCTGAGCCGGGCACCCTGGCGCCGGGCGTTGCCTTGCAGGTCTTCTTCGGTGATCACGTCGAGCACCGCCTGGCCGACGGCCGCAGCCACGGGCGAGCCGCCGAAGGTGTTGAAGTACAGGTTGGCGCGGCCGAAGGTTTCGACGCGCTCGCGGCTGGTCACCAGCCCGGCCAGGGGGAACCCGTTGCCCATGGGCTTGCCGAGGGTGACGATGTCCGGCACCAGCGGGTGCGACTGGTGGCCCCACAGGTGGTCGCCGGTGCGGGCGAAGCCCGATTGCACCTCGTCGGCGATCAGCAGGCCGCCGGCCTCGCGCACCAGCTTGGCGACGCGCTCCAGGTAGCCGGCCGGCAGGCGCGGGATGCCTTCGTTGGCGAACAGGGTATCGATCAGCATCGCCGCCAGGCCGACGCCCGCTGCCTGCAGTTCGGCAATGGCCTCGGCGACCTTGGCGACATAGCGATCGGCGACCTGCTCGGGCGTGCCGTCTGCGTGGTACAGGCAGGGGATCGGCACGGCCCGCGCATGGGCCGAGAACGGCTCCGAGCTGGGTAGCGCGGTGGTCACCGCCGCCAGCGTGGTGGTGTTGCCGTGGTAGTTGTAGTCGCTGACGATGATGCCCTTGTTGCCGGTGGCGAAGCGCGCCATGCGCAGGGCCAGTTCGTTGGCCTCGCTGCCGGTGCAGGTGAACATCAGGCTGTCCAGTGGGTCGGCGAAGGTCGCGGTGAGGCTTTCGGCGTAGCGCACCACGCGTTCGTTGAGGTAGCGGGTGTGGATGTTCAGCGTCGCCGCCTGTTCGGCCATGGCGGCCACCACCCTGGGGTGGCAGTGACCGACGCAGGGCACGTTGTTGTAGCAGTCCAGGTAGCGCTTGCCGGCGGTGTCGATGAGCCAGACGCCTTCGCCTTTCACCAGTTCCAGCGGCTCGTCATAGAACAGCGGCGAGGCATCGCCCATGACCTGGTGGCGGCGTTGCAGCAGGGTTGCTTCAGACATTCTCGGCATTCTCCAGAGGCTTGCCGGCGCGGCTTGCGGCGCGCAGCAGGTAGTTGAGGATCAGTGCGACGACCACCAGGGCCAGGGCGCTGAGCATGGCCACTTCCAGTTGGAAGCAGGCAGCGATCACCACCAGCGTCAGCAGCATGCCGACGCTGGCCACGACCGGGCCGCCGCGCAGGCGGAAGGGGCGCACCAGACCGGGCTGGGTGCGGTGCAGGCGCAGGTAGGCGGCGAACAGCACCAGGTGGCAGCTGCCCAGCAACAGGACGATGCACAGCAGGAGTTTTTCCGGCGGCACCAGGGTCAGCGGCAGGCCGATCACGGTCAGCACCAGCAGGGCCACGTAGGGCGAGCCACGACGGTTGGTGCGGGCGAGAGCAGCGGGGAAGAAGCCGTCGCGGGCCAGGGCGAACAGTTGGCGAGAGGCGGAGAACACCACCGAGAAGAAGGTCGCCAACAGGCCGCACACGGCGCCGGAGCCGACCAGCAAGGGCAGCCAGTCGCGCTCGCCGTAGAGTCCGCCGTGGGTCATGGCGGCGTACAGCGGATCACCCGCGTTGCCGACCACTTCCACGCCGGCTGCGCCCGGCGCGCTGATTACCACGGTCAGGGCGGTCAGCAGCAGGGTGCCGACGGCGGCGATGATCCCGCGCGGCATGCTGCGGCCCGGTTCGGCGGCTTCCTCGGCAGCGGAGGCGACCTGCTCCAGGCAGATGAACATCCAGATGGCGAAGGGCACGCAGGCAAACACGCCGGAGACGCTCACGCCCGGCAGTGCGCTGCCGGTAGTAGCCAGGAGGTTCTCCCAGTGCACGTGGGGCAGCATGGCGCCGCCGAAGGCGAGCAGGGCGATGGCTGCCACCGCGCCGGCCAGCAGGGTCAGCCCGAGGGCTTCGCCCACGCCAATGATGTGGATGCCGATGATCACCGCGAACAGGCCGATGCGCACCGGCCAGCCGCCGAAGCCGAACACCGATTCCATGTAGGCGGCGAGGAAGTTGGCGGCTGCGCCGGTGCCGATGGTCAGTGCCAGCGCGCAGGCGGCGCCGACCAGGTAGCCGACGAAGGGCCCGAAGGCCCGCTGCGCGTAGGCGAACACGCCGCCAGCGTGGGGCCGGGCGGTGGAGAGTTCGCACACGCACAGTGCCAGGCCGCCGCAGAGCACGGCCATCAGCAGGGTCGCGACGAGCATGTTGGCCCAGCCGCTGCTGGCCAGGCCGTAGTTCCAGCCGGAGAACTGCCCGGCGATGACCAGTGAAATGCCGAGCCCGGCGATCTGGGGCCAGCGAAGTACGCCTTGTTTGAGCATGGTGGTTGTCCCTTGCCTGTCAGTGGTCGAAGTGGTGAACGGCAGTCAGCCGCGAGCGCCGGGGCGCAGCGGACAAGGGAGGTGTTCGGCGGATGCCGAAGATTGGGTGCGTGGAGTCATGGGACGGCCCTTCTTGTTGTTTTATGGGGTGGTGCACGCGTCCGCCGTCAGGGGCGGCAGGCGGGGAGAAGGTACGAAGGGCGTGGGGTGGGGCGATATCAGAAATGCGCAAAGACGCAAGGCGGGGTTTTTCGCGGGAGAAGGCAGAGGGGGCAGGCAGCTCCGATGGGGGAGGAAACCTGTAGGAGCGAGCTTGCTCGCGAACAGCATGCCTAGGATGTGTCAGGGGTGAGGCAGGTTCGCGAGCAAGCTCGCTCCTACGAAGAGCCGGTCGTGCCAGGACCGTAGGGCGCATGACGCGCCAGCATTATCCGTTGCGGTGGCAGCGGCGGATAACCCGTTCCGGGTTATGCGCCCTACGCGCTACAGGGTGTGGTACAGGCATAAAAAAACCGGCCCGAAGGCCGGTCGAGAATGACACTGGGGTTGCAGCGCTCAGCGCATCACGCGCGCTTGAGCACCAGGGTGAGGATGTCGTAGCTGGCGACCAGCTCGCCGAGCTGGTTGGTGACTTCCACGTCCCAGGCCACCACGCCTTGCGGTTCGCCCTTGGGGCTCTTCTTGCCCTGGTCGATCTTGCGCTTGCAGGTCAGGCGGGCCTGGATGGTATCGCCGATGCCCACCGGGTTGATGAAGCGCAGGGTGTCCAGGCCGTAGTTGGCCAGCACCGGGCCAACGCCGGGGGAGACGAACAGGCCGGCCGCCGCCGAGAGCACGAAGTAGCCGTGGGCGATGCGCTTGCCGAACTGCGAGTCCTTGGCCGCCAGCTCGTCGAAGTGCATGTAGAAGTGGTCACCCGACAGGCAGCCGAAGTTGACCAGATCGGCTTCGGTGACGGTGCGGCGGTGGGTCAGGAGCGATTCGCCGATCTTCAGATCGTCGAAGAAGCGACGGAACGGGTGCACCTCGGTCTCGTAGACCTTGGCGCCGCGCACGTATTCGCCGGTGACGGCCATCAGCATGCTCGGCGAACCCTGCACGGCGGTACGTTGCAGGTAGTGCTTCACTGCGCGCAGGCCGCCCAGTTCTTCACCACCGCCGGCGCGGCCCGGGCCGCCGTGCTTGAGCACCGGCAGCGGCGAGCCGTGGCCGGTGGATTCGGCGGCGGATTCGCGGTCGAGGATATGCAGGCGGCCGTGCAGTGCGCCCATGACCGGAACGACCTTCGCGGCGACCTGCGGGTCGCGGGTGATCAGGCTGGCCACCAGGCTGCCCTTGCCGCGCGCAGCCAGGGCAACGGCTTCGTCGATATCGTCGTAGGCCATCAGGGTGGTCACCGGGCCGAAGGCTTCGATGTCATGGGCACCGCCTTCGGCGTGCGGATCACGGCTGCGCAGCAGAGTCGGCGCGAAGAACGCGCCTTCGGCCACGCCGTCGCCGCGTGGAGCGAAACCGTCTTTCGCGCCGAAGAGTAGATCGCTGGATTTCAGCAGCGCTTCGACGCGCTCGGCGACGTCGGCCTGCTGCGCGTGGGAGGCCAGGGCACCCATCTTCACGCCTTCCACCGACGGGTCACCGACCACCACTTTGGCCAGGCGCTCACGCAGGCGTTCGGCGACGGCGTCGATGTGCTTGGCCGGGACGATGGCACGGCGGATGGCGGTGCACTTCTGCCCGGCCTTGACGGTCATCTCGCGGGCGACTTCCTTGACGAAGAGGTCGAACTCTTCATCGTCCGGGGTGACGTCGGGAGCGAGGATGGCGCAGTTCAGCGAGTCGGCCTCGGCATTGAACGGCACCGAGTTGCGGATCAGGTTGGGGTTCACGCGCAGCTTGGCGGCGGTGTCGGCGGAGCCGGTGAAGGTCACCACGTCCTGGCCCTGCAGACGGTCCAGCAGGTCGCCGGTGCCGCCTATGATCAGCTGCAGGCTGCCAGCCGGGAGCAGGCCGGACTCGTGCATCACGCGAACGGCGGCTTCGGTGATGTAGCTGGTGGCAGTGGCGGGTTTGACGATGCAGGGCATGCCGGCGAGGAAGCTCGGCGCGAACTTCTCCAGCATCCCCCAGATGGGGAAGTTGAAGGCGTTGATGTGCACGGCGATACCGCCGCGCGGCACCAGGATGTGGCTGCCGGCGAACTTGCCGGTCTTGCCCAGCGGCATGGCCGGGCCTTCGTGGACCACATTGCCCGAGGGCAGTTCGCGGCCGCCGACGCCGGCGTAGGCGAACAGGGTACCGGCGCCACCTTCGATGTCGATCCAGCTGTCGGCGCGGGTGGCGCCGCTGTGGCGGGAAATCTCGTAGAGCTGTTCCTTGCGCTCGGTGAGGTACAGCGCCAGGGCCTTCAGGCGCTGGGCGCGCTGCTGGAAGTCCATGGACATCAGTTCTTTCAGGCCCTGCTCGCGGGCATGGGCGACGGCTTCGGCGAAGTCCAGCGCCTCTTCGTGGGTGCGCGCCACGGTCTGGCCGTTGAGCGCGCTACGCAGCGCCTGGGCGCCGTGCTGGCCGACCCAGCGGCCGCCGATGAAACTTTGCAGGGTTGGCTCTTGGGCCATGTTGTTTTCCTCCGGATCGCTACGCAAGGGGCCGGCGGGTGCCGGTGACCGCCGCGCCGGGTAGGCGTCGGCGGCGCTTTATTGATTGGCGGGACTGGGCCGCCTGATAAGGTTCGCCAGGACCTTGTGAGCCGCTGGCGCTGAAGCATTCGGGGGCTCGGTGCTCCCTGTAGGAGCGGGCCATGCCCGCGATCCGCCGGCGAAGCCGGCGCCACAGGAACGGCTCAGAGCTGGTCGAAATCGAGCACCACGCTGTCGCTGACCGGATACGCCTGGCAGCTCAGCACGTAGCCGGCCGCCACTTCGTAATCCTCCAGGGCGAAGTTGCTGTCCATTTCCACTTCTCCCGAAACCACCTTGCACTTGCAGGTCGAGCAAACGCCGGCCTTGCAGGAGTAGGGCAGTTCGGCGCCCTGGGCATTGCCGGCATCGAGCACGCTGACGCTGTTGCGGGCCAGTTCGAAGGACAGCTCGCGGCCATCGCTGATCACGGTGATCTGGCTCTTCGCGCTGTCGACTGCGGCGGCGGCCTGGCGGGCTTCGCGCTTGCTTTCGCTGCCGGCGGCGGCGAACAGCTCGAAGTGAATGCGCTCGGCCGGCATGCCATTGCCCTTGAGCTGGTCGCGCACGGTCTCGGTCATTGCCTGCGGGCCGCAGATGAAGGCAGCGTCCAGGCTCTTTACGTCGAGCCAGCGGCTGAACAGCTGGCCGCACTTGTCGGCGTCGATGCGGCCGTTGTAGAGGTCGACGTCCTGCTGTTCGCGGCTGAACACGAAGATCAGGTTGAGGCGCTGCAGGTAGCGGTTCTTCAGGTCTTCGAGCTGTTCGCGGAACATCGCGGCGTTGCTGGAGCGGTTGCCGTAGAGCAGGGTGACGCGGCTGTTCGGCTCGGTTTCCAGGGTGGTCTTGACGATCGACAGGATCGGCGTGATGCCGCTGCCGGCGGCGACCGCCAGGTAATTGCCGTGGCGCGCCGGGTCCAAAGCGACGTTGAAGTGGCCGGCTGGCGGCATGACTTCCAGGCTGGCGCCGACCTTCAGCGCCTCGTTGGCGTAGGCAGAAAAACGCCCGCCCGGTACGCGCTTGATCGCCACGCGCAGCTCGCCGTCATTCACGCCGCTGCAGATGGAATAGGAGCGGCGCACTTCCTCGCCGTCGAGCTGGGTACGCATGACCAGGTGCTGGCCGTGCTGGAAGCGGAAGCTGTCGGCCAGGTCCGTCGGGACGTCGAAGGCGATGGACACGGCGTCGCGGGTCTCGGCGCGCACTTCCTTGATTTTCAGGCTGTGGAACTTGCTCATTGTTCTTCTCCGGCGGCGAGGCCGCTCAGATGCACTTGAAGTAATCGAATGGCTCGCGGCAGTCGACGCAGCGGTACAGCGCCTTGCAGGCAGTCGAGCCGAACTCGCTGAGCAGCTCGGTGTGCGCGCTGCCGCACTGCGGGCAGCAGACTTCCGGGCTTTCTCCGAGCAGGCTGCGCTTGCTGGTGCTGCCGGCCGGCGGAGCGATGCCGTAGACGCGCAGCGCTTCGCGGCCGCTGTCGCTGATCCAGTCGGTGGTCCAGGCCGGGTTCAGCCGGCGCTCCAGTTGCGGCGCGGCGAAGCCGGCGTGCTCCAGGGCGTGCTGGATGTCCTGCTCGATGACCTCGGTGGCCGGGCAGCCGGAGTAGGTGGGGGTGACCACCACGTGCAGGTGTCCGTCCTGCCAGTCGAGCCCGCGGACGATGCCGAGGTCGACCACGCTGACCACCGGCACTTCCGGGTCCATCACCGCGCCGAGCACGTGCCAGGCGCGGCTGAGGTCGTCAGCCGTGCCTGTGCGGGCGCCGCGATCGCTGGTAATCAGCTCACCAGGTCGCATCGGGGTAGGCCCGCTGGAGGAATTGCATCTCGGCCAGGAGGATGCCCAGGTGCTCGGTGTGCAGGCCGCGGCGGCCGCTGAGGTAGAAGTTCACCGCAGGTTCGGGCAGCGGCAGGGTCGCGGCGGCGAAGATGTCGGCGACCTTGGACTTCCAGGCGTTGGCCAGTTCGGCCGGGTTCGGTGCGACCCCGGCTTCGAACAGGCGCTGCTCGATGTCGTCGGCGTTGCACAGTTCGACGGTAAAGCGCCACACCTGCGGGATCGCCGCGAGCATGCGCGCATGGCTTTGCTCGGTGCCATCGCCCAGGCGCTGCATCCATTCGCCGGAGCGGCGCAGGTGATAGGTGACTTCCTTCAGGCCCTTGGCGGCGATGGCGGCGATGCGCTGGTCGCTGGAGCTGCTCAGGGCGTGCAGTACATGGAAGTGCCAGGCGTCATAGAGGAACTGCTTGGCGATGGTCACGGCGAAGTCGCCGTTGGGCTGCTCCACCAGCAACAGGTTGCGGAAGGCGCGCTCATCGCGGCGGAAGGCCAGGGCATCGGCGTCGCGGCCGTCGTCCAGCAGTTCCACAGCGTATTCGTACCAGTTGCGCGCCTGGCCCACGAGGTCGAGGCCGACGTTCATCAGCGCCAGTTCTTCTTCCAGCGCCGGGGCGTGGCCGCACCACTCGCACAGACGCTGGCCCTGGATCAGGGCGCTGTCGGCGAGGCGCAGCAGGTATTCGATCTTGTCGTTGTTCGGGTTCATCGCACGCGTCTCACATGTGGCCGACTTCGGGCGGCAGCTCGTAGAAGCTGGCGTGGCGGTAGACCTTGTCCTGCGACGGATCGAACAGCGGGTCCTTCTCGTCGGGGGAAGAGGCGGTGATCAGCGAGGAGGGCACGACCCACAGGCTCACGCCTTCGTTGCGGCGGGTGTACAGCTCGCGGGCGTTCTCGATGGCCATCGCGGCATCGGCGGCGTGGACGCTGCCGACATGCTTGTGGTTCAGGCCGTGTTTGCTACGGACGAACACTTCAAAAAGGGTCCACTCGGACATGGCTTCTCTCTCCTCGCGACTCAGGCGGCGTCTTTCTTCTGTTGTTGTTTGCGGGCGTAGGCGACCGCGGCTTCGCGGACCCAGGCGCCGTCCTCGATGGCTTTGCGGCGGGTGGCGACGCGCTCGGTGTTGCACGGGCCGTTGCCCTTGAGCACTTCGTAGAATTCTTCCCACTGGATGTCGCCGAAGTCGTAGTGGCCGCGCTCCTCGTTCCACGTCAGATCCGGGTCCGGGGCGCTGCAGCCGAGCAGTTCGAGCTGCGGCACGGTCTGGTCGACGAAGCGCTGGCGCAGTTCGTCGTTGCTCTGCCGCTTGATCTTCCAGGCCATGGACTGGGCGCTGTTGGGGGAGTCGGCGTCGCTGGGGCCGAACATCATCAGCGCCGGCCACCAGAGGCGGTTGATGGCGTCCTGGACCATGTCCTTCTGCGCCTGGTTGCCGTGGCGCATCATGGTCAGAAGGATTTCGTAGCCCTGGCGCTGGTGGAAGCTCTCTTCCTTACAGATGCGGATCATCGCGCGGGAATAGGGGCCGTAGGAGGTGCGCTGCAGCACCACCTGGTTGACGATCGCCGCGCCATCCACCAGCCAGCCCACTGCGCCCATGTCGGCCCAGTTCAGCGTCGGGTAGTTGAAGATGCTCGAGTACTTGGCCTTGCCGCTGTGCAGCTTGGCGATCTCGGCGTCGCGGTCGGCGCCCAGGGTTTCCATGGCGCTGTAGAGGTAGAGGCCGTGACCGGCTTCGTCCTGGATCTTCGCCATCAGCTGCAGCTTGCGCTTGAGGGTCGGCGCGCGGGTCACCCAGTTGCCCTCGGGCAGCATGCCGACGATCTCGGAGTGCGCGTGCTGGGAAATCTGCCGGATCAGCGTCTGGCGGTAGGCGTCGGGCATCCAGTTCTTCGCCTCGATCTTCACCTCGGCATCGATCTTTTCCTGGAAGGCGCGTTCTTCCGGCGACATCTCGTCCAGCGCCTTGATGCGCTTCACGCCGGTCTCAACCAGTTGTGCGTACATGCTGTGTCTCCAGCCTTTTGTCTTGTTCGTGGGACGGCCTTGGCCATGGCTGTCTTTTTAAATGATACAGAAATGAATGTCTAACAATAAATGATGTGTCGCAAATTGATTGTGTATCGCTTTGAGCGTTCCGGCCAGGGTTCGGATTGCGCGGAAATGTCCCTTGGGCGAATGAATGTCTGCGATAGTGCGGAAATGTGCGGATATCGTGCACGCATAATTGCGGAACGGGGAGAGCTGGGCTTGAAGGGGCTGAGCGGTTGTTGAACGATAAAGTGATACGAAAATGTGTTTTTATCAGGTAATAGTTGTTGGCTGTTATGCGGGTGTGGCGGCCCGCTGGGGAGGGGGACCCATCGCGGACGGTGGGTGGCGGCTTTCGTAGGAGCGGACTCCGTCCGCGATTGCCGCCAGACGCGCCACCGGCGGATAACGCTGGCGCGTTATCCGCCCTACCTTCTGTTCGCGAGCAAGCTCGCTCCTACAGGGGGGGGGCGTGAAGGGATATCCCTGAGCTCGCCGATTCGCTCTTTGTAGGAGCGGACTCCGTCCGCGATCGCCGCCCGGCGGCGCCGGGCATCAGGCCTGAACGATGATTTCGAAGCCGCCAAAGATCATGCGCTGGCCGTCGAAAGGCATGTCGTTGAAGTCGGTCTTCATCCGCGCGTCCTCCATGAATTTTTTCATCCCTTCGTCCCGTGCAGCCTTGCTGGGCCAGGTGATCCAGGAAAACACCACGGTTTCGTCCTCCTTGAGCTTCACCGCCATGGGGAAGGAGGTCACCTTGCCCTCGGGTACGTCATCGCCCCAGCACTCGACGACGCTCAGGGCGCCATGCTCCCTGAACAGCGCAGCCGCCTTGCGTGCTACTTCGATGTAGCGCTGGCGGCTTGCGGTGGGGACCGGTACGAGGAAGCCATCGACATAGTTCATCGTTCATCTCCTGCGGGTGGGCGGACGGCGGATGCCGCCTGCCTTTGAGGAATAGTCGAAGGGCAGGGGGAAGGATCGACAGGCAGAGAGGGCGGGGCGACGGGCGGTCGGAATAGGGGCCGCCCCTGCGAGGCATGACGGCGCGGCTCTTGTAGGAGCGAGCTTGCTCGCGAACGGTCTTGCCGGTGGCGTTGGTGTGGGTGGGTTCGCGAGCAAGCTCGCTCCTACAGAAAAGCCAAAAAGCCCCGCCGAGGCGGGGCTTTCTGATGGCGCGACCGATCAGCCCTTGGGCCGATTGTCGTACACGTGGCAGGCCTTGCCTTCCGAGCGCTTGAGGCTGTGGGAAGGCTGCACCAGCACGCGGGCGCTGACGCCAATGTGGGTCTTGATCTGCTTGCCCAGCTCGTTGCCGATTGCCTTCTGTTCGTCCGCCGACAAGCCCTGCTGGTCGTGGCGAAGTTCGACATGCACGTCGATGCAGTCGAGGTTGCCGTTGCGGTGCAGGTGGATCTCGTAACACTCGGCGAGCTGCTTGATCTTCAGCACCTGCTCCTCGACCTGGGTCGGGAAGACGTTGACGCCGCGGATGATCAGCATGTCGTCGCTGCGCCCGGTGATCTTGTCGATACGCCGCATCGGCCGCGCGGTGCCCGGCAGCAGGCGGGTCAGGTCGCGGGTGCGGTAGCGGATCATCGGCAGCGCTTCTTTCGACAGCGAGGTGAACACCAGCTCGCCGTATTGGCCGTCGGGCAGTACCGCGCCGGTCGCCGGGTCGATGATCTCGGGGTAGAAGTGGTCTTCCCAGACGGTCGGGCCGTCCTTGGTCTCGGCGCACTCCATGGCCACGCCCGGCCCCATGATTTCCGAGAGGCCGTAGATGTCCAGGGCAGTGATGCCCATGCGTTCCTCGACCGCGCGGCGTAGCTCGGCGGTCCAGGGTTCGGCGCCGAAGATGCCCAGGCGCAGCTTGAGGCTGTGTGGGTCGACGCCCTGGCGCTCGATCTCGTCGGCGATGTTGAGCATGTAGGACGGGGTGACCATGATGATGTCCGGCTGGAAGTCGCGGATCAGCTGGACCTGCTTCTCGGTCTGGCCACCGGACATCGGGATCACGGTGCAGCCCAGGCGCTCGGCGCCGTAATGCGCGCCCAGGCCGCCGGTGAACAGGCCGTAGCCGTAGGACACGTGCACCTTGTCACCCTTGCGGCCGCCGGCGGCGCGAATGGAGCGCGCCACCACGTTGGCCCAGGTGTCGATGTCGTTCTGCGTGTAGCCGACCACCGTGGGTTTGCCGGTGGTGCCGCTGGAGGCGTGCAGGCGCACGATCTCGTTCTGCGGCACGGCGAACATGCCGTAGGGGTAGTTGTCGCGCAGGTCGTTCTTGCCGGTGAAGGGGAATCTGGCGAGATCGTCCAGGGAGGTCAGGTCGTCCGGGTGTACGCCGGCTTCGGCGAAGCGCTTCTGGTACAGCGGGACGTTGTCGTGTGCGTGCTTGAGGCTCCAGCGCAGGCGCTCCAGCTGGTGCTGGCGCAGCTCGTCGACACTGGCGGTTTCCATCGGGTCAAGCAGGGCACGTTCGGCATCATGGTACATGTTCATGGGTTCACTCGATTTGTTCTTGTACGCCAGCCCCGGTGAGGGCTGCGAGTGTCATGGGAGCAGCATACCGCCCCCGTTCGCGGGTGGATTCGAACCCCTGCCAGAGACTTTGCTCTGTCTGCCAGTCGGTCGCTTTGGCGACTGGCGGCGCGGGGTTCGACGCCCCCTGTGGATCAGATTCTTTCGATGATCAGGGCGATGCCCTGGCCGACGCCGATGCACATGGTGCACAGCGCATAGCGGCCGCCACGCTCTTCCAGTTCATGCAGGGCGGTGGTGACCAGGCGCGCGCCGCTCATGCCCAGCGGATGGCCGAGTGCAATGGCGCCGCCGTTGGGGTTCACCCGCACGTCGTCGTCCGCCAGGCCCAGCTCGCGCAGCACGGCGAGGCCCTGGGCGGCGAAGGCTTCGTTCAGTTCGATCACGTCCATGTCGTTCAGCGACAGGCCGGCCAGCTCCAGCACCTTGCGGGTCGCCGGCACCGGGCCGATGCCCATGATCCGCGGTTCGACGCCGGCGGTTGCCATGGCAACGACACGGGCGCGGGCCTTCAGGCCGTGGCGCGCGGCAGCGGCCGGAGTCGCCATCAGCAGGGCGCAGGCGCCGTCGTTGACGCCCGAGGCGTTGCCGGCAGTAACGCTGCCGCCTTCGCGGAACGGCGTGCCAAGCTTGGCCAGTTGTTCGAGGGTGGTATCGCCGCGCGGATGTTCATCCTGCTCGACCAGCTTGGCCGGACCTTTGCGCTGGGGGATTTCCACCGGGACGATTTCCTTCGCCAGGCGGCCGTTGGCCTGGGCGGCGGCGGCCTTGTGCTGGCTGCGCAGGGCGAAGGCGTCCTGGTCTGCACGGCTGATGTTGAATTGCTCGGCGACGTTTTCCGCCGTCTCGGGCATGGAATCGATGCCGAACTGCTGCTTCATCAGTTTGTTGACGAAGCGCCAGCCGATGGTGGTGTCGAAGATTTCCGCGCTGCGGCCGAAGGCCTGCTCGGACTTGCCCATCACGAACGGCGCGCGGGACATGGACTCCACGCCGCCGGCCAGCATCAATCCGGCCTCGCCACAGCGCAGGGCACGTGCAGCGCTGCCCACGGCGTCGAGGCCGGAGCCGCACAGGCGGTTGAGCGTGGTGCCCGGCACGGTCACCGGCAGGCCGGCGAGCAGCGAGGCCATGTGGGCGACGTTGCGGTTGTCCTCGCCGGCCTGGTTGGCGCAGCCGAAGATCACATCGTCGATGGCGCTCCAGTCCAGCTCCGGGTGGCGCTGCAGCAGGGCCTTCATCGGGATTGCCGCGAGGTCGTCGGCGCGCACGCCGGACAGCGCACCGGCGTAGCGACCGATGGGCGTGCGCACCGCGTCGATGATCAGGGCGTCAGTGAGGTCGTTCATTCGGAGGTCTCCTGCGCCAGCACGGTGCCGCGCACTTTGTAGGATTTGCCGTGGAACAGGGCGATCAGCTGGCCCTGGGAGTTCTCGATGCGCACGTCGTAGTTGCCGGTGCGACCGCTGCGGCTCTGCTCGAAGGCGCTGGCAATAAGCTCGTCGCCTTCGCGGGCCGGCGCCACGTAGTCGATGCTGCAGCCGATGGCGACGGTGGCGTCGTTGTAGCTGTTGCAGGCGAAGGCGAAGGCCGAGTCGGCGAGGGCGAACAGGTAGCCGCCGTGGCAGGTGCCGTGGCCCTGAATCATGTCCTCGCGTACGCGCATCGACAGCTTGGCGCTGCCCGGGCCGGCATCCAGCAACTGGATGCCCATGCGCCGGGTGGCCTGGTCGCGCTCGTACATGGCCTCGGCGCAGGCACGGGCGAGTTGGGTGGCGTCAGTCATGGAAATTGCTCTCCTCGACAAGCGGGCCCTTCGGCATGCAGGCGGCGCAGCAGCAGGGAGGGGCGATAGCGATCCTCGCCGTAGGCGGCTTGCAGGTTGTCCAGCACGCGCAGCACGTTGCCGATGCCGATCTGCTCGGCCCAAGCCAACGGGCCCTGCGGATAGTTCACCCCGGCGCGCATGGCGAGGTCGATGTCCCCGGCGCTGCCGACGCCTTGCAGCACGGCATCGGCACCCTCGTTGGCGAGCATGGCGACGGTGCGTAGTACGGCGAGGCCGGGGCTGTCGCTCAGGCGGCTGGCGGCGATGCCGGCCTTGGCCAGCAGGGCGACGGCCTGGTCCAGCGCTTCGGGCGTGGTGTCGGCCGAGCAGGAAATACCCAGGCGCGAGGCCTTGCTGTAATCCAGTGCGAGGTCGATCAGCACCAGGTTGCGCAGGCCGTCTTCCTTGGCGCGCTGGCTGGCGAGGCGGCCATCGGACAGGGCGATCACCGCATCGCCGACGCGCAGCAGGCCGTTACCGGCGCGCTGGGTGATCTCGATGCCCGCCTCCTTGAATCGCTGAACCAGCGGTTGGGCAACGCCCAGATCGCCCTCCAGTACGCAGGTGCTGATGTTCGTGGTGCTGCTCAGGCTGGCCGGCTGCGGGCGCTCGGCATCTTCCGCGTAGTCGTAGAAACCTCGGCCGCTCTTGCGGCCGAGTCGGCCGGCATCCACCAGTTCTTTCTGGATCAGCGAAGGCTGGAAGCGGAAGTCGCCGTAATACGCCGCGAACACCGAGCAGGTGACGGCGTAGTTGACGTCGTGGCCGATCAGGTCGGTCAGCTCGAAGGCGCCCATGCGGAAGCCGCCGGCGTCGCGCATCAGCGCATCCAGCGTGGCGCAATCGGCAGCACCTTCCTGCAGCAGGCGCAGGCTTTCGGCATAGAAGGGGCGCGCCACGCGGTTGACGATGAAGCCGGGGGTCGACCGGGTATGAACCGGCTTCTTGCCCCAGGCCAGCGAGGTGGCATACAGGCTGTCGGCCAGCGCCGGATCGGTGGCCAGGCCGGAGACGACTTCCACCAGCGCCATCAGCGGCGCCGGGTTGAAGAAGTGCATGCCGACCACCTGCTGCGGGCGCTTGAGGCCGGCCGCCAGGCTGGTGATGGACAGCGAGGAGGTGTTGCTGGCGAGGATGCAGTCTTCTGCGCACAGGGCTTCCAACTGCTGGAACAGGCTGCGCTTGACCTCCAGGTTCTCGACGATGGCCTCGATCACCAGCTTCGAATCGGCCAGTGCCTCGATGGTTTCCACCGGCTGCAGGCGCGCGATGATGGCGCTGCGAGTTGCAGCGTCCAGCTTGCCTTTTTCCACCAGCCGGCCGAGCTGGCGATCGATGCCATCGATGGCCTGGGCGGCAGCGCCGGGGCGATTGTCGTAAAGCTTCACCGGATGGCCTGCCTGTGCGGCAACCTGGGCGATACCCGCGCCCATGGCGCCGGCGCCGATCACCGCGACTTTTGCGTCTTTCGAAAGTGCGCTCATCGATCAGCGACCCTTGAAGCTGGGGGTGCGTTTTTCCATGAAGGCGGATACGCCTTCGCGATAGTCCTCGCTGCGACCGGCCAGGCGCTGCAGGTCGCGCTCCAGTTCCAGTTGCTCGTCGAAGCTGTTGTTCAGGCTGGCGTTGAGGCTGCGCTTGATCAGCGCCAGGCCATAGGTCGGTTGGGTGGCGAGATGACGGGCGAGCTTGAGCGCTTCCTCGCGCAGGTTGGCGTCGTCCACCACCTGGTAGATCAGCCCCCATTGCTCGGCCTGCTCGGCGGTCAGGCGATTGCCCAGCAGGGCGAGCGCCTTGGCGCGGGCCATGCCGACCAGGCGCGGCAGGGTCCAGGTGCCGCCGGAGTCGGGGATCAGGCCGATCTTGCAGAAGGCCTGGATGAAGCTGGCCGAGCGCGCCGCCAGCACCAGGTCGCAGGCCAGCGGGATGTTCGCACCGGCGCCGGCGGCCACACCGTTCACCGCGCAGATGACCGGTAGCGGCAGGTCGCGCAGGGTGCGGATCAGCGGGTTGTAGAACTGCTCGATGGACTGGCCCAGGTCGGGCGCCTCGGCGCCCGGCGCGACATTGCGGTCGGACAGGTCCTGGCCTGCGCAGAAGCCGCGGCCTTCGCCGGTCAGCAGCAGGACGCGGGCCTCGGGGTTCTGCCGGACCTGCTTGAGCGCCTCGCGCACTTCGCCGTGCATGGCGGTGTTGAAGCTGTTCAGCTGCTCGGGGCGGTTCAGGCTGAGGAGGGCGACGCCGTCCTCGATGGAAAACAGGATGTGCTCGAAGTTCATGGGCGGACTCGCTCCATCAAAGGGCAGGCTTTTGCCAGAAAAGAAAAGGGTTTGCGCTCAGCGGTCCTGGCTCTATTGGCCAAGGAAGGCCGGCTTGCGCTTTTCCTGGAAGGCGCGGATGCCTTCGTCGCGGTCGGCGGTGCCGGCCAGCAGGGTGAAGGCGTGGCGCTCGAAGCGCAGGCCGCTGGCCAGATCGGTGTCCTGGGCCTTGAGCAGTGCTTCCTTGGCCAGGCGCACGGCCAGTGGCGCCTTGGCGGCGATGCTCCTGGCAATCTGCAGGGCGCGCTCGACGGCGAACTCGGGTTGGGTGACTTCGCTGATCAGGCCGGCCCGCAGGGCGTGGCGGGCGTCGATGGCCTCGCCGGTGAGGACCATCTGCATCGCCAGCGGTTTGCCCACGGCGCGCAGCAAGCGTTGGGTGCCGCCCGCGCCGGGCATGATGCCGAGGTTGATTTCCGGCTGGCCGAAGCGGGCGTCTTCCCCGGCAATCAGGATGTCGGCGTGCATCGCCAGCTCGCAGCCGCCACCCAGGGCAAAGCCGTTGACGGCGGCGATCAGCGGTTTGGAGAAGGCGGCAATGCGCTGCCAGTAGTCGACGCGCGGGTCATTGAGGATGCCGACCAGGTCGCGCTCGGCCATTTCCTTGATATCGGCTCCGGCGGCAAACGCCTTGCGGCTGCCGGTCAGCACGACGACGCGGGTTTCGTCGTCCTGTTGGGCAGTGTCGAGTTCGCTGGCCAGTTCGCCGAGCAGTTCGGTGTTCAGGGCGTTCAGCGCCTCGGGGCGCTGCAATGTGATCAGGCGGACGCCCGCTTCAGGCATCTGAACGGCAAGGGTGCGAGGCATGACATCGTCCTCAGGCTGCACGCACGGCTTCGTGGCCGGCTGGTATTGGAATTATGGGAGGCAGGCGTTGCCCGACTCCGGCCTTTCCGCAGTATAGGCCTAAAGCGATACAAGAAAACAACTACGAAAGTTTAATCGCGTGTCTAAAGTGTTTCTGGTGGTGCCACTGGGTAGCTGTAAAAGGTGACTGAAGGCTGTCTTGAATGCAGCGTATTTGCTGGTTTTATAAGGATTTTTGCCATCCTGTCGTGGTCATTCAGAAGTGATACGTCAGATTTAGATTGGAGGTGCTCGACTTGATGTGATACAAAATTTGCAAAAGAACAAATCGCTTTGTGCGGTGATGCCGAAAGACGGGCAGCGCCGCAGGAGACCCCGATGCCCTGCTATAGCCTTGAAGGCGTGCGACCGGTCGTTCACCCGACCGCCTACGTCCATCCCACTGCCGTACTGATCGGCGACGTCATCGTCGGCCCCGGCTGCTATGTCGGCCCGCTGGCGGCGCTGCGCGGCGACTTCGGGCGGATCGTTCTCGAAGAAGGCGCGAACCTTCAGGACACCTGCGTCATGCACGGGTTCCCGGACAGCGATACCGTGGTCGAGCGCAACGGCCACATCGGCCATGGTGCGGTACTGCATGGATGCCGCATCGGCGAGGACGCCCTGGTGGGCATGAACGCCGTGGTGATGGATTACGCGCAGATCGGCCCACGCTCCATCGTTTCAGCCGCGGCCTTCGTCAAGGCCAAGTTCGACTGTCCGCCGCAAAGCCTGGTGATGGGCGCGCCGGCCAGCGTCAAGCGCAGCCTCAGTGACGAAGAAATCGCCTGGAAGCGCCGTGGCACCGAGGAATACCAGTCCCTGGCCAGGCGCTGCATCGAAAGCCTGGTGGAATGCCAGCCGCTGACGGAAGTAGAAGAAGAACGCCCGCGCCTGGGCGATTCCGGTTTCCGGCCCAAGGTAGCGGCAGGGGCAGAGGCTGGGGCAGGGAAGGACGCATGAGTACTGGGGTTCGCTCCAATGGCCAGGCGGTGCGGCGGGCAGGTATAGTCGCCACTCCTTCGCCTGCGCAACGTGCCATGACCGCTCTAGCACCGCTGAATCAGCTGATCAATCGCTTCCAGGAACAGACGCCGATCCGCGCCAGTTCGCTGATCATCACCCTGTATGGCGATGCCATCGAACCCCACGGTGGCACCGTCTGGCTGGGCAGCCTGATCAATCTGCTGGAGCCGTTCGGGATCAACGAGCGGTTGATCCGCACCTCGATCTTCCGCCTGACCAAGGAAGACTGGCTGACCGCCGAGAAGGTCGGCCGGCGCAGCTACTACAGCCTGACCGGCACCGGCCGGCGGCGGTTCGAGAAGGCCTTCAAGCGCGTGTACAGCTCCAGCCTGCCGGCCTGGGATGGCTCCTGGACGCTGGTGATGCTCTCGCAGATCGCCGCCGACAAGCGCAAACAGGTCCGCGAGGAACTGGAATGGCAAGGCTTCGGTGCCCTCTCGCCGACCGTGATGGCCTGCCCGCGAGCTGACCGCAGCGATGTAATGGCGACCCTGCAGGACCTGGACGTGGCCGACGACTGCATCGTCTTTGAAACCCGCGCCCAGGATGTACTGGCCTCCCGCGCCATGCGCATGCAGGTACGCGAGAGCTGGAAGATCGACGAGCTCGGCGAGCACTACAGCGAATTCATCCAGCTGTTCCGCCCGCTCTGGCAAGCGCTGCGCGAGCAGGACCAGCTGCGCCCGGAAGACTGCTTCCTGGCGCGCACCTTGTTGATCCACGAATACCGCCGGCTGCTCCTGCGTGACCCACAATTGCCCGACGAACTGTTGCCGGGAGATTGGGAGGGGCGCGCGGCGCGGCAGCTGTGCCGCAATATCTACCGACTGATCCACGCCAAGGCCGAGGACTGGCTGAACCGCAACCTGGAGACCGCCGACGGCCCGTTACCGGATGTCGGAGAAAGCTTCTACAAGCGTTTCGGCGGATTGAACTGACAGGAGTTGGCGTGAAAAATGCCTCCCGCTCTGCAGCGCTGCGGCTGCAGGGTGGGGACACCGACGTGAGTCTTCCTGAGAAGATGGGCGACGGACGATGACGACAGGCCCGTGAGGCCGTCGCTGAATAACAACAAACAATGCGTGTGAGGCTTTGCAGGTCATGAATTCTTCATCGACATTGAGGGATGACGCTTTCGAGGCGTGGCTGGGACAGGTCAACCGGGCGTGCGGTCGTTTCGATGCGCGCACCCTCGGCCCCCAGTTCCATGGACGGTTGCGCGAGTACCAGGGCGGTGCGATCAAGCTTTCCGTGGTCGACATGGCCCAGGTGCACCTGTACCGGACCAGCAAGGAAGTCGGCTCCAGCGCCGGCGGGCACTATTACGCGGTGTTCCAGCTCGAAGGGCGCTCGCGTCTGGAGCAGGGCGACAACCGCGTGGAGCTGTCGCGTGGCGACATCAGCCTGATCGACGCCAGCCGGCCTAGCGACATGACCTACCTGGAGGAGTCCCGGCAGCTTTCGCTGATCCTGCCGCGCCAGGTGATCGAGCGCGGCCTGCGCATGTCGGAAGTGACCTGTGCGTCGAAGATCCCCGCCAGCTCGCCGATCGCCGTGCTCGCCAACCGCCTGATCGTCGAGACCAGCCAGCAGGAAAGCCTCGGCATGCTGGAAAGCGAGGCGACCCTGGACGCCCTGGTGACGCTGCTGCGCCCGGCGCTGGCCAGCCAGGACGCCGAGCAGGACAACCACGAACGCATGTTCCGCAAGGCGACCGGGTTCATCGACCAGCACATCGGCGCCGAGGAACTCTGCCCCGAGCTGATCGCCCGCGAAGTGGGCATCTCGGTGCGCGGCCTGTACCGCATGTTCGCCAAGAAGGGCCTGGTGGTGGCGCAGTACATCAAGAACCGCCGCCTGGACTTCTGCGCCGAGACCCTGCGCAACGCCCAGTTCGAGCAGAAGCTGTCGGCGCTGGGCTATGCCTGGGGCTTCTCCGATTCGAGCTACTTCTCCACGGCGTTCAAGGGGCGTTTTGGTGTTTCTCCGGGCGAGTATCGCAAGCGCTACGCCAACTGATTCAGGTGGTGCCAGCGGTATCCACGGGAATAATGATGGGTATCGCTGCGCTCCACGCCATCCTACGTTAAAGCCCACTTGCACCATTCCCCTCGACTGACGCCTTGGCAGGATGGGTGGAGCGCAGCGATACCCGTGCCGTCGGTTAGCACCGTGCCCATGCGGGTTCGCGAGCAAGCTCGCTCCTACAGGGGTACCACCGTCGCGCTCTTCGTAGGAGCGAGCTTGCTCGCGAACGCTTTCGCACAATGACCCTCGTCACCTGAGCGCCATCCTGGCACTCCCGCCAACACGACTGGCACAGAGGAAAAGACCCTCCCCAGCGCCGCTGGCAACAATCACCTTCGATGACGCGCGCCTTCTCGGCCGCACGCTGTACTCGAAGGTGATATCCCGATGTCCCGCAACAAGTTCCGATTCGGCGCCCTTGGCCTGCTGCTGGCCGGCGCGCTGCTGCAACCGGTCCTGGCCTTTGCTGGCGACTGCCCGGCAAGCGACGCCCAGCAGGGCGAAACCGTGTTCGCCCGCGACTGCTCGATCTGCCACACCGCCAAGGCCGACGGCCCCGGCATGATGGGCCCCAACCTGCATGGCGTGGTCGGTCGCATGGCCGGCTCGCTGGCTGGCTTCAGCTATTCCCAGGCGATGAAGGGCAAGGGCGCGGCCTGGTCCCGCGACAACCTCGACGCCTTCGTCAGCCAACCCCAGGCCGCTGTGCCCGGTACCTACATGCCCTTCGCAGGCCTGGCCGACGCGGCCGAGCGGCGGGCGCTCACCTGCTGGCTGAGCCAGCAGCACTGATCCTTCAGGAGAGACCATGAACGTCACTGAAATCCTGCCCAAGGTCGCTGACTTCCTGCAGCGCAAGCATGGCTGCTTCATCGATGGCGCCTGGGTGGTGCCCGAGGGCGCTCGCACCGACGTGCTCAACCCGGCCACCGGGAAAGCCATCTCCAGCGTCGCCGACATCGATACCGACCTGCTCGACCGCGCGGTGAAATCCGCCCAGGCTTCGTTCAAGTCCCGTGTCTGGGCTGACCTGCGTCCGGCCGACCGCGAGCGCATCCTGCTGCGCTTCGCCGATCTGGTGGAAGCCAACGGCGAAGAACTGGCGCAACTGGAAACCCTCAGCCAGGGCAAGTCGATCAACATCTCGCGCATGCTGGATGTGGGCGCCACCGTCGAGTTCATGCGCTACATGGCCGGCTGGGCGACCAAGATCGAAGGTCAATCGCTGAACGTCTCCATCCCGCTGCCGCCCGGTGCCAAGTTCACCGCCTACACCCGCCGCGAGCCGGTGGGCGTGGTGGCCGGCATCGTGCCGTGGAACTTCCCGCTGATGATCGCCGTCTGGAAGCTGATCCCGGCACTGGCTACCGGTAACAGCGTGGTGATCAAGCCCGCTTCGGAAACTCCGCTGACCGCCCTGCGCCTGGCCGAACTGGCCTTCGAGGCCGGCGTTCCGGCCGGCGTGTTCAACCTGGTGACCGGCGACGGCCCGCGCATCGGTGGCGGCCTGGCCAGCCACAAGCTGATCAACAAGGTGTCCTTCACCGGCTCCACGGCGGTGGGTCGCAGCGTCGGCCTGGCCGCCGTGCAGAACATGACCCGTTTCGCCCTGGAGCTGGGCGGCAAGAACCCGATGATCGTGCTGGCTGACGCCAACATCGACAACGCCGTGCAAGGCGCGCTGCTCGGCGGTCTGCTGAACAATGGCCAGGTCTGCGCTGCCGCTTCGCGCTTCTACGTGCACCGTTCGCGCTACGACGAATTCGTCGAGAAACTGGCCGCTGCCGTCGCCGGCATGAGCCTGGGCGAGGGCATGGACCCGAGCGCGCAGATCAACCCGCTGGTCTCTGCCAAGCAGCAGCGCAGTGTGCTCGCCCACATCGCCCGTGCCGGTGAGCAGGGCGCGCGCATCGTCTGCGGCGGCGAGCAGATTGCTGGCAATGGCTTCTACGTGCAGCCCACCGTGCTGGCCGACGTGACCATGCAGATGGCCGTCGCCCGCGACGAAGTCTTCGGCCCGGTGCTGGCGGTGCTGCCGTTCGACGACGAAGACCAGGCCATCGAGATGGCCAATGACAGCGAATATGGCCTGGGCGCGAGCCTGTGGACCAACGACCTGTCCAAGGCGATGAACCTGGTGCCGCGCATCGAGTCCGGCACCGTGTGGGTCAACGCCCACGTGCTGCTCGACCCGAGCATGCCTTTTGGCGGCGTCAAGCAGTCGGGCATGGGCCGCGAGTTCGGCCGCGCGGTGGTCGAGGCCTATACCGAGATCAAGTCGGTGTGCATCGCGCACTGATTGATAGTGAGAGCAACACCCTCGTTTAGCAGCGGGCCTTCGGGCCCGTTTTTTTTGCGCAGGATTCGGACGATCCCTGTAGGAGCGGGCCATGCCCGCGATCGCGCCCATGGGGCACTCCTACGGGAAGTTCGGAGTTCGTCTCGCCGGCGGCCTGGTCCGTAGGATGGGTGGAGCGCAGCGATACCCATGCCGATGGCGCGAGGCGTTGATGGGTATCGCTGCGCTCCACGCCATCCTACGTGGGGCGGCGAGCGTGGCGGTCAGTCCGTAGGATGGGTGTCGCTCTGCTCCATGCCGTCCGACGTGGAGCGTAAGGAGGCGTAGGGCGAATAACCTGGAACAGGTTATCCGCCGGCTCCTCGGCGGATAACGCTGGCGCGTTATGCGCCCTACGGACTGCGCGGAGGAGTCTGGTCCGTAGGATGGGTGGAGCGCAGCGATACCCATGCTGATGGCGCGGGGCGTTGATGGGTATCGCTGCGCTCCACGCCATCCTACGAGGAGCGGCGAGCGTGGCGGTCAGTGGGCGGGCAGGATCCGTCCACGGCACTCTCCGAAACCGATGGAGGCGTACCCTTCGCGGCGGCAGCGGGCGCGGAAGATAATCTCGTCGCCGTCTTCGAGGAAACGGCGTTCCTCGCCGTTGCCCAGCGACCAGCACCTGCTTGCCGCCGAAGGTGAGCTCCAGCAGGCTGCCGAAGCCGTCCGGCGTTTCTCCGGAGAGGGTGCCGGAACCGAACAGGTCGCCCGGCTTGCAGGTCGGCAGCCGTTGACGCTGTGGTGCGCCACCATCTGCGCGACGGTCCAGTACATGTTCAGCGTGTTGCTCAGGGCGATGCGTTCCGGGCCCTGGTGCTCGCGCGCGCATGCGCGCGGTGTGCAGCAGGACTTCCAGTTCGATATCCAGCGCGCCGTGTTGCCTGGTCGCCCTCGTCGTAGAGGTAAGGCAGCGGTTGCGGATCGCCTTCCGGGCGGGCCGGTTGGGCGACGCGGAAAGGTTCCAGCGCCTCGGCGGTGACCACCCAGGGCGACACCGTGGTGGCGAAACTTCTTCGACAGGAACGGGCCCAGCGGCTGGTATTCCCAGGCCTGCACGTCGCGCGCCGACCAGTCGTTGAGCAGGCAGAAGCCGGCGATATGCCCGGACGCGGCGTTGATCGGGATGGCCTTGCCCTGGTCGTTGCCCTGGCCGATCCAGATGCCCAGCTCCAGCTCCAGGTCCATCCGTGCGCAGGGTCCGAACACCGGTGCCTCGGCACCGGCGGGCAGGGTCTGGCCGTTGGGGCGGCGCACTTCGGTGCCGGAGGGCACGACGGTGGACGCGCGACCGTGGTAGCCGATGGGCACGTACTTGTAGTTGGGCAGCAGCGGATTGTCCGGACGGAACAGCTTGCCGACGTTCTGCGCATGGTGGATGCCGACATAGAAGTCGGTGTAGTCGCCGACCTTCGCCGGCAGGTGCATGCGGCACGCGGCCTGCGGCTTGAGCAGCGCGGCACCGAGGTGTTCCATGCGCTTCTGTTCGCCGCAGCCTTCGCTGAGCAGGTGGATCAAAGCGTCACGCAGGGTTCGGCGGGCCGTGCCGCCCAGGGCGAAGAAGGCGTTCAGGCTGTCGCCGCTGGCCACCAGCGCGGCCTGGTGGGCGGCGCCGTGGAAGAGACCGGTCTCGCAGGCGGTCTTCAGGTCGAAGATATAGTCACCGATGGCGACACCGCCACGGGGCGAGTCACCCGGCGGGCTGAACACTCCCAGCGGCAGGTTCTGCAGGGGGAAGTCGGGGTGGCCGTTGGCCGATTCGATCCAGCTTTGTGCGTTCGGGGTGACGCTCATTTCAGTGCTCCGAAGAAGGGGCGAAGGTCTTCTGCATGCCGCTCCAGCAGCTGTCGTAGTCGGGCTGCAGTTGCGGGCAGTCGAGGGCGAAGCGGCTGGGGCGCAGCACGCGGCCGGTCTCGAACATAAAGGCCATGGTCTTGTCGATCTTGTGGGGTTTGAGGTCGGCGGCGATCGCCTGGACGGTGGTGGCGTTGTCCGGGCCGTGGGCGCTCATGCAGTTGTGCAGCGAGGCGCCGCCGGGGACGAAGCCGTCGGCCTTGGCGTCGTACACGCCCTGGATCAGGCCCATGAATTCGTTCATCAGGTTGCGGTGGAACCACGGCGGGCGGAAGGTGCTCTCGGCCACCATCCAGCGCGGCGGGAAGATCACGAAGTCCATGTTGGCCATGCCGTGGGTGTCGCTGGGCGAAGTCAGCACGGTGAAGATGGACGGGTCCGGGTGGTCGTAGCTGATCGAGCCGAGGGTGTTGAAGCGGCGCAGGTCGTATTTGTAAGGCACGTTGTTGCCGTGCCAGGCGACGACGTCCAGCGGCGAGTGGTCGAGCTGGGTGGCCCAGAGCTCGCCGAGGAATTTCTGCACCAGCTGCACCGGGCCTTCGACGTCTTCGTAGTGCGCCACGGGAGCAAGGAAATCGCGCGCATTGGCCAGGCCGTTGCTGCCGATGGGGCCAAGGTCGGGCAGGCGCAGGGCGGCGCCGTGGTTTTCCGCCACATAGCCGCGCGGCCTCGGCTTCCAGCAACTCGACGCGCAGGCGCATGCCGCGTGGGATCACGGCAATCTCCAGCGGCTCCAGTTCCAGTACGCCCAGCTCGGTGACCAGCCGCAGGCGGCCGGCCTGGGGCACGATCAGCAGCTCGCCATCGGCATTGAAGAACACCCGGCGCATCGAGGCATTGGCGCGGTAGGCGTACAGGCTGACGCCGCTGCAGGCGTCGGCTTCGGCGTTGGCGGCCATGCATAGCAGGCCGTCGACGAAGTCGGTAGGCTCCTCGGGCATCGCGAAGCTGTTCCAGCGCAGGCGGTTGGGTGTCACCGGGCCGAGGGCGGTGCCGGTGATCTGCCGCTCCAGGCGCTCGAAGCGCGGGTGCGCGGCAGACGGGCGGATGCGGTAGAGCCAGGTGCGCCGCGCCTCGCTGCGCGGCACGGTGAAGGCGGTGCCGGAGAACTGCTCGGCGTAGAGTCCGAACGGCACTCGCTGCGGCGAATTCATGCCCACGGGCAGGGCGCCCGGCAGGGCCTCGCTGGCGAATTCGTTGCCGAACCCGGATTGGTAGGAGGCGGTCATGGCGGCTTCACTCTTGTTATCGTAATTTAATTACGATTAACGTAATTTCGTGTCGACGGCCCGTCAAGTCCGTCAGGGAGTTCCTTTAAGTTGAAGACCATGAACGACACAGAAGACTCCGTCCCGACGAAGGGCGCGAAGGTGCAGTCCGCCGAGGTGGGCACGCAGATCCTCAAGGCACTGGCGGACCTGGCGCCGAGCACCTCGCTCAAGGCGCTGGGCGAGTACCTGGGCATGCCGGCGGCCAAGGTCCACCGCTACCTGCAGGCGCTGATCGCCAGCGGCTTCGCCGAGCAGGACCCGCTGACCAACCATTACGGCCTGGGGCGTGAGGCGCTGTACGTCGGTCTGGCCGCAATCCGCCGGCTGGATGTGGTGAAGGTCGCCGGCCCGGCGCTGGCCGAGTTGCGCGACCAACTGGGGCAGACCTGCTTCCTCGCCATCTGGGGCAGCCACGGGCCCACCGTGGTGCAGGTCGAGCCGGCCCAGGGAATGGTCACGCTGGTCACGCAAGTGGGCTCGGTGCTGCCGCTGTACGGTTCGTCCACCGGGTTGGTGTTCGCGGCATTCAAGGCTGGGCTGGAGGAGGGCGCGGACCAGTCAGTGCTGGAGAGCATTCGCAGCCAAGGGCTGCATGCGATCCACGGTTTGCTGATGCCGGGGGTGAACGCGCTGTCGGTGCCGCTGTTCAAGACCGGCCGCGAACTGGCCGGGGTAATTACCGTGGTCGGCTCACAAGCGGGCTTTGCCGCCGAAGTTCACGGAGAGGCGGCGCGGACTCTGCTGGCGACGGCGCGGGAGCTCAGTCTGCGGATGGGCGGAGAGGTTTGAATTCGATCAACCCGTGAGTCGACTGTAGGAGCGCGCCCTGCGCGCGATCGCGGGCATGGCCCGCTCCTACAGGTGTGCGTGGGACGTCGGCATCACCGCATCACTCGCGCTCCATTCCCGCCCAGTCCGTCCCCTTCACCAGCACATCGCTCAGCGCCTGCGCGGCGCTGGACAGTTGGTGCTCCGCCAGGCAGAACAGCCCCACGCGGCGCTCGATCCGCGGTTCGTCGAGCGCTACGCAGCGCGCGCCCAGTTCTTCCATCTGCTGCCGGCACAGGCGCGGCACCGCACTGACACCGAGTCCTTCGGACACCATCCGGCCCACCGTCACCAACTGGTGGCTTTCGAACGCCACCGGCAGTCGTCCGTGCCGTGACGCCAATTGGTCTTCCAGCAGCAGGCGCACGGCCGACGGGCGTTGCAGGGTAATGAACGGGGCTTCGAGCAACTGCTCCCAGGTGATCCTGGCTTCGTTCACCAGCGCTGAGTCCGCCGGCAGCACCGCGACGAAACGGTCGGTGTAGAAGGGCGTGAAGGTCAGCCCGTCCAGGCTGTCCGGCTCCAGGGCGATACCCAGCTCCACCCGGCGGTTGCGGACCATCTCCAGCACCTGCTCGTTGATCACGTCGTGCACTGCCACGTTCACCTTCGGGTGGCGGTCGCGGAAGGTGCGCAGCACGGCGGGCAGCAGGTTGCCTGCGAAGGAGGGCATGGCGGCGATGGAGACCTTGCCCAGTTGCAGGGTGAAGTGCTGATGCATCACTTCCTCCGCGTTGTCCCAGTCCGCCAGCAGGCGGCGGGCCAGCGGCAGCAGGGTCTCGCCTTCGGGAGTCAGCGCCACGCTGCGGGTGGTACGGACCAGCAACTGGCCGCCCAGGGACTCCTCCAGGCTTTTGATTGCCAGGCTCAGCGCCGGTTGCGACAGATGCAGGCGCTCGCAGGCCTGGGCGAAGCTCAGGCTCTGGGCCACAGCGAGGAAGGCGCGCAGTTGCTTCACGGTCATTGATAAAAACACCAAATCAATCGATTGGAAAAACAAACTTAACAAATCAGTCTTGGCCGGTGAAGCTGCATTCGCTCTCTGACCGATGGGTCGGACATTCCAAATAAGAAAGAGGCAGCAGCAACATGGCAGGACTCGACAAGCGTGTAGGCAGTTACGAGGAAGCCCTCGCCGGGCTCACCGACGACATGACGGTACTGGCCGGCGGCTTCGGCCTGTGCGGCATCCCGGAGAACCTCATCGCGCAGATCCGCAAGCTGGGCGTGAAGGGCCTGACGGTGGTCTCCAACAACTGCGGCGTCGACGGCTTCGGCCTCGGCGTGCTGCTGGAAGACCGGCAGATTCGCAAGATGATCGCCTCCTACGTCGGCGAGAACGCCCTGTTCGAGAAGCAGCTGCTGTCCGGTGAACTGGAGGTCGAGCTGACCCCGCAAGGCACCCTAGCGGAAAAACTCCGCGCCGGCGGCGCCGGCATCCCGGCCTTCTTCACCGCCACCGGCTACGGCACTCCGGTCGCCGATGGCAAGGAAGTGCGCGAGTTCGACGGCCGTCACTACGTGATGGAGCGCGCGATCACCGGCGACTTCGCCATCGTCAAGGGCTGGAAGGCCGACCACTACGGCAACGTCATCTACCGCCACACCGCGCAGAACTTCAATCCTATCGTCGCCACTGCGGGCCGCATCACCGTCGTCGAAGTGGAAGAGATCGTCGAGCCGGGCGAACTGGACCCGACTCAGATCCACACCCCCGGCATCTACGTCGACCGCATCATCCAGGGAACCTTCGAGAAACGTATCGAGAAGCGCACCGTTCGTTCCTGAGCCCACCGGACAAGAGAGACAAGAAGATGGCACTTACCCGCGAACAGATGGCTCAGCGCGTGGCGCGCGAGCTCAAGGACGGTTACTACGTGAACCTGGGCATCGGCATCCCGACCCTGGTGGCCAACTACGTGCCCGAGGGCATGGAAGTGATGCTGCAATCGGAAAACGGCCTGCTCGGCATGGGCGCGTTTCCTACCGACGAAACCGTCGACGCCGACATGATCAACGCCGGCAAGCAGACCGTGACCGCCGTGAAGGGCGCGTCGATTTTCTCCTCCGCTGAATCCTTCGCGATGATCCGTGGCGGCCATGTCGATCTCACCGTGCTGGGCGCCTTCGAGGTGGACGTGAGCGGCAACATCGCCTCCTGGATGATCCCCGGCAAGCTGGTTAAAGGCATGGGCGGCGCCATGGACCTGGTGGCCGGCGCGGACAACATCATCGTCACCATGACCCACGCTTCGAAAGACGGCGAATCCAAGCTGCTGGACAAGTGCTCGCTGCCGCTGACCGGCGCCGGCTGCATCCGCAAGGTGCTGACCGATCTGGCCTACCTGGAGATCGAGGACGGCGCCTTCATCCTGCGCGAGACCGCGCCGGGCGTCAGCGTTGCCGAAATCGCCGAGAAGACTGCCGGCCGCCTGATCGTGCCGGACGATGTGAAGGAAATGACCTTCTGAGTGATTCCGCGATTCCCTCTCCCCAACCCTCTCCCGCTTGCGGGAGAGGGCGGGGGAGAGGGCAGCCCAAGCCTTTCGGAGAAAGATTCATGCAAGACGTAGTGATCGTTGCCGCCACCCGCACCGCCATTGGCGCCTTCCAGGGCAGCCTGGCGAATATTCCCGCCCATGAACTGGGCAGCCTGGTCATCCGCTCGCTGCTCGAACGCAGCGGCGTGAAGCCGGAGCAGATCGACGAAGTCATCCTCGGCCAGGTGCTCACCGCCGGCGCCGGACAGAACCCCGCGCGCCAGGCCGCCATTGGCGCCGGCCTGCCGGTGGAAGTGCCGTCGATGACCATCAACAAGCTCTGCGGCTCCGGCCTGAAGGCGCTGTTCCTCGGCGTCCAGGCGATCCGCTGTGGCGATGCCAACGCCATCATCGCCGGCGGCCAGGAGAGCATGAGCCTCGCGCCCTACGTGCTGCCCAAGGCGCGCACCGGCCTGCGCATGGGCCATGCCGAGCTGCAGGACACCCTGCTGCGCGACGGCCTGATCGACGCCTTCAACGATTACCACATGGGCATCACTGCCGAGAACCTGGCAGAAAAATTCGGCATCAGTCGCGAAGCGCAGGACGCCTTCGCCGCGCAGTCCCAGCTCAAAGCCACGTCGGCTATCGAAGCTGGCCGCTTCAAGGACGAGATCACCCCGGTGCTGATTCCCCAGCGCAAGGGCGAGCCGCTGTCTTTCGACACCGACGAGCAGCCGCGCGCTGGCACCACCGCCGAGTCCCTGGGCAAGCTCAAGCCTGCTTTCAAGAAGGACGGCACTGTCACTGCCGGCAACGCCTCCACCCTCAACGATGGCGCAGCGGCAGTGTTGCTGATGAGCGCCGAGCGCGCGAAGAGTCTGAACCTGCCGGTTCTGGCGCGCATCCAAGCCTATGCCAGCAGCGGCGTAGACCCGTCGATCATGGGTATCGCCCCGGTCACCGCGACGCGCCTGTGCCTGGACAAGGCCGGCTGGAGTCTCGACGAAGTCGAGCTGATCGAGGCCAACGAAGCCTTTGCCGCTCAGGCCCTGTCGGTCGGCAAGGAACTGGGCTGGAACGCCGAGAAGGTCAACGTCAACGGCGGTGCCGTCGCCCTGGGCCACCCGATCGGTGCTTCCGGCGCCCGTGTGCTGGTAACGCTGCTCCATGAAATGCTCCGCCGCGATGCGAAGAAGGGCCTGGCGACCCTGTGCATCGGCGGTGGGCAGGGCGTCGCCATGGCCCTCGTCCGGGACTGAGGCGCGACTAACGACCTATTGGCGAGCGCCGGGCAGCCTGTAGCAATGCTGCTCGGCAGGTGGGATGGGAGGTGGGCACACCGACAGACGACATCCCGCCGCGGTTTTCGGCGTCCCCCGGTGCCGGCAAACCCTTGCGTCACCGCTCGGCCCCACGCAGGCCGGGCGGTTTTTCTGTTTCTGAACACCGCACCATTGCCGCAACGAGCTCATCCGAATTGAGCCATGACAAGAACAATGAGGTAGACCTTATGAATTCCCACGTGCACACCCCCGGCACTGCCGTGCAGGACAGCCGTTCCGCGCGTTTTGCCATGGCCTGTTCCAACTGGGCTGAACGCTGGTTCCCCGACTCCTGGGTCTTCGCCGCGCTCGCGGTGCTGATTGTCACCGTCGCCGCGCTGGCCATCGGAGCGCCGGCCACCGAGACCGCCAAAGCCTTCGGTGACGGCTTCTGGAGCCTGATTCCCTTCACCATGCAGATGGCCTTCGTGGTCATCGGCGGCTATGTGGTTGCCAGCTCCGGCCCGGCTTCAAAGCTCATCGACCTGTTCGCCCGCGTGCCGAAGAACGGCCGTTCGGCGGTCGCCTGGGTCGCGGTCATTTCCATGGTCGCTTCGCTGCTCAACTGGGGCCTGTCCCTGGTGTTCGGCGGCCTGCTGGTACGTGCCCTGGCGCGCCGCGAAGACCTGAAGATGGATTACCGCGCCGCCGGCGCTGCCGCCTACCTTGGCCTGGGCGCCGTGTGGGCGCTGGGGCTGTCGTCGTCTGCCGCGCAATTGCAGGCCAACCCGGCCAGCCTGCCGCCGTCGATCCTGGCGATCACTGGGGTCATTCCGTTCACCGAGACCATCTTCCTCTGGCAGTCCGGCGTCATGTTGCTGGCCCTGGTGTTGGTGTCGCTGGTCATCGCCTACATGACTGCCCCCGGCGCGGCCAGCGCTCGTGACGCCAAGGCCTGCGGTGTGGACGTCAGCTTCACGCCGCCCAGCGCGCCGAAGGCGACCCGCCCCGGCGAATGGCTGGAACACAGCCCGCTGCTGATCCTGATGCTGGTGGCGCTGGCCGGCGGCTGGCTGTTCCACGAGTTCAGCACCAAACCGGCGATCACCGCGATCTCCGGACTGAACACCTACAACCTGCTGTTCATCATGGTGGGCGCGCTGCTGCACTGGCGCCCGCGCAACTTCCTCGACGCCGTGGCCCGCGCTGTGCCGACCACCACCGGCGTGCTGATCCAGTTCCCGCTGTATGGCTCCATCGCGGCGATCCTGACCACCGTGAAGGGGGGTGACGGTTCCACCATCGCTCACCACATCTCCACTTTCTTCGTGCAGATCGCCTCCCATGATACCTATGCGCTGCTGATGGGCGTGTACTCGGCAGTACTGGGCTTCTTCATTCCCTCCGGTGGCGGCAAGTGGATCATCGAGGCGCCCTACGTGATGCAGGTGGCCAACGAACTACAATACCACCTGGGCTGGGCGGTGCAGATCTACAACGCCGCCGAGGCGCTGCCGAACCTGATCAACCCGTTCTACATGCTGCCGCTGCTGGGTGTGCTGGGCTTGAAGGCCCGCGACCTGATCGGCTTCAGCTTCGTCCAGCTGCTCGTCCACGTGCCCCTGGTGCTGTTCCTGCTCTGGGCACTGGGCACCACCCTGCAGTACCTGCCGCCGGTCCAGCCGTAACCACGCATTCGGCTCCGACGGTAAAAAGCCCGGATGTCTCGCGACATCCGGGCTTGTTCTTGATCAACCATCAGCCCCGGCTGATTTCCACCGGCCCCAGCACCCGTGCATCCAGATGCTCACCGCTGAGTTGCGCGGCGTCCTGGTCGAACACCTCGCGCAACCAGTCGCTGACCGCCTGGAAGCGGCCGATGCGGCCGGCATCGCGATGGCTGAGCAGCCAGATTTCACGGGCGACCACCGGCCCGGAGAGCCGCACCAGCCCCTCGCGATCGCCGAGGATGCACGGCAGCAGCGCCATGCCCAGGCCGCTCTGGCAGGCGTGGATCAGCGTCGTCACGCTGCTCGCGCGCAGGGCCAGGTTTGCCTTGGGAGCGAAGCCACGCACCCAGGCCATCTCCGGGGTATCGTCGAGCTCCTCGCCATAGCCGAGCCAGGCCTGCTGTGGCCAGAGTTCCACCGGCACGCGGGAGAAGGAGGTCGCGGCGTACACCGCAAAACCGATGTCGGCCACCTTGCGCATGACCAGCGCGGCGTCTTCCGCCGGGCGCGCCAGACGCAGGGCGAAATCTGCCTCGCGACGGGTGAAGGACAGTGAGCGATTCGCTGGGATCAATTGCAGCTGCAGGGCGGGGTAGGTCCGCGCCAGATGGGGCATGTGCTGCACCAGCCAGTGGCTGAAGAGGAAATCCACCGCCGTGATGCGCACGCTGCCGCTGATGGCACTGGCTTCGTCGCGGGTCTCCAGCAACATGCTCTGCACATCGCCGAGAATGCGCTCGGCATGGCTGAGGAAAGCCTCGCCGGCATCAGTGGCCTTGTAGCCGGCGTTGTCACGGATGAACACAATTTCTTTTGGATCTTTTTAATAAACTCGCCGCACACGACTGAA
>JASGKM010000010.1:0-10376 GCA_049840615.1 Pseudomonas sp.
GAACCAGGGCGCCTGGATCAATACCTCGCTGCAATGGTTCGAGTTCGCCGGCGGCTATGTCAGCGCCGGCGTGCTGGCCTTGCTGGTATACGCCTGGGTGTTCCCCTTCGACGCCGATGCGCGCCTGCGCCGCCAATCGCGCCGGACCCGCGCCGAAGTGCGCTCGGTACTGCTGTCCAAACCCAGTGAGGCACGCCGCTTTCTGTTCGAGAGCCGCATGGTGGATCGCCTGGCGATCATGCTCGGGCTGCTGCCGGCAGCACGTGACAGCCAGTCCGGTGAACGCTTCCAGTGCAGCCTGGCGAGCATGACGCTGGGCGTGGTGCTGCACCAGTTGCGCCGCGAGAGCCTGAACCCCAACGGCCTGCCACAAGCCCTGCGCGAGCGCCTGTCGCTGCTGCTGGATGAACTCGCCGCCTGCCTCGACCAGCCCCCCGCCGCTCCGCTGCACCGGGTGTTGCCCGCCATGCGCGAGCTCGGCAACGAGCTGGACGAGTTGCAGAGCCACGGCAACTACCCCAGCGGAGCAGCCATGCGTCCGGTGTTCGTCAGCGGCGTGGCGCTGCTGGTGGCCGCCGACCTGCTGGAACGCTTCCGCGACCTGTACGGCGAATCTGCCGTTTTCCACGACGACCATGGGGAAGCCGCGCTGCATGCCCGTTGATCTCGAGCTGGGCGGGGTCTACCTGCCGCCACTGGCCCAGGCACTGCTGCTGGCCCTGCCGATTTTCCTGCTGCTGGACTGGAGCCTGCGCCGCCTTGGCGTATTGCGTCTGGTCTGGCACGAAGCGCTGTTCGAAGGCGCTCTCTATGCCTGCATCTGCGCGGGCCTGATCCTGCTCATGGGAGCCCTGCACTGAATGGCCAGCCTGCGCAAAGCCCTGCCGCCACTGATCACCCTGGCCGTGGTCGCGCTAGCCCTGATCCTCGGCTACTTCGCCTGGACCTACTACACCCGCGCACCCTGGACCCGCGACGCGCGGGTGCGCGCCGATGTTGTGACGCTCTCGGCGGACGTCACCGGGCGCATCGTCGAACTGCGGGTGAAGGACAACCAGCACGTTCGCAAGGGCGAGCTGCTGCTGACCATCGACCCGGCGCGCTACGAACTGGCGGTGCTGCACGCCGACCGCGCGGTGGAGGTTGCCCGCGCCGCACTCGGCCAGTCCCAGGCAGCCATCGCCGCCAACCAGGCGCTGTTGCAGCAGCGCCATAGCGAGGAAGTCCGCCGCCGGGCGCTGAAGGCGCGCTCGGCGATCTCCAACGAAGAATGGGAGAAGGCCCAGACCGATGTCACCGTGGCCGAGGCGCAGTTGCTGCGCGAACAGGCCAACCTGGGCCTGGCGCAAGCCAATGTGGCCCTCTCCGAAGCGGCACAGAAGCAGGCGCGCCTGGACCTTGAGCGCACCCAGGTGGTGGCGCCGGTCAATGGCTACGTGACCAACCTGTTGACCCGTGCCGGCGATTACGCCACCGCTGGCCATTCGCTGGTGGCGCTGGTGGACAGCGACTCTTTCTACGTCGGCGGCTACTTCGAGGAAACCAAGCTGCCGCGCATCCGCGAGGGTGACCGGGTGGACGTGCAATTGATGAGCGGCGAACGCTTCGACGGACGCGTCGAGAGCATCGCCTTCGCCATCACCGACCGCGAGAATGCCCCCGGCGCGCGCCTGCTGGCCAACATCAACCCGAGCTACACCTGGGTGAAACTCGCCCAGCGCATCCCCGTGCGTATTGCCATCGACCCGGCCTACCAGGGTCGCGACCGCCTTCGTGCCGGCAGCACCGCCACCGTCAGCGTGGTCGAAAGCGCCCGCTAGACCCGGTCTTCCGATGGGCAGGGGGAACTTTCATCACCGCCCCGTCATCAACCCATCGCGTGATTGTCACCCGCCCGGTGCAGCATGCACCCAGCTTCCCGCATCCCGCGCGGACGCCTGCGCACGAGGATGACCCTTGCCCCGCCTTCGCCTTCTGGCTGCTTCCCTGCTGACCTGTACCGCTCTTGCCCTGGTTGCCTGGCGCTCACTGCCCACGCCCTTGGAGGACGTGCCAAGCAGCAACCTGTTCGCGCAGAACTGGGCCCGTGGCGGAGTCGTCCTGCTGGTGCGCCACATGGAGCGTTGCGATCGCTCCACCGCCGAATGCCTGGGTGCCGCCGACGGCATCACCGCCCGCGCCGCCGCCCTCGCCCAGAGCATGGGCGACAGCATCGCCCGCCTGGGGCTGACCACTACCGACATCTACAGCAGCCCGGCCAACCGCACCGTGCAGACCGCCGACCTGATGTTCAATCGCAACGTGGCACGCCAGGACTGGCTGCTCACCTGCAAGGACGGTGACCTCGCCGAGCAGATTCGCCAGCACAAGGCCGCGCACCGCAACCTGGTGCTGGTCACCCACAGCGAGTGCTTCGACCTGCTGCGCGAAAACCTCAAGGTGCGCGAGACCGATACTCCCGAGTACGGCAGCGCCCTGGTGCTGTTCGACGAGAGCGAGCCGAAGCTGCGCATTGCCGGCGAAGTCGAGACCGATGAGTGGCTGAAGCTGGTGAACTCGCACAACCCGAGCTGAGGCCGCTGCCAGAAAGCGCTTTCTGTGCCATCTTCTTGCGATCGCTCCAAGGAGAGGCTCGATGCCCGCCCTGCTTACTAGCCACCCGCTGTTCGCCGCCCCCGTCCTGCTGCTGATCGACCTGCTGCTCTGGCGGCTGGTCGGCGCCACCCATCCACACTGGCGGCTGGCAACGCGCATCCTGTGCTTCCTGCTGTTCAGCCTGCTGCTGTTCAACGCCGGGATGAACCCGCTGCGCGCCGCGCCCTGGGCGGACGATCTGCCCAGCCACATGATCGCCACCGCCGTACAGATATTCTGGTGGCTGTTCGCCGCGCGCTGCCTGACGGTGGTGTTGGGCTTCCTGCTGGTGCAGCGCATCGGCCATGGCGGCAGGCTGTTGCAGGACGTGGTCGGCGCGCTGATCTTCCTGGTCGCCATCATCGCCGCCGCCGGCTACGTGCTGGAGCTGCCGGTGAAGGGCCTGCTGGCTACTTCCGGGGTGGTTGCCATCGTCCTCGGCCTGGCATTGCAGAGCACGCTGAGCGACGTGTTCTCCGGCATCGTGCTGAACACCACCAAGCCCTACCAGCTGGACGACTGGATATCCATCGACGGCATCGAGGGCAAGGTCACCGAGATCGACTGGCGCTCCACTTACCTGCAGACCTCCCAGGGCACGCTGGCGGTGGTACCCAACTCGCTTGCCGCCAAGGCCAAGGTACTCAACCTGAGCCGCCCGGCGAACCTCTATGGCGTCAGCGTGAGCCTGACGGTCAGCCCGCACATCCGCCCGCGCAAGGTGGTCGAGGCACTGGAGCACGCCCTCGGCGGATGCCGCGCGCTGCTGGCCACGCCGGCCCCGGCGGTGAGCGTGCGCAAGTCCGCGCCCGATGGTGTGGAATACGAAATGAGCGGCTTCGTCGCCGCCATGGGTGAGAAGCGTGAGGTGCGCAACCAGTTGTTCGACCTTGCCTACCGTCACCTGCAGGCCGCCGGTATCAACCTGCTGGCCGAGGCCGACGCGCCGATGCGCGAGAGTGCCTCGCGGGCGCGGGCGCTGCTGGTGCGCTCGGGCCTGTTCGACGCGCTGCGCGACGAGGAGCGCGATGAGCTGGCAAACCGCATGCAGCGCCGCCCCTTCAAGCGCGGCGAAGTACTGCTGGCGCCGGGGGATGTCAGCGACCGCCTGCTGATCATCGACTCCGGCGTGGTCAGCGTCACCCTGCCCCACGACAGCCAGACCATCGAGGCCGGCCGCATGGGGCCGGGCGAAGTCTTCGGCGAGGCCGGCGTGCTCACGGGCTCCGGGTGGCAGGCACAGTTCACCGCCATCAGCGACGGCGCCGCCTACTACATCGACAAGGAAACCCTCGCCCCCTGCATGGAGGCCCGCCAGGAAATTGCCGAGGCCATGGGCCGTCTGCTGGACTTCCGCCAGAAGGCCAGCGCCGCGCTATTGGTGGAGCAACCCACGGTGGTGCAGCAGCGCGGTTTGATGGCCTGGCTCAAGCAGCACGCCGGCCGACGCTACAAGGCCTGACCCTATTGCAGATCAGGCGTTGCGGGATCAGGCGCTGACTTCCTGCAGACAATCCAGCGGCACCCAGCCGGCGTCGCCGCCGGGGCGGACGCACCAGAGCCAGCCGCCCAGTTCGCGGCCGCCTTCGAGCCGCTCGCCCACTTCCACGTCTAGCTCGCGGGCGGTGTAGTCCTCCATCGCCACCCCGGCGCCCGGCGCGGTCATGTTGAAGACCTGCGCCGGCACCCAACCCTCGCGCTGGCCGGGCGTCGAGCAGAAATACCAGTCTTCCCAGCCCTCGGCGCCTTCGTAGCGCTCACCGACGAACAACGGCGCGCCCTTGGCAAAGGTAATGGGTGCGGGGTATTCGCTGCGGTGGCGTTGAATCACTTCGTAGTGCATGTCGATCTCCCGGTTCCCTGGACCGATCCATGCTACTCCTCACAACGCGTCGTGGAAGATCACTCCAAGGGTGAAACGCTCGCCGGTCTGCAGGCGACTGACACCGTGGCGCAGGTTCACCCGGTGGTAGCCGCGCACGCCGCGTACCGGGCGTTGGGCCACGGCGAACACCACCGCGTCGCCCTGCTGCAACGGCACAACGGTCGCCCGCGACTGCAGGCGCGGGCGCTGCTCGGTGAGGACGAATTCGCCACCCGCGAACTCCTCTCCCGGCCGGGACAGCAGGATCGCCACCTGCAACGGGAAAGCCAGGTCGCCGTAAATATCCTGATGCAGGCAGTTGTAGTCGTCGGCGCGGTAGCGCAGCAGCAAGGGCGTCGGCCGACGCTGGCCGGCGGCGTGGCATTGGGCGAGAAAGGTGGCGTGCTCTGGCGGGTACTGGATGCCAGTGCCCATGCGCTCCTGCCAGGTGTTGGCGATGGCGCACAAAGGCGGATAGAAGGCTTCGCGAAGCGTCTGCAGCAGTGCCGGCAAGGGATAGGCGAAGTAACGGTACTCACCGAGGCCGAAATTGTGCCGGGCCATGATCACGCGGCTGCGAAATGGGTCGTCCCGCTCGTAGAGCGCGCGGAGCGCTTCGCACAGCGTCCTGTCCAGCAGGCCGGGGATCAGCGCATGGCCGTCGGCTTCGAGTTGTGCGGCCAGTGCAGGCCAGTCGAGGGCATCGAGATTCTGTGTGGCGATCATGTCGGCGGTCCCTGGAGGCAATGCCTCAATTTAGGCCCGGCCCTTCATCCAGCGCGCCCCAGCACTGACTTTCAAACTCCTCGCGCTCAAGCGCCCATGCAGTCGGCGACACATTTCCGGCCACTCGCCCAGGCGCACTGTAGAATGGGCCATCCAGTCCGGACCGATCAGCGCCATGAGCACCGAAGACCCGATCCTGCGCGACATTTCCCGCGTCACCCTGCAGCACTACCAGGACAGCGCCCAGTCCTTCCGCGAAGGCACCTGGGGCCACGACGTCACCCAGAACATCGCCGCGCTGCTGCGGCACATACAGGGCGAGGCGCCCTTCGTGCTGCTCGATTTCGGTTGTGGGCCAGGGCGCGACTTATGCGCACTGAAGGGAATGGGGCATGAGCCGGTCGGCCTGGACGGCTGCGCCAACTTCGTCGCCATGGCCCGCGAGGCCAGCGGCTGCGACGTCTGGCAGCAGGACTTCCTCGCCCTCGACCTGCCCGCCGAGCGCTTCGACGGCATCTATGCCAATGCCAGCCTGTTCCACGTGCCGCGCAGCGAGCTGCCGCGCGTACTGGGTCAGCTGCATGCGGCGCTGAAACCCGGTGGCGTACTGTTCAGCTCCAACCCCCGCGGAGAGAACCAGGAAGGCTGGAATGGCGGGCGTTATGGTTCGTACCACGACCTGGGGAACTGGACTCGCGTGCTGGAAGACGCGGGGTTCCGCGAATTGGAACACTACTACCGCCCGGAAGGACTGCCGCGAGAGCAGCAGCCGTGGCTGGCGAGCGTGTGGCGCAAGGTTTGAAGTGACGACCGGCCCTGCCAGCGGATCGCAGGCAGGGCTCGCCTCTGCGGGGGAACACGACTCCTCGCAGAGGCGAGCCGCACCAGCGATTTGTTCGCGCGGGTGTTACCACCCGCGCTGAACCACCGATCAGCCCTTCGCCGCCCAGGCGTTGAAGCGCTGTTCCAGGTCCTCGCCGTGATCGACCCAGAACTCGAAGTTCACCGGTACGGCCTGCTCCAGGTTGGCCGGGGCGGTGTTCAGGCGCTCGACCAGCTTGGGATCGATCAGCTGAGTGGTTCCCAGGTTCACCGAGCCGTAGCCCAGCTTCACGGTGTGAATCTTCTGCTGCGCGGGCGAAAGCGAGAAGGCGATAAAGTCCTCGGCGGCCTTCTTGTTCGGGCTGCCCTTGGGGATCGCCCAGGAGTCGATGGCATACAGGCTGCCGTTCCACACCACCTTCATCGGCACGCCCTCTTCCTGCGCGGCGAAGGCGCGGCCGTTGTAGGCGGTGCTCATGACCACGTCACCGCTGGCGAGGAATTGCATCGGCTGCGCGCCGGACTCCCACCACTGGATCGACGGCTTGATCTCGTCGAGCTTCTTGAACGCACGGTCCACGCCTTCCTTGGTCGCCAGCACCTTGTACAGGTCTTCCTTTTTCACGCCATCGGCCAGCAGGGCGATCTCCAGGGTGTACTTGGCGCCCTTGCGCAGGGAACGCTTGCCGGGGAATTTCTGGGTGTCCCAGAAGTCCTGCCAGCCGGTCGGGCCGTTGGCGAGGCGCTTGCCGTCGTAGACCATGGCCATCGACCAGACCAGCAGGCCAGCGCCGCAGTCGGAGATTGTGCCAGGTACATAATCCTCGGCTTTGCCAAGGATCGACGGGTCCAGATGTTCGAACAGGCCTTCGTCGCAGCCGCGCAGCAGCTCCGGCCCTTCCACCTGGACGACGTCCCAGTTGACGCCGCCGGTGTCGACCATGGCCTTGATCTTGCCCATTTCGCCGTTGTACTCGCCGGCGATCACCTTCATCCCCTCCTTCTTCTCGAAGGGTTTGTAGAAGGCTTCGGTCTGTACGTCCTTGCTGATACCGCCGAAGGAGATCACGGTCAGGTCAGCAGCCATGGCGCCGGACGCCACGCCCATGAGCAGGGCTCCCAGAATCGGGTTCTTCATTTCCACCTCTTGGCTTTGTTGTTGGCAGATCGTTCAAGCACGCAGGCGCCCGGTCTCTGCGGACCGGGGCACGATAACAGGGTCAGCTGCGATAGACGGCCTCGCCGTCCTCGATCAGGCGCAGCGCCGACTCCCAGGCCAGCAGGTGCAGGCCGTCGGTCAGCGCCTCCTCTTCCTGAACGGCAACGCGCTCGCACACGGCGTGCGGCGGGTAACGCAGCTGGCGGCCGCCCGCCAGGGCCTGGACCTGTGCCTGGCAGGCACGTTCAAGGAAGTAGATCTGGTTGAAGGCTTCGGCGATGCAGCGCCCGGTGGCCAGCAGGCCGTGGTTGCGCAGGATCATCACCATGTGGCTGCCCAGGTCATTGACCAGGCGCGAGCGCTCGGCCGGGTCCAGGGCGATGCCTTCGTAGTCGTGGTAGCCCAGGCGGTTGTAGAACTTCAGCGCGTGCTGGCTGATCGGCAGCAGGCCGTCTTCCTGGGCAGACACCGCGATGCCGGCTGCGGTGTGGGTGTGAATCACGCAGGCCACGTCTTCGCGGGCAGCGTGCACCGCGGAATGGATGTTGAAGCCGGCGCGGTTGACGCTTTTCGGGCCGAAACGCGGATCGATGACGTCGCCCGCATGGTCGACCTTGACCAGGTCGGAAGCACGCATTTCGTGGAACAGCACGCCGTAGCGGTTGATCAGGTAGTGACCCGGTTCGCCCGGCACCCGCGCGGAGATGTGGGTGTCGATGTGATCGGTCCAGCGGAAGTGCGCGATCAGCCGGTACAGCGCGGCGAGGTCGCAGCGGGCTTGCCACTCTTCGGCGGAAATGCTCGACGGATCGATGTTGTAAGCTGTGTCACGCATGACGGGCTGTCCCTTGTTCTTGTGTTCAGGCGGTGCGGCCTATTGCCGCTTCACGTGACCGAGTGTGCTGGCCATGCCCGGTCCGCACCATGCACAGGGACATCGCAGAAACTGCAGTGCTGTTATGGTCCGCGGACCTGTACAGATTGCCCATCGTTCCCCCACACCAGAATCGGACCTTCGGATGCTGTTGCTCGACCCCACCTCGGACATTCCCCTGGTCACCCAGATCGTCGACGGCATCGCCCAGGCCATCGACGAGCAGCGCCTGCGCCCCGGCGCCAAGCTGCCCTCGATCCGCAAGTTCGCCCAGGCCAACGGCGTCAGCCACTTCACCGTGGTCGAGGCCTACGACCGGCTGGTGGCGCGTGGCTGCCTGAACGCGGTGCCCAATGCCGGCTTCTACGTACGCGGCCCGGCAGTCGAGGACAGCGCCAGCGATGAGGCTCCCACCGAATTCGACTTCGATGCGCACCTGCTGCTGCACAAGGTCTTCCAGCCGCTGGGCATGGAAATCCGTCCCGGTGTCGGCCTGCTGCCCGAGCACTGGCTCGACGGCGAAGGCCTGCTGCGGGGCCTGCGCAGTCTTGCCAGGGAAGAGCCGACCCAGTTCGGCAACTACGGCCACAGCAAGGGCAACCCCAAACTGCGCGGCAAGCTCGCCGACCGCCTGGGCGATGCGGGTGTGGCCGCCAGCCCGGAGCAGATCCTGCTGACCGCCGGCGCCAGCCAGGCGCTGGACCTCACCGTGCGCTACCTGGTACAGCGCGGTGATCCGGTGCTGGTGGACGAGCCGGGCTACCACAACCTGTTCCTCAACCTGCGCCTGCAGGGCGCGCAGTTGCTGGGTGTGCCCCGCAGCGCCGATGGGCTGGACCTGGATCGTCTGGAGCAACTGGCCCGCGAACACCGCCCCAAGGTCTATTTCACCCAGGCGCGCCTGCAGAGCCCCACCGGCGGCAGCCTGCGCTGGCCGCCGCGCACCGCCTGCTGCAACTGGCGGAGAAGTACGATTTCCTCATCGTCGAGAACGACATCTATGCCGACCTGGACCCTGCCGGCCAGCTGATCCTGGCCAACCTCGACCAGCTCGCGCGGGTGATCTACATCAGCAGCCTGTCCAAGGTCATCGCTCCGGCGTTGCGCACCGGCTTCATCGCCGCGCACCCCGAGCTGATCGAGGAGTGGTTCCACTGAAGATGGTCAGCGGCCTGACCAGCTCGGAACTCACCGAGACCCTGGCCCTGGACATCCTCCTGCAGGGTCGCCACCGCGAAGCATGTGCGCCAGCTGCGCGACCAGCTCGGCGAAGCCCACGACAGTGTGGCGCGGCGCCTGGAAGCCGCCGGCCTGGAAATCTTCCACGAACCCCGCGCTGGCCTGTTCCTCTGGGCCCGGCACCGCGCGGTGGATGACGCCACCCTGCTCGCCAGCCGCGCCAAGGAGGCGAAGATCCTGCTGTTCCCCGGCCAGCTGTTCATGCCCGACGGCAGCAGCGTGCCGTGGATGCGCTTCAACGTCGCGCATTCACTGGATGAGCGGCTGTACGGTTTCTCGCGAAACAGGGCTGAGGGCGGTCACAAGTTTCGCGGCCGCCGAGTCCAAGGAAGAAGAGCCGGAATTTCGCCGGCCACGTCAGGAAGGACACCGAGAAATTCCCAGTCATCGACAACGAAGACGGCAACGCGCCCAGCGCGGCGAACCCGCCGCCCTCGATGCCCTGCTGCTGGCCCTGCAAGGGCCGGTTTTCAATCTCGCCCTGCGCATGCTCGGCCGCCGGGAAGACGCCCAGGACGCCAGCCAGGAAATCCTCCTGCGCATCACCACGCACCTGGCCAGTTTCCGTGGCGAAAGCCAGTTCTCCACCTGGGCCTTCCGCATCGCCAGCAACGCGCTGCTGAGCGCGCGCACCAAGGTCCGAGAGACGCCTACCGTGTCCCTGGAGCCCTGGCGGACAAGCTCGACCTCGGCCTGCGCCAGGCCAACGAGTGCCCGCTGGAACCGGCCGACAAGCTCGCCGCCGAACGCATCGCCCCGGCTTGCACCCAGGGCATGCTGATGTGCCTGGAGCGCGAGCAGCGCCTGGCCTACGTGCTCGACATCGCCTTCGGACTGGACTCGGAGACGGCGGCAGCGGTGCTGGAGATTGAACCCGCGACCTACCGCAAGCGTCTGTCACGGGCTCGCCAGTGGCTGGATGAGTTCATGCATCAGCATTGCGGGCTGGTGAACACCCAGGCCGCCTGCTCCTGCGAGCGCCAGGCGCTGGCATTGCCGCCCGGCGGCGCCGACACCCAGGTGCTGTTCGGATTCTATCGTGTTTCCCTATTAACCTT
>JASGKM010000011.1:0-150536 GCA_049840615.1 Pseudomonas sp.
GTATTGCTAAAGTTAATAGGGAAACACGATAGAATCCTGAGTAGCACCTGACCACGGTGCAGAATGATGATCGGCGCGATGGCCATCTTGATCAGTTTGACGAAGCCATCGCCCAGCGGCTTCATCAGTTTGGCGGTGTCGGGGTAGAAGTGGCCGAGTGCAATACCGATGGCGATGGCAATCAGTACCTGCACGTACAGGCTTTTGTAGAAGGGTTGCTTGGTCATGGCAGCTCTGTCCTCTGGGCCCGCGCTCCAGTGACGGAGGCGCAAGACCGAACGCGTTATCTCCCTGCAATGGGAGATTTCGTTTTCAGGGCATGCCAGACGGGCAGGCCTTGATCGCATATGGCAAGTGCTGTGCCAGACCTTTAAAAAATGTTTAATCCCTTTAAATTCAATAGCTTCCGTAAAAAGTCGCGGCACGGAAGACCCCGAAAATGGCGGATTCCCGCCTTCTGGCTGGCGGGTTTCCCTCCCTCTGGCGGGTATTCGCCACGGCCTTCGTACCGTAGATTGTAGAACTCCGATCAGGTTCGATCGGGTTTGACCGCGCGGCTCCTGGACGTGCGGCCAGAACAACAAGGACCGACTCATTCGTGAACGTAACCATTGCCAGCCATTTCGTCCGCGCCGCCATTGTCGGTGCGCAGCGCAAGGGCCTGAACGTCCAGGCGCTGCTGCGCGACGCCGGCATCGCCCCGGCTGTTCTTCGAGAACCCCGTGCCCGTATCGATCCCGCGCAGTTCACCAGCCTGATGCAACACCTGTGGGAAGCGCTGGACGATGAATACATGGGCTTCGGCAGCGTGCCGAGCAAGCGCGGCACCTTCGCCATGATGTGCAACGCAATCATCCACTGCCGCACGCTGGAGAAGGCGCTGGGGCGTGGCTCGCTGTTCTACGGGCTGTTTCCCGAAGTCACCGCGGATCGAGCAACTGGCGCGTCGACGGCGACCTCGCCCGCCTGACCCTGGACAAACGCACTCTGCGCGACCCGGATCACTTCCTCGCCGAAAGCCTGCTGCTGATCTGGCACCGCCTCGCCAGTGGCTGACGGCCAGCGCACCGTCCTGGAGGAAGCCACGTTTCAGGTACCCGGCGCCCGAGCACCAGGCCGAGTACGATTGCTTTCCCCTGCCCTCGCCACTTCGCCGCCGGCAGCACCAGCCTGCTGTTGCAGGCACGCTTCCTGGACATGCCGTTGCTGCAGGACGAGCGCACGCTTCAAGCACTTCCTCAAGGACTCGCCCGCCGACCTGCTCGCCCGCCCCGACGGCGGCGACAGCCTGACCAGCCAGATCCGCCGCCTCCTCCTCGGCCGCGACTGTCGCAGCTGGCCGGACCTGGAACAGGTCGCCGCGCAGTTGCACATGAGTCCGCAGACACTGCGCCGCCACCTGCGCGGGAGGAAGGGCCGAACTTCCAGGAATTGAAGGACCAGCTGCGCCGCGACCTGGCGATCTACTACCTGGGCCGCGACGAACACTCGATCCAGGACATCGCCGACCAGCTCGGTTTCTCCGAGCCTTCGGCTTTCCACCGGGCGTTCAAGAAATGGACGGGGCTGACGCCGGGGGCTTATCGGGCGCAGCAGGGGGATGAACTCGGTTTCAACCTGTAGGAGCGGGCCATGCCCGCGATCGCGCGTATGGCCCGCTCCTACAATGGGGTTTCGGCGTACCACCCAGTCGTAGGGATGGGTGGAGCTTGCGATACCCATGCTGCCCCGGAAATCTCACGAATGATGGGTATCGCTCCGCTCCACACCATCCTACGGGAGCGAAAGAGCAGCCCTCACCCCGGCAGGCGAATGCGGAAACACGCCCCGCCCAGCGCAGAATCCTCCAGCGCCAGCTCGCCGTCGTAGCTGTCGATGATGTCCTTCACCACCGCCGTGCCGATGCCCTGGCCGGGGTGCTGGGTGTCCAGCCGCTCGCCGCGTTTGAGGATGCGTTCGCGCTGGCTGGCAGGCACGCCGGGGCCGTCGTCTTCGATGATCAGTTCGAACATCCGGCCGTCCTTGCGCGCACTGACCTTCACGGTGGTCAGGCACAGGCGATAGGCGTTCTCCAGCAGATTGCCGAGCATTTCCAGCAACGCGCCCTGCTCCAGCGGCAGCGAAAAGCTCGGCGGAATATCCCGCTCCAACTTCACGCGCTTGTCGTGATAGACCTTGTCCAGCGCACCGCCGATGGTATCCAGCAAGGGATCGAGGGCCGCGCGGTGGCGGATCAGACCGCTCTTGCGCATCGTCGCGCGCTGCAGCTGGTAGCCGATCTGCTGGCTCATGCGCTCGATCTGGGTTTGCAGCACCTGCACCTGCTCACGGTTCTTCGGTTCGTCGGCGAGGGTTTCGCTGACGCCCTGGAGCACCGCCAGCGGCGTCTTCAGGCTGTGGGCGAGATCGCCCAGGGAGTTGCGGTAGCGCTCGCGCTGGGCACGTTCGCTTTCGAGCAGGCGGTTGACCGAGTCGGTCAGGCGCAGCATCTCGTCGGGGTGCTCATCGCTCAAGCGCTCGCGGTCGCCGGCTTCGATCTGGTCCAGTTCCGAACGCAGCCCGCGCATGGAGCGCAGCCCCCAGCCCAGGCCGAGCCAGAGCATCGCCATGAGCAGCAGCAGAGCGCCACCCAGCCAGACGTAGAGCTGTTCGCGGAAACCGCTGACCAACTGGCGGAACTCGCTCTCCGGTTGCATGGTGACGATGCTGTAGGCCGCCCGCTTGCCACCCAGCAGGTCGATCTCCACGTCGTAGACGAAGAACTCCTGGCCCGAACGATCGCTGATACGGGTGAAGACATCGATCATGCCGTCATACTTGGGCGCGTACTCGATGCTCTCGTCCTGCGCCGAGGTGGATCGCCAGACGAGCTTGCCGGACTGGTCGTAGATGTAGCCCAGCAACTTGGACTCGGGCAGGTTGAAGTCTTCCACCGGCAGGTGGTCGGGCATGTTCAGGATATTGCCGTCGATACGCGCCGCCGACACCAGGGTCGCCACATCGGAGGCCAGGCGCTGCTGGATGGCGTTCTCCAGGGCGATGCTGAACGCACGCTGGAGAGCCGGCAGCAGCGCCGCCATGAACAGTACGGCGAGAATCGCCGCGCATCATCAGCCGCAGACGCAGCGAGCGGATCATTTACACAGCTCGTTGAAGATGTAGCCCTGGCCACGCACGGTATCGATCGGCTTGAAGCCCTCGGCGGTCTCCAGCTTGCGGCGCAGGCGACCGACCAGCACCTCGATGACATTCGGGTCACGCTCGTCGTCGTCCGGGTAGAGCTGCTCGATCAGGCGCTCCTTGGCCACCACCTGCTGGTGATGCCGCATGAGGTATTCGAGGATGCGGTATTCGAAGGCGGTCAGCTGCAGCGACTCGCCGTTGACCAGCGCCTGCTTGCGGTTGGTGTCCAGCACCAGCGGGCCGGCCTCGATGCTCGATTGGGCGAAGCCGCTGGAACGGCGCAGCAGCGCATTCAGGCGGGCTTCGAGTTCCTCGAACTGGAAGGGTTTGACCACGTAGTCGTCGGCGCCGGCGGCCAGGCCTTCGACCTTGTCCTGCCAGTTGCCGCGAGCGGTCAGGATGAGAATGGGGAACGTCTTGCCCTGGCTGCGGAACTCGCGGATCAGGTCCAGGCCGCTCATGCCGGGCAGGCCCAGATCGATCATCGCCAGGTCGTGATGGTATTCGCTGGCGCGGTACAGCGCCTCTTCGGCATTGGCAACGGCATCGACCACGTGGCCTTGCTCGCCGAGCCGGGTATACAGGTGATGGCGCAACAGCGCCTCGTCTTCCACCACCAGCAGTTTCATGCGCGTACTCCCTGAGTCAGGCAACCGGGCCGCGCGGGCCCGGCTGCGTTACCGGTCAGAACTTGTAGTTGGCGCCCAGGTAGAACTGGGAGCTGCTGTGCAGGTCAAGGGATCCCACCTTGCTGCCACCGTGCGGGCTCATCTCGGTACTCGCGTTGGTACGCAGGTAACGGTAGCCGCCTTCCACGGAAGCGTTCTTGCCGAGTTCCTGGAGGATACCGGCTTGGGCGCCGATGGCGTAACCCACATCGCTGTCGCGACTGTAGCCCTTGGCATCCTGCTCCAGCTTGACCAGGCCGGCGGTGCCGCCGCCGAACAGCTTGGTGCCCTGGTCGCCCAGCGGCAGGAAGGCGTCGTAGCTGCCGAGCAGGTTCTGCTGGCGCAGCTTCAGGCCATTCTCGGTGTCGGAAACGTTTTCATAGGTGATGTAGTAGCGGCCCTGTTCCATCTGCTGGCCGGCGCGTACGCCCCAGGTGCCGCTGTTGTTGATCACGCTGTCGAACTTCGGATTGTCGAGGTTGCGGTTCAGCGCGTCGGACTTCTGGATGTTGTTGCTGGTTTCACCCCAGGTCATACCGACGAAGGTGTCGGCGGCGTTGGCTGCGGTAGCGGCGACGCTGGCACCGAGGATGGCGGTGGCGAGGGCGATTTTCTTCATGGCTTTCATGGGGTTTCTCCCGTAGGGGTCAGTAATGTGTTGACGGGGAGAAGGTTACGGGGAGGGCACTGAACCGAACCTGTCGGACTGCTGAACCAATGCTGAACGACAGCGCTGTATGAAAAAAGAATAACGCATGTAGGCTTTTGCCCACACACAGAGCAGGGACTAGGCTCAATCCCAGTCGTTGGCGGGAGGCTGACCAAATGACTGAAGAGACCGGACCCGGCACGGATAAAGGCAAGGAAACCCGGCTGTTCCTGTTCCTCGTGATCTGCCTGTTCCCTCTGCTGTCCGTGGCCATTGTCGGTGGCTACGGCTTCATCGTGTGGATGTACCAACTGGTGGTGGGGCCGCCCGGCCCACCGTCGTAGGACGCGATCATGCTCGCCCGACGCGCCTTGTTGCGGCGCCTGGGCGGCGCGCCTGAAGTACGTCGCCCGCCATGGACTGCCACCGACAGCGAATTCCTCGAAGGCTGCACGCGCTGCAATGCCTGTGTCGACGCTTGCCCCGAGCAGGTGCTGCGCATCGGTGACGGCGGCTACCCGCAGCTGGACTTCAGCCACGCCGGCTGCAGCCTGTGCGGCGACTGTGCTCACGTCTGTGAAGCAGAGGTGTTCGACCTGAGCCGCGAGGCCTTCCCCTGGCGCGCGCAGATCGACGAGCGCTGCCTGGCCCATGCCGGCATCCACTGCCGCAGCTGCGACGACGCCTGCGAGCCGCGCGCCATCCGCTTCCACCCACAACTGGGCGGCCCGTCCCTGCCTACCCTCGATCCGACCCTGTGCACCGGCTGCGGCGCCTGCGTCTCGCCCTGCCCCGGCAACGCCATCCACCTGAACCGTGAGGCCCACCATGCCTGAGACCCAGATGCCAGAGAGCATCCAGATCGCCAGCCTGCTCGTTCACACGCGACCGGAATTGCTGGAGGCCGTGAAGGCCAACCTGCAGCGCCTGCCCAACCTCGAAGTGCACCAGCAGAGTCCGCAGGGAAAACTGGTGGTGGTGCTCGAAGCGGCCCATGAAGCGAGCCTCCTCGACAACCTCAACGCCATCCAGAACCTGCCCGGCGTGCTCAATGCGGTGCTCATCTACCACGAGATAGTCGAGGCGCCCGAAGCCTTGCAGGTCGAACCAGAGCTCGCCCGCGCCGGAGGTGCAAGATGAACCTGACCCGCCGCCAGTTCGCCAAGGCCAACGCCGCCGCCATCGCCGCGGCCGCCGCCGGCCTGCCGATCCTCAGCACCGCCAGCAACCTGGTCACCGAGGCGGACATGACCCGCCTGGACTGGAACAAGGCGCCCTGCCGTTTCTGCGGCACCGGCTGCAGCGTGATGGTCGCCACCCGCAACGGCAAGGTGGTCGCCACCCACGGCGACATCAAGGCCGAGGTCAACCGCGGGATCAACTGCGTGAAGGGCTACTTCCTGTCGAAGATCATGTACGGCAGTGACCGCCTGACCCGCCCGCTGCTGCGCATGAAGGACGGCAAGTTCGACAAGCAGGGCGAGTTCCAGCCGATCAGCTGGGACGCCGCCTTCGACATCATGGCCGAGAAATTCAAGGCCGCGCTCAAGGCCAAGGGGCCGACCTCGGTGGGCATGTTCGGCTCCGGGCAGTGGACGGTCTGGGAAGGCTACGCCGCCAACAAGCTGTTCAAGGCTGGCCTGCGCAGCAACAACATCGACCCCAACGCCCGGCACTGCATGGCTTCGGCGGTGATGGGCTTCATGCGCAGCTTCGGCATGGACGAACCCATGGGCTGCTACGACGACATCGAAGCCACCGACACCTTCGTACTCTGGGGCTCGAACATGGCCGAGATGCACCCGGTGCTCTGGTCGCGGGTCACCGACCGCCGGCTGAGCGCCGGGCAGGTGAAGGTCGCCGTGCTGTCCACCTTCGAGCACCGCAGCTTCGACCTGGCCGACATCCCGATGGTGTTCAAGCCGCAGACCGACCTCTACATCCTCAACTACATCGCCAACCACATCATCGAAAGCGGCGCGGTGAACCGCGACTTCGTCGACAAGCACACCCGCTTCGCCCACGGCGCCGAGGACATCGGCTACGGCCTGCGGCCCACCGATGAACTGGAGAAGAAAGCGAAGAACGCCGACAAGGCCAACACCTGGAGCGACATCGATTTCGACCAGTTCGCCGCCTTCGTCAAACCCTACACCCTGGAGCGCACCGCCAAGGAAACCGGCGTGCCGGCCGAGCGCCTGAAGGCTCTGGCCGAGCTATACGCCGACCCGAAACGCAAGGTGGTGTCGTTCTGGACCATGGGTTTCAACCAGCACACCCGCGGCGTGTGGGCGAACAACCTGATCTACAACATCCACCTGCTCACCGGGAAGATCAGCGAACCGGGCAACAGCCCCTTCTCGCTCACCGGCCAGCCCTCGGCCTGCGGCACCGCGCGCGAGGTCGGCACCTTCTCCCACCGCCTGCCGGCGGACCTGGTGGTGACCAACCCGAAGCACCGCGAAACCGCCGAGAAAATCTGGAAAGTGCCCGCCGGCACCATCCAGGAAAAGATCGGCTTCCACGCCGTGCAGCAGAGCCGGATGCTCAAGGACGGCGTGCTCAACGTCTACTGGACGCAGGTCTGCAACAACATGCACGCCGGGCCGAACATCATGCAGGAAGTGCTGCCTGGCTGGCGCAACCCGGAGAACTTCGTGATCGTCTCCGACGTCTACCCCACGGTCTCCGCCCAGGCCGCCGACCTCATCCTGCCCAGCGCGATGTGGGTGGAAAAGGAAGGCGCCTACGGCAATGCCGAGCGTCGTACGCAGTTCTGGCACCAGTTGGTCAAGGCGCCGGGCGAGGCGAAGTCCGACCTCTGGCAACTGGTGGAATTCTCCAAGCGCTTCACCACCGACGAAGTCTGGCCTGCCGAGCTGCTGGCCAAGGCGCCGCAACTCAAGGGCAAGACGCTCTACGAGGTGCTGTACAAGAACGGCCAGGTCGACGCATACGAGAACGACGAGATCGCCAAGGGCTTCGAGAACGACGAGGCCAAAGCCTTCGGCTTCTACATCCAGAAAGGCCTGTTCGAGGAGTACGCCAGTTTCGGCCGTGGCCACGGCCATGATCTCGCGCCTTTCGATGCCTACCATGAGGCACGCGGGCTGCGCTGGCCGGTGGTGAAAGGCCAGGAAACCCGCTGGCGCTACCGCGAGGGCTACGACCCCTATGTCACCGCGGGCAGTGGTGTGCAGTTCTACGGCTACCCGGACAAGAAAGCCATCATCTTCGCCCTGCCCTACGAACCGCCAGCGGAAGCGCCGGACAAGGAGTATCCCTTCTGGCTGTCCACCGGCCGCGTGCTCGAGCACTGGCACACCGGCTCGATGACCCAGCGCGTGCCGGAGCTCTACAAGGCCGTGCCGGATGCCGTGGTGTACATGCACCCGGACGACGCGCGCGACCTGAAGATGCGTCGCGGCAGCGAGGTGAAGGTGATCAGCCGGCGTGGCGAGATCCGCGCACGCATCGAGACCCGTGGGCGCAACAAGCCGCCACAGGGGTTGGTATTCGTGCCCTTCTTCGACGCCAACAAGCTGATCAACAAGGTCACGCTGGACGCCACCGACCCGATCTCCAAGCAGACCGACTACAAGAAGTGCGCCGTGCGCATCGAACTGGTCAGCCTGGCCTGAGGAACGCGCGATGAAACCGATACTGCCCGCCCTGCTCCTGCTGCTCATCGCCTTACCGGCGCTGGCCGCCGATGTGAACTACCCGCTGGACGCCCCGGCGCCGGATGGTCGCCGCCCCGGCGGCACCATCGCCGAGGATCGCCCGGCACCGCCCCTGGCCAACGACGAGAACAAGGACATCCGTCGCGAACGCGCCTACCCCGAGCAGCCGCCGACCATCCCGCACACCATCGCCGGCTACCGCATCGACACCAACTCCAACAAGTGTCTGTCCTGCCATAGCCGCGCCAACAGTGCACGGGTGCAGGCACCGATGATCAGCATCACCCACTACATGGACCGCGACGGCCAGGTGCTGGCCGCCGTGGCACCGCGCCGGTACTTCTGCGTGCAATGCCACGTGCCGCAGAAAGACGTGAAACCGCTGGTGGGCAACACCTTCGAGGACATCGACAAGATTCTCCAGCAGGAAGCGGCCGCTGGAAATTCCGCCAGCAACGACGACGGTACATCCACTGGCAACCCCTGAGGAGGCGCCATGAAAGCACTATTCGCCTGGCTCAAGGGCTACTGGGTCGTCCTGCGCCGGCCCAGCGTGCACTACAGCCTGGGCTTCCTCACGTTGGCCGGGTTCATCGCCGGGATCATCTTCTGGGGCGGCTTCAACACCGCCCTGGAAGCGACCAACAGCGAGCAGTTCTGCACGTCCTGCCACGAGATGCGCGACAACGTCTTCGTCGAACTCAAGGACACCATTCACTACACCAACCGCTCGGGCGTGCGCGCCACCTGCCCGGACTGCCACGTGCCGCATAAATGGACCGACAAGATCGCGCGCAAGATGCAGGCTTCCAAGGAGGTCTGGGGCAAGATCTTCGGCACCATCAACACGCGGGAGAAATTCCTCGACCACCGCCGCGAACTGGCCGAGCACGAATGGGCGCGGCTCAAGGCCAACGACTCGCTGGAATGCCGCAACTGCCACAACTTCCAGTTCATGGACTTCACCCGCCAGAGCCAGCGCGCCCGGCAGATGCACTCCACCGCCCTGGCCTCGGGCGAGGCCACCTGTATCGACTGCCACAAGGGCATCGCCCACCACCTGCCAGACATGACAGGGGTGAAGGGTTGGCAGTGAACCTTGCCTGAAACCCGATCGCGGACGAAGTCCGCTGCTACGGGATAGCTCTGTGCCCGGGCCGGCCCTCACCCAAGCCCTCTCCCGCTGGGAGAGGGCCCGTTCGGAGCAGGATGAAACCATAGCGTCAGCCGGTAAAGACGGCTCCCTCTCCCTCCGGGAGAGGGTTGGGGTGAGGGGAATACGCAGGCACGGGCTTGCCTGAAAAAGACAGCTGCGTCTACGAAACCTGAACCCCGCGTGGGAGCGGACTCCGTCCGCGATCGACTCCCCGACAACGCCAGTCTCACCGGTTCGCGAGCAAGCTCGCTCCTACGAAGAGCAGCTTCGTTCGAGGGTGAGCGTGAGGCACACCTGTAGGAGCGAGCTTGCTCGCGAACCTATCCCCGTCACAAACGAAAAGCCCCGGTCAGTGCCGGGGCTTTGCTTGCTCAGAAGATAACCATCACCCGCTCTTCAGCGCGTTGAGAATCTTCTGCCCCGCACGCCCATCCGCCGGCGTCATGCCGCGCTTGTTCTGTTCCTGCTGGATCGCCTTGCGCGTCACGTCGCCGATCATGCCGTCGGGCTGGCCGATGTCGTAGCCACGCTGGATCAGCAGCTCCTGCAGTTCCTTGCGCTGTGCCCGGCTCAGGCCCGGATCATCGGTCGGCCAGGGCGTACGCAAACCCGGCTCGCCGCGCAGGCGGTCGGACAGCAGGGCGATGGCCAGCGCGTAGCTTTCCGCCGCGTTGTAGGAATAGATCGCGTCGTAGTTGCGCAGTACCAGGAAGGCCGGGCCATTGGCACCCGCCGGCAACAGGATGGCAGCCTTGGAGTCGATGCTGGGGATCGGTTTGCCGTCGATGCGCTTGACGCCACGGCTAGTCCAGTCCGACAGCGCGCGGCGCTTGGTACGCCCGGCCAGCGAAGCATCGAAGCCCGCCGGCAGCTTCACCTCGTAGCCCCACGGCTGCCCCTCACGCCAGCCGGCCTTGCGCAGGTAGTTGGCGGTGGACGCCAGGGCGTCGGCGGTGCTGCCCACCAGGTCGCGGTGGCCATCACCGTCGAAGTCCTCGGCGATGCGCGCGTAGGTGGAAGGCATGAACTGCGTCTGGCCGAAGGCACCCGCCCAGGAGCCGGTGATGCCGCTGTCGCGGATATCACCCTGCTGCAGCAGCTTGAGGGTGGCGATGAACTCACCCTGGAAGAACGACTGGCGGCGCCCGTAGCAGGACAGCGTCGACAGCGACACCAGCAGCGGACGCTTGCCGGTAATGCGGCCGTAATCGCTTTCCACGCCCCACACGGCAACCACCGTGGCCGGGTCGACCTGATAGCGCGCGGCAACCTTGCGCAGCAGGTCGGCATGTTCAGCCATCCGCGCCTTGCCGTCGGCAACGCGCTGGTCATCCACCAGCCCGGCCAGGTAGTCCCAGATCGGCGTGGTGAACTCGGGCTGGGCGTCCAGCAGCGGCAGCACGGTCATGTCCGGCTGCAAACCTTGGGTGAACTGCGCGAAGCTGGTAGCGCTGACGCCCTTGGCCTGGGCCGCGCCCTGCAGGCGATTCAGGCAGGAGCCGAAATCGTCGCCCGGTGCGGCCTGCGCCAGTGCCGCCGGCAGCAGCAGGGACAAGGCCAGGGACGCGCGGCGCGCGATGGAGGATGTCTTCATTGGTGTCGAATGCTCAGATCAGTGAAGGTAGCGCGCCCGCCCTCGCTGGCGGGCCCGCGATTGTCCTGCAGGTAGAGACCTGCCTTGAAGTACAGACCCTGGTAGGCCCATTTCGTGTCCAGCTGCTGGCTGACCTGACCGTCCTTGACCTGCACGCTCAGCACTCCGCTGCTGGACACGCCCAGCCGGTAGGTGAAGGTATCGCCCAGGGGAATGCCGTCATAGACGGTATAGGTGCGCGTGGTGATGTCGTCCGGCCGATCGCGAACCAGCGCCTGTACCCGCGCCTTGTCCAGACGCTGCTGGTAAACCAGCTTGACCAGCGGCAGGGCCTCGGCGCTGCCGCTGCCGTTGCTGTGAATCTGCCCGATCACCATGCGTCGACTGGACGGCACGGCTGCCACGCGCAAGGTAGCGACCATCAGGTTATCCGCCAGCGGATAGCGCCAGGTCACCAGACGGCCGTCGGGCTTGGTCTCGCGCAGCTCGGTACGAGGATATTCGCTGCCGCTGGTATGGGCGCCGTTCACCGGCACCCAGAACTCCACGCCATCGGCGCTGCGACGGAAATACGGGCTCTCGTAGTCACGGCCGAGTTTCGCCGTGGAAATGGTCGCGGCCGGGCCGCGTTGGGGAATGGTCAGATTCCAGGTGCTCAGGTCCAACATCGGCCTATCGCTTCGCGGGTCAGGACATGGGCGCAAGGGTAGACGACGCTGTCGGACTTTTCATCCATCCGACTTTCCACTCTTCTGACCGACAACCGCGCCCTTGAGCGGCTGCGTGCATTCTGCACGGGCGTTTTTCGCGCCAGCGGCTATCTTCAATGTTCCCCGCCAAGGAGACTCGCCATGCGCCTGCTCACCGCCCTGCTGCTGTTCGCCTTCGCGGCCAGCGCTTCAGCCGCGATCAAGACCCAGGAAATTCCCTACGAATCCGCTGACGGCACGAAGATGATCGGTTACTTCGCCTATGACGACGCCAAGTCCGGCATCCGTCCCGGCGTCATCGTCGTTCATGAGTTCTGGGGGCTGAACGACTATGCGAAAAGCCGCGCCCGGCAGCTCGCCGAACGGGGCTACAGCGCTTTGGCCATCGACATGTACGGCGAAGGCAAGCACACCGATCATCCCAATGATGCCAAGGCCTTCATGGCCGAAGCGCTGAAGAATGCCGATGCCGCCAAGGCGCGCTTCCAGGCCGGCCTTGAGCTACTGAAGAAGCAGCCGCAGACCGACCCCAGCAAGATCGCCGCCATCGGTTACTGCTTCGGCGGCAAGGTGGTGCTGGACATGGCCCGTGCCGGGCTGCCACTGGCCGGCGTGGCCAGCTTCCACGGCGTGCTGGCGACCCAGACGCCGGCACAGCCGGGGGCGATCAAGGCGAAAATCCTGGTGGAGCACGGCGCCGCCGATACCCTGGTCCCGGCGGAAAGCGTTGCAGCCTTCAAAACCGAGATGGACAACGCCAAGGCCGACTACAAGCTGGTCATCCAGCCGGGTGCCAAGCACAGCTTCACCAGTCCCGATGCCGACAAGCACAAGGGCCATGGCCTGGACGTGGGCTACGACAAGACCGCCGACCAGAAGTCCTGGGCGGACTTGCAGGCGTTCTTCAAGGAAATCTTCGACGTGAAGCCTGAGGGCGCGTAAAAACGCCGCGCAATAAAAAACGGGAGCCCATTCGGGCTCCCGCACTCAATCAAGTGTAAAGGTCAGAGCCCGCCTTGGCGGCACTCCAACAACAACCTCACCTGCGTCCCCTTGGGAACGCGGTGCGCAGTGTGTCAAAGCTTGTGGGACGAATCCGTACGCCTTTGGTGAAGGTTTGCAAAGGAATGTAAGTGCCGCGTGACTGGTGAGCCACGTTCTGGCGCGGCAGAATGCTCCCATGACCGCCCTCCCCAACTTCTGCACCCCACTCGACGCCGACTGGCCGCTGCCCACTCCACTGGCCGGCTGTGAGCTGCGCAGCACCCGCTTCGACCGCCAGCGCCTGCAGGCCGGGGACTTTGCCCTGAGCCGGGTCGAGGCGCCGGCCAACATCCAGCGCTCCGTCGCCAAGCGCCAGGCCGAGTACCTCGCCGGGCGAATCTGCGCCCGCGCCGCCTTGCTGGCGGCAGGCTCAGCGGCCTGGGTGCCGGGCACCGACGAGGAGCGTGCGCCAGTCTGGCCGACGGGGTTCTGTGGCTCGATCACCCACGGCGACGGCTGGGCGGCGGCCATCGTCGCGCACGACAGCCACTGGCGCGGGCTCGGCCTGGACGTGGAGAACCGTCTGGAAACCGTACGAGCGGAACGGCTGGCCCCAGAAATCCTCACGCCGGATGAACTGGCACGCCTCGATCCGCAGCAGGCGGCGCTGCAGGTCACTCTCACCTTCTCCCTCAAGGAGAGCCTGTTCAAGGCGCTCTTCCCGCTGGTACGCAAGCGCTTCTATTTCGAACACGCCGAGCTGCTGAGCTGGTCCGCCGGAGGGCACGCGCGCCTGCGCCTGCTCACCGACCTGTCGGAGGAATGGCACCACGGCAAGGAGATCGATGGGCAGTTCAACCTGTTCGATGAACGCCTGCTGAGCCTGGTGGCCATTCCCTCGAAAAAGAGCAGCGATCTGGCCGCTGCGACTGACAGACACATCTGAAAGTCTTGACTTAAAAGTCAGAATTTGGCGTCATGCACGCCGTCCAGACGTCCCCGTACCTCCTTTGATCCTCTCGATTTTGCCTTCGGAGGAATCGTCAGCAGGTCTGTCGGTATATAGAATCATATACAGCCAAACGGCAACGTCTGGTTCTTGGGGTCCCCACAAAAAGAAATGACCATCGGAGCAAACGTAATGACCAGAAACACCCTGGCGCTCGCCATTGCGGCCAGCTCGCTCGGCCTCATCGCGCAATCGGCACACGCCGGCGGCTTCATCGAAGACAGCAAGGCCAGCCTGACCCTGCGCAACTTCTACATCAACACCGATAACCGCAACGGCACGGCCTCGCCCAGCAAGCAGGAAGAATGGGGCCAGGGCTTCATGCTCAATTACTCCTCCGGCTTCACCCAGGGCACCGTCGGCTTCGGCGTCGACGCCCTGGGCCTGCTCGGCGTACGCCTGGATGGCGGCGGCAAGTCCGGCAAGGCCGGCGTCGATCGCCAGCCCGGCACCATCTTCCCGCTGGAAAGCGATGGCAGCGCCGTCGACGAGTTCAGCAGCCTGGGCATGACCGCCAAGGCGAAGGTCTCCAAGACCGAATTCCGTTACGGCACCCTGCAGCCCAAGCTGCCGGTGGTGGTCTACAACGACGCCCGCCTGCTGCCGATGACCTACGAAGGTGGCCAGGTCACCTCCACCGACATCGACAACCTGACCCTGACCGGCGGCCAGCTGACCCACACCAAGGGCCGCAACTCCACCGACTGGCGCAGCATGTCCATCGCCGGTGCCAACGGCAGCTCTGCCAGCTCCCGCGACAGCAACAAGTTCTACTTCGCCGGCGGTGACTACAAGGCGACCAAGAACCTGACGCTGTCGTACTACTACGGCGAGCTGGATAATTTCTACAAGCAGAACTACCTCGGCCTCGTGCACAACTGGGCCATCGGGCCGGGCACCCTGAAGTCTGACCTGCGCGTGTTCATCAGCGATTCCGACGGCAAGAACGGCAGCGCCTCCGGCCGGGCCGACGGCTACGTCAGCAGCGGCTACTACGGCGGCAACACCCTCAAGGGCGAAGTCGACAACAACGTCTACAGCGGCATGTTCACCTATGCCCTGGGCGGTCACAGCATCGGCGCCGGCTACCAGGTGCTGACCGGCGACAGCGACTTCCCCTACCTCAACCGCGGCGACGGCGAAGGCACCAGCACCTACCTGATCTCCGACGCCCAGCTGCTGAAATTCAACCGCGCCGGCGAGCGCACCTGGATCGGCCGCTACGCCTACGACTTCGCCGACCTCGGCATGCCGGGCCTGACCTTCAGCGTGCTCTACCTGAACGCTGACAACATCGACACCAAGCAAGGCGACAAGGGCGAGTGGGAACGCGATATCGCCCTGGGCTACGTGGTCCCCGAAGGCACCTTCAAGGGCCTGGGCCTGGCCTGGAAAAACGCCGCCATGCGCAGCGGCCTGCCGGCGGCTTCCACTCCCGGCGTGCCCAGCCAGCGCGACCAGGACGAAAACCGCCTGATCGTCAGCTACACCATTCCGCTGCTGTAAGGCGTAGGGTGAATCGAAGAAGGGCGGCCAGTGGCCGCCCTTTTTCTTTCTGACTTTTTCGCAAAAATCCGCGACTCACATGGTGCTTGTAGGATGGCGTGGAGCGCAGCGATACCCATCATTCCAAGGAAGCCGGCAGCATGGGTATCGCTGCGCTCCAACCATCCTACGAATAGCAGGCGCTCAGGCTAGCAAAGCCACCGACTTGATCTGCGCCCAGACGGCTTGCCCGGTGTGCAACCCGAGCTGGTCGTGGGAGTAGCGGGTGATCCGCGCCAGCAACGGCGTGCCGGACACCTCCAGCTTCACCAGCTGATGCGCCGGGTTGTCTGTCGGCACGATCTCGACCACGGTCGCCGGCAGCACGTTGAGGATGCTGCTGTGGGCCGCCGGCTCCAGGCTCAGGCTGACGTCCCGCGCCTGCACCTTGATGCGCAGCGCCCTGCCCTTGTCCATCGGCGCATGGGCCAGCCGAATGCGCTGCTCGCAGTGTGGCAGCGCCAGGGTAAGCAGTCCGTAGTCGGCATTGTGCTCCAGCACCTGGCCGTCGATGACGACACCGGCGTCTTCCAGGTGGGAGATGGGCAGATCAGTGCGCGCCAGGGTTTCCACCACCGGGCCGCTGGCAATCGCCTTGCCCTGGTCCAGCAGCACCAGATGATCGGCCAGCCGCGCCACTTCATCCGGCGAATGGCTGACATAGAGAATCGGGATATCCAGCTCGTCGTGCAGGCGTTCCAGGTAAGGCAGGATTTCCGCCTTGCGCTTGAGGTCCAGCGCCGCCAGCGGCTCGTCCATCAGCAGCAGGCGCGGGCTGGTCAGCAGTGCGCGGGCCATGCCGACACGCTGGCGCTCGCCACCGGACAGGTGCCCCGGCATGCGCTCCAGCAGATGACCAATCCCCAGCAACTCCGTGGCCTGTTCCAGCTCGACTCGATGCTGGTCGCGCGGCACACGCTTCATGCCGTAGGTGAGGTTGCGTTTCACCGACAGGTGCTCGAACAGGTTGGCGTCCTGGAACACATAGCCCAGCGCCCGCTTGTGCGGCGGCAGGAACACGCCCGTGGCGCTGTCCTCCCAGACCTCGCCATTCACCACCAGCCGGCCAACGGGCGCACGCTCCAGGCCCGCCACGCAGCGCAGGCAGGTGGTCTTGCCGGAGCCGGAGTGACCGAACAGCGCCGTCACGCCCCTGCCCGGCAATTGCAGGTCGACGTCCAGGCTGAAGCCCGAGTAGGCAATCTGGAAGCGGGCCTCGATGGCGCGTGCGGAAAGCTCTTGCTGCATGCCCACCTCAGGCCCAGGCCGAACGGCTGCGTCGGCTCGCGTAGAGCGCCAGCAGGACGAAGAAGGAGAAGATCACCATGCCGCCGGCCAGCCAGTGCGCCTGGGCGTACTCCATGGCCTCGACGTGATCGAATATCTGCACCGACACCACGCGGGTCTTGCCCGGGATGTTGCCACCGATCATCAGCACCACGCCGAACTCGCCCACCGTATGGGCAAAACCGAGGATGCTGGCGGTGATGAAGCCCGGCCGCGCCAACGGCAGGACCACGGAGAAAAAGGTATCCAGAGGGCTCGCGCGCAACGTCGCGGCGGCTTCCAGGGGTTTGTTGCCGATGGCCTCGAAGGCGTTCTGCAACGGCTGCACCACGAAGGGCAGTGAATAGAACACCGAGCCCACCACGAGCCCGGCGAAGGTGAACGGCAAGCGCCCCAGGCCCAGGCTTTCGGTGGCGTGACCGATGAAGCCGTTGGGCCCCATGGTGATCAGCAGGTAAAAGCCGATCACCGTCGGCGGCAGCACCAGCGGCAGCGCCACCACCGCCCCCAGCGGACCTTTCAGCCAGGAGCGGGTGCGCGACAGCCACCAGGCGATCGGCGTGCCGATCAGCAGGAGGATCAAGGTGCTCAGGGCGGCCAGCTCAATGGTGAGCCGGATGGCCAGGAAATCCTCCTGCGTGAGGGGCATTGCCTGTTCCTTCAGAGAGTCAGAGTTCGTAACCGTAGGACTTGATCACCGCAGCGGCTTTCGGGCCCTTGAGGTACTCGACCAGGGCCTTGGCGGCGGCGCTGTCCTTGCCCTTGTTGAGAATCACGGCGTCCTGGCGGATCGGGTCATGCAGGTCGGCCGGGACGATCCAGGCGGAACCGCTGGTCACCTTGCCATCCTTGTAGATCTGCGACAACGCCACGAAGCCCAGCTCCGCGTTGCCGGTGGAGACGAACTGGAAGGCCTGGGTGATGTTCTGGCCTTCGACGATCTTGCCGGCGACCTTGTCCTTCAGCCCGAGCTTGTCGATCACCTGGGTAGCGGCCAGGCCGTAGGGCGCGGCTTTCGGGTTGGCGATGGACAGGTGCTTGTAGTCGTTCTTCTTCAGCACGTCGCCCTTGGCGTCGACGTAACCGTCCTTGGCCGACCACAGCGCCAGGGTGCCGATGGCGTAAGTGAAGCGCGAGCCGGGGACGATTTCCTTCTCGGCTTCGAGTTTCTTCGGCGTGGTGTCGTCGGCGGCGAGGAACACCTCGAACGGCGCGCCGTTCTTGATCTGGGTGTAGAACTGACCGGTGGCGCCGTAGGCAGCGACCAGCTTGTGGCCGGTATCCTTCTCGAAGTCCTTGGCGATCGCCTGGATCGGCGCGGTGAAGTTGGCGGCGACGGCGACCTGCACTTCATCGGCCAGCGCCGAGTGCAGGGTGAAGCAGGAAGCGACCAGCAGGGAAAGACTTGCGAAGCGGTGTTTCATCGTGATGCTCCAGTGGGTTGTTGTTTTCAAAGGTCGAACGGCCGGGACTGGGCTATAACCTCAGTTCAGTCCCGTGATGTGTCCGGCGCGAGGCCGGCCATTGATACGAATCCAGGAGAGTTCGTTCATGAAAGTCAGTGCACGCAACGTGTTCCAGGGCAGCGTCAAGCAACTGCGCAATGGTGCGGTCAATGCGGAAGTCGTGGTCGCCCTGCCCGGCGGCAGCGAGCTGGTGGCGATCGTCACCGAGGAAAGCGTGAAAAGCCTGGGCCTGGCCCAGGGCAAGGACGTCATCGCGCTGGTCAAGGCGCCCTGGGTCATGCTGATGACCGAGGCCGAGGACATCCGTCTGTCCGCGCGCAACTGCCTGAGCGGCACGGTGAAATCGGTGACCGACGGTGCGGTGAATGCCGAGGTGGTGCTGGGCCTGCCCGGCGGCACCGAAGTCGTCGCCGTGGTGACCCGCGATGCGGTCAGCGAGCTGGGCCTGGTGGCCGGCGTGAAGGCGACTGCAGTGATCAAAGCGTCCCATGTGATCCTCGGTGTTCCTGCCTGAAACCCTGCGCGGGCCTGTCGCTGACAGGTCCGCCTGCCGTGCCCGCAAGCGCTCGTTATAGCAAAAATTACATAACGATACCGGTGACTCTGCAATACCTCTTAAGAGAGCTGTTTCACTGAAGGAAGATGCAGAGCGATCCGGCGGGCGCCATCAGCGGGTGATGGCACCGCAGCATTCTGCATTTTTTGACTTCAAGGTCAAATATTGTCTTCAACCTTGGGCGCTTGCCGGCGCGGCCACATCAAGGTGAAGCACGCACCACCCAGCACTTCGCTTTTCGCAATCTGCGCGCGGCCACCGTGCCAGTGGATGATCCGCCGCACGATGGAAAGCCCCAGCCCGTGCCCGCCGGTAACCCGCGCGCGGCTGTCGTCGGCGCGGAAGAACGGCTGGAACAGCCGATGCCACTGCGCCTCCGGAACGCCGGGGCCGTCGTCCTCCACGTCCACCTGGCAGCGGTCCACGCTCACCCGGTAACTGATCCGCACCCGCCCTTCGGCATAGCGCAGCGCATTGGTCATCAGGTTCTGCAGCGCACGGTGCAAATAGCGCGGCTCGGCCTCGATCCAGCTGCCCTGGTCGAACGGCACCAGCGAACCCGGCTCGCAGGTGACGGTGATTTCCCGGCGCAGCGGGGCGATCTCCGCCACCACCTGCTCCACCAATGCTCCCAGTTCGATGCGCTGGTAGCTCAGCGCCGGCGAGCCCTGCTCCAGCCGCGCGTAGGTGAGCATCTCGTCCACCAGCTGGTCGAGATCCTGGATGTCGCCATCCATGCCTTCCATGTACTTGCGCCGCGCCTTGTCGGTCTCGGCTGATTCGATCATCTCCAGCCCGAAGCGCAGCCGCGCCACCGGCGTGCGCAATTCGTGAGAGACCGCGCGCACCAGCTCGCGTTGCACCGTCAGCAATAAGTGCAACTGCTCGGCCATGTGGTTGAACGCCCCGGCAAGGCGCCCCACCGAGTCCGCGCCGCGCACTTCCACGCGGGTATCCAGGCTGCCGCGGGCGATACGCGTGGCGGCGGACTCAAGACTGCGCAGGCGCTGTTCCAGGCCGCTGATCAGCAGGTACAGGGTCAGGCCGATGAGGGTCAGTGCCACCACCACGATGATCGTCAGCAACTGCGGCGGGTACGGGTTCATCTGGTAGATCGGCCCCAGCTCCAGCACCCAGGGCGTGTCGAGGATGCCCGACAGCACGCGGATGGAATCGCCGCCCTTGCCCAGCGCCATCACCGTATCGCCCTCCTCCACCCGGCGGCTCTGGTCATCGTCGAGATCGACCTCCTTCAGGCGCAGCAGGTGCACCTCGAAGCCGAAGCGCTTGTCGCGGACGATGCGCGCCAGGTGATAGGGCTGCTCGCTGGCCGGGTAGCGCTTGAGCTCGTCCATCAGCAAATAGATGGTGGCGCGCGCCAGTTGCTCGCTCACCTGCTCCACCTCGCCGGTGAGGATCAGCCCTTCCGCCGCGCTGACCTGGGTCATCACCTTCACTTCATGGGGCGCGCCGGCCTGCACCAGCACCTGGTCGTTCATCAGCCGCGCCCGGCTGCGTCCTTCCATGCCCAGCGCATCCAGGCTGGCGAGCTTGAGCGGAATACCCAACAGGCGGCTCCACTGGCTCAGCGCACGCTTGCGGTCCACTTCGCTCATGGGCAGCAGCTCGTCGGCCATCAGGCGGAAGGTGCCGCGCGCCAGGTCCTCACGGTAGCGCTCGCCGCGCACGTCGTTGACCAGGTGCAGGGTCAATACCGCCAACGCGGCAACCGCCACCAGCGTCAGCAGCATGCCGCCGTAGATGCGCAGGAAGATGGATTTCATCGCTGGGAATTCCGGGTGATTTCGGCGCTCTGGCAGAGCCCCCTCACCCTAGCCCTCTCCCAGAGGGAGAGGGGACTGTTCGGAGTGCGCCCGGGCCTCAGCACGGAAATCCAATCATTTCGTGCGCATCCGCTGCCGCAGGATGACGCCACGTTCACCACCGGCACAGACTGCCCCCTCTCCCTCCGAGCGGGGCGCGCAGCCAGGGCTGGGGTGAGGGCAAGCCCGGGCACCGGACTCACCCTGCTTCCGCCGGGTTGAGCAACCCGTAGTTATCCAGGCTGAGGAAGGCGCCGTCCTTCACCTCGCACTCGCGGCGCCGGCCTTCCAGCGTGAAGCCCTGGCGCAGCAACAGGCGGCCACTGGCAAGGTTCTCCGACTCCACCTCGGCCTCGATGCGGTGCACGTTCATGTCGCGGAAGGCGTGGCGGCAGATCAGCGACAGGCATTCCCCCATCACGCCCTGCCCCCAGTGCTCGGGCAGCAGCCAGTACCCCAGCTCCAGTCGACGGTGCTCCTGCTGCCAATTGTTGAAGCCGCAGCCGCCGAGGATGTCCTCGGGCGTCTCCGGTCGGCAGATCGCCCACCAGATACCGCTGCCTTCCTTATGAAGGCGCTCGAACCACTCCATCTGCTCGCGGGTGGCCTCCAGCGTCGCGTAGGAAACGCCGTAGTAGCGGATCACCTCGGGATGCGACAGCGCGCGAAACACCGCCGGCTGGTCGGCATCGGTGAAGGCGCGCAGGCGGAAGCGCTCGCCGTGCAGCTCGGGGAAGGGGGGCACGGCGCTCATGGCTCAGAGCTCCCCGACGAACAGGTAGCCCTTGCTGCGCACCGTCTTGATCAGGCGCGGGTGCATAGGGTCGTCGCCGATCTTCGGGCGGATGCGCGAGATGCGCACGTCGATGGAGCGGTCCTGACCGTCGTACTCGATGCCGCGCAGGGAGTTGAAGATTTCCTCGCGGGAGAGGATGCGCCCGGCGTTGGCCGCCAGCAGCCAGAGCAGGTCGAACTCGGCGCTGGTCAGCTCGATGGTCTGCTCGTCCAGCCAGGCCTCGCGCATGGCATTGTCGATCACCAGCTTGCCGAAGGTCAGGCGCTTGCCCGCTACTGCCGGCGCGGCCTCGGCCGGCTCGCTGCGGCGCAGCAGGGCGCGGATGCGCGCCAGCAGCACACGCGGGCGCACCGGCTTGCACACGTAGTCGTCGGCGCCCATCTCCAGACCCTGGACCTGGTCCATGTCGTCGGTGCGCGCGGTGAGCATCAGGATCGGCCCGTCGTAATCCGGGCGCAGGCGCTTGCAGATGGACAGCCCATCCTCGCCCGGCAGCATCAGGTCGAGCACCACCAGGTCCGGCCGCTCGGCCAGCACCCGCTCCACCGCCTTGCCGCCGTGGGACTCGATGGACACCGCCAGGCCGTTGCTCTCCAGGTAATCCTGGGTCAACTCGGCCAGTCGCTGGTCGTCCTCGACGATGAGAATGCGCGCTTCTTGTTCCACCTTGCCTCCTGATGCGCCATGAGCGAGCGCGGGCCTGCTTACTATAGAGAGCTACCATAGCGAGCCCGCAAAAGCGGCCGGCATTGTAGCCAGATTGCCCGCGCTGCGGCACGCCACCGGCGTAAGCAGGCATTGCGCGAAAAGGTCAAGGGCTGCTGCGACAGAAACACTACATATTGTGGTAGTGTTCCTCCCCGCGCAGCGCCTCTGACGCGTGTGAAAAATCTCTCACCAACCACGACGAACGGTGAAAGGCAGTCAGCATCAGGGATTGCGCGAGTTACCCCGCTTCACCCACATTCCATGCACATTTTATCCACAGCTTTTCCCCTTCTCCCCGCCTTGCAAACACCCCCATAGCGCATTATCTTGTATCCCCGTTGCGGTATACCCCTACATCTTGGGGTTGCCACCACGAACCGGACACAAGAAGAAAGTCGAAATTCCGAGCCTGTTCCACGGCTCCTCCGGTTCCACCACAACGTATTCCAGACGTACTGATGTGCCACGCGGCCCAGCCCGCAAGGAGCGATTCATGTCGATGGAAATGCGGTACGGGTGTTGCAACGTAACGTTCAACACCACTAGGTATTGTGGTCCCGGCCCGTAAAGCCGGCACCCGAGTTGGGCCAGGGAGGCGCTTCGGGTCATTCCCCCTGCTCCAGAAGAATTCCAGCCCGCGGCTGCAATCGCGGGCGACTGCTCTTTTTGCTCTTTATTTGCGCTCTTTGCTTTTGCCCCTTGTCTTCGAGAGCGGCGCCCCTGGCGTCGGCAACAACCCCATTACGAGAACGTGGAGAAAACCACCCCATGCAAATCGACACCACTCGCGAGAACCCGCAGGCCAACGCGCCGCAAGCCGCCGAATCCGCCCAGGATCTGGCCGCCACTGCGCCCGGCCAGCTGCGCGTGATCAAGCGCAACGGCACCGTAGTTCCCTACACCGATGACAAGATCACCGTAGCCATCACCAAGGCGTTCCTCGCCGTGGAAGGCGGCACCGCCGCTGCCTCGTCGCGCATCCATGAGACCGTGCGCCGCCTGACCGAACAGGTCACCGCGACCTTCAAGCGCCGCATGCCCTCCGGTGGCACCATCCACATCGAAGAGATCCAGGACCAGGTCGAACTGTCCCTGATGCGCGCCGGCGAGCAGAAAGTCGCCCGCGACTACGTGATCTACCGCGAAGCCCGTGCCAACGAGCGCAAGACCGCAGGCATTGCCAGCGACATCGCCCAGCCGCACCCGAGCATCCGCATCACCAAGGCCGACGGCAGCACCCAGCCGCTGGACATGGGCCGCCTGCAGACCATCATCCGCGAAGCCTGCGAAGGCCTGGCCGAAGTCGATGGCGCGCTGATCGAACGCGAGACCCTGAAGAACCTGTACGACGGCGTCGCCGAGAAGGACGTCAACACCGCCCTGGTGATGACCGCCCGTACCCTGGTCGAGCGCGAGCCGAACTACTCCTACGTCACCGCCCGCCTGCTGATGGACACCCTGCGCGCCGAAGCGCTGGGCTTCCTGGGCGTGGCCGACAGCGCCACTCACCACGAGATGGCCGACCTGTACGCCAAGGCCCTGGCCGCCTACGTCGAGAAAGGCTCCGAGTTCGAGCTGATCGACAGCAAGCTCAAAGGCTACGACCTGGCCAAACTGGGCGCCGCGATCAACCACGAGCGCGACCAGCAGTTCACCTACCTCGGCCTGCAGACCCTGTACGACCGCTATTTCATCCACAAGGACGGCATCCGTTTCGAACTGCCGCAGGTCTTCTTCATGCGCGTGGCCATGGGCCTGGCCATCGAAGAGAAGGACCGTGAAGCTCGCGCCATCGAGTTCTACAACCTGCTCTCCTCGTTCGACTACATGTCGTCGACCCCGACCCTGTTCAACGCCGGCACCCTGCGTCCGCAGCTCTCCAGCTGCTACCTGACCACCGTTCCGGATGACCTGTCGGGCATCTATAACGCCATCCACGACAACGCCATGCTGTCGAAATTCGCCGGCGGCCTGGGCAACGACTGGACCCCGGTGCGCGCGCTGGGCTCCTACATCAAGGGCACCAACGGCAAGTCCCAGGGCGTGGTTCCGTTCCTGAAAGTGGTGAACGACACCGCGGTGGCCGTGAACCAGGGTGGCAAGCGCAAGGGCGCCGTCTGCGCCTACCTGGAAACCTGGCACCTGGACATCGAGGAATTCCTCGAGCTGCGCAAGAACACCGGTGACGACCGTCGCCGCACCCACGATATGAACACCGCGAACTGGATTCCGGACCTGTTCATGAAGCGCGTCTTCGACGACGGCAAGTGGACCCTGTTCTCCCCGTCCGAAGTGCCTGACCTGCACGATCTGACCGGCAAGGCCTTCGAAGAGCGCTACGAGTATTACGAAGCCCTGACCGAGTACAACAAGATCAAGGTGTTCAAGGTCGTCCAGGCCAAAGACCTGTGGCGCAAGATGCTCTCCATGCTCTTCGAGACCGGCCACCCGTGGCTGACCTTCAAGGACCCGTGCAACCTGCGCAGCCCGCAGCAGCACGTGGGCGTGGTCCACAGCTCGAACCTGTGCACCGAGATCACCCTGAACACCAACAAGGACGAGATCGCGGTCTGCAACCTGGGCTCGATCAACCTGGTCAACCACATCGTCGACGGCAAGCTGGACACCGCCAAGCTCGAGAAGACCGTGAAGACCGCCGTTCGCATGCTCGATAACGTCATCGACATCAACTACTACTCGGTCCCGCAGGCTCGCAACTCGAACCTCAAGCACCGTCCGGTCGGCCTGGGCATCATGGGCTTCCAGGACGCTCTGTACCTGCAGCACATCGCCTACGGTTCCGACGCCGCCATCGAGTTCGCCGACAAGTCCATGGAAGCGGTGAGCTACTTCGCCATCCAGGCTTCCTGTGACCTGGCCGACGAGCGTGGTTCCTACGAGACCTTCGACGGCTCCCTGTGGTCCAAGGGCATCCTGCCGCTGGACTCGCAGCAGATCCTCATCGAAGCCCGTGGCCAGAAGTACATCGACGTCGACCTCACCGAATCCCTCGACTGGGCTCCGGTCCGTGCCCGCGTACAGAAAGGCATTCGTAACTCGAACATCATGGCCATCGCGCCGACCGCGACCATCGCCAACATCACCGGCGTATCGCAGTCCATCGAGCCGACCTACCAGAACCTGTACGTGAAATCGAACCTCTCCGGCGAGTTCACCGTGATCAACCCCTACCTGGTTCGCGACCTGAAAGCGCGCGGCCTGTGGGACCCGGTCATGGTCAACGACCTGAAGTACTACGACGGCTCCGTGCAGCAGATCGAGCGCATCCCGCAAGACCTGAAAGACCTGTACGCCACCGCCTTCGAAGTCGAGACCAAGTGGATCGTCGACGCCGCCAGCCGCCGCCAGAAGTGGATCGACCAGGCCCAGTCCCTGAACCTCTACATCGCCGGCGCCTCGGGCAAGAAACTGGACGTGACCTACCGCATGGCGTGGTTCCGTGGCCTGAAAACCACCTACTACCTCCGTGCCCTGGCCGCCACCAGCACCGAGAAGTCCACCATCAACACCGGCAAGCTCAACGCCGTGTCGGCCGGTGGCAACGATGGCCTGCAAGCCGCAGCCGCCGAGCCGCAACCGGCTCCGGTCCCGCAAGCTTGCTCCATCGACAATCCGGACTGCGAAGCCTGCCAGTAATGGAGTAAGCGGTCCTCGGAACGGTCCGCGCGTCGTTGCCCGGCAGGTCGGCCCCCATCACGTACAGTCGTACGCTCAGGGGCTCCGACCTACCAGGCGCCTAGCGCGGCCTCGCTCCGAGGCACCGCCAGAACTGCGGAGTTTCAAAGTCCCCTCTCCCTCTGGGAGAGGGGCTCTTAAGGCCCCGCTCCCGCAGAACAACAGCCTCCTCCGCCCGCGATGATTCGCCAGCGGAAGACGCACAAGCTCTTAGCGTGCACACCACGCCATCAGACATCAGGCCGCCACAGAGCAGCCCACAGAACCAGGAGAGGAAGCCCATGCTGAGCTGGGACGAATTCGACAAAGAAGACGCCACCGAAGCCAAGGCCGCCCCGGCCGTCGCCCAGGCCGCTGCGCAGAACGCTGACAAACTCGACGCCGACGCCGCTGGCTCCGTCGAAGAAGCACGCGCCGTATCCGCCGACGACTCCGACGCCGTCGCCCGCGCCAAGCAGGCCCTCGACGCCCTGGACATCCAGGAAGGCCTGGACGATCTGGAAGGCTCCGCCGCACGCGTACAAGTGGGCGACAAGCAGATGATCAACGCCCGTGCCGACCTCAACCAGCTCGTACCCTTCAAGTACGACTGGGCCTGGCAGAAGTATCTGGATGGTTGCGCCAACCACTGGATGCCCCAGGAAGTGAACATGAACGCCGACATTGCCCTGTGGAAGAGCAAGGACGGCCTCAGCGAAGACGAGCGCCGCATCGTCATGCGCAACCTCGGCTTCTTCTCCACCGCCGACTCCCTGGTTGCCAACAACCTGGTGCTGGCCGTGTACCGCCTGATCACCAACCCCGAGTGCCGCCAGTACATCCTGCGCCAGGCCTTCGAGGAAGCGATCCACACCCACGCCTACCAGTACTGCATCGAGTCGCTGGGCATGGATGAAGGCGAAATCTTCAACATGTACCATGAGATTCCTTCGGTCGCGAAGAAAGCCTCCTGGGGCCTGAAGTACACCCGCTCGATCTCCGATCCGAAGTTCGAAACCGGCACCCCGGAAACCGACCGCCAGTTCCTGCGCAACCTGATCGCCTACTACTGCGTCCTGGAAGGCATCTTCTTCTACTGCGGCTTCACCCAGATTCTCTCCATGGGCCGCCGCAACAAGATGACCGGCACCGCCGAGCAGTTCCAGTACATCCTGCGCGACGAATCCATGCACCTGAACTTCGGCATCGACGTGATCAACCAGATCAAGATCGAAAACCCGCACCTGTGGGATGCCCAGATGAAGGACGAGGCCACCCAGATGATCCTCCAGGGCACCCAACTGGAAATCGAATACGCACGCGACACCATGCCGCGCGGCGTACTGGGCATGAACGCAGCGATGATGGAGGACTACCTCAAGTTCATCGCCAACCGCCGCCTGACCCAGATCGGCCTCAAAGAGGAATACCCGGGCACCAGCAACCCGTTCCCGTGGATGAGCGAAATCATGGACTTGAAGAAAGAGAAGAACTTCTTCGAGACCCGCGTAATCGAGTACCAGACCGGCGGCGCGCTGAGCTGGGACTGACGGAAGTAGTAGCACCACCGCAAGTCAAGACCATTAGAAACGCTGTAGACCGAAATGGAATTTTGGGGCAGTGATTAGAAAGACGAAAAGCCCCGCCTAGTGCGGGGCTTTTTGTTTCTGGAACAAAATTTTTGAGATCCAGCTTTACTGCTGAACGTCTGAAAGATAGATACAAATCAAACTATTGATACCAACGTGCCATTATTGTAGATTCGAACAACTAAACTCTGCCACCAAGAGAAAGCCTTTCTAATGCACGTCATCATAAAGTCTCATTTAAATCAATTTTCAAAAAACTTTGCCCTAGATAATCTTGCAGAAAGTCATCAATTCGAGCGTTTTAGTAACTACTGTATTGCATCTGACAGATCCTCAGAAAAGGTATTACTTGATGAGATCACTACCGGTGCAGATGATGCCGGTATCGATGGAGTTATTTTTCTGATTGATGGTGAAATAATCACATCACCAGAGGCAGCGCAAGATATTCTCTCCAGGCCGAAGAAGAATATTGTTGCGGAGATAATTTTCATCCAGTCAAAATCTTCAGAGAACTTTGAAAAGGCACAAATCTCAAATTTTGGAGATGGGATTTCGGACCTAATCTCGGAAAGCACAGAACTTCCAATCTGTGAAACGCTCCAAAATGCCAAAGAAATAATAAAAATAATCCTCCAAAATATTGGAAAAGTCGAAGACGGCCAACCAATAGCATCTGCATATTATGTAACTACTGGCGAATATAACGAAAGCGCGAAGGAAATAAAGGCAGCACTCACATTATTAAAGAAAAAAATTGACTCCACGGGTTTTTTCTCCTCCGCCAATGTTTATCCTATCGGCCGAAAAGAGCTAATTAAACTCTACTCAAAAATATCCTCAGGCGTAGAAGCAACTCTAGAGGTAAAGGGGTTTCTTCCTTACCCCACTATCCCAGGAGTAGAGGAGGCTTACCTTGCGCTGGTTCCCGCCAAATCTTATGTCGAGAAACTTCTCAATGACAATGGAAAAATCAGAGCCAGCGTATTCGAAGAAAACGTTCGAGCATATTTAGGCTCCGACAACCCGGTAAATTCTGAAATATCAAAGACGATTAGCGACACTATAAGAAGACAAAGATTCGGCGTATTAAACAACGGAATTACGATTGTATCCCCAGACATACGAGTCCAGAATAACAATATTTTCCTGAGAGACTACCAAATAGTAAATGGCTGCCAAACGAGCAACGTACTATTTGAAAACAGAGACAGTCTATCTGACGACGTATTCTTAACCGTAAAGATGGTTGAAGCAAACGATAGCGACGTCGTCGACGATGTAGTTAAGTCCACCAACAGCCAGACAAGGGTTGAGTCTATCCAATTCCTTTCCTCAATCCCCATAATAAAGCAAGTTGAGCGCTATTTCTCTGCGAGAAATGAAAACAACGAAGAAACAGCTATTTACCTAGAGCGCAGAGAGAAACAGTATTCCGGCAGAGGAATTCCTGAAATTAGGATTGTCGACATCAAGAATATGTGCAGATCCACTGCAGCCATTTTCTTAGACAAACCAGAGCTCGCCTCCCGCTATCCTATTCAGATGTTTGACGAGGTTGGCGATGAGCTTCTCAGTGAAAAGAATCGAGAGATTATCTATTACACATCCGCGCTAGCCCACTATCGAATCCAACTACTACTAGCCAGCCAGCGAATCCCTTCTAATTTAGGAAAGTGTCGCTGGCATATACTTATGCTACTCAAATATCTAAGCAACAAAAACAAGCCAACACCAAAGCTGAACTCTAAAAAAATCGACAAATACTGTGAAAACATAATAGCAGCCTGCAGAGACCCTGAGTTCACTAAATTCAAAGAAGCGGCTCATATTCTTCAAAATTCGGGAGACCTAGCTCGAGACACTATTAGACTTCACAGTTTCAAAACTCAACTCATAACAATGATTTCGCCCTGATACCAACACCTCTGGTGGCATCTTAAGTTAGATGGCGCCAGCGGCATTGACCTAAAGCGCACACGCCCTTAACCTCTCTCTTGGCGCCTAAGAAACGCCTCAACCAGAGCGGTCCACCGCACCCGATAGCTTTTGCGGCTTTTTTGCGCCCGTAGGTCTAACCACGTCCGCAGGAAAGGCACTCGCGCTGTCGGGAGTGGGCTAATACAAGACCCGCAAGGGGAATACGTCCGGCCCGTCTCTGGTGGGTTTCTTAGCTCCCGACTCCAATCACGCCCTAAGAAGCGACCAGAGGTAATGGATATGCCTTTCACCCCCAGCCTTCGCCCCGAAGGCGCTTCGCTGTACCCACCCTCTTCGCCCTCCTTCCCGGAGGTGCGCCATGTCTGAAGAGGTCCTGATCCCCACCGAATTCATCCGCCACAAGCGCCTGCTGCGCGCCGTGCTGCTGGAAGACCAGTGCTGGTTCTGCGCCCACGACCTGGGCCGGCTGATCGGCGTGCCATGGTTGGCCGAGCGCGTGGAGCGCAACCTGGACGACGACCAGGTTCGCCACGCCTGGATGCAGGACGGCAGCGGCAATTACGTCGATGAGCTGCTGCTGAGCGAGTCGGGCGCGTATGCCGCGCTGATCTACTACTTCCATCCGGAGAATCGCAGCGTGCGGCAGTGGTTGTCGCAGCAGGTGATTCCGACGTTGCGCGATCAGCATCGCAGTGATCGTGGAGAGCCAAGACGGGAGATGCTGCGCGGGCCGACGGAGTCGTTGTCGGTGTTGAAGTGGCAAGGGGTGGTGTGGGTGCCGTATCGGCAGTGGCCGGAGTTGAGTGGTCGGCTGGAGGGTGGTGAGTAGGATGGCGTGGAGCGGAGCGATACCCATCGCTCTGCGCGCTCCGTCGCTGGGCGGGGGCTCGATTGTAGGAGCGGGCCATGCCCGCGATCGCGCGCATGGCGCGCTCCTACAGGTCGGGTTTGGGTTTTCCGCGTGGGATGCTTTGGGGTTGGGTGTTTCTGCGTCGCTTTGGCGTGCGCGCGGGCATTTTGTTTCGCCCCCTCGGGCGACCCACTTTGGCAAACGACGGATGGCCGCCCCACCCAAAGTGGGCAAAGGTCTCGCCCCTACATCCGGCTTTTCGCGTCGCGAAAAGTACCCTCGGTTCCTCGGAGTTCCAGGGGCACGCGTTGACGGGCCATCCCTGGCCCGGCAACGCTCTCGCGACATCCATGTCGCTCAACCCCTGAAACTCCGATCACCTTCGGCCTCCTGAAAGGGGCACTCCGGAGCGTGCGGGGGTTTCGCTGGAAGTCTTCAAGAGCCAGAGCAGAGCGGTACCGTGAGGTGAAGTGCGGTGCGAGCCGGTCAGGCCCTGCGCAGCGCACCCGGATTTCAGGTTCGCGCTGCGGGCAGGTACAAAGCCACCAGGTCCATGCAGGCGGTAATGCCGTTCTCGATGGCCTTCATGTTGCGGCGGCGTTGCCAGTCGAGCCAGAGGCCGTCGAGCATGGCCATGATGGCGTCGGCGGGTTTTTCGACGTGATCCAGCGCGACCTGGTGTTCGTCGGCGATGCGCCGGAGGATTTCCACCAGGCGTTCGCGGTAGATGGCGTAGAGCTTGCGCTCGGTGTCGGCGATGTCTTCCTGGAACAGCGAGGCGGACCAGAGGTCGATGCGCACGGAGAGGTAGCTGCGGTCGAGGAAGGTGGCGGTGAAGCCGCTACGCAGGAAGACTTCCAGCTGCGCGAGGGAGGTGCGCGGTTCGGCCACGAGGCCGGCGCGGGTGGCTTCGTAGAGTTGGTGGGAGGCGTATTTGTAGGCCTCCATCAGCAGCTCGTTCATGTCCTTGAAGTGGTAGCTGATGTGCCCCAGGGCCATGCCGGCGCGGGCGGCGACCTTGCGCGCGGAGAGTTTGGCGTAGCCCTCTTCGTTCAGGCACTGGAAGGCGGCCTTGATGATTTCCTCGCGGCGCAGCTCCGGGTCGTAGATTTTCTTCGCTTTCTGTTGCGCCATGGTTGCCGTTCCCAAGGTTGGCGGTGCGGGGCGAGGGATTATCCCGCCCCGCTTCCTTTGCGGTCAAAAAGAGCGCGGTTCAGAGCTTGATCCAGGTCGCCTTGAGTTCGGTGTATTTGTCGAAGGCATGCAGCGAGCGGTCGCGGCCGTTGCCCGATTGCTTGAAGCCGCCGAAGGGCGCGGTCATGTCGCCGCCCGAATACTGGTTGACCCACACCGAGCCGGCCCGCAATGCGCGCGCCACCCGGTGCGCACGGGACAGGTCGGCGGTCCACAGCGCGGCCGCCAGGCCATAGGGCGTGTCGTTGGCGATGGCGACGGCCTGCTCGGCGTCGTCGAAGGCGATGACCGAGAGCACGGCGCCGAAGATTTCCTCGCGGGCGATGCGCATGCCGTTGTCCACGCCGTCGAAGACCACCGGGCCGAGGTAGCAGCCGTCGGCCTGGGCGTCGCCCACCAGCAGTTGTGCGCCCTCCTCCAGGCCGGTGGCGATGTAGCCCTGGACCTGCTCGCGGTGCTGCAGGTCGACCAGGGCGCCGTAGCGGCTGGCCGGGTCGAGGGCGTTACTCGGTGTCCAGGCCTGCAGGGCTTCGCGCAGGTGGTCGAGGAAGGCTTCGCGCACCGAGGCCTGCACCAGCAGGCGCGAGCCGGCGGTGCAGACCTGGCCCTGGTTGTAGGCGATGGCGGCAGCGGCGCTGGTGGCGGCGGCGCGCAGGTCGGGGGCGTCGGCGAAGACGATGTTCGGGCTCTTGCCGCCGGCTTCGGTCCACACGCGTTTGAGGTTGGATTGCCCGGAGGCGACCATCAACCGCTTGGCCACACCGGTCGAACCGGTGAAAGCGATGGCATCCACGTCCATGTGCCGGGACAGCGCGTCGCCGGCCTCGGCGCCGAAGCCGGGTACCACGTTGAGCACACCCTCAGGAATCCCCGCTTCGCAGGCCAGCGCAGCAACGCGAATGGCCGTCAGCGGCGAGCGTTCGGAAGGCTTGAGCACCACCGAGTTGCCGCAGGCCAGCGCCGGGCCGAGCTTCCAGCTGGCCATCAGCAGGGGGAAGTTCCACGGCACGATGACACCAACCACGCCGACCGCTTCGCGGGTCACCAGGCCCAGCTGGTCTTCGGCGGTGGCGGCGATTTCGCCGTAGACCTTGTCGATGGCCTCGGCGCTCCAGCGAATGGCGTTGGCCGCGCCGGGAATGTCGGTGGCCAGGGCGTGGGCGATGGGTTTGCCCATGTCGAGGGTTTCCAGCAGGGCCAGTTCCTCGGTGTGGCGCTCCAGCAGGTCGGCGAAGCGCAGCAGCATGCGCTTGCGCTGCACCGGTGCCATCCGCGACCAGTGCCCGGCGTCGAAGGCGCGGCGGGCGCTGGCCACTGCGAGGTCGACCTCGGCCTGGCCGCAGCGGGCGATGGCCGCCAGGTGGCGGCCGTCCAGCGGGCTGGCCTTGGCGAAGGTGCGCTGGTCGCTGGCGCTGCGGTATTGCCCGTCGATGAAACAGCGGCCTTCGATGCTCAGGCCATCGGCGAGCCGGGTCCAGTCCTGCAGCGTGGTGGCGGTCATGGGAGTACTCCTTGTGCGTAGGGGGTTCAGGCGACGCCGCGTTGCGCCAGGCCGTCGAGCCAGTCGGGGTCCATCTGCGGCATGCTGTCGAGCAGGCGGGTGACGTAGCTGTCGCAGGGGGGCGTGAAGACGCGCTGCTTTTCGCCGAAGTCGACGACGCTGCCGGCCTTGAGCACCAGCACGTCGTCGGCGATGGACTGCACCACCGAGAGGTCGTGGGTGATGAACAGGTAGGTGATGCCCAGGCGCTGCTTGAGGTCGTCGATCAGCCGCAGGATGCCTTCGGCCACCAGCTGGTCGAGGGCGCTGGTGATCTCGTCGCAGATGATCACCGTGGGGTCGGCCGCCAGGGCGCGGGCGATGCCGACGCGCTGTTTCTGCCCGCCGGAGAGTTCCTGCGGGCGGCGGCCCAGGTAACGGCCGGGCTCCAGACCCACGGCGTCCAGCAGCTCGCGCAGCCGCGCCTCGCGCTGGGCACCGCGCAGGCCGCCGTAGAAGGTCAGCGGCCGGCCGACGATGTCGCCGATGCTGTGGCGCGGGTTCAGCGCGGTATCGGCCATCTGGTAGATCATCTGGATCGAGCGCAGCTGCTCGCGGCTGCGCTTGCCATAGTGGCTGGCCAGCGGCTGGCCGTTGAACACCAGGCTACCTTCGCGGCTGGGCAAGGCGCCGGTGATGCAGCGGCCCAGGGTCGACTTGCCGGAGCCGGACTCACCGACGATGGCCAGGGTGCGGCCGGGGAAGACCTTCAGCGAGACGTCCTTGAGCACCGGTTTGTTGCCGTAGCCGGCGCGGATACCTTGCAGTTCGAGGATCGGGCTCTGGTCGGCGGCCACTGGCGGGCGCGCCGTGCATTCGAGGTTGCGCACGGCCCACAGCGACTTGGTGTAGTCGGCCTGGGGCTGGGCGATCAGCCGGCGCTTGTCGCCCTCCTCGACCACCGCGCCGTCCTTGAGCACCATCACCTCATCGGCCATCTGTGCCACCACCGCGAGGTCGTGGGAGATGTAGATGGCGGCGACCTGGAATTCTCGGACCAGCTCGCGGATGGTCAGCAGCACGTCGATCTGGGTGGTGACGTCCAGCGCCGTGGTGGGCTCGTCGAAGATGATCAGGTCCGGCCGGCAGGACATCGCCATGGCGGTCATGATCCGTTGCAGCTGCCCGCCGGACACCTGGTGCGGGTAGCGTTCACCGATGCTCTCGGGCTCGGGCAGGGAAATCTTGCGGTACAACTCGACGGCGTCGCGGCGTGCCTGTTCGCGGGGCAGCAGCTGGTGCTCCAGGGCGGTTTCGCAATGCTGGTCGATCAGCCGGTGCGCCGGGTTGAAGCTGGCCGCCGCCGACTGCGCGACGTAGGCGATGCGCGCACCAAGCAGCTCGCGGTGGCGCGCCTCGGGGAGCTGGCGCAGGTCGATGCCGTCGAACAGCACTTCGCCGCCGCTGATGCGGCAGCCGTCGCGGGTGTAGCCCATGGCGGCGAGGCCGATGGTGGATTTGCCGGCACCGGATTCGCCGACCAGGCCGAGTATCCGACCGCGTTGCAGCTCCAGGTCGACGCCGTGGACGATCTCGTTCCAGCCGTCGCCGCCGTTGGCCTCGATGCGCAGGCCGGTGATCTTCAGTAGGGGTTCGCTCATGCTGCGACTCCTCGGGCAATGCGTGGGGCGGACCGGTCAGCGCCGTTGGGCGAGGAACCAGTCGGCGACGAAGTTGACGGCGATCGCCAGCACGCCGATGGCGGCGGCGGGAATCAGCGGAGTGAGGTCGCCGAAGGAGATCAGCGAGGCGTTCTCGCGCACCATGCTGCCCCAGTCGGCCAGCGGCGGTTGCAGGCCAAGACCGAGGAAGGACAGCGAGGAAATGGTCAGGAAGACGAAGCAGAAGCGCAGGCCGAACTCCGCCACCAGCGGTGCGCGGACGTTGGGCAGCAGCTCCACCGCAACCAGCCAGAACAGCCCCTCGCCACGCAGGCGGGCGACTTCCATGTAGTCGGTGACCACCACGTTGAGCGACACCGAGCGGGCCAGGCGGAAGATCCGCGTGGCATCGACCAGGGCGATGACGAACACCAGATTGGCGATGCTGGTGCCGAAGATGGTCAGCAACAGCAGCGCGCAGATCAGTTGCGGCACGGCCATCAGCACGTCGACCAGGCGCGACAGGGCGCTGTCGACCCAGCCGCCGAGCGCCGCGGCGACCAGCCCCAGGGTGCCGCCGATGAAGAACGCCAGCGCGGTGGAGAGCAGTGCGATGCCGATGGTGTTGCGCGCGGCGAAGATCACCCGCGAGAGCATGTCGCGGCCCAATGCGTCGGTACCCAGCCAGTGCTCGGCGCTCCACGGGTCGTATTCGTTGCCGACGATCTGGGTTTCGCCGTAGGGCGCGATGAGCGGGCCGAACAGCGCGAGGAAGGTGTAGAAGAGGATGATCAGGAGCCCGATGCGGGCGGTCCAGGTCATCTGCTTGAAGGTGGTGATGCAGGCATTCATCGGCTCGCCCTCACTTGCGGTGCAGCAGACGCGGGTCGGTGACGATGGACAGCACATCGGCGAGCAGATTGATGCCGATGTAGACCACCGCGAAGATGCAGCAGCAGGCCTGGACGACCATCACGTCGCGCTTGATCACCGAGTCGACCATCAGCTGGCCGAGGCCGGGATAGACGAACACCACTTCCACCACCACCACGCCGGTGATGAGGTAGGCGAGGTTGACCGCGATGACGTTGACGATGGGTGCCCAGGCGTTGGGCAGCGCGTGGCGCAGGACGATCTTCAGCCGCGACAGGCCCTTGAGCCGGGCCATCTCGATGTAGGGCAGCTGCAGCAGGTCGAGTACGGCGATGCGGGTCATGCGCATCATGTGCGCGGTGATCACCAGGGTCAGCGTCAGTGCCGGCAGGAAGGCCGCGTGCAGGTGTTCGACGAAGCCGGCGGACGGCGGCAGGTCGGCGATGGAGGGGAATAGCGGGTGCTTCACCGCCATCCAGAGGATGAGGATGTAGCCGATGAAGAACTCCGGCAGCGACACCGCCGCCAGGGAGATCACGTTGACGATGCGGTCGTACAGCGAGTCCTTGTACAGCGCGGCGAACAAGCCCAGCAGCAGCGCCAGCGGCACGGCGATGAGGGCGGTGTAGCCGGCGAGGAACAAGGTGTTGAGCAGCCGCTGGCCGATCAGTTCGGAGACCGCCCGGCCGTTGGATAGCGAGGTGCCGAAATCACCCTGCAGGCTGCCCAGCAACCAGTTGAGGTAGCGCGTCAGCGCCGGCTGATCCAGCCCCAGCTCGTGGCGCAGGGCGCTCAGGGCTTCGGGGGTGGCGGACTGGCCGAGGAGCTTCTGCGCCATGTCGCCGGGCAGCAGTTGCACGGCGGCGAAGATCAGGGCGGAGACGCCCAACAAGGTCAGGGCTCCGAGAAGCATGCGGCGCAAGAGAATGGGATAGATCAAAGCCATGTCGTCGACCTGCTGATCGGTTGGGCCATTGTTGTTTTTCTGCGGCTGGGAGCGGGCCTGCCCGCCCCCGGCATATCGGCAGGTATTACTGCGAGGCCTTCGCCAGGAAGGCTTTGAGGTGTGGCACTACCTGGTCGCTCGCTTCGATCAGGATCGCGTGCTTGAGGTCCGGCAATACCACCAGCTCCGAATGCGGCAACGCGTCGGCGATCTGCTGGTTGAGGCCGGGGTTGCAGCCACCGTCGAACTCGCCGGTGAGCACCAGGCACGGCTGCTGGACCTCATGCAGCCAGGGCGCCATCTCGGTCTCGGCATAGATGTGGAAGACGTTGAGGAACACCTCGGCGGGCGTGTCCATGACCTGCTGCTTGCGCCACTGGATGACGTCCGGGCGCGCGGCGCAGAAGGCTTCGGTGAACCAGCGCTGGGTCAGGGTATCGAGCACCGGGCCGATGCCTTTTTCCTCCATGGCGCGGACCACCTTGCGCACATTCTCGCTGTCCTGCGCGGAGCGGAACGCCGCGGTGGACAGCAGGCCGACGCTGAGGGTGTGCTGCGGGTACTTGCGCGCGTAGGCCGGGCCGATCATGCCGCCCAGGGAATGGCCGATGATGTGCATCTGCTCCACGCCCAGTCGGGCACGCAGGGCTTCGAGGTCCTCGACCAGTTCGTCGAGGCCGAAGGGTTCCTGCGGCAGCGGCGATTCACCATGGCCGCGCAGGTCGTAGCGGATGCAGGTGAAGCTGTCCTTCAGCGCCTCGGTGACCTTGTCCCAGCCGGTCTTGCGCGCGCCGATGCCGTGGACCATCACCAGGGCGGGCCCCTTGCCCGTCCACTACACAGGCGCAGTCGATTGCCTTGCTCATCTCGCGCCTCCTCAGGCCTGGGTTTTGGCTTGCGCAATGCTTTCTTCAAGGATCTGGGCATAGGTGCGGCCACCCACGCCCCAGTCCGCCGGGTCCACTTCCTTGAGCAGGATGGTCACCGCCTGGGGCTTGCCGCCGCAGACCTGCACGTAGGTGTCGGTCAGCGCCTGGATCAGCTCGCGTTTCTTGTCGGGGGTGCGTCCGGGGAAGAGCTCTACGGTCATCAGGGGCATCAGCCGATCCTCTTGTTCATCGCAGGTTGTTGGGTACTGAAGTAGGGAATGATCTGCTCGCCGAAGCGCCGCATCATGTCCAGGCTGTCCGCCTGGGACTGGCCGAAGTTGGCGGTCATGATCACTTCGTCGATGCCGGCCTCGGCGTAGGCGGAAAGCTGGTCGATCATCTGCTCACGGGTGCAGATCAGCAGGTTCTTGCCCAGCTCCTCGATGGACTGCTGGCGCGGCAGCGCCTCGATGCCGCCGCCATGGACGATGCCGGGGCCGGTGAAAACGTTGTCGAAGCGCCGGTAGTAGTCGTAGGCCAGCTGCAGCTTCTCGCGGGCGTCGGCTTCGTCGCGGGCCAGGTAGGTGGCGCGTTGCAGCGAGAGGCGCGCACGGGTGGCTTTCGGCCTGGCCTCGGCCTTGCCACGGCGGAAGGCATTGACCTGGTCCAGCAACATCTGGTGGTCGCCGCTCAGCGGCGTGGTCTGTACCGAGAAGCCTTGCCGCGCGCAGGCCTGGATGCCCTCGGGGGCCATGCTCGCCACCACCAGCGGGATTTCACGCTCGGGTCGCGGCATCACGGTCAGCGGGCCGAACTGGTAGTACTTGCCGTCCCAGCTCACGTCCTTGCGGGTCAGCAGCGCCTGCAATACCGCGAGGGATTCGTCGAAGCGTTCGCGGGTCTCGCCCATCGGCACGCCAAGCCTCTCGATCTCGTATTTGAACGCGCCGCGGCCCACACCGAGTACCAGCCGGCCATCGCAGAGGGCGTCGGCCTGCACCACCTCACCGGCGAACACGCGCATGTCGCGCACCGGCAGCACGGCGATGGAGGTGACCAGTTCGATATGCCGGGTGACCGAGGCGATCTTCACCGCCATCTGCAAGGGCGAGGGCACCAGCAGGATGTTGATCAGGTGATGCTCGGGGATGGAAATGCCGGCGTAGCCGACCTCTTCCGCCACCACGGCCTGCTCGACCATGTGCTCGTAGAGCTGTTTGCCGGAGGCATCCGGATCGGGCAGGTAGGAACTGAGGAAATGGTTGAATTCCATGTTGTTATCCACTCGGTGGTCTTAGTGTTTCCAGTCCAGCCAATGCACGGGCTTGCCCGCGATGCCGGCGATTCGTCCGCCGTCGGCGGTGTCGCAGTAGATGCCGAAGGTGTCGGCCTGACGCTCGCTGAAGAAGCGGTGGATCATGCTCACGCTGTAGTCGCCGCGGACCAGCTTCCAGGGCTCGTCCTGCGCGCCGAACACGCGCACTTCGCGCCCGGCGGCGATGGGCGTGGTGGCTTCGCCAGCGGCGTCGGCGCGGAACACCAGTCGGGTGAAGTCGTCGCCGGCTTCCTCGAACATCGAGTAGATGAACGACACGTCGCCCACCAGCCCGACACGGCGGAACACCTCCTCGACCACTGCCTTCTGGCTGACCCCGGCGCGCCAGAACACCTCGGGAATCCCCCAGTGTTCGCTGCCGGCTTCGCGCACCAGCACCAGGCCGTTGTCGCGGGCGATCAGGCAGCCGACCTTGAGAGCGCTGCCGCGCTCGACCTGGATGGCCTTGGCGCCTTCGGCGAAGTCGATATAGCTGCCACGGAAGTAGCCCAGCGGGCTGCCGACGCTGCTGCGAAAGCGCTGCACTTCGCCGATCAGGATGACGTGGTCGCCCGCCTCCACCAGGCTGTGGCGGCGGCAGCTGAGCACGCTGAGGCTGTCCGCCAGGCAGGGCGAGGCCGGCTCGCAGTCGAGCAGGTCGACCCCGGCGAACTTGTCCGCCGAGCGCCCGGCGAAGGCGCCGGACAGCTCGCGTTGCCAGTCGCCGAGGATGTTGATGGCGAAATGCTCGGCCGCGCTGAACACCGGCAGGCTGCCGGCGCTTCTGGCGATGCACACCAGCACCAGCGCCGGGCTCAGCGACACCGAGGTGAAGGAATTGGCGGTGAAGCCGCGTGGCGTGCCGTCCGCATCCCAGGCGGTGACGATGGTCACGCCGGTCATGAAGGTGCCGAACACATTGCGCAGACTGCGGGTGTCGTCGGCGTTCACCGGGTGCCAGTCGAGGTTGCTCATGGGGGCCTCCCGCTTCATCAGTGCCGGCGCGCTCATGCCAGCGACCAGCGCTCGATGGCGCGCATGCCGTCCAGGGCCATGTCGCCGGCCACGGTCGGCGAGGTCACCACGTCGTTGCCCATGCCCATGATGTGGTTCATGAACATCGGCACCACGGTGGAACCCTCGTCGTGCAGCATTGCCTGCATGTCCCAGTAGATGGCCTTGCGCCGGGCCTCATCGAGCTCGGAGCGGGCCTGCAGCATCAGCTTGTCGAAGCGCTCGTTGTTCCACTGGGTGTCGCCCCAGGACGCGCCGCTGGCGTAGATCTGGCTGAAAATCCAGTCCGGCGTGGCGCGGCCGGTCCAGTAGCACATGCACATGGGCTTCTTCGACCAGACGTTGATCCAGTAACCGTCGTTGGATTCGCGCACCACCTTGAGGTTGATGCCGGCCTTGCGCGCGCTTTCCTCGAACAGCACACCGGCATCCACCGCCCCGGCGAAGGCCGCGTCGGCGGCGCTGATGCTGATGTCCAGGCTGTCCAGCCCGGCCTGCTTGAGGTAGAAGCGCGCCTTGTCGGGGTCGTACTGGCGCTGGGCGAGTTCGCTGTTGAAGTACTTCTGCTGACGGCCGATGGGGTGGTCGTTGCCGACGCTGCCGTGGCCGCGCAGGATCGACTTCACCCACTGCTCGCGGTCCACCGCGTGCTTGAGCGCAAGGCGCACGTTGTTGTCCTGGAACGGGCTGACCTTGGCGATCATCGGCATGGTGGCGTGGTTGAGGCCGGTGACCTCGGCGATCTTCACCTTGTTGCTGCGCTGCAGCATCGACAGGGTCTTGATCTCCACGCGGTTGATGACGTTGACCTTGCCGGTGAGCAGGGCATTCTGCCGCGCCACCGAGTCGGCGATGGCGATCAGCTCGGCCTCGTCGATGTGCGCCCTGCCCGGCTTCCAGTAATTGGGGTTGCGAACCACGAAGGCACGCACGCCGGGGTTGTATTCCTTGAGCACATAACCGCCGGTGCCGTTGCCGGAGCGCCAGTCGACCTGGCCGTCGGCGCCGCGCGGCAGGATGCCCAGGTGGTAGTCGCTCATCAGCACCGGGAAGTCGGCGTTGCCACCCTTGAGGGTGACGCGCACGGTGCTGTCGTCCACCGCCTTGACCTCGGCGATCTGCGAAACGATGGACTTGGACAGCGACTTGGAGCCGTCCTTGCGGTGGTAGTCGAGGGTGGCTACCACGTCATCGGCGACGAAGGGCTTGCCGTTGTGGAACTGCACGCCGCTGCGCAGTTTGAAGGTCCAGACGCTGGCATCCGGCGAGGACTCCCAGGATTGGGCCAGCTCGGGAATCGCATTGCCGCTGCTGTCGATCTCCACCAGGTTGCCGCGCAACGCCTGGCTCAGCAGCATCATGAAATCGTCTTCCGCCAGGCCCGGATCGAGACTGTCGGTGGTGGAAGCGCCGGCCAGGCCGAACACCAGTCGCCCGCCCTTCTTCGGCTCGGCGAATGCCGGCAGCGGCAGGCCACCCAGCAGCACGCCGGCCCACAGCAGGCCCATCGTCCCTTTCACCAGGTCACGGCGGGTGACGCCAAGGGACGGCTCCCCAGGTTGCTTTTCCTTCATGCCACACCTCGCAAGACACATTTTTGTACGACCGTACAGGCGACACTCGTAAGCGCACCTCGGCCTGTTGGTTATTGGTGTTGCGTCATACAGCGCCGTCTTCGGGCTCTCTATCGGAGCACTTCTGGACAGTCGTACAAATTATTAATGGCAAACTCGGGGCGACGCAAGAAATTTCTGTACAGACGTACAAATGGCTCGAACGTCAGGGGAAATGACGGCCGGGGGAAGCGCGGCGCTAACCTGTAGGAGCGCGCCATGCGCGCGATCGCGGGCATGGCCCGCTCCTACCCGACAGTCCTGTGCTCGGATCAGCCCTCACCCTCACCCAAGGGGAGAGGGGACTGTTCGGTGGAGGATGAAACCTTGGCCTCAGCCGGCACGGGTGGCTCCCTCTCCCTCTGGAGCGGGGCGCGCAGCCTGTAGGAGCGCGCCATGCGCGCGATCGCGGGCGTGGCCCGCTCCTACCCGACAGTCCTGCGCTCGGATCAGCCCTCACCCAGGGGGAGAGAGGACTGTTCGGTGCAGGATGAAACCTTGGCATCAGCCGGCACGGGCGGCTCTCTCTCACACTGGAGCAGGGCGCGCAGCCTGTAGGAGCGTGCCATGCGCGCGATCGCGGGCATGGCCCGCTCCTACAAGGGGGAGCACCGTGCCGCACGCAAAAACCGGGGCCTCTTTCGAGGCCCCGGTTTCATGACAGGAAAGGTTACTTGCCAGCCGTCAGCGCGTTGTAGCTGGTGATCAGGTTGCGGTAATCCGGGATGTGGTTGGAGCACAGCGCCGCCAGGCCTTCGATGTCGTTGCGCCAGTCGCGGTGCAGCTCACAGGCCACGCCGAACCAGGTCATCAGCTGCGCACCGGCCGCTTCCATCCGGCGCCAGGCCGCGTCGCGGGTCATCTCGTTGAAGGTGCCCGATGCATCCGCCACCACGAACACATCGAAACCTTCCGCCAGGGCCGACAGCGCCGGGAACGCCACGCAGACCTCGGTCACCACGCCGGCGATGATCAGCTGCTTCTTGCCGGTGGCCTTCACCGCTTTCACGAAGTCTTCGTTGTCCCAGGCGTTGATCTGGCCGGGACGGGCGATGTACGGCGCGTCCGGGAACTGGGCTTTCAGCTCGGGGACCAGCGGGCCGTTGGGGCCGGTTTCGAAGCTGGTGGTGAGGATGGTCGGCAGGTTGAAGAACTTCGCCAGGTCGCCGAGGGCCAGCACGTTGTTCTTGAACTTGTCCGGATCGATGTCGCGGACCAGCGAGAGCAGACCGGCCTGGTGGTCGACCAGCAGTACGGCGGCGTTGTCTTTGTCCAGGCGGTTGTAGGTGGCGTTGGTCATGGTGAAATCCTCGATTTGCTTTCAGTGGGACCGGCTGGGCCGGGAAGGTTTTGGACCGTTTGCAGTGCGTCACTGCATGGGAAGAGAGATTAATTTCGACACCCTTTCTCCGCCAGACGGCAAAAATCGCTTATAGCGTTCCATTTACAGAACGATAACGACAGACCACCCCTCAAACCCGCGGCTGCCAGGGGCTGTGTCCCTGAGCGAACACCGCCTCTCACTCAAAGCCCCGCCCCAGAGCCTCCCGGTTTCGCGTCCTTCAGAAACCCGACTACCGATGGTCAAACAGGTCTTTACAAGAAATACTGTATTTACATACAGTATTTTCCATCCACCCCGACCCGGAGGCCTCCCATGCACGCCGCAACCTACAATCAGCTGTCCGCCCGTGTGAACGCCCTGCTGGCAGACCCGACCACCCTGAAGAACCTCGGCATCACCCTGCGCCGTGAGCCCAGCGATGATTCCGCCGCCTGGAGCCAATTGGTGACCGACCTGCGCCAGGCTCCGAACCTGACGCTGCTGCCCTTGCAGGACGGCGCGATTCGTCTGGCGTGGCATAGCTGGCTGGATTGAGCAGCAGGCTCCGCCAACTGATAGATTTGTGGATTGCGTAGTAGCCGCTTGCCATATCCCCAGGCAGAATCCCGCACCAATCATCGGGATTTCAGGGACGAAACTCCATGGCACAGCCTGTCATACAGCGGCTTCACGAGCAGGCCCACTCATGTGTCACTGCCAGTCGTAAGCCTCGCTTCCGGGCCGCTCGGTTCTGCTTCCCTGAACGCTCCCAACGGCGCCCGTTGCCGCCGCTGACTCCTGATCAATGAACGAAGAACCTCGCCCTTGTGCGGGGCATTTTCGTTGGTGAGTCAGACGTTGTTGCACCAGACGCGGCGCTGGATGAACGCCGCCATCCTCAAACCTGTAGAACGGAGTCTGCCCATGCACCTGCGCACCACCCTGCTCGCCCTCGGCCTGGCCCTGACCGGCAGCGCCCACGCCCTCGAACTGAATGAAGCCCAATCGCGCTACCAGGGCGCCGTCACCTGCATCGACCGCCTCTTCTATGACGGCGGCTATGACGAAGGCGACGCCCAGCGCATCGCACTGATCAACGAATTCCTCAGCCACAACAAACTCCCTGCGTACGACCAGGCCGCCTACGATCAGGCTCAACAGAAAGGCACGCAGATCAACACCACAGCGTTCATGGCCGGCTACGAACTCTGCAATGAAGTGGACTACGTGACAGCGCTGGGCAAGCGCCATGGTCGGGAGCTGCCGGAGGAGTAGCAGCTCCCCGCTCCGCCGCGCCAACCGGCGGAGCAGACCCTCCCTCAGGCTTCGCGCCGGGCCAGATCGCGGGCCGGCCCGCTGCTACAGGACAAGGGTCGAAAAATCGCCAGGATGGACCACCAACGTCCCACCCCGGCGTGGCTCAGGGCGTTCCCATCCGCGCCGTATCGGCGATGGCATTGCAGGTTTCCGGGTTGAGGCAGTAGGTGATGTAGGTCACCTGCTTGTTACAGCCACGCACGCCAATGGTGTACTCGGTGCGCTCCATGGCGCGGCGCACGCTGGTGACCTTGCTCGACAGCACGCTGCTGGTCACCGCCTCGCAGTTCATCTCGAACTTCGCCCGCGACTCGGTGGCCTTGATCGCAGCCTGCTGGTTCGACGCGAGGAACTCTTCATTGCTCATGCAACCGGACAACGCGGCAACCGCAGCCAGCACCGGCAGGGATTTCGGTAGACGCTTCATGATGACGCTCTCCGTGTGGGTCCCCCCGGATATGGTCAGCAACTGGAGTCTAGATCGCGGCGGGAAAATCGGCGGGCGCCGGCTGTTCCGATCGCAGATGGGGTCGTTCCCAGGTGGAACCATTCACCTGTAGGAGCGAGCTTGCTCGCGAACCGTCCCCGCACCGGCACCGCCTGACGCTCCGTTCGCGAGCAAGCTCGCTCCTACAAGAGATACCGCGCATTGCCCTGAGGGTGTGCGAAGGGTAAAAATCGCTATCTCCATTCAGATTTCCAATACCGCCATGAGCGACAGTGACAAACCCAATACCCGCCTCTTCGATCTCGACCTGCTGCGCGCCATCGTCACGGTGGCCGATTGCGGCAGTTTCACCACCGCGGCCACGCGCCTGCATTCGACCCAGTCCACTGTCAGCCAGAAGATCCGCCGGCTGGAAGAGATGGCCGGGCATCGCCTGCTCGAACGCGGCAATCGCGATGTGCTGCCCACCGACGCCGGGGACACGCTGCTGGGTTATGCACGGCGGCTGCTGGCGTTGAATGACGAGATGGTCGAGGCGCTGTCCGGCGCCACCGTGGCACTGACGGTGCGCATCGGCGTGCCGGATGACTTCGCCACCGGGCGCACCACCGAGCAACTGGCCGCGTTCAACCGCCGTTACCCGCAGGTGAAGCTGGAGGTCACCAGCGGGCTGAGCCGCGACCTGTCCGCCAGCTACGACCGCGGCGAACTGGATCTGGTGCTGCTCAAGCAGCGGCAGAACGCCCGCGAGGCAGTGGCCTGCTGGCCGGAGAAAACCCGCTGGGTGGACAGCGCGAAGAACGCCTGCATCGAGCTGGACCCGCTGCCCATCGTCACTTTCCCGCCGCGCGGGGTGTACCGCGACGAGATGATCGCCGCGCTGGAGTCCATCGGCCGCCGCTGGCACATCAGCTTCACCAGTTCGAGCCTCTCCGGCATCCAGTCGGCCATCGCCGACGGCATGGGCATCGGCCTGCTGCCGCAACGCGCAGTGACGGCGGAACACGCGGTACTGCCGAAGAATACCGGGCTACCCTCGGTGGACGTGTTCGAGGTAGCCATGCTGCACCGTCCGGCGGTAGACCCGATGGTGAAGGAGCTGGCACGCGTACTGTCACGGGTCCTGGCGCAGGATACGAAGGGCTGACGGACATTTGAGAATCGAATACAGCGGATTCCAACATTTAATTTGTGCATGAACACGCCGCTGGATATCGTGGTTTCCAGCGACGGCCAGCGCACCGACAAGCGCGCCGCTCTGCACGCATTGCTCACCACGGCGCCTTACGCGCCGGGCAGCAAGACAACAATGAGGAATTACCCCATGGCCAAATCCACTTATTACGCGCCGCACGGCGGGCACCCGGCACAGACCGAGCTGCTCACCGACCGCGCCATGTTCACCGAAGCCTATGCCGTGATCCCCAAGGGCGTGATGCGTGACATCGTCACCAGCCACCTGCCCTTCTGGGACAACATGCGCATGTGGGTCATCGCCCGCCCGCTGTCGGGCTTCGCCGAGACCTTCTCGCAATACATCGTCGAACTGGCGCCCCAGGGCGGCAGCGACAAGCCCGAGCAGGACGTCAACGCCGAGGCGGTGCTGTTCATCGTCGAAGGCGAGTTGAGCCTGACCCTGCAGGGTGAAGTACACACCATGAAGCCGGGCGGCTACGCGTTCATTCCGCCGGGCGCCGACTACAAGGTGCGCAACACCAGCGGCCAGCACACCCGCTTCCACTGGATCCGCAAGCACTACCAGAAAGTCGACGGCGTACCGCTGCCCGAAGCCTTCGTCACCAACGAGCAGGACATCGAGCCGCGCGTGATGCCGGACACCGAAGGTCGCTGGAGCACCACCCGCTTCGTCGACATGGCCGACATGCGCCATGACATGCACGTGAACATCGTGAACTTCGAACCGGGCGGCGTGATTCCGTTCGCCGAGACCCACGTGATGGAGCACGGCCTGTACGTTCTGGAAGGCAAGGCGGTGTACCGTCTGAACCAGGACTGGGTCGAAGTGGAAGCGGGCGACTTCATGTGGCTGCGCGCCTTCTGCCCGCAGGCCTGCTACTCCGGTGGCCCCGGTCGCTTCCGCTACCTGCTGTACAAGGATGTGAACCGCCACATGCGCCTGACCCTGAACCAGCCGCACTGAGTGGCCGGTTCAGCCGGGAACTGACTCCGGCTCCCGCAGCGACACCTGAAGAACCGGCGCCCAGGCGCCGGTTCTTCTTTGCGCGATTCGGTCGGTGTCGTGACCGGGCTCGCATGGCAGGCGCCGCCCAGTCTGCTAAAACGTCTGGCTGAAGGACGTTTCGCAGTCGCCCAGGAGAAAACACATGGATGTCCGGTTCTTGTCGCAGCCCGAATTCGACATCGTCCATTTCTATCGCGTCATGACCCTGCTGATTCTGCTGGCGATGGGCGCCTTCACGCTGATCAAGATGTTCGGCGGCGGCGTCAGCCTGTTCTCCTTCGTGCCCCTCTGCCTGTCACTGTTCGGTTGGCGCTTCACTATCGAGTGGCTGCGAGTCTCGCGCGCCCAACCGGCCTTCATCGACAAGGGCGAGTTGGTGCTGTGCGGCAAGCAAAGCCACCGACAGATCGCGCTGGAGAGAATCAGCTCGGTACGTAGCCGCCACAGCCTGTTCATGGTGCGGCGCTATCGCTCCTGGTCGGAGCACCTGGGGTTCGTGGAATTCACCCTGAACGACGGCGAACGCGTTTCCACGCTCGCCGAAAGCAAGGTATTCGAACACCCGGCGGCATCAGGCACGCTGGCGGCAATCGAGGCAGCCATCCTGGAGGCCAAGGTCAAGCGCCAGGCCGGCGCGCCGGACGCTGCCAGCAGCGCTCGATGACGGCTCAGGGCGAGCCGAACATCGCCGTCCAGTAGATGCCCGCGTCGCTCTTCGGGTCCGCCGCATAGGCTGCGCCCAGTTCGCTGTACTGCGGGTTCATCAGGTTGGCGCAGTGGCCGGGGCTGGCCAGCCAGCTGTCCACCACTTTCTGCGCGTTGCCCTGTCCGGCAGCGATGTTCTCGCCGATGCGCTGGCCGGCATAGCCGTTCAACTCCGCGCGGTCGCCTGGGGTACTGCCGTCACGGCCCTTGTGGTCGAAGTAGTTGTTGTTGGCCATGTCGCGGCTGTGGGCTTCGGCGGTGCCGCCCAGGGTCGCGTTCCAGCTCAACGCGCCAGCCGGGCCGAAGGCCTGCCCGCCGCACTGGCGGCCTTTTCCTCGCGCGGTGTTGATCGCCTGCAGCACTTGCTGGCCTTCGGCTTCCCAGGTGCCCAGCTTGCCCTGCAGCAACGGGCGGCCGAGCAGCACGCGCCAGTCATCGCCCTCGCGGACGATGCCGACATCGACGAACTGCGGATCCAGCAGCACCTGGCAGAAGCTTTCCTGCAGCGCTTTCATGGCGGCCGAGACATCGCGCGGGCCGGTCAGGCTGAGCATGCGCACGCTGCTCATCGGGTAGCCGGCCTGGTTCAGTGCGGCCTTCCACTCCCCCGCCGAAGCCGGCAGCGCCAGACGCGGGTCCGGCGACAACGGCGGCAGCACCTGGGATGCCTGCCCGCCGCAGGACTGCACGTCGCCCCGGTAGGCGTTGATGGCTTCGAGCAGTTGGTCCTGGTCGGCCGCGCTGGCAGAGGCAGCGGCCAGCAGGCCGAGCGACAACAGCAGGCTACGCGGAAGGAACGACTGGCTGGGCATGGACGGCTCCGATGGTCGAAAAGGGCTCAATGATGCGGGATTTCTTGGCATTTGGCTGCGGCCGGCGCGAACAGGTTCCGTCGATGGAAAAACCCCGAAAAGAATGGCTGTCGCCTTGCTCGGAGAATTCCTTCGCGGCCTGACATAAGGCAAGGGTCCTGCCAACTACCGTTGTATGCCACCCGACATATCGGACAATTCAGGAACCTGAACAAAGTCCGAGCCACAGCGGGAGGTGCGCAGTGCTCAAACCGATTCGCGTGTTCTGCCTAACCTTCCTGCTGGCGGTGCTTGCCTCGCTGCTGGCCGGCTGGCACATGCTGCAGATGAAGCAGGATGCGCTGGCCTATGCCCATGCCAGCGGCAAGAACACCCTGCTGCTGGTCGAGCGCGAGTTCCACCGTGACCTGGACGTGCACGCCCAGACCCTGCTGACGCTCTCCAACGTCATCACCGGCCCGGCGACGCCGGATCTTTCCCAGCAGGTTCTGCAGGAGCTGGTCGAAGGCCACGCCGCCGGCTCGCTACACGCGGGCACCCTGGTGGTGACCGACGCCCAAGGCCAATTGCTGGCCGACCTGAATCATGCCGGCGAGTCCAGCCGGGATCTGTCCATGCGCGACTATTTCAAGATCGCCCGCGACAATCCCGGCCGCCTGTTCCTCAGCCATCCCTTCATGCCGTCCTATCCAGGCTCTTCAACCAGCACCGCACTCAGCCGCGCGGTGACGAACAAGGATGGCCAGTTCGTCGGTGTGGTCGCCGCGATCAAGGAACTGCAGCACCTGGAGTCCTTCGTGCGCGGGCTGGACCTGGGCAAGCACGGGGTGGTCTCCATCCGCCTGCTCGACGGCACCGTGCTCGCCCAGTGGCCGCCGGAGCTGCCGCGCACCAGCGAGGAGGAAATCGGCACCTTCCGCGAGTTCATCGACAGCGGCCGCAACGACTACTTTCGCCAGCAGAGCAATGCTTCGGACGCGTACTGGCGCGGCTACCGGCGCATCGGCGACTACCCGGCGGTGGTCTCGGTGGAGCTGTGCCGCGAGGCAATCTTCCAGACCTGGACGGCGCGGACCTGGGTCACCAGCGGCCTGCTGCTGGCGATCAACGCCGCGACCCTGTTCTTCGCCTACCGCCTGACCCGGCACCTGCGCCGCCGCGACGCCAAGGAAGATCGCCTGCGCGTCGAAGCCGACACCGATCCGCTGACCGGCCTGCACAACCGCCGCTGGTTCGACGAGAAAGCCAGGGGCGAATGGCAGCGGCGCCGCCATGGAGACGGCCACCTGGCAGTGCTGATGATGGATATCGACCAGTTCAAGGCCTACAACGACCACTACGGCCACCCACGCGGCGACCTGGCACTGATCAACGTGGCGCATCTGGTCGGCCAGGGCTGCCAGCGTGAAGACGACGGCGCTGCGCGCTATGGCGGTGAGGAGTTCGTGGCGATCCTGCCCGGCTGCGACACCGCTGCCGCCGCTCACGTGGCCGAGTCGATCCGCCGCGCCGTAGAGGAAACCGCGCTCCCCCACGAGAAGAGCGCGCGCGGCATCGTGACCATCAGCGTCGGCGTGGCCAGCACCTCGGACACCGAGGCGGACAGCGTCGAGGCACTGATCGCCGCAGCGGACGCCAACCTCTACAAGGCCAAGGAAGCCGGGCGCAACAAGGTGGTGGCTTGAGCGCCGGTCAGCGCGGCTCCATCACCTCGACTTCCTGAATGGCGAAATCGCGGCGCAGGTACTCCATGCGCCGCTCATGGAACTCGCGCATGTGCGGCAGCGCGGTGTGAATGGCCAGGTGCTCGCGGCTCTGCCAGACCTCGAAGAAGGTGAACAGCGTCGGGTCGTTCACGTCGCGCAGCATGTGGTACTGGATGCAGCCATCCTCGGCACGACTGGGCGTCAGGTAGGTACGGAACAGGTCTTCGAAAGACTGGGATTTTTCAGGGCGGGTATGGGCCTGGAGGATGAACGCGTACATCGGTGGTAGTCCTGCGTGAAGGAAAGATTGCCTTATCCTGACGCAAATCAATCACCTCAATTATTGATTCTCACGCACGGATCATTTGTCCGGAAGCGGGTTTTTCCATCCCCGGCCGCCCGATATTCTGCATCCATCGACTTTCTCACCTTTCAGAATTCCGGAGCCCACTCCATGAAAAAGATCCTGCTGATCAACGGCGGCAAACAGTTCGCCCACTCCGACGGCCGCTACAACGCCACCCTGCACGAAGCCGCCATCGCGCACCTGGACCACGCCGGTTTCGACGTGAAGGAAACCTTCATCGACGGCGGCTACGACATCCAGGAAGAAGTACAGAAAATGCTTTGGGCCGATGTCATCGTCTACCAGATGCCCGGCTGGTGGATGGGCGCGCCCTGGACCGTCAAGCAGTACCTCGACGAAGTCTTCACCGCCGGCCACGGCAGCCTCTACGCCAACGACGGCCGGACCCGTTCCGACGCTTCGCAGAAGTACGGCAGCGGCGGCCTGCTGCAAGGCAAGCAGTACATGATCTCGGCCACCTGGAACGCGCCACAGCAGGCCTTCGACGACCCGACCGATTTCTTCGAGGGCAAGGGCGTGGACGCGGTGTACTTCCCGTTCCACAAGGCCAATCAGTTCCTGGGTATGAGCCCGCTGCCGACCTTCCTCTGCGTGGACGTGATGAAGCGTCCGAACATCGAGGGCGACGTGCAGCGCTACCAGCAGCACCTGAGCGAAGTGTTCGGCGCCTGAGGCCGAGCGATTCCCGAGGGCGGACTCCTTCCAAGCTGCCTGCACGCCGGCTCGAGCAGTGGGCGCCCCGTCCCTGCACTGGAATCAACCTGTAGGAGCGCGCCATGCGCGCGATCGCGGGCATGGCCCGCTCCTACAGGTGTGTGCGGAGTCGACGGTCGTACCGCTGGGCAACCGGCATTGGGTTCGTCAACGGAATCGGCTAGGCTTCGCCCTTTCCTACTGCCTGTTCAGGAGTTATCCCATGGCCCGTGCATCCGCCCGTCACATCCTGGTTTCCAGCGAAGCCAAGTGCAATGAACTCAAAGCGTCCATCGAAGGCGGCGCCGACTTCGCCCAGGTGGCACGCGACAACTCCACCTGCCCGTCCGGCCGCAGCGGCGGCGACCTGGGCACCTTCCGCCCGGGCCAGATGGTCCGCGAGTTCGACCAGGTCGTGTTCAGCGCCCCGCTGAACGTCGTTCAGGGTCCGGTGAAGACCCAGTTCGGCTACCACCTGGTCGAAGTGACCAGCCGCGAAGACTGATCCGCTTCGCCCGCGCCGCGCCCATTTGCGGGGGCGGCGCATCCCTTCACTCCCCGCGTTACACCGGCCCGCCCCGGGCCACCAGCATCACCCCCAACCCCACCAGGATCGAGCCGCATACCCGCGGCATCAGCCGTTGCCCCCGCCCCTTGCCCAATGCACCGAGCAGCAGCGCGGCGAACAGCACGGCCAGCACGTCAGCAGTGGAGAACACCAGGTTGACGATCATCCCGAGGATGAAGAACTGCAGGCTCACCGGCAGGCTCGCGGACGGGTCGACGAACTGCGGCAGGAAGGTCAGGAAGAACAGCGCCGTCTTGGGATTGAGCACCTCGACAATGATGCTGTCGCGCAGCACCTTCGGCTGCGCCTCGCCCGCTTCCCCGCCACTGGCGCCCAGGCGGCGCCGGCCGAATATCATCGTGCCGCCGAGCCAGATCAGGTAGGCGGCACCAGCCAGCTTCAGCGTGAGGTACAGATTGGGTGCGTGGTGCAGCAGCGCGGCGAGGCCGGCACTGGCGGCAAGGATGTGCGCGTAGCAACCCAGGTGGATGCCCAGTGCGGCGTGCAGGCCGGCGCGGCGGCCGTGGGCGAGGGTCTGCGAGGTCATGTAGAGAATGGCCGGGCCGGGCATGCAGGCGAAGGCCAGCGTCGCCACGGCGAACGAGGCCCAATAGGCAGGCAGTGTCATGGTGTGATCCTTCCCTTGATCGGGTATCGGCCGATGCGCATTGCAGTGGCATCTGGTCCGTGCCGGGAAGGTTAGGGAGTGCAGCAGGTCGGGCACATACGACAGTTGCCGTATTTTTTCCGGTAGTGCGCAGCGCTAGTCTCTATCGGAACGACTCACCGACAGGACGCGCGGCATGCGCACGCAGGCAGACCACAGGTTCGACTCAGGCGCTGGGAACGCCCAGGCGGACGGCATAGGCCGCGAGTTCGGCGGTGCTGTGCAGGTCGAGCTTGCGCATGAGGTTCTCGCGGTGCTTGCGCACAGTCAGCGGGCTGATGCTGAAGTGTTCGGCTATTTCCCGCGAACTGCGGCCCTGGGCAGCCAGGGAAAGAATCTGCCGTTCGCGCCTGGTCAGCTCAACCGCACAGAGCAGGTCGGCCTCACCCTGCGGGCGCCTGGCAGGCCCTTCCAGCTGGAAGCGCAGGCTGCGCGCCAGGTAGTGCTGACCGCTGCGCAGGGCGGCAATCGCCTCGAGCAGTTCGGCGGTGTCCTCGCCCTTGCTCAGGTAGCCGTGCACCCCGGCATCGAGCACCGAGCGTACGGTGGACAGTTCGGTGTTGGCGGTGAGCACCAGGATTCTCAGCCGAGGGTGACGCTGGCGCAGCTCAAGGATGAACTGCAGCCGGTTGAGGCCTGGCATGTTCAGGTCGAGCAGGAGAATATCCGCCCGTTGCTCTTCCAGCAGCGCCTGCAGACGCTGGCCGTCAGCGGCCTCACCGACCACCTCGACCCCATCCAGGGTCGACAGCAACAGGCGCAGTCCATCCCTGACTATGCCGTGGTCATCGGCGATGAGCACCCGCAGATCGTGCTTCCCTTCCATCTTTCGTCTCCCTGAGGCATTGCGGACATGCACAACAACCTGCAACAGCGCGATCTGGTCGATCTCTTGTTCCGCCAATCCTACGCTGTGCTCTTCGCCAACCTGGTGATTCCCCTGCCGGTGCTGTACATCTTCCGCAACGCCCTGTCGCCGACGGCGATGGTCTTCTGGTTGGCCGCGCTCTACGCGCTCACGCTGGGCCGGATTGTCCTGGCACGCGCGTACTTCCGGCAAGCCCCTGCGCGCACGCTGGGTAAAAGCTGGCTGTGGGGCAACACGCTGCTGTCCTGGTCCAGCAGCCTGCTGTGGGGCTGGTTGGGCTGGGCCGGGTTCGCCCATGGCGACCCTCAGCTGTTCGCCTTCACCTGCATCGTGCTCACGGGCCTGGTGTGTGGTGCTGTGCCGTCCCTGTCGGCCTATCCCCCGGCCTACATTGGCTCACTCACGGCCATGCTGTTGCCCCTGCTGGTGCTGTGCCTGAGTGTCGCCGACGAGCAGCACACCACCTACAGCTTCTTCATCGTCTGCCTCGCCGGGGTCAACCTCTACTACAGCCGGGTCACCTACCGCAGCCTGTGCGAAACCATCCGCCTGCGCCAGGAGAACTCCGAGCTGGTGCAGAACCTGCGTGAGCAGCGCGACCGGGCGCGCTCTGCCGACCAGGCAAAATCACGCTTCCTTGCCGCCGCCAGCCATGACCTGCGCCAGCCCATTCATGCCCTCGGGCTATTCGTTGGCGCACTCTCCGCCCTCGCCGAGCGTGGCCCGGTGGACTCCCGCCAGGCGCGCGACATCGCCACACGCCTGCGCGCCATGCTCGGCAACCTGGGCGACCTGCTCAACGGCCTGCTGGACATCTCGCGTCTGGACGCCGGCGTGGTGCCTGTGGCGCGCGAGCCGATCTCGCTGCACAAGCTGTTCGCCGACCTGCAGGAAGAGTTCGCCGGCACCGCCCGCGAACGCGGACTGCGCTGGCGCGTACAGGACAGCCGGCAGTGGGTGGACAGCGACCCGCTGCTGCTCAAGCGCGTACTCGACAACCTGCTGAGCAATGCCTTCCGCTATACCCAGGACGGCGGCGTACTGCTGGGGTGTCGGCGACGTGGCGGGGAGCTGGAAATCCAGGTGCTCGACACCGGCATCGGCATCCACTCCAGCCAGCAGGAAGTGATCTTCGACGAGTTCGTCCAGCTGCATAACGCCGAACGCGACCGCAAGCAGGGGCTTGGCCTGGGCCTGGCCATCGTGCGCCACGCCGCACGCCTGCTCGGCCATCCCCTGGCGCTGACCTCGCAACCCGGCCGGGGCACCCGTTTCAGCCTGCGCGTACCGCTGACCGCAGCTCCGCTGCAGGCCCCCTCGATGCCGCTGGCCGAAACCTGTCGCGGCCCCGAGCTGGGCATCATGGTGGTAGAGGATGAGTTCGACGTGCTGCAGGGACTGTGCAAGCTGCTCGAAGTCTGGGGGCATCGCGTATACCCCGGCACCAGCGCCCTGCTCGCCTGCCAGCGGCATATCGAAGCCAGCCGCTGCGGCCGCGCCCCCGTGGACCTGATCCTCAGCGACTACCGCCTGGGTGAAGGGCAGACCGGCGCCGATGCCGTCCGGCGTATCCGCAGCTACCTCTCGCGCAAGGTTCCCGCACTGATCATCACCGGCGACACCTCCCCCGAGCGTCTGCGCGAGGCCGCCGCCAGCGGCAGCCAACTGCTGCACAAGCCGCTGGACACCGACCAGCTGCGCGCGGCCATTGCCAGCAGTCTGGAACTGACCAGTTCCGCCTGAAAACTGGCGCCAGGCCTTGCACCGTGCGGGCTACGGCGACTCATCCGGGGCTAAAGTCGCGGCTGGATCGGCCGATGCAATAGGTGAAACGAATCGGCAGCAGCCTTCGTGCCTCACCACTAGAGAAAGCCCACGAATGTTCAACTCGCGTCTGAAGCAGGAACTGGCCGCCCTGCGTGAAGAACTCGCCTCCGTCGAAGAGATCCGCGCCAGCCTCGACGAGGAAATGCTCGTGCTGTTCCTCGACCCCCGGGGCCGCATCGAGTCGGTGAACAGCAACTTCGAGAAGGAAATGCTCCACCGCGGCGAACAGCTCAAGGGCCGTCCGCTGCTGGACCTGATTCCCGACCACGTCCGCGGGCTGGACTTCCATCTGAAGGTAAAGCACGCCATCGAGCGCGGCGAACACCTGGCCGGGGTGATCCGACTGCTTCGCGGTGACGGCGAAGAGGCCTGGCTGCGCTCGATCCTGCAACCGGTGCACGACGGCACCGGTGCGATCCAGCGTTTCTCGATCTACGCCAGCGACCTGACCCGCACCATCGAGAACTCCCGCGAGCACGAGAACCTGATCGAGGCGCTGCAACGCTCCACCGCGGTGATCGAATTCAACCTGCAGGGCGAAGTGCTGGCCGCCAACGACCGCTTCCTAAACGCCATGGGCTACGGCCTGTCGCAGATCCAGGGCAAGCATCACCGGATGTTCTGCGAGCCCAGCGAGTACAACTCGTCGCAGTACGAAGCCTTCTGGGCCAAGCTGCGCCGCGGCGAGTTCGTCACCGGTCGCTTCAAGCGCATCGACAGCCGTGGCCATGAAGTCTGGCTGGAGGCCTCCTACAACCCGATCATCGACGCCCACGACCGCCTCTACAAAGTGGTGAAGTTCGCCACCGTGATCACCGAGCAGGTGCACCGCGAGAACGCCGTCGCCCAGGCAGCAACCATCGCCTTCGATACCTCGCAGACCACCGACGACAGCGCCACCAAAGGCGCCGCCGTGGTGCAGCAGACGGTCGAGGTGATGCGTGAACTGGCCGACCGCATGCAGGAGGCCGCCCAGGGCATCGAGGCGCTGGACCGCCAGTCCCAGGCCATCGGCGCGCTGGTGCAGAGCATCCGCAGTATCGCCGACCAGACCAACCTGCTGGCGCTCAACGCGGCCATCGAAGCCGCCCGCGCGGGCGACCAGGGACGCGGCTTCGCCGTGGTCGCTGACGAGGTGCGCCAGCTCGCCTCGCGCACCAGCGCCGCCACCGAGGAAATCACCCGCGTGGTGGAACAGAACCAGCACCTGGCCGGCCAGGCCGTAGCCATGATCGACCGCGGCAAGCAGCAGGCCGAACTGGGCCTGGAGCTTTCCGGCCAGGCAGGCACGGTGATCATCGAGATCCAGGACAGCGCCCAGCGCGTGGTCAACGCCGTGGGCCAGTTCGCCAACCAGCTGTCGACCTGAAGCGCTTCCCTGCGGCACGTCAACACGGCGTGCCGCAGCCTCCCCTAGGCTCCCGTCCGGCATTGCGGCTAGGCTCAATGCAGATGCGCACTCTCGCCATCCAAGGACGACCCCATGAGCAACCTCCCCTCCCCGACGTCATCCAGTACCTGCGCCTGCTGCCCGAGCGCGGCGGCTCGGACATGTTCTTCAGCGTCGGCGCACCACCGCACCTGAAGGCCGAAGGCCACAGCCAGCCGGCGGATGATCGCGTGCTGCAGAACGGCGAAGTGAAGACCCTGGCCTGGCAACTGATGTCGCCGGCCCAGGCGCAGGACTTCGAGCGCGACCTGGAGATGAACCTGGCGCTGAGCGTGCCGGACGTCGGGCGCTTTCGCGCGAACATCTACTTCCAGCGCGGCGAAGTGGCCATGGTGGTGCGCCTGATCAAGCAGGTGATCCCCGACGTTACCTCACTCGGCCTGCCGCCGATTCTCGACAAGCTGGCCATGCAGGACCGCGGACTGATCCTGGTGATCGGCGCCGCCGGCGCAGGCAAGTCGACGACCCTGGCGAGCATGCTGGACTTCCGCAATCGCCACCGTTCCGGGCACATCGTCTGCATCGAGGACCCCATCGAGTTCCTCCACACGCACAAGAAGTCGATCATCGACCAGCGCGAAGTCGGCCTGGACACCCACAGCTACGAGGACGCCCTGCGCAACGTCCTGCGCGAAGCGCCGGACGTGATCATGCTCGGCGAAATCCGTGACGCCGCCACCATGCAGCACGCACTGCACTATGCCGAGACCGGCCACCTGTGCGTCGCCACCCTGCACGGCACCAGCTGCCGCCACGCCATCGAGCGCGTCACCCGTTTCTTCCCTGACGAGGCGCGCCCGCAGGTGCTGGCCGACCTGTCACAGAACATCCTCGCGCTGGTCGGCCAGCGCCTGGTACCCGGCACCCATCAGCGCCGCGCCGTGGCGGTGGAGCTGGTGCTGGGCACACCGCACATCCGCGGCATCATCCAGCGCGATGAGCTGCCCGAGCTCAAGGGCGCGGTGGAGCGCGCACTGGAGAGCGGTATGCAGAGCTTCGACCAGAGCCTCTACAAGCTGCTGGAGGAAGGCCGGGTGAGCGTGAGCGATGCGCTGAAGTTCGCCGATTCGCGCACGGACCTCGCGCTGAAGATCAAGCTGGAGCGCGGCATGGACGCGGACAGTACGGGGCCGGTGTTCGGCAGTTGAGGCTATCCGAGCTGCTTTTCGTAGGAGCGAGCTTGCTCGCGAACGCAGCTCGCCGGCGGGTACGGCTTGAAGCAGTTCGCGAGCAAGCTCGCTCCTACAGCAATTGTTCGACATCCACGCTCTCCGCCATCGCCCGATTCCCCGCATCGCCGGGGTGCAGGTGGTCGCCGCTGTCGTAGGCCGGCAGCAGGCGCAGCGGGTGGCTGGGATCACGCAGTCGCGCATCCAGGTCCACCACGGCATCGAACTCACCGCTCTCGCGAATCCACTGGTTCACCCGTTGGCGCAAAGCCTCCTTGTTGGCCGCGTGGTAGTTCTCGATGGGCGACCCGCTGAGCGCACGCTCGAACGGCAGGATGGTCGCGCCCAAGAGGCGCACGCCGCGCACATGGGCCTGGGCGATCAGCTGGCGGTAGCCGGCGACCAGGTCCTCGTACTGCACCAGCGGGCTGTTCGGCGCAAAAGTGCTACCAGGCCAGGAAATGTCATTGATCCCCAGCAGGACGATGGCCGCCTTCACACCCGGCTTGCCCAGTACATCGCGCTGGAAACGCACCAGGGCGCTCTGCCCCATGCCGTCGGAGAGCAGGCGCGCGCCGGAGATGCCGGCATTGATCACGCCCACGTTGTGCGCCGCCAGCCGCTGCGCCAGCACGTCCGGCCAGCGCTGGTTGCCGTCCAGGCTGGCGCCGCGGCCGTCGGTGATCGAGTCGCCGAACACCGCCACCACCGGGCGCGCTTCGGGGCTTTCCACCAGCACGTCGGCGAGGAACAGCCGCGCTTCCATCTGGCCGTCTGCCGGCAGGCGCGCGGCATCGAGTTGCTCGCCCGGCCCCCCGTAAACGCGCTGCTTGCCGTCCCAGTGGAAACTTTCGATGGCGGTGGGCTGTGGCAGGTAGATCGATACGGCCAGTTCGCCCAGCGGCGGCACGGCGAGATCCAGCGGATCGCTGAGCAGTTCGGCGCCCGGTGCGATATAGGCCGTGGGCTGGCCGGCGAAGGTCAGGCGACGGCTCGGGCCATCGAGTTGCCCGGCCGACGCGGCGAGCGCCACGGCAGCACCGCCGATGGCCACCGGCCGGCTGCCATAGGCATTGGACAGTGCGATGCGCACGCGCTGGCCACCCAGGCTGACCTTCACGCTCTGCCGTAGCGTGTGATTGCCGATCACCGGCGGCACACCCAGCGGCAGCGGTACGTCCTTGCCCCAGGTGCGCTGCGGGCTGGCGCTCCAGGTCGCCTGCCAGTGTCCTTGTTCGGCCTGCGCCAGCGGCAGGGTCAGGCTAATCAGGGCAGCAAGCAGCAGTCTTTTCATGGCATTCCTCGAGAGCGGTAATGGGCTGAGCACAGGCTCGGCCATTCCCAATCACGGCGGTAGACGGCATATTTGCAGACCCGCCATTCGATAAACGAATAGGACATGGATACCCTCAAGGCGTTGCACTGTTTCGTCCGCGCCGTAGAGCTGGGCAGTCTTTCCGCTGTGGCCCGCGAGTCCGGCAGCAGCCAGCCAACGGTGAGCAAGACCATGGCGGCCCTGGAGCGGCAGGTCGGCGCGCAATTGTTGATCCGCAGCACCACTCGCGTGCAGCCCACCGAACAGGGCCGGCGCTTCTACGAGCACGCCAGGCAGACGCTCGAAAGCTACGCCGAAGGCGTCAGCGAAGCTCGCGGCGAGACCGAACAGGTGCGCGGCCGCCTGCGTATCAGCGCACCGGTAAGCCTGGGTGTATTGCGCCTGAATGCGCTGCTGCTGGAGTTCATGCACCGGCACCCGGACGTCGAGGTGGAACTGCTGCTCAACGACCGCTTCGTCGACCTCGCCGAGGAAGGTATCGACCTCGCTCTGCGCCTGGGCGGCGAATTGCCGGAACAACTGATTGCCCGCCCACTGGCCCGCTCGCCACGTTATCTGGTCGCGTCACCGATGTGGATTTCGCGCCAGGCGACGCTGGGCAGCCCCGCCGACCTGCCGCTCTCCGACTACCTGCGTTTCGCCTGGCTCGACGCCGGGCAGAACCTGCTGCTGCGTCACGCCGATGGGCGCGAGCTGAACCTCGCCACCCGCAGCCGCTACACGGTGAACAGCTCCCTGGCGATCCGCGAGAGCTACTGCCTGGGCGCTGGTTTCGGCCTGACCCCGGCCTGGCTGGTGGCCGACCTGCTGGCCGACGGCAGCCTGCAACGCCTGCTTCCGGAGTGGCACGGGCCTACCCAGGAGGCCAGTCTGCTGTATCCTTCGCGCCTTTTTCTGCCGGCCCGGACCCGCGCGTTGATCGATTTTCTCATCGAGCGCCTGCCGCGCCTGCCCGGTTTCGAGGCTCTATGAGCCCTCGCGCGGCCCTTGTGTAGTGCAGCGGCTATGCTTTTCGCCAATGAGCAGAACCGGCGCGCCCACCGACCGGTCGAACCCTGACATTCGCCCCCGAGGGACTTGCATGGGCAAGCAACACGTACCTTACCTGCTGGCCGCCCTGGCTCTGCCACTGCTACTGGCCGGCTGCTCCACCTCCGCCAGCAATCCCTGCGACGAACCGCTGAGCGGCGAGGCCTGCCGGCAGGAGCGCCTGCTCTACCAGAACGACATGCTGCAGGCGAAGCTGCTGATCGCCAGCGGTGACCTGGCCAACTACGAGCTGGCAGACGCCCTGCTCGCCCGTTCCCTGGAGAAGGACGTACGCGGCGAGGCGAGCTTCTACATGGCGCTGCTGAAGATCAAGGAAGGCCCTCAGGTGGACGAGGTGCTGCCGCTGCTGGAGAAGGCCGCCGACGCCGGGCAGCCCTACGCCGTGGCGCTGCTCTACAAGATCTGGTCCGAGCCCTTCCTGGTGGATCAGGCTGACCCGCAGAAGGCGCAGCAGTACCTGGAGGACTACGCCAACCTGGACGTCGCCAAGAGCGGCTATCCGTCGTTCGAGAAGGCCACCGCGCTGGTCAACTCCCTGCTCAGCGAACCGCCCTCCGTCGCGGACCGGCCAATGCAGCCCTAACTCTCGTCCGGCGCCGGTTCGGCCAGGGCGAAGGTGCGCTGCCCCTCGTCCTTGCCGTGGGGCAGATGGTGCTCGATCACCGCGTTGAGCTCCGCCCCCAGCAACAGCACCGCCGACGAGATGTAGAAATACAGCAGCAGCACGATGATCGCGCCGACGCTGCCGTACATGGCGTTGTAGTCAGCAAAGTTCTTCACGTAGTAGCCGAACCCCAGCGACGCGGAAATCCACAGCACCACGGCGAGTACCGAGCCGGGCGTGATGAAGCGGAATTTCTGCTGCACGTTGGGCGTGACGTAATAGATGATCGCCACCGCCATCATCATCAGCAGCACGATCAGCGGCCAGCGCAGGATGCTCCAGAGAATCACCACGAAATCCTCCAGGCCCACCTTCGCGGCGATCCAGCCCATCACCTGCGGCCCGAGGATCATCAGCGCGGCAATCAGCATCAGCATGGCCACCAGGCCGAAGGTGTAGAACAGCGACAGCGGGATGCGCTTCCACGCCGGGCGCGCCTCGCGCACGTCGTACGCTGCATTGAGCGCGGTCATCAAAGAGCGCACCGCCGCCGAGGACGACCACAGGGCGATCACGATACCGATGGACAACAGGCCGCCCTGGCGCTGCTGCAATTGGTCGATCACCGGATTGACCTGGTCCAGCGCCTGGGTCGGCAGTACGTAGTCGGCCTGCTGACGGAGGAAGTCGAAGAACTCCGGCAGGTGCAGGAAGCCCAGTAGCGCGATGAGGAACAGCAGGAAGGGAAACAGCGAGAACAATCCCTGGTAGGCCAGCGCGGCGGCGTAAGTAGGCATCTCGTCGTCGAGGAATTCCTTCACCGTCAGGCTGATCAGTTTCCAGGGCCCCAGGCTGAGCCCACGCATGTCCATGAATCGCATCCCGCACCGTCCTCCCGATGAACGTCCCGCCTGCCGGCGGCTGCAGGGTGGACCCGCGCAACGCCGGCAAAGTTGCAACAAAAGCGCGACGCAGAGCGCCCGCCAGTACAGACCATAGCCGCTGGCGAGGCCTGGAGGCCAGAGCGGGGGCGGTTTCAGTCGGACAGGCGATAGACCTTGGCAAAGCGCTCGGCCTTGACCACGCCGTAATCGCCGGGAGCGTATTGCATGACCCAGTCGCCAGCGGAACCACTGAGGCGGTCGCCACCGGCGGAGCGCAACAGGGTGAAGGGTTCGTCCATGCGCCGGGCCAGCACCGGGCTGGGGATATTGCGGTAGGCGCCGGGCTCGCCATGGGCGAGCCCGGTGTCGGCGGGCCGGTATTTCGGATCGAAACGCTGGCGGGAAACCACCCAACGCTCGCCCGTCGCGCCGCTGATGATCGCGTCGCCGACGGCATAACGGTTGGGGCCTTCGAGACTCATCAGCTCGCCTGTTGCAGCGGCGAATTCGACGGTGACGGTTTCGTCCTTCACCACGCGTTGCGCGGCGGGATCGGAGCGGAGGTCGAGTTGGGTCAGTTCGATCATGGCGGGACGGCAGACCTGCGGGAAAAGTGGGGGAACGGCCGGTCGAAGCCTACCCGCAAAAGAATCGCCCCGCGAGCGGCCAGCGGCTGGCGGTGCTCTACACTCTCAGACCATGAGCGTGCCGTCACGGCACATTCGAGCGAACCCGGCCATGCTCGGGCTGTCGCACCTGTTGAGCCTGCACCTTCGCCCCACTCCCATCAGCCGTACAGGAATCTCCCATGCCGTTTGCCCGTCTCGCCCTGCCCTTCCTGTTGCTCACCAGCCTTGCCGTCCACGCCGAAGATACCCCTGAAGAAGCGAAATTCCTCAAGGAGTCGGCGGACTATTTCGACCAGGTGACCAAATCCAACCTGCCGCGCCAGGTGGACAAGGTGACCACCCTCAACAGCGTGCAGCTCGACCCGGCGAAGAAGATGCTGTATTACCGCTACGCCATCTCCAACCTGCGCCTGGACGCCATGGACCTGGGCGCCCGCGCCAAGTTCGAGAACGGCCTGAAGAAGCAGCTCTCGGAGACCACCTGCCAGCAGCCCGACCTGCTGGAGCGCTTCCGCGAGCACCACCTGAGCGTCACCCACGAATACGCCGGCAGCGACGCCAAGCCGCTGGCCAGCATCACCATCGACCCGCAGACCCTGAGCTGCGCCAAGACCTGATCCTCCACCGATGAGCCGTGCCGACTACCACCAGGAACACGCCCAGCGCGCCGAGGCCGAAGCCCGGCGCCTGCTGGCCGAACGAGAAACCCTCGGCGCCCGCTGGCTACCCTGGGTGGCTGGCGAGCTGTACCGGCTCAGCCCGCCGCACTACGCCAACATGGTGCGCCGCGAGCTGGAGCGCCTGACCGCCGGCTGAGCGGCCGCCTGCCACGGGACTATGCTGAAGCTGTCAGCTCTCGGCCCGAGGGCGTCCCCTGGAGGACAGGCTCGTGAAAGGTCTCGACGCGAAGAAACAAGCGAAGAAGAAGCCGCTGAAAACCGCACATGAAAAGCGCATGGCCAAGCGGCAGAAGAAAACCGGCAAGTCGCTGCTGGGCACTCCGCAGCAACCGTCCTGAGGGTTCGCCCCTCGTCTTGCGGATGGCCATCAGAGGGGCTGTCCGCCCTCCTTGCTCGAAACGTCGAAGCGAACCTGTAGGAGCGCGCCATGCGTGCGATCGCGGGCATGGCCCGCTCCTACAGCTATTGCCGAATCGATCAGACCAGCCCGGCCCTCAGGTTCAGCAGCATGCGTTCGCCCTGGGCGAGGATCAGCCCACCGGCGCGATAGCCGGCGGCGCCGATGCACAGGAAGCGCTCCGCCTCACCCGGCTCCACCTGCTCGACCGCGCGGCTGCCCGGGTGCCAGATGACGCTGCCGGCGCTGGTGTTCTTGTCGATGCGCAGGCGGCGCTGCCAGCCGGCATCTTCCAGGACCAGGGAACCGGTGTTGTAGAGCACCTGCTTGACCGCGCCACGGGGCGCCCAGGTATTGGGCAGGCCGCTGGCCTTGCCGTCCAGCTCCATGCCATGGACCACCGAGCGACGCAGCGACCCCACGCGCCAGTAGGGTTGCAGGGCGAAACTGAACAGGCAGTCGCTGTCATCTTCGTGGTAGCTGGAAAGTTCGATATCCAGGTCCTGGCCCAGGCGCGCTTCCAGGCGCACGTGCCAGTCTTCGATGTCCAGCTGCCAACTGACGACCGCTTTCTGGTCGTCGGCCCAGGCATCGAGCATGCGCCACTCGCGCTGGCGCGCCCAGCCGTGCTGCGGCCAGTCGGCCTCGGTGGGGTGGCTGCCGAACCACGGCCAGCAGACCGGGATACCGCCGCGGATCGGCGCCGTGCTCAGGCTCGGCCATTGGCTGGAGCACCACAACAGCGGACGTGCGCCACGCGGCTGGAAATGCAGCAGCTGCGCGCCCTGGCGGCTGAAGACTGCCTGGCACTGCGGGTGATCGATGAGCAGCAGGTCGCGACGCTGGAAGCGCACCCAGTCGAAGGGGCGCTTGCCACGCATGGAATGAAAGAAGCGCTGAAGCGGATGCTCGAGCATGGTCCGAATGTCCTGATCCAATCCCTGCCCGGACATTCCGGGGCGTGAAGATCTCTGTAGTTTCACTACATCTTACAGAAAGGCGGCGATTCTACTCGCAAAGCCTAGTCACGCGCAGCGCCCGCGCCAATGAAAAAGGGTTCCTCGCTCGCTCCGAGTACGCCCGCCTCTGGCTTCTGTAGGAGCGAGCTTGCTCGCGAATCGCCTGACACCGGAGCCCCGGGTTATTCGCGAGCAAGCTCGCTCCTACAAAAGCAGCGTAGGGCGGATAACGCTGGCGCGTTATGCGCCCTACGAAAGCTGGCGCCTGCAGGAGGCAGACAGCGGACCTGCTACGCCCAGCCACCCTGCTCGCCCCTGGAAACAGGCAAAAAAAGGCCCGTCGCAAGGACGGGCCAGGTTCGCACCGGGGAGCAATCAGAAGCTGGACTGGATTTTCAGCCCGGCCACCACGGCGTTGTTGACCTCGTCCACCCCACCCGGATGGCGGATGTACTGCAGGTTCGGCCGCACGGTGAGCCAATTGGTCACATGCACGCCGTAGTACAGCTCGGCGTTGTACTCGGTGTCCTGGATGGGCTGGAACAGCGGGTTGTCGTAGTCGTCGATGCCGTTGACCTGGTTCACCAGGCGCTGGCGATCCTGCACATCGTCGTTGACGTGGATGCGTGCCACGCCGAAGCCGATGTCGTCCTTGGGCCGCGCATCGAACGGGCCTTTGTAGACAACGCCGAGCTGCTGGTAGTTGTCGACGGTGTTGGTGGCCTTGTCGTGCACCGTGAAGTTGGCGAACAGGCTCAGGCCGCGCGAGGTGTCGCCGTTGTGCGCCGTGACCTGCTGCTGCGCCACGATCCACCAGCCGTGCTTGCCGCTGTGGGTCTTGGCCGGCTCGCCGGTGAGTGCCTGCGGGTTGCCGTTGACGTCGTCGTACACGTCATCAGCCTCGGCGGTGCTGTAGTAGTAGCCCAGGCGGTACTCGCCGGGCAGCTGCTGGGCGCCGACCTTGGGCATCCACACCAGCTCCACTGGCAGGATGGTGCCCTTGGTGCCGCTGCCGTTGAGCTTGAAGCCGTTGCCGGTTTCCAGGTTCGACGGGTTCTGGTTGTAGGCGCCGACCTGGGCGTACCACTGGTCGTTGAAGTTCCACTTCACCCGCGCGGCCCACTGGCTCACCGGCCAGTTGTACCAGATGCCGCCGACCCAGTTGCCCACCTGCGAGCCGCAGAAGGCCAGGTTCTGGAAGTCGCAGGGGAAGCTGTTGAAGTCCTCGCCCTCGCCGAAGCGGCCGACTTTCACGTCCAGCGCGCCATCGAAGTACTGTTGCTTGATCCACATCTGCGTCAGGCGCCAGGTCTGGCCACGGCCCCAGACTTCCTGCACGGAACTGAACTGCCCGGCGCGCGGGTCGCTGATGCGGTCGTTGGAGAGGTTGCGGCCGCTACGCTCGGTGACCGTCAGCTGGAACTCGGTGGCGTCCCAGCCGAGGATCTTCTGCAGGTCCAGGTGAGTGCCGAGCGCGAACTGGTCGGAGTAGCGTGCGGTGGTGTGCTGGTCGTAGCCACCGCCCAGGTTGCTGGCGACCTCACCGACGTAGTCGAGCTTGAAGTCGTAGCCCTTCTCCAGCAGTTCGGTGCGCTTGCCGCCCCAGTCCCCCAAGCCCCACTTGGACTCGGATGAGAAGGCGTCGGCGGCGTGAGCGACGTTGCCCGCGCAGCCCAGTGCGAGCAGGCAGCCCAGGGTTCGGGCAGTGGGCCGGGCTTTCTTGTTCTTGTGCATCTCCAGCATCCTCGTTGTCTTGGTTTCAAGCGTAGTTTCAGGCAGTGAATTTCAGGCAGTGGTCGTACAGCTCAGGAATGTTTCTGGCGTGCCAGTGGCGTGACCTTGTTGGCGCCATCGCCGCGGGGCTCGGCACGCAGGCGCTCGCCGCTCTGCGCGTCGAACAGCAATGCACGGGAAGGATCGAAACGCAGTTGCAGCGAAGCGCCCGGCAGCGGCGCCTGGTCCGGCGCGAGACGGCAGCAGACCTTGGCACCGTTGAGCGTGACGAAGGCCAGGGTGTCCGGGCCGGTGGGCTCGACCACCTCGACTTCGGCGCGCAGGTCACTCGGGCCGTTGGCGCCATCGGTGGCCAACTGCACCTGCTCCGGTCGCACGCCGAGGATCAGTTCGCGCCCCTCGATCAGCCCGGCGTCCAGTTGCAGCGGCAGCTCGCAACGGTCCTGGCCGCTGTCCAGCAGGCCGACCAGCCGGCCGCCCTGCTGCTGCACCTTGAGCGGGATGAAGTTCATCGGCGGTGAACCGATGAAGCTGGCGACGAACAGGTTCGCCGGGTCGTTGTAGATCTGCTGCGGCGTGCCGAACTGCTGGACGATGCCGTCCTTCATCACCGCCACCTTGTCGCCCAGGGTCATGGCCTCGATCTGGTCGTGGGTCACGTACACCGTGGTGGTCTTCAGGCGCTGGTGCATCAGCTTGATCTCGGTACGCATCTCCACGCGCAGCTTGGCGTCGAGGTTCGACAGCGGTTCGTCGAACAGGTAGATCTTCGGCCGCCGCGCCAGCGCCCGGCCCATGGCCACGCGCTGCTGCTGGCCGCCGGAGAGCTGCGAAGGCTTGCGCTCGAGCAGGTGCTCGATCTGCAGCAGCTTGGAGACCCGCGCCACTTCGGCATCGATCTCGGCCCTCGGCAGCTTGCGGATCTTCAGGCCGAAGGCGATGTTTTCGCGCACGCTCATGGTCGGGTACAGCGCATAGGACTGGAACACCATGGCGATGTCGCGATCCTTCGGGCTCATGCCGCTGATGTCCTGGCCATCCACCAGGATCGCGCCGCCGGTGACGTTCTCCAGCCCGGCGATGCAGTTCATCAGGGTGGATTTGCCGCAGCCGGAGGGGCCGACCAGGATCAGGAACTCGCCCGAATCGATCGACAGGTTGATCGACTTCAGGGTGTCCGCCAGGCCCGCGCCGTAGGACTTGTGCAGGTTGTGCAGTTCAAGGGTGGACATCGGTGCTTACCTCAACCTTTGACGGCGCCGGCGGTGAGCCCGCGCACGAAGTACTTGCCGGCCAGTACATAGACCACCAGCGTGGGCAGCGCCGCGATCATCGCGGCCGCCATGTCAACGTTGTATTCCTTCACGCCCGTACTGATGTTCACCAGGTTGTTCAGCGCCACCGTGATCGGTTGTGCGTCGCCGCTGGCGAACACCACACCGAAGAGGAAATCATTCCAGATTTGCGTGAACTGCCAGATCAGACAGACCATCACGATGGGGGTGGACATCGGCATCAGAATGCGTAGGAAAATGGTGAAGAACCCTGCACCGTCCAGGCGTGCGGCCTTCACCAGGGCATCGGGAATCGTCACGAAGTAGTTGCGGAAGAACAGCGTGGTGAAGGCCAGGCCGTAGATGCAATGGACCATCACCAGGCCGGTAGTGGTGTTGGCCAGGCCCAGCTTGCCGAGGGTGAAGGACATCGGCAGGAGGATTACCTGGAACGGCAGGAAGCAGCCGAACAGCAACGCGCCGAAGAACAGCTGCGAGCCGCGGAAGCGCCACATCGACAACACGTAGCCGTTCATGGCGCCGATGAAAGTGGAGATCAGTACGCCGGGCACAGTGATCTTCACCGAGTTCCAGAAGTAGTCGCCCACCGCCGCCCAGGCCTTCACCCAGCCAATCGCGGTGAACACCTCGGGCAGCGCCAGCAGGTTGCTGTTGCGGATATCCTCGGGCGACTTGAAGCTGGTCAGCAGCATCACCAGCAGCGGGATCACATACAGCGCCACGGCGCCCCAGAGGGTCGCGTATACCGCCAGGCGACTGAAGCTGAAGGCGGGTTTCAGGGTCGCATCAGTCATGGCGCTTGCCCCGCAGTTCGGAGTACAGGTACGGCACGACGATGGCCAGCACGGCGCCCAGCATCAGCATCGCGCTGGCTGCGCCCAGGCCCATCTGGCCGCGGGTGAAGGTATGGGCGTACATGAACATCGCCGGCAGGTCGGAGGAGTAGCCGGGCCCGCCGGCGGTCATCGCGGCCACCAGGTCGAAGCTCTTGATGGCGATATGCGCGAGGATCATCAGCGCACTGAAGAACACCGGGCGCAGGCTCGGCAGGACGATGCGCAGGTAGATGGTCGGCAGGCTCGCGCCGTCCACCTGGGCGGCCCGCACGATGGCCGGATCGACTCCGCGCAGACCGGCGAGGAACAACGCCATGACGAAGCCCGAGGCCTGCCACACGGCCGCGATCACCAGGCAGTGGACGACCCGTTCCGGGTCCACCAGCCAGTCGAAGCGAAAGCCCGTCCAGCCCCAGTCACGCAGCAGCTTGTCCAGGCCCAGGCCGGGGTTGAGCAGCCATTTCCAGGCGGTGCCGGTGACGATCATCGACAGCGCCATGGGGTACAGGTACACGGTGCGAATAAAGCCTTCACGGCGGATGCGCTGGTCCAGCAGCACCGCGAGGAACACGCCCAGCACCAGGCAGACGCCGATGAACAGGCCGCCGAACAGCAGCAGGTTCTTGCTCGCCACCCACCAGCGGTCGTTGTCCCACAGGCGCAGGTACTGGCTCAGGCCGGCCCAGCTGTACGCCGGCATGAAACGCGAGTTGGTGAAGGACAGCAGCAGCGTCCAGCCGATGTAGCCGTACACACAGACCAGCACCACGAGCATGCTCGGGGCCAGCACCAGTTTCGGCAGCCAGGCCTGCAGGCCATCGAGCAGCGAAGCGCGGGGACTGGCGGCGGGTGGAAAAGTCGGAGATTGGGTCGCCATCTGCTTTCTCGAGGATGAGTGAGCCCGCCCGGGCTGCCGTGGCGGCCCGGAATCGTTCAGGGGAATCGGGAAGCCGGCTCCATCACGGAGCCGGAAAGGGCCTTACTGTGCGGCGGCCTGGATGGCGGCGCCCAGTTGCTGCGCGGCCTTCTGCGGGTCGGCGGCGGGGTCGTTGAAGAAGTTGGTGACCACGTCGAAGATCGCGCCTTGCACGTAGCTGGAGGCAGCCATGCTGTGGGCCATGCTCGGCACCAGGTTGCCGTCGGCCGAAGCGGCCTTGAAGTCCTTCATCGACTGCTGGGCGCAGCTGTCGAAGGGTGTCATGTCGACGTCCAGTCGCACCGGGATCGACCCCTTGTTCAGGCTGAAGTCCTTCTGGAAGGCCGGGTCGAGTACCGCGCGGGCCAGGTCTTCCTGTGCCTTGCGATTCTCCGCGTTGTTCAGCTTGAACATCACCAGGGAGTCGATGTTGTAGTCGAAGGTCTTCTGCGTGCCGGGGAAAGGCAGGCACTGGTAGTCCTTGCCCGCCACCTTGCCGGCGGCGGTGAACTCGCTCTTGGCCCAGTCGCCGATGATCTGCATGCCGGCCTTGCCATTGATGACCATGCCGGTGGCGACGTTCCACTCGCGGCCGGCAGCGTCAGCATCGACGTAGCCGTGCAGCTTCTTCAGCGCGGCGAAGACGTCGGCCATCGGCGCGCCCGTGAGGGTTTCCTTGTCCAGCTCGACGAAGGCCTTGCGGTAGCCTTCCGGGCCCATCTTGCTGAGCACCAGGTTCTCGAACAGGGTGCCGTCCTGCGACGGCTGGCTGCCATGGGCCAGCGGCGTGAAGCCGGCGGCCTTCAGCTTGTCGGCGGCGGCGAAGAATTCATCCAGGGTGGTCGGCGGCGTGGCGCCAGCCTTCTTGAAGACTTCCGGGTTGATGTACAGCCAGTTCACCCGGTGCACGTTGACCGGCACGGCCACGTAGTCCCCCTTGTACTTCATGATCTGCGCCACCTGCGGTGGCAGCAGCTGGTCCCACTTGCCCTCGGCAGCGACATCGTTGAGGTCGGCGAGCAGGCCCAGTTCACCCCATTCCTGGATGTCCGGCCCCTTGATCTGCGCGGCGGCCGGCGGGTTGCCGGACACGGCGCGGGTCTTCAGCACGGTCATGGCCGCCTCGCCACCACCACCGGCAACGGCGAAGTCCTTCCAGGTATGGCCCTTGGCTTCGACGAGTTTCTTCAGGGTTTCGGCGGCGCGCTTCTCGCCGGGTGACGTCCACCAGTGCAGCACTTCGACTTCACCGGCATGGGCAAGCAGGGGGGAGAGACAGAAGGAGGACAGACAGATGGCGGCCGACAGGCGACGGATCGCATTCATGGGGAGCACCTTGTTCTTGTTATTGGAGGCAAGTCTGCGCTTGCGATGGTCCGAGTCTATCCAAGGCATTCCGTTCTCCGGGTAACGAAGCGATCTTTGATTGTCACCGGCCGGTGACATTGGGCGAATGTTCATGGGGAAGATGTCACGAGCGAGAAGCGCCCTACTCCACCTCCAACCTCGGCAAGCGCAACGTCACCCGCAACCCGCCCTCGCGGCGGTTCTGCAGGGTGACTTCGCCGCCGTGCGTGTGCGCGATGTTCCGCGCGATGCCCAGGCCAAGGCCGTACCCCTGCCCTCGCTCGGAGAGCCGGAAGCGCGGCTCGAAGACTTTCTCCAGGCGCTGTTCCGGCACGCCGGGCCCCTCGTCGTCGACATGCAGGACCACCGCGTCGGTATCGTCCTCGATGCTCAGTTGCGCGCGCTCGCCATACTTCAGCGCGTTGTCCAGCAGGTTGCCGATGCAGCGCTTGAGCGCCAGCGGCTTGCCCGGATAGGGTTCCAGCGCGGCACCAAGTACCTCGACGCGGCCATCGGCGATGTAAGGGCCGGCGACGTATTGCAGCAACTGGTTGAGGTCCACCGGCTCGATGTTCTCGTGGATGTCGGTGTCTTTCACGCATTGCAGCGCGCCCTTCACCAGCAACTCCAGCTCGTCGAGGTCGTGGCTGAACTTCTCCTGCGCCTGCTCGTCCTCCAGCAACTCGACCCGCAGGCGCAGACGTGTGATGGGCGTGCGCAGGTCATGGGAGATGCCGCTGAACAACTGACCACGCTCGTTGACGTAGCGGTCGATGCGCTCGCGCATGGTGTTGAAGGCTCGGGAGACTTCCACCAGCTCGCTCGCCCCGCTCTCCTCCAGCGGTTGGTCCGGGCTGCCGACGGCGATGTCGCGGGCGGCGCGAGCCAGGCGCTTGAGCGGGCGGCTCTGCCAGTGCACCAGCAGGCCGGTGAACAGCAACAACAGCAAGCTGGTGAAGGCGATGGAAATGATCTGCTGCGGCGGCAGGCCTTCCGGCTCCAGGGTGACGTAAGGCGTGGGCATGAGGCTGGCGATGTACAGCCACTCGCTTTCGCCGATGCGAATCTGCGTGACCAGCACCGGCGGGTTCACCGGCTCCAGGGTCAGCGCGTAGTGCGCCCAGGAACGCGGCAGCTCCTCCAGTTTCAGCTCGCCGTTGAACAGCCGCAGGTCATCGGGACTGACGAACTCCACCTGCAGCTCGACGTCCTTGCCCAGCTTCTGGTGCAGCACGTCCTGCACGATGTCGATCACCGCCTGTTTATTGGTGGTATCGGGCAGTGCGCGCAGGTTCAGCGGGCGTTCGTTGAGCGAGACGAAGAAGCGCGTGCCGCCCATGCTGCGCAACTGATCGAGCACCAGCGGACGGTAGCCGATGGGCAGCGAACGGAAGTAGCTGACGCTGGCGGCCATGGAATAGGCCAGGCTGCGCGAGCTGGTGAGCAGGCCGTCGCGCTGGCTGCTGCGCAGGTGGGAAATCCAGAACAGGCTCGACAGGCCCTGGGCGATCAGCACCGCCAGCAGGGTGAGCAGCAACATGCGACCGAGCAGCGAGCGCGGCACCAGAGCCCAGCGACGGCGCTCACTCATGGCCGGCGAGGTGCGGGCGAATCTGAGCGGCCAGCAGGTAGCCGCTGCCACGCACGGTCTGGATCAGCCGCGCCGGTTTGTCGGTGTCGCGCAGGCGCTGGCGCAGCCGCGACACGGCCATGTCGACGATGCGCTCCAGCGGCATCACCTCGCGGCCGCGGGTGGCGCTGGCGATGGTGTCGCGGTCGAGAATCTGCCGGGGGTTGTCGAGGAACAGCTTGAGCAGGGCGAAGTCGGCGCCACTGAGGAAGTGCTCCTCGCCGTCCTCGTGGAACAGCCGGTGGCTGATGGTATCCAGCCGCCAGTCATCGAAAGCGATGACTTCGCCGCCGCGCACCTGGGTGAACTGCGCACGGCGCAGCAGCGCCTTGATCCGCGCCAGCAGCTCGCGGGGGCTGAAGGGCTTGCCGAGGTAATCATCGGCGCCCAGCTCCAGGCCCACCACGCGGTCGGCCTCGTCGGAGCTGGCGGTGAGCATGATCACCGGCATGCAGGCGTGGCGCTGGTGCGAGCGGATCCAGCGACACAGGCTGAAGCCGTCCTCGTCGGGCAGCATCACATCGAGGATTGCCAGGGCGGACTCCTCTTCGCACAGCGCACGGCGGAAGTCCGCGCCATTGGCGACGGCGCGCACCTGGAAACCGGCGCGGCTGAGGTAGGTTTCCAGCAGCTCGCGGATTTCCTGGTCGTCGTCCACCAGCAGGATGGATCGGGCAGGCTGGTTCACTTCGGGTGTCCCTTCTTCTTGTTATTCAGGGGTGGAGCGCTCTGTCAGCCTTCGTTGCGCAGCGCCTGCTCCAGGGCCACACCGGCACCGAACAGGCCCGGATGATCCGCCGTCATGACCCACACCGGCACCGGATCGAGGTAGGGCCCGCTGGTCTTGCCACGGCTGCGGAAGGCCTCGGCGAAGCCACTGCGCTGGAAGCGCTCGAGGAAGCGCGGGACGATGCCGCCGGTGATGTATACGCCCCCCAGCGCGCCGACCGTCAGCACGGCGTTGCCGGCGACCCGCGCCAGCCAGAGGAAGAAGTGTTCCAGCACCGCGTCGGCGTAAGCATCGCCGGCCATGGCGCGCTCGCCGATCTCGGCGGCGGTGGCGCATTTGGGCTCCACGCCATCGAGCTGGCAGCTCATGCGGTAGAGGTTTTCCAGGCCGCTGCCGGAGAGCACGCGTTCGGCCGAGACGTGGCCGTACTTCTCGCGCAGCAGTTGCCAGATGGCGAAGTCACGCTCAGAGGTCACCGGCAGGTCGACGTGGCCGCCTTCGCAGGGCAGCACTTCCCAGCCGCCATCCGGCAATGGCATCAGGCTGCCGACGCCCAGGCCGGTGCCCGGACCGATGATCAGCTTGGCGCGGCCTTCCAGTGCCTTGCCGGGACGCACCTGCACCAGGTGCTCCTCCGACAGCCGCGAGGCCGCCCAGGCCATGGTGCTGAAGTCGTTCACCAGCAGCAGGTGGCTGAGGCCCAGCTCGGCGCGAAACGTCTCGCGTCGGATCACCCAGTGGTTGTTGGTGAACTTGAAATCGCCCGCGCCGACGGGACCCGCGCAGGCCAGGCAGACGTTCTCCACAGCCGACAGCGGCTGGCCCACGCGCTGCAGATAGTCGCGCACGGCGTCTTCCGGGCGCGGGTAGTCGGCGCAGGCCAGGACCTGGATGGATTCGAGGACTTCACCGCGCCACAGGGCGAAGCGGGCATTGGTGCCACCGATATCGCCGACCAGGGCGAAACCGTTCGAGGCAGTCTGAGCGTTGTTGGAATTCATTGCGGGCTCGGGCCTGGACGTTGGGTGAATGAGTGCGGCGCAGGATCATGCCAGCATAGGCCAGCGCCGGAAACGCCCCGTGCGACGGACAGGCAGTCACGTCACACGGGAGTGCTGCGTCGCTCAGCTCGGGCCGTTCAGTTCGGCCGTGAAGCTGCAAGCGCCCTGCTCTGCCGGGCTGAAGGCATTGCGCATGAAGGCGAACAGCTCGCGGCCCATGCCGAGGTTATCAATGACCGGGGTTTCCACGAGCGGACGGGCTTCCCATTCCGCCGCGTCCACCAGCACGCGCAGTTCGCCGGTGGTGCCGTCGACGCGCACCACGTCGCCGTCGCGCAGCTTGGCCAGCGGGCCGCCGTTGAGGGCTTCCGGGGAGACATGGATCGCCGCCGGCACCTTGCCGGAAGCACCGGACATGCGCCCGTCGGTGACCAGCGCGACCTTGAAGCCACGGTCCTGCAGCACACCGAGGAATGGCGTGAGCTTGTGCAGCTCCGGCATGCCATTGGCGCGCGGGCCCTGGAAGCGCACCACGGCCACCAGATCACGCTCCAGCTCGCCGGCCTTGAAGGCCGCGGCCATGCTCGACTGGTCGTGGAAGACGCACTACCGGCGCCTCGACGATCTGGTGCTCCAGCGCCACGGCCGAGATCTTCATCACGCCGCGACCGAGGTTGCCTGACATCAGGCACAAGCCGCCTTCCGGGCAGAAAGGCTTGTCGAGGGGCGCAGGATCTTCTCGTCCAGGCTCGCCGCCGGGCCTGCGCGCCAGGCCAGCTTCCGCCGTCGAGGTAAGGCTCCTGCAGGTAGCACCGAGCCCTTGCCCATGATGGTCTGGACGTCTTCATGCAGCAGGCCGCCGTCGAGCAGCTCGCGGATCACGATAGGACATGCCGCCAGCCGCATGGAAATGGTTGATGTCGGCCTTGCCGTTGGGATAGATGCGCGCCGAGGATCGGTACGACTTCGGAAGCTCGGCCATGTCCTCCCAGGTGAGCTGGATACCGGCGGCCGCGCGATCGCCGGCAGGTGCAGGGTGTGGTTGGTGGAACCGCCCGTGGCCAGCAGCACGACCACCGCGTTCGACGATGGCCTTCTCGTCGACGATCTCAGCCATGCGGCGTGTATGGCCGTTCACCGCAGCGTCTGGCGACGCGCCAGCGCGGACCGCAAACCGGGTCAGCGCGTCGCGCAGCGGCGTGTTCGGGTTGACGAAGGCTGCGCCCGGCAGGTGCAAGCCCATCACTTCCATCAGCATCTGGTTGGTGTTGGCAGTGCCGTAGAAGGTGCAGGTGCCCGGCGACATGGTAGTTGGCATCTCCGCGTCGAGAAGTTCCTCACGGGTGGCCTTACCCTTCGGCAAAGCAGCTGGCGCACTGCCGCTCTTCTCGCTCGTTGGAAGACCCGTGGCCATCGGGCCGCCGGGCACGAACACCACCGGCAGATGGCCGAAGCGCAGCGCGCCGATCACAGGCCCGGGCACGATCTTGTCGCAAATGCCCAGGCAGAGCGCGGCATCGAACATGTTGTGCGACAGCGCGATCGCGGTGCCCATGGCGATCACATCGCGGCTGAACAGCGACAGTCTCCATGCCCGGCTCGCCCTGGGTCACGCCATCGCACATCGCCGGCACGCCGCCGGCGAACTGCGCCGACCGCACCGATCTCGCGCAGCGGCGTCCTTGATCAGCTCCGGGAAGCGCTCCAGCGGCTGGTGCGCCGAGAGCATGTCGTTGTACGCGGAGACGATGGCAACGTTCGCCTGGCGCCTCGCCGCAGCGCCTGCTTGTCGGAATCACCACAAGCCGCGACGCCGTGGGCGAGGTTGCCGCAGGGCAGCGTGCCGCGGTGCGGGCCCTTGGTGGCGGCTGCCTTGACCAGATCGAGGTAGCGCTGTCGCGTGGACGCGCTGCTGGCCTGGATGCGCTGGGTGACTTCAAGCACACGGGGGTGCATGGCAGCACTCTCCTACAGACTATCGGTTGTTGTTTTTACAACATAATTGTTTATTCCAAGGCGTTTACTTTTCAACGGCCTGGAAATTTAATGGTTTTTACCACAACAAAAGAAAAGAGACGACCTTCATGACTATACGCCTGGCTATCAACGGATTTGGCCGCATCGGTCGGAACGTGCTCCGCGCGCTCTACTCGGGCCCCTGCCGCCAGCACCTGCAAGTGGTGGCGATCAATGACCTCGGCGACGCCGCGATCGACGCCCACCTGTTCCAGTACGACAGCGTGCACGGGCGTTTCACCGGCCACGTCGAGCATGACGCCGAAAGCCTCAGGGTAGAGGGCGACCGCATCGCCGTCACGGCCATCCGCAATCCAGCCGATCTGCCGTGGAAGACGCTGGGGGTGGATATCGTGCTGGAGTGCACCGGACTCTTCACCTCCCGCGACAAGGCTGCTGCGCACCTGGCGGCTGGGCGCGCGGCAGGTGCTGATCTCCGCTCCCGGCCAAGGCGTGGACGCCACAGTGGTGTTCGGCGTCAACGAAGGCATCCTGCGTGCGGAACACCGCATCGTCTCCAACGCATCCTGCACCACCAACTGCCTGGCGCCGGTGGCCCAGGTGCTGCACCGCGAACTGGGCATCGAGCACGGACTGATGACCACCATCCACGCCTACACCAACGACCAGAATCTCTCGGACGTGTACCACAGCGACCCGTACCGCGCGCGTTCGGCAACCAGTCGATGATTCCCACCCGGACCGGCGCCGCCGAGGCGGTGGGGCTGGTATTGCCGGAACTGGCGGGCAGACTGCGACCGGCCTGGCGGTGCGGGTGCCAGTAATCAACGTGTCATTGGTGGATCTCACGCTGCAGGTCGCCCGTGACACCAGCGCGCAGGAAATCAACGAATTGATGGAGCGGGCCAGCGAAACCTCACCGGTCCTCGGCTTCAACCGCCAGCCGCTGGTGTCGGTGGACTTCAACCACGACCCGCGCTCCGCCATCTAGGACGCCAGTCACACTCGGGTGAGCGGCCGACTGGTGAAGGTGATGGCCTGGTACGACAACGAATGGGGGTTCTCCAACCGCATGCTGGATACGGCGCGGGCGATGGCTGCGGCGCGGGGGTGAAGGTTCTGGCCTTACCTCCTTCACCGCAAGAGCCCCTCACCCTAACCCTCTCCCAGGGGGAGAGGGGACCGTTCGGCGCAGGATGAAACGATGGCGTCCGCCGGCACGGCCTGCCCTCTCCCTCTGGGAGAGGGCTGGGGTGAGGGCAAACCCGGGCACGTATCAACCAGGCAGCACGACTCAGCGATACCGCCGCTTCCCTGCGCCTCCAGCACCAGCAGTCGCATGTCCGCCTCGGCCAGGATCGCCTCCTGGCCCAGGTGATCGACGCGCTTCCACGCCTTGATTTCCTCGCGACTGCGGCCGCAGCCCAGGCAGATGCCCTGTTCGAACTCGCAGACCTTGATGCACGGACTCTTCACGAACTTCCTCTCGACTCGATGGGTGAACGTCAGTGGGCCTGCACAATGGACACCCGCAAGCGGCCAAGGTCCAACTCGATTTCCCCATCGGCGCCATCGACGCGGGTTATCGAAGACGGGCAATCGAAGGTCGCGCGCCTTGCTGAGAATCCGCCCTCCACGCTTCCCGGCTTCGCTGATGCTCGCCCTCAAGCTCACCCTGGTTCCGCTGTTCCTGTTGCTGGTGTCCCTCTCCGGACGCTGGTGGGGACCGGCCGTCGCCGGCTGCCTTCGGCCGCTCTGCCGGCCATTGCCGGGCCCATCCTCTACCTGATCACCCTGGAGTACGGCCGAGACTTCGGCGCCCGGGCCGCGCTGCTGGCGCTGGCGGCGATCTTCGCCGCCGAGGCCTTCAACTTCGCCTATGCCTGGCTGTGCCGGCGCCACGCCTGGCCGTTGGCCCTGAGCGGCGCGATGCTCGCCTGGCTGGTGGCCGCGTGGGGACTGACACAGCTCCCCGCCCTGCCCCTCTGGGCGCTGACGGCTGCGGCGCTGGGCGCATTGACCAGTCAGTTGTTCATGCCCCGCGCCGAACTTCCCACCGCGGTCGCCGCGCTGGGCCGTCTCGAACTGGGTCTGCGCATGCTCGCCGGCGCGCTGCTGACGTTGGCCGTCACCGCCCTCGCCGGATGGGCCGGGCCGAGCTGGAGCGGACTGCTGGCGGTATTCCCGCTGCTCTCCATCGTGCTCTGCGTGTCGTCGCAGCGGCTGCACGGCACCGGTTTCGTCATCGCCCTGCTGCGTGGCATGGTCAGCGGGCGCCCGGCCTTCGCGGCCTTCTGCCTGTGGCTCGCGCTGCGCCTGCCGGACAACGACACCCTGCCCAGCTTTGCCGAAGCGGCGCTGCTTGCCGTGTTGGTACAAGCCGCAGTGCGCTGGCTGATCGGGCTTCGCTCCCGCAGGACAGCCAAAACCGCCTGAAAGTAAAACGCCACGGCTGGATCAGCCGTGGCGTTTTCGTTTGCAGCAGCGGGTGACGCTTAGAGCAGCGTGAAGCTCTGCTCCTTCACGTTGTCCGAATCCAGGCCGACGTAGACCTTGAACTCGCCCGGCTCCGAGGCGTAACGCAACTGGCTGTCGTAGAAGCGCAGGTCTTCCTCGCGGATCGGGAACTGCACCACTTTCGACTCGCCCGGTTGCAGCAGGATCTTCTCGAAGCCCTTGAGCTCCTTGACCGGACGACTGATGGACGCGGCGACGTCGCGCAGGTAGAGCTGCACGGTGGTTTCGCCGGCGACCTTGCCGGTGTTCTTCACGGTCACGCTGGCGGTGAGCTGGTCACCCTTCTTCAGCTTCGCAGCCGACATCTTCACGTCCGAGACGCTGAAGTCGGTGTAGCTCAGGCCGTAGCCGAAGGGGTACAGCGGACCGTTCTGCGAGTCGAAGTAACGCGAGGTGTACTTGTTCGGGTGCTCGTGGTCGAACGGGCGACCGGTGTTCAGGTGGTTGTAGTAGATCGGCACCTGGCCCACCGAGCGTGGGAAGGTCATGGTCAGCTTGCCCGACGGGTTGTAGTCGCCGAACAGCACGTCGGCGATGGCGTTGCCGCCCTCGGTGCCGCTGAACCAGGTTTCCAGCACAGCGTCGGCGTTGGCGCTTTCCCAGCGCAGGTCCATCGGCCGGCCGTTCATCAGCACCAGCACCAGCGGCTTGCCGGTGGCCTTGAGGGCCTTGAGCAGCTCGATCTGGCTCTGCGCGATGTGCAGGTTGGTCTTGCTCGACGCCTCGTGGGCCATGCCCTGGGATTCGCCGACCACGGCCACCACCACGTCAGCCTGTTTCGCCTTCTCGACGGCTTCGTCGATCATGGCTTTCGGGCTGCGCGGGTCGACCTTCACGTCTTCGCTGTACTCGTTGAGGTATTTGACGATCTCCGGATCGTCGGTGACGTTGGCACCCTTGGCGTAGAGCAGCGCGGCATGGCCACGGGTGGCGGCGCCCATGCCCTCGAGCACGGTCACAGCCTGGAAGGCCTTGCCGGCGGCGGACCAGCTGCCCATCACGTCGCGCTTGCTGTCGGCCAGCGGGCCGATCAGGGCAATCACGCCGTCACGCTTGAGCGGCAGCACGCCGCCTTCGTTCTTCAGCAGCACCATGCCCTTGCGCGCGATCTCGCGGGCATCGGCGCGGTGCAGGCGCTCCTCGGCGTCGGTGTCCACCGGGTCCTTGCCCTGCAGATAGCGGTACGGGTCCTGGAACAGGCCCATGTCCCACTTGGCGGCGAGCACGTCACGGCAGGCGCGGTCGATCTCGTCCTGGCTGATCAGCCCGGCCTTGAGCAGCTCGGGCATGTGCTTGCCGTAGAGGTCGTCGTTCATGTTCATTTCGACGCCGGCGTTGATCGCCGCCTGGGTGGCGTCGCGCTCGGTGGCGGCCACGCCGTGCTTGATCAGTTCCAGCACCGCACCGTGGTCGCTCAGGGTCAGGCCCTTGTAGCCCCACTGCTTGCGCAGCAGGTCCTGCAGCAGCCACTTGTTGGCGGTGGCCGGCACACCGTTGATGCTGTTCAGCGAGACCATCACCGCGCCGGCGCCGGCGTCGATGGCCGCACGGTATGGCGGCAGGTAGTCCTGGAACATGCGCTGCGGGCTCATGTCCACGGTGTTGTAGTCGCGGCCGCCTTCGCCGGCGCCGTACAGGGCGAAGTGCTTGACCCCGGCCATGATGGTTTCCGGCTGGTTCAGGCCCTTGCCCTGGTAGCCCTTGACCACCGCGGCGGCGACCTTGCTGGTCAGCCAGGCGTCTTCGCCGAAGCCTTCGGAGACACGGCCCCAGCGCGGATCGCGGGCGATGTCGACGGTGGGCGAATAGGTCAGGTTGAGGCCGTCGGCGCTGGCTTCGATAGCCGAGACGCGAGCGCTGCGCTCGATGGCCGCCAGGTCCCAGCTCGCCGCCAGGCCCAGGCCGATGGGGAACACGGTGCGATGACCGTGAACCACGTCATAGGCGAAGAACAGCGGGATCTTCAGACGGCTCTTCATGGCCGCGTCCTGCAGGTCACGAATGCCCGGACGGACCACGGTATTGAACACCGCGCCGGTGGTGCCTTCGGCGATTTCCTTCAGCAGTACCGGCTTGGGATGGTCCGGCCCGACGCTGACCAGACGCAGCTGGCCGATCTTTTCTTCCAGCGTCATGCGCTGCATCAGGCTGTCGAGGAAGGCCTCCTTCGACTGGCCGGCCAGCGGCACGGCGGGTGCGGCGGCAGGCGCCTGGGCGGCGGAAAGCGAAGCGCTGCTCAGGCCCAGCAGAAGGCCGAGCCAGCAGATACGGCTGATTGGAGTTCTTTTCATATGGGTACTCAGCAGCCTGCGCGAGGCGCCAGGCCACTGTGGAGTGTTGTCGAGAGACGTCGTCAGGGCGGTGGATCGGGCGGCATCCCCGGGTGTTGCCGCCAGCGCCTTGCGAACGCGGCACATAAGGTCGTCGCGCCAGAGGCGGAAGTCAATCACCGAACGGCTGGAAAGCCTCGGTCAAATGCGCCAGAACCTGGGCTCAATGGTCGCGATTGCGCGCATTGAACTCCATTTCCTCGAGCATCGCTTCGCGCAGGGCGCGCTCTTCGTCCCATTCGTCTTCAGTAGGTGCGGGCGGTGCGGGGACCGGCTGCGGCGCGGCCGCTTCGGGCTCGGATTCCGTTTCGGGCCGCGCAGGCGCTTCGGCTTCGCCCTGCGGCTCGACTTCCGGCAGCGCGTGAACGCCGCTGAAGTCGGCGTCCACCCCGGTGTCTTCGTCGTCGCTCGGCGGGCGGTCGATCAGGTCGTCGAAGTCGGTCTTCAGGCCCTGCTCCATCTCGTCCAGCTCGGCGAGCAGGCTGCGGAAACTGGTTTCCTCCTTCGGCTCCTCCGGCGGCGCGGGCTCCGGCTCCTCGCCGGCATCGCGCACGGCCTGGTCGGCCAGGGCCTGCAGGGACGGCGGAACGTAATCCTCGTCGTACTCCTCGGGGCTCGGCAGGCTGGCCACTGGCGCCATGTCCTCGAGGATCGGCTGCGGCTCGGGCTCCATCAGCTTCAGCTCGGCCAGCGGCGGCAGGTCTTCCAGGCTCTTGAGGTTGAAGTAGTCGAGGAAGGTGCGGGTGGTGGCGAGCATGGCCGGGCGACCAGGGACTTCGCGGTAGCCGACAATGCGGATCCACTCGCGCTCCATCAGCGTCTTGACGATCTGGGTGTTCACCGCGACGCCGCGGATTTCCTCGATCTCGCCACGGGTGATGGGCTGGCGGTAGGCGATCAGCGCGAGGGTCTCCAGCAGCGCACGGGAATAGCGCTGCGGGCGCTCCTCCCAGAGCCGGCCAACCCAGGAGGCGAACTTCTCGCGCACCTGCAGGCGATAGCCGGTGGCGACTTCCTTCAGCTCGAAGGCCCGCCCGGAACAGGACAGGCTCAGCACCGCCAGCGCATCGCGGAACTGCTGCGGCTCGGGGCGCTCGGCCTCCTCGAACAGCTCGCCGAGACGCTCCAGCGACATGGGCTTGCCGGCAGCCAGGAGGATGCCTTCGAGCAGGGTCGCCAGTTCTTGCGGGTCGGAGAGATTCATCGGGAAGCTCGGTTCAGTGGGAAGGATTGGCCGTTCAGGCGGGAAAACTACTCAAAGCGCGGCGCCAGGGCAACGCTGGTGGATCAGAGAGGCTGGTCTTCCGGCTCGCCGTCGAGTTGTTCATCCAGCGCAGCCTCGCCTTCCGGGCCGTCGAAGTGGCCATCCTCGAAGGTCAGCTCGGCCGGCGGCTCTTCGCGCGGCTCGAAGACATCTTCATCACCCTCTTCCAGCGCGTCTTCCGAGGTTTCCCCGAAACGGGCGGCGCCTTCCTGCACTTCCGTGCGGGCGCGAACATGGATGGGCGCGAAGGCTTCGTTCTGCACCAGCTCCACCAGCTGTTCCTTGACCAGTTCCAGTACCGCCATGAAGGTCACCACCACGCCGAGCTTGCCTTCCTCGACGCGGAACAGCGTGATGAAAGGCACGAAGCCCTCACCTTTCAGGCGTTCGAGAATCTCGGTCATGCGCTCGCGGGTAGAGAGCATCTCGCGGGTGACCTGGTGGCTTTCGAACAGGTCGGCGCGGCGCAGCACCTCGGCCATGCACAGCATCAGCTCCTGCATGTCCACTTCCGGCAACAGCCGGCGTGCCCGCGCATCCGGTGCAGCAACGGTGGGCACCACATAGTCGCGGCCCAGGCGCGGCAATTCGTCGAGGTCCTCGGCGGCCTTCTTGAAACGCTCGTACTCCTGCAGGCGACGGATCAGCTCGGCCCGCGGGTCTTCCTCTTCTTCCTCGGACTCGGCCGAGCGCGGCAGCAGCATGCGCGACTTGATCTCGGCGAGCATGGCGGCCATCACCAGGTACTCGGCGGCCAGCTCCAGACGCACCGACTTCATCAGCTCGACATAGCCCATGTACTGGCGGGTGATCTCCGCCACGGGGATGTCGAGGATGTTGATGTTCTGCTTGCGGATCAGGTAGAGCAGCAGGTCGAGCGGGCCTTCGAAGGCTTCGAGGAAGACCTCCAGGGCGTCCGGCGGGATGTACAGGTCCTGCGGCATCTCCGTCAGGGCCTCGCCATAGACGAGCGCCAGCTGCACCGGCACCTGGTACTCAGGGGCGGCGGAGGGGGCTTCCGGCTCGGTCAGGTCACTCATCGGCCACTCGTCAGGCGCTGGGGTTCGAAGGCGGCATTATCCCTGCTTTTGCCGGCGGCGCGAGGGGCTTTTGGCGGATTTGCATCCTGCTCGGCATCCCTGTGGGTGGGAGCGGACTGCGTCCGCGATAGGTCCGCATCGCGCCGGTGGCCGATCGCGGACAGAGTCCGCTCCCACACAGCCGGCAAAGCCGCGTGCTCAGCGGTAGGACAGCCCCATGGCATGCCGCACTTCCACCAAGGTCTCCCGCGCGGCCTCGCGGGCGCGTTCGGCACCTTCGGCGAGGATGCTGCGCACCAGTTCGGGGTTGTCCTCGTAGTCCAGGGCGCGCTCCTGGATCGGCGCCAGTTCGTGGAGGATCGACTCGATCACCGGCCGCTTGCAGTCCAGACAGCCGATCGCGGCGCTGCGACAACCTTCCTGCACCCATTGGCGGCAACCGTCGTCGGAGTAGATCAGGTGCCACTGCCACACCGGGCAACGCTCCGGATCGCCTGGGTCGCGGCGGTGCACGCGCGCAGGGTCGGTGGGCATGCGCGCGATCTTCTCCTCGATTACCGCCGGGCTGTCACGCAGGGCAATGGTGTTGTGGTGCGACTTGGACATCTTCTGCCCGTCCAGCCCCGGCATCTTCGGCGCGTGGCTGGTGAGGGTCTGCGGTTCTGGCAGTAGCACGCGGCTGCTGCCTTCGAGGTAGCCGAACAGCCGGTCGCGGTCGCCCAGGGTCAGGCTCTGCTGCTCCATGAGCAACGCTCGGGCGGTTTCCAGGGCCTCGGCGTCGCCCTGCTCCTGCCAGGCGCGGCGCAGGCTGCTGTAGAGCTTGCCGGTCTTCTTGCCCAGGCGGGCGATGGCGGTCTGGGCACGGTCCTCGAAGTCCACCTCGCCGCCGTACAGGTGGTTGAACCGGCGGGCGATCTCGCGGGTGAATTCGACATGGGCGAACTGATCCGAACCCACCGGCACCAGGCCGGCGCGGTAGATCAGGATGTCGGCGGCCTGCAGCAGCGGGTAGCCGAGGAAGCCGAAGGTGGAGAGGTCCTTGTGGACCAGCTTCTCCTGCAACTCCTTGTAGGTCGGCACGCGCTCCAGCCAGGACAACGGGCAGATCATCGACAGCAGCAGGTGCAGCTCGGCATGCTCGGGCACCTGGGACTGGATGAACATCGTCGCGGCGCTGGGGCTGACGCCCACCGCCAGCCAGTCGATGGCCATGTCGCGTACGTGCTGGCGAATGCTGGCGGTCTCGTCGTACTCGGTGGTCAGGGCGTGCCAGTCGACGATGGAGAAGTAGCATTCGTACTCGTGCTGCAGTTTCACCCAGCTCTGCAGCACACCGTGGTAATGCCCCAGGTGCAGGCGCCCGGTGGGGCGCATGCCGGAGAGCACACGGCGCAGGGATTCGACGCTGGTCAAGCGGTCAACCTCGCGGGTTCGGCGATGGGACGAGGGAGTATAGCCAGCACGCCGGGCGTGTTCAGGCGTTGACCATGAAGGGTTCCGGATCGCCGCAGCCGACGCGCACGACCACCGGGTCCTCGTCGGTCAGGGCGATCACGGTGGAGGCCTCGCCGCCGCCGAAACCGCCGTCGATGATCAGGTCGACCAGGTGCTCCAGCGAATCACGCATTTCGTACGGATCGTTCAGCGGCTCGCTCTCGCCGGGCAGGATCAGGCTGACGCTCATCAGTGGCTCACCCAGTTCCTCCAGCAGCGCCAGGGCGATCGGGCAGGCCGGCACGCGCAGGCCGATGGTGCGGCGCTTGGGGTGCAGCAGCATGCGCGGCACTTCGCGAGTGGCGTTGAGGATGAAGGTGTAGGGGCCGGGTGTGTGCGCCTTGAGCAGACGGAACAGGCCGGTGTCGACCTTGGCGTAGAGGCCGAGTTCGGACAGGTCGCGGCAGACCAGGGTGAAATTGTGCTTGTCGTCCAGCCGGCGGATGTGGCGGATGCGCTCCACGGCAGACTTCTCGCCGATGCGGCACCCCAGCGCATAGGACGAGTCGGTGGGATAGGCGATCACCCCACCCTGGCGGACGATCTCCACGGCCTGCTTGATCAGGCGCGCCTGGGGATTTTCCGGGTGGATCTGAAAGAACTGGCTCATGGAGTCTCCTTGATCCCGATGGCGTTCTCGGCGCTGGCGAAGCGCGGCCAGAGCGGCGGCAGGTCTTCCGGCACGCTCCGGTAAAGGCCCAGCTCAGACCAGTCGCTGGGGCCGTGGAAGTCGCTGCCCGCGGTGACCATCAGGCCGAATTCGCGGACCAGGATACTCAGTACGCCGACCTGCTCGGCCGGCTGCGGGCCGTTGCAGACTTCCAGCGCATGGCCGCCGGCGGCGATGAAGTCGGCCACCAGCTTGCGCCGTTTGGTGCGGGTGAAGTCGTACTGGTAAGGATGCGCCAGGCTGATCCAGGCGCCCGCCGCACGCAGCGTGCCGACGGCGTCGGCGAGGCTCGGCCAGTGCTGCTTGACGTCGCCCAGCTTGCCGGCGCCCAGCCACTTGCGGAAGGCCTCGGCGCGATCCTTGACGTAACCCTGGCGCAGCAGGAACTCGGCGAAGTGCGGGCGCGCCGGGGCATTCTCGCTGTCGCCCAGCTCAGCCTGGATCGCCCGCGCGCCCTCGAAGGCGCCGGGCATGCCCTTGGCTTCCAGGCGCCGGCCGATTTCCTCGGCGCGGGTCCAGCGGGCGCGGTGCAGGTCGTCCAGCGCCTTCACCAGCGGCTCGGCCGTCACGTCGAAGCCGTAGCCGAGCACGTGAATGGTCGCCCCGCCCCAGGTGCAGGACACCTCGACGCCGTCTACCAGCTCCACGCCCAGCGCCTGCGCGGCGCGGCGCGCCTCGGGCAGGCCATCGAGGGTGTCGTGGTCGGTCAGCGCCAGCACGCGCACGCCGCGCCCATGGGCACGCTCGACCAGGGCCGTCGGGCTGAGCTGTCCGTCGGACGCGGTGCTGTGGCAGTGCAGATCGACTCGCATGGGGCTTCCAGGGAATGCAGGGGTGGCTGGGTGTCGGAATGGATTTCTGTCGGGATAACTTTCTGTATAGACGCTTCTGTGCCAACGCTCCCGCGGCAATGGATTGAAACCATGATCTGACGCAGCGTTGGGCGGATGGCTCTTTCAGTTCATCCGCAGGTTGGTATTATGCCGGCTCTACTGGGCTCTGGCTGCCGTAATGAAGCAATTCATCGATTTCATTCCCCTCATCCTCTTCTTCATCGTCTACAAGCTCGACCCGCGCAACGTCGAACTCGCCGGCCAGAGCTTCTCGGTCGGCGGGATCTACAGCGCCACGGCCGTACTGATCGCCGCCTCCGTGGTGGTCTACGGTGCCCTGCTGATCAAGCAGCGCAAGCTGGACAAGGGCCAGTGGGTGACGCTCGCCGCCTGTCTGGTGTTCGGCGGCATGACCCTGGCCTTCCATAGCGAGACCTTCCTCAAGTGGAAGGCACCGGTGGTGAACTGGCTGTTCGCCCTGGCTTTCGCCGGCAGCCACTTCATTGGCGGCCAGCCGCTGATCCAGCGCATCATGGGCCACGCGGTGCACCTGACCGATTCCCTCTGGGCGAAACTGAACGTCGCCTGGGTGCTGTTCTTCCTGATCTGCGGTTGCGTCCAGCTGTTCGTCGCCTTCACCTTCCAGGACTACTGGGTGGACTTCAAGGTGTTCGGCAGCCTGGGCATGACCCTGCTGTTCCTGATCGGCCAGGGCGTGTTCCTGGCCCGCCACATGCACGATGAACCTACCGGCGAAAAACCCAAGGACTGACATGCTCTACGCGATCATTGCCCGTGATATCACCGCTTCCCAAGAACGCCGCCTGGCCGCCCGTCCCGCGCACATCGCACGCCTGGAGCAGCTGAAGGAAGAAGGCCGCCTGGTACTGGCCGGTCCGCACCCGGCCATCGACAGCAACGACCCGGGCGCCGCCGGCTTCACCGGCAGCCTGATCGTCGCCGAGTTCGACTCGCTGGCTGCCGCGCAAGCCTGGGCCGACGCCGACCCGTACCGCGCCGCCGGCGTCTACGCCGAAGTCGTGGTCAAGCCGTTCAAGAAAGTCCTGCCCTAACAGCGCGCGAGCGTTGCACCCCGAGGCACGGAGCGCCACGGGGCATCGCAGCCGGACAGCGCCGGGATGGCCATGGACGGCGGCACATCATCGAACAAGGAGTCCCGATGCGCCGTTTGCCCCTGCTCGCCTGCCTCGCCCTGCCACTGCCCGTCCTCGCCGAAGAGCCCGTCACGGAGCAACCGGCGCAAAGTGCTGTCCAACCTTCAGCTCAATCGCCGGCCGCCAATCCTGACCTGGAGCAGCGTCTGGCCGAAAGCGAACGGCAACGTGCCGAACTGGCCGAACAAATCGCCAACCCGGACAACAGCCAGGACGAAGCCCGCATCGCCCGCCTGACCCAGGAAAACCAGCGCCTGAAGCTGCAACTGCGCGAGGCCCAGGCCAATCAGCCGCCGCGCCTGCTCAGCGAGCAGCAGACCTGGTACGTGGCCGGAGCCGGCACCGCCCTGCTGGCGTTCGTCCTGGGTATGCTGAGCCGTGGCCGCCGCCGCTCGCGCCGCGAATGGATCAACTGAAAGAAGCCTCTTCATGAGTGAACTGCTGCTGATCGACGACGACGTCGAACTCTGCGAACTGCTGACCACCTGGCTGACCCAGGAAGGCTTCAGCATCCGCGCCGCCCACGATGGTGCGCAAGCCCGCGCCGCGCTGGGCAGCCGCGCGCCGGACGCGGTCGTGCTCGACGTCATGCTGCCCGACGGCAGCGGCCTGGAACTGCTCAAGTCACTGCGCAGCGACCACCCGGACCTGCCGGTGCTGATGCTCTCCGCCCGCGGCGAGCCGCTGGACCGCATCCTCGGTCTGGAACTGGGCGCCGACGACTACCTGGCCAAACCCTGCGACCCCCGCGAGCTGACCGCGCGCCTGCGCGCCGTGCTACGTCGCAGCCACCCGGCGCAACCCGCCGCGCAGCTGGAGCTGGGCGACCTGGCGCTGAACCTGTCGCGCGGCGTGGCCACCATCGGCACCGAAGAAATCAGCCTGACCCTCTCCGAGAGCCGCATCCTCGAAGCCCTGCTGCGCCAACCGGGCGAGCCGCTGGACAAGCAGGCCCTGGCGCAGCTCGCGCTGGGGCGCAAGCTGACCCTGTACGACCGCAGCCTGGACATGCACGTCAGCAACCTGCGCAAGAAGCTCGGCAGTCACCCCGACGGCCGCCCGCGCATCCTCGCCCTGCGCGGGCGCGGCTACTTCTACGCGGCCTGACCCCTCCCCCCAGGAACGCCCGGACCGCTCTGGCCCGGGCTTCGTAAAGATTCCAGCAGGGCTTCACGTAATCTTTACCGAAGCTTTACGTGGGACTGACCGCCCTTGACCTTGCCGACCCTAGACTGGGCTCATCCGGTAACGACCGGCCCCTGAAAGGAGAAACACCATGCGCAAGACCCTGACCGCCCTGCTGATCGCCGCCGCCCTGCCGACCGTCGCGCTGGCGGCCACTCCCGCGCCGACCGACGCTCCGCCGCCGGCCCCGTTCATGAAAGACCATGGCCCGGGCATGCACGGCCAGCGTGGCGACCACGGCGGCCCGTTCCGCGAACTGAACCTGACCCAGGACCAGCGCCAGCAGATCGGCAAGCTGATGGGCGACTCGATGAAAGATCGCCGCGCCATCACCGAGAAATACTGGAACAAGCTGCCCGAGGCCGACCGCAAGGCCATGCAGGAAGAGCTCAAGGCCAACCACGACAAGACCGACGCCAGCGTCCGCGGCATCCTCACTCCCGAACAGCAGAAGAAGTTCGACGAGCTGAAGAAGCAGCGTGAACAACGCAAGGCCGAATGGGCCGAGTTCCAGACCTGGAAGGCCCAGAAGGACGGCGCCAAGACCAACTGATCGCTCCAGGCAGTGCAGGCGCCGGGTTCTACCCGGCGCCTTGCCGTGGAGCCCCTGACAACGGATAGACCATGCGGCTGAACAGGAAGACCATGCGTTCACTCTTCTGGCGGATCCTCGCCGCCTTCTGGCTCGCCCTCCTGTTGGTGGCCGGACTGTCGATCCTGCTGGGCCGCGCCCTGAACCAGGACACCTGGGTCATCGCCCGCTATCCGGGGCTGCACGACATCGCCAAGCAATGGACCCTGCTCTACGAGACGCAAGGCCCGGACGCCGCCCAGCAACTGCTGGAAAGCCGGCGCAAGGACTATGAGCTCTCGGTGCAGGTACTCGACGAGACCGGCCAGCGCCTGGTCAACGGCACCTACCTGCCGCGCCCGCCGCGTCCGCGCGACAACAACTTCGACCGCGAGAACATGCCGCGCTTCCCCTGGCGTCAACTGAGCCAGGAATACACCAGCAGCCGCACTGACCAGACCTACCTGTTCATCTACCGAATTCCCCATCCGACGCTGCAGGCCTGGCACCGCAGCAGCCTGCTGTGGCCGCTGAGCGCCCTGGGCATCGCGCTGGTGGTGCTGACCGTGTTCAGCCTGCTGCTGACGCTGTCCATCACCCGCCCGCTGAACCGCCTGCGCCGCGCCGTACATGACCTCGGGCAGACCAGTTATCAACAGGACAGCCTCGCCCGCCTCGCCCGTCGCGGCGACGAACTGGGCGTGCTGGCCCGCGACTTCAACCGCATGGGCGCCCGCCTGCAGGGGCTGATCGGCAGCCAGCGTCAGTTGCTGCGCGATGTGTCCCATGAACTGCGCTCACCGCTGGCACGCCTGCGCATCGCCCTGGCGCTGGCCGAGCGTGCCGGCCCCGAGCAGCGCGCCGCCATGTGGCCACGCCTGGAGCAGGAGTGCGACCGTCTGGAAGCGCTGATCGGCGAAATCCTCGCCCTCGCCCGCCTCGACGCCGAGCCCGGCCCGACCAGCCGCATCGACCTGCTGCCGCTGTTCGAGCGTCTGCGCAACGACGCACAACTGCTTTACCCGGAACAGGACATCCAGCTCGACATCGCCCCGCAACTGGCCCTCGACGGCTGGCCGGACATGCTCGAACGCGCCCTCGACAACCTGCTGCGCAACGGCCTGCGCTTCAACCCGGCGCAGCAGCCGCTGGAAGTACAGGCGCGGATCGACGGCGAACGCCTGCACATCGGCGTGCGCGACCACGGCCCCGGCGCCAGTGAGGAACACCTGGCGCAACTGGGCGAACCCTTCTTCCGCGCTCCCAACCAGAGCAGCCCTGGCCATGGCCTGGGCCTGGCGATTGCCCGACGCGCCATCGAGCGCCATCACGGACGGCTGCGCCTGAGCAACCATCCCGACGGTGGATTCGTCGCCAGCATCGACCTGCCGCTGCGCCGCCAGGGCGCCTGAACCGAGCGCATTTTCGGAGAGCCACCATGAGCCTACCCGCCTTCGCTACCCCGATCCCCGCCCTGCAGCAGCCGCTGCCGCCGGCAGCCCTGCTGCGCAGTGAACCCTACGACGATCCGCAGTATCTGGTGCTGGCGGTGGAACTGGCGCGCCACGCAGCGCAATGGCGCGAGCGTTGGCCGGGCCTGCGCCTGAGCCTGCCGCAAAGCGGCACCTGGCCACTGGAAAGCTGGCCGGACGCGCTGGGCGAGGCTCTGGATGCATTGCTGGAAGCGGCGCTCGCGCGCCAGCCGAACACTGTGCTGAAACTGTCGCTCAGCTCAGCCCACGGAGAACTGCGCCTGGACCTGCACGGCCACGACCCGCAAGCGCGGGCCTGGCTGCCGGAGGCTCTGCCCCCGGCGCGGCGCCTCGCCGCCTGGCAAGGGGGTCACCTGTTCTGGCGAGCGCGCGACGGTGGCTGGAAGGTACGCCTGGAGCTGCCGCTCAGCCCCGCCAGGCGCTGACGAATTCGGCCGGGTCCAACGGCGCCGGGCGGCGCAGTTCGCCGATCGGCGTCCCGAGGTAGATGAAGCCGACGATGCGTTCGTTCTCGGCCAAACCCAGACCTTCGCGCACCAGCGGATCGAACGCCATGGCGCCAGTCCGCCACATCGCTCCCAATCCTTCGACGTAGGCCGCCTGGACGATGCCGTGGGCGGCACAGCCCGCCGCCAGCCACTGCTCGATTTCCGGAACCTTGGGGTGATCCTGCAGACGCGCTACGGCCACCACCAGCATCGGAGCACGCAGCGGCATGGCGCGAGCCTTGTCCAGCGCCTCGGGCTTGCCGTCCGGCTCATTCGCCGCCACGGCGCGGGCGAACAACTCACCCAGCTCCTTGCGCGCCTCGCCTTCCACGGTAAGGAAACGCCAGGGGCGCAGTTGCCCGTGGTCCGGCGCGCGCAAGGCGCTGCGGAACAGGCGGTCCAGCTGCTCGGCAGACGGCGCCGGCTCGCTCAGGCGAGCGTGGGACACACGGTTGAGCAACGCGTCGAGAGCCTCCATGGGCTGCCTCCAGTCAATCTCGAAAGCCGCCATTGTAGACGCAAAGGGTTCGCATTTGCCCGGGAAAGACTACGTCCTCGTTCTCCGCCCCACTTGTAAAGAGGAACGGCGTCACGCGGTTTACTCTCGGCAGACGGCAGGTAAAATGGCCGATTCCTTTTGGATTCAGACCTCAGCGCATGGCCCTGCCGACACTACGCACCCTCGGATTCATCATCGGCATCTTCGTGATCACGCTGGCGGTCGCCATGCTGGTCCCCATGGCCACGCTGCTCTACTACGGCCGCGCCAACGAACTGCACCCCTTCATCTGGTCGGCGATCATCACCTTCACCTGCGGCCTGGGCATGGTCATTCCGGGTCGCCCGGAGCATGTGCACATGCGCCCGCGGGACATGTACATGCTCACCGTATCGAGCTGGGTGATCGTCTGCTTCTTCTCGTCCCTGCCCTTCATGTTCGCCCGGCACATCAGCTTCACCGACGCCATCTTCGAGAGCATGTCAGGCATCACCGCCACCGGTTCGACCGTGCTGTCGGGGCTGGACAAGATGTCGCCCGGCATCCTGATCTGGCGCTCGCTGCTGCACTGGCTGGGCGGTATCGGCTTCATCGCGATGGCGGTAGCGATCCTGCCGATGCTGCGCATCGGTGGCATGCGTCTGTTCCAGACCGAATCCTCCGACCGATCCGACAAGGTCATGCCGCGCTCGCACATGGTGGCCAAGTACATAGTCGGGGTTTATGTGGCCATCACCATCGCCGGTACGCTGGCCTTCTGGTGGGCCGGCATGGGCCTGTTCGACTCGCTCAATCATGCGATGTCGGCCATCTCCACCGGCGGCTTCTCCACCTCTGACCAGTCCCTGGCCAAATGGCACCAGCCGGCGGTCCACTGGGTGGCGGTGGTGGTGATGATCCTGGGCAGCATCCCCTTCGTGCTGTACGTGTCCATGCTGCGCGGCAACCGCAAGGCGCTGATCCGCGACCACCAGGTACACGGTTTCCTGGGCCTGCTGCTGGTCACCTGGCTGGTCATGGGCACCTGGTACTCGGTGACCTCCAGCCTGCCCTGGCTGGACGCCTTCCGCATCGTCGCGGTGAACGTGACCTCGGTGGTCACCACCACCGGCTTCGCCCTGGGCGACTACAGCCTGTGGGGCCACTTCTCGATCATGCTGTTCTTCTACCTGGGCTTCATCGGCGGCTGCTCCGGCTCCACCGCCGGCGGCATCAAGATTTTCCGCTTCCAGGTGGCCTTCACCCTGCTGCGCGCCAGCCTGTACCAGTTGATCCACCCGCGCGCGGTGATCCGCCAGAGCTACAACGGCCATCGCCTGGACGAGGAGATCGTGCGCTCGATCCTGACCTTCTCGTTCTTCTTCGGCGCCACCGTCGGTGCGCTGGCGCTGGGCCTGTCGTTCCTCGGCCTGGACTGGATGACCTCGCTGACCGGCGCGGCCAGCACCGTGGCCGGCGTCGGTCCGGGCATGGGCCCGATCATCGGCCCCTCGGGCAACTTCGCCTCGCTGCCGGACGCTGCCAAATGGCTGCTCTGCGCCGGCATGCTGGCGGGCCGCCTGGAGATCATCACCGTGCTGGTGCTGTTCACTCCGGCGTTCTGGCGGCACTGATCGCCCCTGCAGGTTGAGCACGTCGTAGGAAGGCGTGGAGCGTAGCGATACCCATCAGTCCCAGGCGCCGTCTACGCTAGCCGGCTGCGGCAGGCTTTTGTAGGAGCGAGCTTGCTCGCGAATGGCTGGGCACCGACATCAAGCGGTTCGCGAGCAAGCTCGCTCCTACATCCGCCCCTTCGGCGCGCAGGTATCAAAGCTCCTCGCGATACTCCCCCGGCGTCTTGCCGAACCAGCGGCGGAAGGCGCGGAAGAAGTTGCTCGGCTCCGAGAAGCCGAGCAGATAGGCGATTTCCAGCAGCGTCATGCGCGGCGTGGCGAGGTACTGCTGGGCCAGCTCGCGGCGGGTGTCGTCGAGCAACTGCTGGTAGCTGGTGCCCTCTTCCTGCAGGCGACGCTGCAGGGTGCGCTCGGACAGGTGCAGCGCCTGGGCCACGCTCTCGCGCTTGGGCTCGCCCTGTGGCAGCAGGCGGCATAGCACCTGGCGCGTCTGGTGGCTGAAGCGGCTGCTGACGAAGCGCGCCAGGTATTCCCCGGCGAAACGGTCGTGCAGGCGCGCCAGCTCCTCGTTGGCGGTCGGCAGCGGCGCGGCCATGTCTTCGTGGGAGAACAGCATCGCGCAGTCGGCATGGCCAAAGCTCAGCGGTGCCTGGAACAGCTCCCGGTAAGGCTCGACGTTCTGCGGCGCGTCTCCGGCCAGACGCACCTCCAGAGGCTTGATCGCCCGCCCGGTGATCCAGCGCAGCATGGCGATCAGGCTGGCCAGCGAGCACTCGGCGCTCTGCCGCGGCACCGGCAGACGGTCGCCATGCACCACGATGCGGTACAGGCAGCCCTCGGGCAGGCGGCGGAAGGTCAGGTCAGCGCCCTCGGCAATGATCCGCTGGTAACGCTCCAGGCGCTCGAAGCCCTCGCCCAGGTTGCGGCTGGACATTAGCGCATAACCCACCACCGGGAACGCCGGCGTGTGCACACGGGCGATGTTCAGGGCGATAGCCGGGTTGCCGGACAGCTCCACGGCACGGTTCCACAGGCGACTCATGGCGTCCTGCGGGAAACGCGCGTCGGGATCATCGAGGGCGGCGAAATCCAGCCCCAGTTCGGCGAACAGCGCTCGGCTGTCCAGGCCTTCCAGTTCCAGGGACTGGACAATTCCCCGCACCCAACTGGACAGGGTCGTACGCTCAGGCATGCGTTTTCTTCTGGTTATGGTGGTCAACGGCGCCACCGCCGGACTGCCGGCGGCGCAGGGGGATACTAAACTGGTCCCCTATGCCATCCGCAAGTCTGACGGCTCCGGCCTACACTGGGCCACCACAACAACAGGAGGTGCGCCATGAGCACCCAGACCGCCGATCGATTCCAGAGCTTTGCCGAGTTCTACCCGTATTACCTGCAGGAGCACAGCAACGCCGTGTGCCGCCGCCTGCACTACGTAGGCAGCCTGCTGGTGCTCTCCATCCTCGCCTACGCCGTCGTCAGCGGGCACTGGCTGTGGCTGCTGGCCATGCCGCTGGCCGGCTACGGCTTCGCCTGGGTCGGCCACTTCGTGTTCGAGAAGAACCGCCCGGCCACCTTCAAATACCCGTTGTGGTCGCTGATGGGCGACTGGGTGATGCTCAAGGACGCCTTCACCGGGCGTATCCGCTTCTGAGCCATTGAGCGATCAGCGCGCAGCGTTACGCAGCGACGCGCGCTCGAACAGCAGCGCCTGAACTTCCCCACCGGCATGCTGGGCGATGCGTCGCCAGCTGGCGGGCACGTCGGGAATCTCTTCGTCGTTGAAGCGGCTCATCACCAGCCAGACACGGCCGCTGTCCTGCGGCAGGTCCGCCAGGCGGTCGACGAAGCTGTGCTGGCGATCATCGATCAGCGAGCCGAAACCGTAACGGCCCGGCCGTCCGGACGTACCATCCGGCGCCGGCGCGGTGAACAGCAGCGGTTCGCTGCCGGTGCGGTTGTAGTAACGGAACGCCAGGTACCAGAGGATATCGTCCACAACCACCCGATCGCCGGCGCGGTAATGGGCGTTGACGTAGGCGACCATGCCGTCGAACTGCTCGTCCGGGTCTGTCTGGTAGGCACGCGCCAATCCCAGGCCTTGCAGGCTCAGTAAGGTCGCCAGCGTCACGACTCCCAGCGCCCGCCGCAACTCCAGCAAGCGGTCCAGCGCCAGCGCGAACAACAGCGGAAGGCCCAGCGCGAAGGCCGTCAGGTAGCGTTCGACGAACACCGGCGAAATGAAGGACGCGGCGTACAGCAACAGCAGCGGCAGGCCGACGTAGAGCGACAGCAACAGGCCGGCGCGCTGGCGGCTGTGGTCCCGACGCAGCACCAGCAGCATCGCCCCCACCACCAGCAACGGCACGCCCACCAACAGGGGCCAGGGCAGCTCGTTGCCATCCGACTGCGCCAGCCATTGCCAGAGCATCGACGGGACGGAACGGGCATCCACCGGCGACTCCCAACCCACGTCACCACCGGCGACCAGCACTGCCATGTGGCGAACCAGGTCCAGCAGGCCGGGCAGCCAGGGCAGGAACAGCACGGCAATGGCCAGGTTGGCCAGCCACCAGTCGCGGCGGCGCAGCGGGCTGTTCGGCAGCGTCGCCAGCCAGACCCAGTGCACCAGCAGTCCGAACAGGCTGAAGTAGTGGGTATAGAACGCCGCAGTCATCAGCAGCACGTAGGCCAGCAGGTAACGCCGCTGCCCCTCCTCCAACCAGTAGAGCAAGGCCAGGGTTGCCGCCAGCAGCCAGCAGCCGAGCAGGGAATACATGCGCACTTCCTGGCTGTAACGCACCGCCGTGGGCAGCAGCGCCAGCAGCAGGACCGCGAGCAAGGCCGCGCGGCGACTGGCAATCCTCCAGGCCAGCCAGCCACCGAGGAATACGGCGAGCGTGCCGAACACGGCGCTGAGCAGGCGCAGCGACAGCACACTCTCGCCGAACAGCCCGGTCCACAGGTGCAGCAGGTAGAAGTACAGCGGCGGATGCACGTCATGGGCAGCGTGCTGCCAGAGTTGCACGGGTGCATAGCGAGCCAGGAACAGGCTGGAGCTTTCGTCACCCCAGATGGCCGAGCCGGTCAGCTCATGCAGCCGCAAGCCCAGCGCAAGTGCCAGCAGCGGCAGGAACCACCACTGGCGCAGCAGGGCGGGCAGACTCGGGGGCTCGCGGGAAGACATCACAGCCTCGCAGGGAGAAGCGACCGTGCCGCTGAGTGTACGTCAGCCGCGTCCGGCTTACCGGCGGATCAGCAGTTCGCGCGCGCGGGCCTGGTCTTCCGGCGCCAGCTCCGCGAGCAGTTCCACCTCACCGGCGATCAACGCACCCACCGGCACGCCATCGCGATAAAGCACGCGGTTGCCGCTCACCGCCGGGACCTTGCGCCCCGGCAACAGGGTACCGGCCAGGTTCAGCGGGTCGACCGCCGACACCACTACCCAATCGCCGCTCGCTTCACGGCGGCGCACTTCGCGCAGCAGGCCGACGGCTTCGGGCAGGGCGAACTGCTCGCCGGTCAGCCCGGCGACGAAGCGCCCGCCACGGATTTCCCCGCGCGCTTCCAGGCGATGGTAGACCCGCAGCAGGTCGCGCCACGGCGGCAGCCAATCAGCCTCGCGGTCCAGCAGGCGCCAGCAGACCACGCCGTAGCGGCGCAGCAGGGTCATGGCGACATGCTCGAGCACTTCCGCCGGCAAGCGCGCGCCCGGCTCCAGTGTGGAACGGCGCAGAAGCGCCCAGCGCCCGGCATCGGCCATGCCGAAGAGCGGCGTGCGTGAGCGACGCTGTGGATGGCGCCGCGCGGCCGGCATCAACAGTGCACGCAGGCCGGCGAAGCTGTCGGCATTCACCCGCCCGGCCGCCACCAGTTCGCCCAGCACGGTTTCCAGTTCGGTGCGCAGCAGGTGGCTGTCACTGGCCAACTCTTCGAAGAAGGACGCGCCGTGCTCCTTGAGCACCTCCAGCACCTTGCCGGCCTTGGCGGACAGCTCGGCATCCGCCTGCCCCGCACTCAGCACGCTCCACTGCGCCATCTGCGCGCGTGGCAGCAGCACGATGGGCGTGCTCTTCAGCGGGCCGCCACGCCCCTTCGCGGCGGCTCGGCCCGGCAGGCGCGCCCAGACGATGCGGCCGGCGCGGCACAGGTCGTCCAGCCAGTTGATTCCGTAGTCGGACACACGACTGGGCAGTATGTCGCTTTCCCAGGCACTGGCGGCGGCCTGGAAGCCTTCCAGCTGGCTGAGCACGCCGGCCAGGGACTCCGCACCGCGCACTCGCGATCCAGCGGACACCCGCTGCCAGTCGAACAGGAAACGCATGAAATCCGCCCGCGCCACCGGTTCGATCTCCCGGCGCAGGCGCTTGACCGTGTAGCGGTGGATGCGCGCCAGCAAGTGGCGCTCGCACCACTCCTCCTCGCTCGTGCCCGGCGTGAACCGACCGCGTAGCACGTAGCCCTCGCGCTCCAGGCTGGTCAGGGCGAAGCCGGTATCGCCGGTGGCAATACCCAGGTCCTGCGCCAGCTCACTCAGCAGGCGCGGGCCGAAGCCGGTCAGGCGCGCCCGCACCAGCTCGACCTGCGCCTCGTCCGCCGAGCAGGGTTCACGCAGTGCCGCAGGCAGATCGAGGCGGGGCTTCATCGCGACCTGAGGATGCAGGGCAAGCCATTGGCTGAGCCGCTCCGCCGCCACCCAGACTGCGCCCACGGGCAGTTCCAGGCGCGCCGCCCTCCCCGCCCTGGCCAGCGACTTGAGCAGGAAAGGCCACCCCTCGTTGGCCTGCGCTTCGCTCTCACGGATACCGCCCAGGCCGGTCAGCGCCTCATGCATCTCATCAGCATCGCGGGCTTCGGGCCAGGCCTCGGCGCGCACCGCGTCGATGGCTTCGGCATCCAGAGCGCCGAGGTCGTCGGCGCTTTCCGGATCGGTCCAGCGGCGGCTCTGCACGGCCTGGGTGCGGCGCTCCTCCAGCGGCGCATCGTCGAGGAAGGCGTACGGGCTGGCGGACAGCACCTCCGCCGCCAGCGGCGACGGAGCCGGCAGGTCGCGCGCCAGCAGGCTGATCTCACCGCGCTCCATGCGACGCAGCAGATCGAGCCAGCCTTCGCTGTCCATCGCCTCATGCAGGCAGTCGTCGAGGGTTTGCGCTACCAGTGGGTGATCGGGAATCTCGCGTTCGCCGACGATGTTCTCCAGACACGCCACCTGGTCGGGGAACACCGAGGCCAGCAGGTCTTCGCTGCGCATGCGCTGCAACTGCGGAGCGACCTTGCGGCCGCCGCTGTAACGCGGCAGCGCCAGCGCGGTGGTGGCGTTCCAGCGCCAGCGTACGCCGAACAGCGGCGCGTCGAGCAGCGCCTGGATCAGCACGTGCTCGGCGCTGTTGGAGTGCAGGTAGCGCCACACTTCGTCCAGCGGGAAGCTGTGGCTGGTCGACAGCGAGAGGATGATCGCGTCCTCGGTGGCGGCGGCCTGCAGTTCGAAGTTGAAGGTGCGGCAGAAACGTTTGCGCAACGCCAGGCCCCAGGCGCGGTTGAGGCGGCTGCCGTAGGGCGAATGGATGACCAGCTGCATGCCGCCGGATTCATCGAAGAAGCGCTCGAGGATCAGCGTCTCCTGCGTGGGCAGCGCACCGAGGGCGTGGCGCGCGCGGGCCAGGTATTCCACCAGTTGCCGCGCCGCCGCATCGTTGAGGCCGAGTTCGCGCTGCAGCCAGGCGATGGCCCGCTGCAAGGGTTCGTCGTCGTGCTCGCCGGCGGCGAGCAATTGGTCCAGCTGCCCGCGCAGGCGCGCGACGCTGGTGGACAGCTCGTCGGTGCGCCCCGGCGCCTCGCCGAGCCAGAAGGGAATGTTCGGCGGCTGGCCCTGGGCATCCTCGACACGCACGCGCCCCGGCTCCACACGCAGGATGCGGTAGGAAATATTGCCCAGCTGGAACACGTCGCCGGCCAGGCTCTCCACCGCGAAATCCTCGTTCACCGTGCCCACGGTGAGGCCTTGTGGCTCCAGCAGCACGGCGTAGTCGCCGGTATCGGGGATGGTGCCGCCCGAGGTCACGGCGGTGAGTCTGGCCCCGCGTCGGCCGCGCAGGCGCTGATGCACGGCGTCGCGGTGCAGGTAGGCACCGCGCTGGCCGTTGCGGCTGGTGTAACCCTCGGCAAGGGTGCGCAGCAGCGCGTCGAACTGCTCGCGGCTGAGGTCGGCGTAAGGTTGCGCGGCCGTGAACAGCTCGAACAACGCGTCTTCGCGCCATTCCTGGCAGGCCACTTCGGCGACTATCTGCTGAGCCAGCACGTCCAGCGGCGCGTGGGGGATACTCAGGGCGTCCAGCTCGTTGTGCCGCACGCTGTCGAGCAGCGCCACGCACTCGATCAGATCGTCCCGCGAAGTCGGGAACAGCCGCCCCTTGGGCGTGCCGCCAACGCTGTGGCCGGAGCGCCCGACGCGCTGCAGGAAGGCGGCGATGGAGCGCGGCGAGCCGATCTGGCAGACCAGGTCCACATCGCCGATATCGATGCCCAGCTCCAGCGAAGCGGTGGCCACCAGCACTTTCAATTGCCCGGCCTTGAGCCGCCGCTCGGCGCCCAGGCGTAGTTCCTTGGACAGGCTGCCATGGTGCGCCGCCACCCAGCCGGCTCCGATGCGCTCGGCCAGATGCCGGGTGACCCGTTCGGACAGCCGCCGGGTGTTGACGAACACCAGCGTGGTGCGGTGTTCGCCAGCCAGTTCGGCGAGGCGGTCGTAGACCTTGTCCCAGACCTCGTGGGACATCACCGCCTCCAGCGGAGCCGCCGGCACTTCCAGGTTCAGGTCACGCTCACGGCTATAGCCGATATCGACGATACGGCAGGCCTGGTGACGCCCCACCAGGAAGTTCGCCACTGCCTCGATGGGCTTCTGCGTGGCCGACAGACCGATGCGCACCAGCGGCGCTTCGCTCAAGGCCTGCAAGCGCTCCAGCGACAGCGCCAGGTGGCTGCCACGCTTGCTGGCGGCCAGCGCATGGATTTCATCGACTATCACGCTGCGCGCGCCGGCGAGCATGGCGCGACCGGAGTCCGAGCCGAGCAGCACGTAGAGCGACTCCGGCGTGGTGACCAGAATGTGCGGCACCTGTCGGCGCATGGCCTCGCGCTCGCTGGACGTGGTATCGCCGGTGCGTACGGCGGTGCGGATAGCCACTTCCGGCAGCCCCATTTCCACCAGCGCCGCGCGGATGCCGGCCAGGGGCTCGTCGAGGTTGAGGCGGATGTCGTTGGACAGCGCCTTGAGCGGCGAGACGTAGACCACCGTGGTGCGGTCAGGCAGCGCGCCGCCGTTCGCCAGCCCCTCGCGGACCAGGGCATCGATGGCCGAAAGAAAGGCCGTGAGCGTCTTGCCCGAGCCGGTGGGCGCCGACACCAGAGCCGATTCGCCCGCCTGGATCGCCGGCCACGCCCGGACCTGCGCCTCGGTGGGAGCCTTGAAGTGAGCGCGAAACCAGCCGGCCACCGCCGGATGGAAAGCGGACAGCACATCGGCTGGCTGGGCGCGGGAGGAGGTTCGGGGAGCGGTCATGCAGACCAATATGGTGGTGCGCGAAGCCCGTCACAAGGACCACTGATCGCGCCTCGCCGCGGGCGACGCCAGCCATTACTCTTCACTCATCCCCCCCGGCGGAACGACATTCGATGAGCGACCGTGATCGCGACTATTACTGGGAGCAGGTCCGGCAACAGAACCGGCAGAAGCCGCCCGATGACCCGAAGCACAATTGGCGGATGCTGCTGAAACCGTTGCTGTGGTTTCTCCTTCCGTTGCTGATCCTCGCCGCCGGCACCGCCTTGTGGCGCAACCCGGCCAGCCATGCCTGGCTGGTGGAGCGCTGGGTGGTGCTGCAAAGCCGGTTGGGCCTGCCCCCGGCCGAAGTCGGCGCGGCGCCAGTGGCCTCCCCCTACAGCGACAGCCCACGCAAGCTGTCCGACTGCATCAAGCCGGGCAACGTGATCGACGATGAGGTGCGGGCCTGCGTGAAGGGGTACCGGCCGAAGACCTGGTGACGGAAAGCTGTCGACCCTGCCGATGAGTCACAGGCAGGGCCCGCGCCTGCAAGCGAGTGCGGTCAGGTCTCCTCGTTGTGCCCCAACCCGTGCATCCGCAACTTGTTAGCGATGGTGGTGTGCGACACCCCCAGGCGCTTGCCCAGTTGCCGGCTGCTCGGGTGCTCGCGGTAGAGACGCTCAAGCACCGCCCTCTCGAACCGGCCGACGATCACGTCCAGCCCTCCTTCCAGGGAAAAGTCCCCCAGCGGATGCGGCGCGCCATAGTCCGGCAGGCGGATATGCTCAGGGCGGATGGTGCCGCCTTCGCACAGCGAAACCGCCTGGAATAGCGCGTTTTCCAGCTGCCGTACGTTACCCGGCCAGTGGTAGCGACCGAGGCGGTCCAGCGCCTGGGGCGAGAGCTTGGGCAGCGCGCAGCCGATCTGCCGGCTGGCCTGATCGAGGAAGTGCTCCACCAGCGGCTCCAGGCCGTCCAGGCATTCGCGCAGCGGCGGGATGTGCAGCGACAGCACGTTGAGGCGGTGGTAGAGATCCTGGCGGAATTCGCCCTTGGTGCAGAGCTCGGACAAGTCCACCTGGGTCGCGCAGATCACCCGTACGTCCAGGTAAACCTCTTCGTCACTGCCCACGCGGCGGAAGCAGCCATCCTGCAGGAAGCGCAGCAGCTTGGCCTGCAGGCGCGGGCTCATCTCGCCGACACCGTCGAGGAACAGCGTGCCGCCAGCGGTCAGCTCCAGCAGGCCGAGCTTGCCCTCGGGGCGAGCTCCCTCGAAGGCGCCGGGGCCGTAGCCGAACAGTTCGGTCTCGGCCATGGATTCGGGCAGGCCGGCGCAGTTCAGCGCCATGAACGGCGACTGTCCGCGCGGGCTGGCGAGGTGGCAGGCGCGGGCCAGCAACTCCTTGCCGGTGCCCGTTTCGCCCTCGATCAGCAGCGGGGCATCCAGCGGCGCCATGCGCCGCGCTTCGCGGACCACGGCGGCCATTACTCGCGAACTCTGGAAGATGCTGTCGAAGCCGCGCAGCTCCAGGCGGCGCACGTTGTAGATACGCTCGCCGACGCGGTCGGCGCGATGCAACGTGAGCACGGCTCCGGCCAGCGCTTCGCTTTCGTCGTGTTCGGTCTGCAGCGGCGCGATGTCGGCAAGGAACACATCGCCCTTCACCTTCACCCGCAGGCCATTGATGCGCGCCTTGTTGGCCCGCACCAGCTCGGGCAGGTCGAGGTCTTCGACGTAGCGTGACAGCGGGATGCCCGGTACTTCATCCACGCGCACACCCAGCAGCTGTGCAGCGGCACGGTTGCCCGCAACTATCTGCCCGGCCATGTCGATGGACAGCACCGGGAACTCCAGCGCCGCCAGCAGTGCGTTCAGCTCCAGGTGGCGACGCTCGCTGGGCATCAGGCCGACGCGCTTGACGCCGAATACGCCGGGCACCGCTTCGAGCTTGGGCTTGAGCGACTGGAACTGGAGGTTGATGAGGTTCGGGCAGAGCAGGTAGATGGCGTTGCCCTGCTCGCCGCCGACCTCGCCACGATTGACGTTGATGCCGTAGTCGACCAGCAGGTTGAGGATGTCGCGCAGGATGCCGACGCGGTTCTGGCAGTGCACTTTGATACGCATGGCGGGCCCGTGGTTGTCGTTGTGGTGGGCGCTCCGGCGCGGTTTTTCGCAAGGCGGCCGGAAATTACCGTCAAGAATATGTGACAGATCACCACAGCTTCAAGCCATGGCCGGATGCCTGCGCCGCCAAGCGTAACCATTTCTTTACGGATTGCCGCGTTTGGCGCGTTCCTGCGCAGCGCCAGGGGGCTGATCACCGGGACGCATCGCGCTATTGGTGAGTCATCACAAGAACAGGCAGCTCGACGCCGGAGACTCCATGAAGACAACGCAGTACGTGGCCCGCCAACCTGATGACGATGGCTTTATCCACTACCCGGAAACCGAGCATCAGGTCTGGAACACCCTGATCACCCGCCAGCTGAAAGTGATCGAGGGCCGCGCGTGTCAGGAATACCTGGATGGCATCGAGCAGCTCGGCCTGCCCCACGACCGCATCCCGCAACTGGCCGAGGTCAACCAGGTGCTCCAGGCCACCACCGGCTGGCGCGTGGCGCGGGTGCCGGCGCTGATCCCCTTCCAGACCTTCTTCGAGCTGCTGGCCAGCCAGCAATTCCCCGTCGCCACCTTCATCCGCACCCTGGAAGAACTCGACTACCTGCAGGAGCCGGACATCTTCCACGAGATATTCGGCCACTGCCCGCTGCTCACCAACCCCTGGTTCGCCGAATTCACCCACACCTACGGCAAGCTCGGCCTGGCCGCCAGCAAGGAAGAGCGCGTGTTCCTCGCCCGACTCTACTGGATGACCATCGAGTTCGGCCTGCAGGATACCTCGCAGGGCCTGCGCATCTATGGCGGCGGCATCCTCTCGTCGCCCAAGGAGACGGTCTACAGCCTCTCCAGTACGCCCGAGCACCAGCCGTTCAACCCGCTGGAATGCATGCGTACGCCGTACCGCATCGACATCCTGCAGCCCCTGTATTTCGTGCTTCCCGAGCTCAAGCGACTCTTCGAACTGGCCCATGAGGACATCATGGCGCTGGTACGCGAAGCCATGCGCCTGGGCCTGCATGCACCGAAGTTTCCGCCGAAACAGGCCGCCTGATCCGCTGCAATCGATCCCATCTGTGCCTAGGATGAGACGTGCTCGCGAGCCTAAGATGGTTCGCGAGCGCACTCCTATGCCACCCCACGACAAGGAGAACCTTTCATGACCGCACTCACCCAAGCCCATTGCGAAGCCTGCCGCGCCGACGCCCCGAAAGTGTCCGATGAAGAACTGGCGGTGCTGATCAAGCAGATTCCGGACTGGAACATCGAGGTCCGCGACGATCACATGGAACTGGAGCGGGTCTTCCTGTTCAAGAACTTCAGGCACGCCCTGGCCTTCACCAACGCGGTGGGCGCCATCGCCGAGGAAGAAGGCCACCACCCCGACCTGCTGACCCAGTGGGGCAAGGTCACCGTCACCTGGTGGAGCCACGAGCTGAAGGGCCTGCACCGCAACGATTTCATCATGGCCGCGCGCACCGACGAGCTGGCCGCGAAAGCAGAGGGACGCAAATGAGCCATTTCGCCAAGGTCACCCGCGTACCGGGCGACCCGATCCTGGGCCTGCTCGAAGCCTACCGGGCGGACCCCAACCCCGCGCGGCTCGACCTTGGCGTGGGCGTCTACAAGGACGTCCAGGGCCTCACGCCGATCCCCCGCGCGGTGAAGCTTGCCGAACAGCGCCTGGTCGATACCGAGACCACCAAGAGCTACGTCGGCAGCCACGGTGACGCGCTGTTTGCCGCGCGCCTGTGCGAGCTGGTGCTGGGCGTCACCTCGCCCCTGCTGGCCGATTCCCGCGCCGATGCCACCCAGACACCCGGCGGCACCGGAGCGCTGCGCCTGGCGGCAGAGTTCATCGCCCACTGCCTGCCGGGCAAAAGCATCTGGCTGAGCGACCCGACCTGGCCGATCCACGAAACCCTGTTCGCCGCCGCCGGCGTGCCGATCAAGCACTACCCCTATGTCGGCGCGGACAACCGCCTCGACGCGGACGCCATGTTCGCCATGCTGGAGAAGATTCCCCAGGGCGACGTGGTGCTGCTGCACGCCTGCTGCCACAACCCCACCGGCTTCGACCTGGATCATGACCAGTGGCAGCGCGTGCTGGAAATCGTCCGCCGCCGCGAACTGCTGCCGCTGCTGGACTTCGCCTACCAGGGCCTGGGCGACGGGCTTGAAGAGGACGCCTACTCCGTGCGCCTGCTCGCCGAAAGCCTGCCGGAGGTGCTGATCACCAGCTCCTGCTCGAAGAACTTCGGCCTTTATCGCGACCGCGTCGGCGCGCTGATCGTCTGCGCCGAGAACGCCGACAAGCTCACCGACATCCGCAGCCAACTGGTGCTGTTTGCCCGCAACCTGTGGTCCACACCGCCGGCCCACGGTGCGGAAGTGGTCGCCACCATCCTCGGCGATCCGGAGCTGAAGAATCTCTGGCTGGACGAACTGGACGGCATGCGCGGGCGTATCGCCGATCTGCGCATCGGCCTGGTGGAGGCCCTGCGTCCCCATGGGCTGGCGGAGCGTTTCGCGCACATCGCCATCCAGCGTGGCATGTTCTCCTACACCGGGCTGCAGGCCGAGCAGGTGCGCATCCTGCGCGAGGAGCACAGCATCTACCTGGTCAGCAGCGGCCGCGCCAACATTGCCGGGCTGGATGGCGAGCGCCTGGACCACCTGGCGGCGGCCATCGCCCGCGTCTGCCGCTGACGACGATTTCTTCCCCCTCGACCGGCCTTTGAGCCGGTCTTTTTTTGCCTGCGCACGGTGAAATTGGCCTGAGCATAGGAGCAGGCTGGTTGCGCGGGCGTAGGCCTGTAGGAGCGCGCCATGCGCGCGATCGCGGGCATGGCCCGCTCCTACAGGGAAGCTCCGTCAGTAGTCGTCGCGCTTGCGGAACGCCCAGCGCCCGGCCAGGCCGGTGAAGCTGGCCACCAGTACCACCAGAATCCAGAAGCCTTCCGGGTCGCTGGAAAAGGGAATGCCGCCGACGTTCATGCCGAAGAAACCGGCGATGATGTTGATCGGCAGCGCCAGCACCGTGACCACGGTAAGGGTGAACAACGTGCGGTTGCTCTGCTCGTTGATCTTCGCGGCGATCTCTTCCTGCAGCAGCTTGATGCGTTCGCCCAGCGCCGTGAGGTCGTTGATCACCAGGGAGAACTCCTCGGTGGCCTCGCGCAGCACGCGCACATCGTCCTCCGTCAGCCACACCGGCGGGCGGTTGAGCAGCCGCATCAGCGAGCCCGGCTCCAGCGCCAGCAGGCGTTGCAGGCGCACCAGCACCCGGCGCATGGCGCCCAGGTCGGTACGGCTGGCGGAGAGTCGCGAGGACAGTAGCTGATCCTCGATGCGATCCACGCTGATGCTGGTCTCGCGGACGATGCGAGTGAGGATATCGCCCTGGTCGCGCAGCAGGTGGACCAGCAACTCCAGCGGCGAGTTGAAGCGCTCGCCGTGCTTCACGGACGAGCGCAGGGTGTCCACCGAGCGCAATGGCTGCGCGCGGGCGGTGACCAGCAGGCGGCCGCGAGCGCAGACCCAGAGGGTGGCGACGTCCGAGGACATGCGGCTGCTGAAGTCGAACACTACGTCGTTGACCACCGCCAGCAGCGCGCCATCCACATGCTCGATGCGGGTGGAGCGCGAGCCTTCGCGCAGGGTCTCGAAGAAATAGTCGGGCAGCTCCAGGTGCGACTTCATCCAGCGCTCGCAGGCGGCGTGCGCAAGGTTCAGATGCAGCCAGAGGAATTCATCGCTTGCGCGCGGTTCCTGCAGACGCTGCAGGGCGGTCGGCGAATCGATCTCGAGCCCCGGCTGGTCGGGGCGGAAGCTGAAGCCATAAAGCAGGCCGAACAGGTCGGAATCCTGATGGCTCTGGACGATGCTGTGGTTCATGGGGCTGCGGTTCTTGAGGCCGTAATGCGGGCTTGAAACCGGCCCTGTAGGAGCGAGCTTGCTCGCGAACCCGCACGGCACGGACTGTTCGCGAGCAAGCTCGCTCCTACAAAGAGCAGATCAAGCCCGCCTCTCTGGTGTTATCAGAGGCCCATGAACGGCAGATGACAGCCCCGTGTCAGCCAAACAGGCCGGCGACAGTCCGTTCGCCCAGCGCCGGACCGATGCTCATGCCTACGCCGGTATGCATCAGCACCGCCGTGATGCCGTCGGCGGCCTGCAGCACCGAGAACGGCCCCGGCCCGCGCGAGCCGTAGACGCCCTGCCAGCGCTCGACCACTTCCACGTGCATGCCCAGGGTGTCCTCGGCCAGCGCCAGCATCAATCGGTCGACGAACTCGGCATTGAACGGCGCCGCATCGCTGCCGTAGTGGTGGGAGTCGCCGATGATCAGCTCGCCATGGGGCGTCGGGCTGACCAGCAGGTGGATGCCCTGTTCTTCCAGCTCCGGTGTCTCGCGGCGAATCTGCTCGCGCACCGCCTCGGCTTCGGGCAGGTCGGAGAAGGCGCCGTAATGTACGCAGCTCAGGCCGGTGAGGATCGAATGGGCGAGGCCGAAGTCGACCTGCGGGCGGGCACGCAGCATCTGCAGGCGGCACACCTGCGGCTGCAGCGGCGCAATGACCTCGGCCAGCAGAGTCTGGTAGTCATGCCCGGAGCAGACGATCACCTGCCCGGCGGTGAAGGTGCCCGCTGTGGTGCGCAGCACGCCGGTGTCGACGTCACGCACCAGCGTGGAGAAGTGGAACGCCACGCCGTGCTCCCGGCGCAGGTAGTCGATCAGGCTCGGCAGCGCTTCGCGGGAATACAGCTGCTGGTCGTCGAAGCCCAGCAACGCCGCGCGGTGGTGGCGGAAGTGGCCCTGGTAGAGGTCGTTCAGCTCGCTGCCACGCAGCAGGCCCACGCGGTAGTCCTGCTCCCTGGCCCGGCCGGCGCAGAAGGCTTCCAGCAGGTGCTCCTCGGCTTCGGTACGGGCGAACAGCAGCGAGCCGTTGCGCCGCAGGGAGAACCCCGCCCCCTCCGCCCACTGCGCCCAGATCGGCCGGCTGGCGCGGGCCAGCTCTGACATCACGCCCGGCGGCTGGCCGGTGACCAGCGCCTGGCCGAAGTTGCGTACCGAGGCCCCCAGGGGCGTGGCGGTGCGCTCGAAGACGCGCACGCTGAGGCCGCGGCGGGCGGCGGCGTAGGCGTGGGATAGGCCGAGGATGCCGGCGCCAACAATGGCGACGTCGCAGTGAGTCTGGGTCATCAGGGTAAGTCCTGCGCGGTGAAGAGCCCCTCTCCCCAACCCTCTCCCTGAAGGGAGAGGGGGCTGTTCGGTGTGCGGGTTCTGCCATGTGCGCCCAGGCGAACAACGGCAACAAAATCAGGAGTGCAGCGGGATGAACGCGGGATCACGCTCTGCTGCGGAGGGTTCCCTCTCCCTTCAGGGAGAGGGCCAGGGAGAGGGAACCCCCACTCAGGCAATTACTTCTGAGCGACTTTTTCCGACTTGCCGTCATAGCGCTTGCGCCACTCGGCGAGGATCTCGTCGCGGTTCTTCGAGGCCCAGGCGAAGTCGTTCTTGATCAGGCGCTGCTCGTAGTCGGCCGGCAGTTCGGTCTGCGGCTTGGCGATGCCCGGCTGGGCCAGCACGGCGAAGTTTTCCTTGTACAGCTCCATGGCTTTCGGGCTGGCGGAGAAGTCGGCGAGTTTCTTCGCGGCAGCTTCATGCTGGGTGCCTTTGACGATGCCGGTGGCTTCGATTTCCCAGCCCAGGCCTTCCTTCGGCAGGACGATGTCCAGCGGTGCGCCCTGGCGCTTGAGCTGCACGGCCGGGTACTCGAAGGAGATGCCGATCGGGAATTCGCCGGCAGCAGCCAGCTTGCACGGCTTGGACCCGGAGTGGACGTACTGGCCGATGTTCTCGTGCAGCGCGTCCATGTAGGCCCAGCCCTGCTTCTCGCCAAAGGTCTGCAGCCAGGCGGAAACGTCGAGGAAGCCGGTGCCCGAGGACGCCGGGTTCGGCATCACGATCTTGCCCTTGTATTCCGGCTTGGTCAGGTCCTGCCAGCTCACCGGCTTCTCCAGGCCCAGCTTCTCGGCCTCGACGGTGTTGAAGCAGATGGTCGCGGCCCAGACGTCCATGCCGACCCATGCCGGCGGGTTGGCCGGGTCACGGTAGTTCTTGCCAATGGCGTCCAGGTGCTTGGGCGCATACTTCTCCAGCATGCCCTGCTGGTCGAGGATCGCCAGGCTGGAAGCAGCCAGGCCCCAGACGGCGTCAGCCTGCGGGCGATCCTTCTCGGCCAGCAGCTTGGCAGTGACGATGCCGGTGGAATCACGAACCCACTTGATCTTGATATCCGGGTTCTCGGCTTCGAACGCCTGCTTGTAGGCGGTCAGCTGTTCCGGTTCCAGGGCGGTGTAGACGGTCAGCTCGGTGTCGGCGGCGTGGACCTGGGCGGCGAAACCGGCCACCACGGCGGCGGCGAGGGCAAGACGTTTGAACATGTGGAGCTCCTTGGCAGTGTTGGTCTCCCGCTCGGGGCGGGTTTGTCAGGGGTTGAGCCCGGCACATAGGCGCCGGGCGACAGCGTCCAGCGGTGTTACGGGTTCGCGCCCTTCCTCCAGGCCTGGGAGCGGCGCAGCAGGCCGCGCGAGGCTCCGGCCAGCAGCAGCGACACAGCGGCGGAGGTGAGCAGGATCAGGGTCGACATGGCGGCAGCGCCGCCGACGTTGCCGGAGTCGTCCATGTTCAGCACGGCGACGGCGGCGAGGATGGTGTCGGGGTTGTAGAGGAAGATCGCCGCCGAGACCGTGGTCATCGCCGAGACGAACAGGTAGCGGGTGATGTCCAGCAGCGCCGGCAGGCAGATCGGCACCGTGACGCGCAGGTAGTGGCGCCACAGCGGCATTTTCAGCGACAGCGCGGCGGCCTCGAATTCGCCGTCGAGCTGGCGCAGCGCGGCGGTGGCGGTCATCTGCGCGGTGGTCAGGTAATGCGCGATGGTGCACACCACCAGCAGCGCCATGCTGCCGTAGAACACATGCAACGGGTTGCCCGGCAGATTGAAGAAGAACACGTAGCCCAGGCCCAGCACGAGGCCCGGCACGGCCATCGGCACGAAGCAGAGCATGCGCAGCAGTTGGCTCAGCCAGCGCTGCTCGCGGGTCTTCTCGATCAGGTAGGCGCCGGTGAAGATCAGCGCGCTACCGATGAGCGCGGTGCACACGGCCATGGTCAGGCTGTTGCGGTAAGCCAGCCAGCCGCCGCCGGCCGTGGTGTTGAAGTCGTAGTGGTTGAGCGACAGCGAGAGGTTATGGGCCAGAACTTCACCAGCGAGGAGTACACGGCCATACCCAGCACGCCCAGCAGCACCGCGCTGATCAGCACGACGATGGCGAGGAAGGCAGCATCGCGACGACGGGACGGCTTGGGATGGTAGACCTGCGCACGGCCGCTCATGGCGTCGCCCTGGCGGCGGCGCAGCCAGGTATCGACGGCAAAACTGAGCAACGCCGGTAGTAGCAGGATCATGCCGATCTGTGCGCCACGGCCGAACTGCTGCTGGCCAACCACCGCTTTGTAGGCTTCCAGTGCCAGCACCTGGTAGTCGCCGCCCACCACGACCGGCACGCCGAAGTCGGTGATGGTCAGGGTGAACACCAGGCAGAAGGCGGCGAACACACCCTGCCGCGAAGCCGGCCAGGTGATGCTGCGGAAGGCCTTCCACGGGCCGGCGCCCATGCTGGAGGCGGCGTCGAACAGACGCGCATCGGCCAGCGACAGCGCCGAGAGCAGGATCATCAGCGCATGGGGGAAGGTATAGATCGCCTCGCCCAGGACGATGCCCCAGAAACCGTAGATGTTGTCGGGCAGCAGATGGCGCAACAGGCCCTGGTTGCCGAACAGATAGATCAGTGCAATGCCCGGCAGCATCGACGGCGCCAGCAGCGGCAACAGGGAAATCCCGCGCCACAGGCCCTTCGCCGGGATCAGCGTGCGTTGCAGTGCGTAGGCGAACAGATAGGCCGCCGGCACGACGATGCACGCCACGCTCACGGAAACCTTCAGGCTGTTGCCCAGCAGCCAGTGGAAGTTGTCGCTGCGCAGCAAATCGCCCATGGCCGTCAGACCGCCGCCCTGCCCCGCTTCGCCGCTGAAGCCGCGCCAGAAGATGGCCAGCAGCGGCATCAGCACCGCGAGGGTCAGCAGGAGCAGCAGCAGGTACTTGCCGCCCCGGACGAACAGGCGATCACCCAGATCGCCGCGAACCTTGCCGACGGACAGCGCCGGACTGCGCTTCACCACGGCTTCCATCTCAGGCGAACACCTGCAGACTGCGCGGCGGCAGCGACACCCAGATGTCCGGCGCACCCAGGCGCGGCATGTCCTCCGGCGCCAGCTCGGCCAACAGCGCGTGGCCCGGCAGTTGCTCCAGCTCGAAGCTCATGCGGCAACGGTTGCCGAGGAAGGTGATCTCGCGGATCTGCGCACGGAACAGGTTTTCCTGGTGTACGGCGGGGTTCACGCTGATCGCTTCCGGGCGGCAGAACAAACGACCCGAGGCACTGGGCGCCTGGCTCGGCAGACGCAGGCTGAGGCTGCCGACGCGGGCGTTGCCATCACTGCCGCGCTCGAACGGCAGCCAGTTGCCCTGGCCGACGAACTCAGCGACGAAGGGCGTGCTCGGGGTGCTGTAGATCTCCTGGGCGGTGCCGTACTGCTCGATGCGCCCGTGGTTCATCACCGCGATGCGATCGGCCATCAGCATGGCCTCGTCCTGGTTGTGGGTGACCATCACGGTGGTGATGCCCAGGCTCTTCTGCAGTTGGCGCAGCTCGCCACACAGGTGCTCGCGGACGCGCGCATCCAGCGCCGACATCGGCTCGTCGAGCAGCAGCAGCGACGGGCTGGGCGCCAATGCGCGGGCCATGGCGACGCGCTGCTGCTGACCGCCGGAAAGTTGGCCGGGGTACTTCTTCTCGCTGCCGGTCAGGCCGACCAGCTCCAGCATCTCGGCAACGCGGCGACGAGTTTCGTCCTTGGAAGCGTTGGTCAAGCCGTAGGCGATGTTCTGCTCGACGGTGAGGTTGGGGAACAGCGCGTAGGACTGGAACAGGATGCCGTAGTCCCGCGCCTGCGGCGGCAGGTTCGACACATCGCGCTCGCCCAGATGCAGAGTGCCATCATCCTGTTGTTCCAGACCGGCGATGCAGCGCAGCAGCGTGGTCTTGCCGCAACCCGACGGGCCGAGCAGGCAGACCAACTCACCGGCCTTGACGTCCAGCGACACGCCGTCGAGGGCGACGAACTGGCCGAAGCGCTTGCGGATATGACGCACGCTGAGCGGCGTGCCGGCGATGATGGGGTGCATGGCGGTACCTCGTCTTCTTGTGGTTCACACCGCGTGAGCCGTGGCGTGAAGGAACGAGGTCCATGCTAGGGACGGATTGCGACGGCACTATTGCGAAAGGGCCAAGTGCGCCGATAGATCCATAGGCAGATTTCGGTATGGGGGCGAAAAAACTTTCGTAGATGGCCCCGTACTTGAGCCGACTTGTAGGAGCGAGCTTGCTTGCGAACCGCCGGGCACCGTGCCGCGCAGGTTCGCGAGCAAGCTCGCTCCTACAGGAAATGCGCACTCCGCGCTTCGGCTTCGGCTTCGGCTTCGGCTCCAAACCAAGACGACTTCCAGAGAAGCGCCCGAACACTCCAGACTGCCCCGTTCAGGAGGCCTCGTTGAAGTGGAGTTTCAGGGGTTGAGCGACATGGATGTCGCGAGAGCGCTGTCGGGCCAAGGATGGCCCGTCAGCGCGTGCCCCTGAAACTGCGCTTCAACGAGGGTATTTTTCGCCCCAAGCGAAAAACCGGATGTCCGGGGCAAGCCTTTTGGTTACTTTTCGGCGTTTGGAAAAGTGACTCGCCCGAGGGGGCGAAACACAAAGTCCGAGCGCACGCCAATGCGGCGCCGAAATACCTAATTGCAAGCAGCGCAATCAGGGCAGACGCGACGTATCGCGTGGAAGCTCGGCTCCTGCAGTGATCAGCTTCTACACCTGCGCCAGCGCCAGGAAAGCACTCGGCAAGCGCGCCTGCCGCCTATCCTTCAGGCAATACAGGTACTCGTCGATCAGGCTCGCACCCTTGATCTCCAGCACGCACAACTGCGGGTTATCCGGCACTTCCTGGCGGGCAATGATGCTCACCCCCAGGTTACGAATCACCGCCTCGCGGATCGATTCACGGCTGCCGATCTCCAGCATCGAGGCCGGCGTCACCCCCGCCTGCTGCAACATCGCCTCGGTCAGTTGGCGGGTCGTCGAGCCCGCCTCGCGCATCAGCAGGCAATGGTTGCGCAAGTCGCCCAGGCTCACCGACGACAGCGCGGCCAGCGGATGGCTGCGGTGCACCGCCAGCACCAGCGGATCGCTGCCCAAAACCACTCGGGCCAGGCGCGCGTCGTCCACCTGCTGCGATGAGGCGGCCAGGTCGACCCGGCATTCGATGAGCGATTCCAGCACCTGCTGGGAGTTGCCGATCTCCACCGACACTTCAATCTGCGGGAAGCGTTCGCGGAAATTCTTGATCAGCCCGAGCACGTAATAAGGAGAGGTAGCGCCGATACGCAGCGCGCCCTGCATCTGCCCACAGTTGCGCAGGTAGAACTCGATATCGGCTTCCTGCTGCAGCAGCGTCTCGACCATCGGCAACAGGCGCGCGCCCTCGTCGCTCAGGGTCAGGCGACGGCCGCCGCGATAGAACAGCTCCACCGCGTACTGGCTTTCCAGGTTGCGGATCTGCGTGGTCACGGTGGGCTGGCTGAGGCCGAGTTTCTTCGCCGCTTGGGTGATGCTGCCCAGCTTCGCTACCCGGTAGAACGCCTTCAGTTCCGCGCTGAGCATCGGCCGACTCGCTTCTTCGAAAAATTCATCAACAGTTTTTCTCGGCGCTGTCGGCAAACCGGCGCCAGCCCACTGACGACGCGGCCTGCAGCCAGGCGACAAAACACTCAAAAAGGTCAATGTACCTGACCTGTATCACTGGCAACACCAGTTGTCGCTGGACAGCCCGGACTTGAGCGACTTTCATTGCCCTTGGAAAAATCCCACATGGAAACCGAAGGCGGCCCCACAAGGGCACGCCCAAGGAGCAATTGATGAAGTACAAAGTCACCATGGTTTTCGGCACCCGTCCGGAAGCCATCAAGATGGCCCCGCTCGCCCGCGTCCTCCGCCGCACTCCGGAAATCGAGCTGCGTATCTGCTCCACCGGCCAGCATCGCGAGATGCTACAGCAAGTGCTGGACTCCTTCGAACTCGAGGTGGATGAAGACCTCGACGTCATGACCCAGGGCCAGACGCTCAACAGCCTCTCCCTGCAGATGATGGGCAAGCTGGACGACAGCTACGACCGCCATCGCCCGGATATCGTGCTGGTCCACGGTGACACCACCACCAGCTTCATCGCCGCCCTTACCGCCTTCCACCGGCAGATTCCGGTGGGTCACGTCGAGGCCGGACTGCGCACCGGCAACATCCACCAGCCGTGGCCGGAAGAAGCCAACCGCCGCCTCACCGCGGTGATCGCCGACCTGCACTTCCCGCCGACCAAGGCTTCGCGCGACAACCTCCTGCGCGAAGGGGTGAACATCGACCAGATCGAAGTCACCGGCAACACGGTGATCGACGCCCTGCTGTGGATGCGCGAGCATCTACACGAAACCGACTGGAAACCCGCCGCCGACTCTCCCCTGGCCAAGTTCACCGGGGACCGCCGCGTCGTGCTGATCACCGGCCACCGCCGGGAGAACTTCGGCAAGGGCTTTGAACGCATCTGCCTGGCCCTGGCCGAGCTCGGCCAGCGCTTCCCCGACGTGGACTTCGTCTACCCGGTGCACCTCAACCCGCAGGTGCAGAACGCTGTCTACGGCCTGCTCTCGGACAAGCCCAACATCCACCTGATCGCCCCGCAGGACTACCAGCACTTCGTCTGGCTGATGGACCGCGCGTACATCATCCTCACCGACTCGGGCGGCATCCAGGAGGAAGCCCCGGCGCTGGGCAAACCACTGCTGGTGCTGCGTCGCGTCACCGAGCGCCCCGCCGTACTCGAAGGCGGCACCGTAGTGCTGGTGGGCACCGAACACCGGACGCATCGTCAGCGAAGCCAGCCACCTGCTGCGCGACGAGGAAGTCTACGAGCAGATGAGCCGGGTATTCAGCCCCTACGGCGACGGCCACGCCAGCGAGAAGATCGTCGCCCGGTTGCTGTCCTGGTTCGGTGAATCACGCACACATAGCGAGTTCGAATGAGCCTCGAACTGGTCGATATCCTCACTTACGTTCTCTATGCCCTGAAGTACCTGGCGATCATCCTGGCCGCGCTGATGTTCCTGCTCGGCCTGGATGACCTGTTCATCGACCTGGTGTACTGGGGCCGGGTGCTGGTGCGCCGCTTCCGCATCTACAACCGCTTCGACCGCGCCGACGAAGAGCGCCTCTTCGCCGCCGCGGAAAAGCCGCTGGCAATCATGGTGCCGGCCTGGAATGAGGTCGGCGTGGTGGGCGAGATGGCGCGCCTGGCGGCCTCCACACTGGACTACGAGAACTACCAGATATTCGTCGGCACCTACCCCAACGACCCGCAGACCCAGGCGGACGTGGACGCGGTGTGCCTGCACTATCCCAACGTGCACAAGGTGGTCTGCGCGCGTCCCGGCCCCACCAGCAAGGCCGACTGCCTGAACAACATCATCGACGCCATCCTGCGTTTCGAGGCCGACGCCAAGATCGAGTTTTCCGGCTTCATCCTGCATGACGCCGAGGACGTGATCTCGCCGCTGGAGCTGCGCCTGTTCAACTACCTGCTGCCGGCCAAGGACCTGATCCAGATTCCGGTCTACCCCTATGCCCCGGAATGGACCGGTTTCACCGCCGGCCACTACGTCGACGAGTTCGCCGAGAATCACGGCAAGGACGTCCCGGTGCGCGAGGCGCTGACCGGCCAGGTGCCCAGCGCCGGCGTCGGCACCTGCTTCAGCCGCCGCGCCATCGCCGCGCTGCTGGAAGACGGCGACGGCATCGCCTTCGATGTGCAGAGTCTCACCGAGGACTACGACATCGGCTTCCGCCTCAAGCAGAAGGGCATGAAGTGCATCTTCGCCCGCTACTCCATCACCGACCCGCAGCTGGCGCTCAAGAGCACCTGGGTGCCGGGCATGGACCGGCGCTTCTCCCAGGTCATCTGCGTGCGCGAACACTTCCCGCGCACCTGGCAGCACGCCATACGGCAGAAGTCCCGGTGGATCACCGGGATCGTCTTCCAGGGCACACGCAACCTGGGCTGGAGCAGCAAGGGCATGCTCAACTACTTCCTCTGGCGCGACCGCCGGGGGCTGATCGCCTATCTGCTGAGCTTCCTGGTCAACCTGCTGTTCCTGGTGCTGATCACCATGTGGCTGATCACCAGCCTGTCGCCCAACGCCTGGCGCTTCCCGTCGATCCTCGAAGGCAGCCAGCTGCTGGTGGTGCTGCTGTTCCTCAACGGCCTGATGCTGCTCAACCGGCTGTTCCAGCGCTTCTGGTTCGTCACCCGTTTCTACGGCATCTTCGAGGGGCTGCTGTCGGCGCCACGGATGATGTGGAGCAACTTCGTCAACTTCTTCGCCAACCTGCGCGCGCTCAAGCAGGTGATGGAAATGGGCGACTCGCGCCGCGTAGCCTGGGACAAGACCACCCACGAGTTCCCCGCCCTCGCCGGCCCGCAGCGCACGCCGCTGGGCCAGCGCCTGAAGGAAAAGGGCCTGATCAGCGAAGAACAGCTGCAATCGGCACTGACCAGCCCGGTTCGCCGCCGGCTCGGCCGCGAGCTGCTGCTGCGCGGGCTGATCAGCAGCACGCAACTGGTGGAAACCCTGGCGGAGGAGCTGGGCGAGGAATGGGCGCCGCTCAATCCCTTCACCCTCGATCCGAAGCTGATCGCAGCGCTGCCGCGCAAGCTCGCGCTGCGCTACGCCGTGCTGCCCGTGGCCATCGAAGGCGACACCCTGGTGCTCGCCGGCGAGCAGCAGTTCAGCCAGGTCTCGCTTGGCGCCATCAGCCGCCACCTCAAGCGCCCCGTACGCAGCCAGCTGGCGCCACAGGGCCGCGTCACCCTCGGCCTGCGCCACTGGTATGGCGGCCGCCACCAGAGTGAAGAAACCCGCTTCATCCTCGACACGCTGCAAAGCCGGCAGGGTGATGAGGCGCTGATCGAGCGCATCTGCGGCCACCTGGTGATGTTCGGCACCCTGTTGCAGGTACGCGGGATGGTGCCTCCCAGCCTGTTCAACCAAGCCCTGATCGACTTCGACCCGGAACAGGACTCCCTCGGCGAACACCTGATCAAGCGCGGCATCATCACCCAGCAGGTGCTCGAGGAAGCGCTCAAGGAACAGGCCAGCGAACAGCACGAGGCCTATCGCATCGCCCGGGAGGCCGTGTGAAACCGCAACAACCCCTGCTTTACGGTCTGATCCTGGCGAGCATCGCCGCCCCACTCGCGCAGGCCGCCGATGACCAGCTCACGGAGTTCCAGCGCTTCCGCAGCTTCCCCTACCTCGACAAGGGCTACAAGGAAGCGAAGAACAACAACTGGGCGGAAGTCGAACGACTGATGCGCCACCTGCTCGACCGTGTGCCGAACAACACCGAGGCGCGCTCGCTGCTGATCCAGTCGCTGGCCAAGCAGCAGCGTTTCGCCGATGCCGAGAAGGAAGCTCAGGCCCTTGCCGGAACCGATGCGGGAGCCCGGGCACTGACCGAACTGCGCCTGGACTTGATCGAGAACGGGCCGCCGCCCGAGGCTCAGGTCAACCAGTGGCTGGCCCACGCCGACGCCAACGAGCGCGTGCGTCTGTGGCAGGCCTACAGCCTCAAACTCGGCCAGACCCAGGGTGCCGCCAAAGCGCTGGCATGGCTCGGCACCGTGCCGCCGGGCAGTGACGGCCGTGTGCTGCGCGAAGCGCGGGCCAACTGGGCTGAGCAATTGCGCGACTGGGACACTACCATCGCCCAGCTGGCGCCTCTGGCTGCCGCCCACCAGCTTTCCGCCGTGGACTGGAACAGGCTGGCCAACGCCTATGCCCAGCGCCTGGACGAGAAGCCACTGGAGCAACTGCTGCAACAAGCGCCGGATGCCGACTCGGCGCGCAAGGCACGGCTGGCGATCATCGACCGCGCCATTGCCGTCGAGCAGACCGAAGTCGCCAAGCGCTGGCTGCTCACCCTGCCCGACAAGGACCGCAACGATCCGACGCGTCAGGCACAACTGCTGGAAGTCGCCCGCGACAGCAGCGATGCACCGTTGGTGGAAAAACTCAGCGACGCGCAGAACCGCCCTTGCCTGGAAACCACCGAATGGCTGTCGCGCCATGACCAGGCGGCAGCGCTGGCAAAGCTTCAGCAGTGCAAGCCCGCTGAAGACCCGAAAACCTGGCTGGTGCTGGCCCAGCGCCTGGACGCCACCGACCTGCTGGAAAACACCCGGCTGCCCGAACCCTGGGACACCGCCCGGCGCGACCAGCTGGTGGACTCCTGGCGACGCCAGGGGCGCACCGACCTGGCGCTGGCCTGGCTATCGCGCCAGCCACAGACACCCGATACCGTGCGCCAGCGCGCCGAGCTGCTGCAGGCCCGCGGCCGTACCGGTGAAGCGGCGGCACTGTGGGAACAGCGCTACCGCCAGACCGGCGACCTCAAGGCGCTGGACCAGGCCAGCTACCTCGCCCTCAACGCCGGACGCACCGAGCGCGCCAAGCAACTGCTGGAAAGCGCCTACGACAGACGCGGGGGCAATCTGCCGCCCGCGCTACTGCAGCGCCTCGCCGGTATTCACGCACGCAGCGACACGCCACTGGATGTCGCCCGCATCGAATCACTATTGCCCAAGGCTGACCCGGTCTCGCGCGGCTACCTGCTCGGACGGCTGGCCGAGGCCGGGCGCTGCGATGCCCTGCAGCGCTACCTGAGCCCGGACTCCAACACCCCCGGTGAGCTGCGAGCCCTGGGCCGCTGCGCCATGCCCGCGCGGCCCGGCGAAGCGGTGGTCTACTACCAGGCCGCCATTGCCCACGGCGACCGAGACAGCCAACTACCGCTGGCCTATGCACTGGAAGCCGCCGGCGATCCGGCCGGAGCCCTGCGCATCTTCAACGCCCTGCCCGCCAGCGAACTCAACGACAACGCCCGTCTCACGGCCAGCCGCGCCGCGTTGCTCACGGGCGACAATGCCGCCGCCGAACGCTACTGGCAGCAGGCAAAGAAGGGCAGCGCCGACGACTGGGCACTGGGCGCCAACATTGCCGACGCCCGTGGCGACTATTCCGAGGCCCTTGCACGGCATCGCGAGGCCCTGCAGCACAACCCCAACGGCCAGCACTTCTACAACGCCGCCGGCAGCGCGCAGAAAGCCGGCGACCAGCAACAGAGCAAGCTCTGGCTGGCCGAGGCAGTTCGCCGCGAACCCAACAACCCGCGCTTCCGTGCCGACTACGGCATGCGGTTAGCAGGCACCGACACGCCGGAAGAGCGGCGCACCGCGATTCCCTACCTGGAACGCGCCACCCGCGACTACCCCGAGGACTTCCGCCTGGGCGAAACCCTCGCCTGGCGCTATGACGAGGCCGAGGACAGCTTCGCCGCCCGCCGCGAGCTGCGCCGGGTGATCGACCTGGAACAGGACCCGGTGGCTGCCGATGACGAATACGGCAGCCTCGAAGCCCGCCGCTATCGCCAGCGCCGTGCGCACCAGACGCTGTCCCAGCGCGACAACCTGACCATCGCCAGCACCTGGTCGCCCGCCGGCGTCACCACGGTGCCGATCCTCAATGGCGACAACCAGACCGGCAACCGCCGCCGCGCGCAATCGCAGAACCTGCAGACCTTCATCTGGGACCACGCACTGGGCGAGGAACCGACCCGCAACGGCAGCACCCTCTCGGTCTATGGCCGGGCAATCGCCGGCAACGAAGGGCGCAAGCAGTACACCCAGACCCTCGCCGCCGGTTTCGGTCTGCGCTACAAGCCCTTCAGCGACTACAACCTCAACCTCTACAGCGAGCTGTACAAGCAGAACACCGTGAACGACGACGGCGATTCCGACTATGCCTTCGACGGTATCCGCCTGCACGAGATCGGCACACCCGAGAAGTTCGAGCGTTACGTGCGACAGCGCGACAAGTACGGCCAGACCTCCACCGACTTCCTGCTGCGTGCCACCGCCTCCTTCCTCGACCAGGGCGAGTACCGCAACGACTGGCGCGTGGACGAGAGTGACTGGGACGAGCGCTTCCTCTATACCGACTTTGCCTGGTGGACCCACGCAGGGGATCACCAGTGGGTTTCGCGCTACCAGCAGGGCCATACCTGGAAGCTGCCGGTGGACTCGCCGCAAACCATCATGCCGTACGGCTTTGCCGAGTTCTCTGCGCAGGACCCGAGCAATGACTGGCGCCAGGACCTGCGCAGCGGCGTCGGCCTGCGCTGGCAGTATTGGTACGGCGAGGACCGCTACAACGCCTACCGCGCCCATGTCACCGTGCGCACCGAGTACCAGCTGGGCATGACGGGCAATCTCTATGAAAAAGCCAACGGCTGGCTGGTCGGACTCGAGGTGAACTTCTGATGCGCCGGCTGCTGATCATCCTCGCCCTGCTCTTCTCCACTGTCGCGGCGCATGCCGACGACCGCCTGTTCTATCAACCACTGAATGCCGACGCCTCGCTCAGCGAGGCACAGTGGCAGCAGATCTGGCGCGCCAGTGCGGCCCAGGGTGCCAAGACCCTGATCGTGCAATGGACGGCCTATGGCGACTCCGACTTCGGCGGCGCCAGCGGCTGGCTCGCGCGCTCCTTGAAAAGCGCCCACGACAATGGCCTGCAACTGGTCCTCGGACTGTACATGGACCCGGCCTACTACCAGCGCCAGAGCGAGCTGGACACCCCCGGACTGGAAGCCTACTGGCAACACCAGCTAGGCCGCTCCCTGGCGCAGCAACGGCTGCTGAGCGAGCAATGGAAGCTGCCGGTCGCCGCCTGGTATCTGCCGATGGAACTGGACGACTGGCACTTCCAGGCCGCCGAGCGTCGCCTGGCGCTGCAGCGCCAGCTCAAGGATTTCGCCGGCCAGCTGAAGGCCCCGTTGCAACTGAGCGCTTTCTCCGGCGGCAAGCTGGCACCCCAGGTGTACGGCAACTGGCTGGGGCAGATAGCCGGATTGGGCGTGCAGGTCTGGTGGCAGGATGGCGCCGGCACCGGTGCTCTGCCCGAACGGGTGCGCCAGGCTTACGCTGCCGCCCTGCCCTGCCCGGTCGGCATCGTCCGCGAAGCCTTCCGCCAGACCAGTGCCGCCGGCCAACCCTTCCATGCCGAGCCCGCCGCGCCCTCCAGCGCATCCACCGGCTGCCACGCCAGCGCCGTGTTCGAGGTGCGCTACCGGCCCTGGGGCAAGCCCTTGCTGGATAACCAGCAGGCACGGGCCGGCATCTCCCTCCACCCTTGAGACCGGCCCCTGCGCGGCACCGCGCAGGGGCAAGTGAGTTCGTCTATGCTCGCGCGAGCGATCCCGCCCCCGTACAGGACCGTTCATGTTCAAGACCATCGAATCGGAAGTCGTGAAACAGCACGTTTCACCTGAACTGCGCGCCGAGTTTCTGCAACATGATTTCGAGCGGCTAAAAGGCTTCAGCCTGCTGGTATTCGGCATCAGCATCGGTATCTGGCTTCTCTTCGACCTGATCGTCAGCTTCCAGACCGGCCAGGGCTTCAGCTACATCTCGCTGCTGTTCCTCGCTGCCTTCCTCGTCCTCTTCGTCCTCACTGCCGCCGCCCGCCGCGCCCTGCACTTCTATCTGATCAACTTTGCCTTCGTCGTGACTTTCGCCTGGGGAGCCCGCCTGCTGATCGAGGGCATACCCAGCGACGTCCGCCAGGCCTGGCTGGTGATCTGCGCCTCCACCGTGCTCTACAGCGCGACGGTATTGCCGCTGAACCGCCCGGCCTTCTTCTCGGTATTGCTCGTCACCTGGGTGCTGCTCAACCCGTTCCTGGGCAACGTGCCCGAGTTCAATGTGCGGCACAGCATGCTGATCTGCTATCCAGTCTTCATCAGCGCGCTCACGGTTTACATCTTCCACCACCTCAGCCAGGCCAAGCTGCACAACTACGCCATGGCCCGCCTGCTGCTGGACCAGGCCTACATCGATACCCTCACCGGAATTCCCAACCGCCGCTCGTTCATGGCCCGGGTGGGCAAGCGCCTGGAGGAAGACGGCGAGCAACGCTACTTGGCGATGATCGACATCGACCATTTCAAACGCGTCAACGACACCTACGGCCACGACATCGGCGACGAAGTGCTGACCCGCGTCGCACTGGCGATCAAGCATCAAATGGGTGACTTCGAATTCGCCCGGCTGGGAGGCGAGGAGTTCGGCCTGTACCTCTGGGGCCTGAATGCCGACCAGGCGCAAGCGCGGGTCGAGCAGTTGCGCCAGGCCACCGCGGACCTGCCCGGCCAACCCAACGTCACCATCAGCCTGGGCCTCGCCCACCTGAGCCTGGAGGGCAGTCTCAGCGAAGCACTGATCAAGGCTGACAAGGCGCTCTACAGCTCCAAGCACAATGGCCGCAACCGAACGACCTATTCGCCCTGAGTGAAACGAAAAAGGCCCGCGTATGCGGGCCTTTTCGGGCTGGTGTCCCGGAGAGGGGTCGAACCTCCAACCTTCCCCTTAGGAGGGGGACGCTCTATCCAATTGAGCTACCGGGACAATCGGGTCGGCATGTTAACCACCGACGGACGATTTGTCATGCCGCCGCCACCGGAGCGATCCATAATTTCCCTGCCAGCCGGAGAGAAGCCATGACCACAGACGACGGCGCCCTGCCCGATTCCCCTTTCGCGACCTTCGATGTGCGCGTCGCCACGGCCGATGATGCGGTGGCCCTTGCTCCGCTGCTGCAGCAACTGGGGGCGCGTGACCCGCTGCCTGACACCGCGCTGCTCGCGCTTGCTCTGGACAACCAGCAACCCTCGCGGGTAACGCTGATCGCCGAGCGCGATGGAGTTCTGCTCGGCACCTGCACGTTGCACCTGATCGAACACATCGCCCATGGCTTCGCCCGCTCGGCGATCCTCGAGGACATGGTGGTGGACAGCCGCGCACGCGGCCAGGGTATCGGCCAGGCATTGATCGGCCGGGCCGTGGAATGGGCGCGGGATTGGAAGTGCTACAAGCTGGCGCTCTCCAGCCACCAGGACCGGGAAATGGCGCATCGTTTCTACGCGGCGATGGGCTTTGCGCCCCACGGTGTCAGCTTGTCGCTGAGCCTGGACTGAGCTCAGCTGGCCTGGGCATCCGGGGGCGCGAGCAGATTCAGCAGATGGCCGACTGTTACATCCAGGGACACCGAGTTATCCAGCTCCACCAGCGGCCCCGGCAGGCCATCGGCGAAGTGCGCATTGCGCGCCAGGCGCGCCTCGATTTCCGCCAGCGTCTCCCGCCCGCGTTTGAGCAGGCGCTGGCGCAGCACCTCGGAATCGACCTTCAGCAGCACGGCGATCAACTGCGGATAACGACGACGAGCCTCGGGCAGGTACTTGCGCGAACCATTCACCAGTACATCGTGGCCTGCGGCGAGCCAGTCATCGATCTCGCGGGGAATGCCGTAATGCAGGCCATTGGCACGCCAGCTCATGGCGAACGCACCGGAGCGCTCAAGTTCGGTGAACTCGTCGACGCTCACCGAACGCGCCTCCTCGCCCCGAGCCTCGGCAGAGCGGGTGATAACACGCCGAACGATCCGACAATCCGTCGCAGCCAACGGGACGCTGGCGGCCTGCAACACGCTGTCCTTGCCGGAGCCCGAAGGGCCCATCAGGTAAATCAGTCTGCCTGGGGTCATGACACTCTCAATGCATCGGCGGCACGGCACTACTTCAATTCTGATCCGCGGGGCGGATAATACTCCTAGCCTTGTGCGATATCAGTGAAAACCCGATACCGACACCCACTCGGCCCCTCCGCCCCTGACTCGCCACCAAGTGCTGTGCCATCATGGCCATCCGCGACGAAGTGCCCCCATCAAACTGCCCAACGGCAAGCAGGCCCACGGCACATATCGACTACGCTGACGGATATGGGCAAATCGCCAGCTTTCCCTTTAACTCCCATCCAAAGAAGGGTATGCCTAGGCGGTCTCATTTCGGACGATTGGTGCTGGCATTTAGCCTTCACCCGAGACACAATATGCCGAAGGTTTGACGTCAAGTTATTGGATATTTTTCAAAAGCTTTGACGACGCGCTGAACGGCCACTGGAAATCGCTGTCAAAGGGCCTGAACGAACGCTGACCCATGGCATCGGCCTCCCTGACTTACAGGTTTAAAGTATGCGCCCATTGAAACAGGCAACCCCCACCTACTCCAGCCGTACCGCTGACAAGTTCGTCGTACGCCTGCCCGAAGGCATGCGTGAGCGTATCGCCGACGTCGCTCGCAGCCACCACCGCAGCATGAACTCCGAGATCATTGCGCGTCTCGAACAGAGCCTGCTGCAGGAAGGTGCCCTGCAGGACAACCTGGGCATCCGCCTGGACAGCCCGGAGCTCAGCCTGCACGAACGCGAGCTGCTGCAGCGCTTCCGCCAGCTGACCCATCGTCAGCAGAACGCACTGATCGCCCTGATCGCGCACGATGCCGAGATGGCGCAGAACGACGCCTGATTCAGTCGTGACACCCGAAACAGCCGGCCTCGGCCGCTTCATGTCCGCGATTTACCGGCACCACGCAATGACAGGCACAAAAAAGCCGCCTATTCGGGCGGCCTTTTCGGCGGAGCTGGCGTTACATCAGGAACAGCGTGGCCAGTCCGAGGAAGATGAAGAAGCCGCCACTGTCGGTCATGGCGGTGATCATCACGCTGGAGCCCATGGCCGGGTCGCGACCCAGGCGCAACAGTGTCATCGGGATCAACACGCCCATCAGCGCAGCGAGCAGCAGGTTCAGCGTCATGGCACCAGTCATGACCGCACCCAGCTCCCAGTTGCCGTACAGGTAGAAGGCGACCAGGCCGATCACCCCGCCCCAGACCAGTCCGTTGACCAGCGCCACGCCCAACTCCTTGCGCAGCAGGCGGTTGGCGCTGCTGGTCTGGATCTGGTCCAACGCCATGGCGCGGACAATCATGGTGATGGTCTGGTTGCCGGAGTTGCCGCCGATGCCGGCCACGATGGGCATCAGTGCCGCCAGCGCCACCAGCTTCTCGATGGAGCCTTCGAACAGGCCGATCACCCGCGAGGCGATGAAGGCGGTGACCAGGTTGGTGGCCAGCCAGGCCCAGCGGTTTCCGACCGACTTCCAGACCGAGGCGAAGATGTCTTCCTCTTCGCGCAGACCGGCCATGTTCAGGACTTCGCTTTCGCTTTCCTCACGGATCAGGTCGACCATCTCGTCGATGGTCAGACGGCCGATCAGCTTGCCGTTCTTGTCCACCACAGGCGCGGAAATCAGGTCGTAACGCTCGAAAGCCTGGGCGGCGTCGTAGCCGTCTTCGTCGGGGGTGAAGGTCACCGGGTCGGTGGCCATGACTTCGGCGACATCCTTGTCCGGGTCGTTCACCAGCAGCCGCTTGATCGGCAGCACACCCTTGAGCACGCCGTCGTAGTCGACGACGAAGAGCTTGTCGGTATGGCCCGGCAGCTCCTTCAGGCGACGCAGGTAACGCAGCACCACTTCCAGGCTGACATCGTCGCGGATGGTGACCATCTCGAAGTCCATCAACGCACCGACCTGGTCCTCCTCGTAGGACAGAGCCGAGCGCACGCGCTCGCGCTGTTGCTGATCGAGGCTTTCCATCAGCTCGTGGACCACATCGCGCGGCAGTTCGGGCGCGAGGTCCGCGAGTTCGTCGGCGTCCATATCCCTGGCCGCAGCGAGGATCTCGTGATCGTCCATGTCGGCGATCAGGGTTTCCCGCACGGAGTCGGATACTTCGAGGAGGATGTCGCCGTCGCGCTCGGCCTTGACCAACTGCCAGACCGTCAGGCGGTCGTCCAGCGGGAGGGATTCGAGGATGTGGGCGATGTCGGCCGGGTGCAGCTCTTCCAGCTTGCGCTGGAGCTCCGCCAGATTCTGGCGGTGCACGAGGTTTTCGACGCGGTCTTGATGCTGGCCTTCCTGACGGTGCGTCAGGTCTTCCACCAGCTTGTGCTTTTGCAGCAGGTCGACCACCTGGTTCAGGCGGTCCTGCAGGCTTTCCTGCGGCTTCTTGGCTTCTACTTCGGTCATAGCACGCTCCACCCCCAGTGGCAGAACGGGCCAGCGGAGGATCAATACATCAGGTCGTGTGTACGCAATCGGGGTTCTGAATAACTACTGGGTAAGTCCATGGTGGTGTCCCATGCCCCGTCGAGGGCAGATGCGGGAAATGATAACACTCCGGGGTGTAATAGGCGTTACAAAATGGCGGCCAGAACAATCGCTTGCAGGCGAAAGTTCACTGGTGAATCACTGCCCGGTTCGACGCCCGAAAGCTCCCACAGGACACCCGGCTCCGACTGACAATTGCCCCTCCTAGGCTGCAGGCAGGCCCGCCATCACGGAGGAAACCATGCGCCTGCCCCCCTGCTCTGCTCACTCCTGATTCCACTCGTACCGACCAGCGAGGCGGCCTCGGTGTTCCGCTGCACTGCGGCCGACGGCAGCATGCTCTTCAGTCAGTATGGCTGCCCCGCGGACGACAGCAGGAAATCCAGGAAGCGAACACCCCACACCCGGCAGCGGCGAGCCTGTACCGATGGCAAGCTCGCAGCAGCCCGCCCCACAGAAACCTGTGGTGCACGGCAAGGGACAAAGCAAGGAGACCGGGTACGCCATTGTGGTCGTTGGCGAACAGCAGAACGGATGCGGCAACGGCGTCACGGCAGCGCACGGCGCAAGGCGATCATCGAGGGGCGCGTGAGCACGGGAATGACCCGTCGCGACGTGGAGAGCGCCCTGGGGAGGCCGGACAGGGTCAGCCAGCACAACGAGACGCTGCGCTATCGCTATGAAGCGGACAAGAAACTGGGCGCACGCACCGTGACCTTCGACGAAGACGGTTGCGTGAAGGGCAAGGCGAAGCGCTGAGCGCGCAGACCATACTTTTTCGAAGGCAAAGAAAAAGGGCCTGCATTTCTGCAGGCCCTTTCGTATATGGCGCACTCAGGAGGATTCGAACCTCCGACCGCTCGGTTCGTAGCCGAGTACTCTATCCAGCTGAGCTATGAGTGCGTCGTTGGCAAATTTTAACCAGATCACCAACTGGTTGCAGCTAAGCCTTCACCCTTTCGCCACTGAAGCCCCGCTTCCCGTTGCCTCTTATATGGCGCACTCAGGAGGATTCGAACCTCCGACCGCTCGGTTCGTAGCCGAGTACTCTATCCAGCTGAGCTATGAGTGCGTATGAGGGCGCAAATTCTAGAGCGATTTTTCTGCCTGTCAACAACATTTTTTCAATATTTTCAATCACTTACGTAACCGGACAACTCATCGCACCAGAGGATCAATGGCGGAGAGGGGGGGATTCGAACCCCCGACACCCTTTTGAGGTGTACTCCCTTAGCAGGGGAGCGCCTTCGGCCACTCGGCCACCTCTCCGCAACACGGGGCGCATAATATCCATGTTTTCCCCGTTTGCATCTAAAAAATTTAGAAAAATTAATGGTTTGGTTCTTCGTCTTTCTCTTTCTGGATGCGCTGGTAGATTTCCTCACGGTGCACGGCGACTTCCTTCGGAGCATTGACGCCGATGCGCACCTGATTTCCCTTGACGCCGAGCACGGTCACGGTGATTCGTCATCACCGATCATCAGGGTCTCTCCGACACCGGCGAGTCAGAATCAGCATTCCTTTCTCCTTACGTGTTACAGGGATAAGCAGTCTGCAAAAAAAGAAATGGTGGCAGATTCGTATAGATCAAGGCCAATCCTTCACCCAAGTATTGACCAGTCCTGCCGGAAAGAAAGTTCCTGACAGCCGGTCAAAAACGACAAAAGGCGCGGGGTAGCCGCGCCTTTCGATTGTTGCACCCCTTATTCGCCCTGTCGGGCCGGGGCGTCGAGTTCAAAAGCGGTGTGCAGGGCACGCACCGCCAGCTCGAGGTACTTCTCTTCGATCACCACCGACACCTTGATTTCCGAGGTGGAGATCATCTGGATGTTGATGGTCTCCTTGGCCAGGGCTTCGAACATGCGGCTGGCAACACCGGCGTGGGAACGCATGCCGACGCCGACGATGCGAAACCTTGGCGATCTTGGTATCGCCGATCGCTTCACGGGCACCGATGTGGTGGCGGTCTGCTTGCAGGATTTCCTGGGCGGCCTGAGTAGTCGTTGCGGTGCACGGTGAAGGTGAAGTCGGTGGTGTTATCGTGCGCGACGTTCTGCACGATCATGTCGACTTCTATGTTGGCGGCACTGATCGGGCCGAGAATCTTGAACGCAACGCCGGGGGTGTCCGGTACGCCACGGATGGTCAGCTTGGCTTCATCGCGGTTGAAGGCGATGCCGGAGATGATCGGCTGTTCCATGGATTCCTCTTCATCAAGGGTAATGAGGGTCCCCGGACCCTCTTGGAAGCTGTGCAGCACGCGCAGCGGGACGTTGTATTTGCCGGCGAACTCCACCGAGCGGATCTGCAGCACCTTGGAGCCGAGGCTCGCCATTTCCAGCATTTCTTCGAAGGTGATCTTGTCCAGGCGGCGGGCCTGCGGCACCACACGCGGGTCGGTGGTGTAGACACCATCGACATCGGTGTAGATCTGGCACTCGTCGGCCTTCAGCGCCGCCGCCAGGGCTACGCCGGTGGTGTCGGAACCGCCACGGCCGAGGGTGGTGATGTTGCCCTGCTCGTCCACGCCCTGGAAGCCTGCGACCACGACCACGCTGCCGGCTTTCAGGTCTGCGCGAATGTTCGCATCGTCGATGCTCAGGATACGCGCCTTGGTGTGGGAGTTGTCGGTCAGAATGCGCACCTGGTTACCGGTGTAGGAAACCGCTGGAACGCCGCGCTTCATGAGCGCCATGCTCAGCAGGGCAATGGTCACCTGCTCACCGGTGGAGACCATCACATCCAGCTCGCGCGGAATCGGCTGGTCCATGATCTGCTTCGGCCAGACCGATCAAACGGTTGGTCTCGCCGCTCATGGCGGATACCACCACGACGATGTCGTCGCCCCCTCACGGAACTTCTTCACCTTCTCGGCTACCTGCTCGATTCTCTCGACGGTGCCGACCGAGGTCCCTCCAAATTTTTGTACGATCAAAGCCATTTCAATAGCCGCCTGATTCCGTGAAGGGCGCCCATTTAACATGCATCAACCGCATAATGCCAAAGCCCGCCGGAGTATCTGCGGGCCTCGCATTTCAGCGGCCTTACAGCCCTTGTTCGACAAACTTGCACTGCCAGTGCCAGACGCTTCGTCCACGCTTCCGATATCGACGCCGCCGCCCTGAGCCATGTCCGGGACGACCACCGCCCTTGCCGCCCACGGCCGCTGCGGCCTGCTTCATCAGATCGCCGGCTTTGACCTTGGCGGTCAGCTCCTTGGTAACGCCCGCGACCAGCACGACCTTCTCCTCGTACACGCCGCCCAACAGGATCACGCCGCTGCCCAGCTTGTTCTTCGAGCTGATCGACCAGCGCCAGCAGCGCCTTGCCGTCCAGACCGTCCAAGACGCGAGGACAGCACCTTCACGCCGCCAACGTCCGACAGCCGGAACCCGCCAGGTCGTCACCGGCCGCGCTGGCAGCCTTGGCCTTGCAGCTGTTCCAGTTCCTTTTCCAACTGGCGGTTGCGCTCGATCAGCCGCGAGAGCTTGTCGAGCAGGTTGTCACGGCTGCCCTTGACCAGGCTGGCCGCTTCCTTGAGCTGCTCTTCAGCGCCATTGAGATAGGCCAGCGCAGCGCCGCCGGTGACCGCCTCGATACGGCGCACGCCGGAAGCCACGCCGCCTTCGCTGATGATCTTGAACAGGCCGATGTCACCGGTACGGGACACGTGGGTACCGCCGCACAGCTCGACGGAGAAACTGCCGCCCATGCTCAGCACGCGCACCTGGTCACCGTATTTCTCGCCGAACAGCGCCATGGCGCCCTTGTTCTTGGCGGACTCGATGTCGGTCTCTTCGGTCTCGACCTCGGAGTTCTTGCGGATTTCGCTGTTGACGATGTCTTCGAGCTGCTTCAGCTGCTCGGGCTTGATCGCCTCGAAGTGACTGAAGTCGAAGCGCAGGCGCTGGCTATCGACCAGCGAGCCTTTCTGCTGGACGTGATCACCCAGCACCTGGCGCAGCGCGGCGTGCAGCAGGTGGGTCGCGGAGTGGTTCAACGCGGTGGCCTGGCGCACGGAGGCATCGACTTCGGCTTTGACAGCCGCACCGACACTCAGGCTGCCCTGGGCAACCACACCGTGATGCAGGTGCGCGCCGCCGGCCTTGGTGGTGTCGCGCACATCGAAGCGCACGCCGGCACCTTGCAGGTAACCGCTGTCGCCGACCTGGCCGCCGGATTCGGCGTAGAACGGAGTCTGGTCGAGGACGACCACGCCCTCCTCGCCTTCGCCCAGTTGCTCGACGGCCTTGCCGTCCTTGAACAGCGCGATGATCTGGCCGGCGCCGGAAACGCCCTGGTAGCCGAGGAAGCGGGTATCGCCGTCGACTTTCACCAGGCTGTTGTAGTCCATGCCGAAGGAGCTGGCGGAGCGGGCGCGCTCGCGCTGGGCTTCCATCTCGCGCTCGAAGCCTTCCTCATCAAGGGTCAGGCTGCGCTCGCGGGCGATGTCGTTGGTCAGGTCGACCGGGAAACCGTAGGTGTCGTACAGCTTGAACACCACGTTGCCGGGGATGACGCTGCCCTTGAGCTCGGACAGGTCCTGCTCGAGGATTTTCAGGCCCTGCTCCAGGGTCTTGGCGAACTGCTCTTCCTCGGTCTTCAGCACGCGCTCGATGTGCGCCTGCTGTTGCTTGAGCTCGGGGAAGGCTTCGCCCATCTCGCCAACCAGCGCGGCGACGATCTTGTGGAAGAAGGTGCCCTTGGCGCCCAGCTTGTTACCGTGGCGGCAACGCGCGACGGATGATACGGCGCAGCACGTAACCACGGCCTTCGTTGGACGGCAGCACGCCGTCAGCGATGAGGAAGCCGCAGGAACGGATGTGGTCGGCGACCACTTTCAGCGACGGAGCGTCGTCGTTGGCGCAGCCGATGGCGTTCGGCGGAAGCCTTCAGCAGGCTCTGGAACAGGTCGATCTCGTAGTTCGAATGGACGTGCTGCAGCACGGCGCTGATGCGCTCCAGGCCCATGCCGGTGTCCACGCTCGGCGCCGGCAGCGCGTGCATGACGCCGTCAGCGGTGCGGTTGAACTGCATGAAGACGTTGTTCCAGATCTCGATGTAGCGGTCGCCGTCTTCTTCCGGCGAGCCGGGCGGGCCGCCCCAGATGTCGGCGCCGTGGTCGAAGAAGATCTCGGTGCACGGACCGCACGGACCGGTGTCGCCCATCGCCCAGAAGTTGTCCGATGCGTAGGGAGCGCCCTTGTTGTCGCCGATGCGGACCATGCGTTCGGCCGGAATGCCGACCTCTTTGGTCCAGATGTCGTAGGCCTCGTCATCGGTGGCGTAGACGGTGACCCAGAGCTTGTCCTTGGGCAGGTTCAGCCATTTGTCCGACGTCAGGAATTCCCAGGCGTAGGTAATGGCGTCGCGCTTGAAATAGTCGCCGAAGCTGAAGTTGCCCAGCATTTCGAAGAAGGTGTGGTGGCGCGCGGTGTAACCGACGTTTTCCAGGTCGTTGTGCTTGCCGCCGGCACGCACGCACTTCTGGCTGGTGGTAGCGCGGGTATAGGCGCGCTTTTCCAGGCCCAGGAAGCAATCCTTGAACTGGTTCATGCCTGCGTTGGTGAACAGCAGGGTCGGGTCGTTCGCCGGGGATCAGCGAACTGGACGCTACGCGGGTGTGCCCCTTCTCTTCGAAGAAGCGGAGGAAGGCTTCACGGATTTCAGCGCTTTTCATAGGTTCTTCCACGGAAAAATGCGGCCACGAATCGCCGGCAAAGGGCCGCATTATATCGGCCCCGCATCAAGGTTGTAGTGTCTTTGCGCGATAGTTAACCCCTATCGCGCAATAATTTCTGTCAGGAACGACGAAAGGCGGCAAAAGTTTCGACGATACGCGGGATATCGGCGCTTTTTACATCGAGGTGGGTAACCAGCCGCAGGCGCGCCGCCGGGCTGACGCGGATGCCGCGTTCGGCCAGATGAGTGCCCAGCGCTGCGGCCTGCTCGCCAATGCCGACATAGACCATGTTGGTCTGCACCGGCTCGATGACGTAGCCCAGTTCGGCCAGGCCTCGGCCCAGCGCTTGGGCATTGGCGTGATCCTCGGCCAGGCGCTCGACCTGGTGATCCAACGCATACAGCGCCGCTGCCGCGAGGCCACCTGCCTGGCGCATGCCGCCGCCGACCATCTTGCGCAGACGGCGCGCACGGCCGATCAGCTCGGCATCGCCGCAGAGCACCGAACCCACCGGTGCGCCGAGCCCCTTGGACAGGCACACCGAGACCGAGTCGAAGTGGCGGGTGATCTCGCGGGCGTCCACGCCTAGCTTCACCGCCGCGTTGTACAGCCGCGCGCCGTCCAGGTGCAGGGCCAGCCCACGGCGGCGGGTCATCTCACGGGCAGCGGCAAGATAGGCCTGCGGCAGGACCTTGCCCTGCATGGTGTTTTCCAGCGCCAGCAGGCGGGTACGGGCGAAGTGGAAGTCATCCTGCTTGATCGCTGCCTCGACCTTGGCCAGGTCCAGCGAACCATCGGCTTCGCCATCGATGGGCTGCGGCTGGATCGAGCCCAGCACAGCGGCGCCGCCGCCCTCATATTTATAGGTGTGCGCCTGCTGGCCGACGATGTACTCGTCGCCCCGGCCGCAATGGGCCATCAGGCCGAGCAGGTTGCTCATGGTGCCGGTAGGCACGAACAGCGCGGCGGCAAAGCCCAGGCGCTCGGCCAGGGTCGCTTCCAGGCGGTTCACCGTCGGGTCTTCGCCGTAGACGTCGTCGCCCAGCTCGGCCCGCGCCATCGCCTCGCGCATGCCGGCGGTGGGCAGGGTCACGGTGTCACTGCGAAGGTCGATGATGGACATGGCAAGGCTCCTCGGGCATCAGGCGGAAAGGGCCGATGCTAAGCGCTCGCCAGAGGGGAAACAAGGCAGGACGCCCCCTGTAGGAGCGCGCCATGCGCGCGATCGCGGGCATGGCGCGCTCCTACAAGATGCGGAGTGTCAGTCGAGATCAGAGCTCGGTGGGAATGACCAGGATGCCGGCGCGCAAGCCGTTCTTCACCCGCGGATTGGGGAAGATGATCCGCGCGCCCTGCTCTTCCACGATCCAGCGGGTGCCGCCGATGTCTTCGGCAAGCAGGAAGCCGTGGTCCAGTTCGGTGAAGTTGTCCACCGCATCGTCCAGGTGCAGGCGGAAGTGGTCGCTGTGCTTGATCACTTCGCGGGAAACCGCGAACAGCTGCAGGCCGTCGATCTGCGCGCCGTCCGCCTCCTGACCACTGATCACGCCCTGCAGCATGGCCTCGAGGCGATCCAGGTTCACCGCCTGGTTCTGCCCGAACGGGCGGGCCTTGCCCAGCTCCAGGGTGAACGCCTCGGCGCCGAGCTGGCTGTAGGTGTAGGCGCTGAAAGTGATGCCCGGCTTGCTTTGCAGCAGCACTGCATCAATACCGGCGCTGCGCAGGCGCGCCAGCTCCTCGCGGGAATGCTCGCGGCCGCTGGCCCAGGGATAGAGCGCGAACTGCTCGATCTTCGAGCCACGGATGGCCGTGTGCAGGTCGTAGTGCAGACGCGGGCGGCCCTCGCGGGCAAAGAACGCGGCAGCCAGACGCTCCAGCTCCGACGCCCGCAGGGCCTCGTTGCCGCTGCCCTCCTCGTGGCGACCACAGAACAGGCGGTTGATGTCCTGCTCCAGGTAACGCTCGCCACGGCGCATGGCCTCGGGGTTTCCAAGCAGGAACAGCACCCGCGACGCTGGTTTCAGCTCACCACGGGCGATGCGGTGTACCAGGCGATCGAGCAGTTCGATGGGGGCCGTCTCGTTGCCGTGGATACCTGCCGAGAGCAGCAGGTCACGGCCATTGTCGCGCGCCACCGGCGGAGTGATTTCGAGGGCGCCTTCAGCCAGCCAGTGCAGACGGGTACCGTCCGCGGTGAGCTGAATCTTTTCCGTCGGCTCACGGCCGGCGAGGGTCAGTTCGAGCAGTTTGCCCAGGGCTAGCATGCGGACGCCTCCATCATTCCCCGCGGCCGGAGCGGCCGCGGACTCCGCGATCAGTGGTGATGGTCACATCCACAGTCTGGACCATGTTCGTGGACTTCGGCGGCTTCCAGCTCAAGGCTCAGGCCCAACTGGTTCACCGCCTGCGGGCGCACCACCAGCAGCGGGATCTCGGCGTCGTCCTCATGGGAGTCGGCGTAGATCACCAGGCCGCCCTTGCCGTCGGCTTCCAGCCACAGCTCGCGCCCTTCCAGGCGGATGGCCAGGCGCGCGGTGTGGGTCTCGCGGCGCTCGCCCTTGTTGTCTTCGAGAATCAGCGGAAGGCTTTCGGTCATGTCAGTTACTCAGATCTGCTGGAAGGGATAAACCGAGCCCAGTTTAAGGATCTGGCTCAATTCATCCAACGCCGTCCGGCACTCGACGAGCAGTTGCGGATCGGCGAGGTCGGTTTCGGCCAGGCGATCGCGGTAGTGCTTGTCGACCCAGGTGACCAACGTGTCATGCAAGGTCGGAGTCATGATCACGCCCGGGTTGACCGCCGCCAGCTCGGCGTCGCTCAGCGCCACACGCAGGCGCAGGCAAGCGGGGCCGCCACCGTTCTGCATGCTCTGCTTGAGGTCGAACACCTTCACCTCGCGGATCGGGCCGTCCTCGGCAGTCAGTCGCGACAGGTAGTTCCATACGCGCTCGTTCTTGCGGCACTCCTCCGGAACGATCAGCAGCATGTTGCCGTCGGCACGGGTGAGCAGCTGGCTGTTGAACAGGTAGGACTTCACCGCGTCTTCGACGGTGACCTGATCGCGCGGCACGCACACGGCGCGGAAGCGGCCGCCACGACGCCCCAGCTTGTCGTGCAACTCGGCGAGCACGCGTTCGGTGTCGAGGAAGGCGTCTTCGTGGTGGAACAGCACTTCGCCGTTGCCGACCGCGATCACGTCGTTGTGGAACACGCCCTGGTCGATCACCGCCGGGTTCTGCTGGGCGTAGACCACGCCGTCGTCACTCAGGCCATGCAGGCGGGCTACCGCCTGGCAGGCTTCCAGGGTCTGCCGCGCCGGGTAGCGCTGCGGTGCCGGGAAGCGACTATCGAAGGCGCTGCGACCGAACACGAAGAACTCGACGCCAGCTTCGCCGTAGGACCTGCAGAAGCGCGTATGGTTCGGCCGCACCCTCGTCGCCGAACTGGGCGACCGCCGGCAGAGCGGCGTGGTGGGCGAAGTGTTTCTCGTCGTTGAACATCGCCGCGAGGATACGACTGGTCTGCGGATGCTCGATGGAACGGTGGAACTTGCAGTTCAGGTTGGCGGCGGTGAAGTGCACGCGGCCATCGGCGGTGTCGGCGCCGGGGCTGACGGTGGCGGCGTTGGCCGTCCACATGCAGGACGCCGAGCTGACAGCGGCGAGCAGCGGCATGGCCTCTTTCGCCGCCTTGGCGATCACTTCCGCATCGGTGCCGGAGAAACCCAGGGCACGCAGCGAGGCAACCGCCGGGCGCTCCTGCGGGGCGAACACGCCCTGCTTGAAGCCCATTTCCATCAGCGCCTTCATCTTCGACAGGCCCTGCTTCGCCGCTTCACGCGGATTGGAGGCCGCCTGGCTGTTGCTCTGCGAGGCCACGTTGCCGTAGGACAGGCCGCCGTAGTTGTGCGTCGGTCCGACCAGGCCGTCAAAGTTCATTTCATAGGCGGTCATCACAGGCTCACTCCCGGAGTCAGGGTTGCAGGCAGGCTCAGGCTGTCGCTTTCCAGCGAAGCGACCGGGTACGCGCAGTAGTCGGCTGCGTAGTACGCACTTGGGCGATGGTTTCCGGAGGCGCCGATGCCACCGAACGGCGCACTGCTGGCGGCGCCGGTCAGCTGCTTGTTCCAGTTGACGATGCCGGCGCGGCTCTCGATGAGGAAGTCCTCGTAGCGCTCGCGGGAGTCCGACAGCAGGCCGGCGGCGAGGCCGTACTGGGTGGCGTTGGCTTCGCGCACGGCGGAGTCGAAGTCGGCGTAGCGGATCACCTGCAGCAGCGGGCCGAAGAATTCCTCGTCCGGGCGCTCGCTGACGGCAGTCACGTCGAGGATGCCCGGTGTCAACAGCGCGGCATTGGCCAGCGGCTGGGTCATCGCCAGCAACGGCTTGGCGCCCTTGGCCAGCAGATTGTCCTGGGCCTTGACCAGATGCTCGGCGGCGGCGAGCGAGATCACCGAACCCATGAAGGGCGCCGGTTGCTCGTCGAAGCGGCCGACCTTGATGGTCGAGGCCACGGCCACCAGACGCTCGATTAGCGCATCGCCCCAGGCGCCCTGCGGCACCAGCAGGCGGCGGGCGCAGGTGCAGCGCTGCCCGGCGGAAATGAAGGCGGACTGGATGATGGTGTAGACGGCGGCGTCGACGTCTTTTACTTCATCGACGATCAGCGGGTTGTTGCCGCCCATCTCCAGCGCCAGGATCTTCTGCGGGCGACCGCCGAACTGGCTGTGCAGCAGGTTGCCGGTGCGGCTGGAGCCGGTGAAGAACAGACCATCGATGTGGTCATGGCCAGCCAATGCCACGCCGGTATCACGGGCGCCCTGCACCAGGTTGATCACGCCAGCGGGAATGCCCGACTCGATCCCACGCCTGCAAGGTCAGTTCGGCGACCTTCGGAGTCAGCTCGCTGGGCTTGAACACCACGGCATTGCCCGCCAGCAGGGCCGGCACGATGTGGCCGTTGGGCAGGTGGCCGGGGAAGTTGTACGGGCCGAACACGGCGACCACGCCGTGGGGCTTGTGGCGCAGCACAGCGGTGGCGTCGGCCAGCGGACCACTTTTTTCGCCGGTACGCTCGCGGAACGCCTGAACCGAGATAGCGACCTTGTTGACCATGCTGGTCACTTCGGTGGCAGCTTCCCACAGCGGCTTGCCGGTCTCCTCGCCAATGGCACGGGCCAGTTCCTCGGAGCGGCCCTTGAGGGCGGCGGCGAAGCGTTCCAGTACGGCGATGCGCTCTTCCACCGGGCGACGAGCCCAGGCCGGGAAGGCGCTGCGCGCGGCAGCGACGGCAGCGGCAACCTGCTGCGGCGAGGCAGCACGGCCGGACCAGACCACGGCCTGGCTGACCGGGCAGAGCGATTCCAGCGGCTCGCCGTCGCCCGCCAGCCACTGGCCGGCAATATAGTGGGTATTCATCATCAGGCTCCCCTGACGCCGGGCGGCGTCAGTTGCGTTTTCCGGAGAGAGGCACCGCGCGGACCGAAGCCCCGGCGGACAGGCGCAGGCGCTTGGCGGTCTGCGCGTCGACCACCAGCGAACCGGCGGCCACGCGAGCCGGGGCCGCGGTGATGCGGCACTCTTCGCGCTTGCGGTTGTGGATCAGGTAGGGCTCGGCGTCGTCGCCCGGCGTGCCGATCGCCAGCACCAGATTCTGGCTGTCGGCGATGGCACGGATCTTCTCGGTCGGCGCCTCGATGGCAGGACCGGCGTCGAAGATGTCGACATAGCCCTGATAGCTGAAGCCCTCGGCCTTGAGCATGGCCAGCGCCGGCTCGGTGTCGGTATGTACGCGGCCGATCACGTCACGCGCGTCCTCGGAGAGGAAACAGGTGTAGAGCGGGAACTTGGGCATCAACTCGGCGATGAAGGCCTTGTTGCCCACACCGGTCAGGTAGTCGGCCTGGCTGAACTCCATCTTGAAAAAATGCCGGCCCAGGCTTTCCCAGAACGGCGAACGACCGGCGGTGTCGGACATGCCGCGCATCTCGGCGATCACCTTGTCTCCGAACAGCTCGCGGAACTCGGCGATGAACAGGAAGCGCGCCTTGGACAGCAGGCGACCGTTGAGGCCGGCGCGATGGTCGGCATGCAGGAACAGCGAGCACAGCTCGGACTGCCCGGTGAGATCGTTGGCCAGGAACAGCGTGGGAATCTCGCGATGGATGCCCAGCTCCTGGGACGCACTGACGGTCAGGCCGACGCGGTAGTTGTACCAAGGCTCGCGCAGGCCGACGGCGCCGGCCACGGCGGAGATGCCGACAACCTTGCCTTCATCGTTTTCCAGCACGAACAGATAGTCGGCGTCAGCACGTTCGGCTTCGCCACGGAAGGCCTTCTCGGCCCAGTTCACGCGGTGCTGCAGGCGCTGCTCGTTGGCCGGCAGCGTGGTGAGACCGGTGCCGGTGCTGCGCGCCAGGTCAAAGAGAGCCGGCAGGTCGGCGCTGGTTACGGGACGGACGATCATGCTCTCTCCCCTCAGATCGCAACCAGGCGCACGCTGGCGCCCTCGCCGATGCCCAGGGCTTCAGCGGTTTCCTGGTTCAGGGTGACGGGCTTGCCCGGTACCCAATCGAGTTCGGCGACGACGGCGCGGAAATCCTGCAGTTGGCCATTGGTGACCAGATAGCCACGATTGCCCTTGCCACCCTCGCCAATGCGCACCGGCACCTGCCGGCTTTGCGCGATGGAGCGGATGCTGCTGGTGCGCGCATGCAGCGCGGGGCCGCCGTCGAAGATATCGACGTAGTTGTCGGACTCGAAGCCGTCGCGCATCAGGATGTCGAAGGTGATCTGCGCACGCGGGTGAACCTGGCCCATGGCTTCCTGGGCGTCGTCCGGCAGCAGTGGCACGTAGATCGGGTAGTGCGGCATCAGTTCGGCGAGGAAGGTGCGGCTCTTGAGCCCGGACAGCTTCTCGGCCTCGGTGTAGTCGAGGTCGAAGAAGTTGCGCCCGATGGCGTTCCAGAACGGCGACTGGCCCTGATCGTCGCTGTAGCCGACGATCTCCACCACCACCGCGTCGGCGAAGCGCTCCGGATGGCTGGCCATGAACAGCAGGCGGCCGCGGGAGTTGAGCTCGGCGATCGGCGTATTCACCAGATCGCGCTCGACGTAGAAGCTGGTCAGCAGGCTGTTGCCGGTGAGGTCATGGCACAGCGAGAGGACGTGAATCTTGTTGTGGATATTCAGCTCGCGGGAGGCGTGCACGAAGGTCTCGTTGCGGAAGCTGTAGAACGGCTCGGAGAAACCGGCGGAGGCCACGATGGCCGAGCAGCCGACCAGTCGGCCAGTCTCGCTGTCTTCGAGCACGAAGAAGTAGCTCTCCTCACCGTTGAAGCTCACTTCGGCGGTGAACGAGGCCTCCGAGGCCAGGATCTTCTCGCGCAGGCGTTCCGCGTCGTCCGGCAGCGACGTGACGCCGACCGGGCTGTCCGCGGCGAGACGCTGCACTTGCTGCAGGTCGGCCACTTGGGCGGGGCGCATCACCAGCATGGCGTCACTCCTCTAACCAGACAAAATTGTGATTCTTGGTTGATGAATCATGGGCGCGACACGACCTGTGCCGCGCTCATAGGGGCAATCGAAGAACTGGCCGGGACGATCCGGCCAGTTGAGCGGCGAGGCGCGGGCCCCGCCGGTTCAGCGTAGCCGGGGGATCAGCCGCGGGTCAGCTTGGCGATGGCGCGCTCGAGGCGATCCAGGCCTTCGTCGATGTCAGCGTCCGGGATCACCAGGCTGGGCGCGAAGCGCACCACGTCCGGGCCGGCCTGCAGGACCATCACGCCTTCCTTTTCGGCGGCGTTGAGCACGTCCTTGGCCTTGCCCTTGAAGGCATCGTTGAGCACCGCGCCGATGAGCATGCCCATGCCGCGCACCTGGGTGAAGATGCCGTACTCGGCGGCGATCTTCTCCAGGCGGACCTTGAAGCGCTCGTGCTTGGCTTTCACACCTTCGAGCACTTCCGGGGTGTTGATCACGTCGAAGGCCGCACCGGCAACGGCGCACGCCAGAGGGTTACCGCCGTAGGTGGTGCCGTGGGTGCCGACGACCAGGTGCTCGGCGATCTTCGCGGTGGTCAGCATGGCGCCGATCGGGAAGCCGCCGCCCAGGCCCTTGGCGCTGGAGAGGATGTCCGGATTCACGCCGTAGTACTGGTGGGCGTAGAGGTAGCCGATACGACCGAAGCCGCTCTGCACTTCATCGAAGATCAGCAGCGCGTTGTTCTCGTCGCACAGCTTGCGCACGCCTTCCAGGTACGCCTGATCAGCCGGCAGCACGCCGCTCTCGCCCTGCACCGGCTCGATGATCACCGCACAGGTCTTGTCGGAGATGGCTGCTTTCAGGGCTTCCAGGTCGTTGAACGGGATGTGGGTGATGCCTTCGACCTTCGGGCCGAAACCATCGGAGTACTTGGCCTGGCCGCCGACGTTGACGGTGAACAGGGTGCGGCCGTGGAAGCTGTTGACCATCGAGATGATCTCGTACTTCTCGGGACCGTAGACGTCATGGGCGTAGCGACGCGCCAGCTTCAGCGCAGCCTCGTTGGCCTCGGCGCCGGAGTTGGCGAAGAACACGCGCTCGGCGAAGGTGGCGTCGATCAGCTTCTTGGCCAGGCGCAGGGCCGGCTCGTTGGTGAAGACGTTGGAGACGTGCCAGATCTTGCCGGCCTGCTCGGTCAGCGCCTGCATCAGCGCCGGATGGGTGTGGCCCAGGGAGCTGACCGCGATACCACCGGCGAAGTCCACCAGCTCTCGGCCGCTCTGATCCCAGACTCGGGAACCCTCGCCACGCACCGGAATGAAGGCCGCCGGCGAATAGTTGGGAACCATGACCTGGTCGAAATCGGAGCGTTGGACCTGAGCTTGCGGAGCGGACATCGGTGTTCTCCTGCCTGGTTGAGGCGGCTATCGATGAATGGATTGTAGGGACGAACAGCGGGCCGTCATTGCCGCCATGCGACAACTTGTTATAGCGCCAACCCGCGAATTGCCGAGGCTTACGGAAATGCGACAGAAAGCGTCGGGAAGGCGCAGTGTAAGGCCTGTGGCTTGCTGCGGGTACAAGCGACCGTGGAATTTGTTCGCTCGGCGAACGAGAAGAAAAGGAATAAGGAGCGCAGGGATTTTTTTGTAGGAGCGAGCTTGCTCGCGAACGTTCTTTCCTGACGCACTAGCAGCAGGCGGTTCGCGAGCAAGCTCGCTCCTACAGGGAGATCAGGACCGTAGGGCGCATAACGCACCAGCGTTATCCGCCTTACCACGACCGGCGGATAACCTGTTCCAGGTTATTCGCCCTGCGGGCACAGAAAGTCAGCCGCGCTCGGCAACCACCGGAGCGGCTTCGGCGGCACTCTGGCCGCGACGCTGGTTGCGATCTTCGCGCGGGGTTACGCCGAAGAAGTTGCGGTAGGCGCTGGAGAAGTGCGGGCCGCTGGAGAAGCCGCAGGACAGGCCGATCTGGATGATCGACTTGCTGGTCTGCATGAGCATCTGCCGCGCGCGGTTCAGGCGCAGTTCCAGGTAGTACTGGCTGGGCACGCGGGTCAGGTACTGCTTGAAGATGCGTTCCAGCTGGCGGCGCGAGACGCACACATGCTGGGCGATCTCGTCGGTGGTCAGCGGCTCCTCGATGTTCGCCTCCATCAGCAGCACCGCCTGGGTGAGCTTCGGATGGCTGGAGCCGAGGCGGTTCTTCAGCGGGATGCGCTGGCGTTCGGAGCCTTCGCGGATGCGCTCCACCACCAGCTCTTCGGATACCGCGCCCGCCAGCTCCGCGCCATGATCGCGGGACAGAACGGCCAGCAGCAGGTCGAGCACCGCCATGCCGCCGCAGGCACTCAGGCGATCACGGTCCCACTCGAACAGGTGGTTGGTGGCAATGACCTTCGGGTAACGCTCGGTGAAGTCGTCGTGCCAGCGCCAGTGCACGGCGGCGCGATAGCCATCGAGCAGGCCCAGCTGCGCCAGCGGATAGATGCCGGCGGACAGCGCACCAATGCTCACGCCGCTGCGCGACAGCTGCTTGAGCACGGCGGCCAGTGGCGCGGAGACCGTCTGCGGAATCTCGTCGGCGACCAGGAAGATGCGCTGGCATTGCTCCAGCACGCCGTTCCAGGCTTGCCCCGGCAGACGCCAGCCATCGGCTTCGGCTACCGCTTCGGCGCTCATGAACACCGGTTCGTAGAGCGCTTCGGGGTGTAGCCGGCGGGCGACCCGCAGAGCCTCTTCGGCCAGACCGAGGGTCAGCGCCCGCGTGTGCGGCCAGAGGAGGAATCCGATGCGTTGTGCGGTCATGCGGCTAGGTCACCAGGCGACTGTAACGGACAGCTTACTTCAAGCTGCCGGAAAGGAACTGCTTGAGGCGGTCCGATTGCGGATTGGCCAGGACCTCCTTCGGACACCCCGCCTCTTCCACCAGGCCCTTGTGCAGGAACACCAGCTGGTTGGAGACCTCGCGAGCAAAGCCCATCTCGTGGGTCACCACCACCATGGTGCGGCCCTCCTGGGCCAGGTCCTGCATGACCTTGAGCACTTCACCGACCAGCTCGGGGTCGAGCGCCGAGGTCGGTTCGTCGAACAGCATGACCTCCGGCTCGACCGCCAGGGCACGAGCAATCGCCACGCGTTGCTGCTCGCCGCCGGACATGTGGGCCGGGTAGGCATCCTTGCGGTGCGCGACGCCGACTTTCGCCAGGTAGTGCTCGGCCTTTTCCAGCGCCTCTTTCTTCGACACACCCAGTACGTGGACCGGTGCCTCGATGACGTTCTCCAGGGCGCTCATGTGCGACCACAGGTTGAAGTGCTGGAACACCATCGACAGGCGCGAGCGCATGCGCTGCAGCTGCTTGGCGTCGGCGGCCTTGAGCGCACCGTCCTTGTTCGGCACCAGCTTGAGCTCTTCGCCGTTGAGCAGAATCTTGCCGGCGTGGGGCTGCTCCAGCAGGTTGATGCAGCGCAGGAAAGTACTCTTGCCCGAGCCGGAGGAGCCGATGATGCTGATCACGTCGCCTGCCTTCGCCGCCAGGGAGACGCCCTTGAGCACCTCATGGGTGCCATAGCGCTTGTGCAGGTCCTGGATTTCCAGTTTGTACATGGTGTCGGTTCTCGAATTCAGTCGTTGATCAGCCGGCCCTTGCGGAACGGCTCACGCCCGGCCACCTTGGCCAGCCAAAGCCCCGGCTGGGCGTAGCGCCCACGCTCGATGGCGAACAGCACGCCGGAAGTACCGGCGCGAACGGTGCTGACCTGGTCGTTCAGCGGGTCGACCACTTCGAACAGTGCGTCGCCCTTCTCCACCCACTCCCCCGCCTTGCGCAGGAAACTCACCACGCCTACGTGGGGGGCGTAGAGGTATTCAGTGCCTTCGAAAGGCATGCCTTCGCAGCATTCGGCCGGGGCCTCCGGCCAGTCACCGGCGATCAGGCCCTGCTCGGCGAGGAAGCCGAGGATAGCTTCGGCATTGGCCTGCCCCTGGTCGACGCGGGTATCACCCACACCGCCCAGCTCAACGGTAGTCGCCAGGCACGCCAGCGGAATCGCCGCCTGCGGGAAGGCCTGCGCCAGGCGCAGCCAGGGCAGCGAACAGGATTCATCGAAGGAGCTGCCGCCGGAGTCTTCGGCGAGCAGCGCCACGCCCGCCTTCAGGCGCGCGGCCAGGGACTTCCAGCGCGGCCAGTGCTGCGGGATCGCGTAGACATGAATGGCAGCATCGAAGTCGCAGTGCAGGTCGAGCACCACCTCGGCGTCACAGGCGTGGCGCAGCAGGATGCGCTGCATGCCCTGCAGCTCGGACGCGGCCGGCGGCAGCGCATCGAGGCCATCACGCATGGCCTGGCGGATCAGCTCGACGTTGGCGGTTTCATCGGCGCCCAGCTTGTCACCGACGCGCTCGGCAACCAGCGCGCTCAGCTCGACGAAATCGCGGTTGAAGTTCTTCCCGCTGCCGAACTCGAAACGGCCCAGGTGGCTGGCCTGCAGGGTCTGGCCCAGGCCGATGGGATTGGCCACCGGCACCAGTTCGACGACGCAGTTCAGCTGCCCGCGCGACTCGAGGTCAACCAGGCGCTGCTTGAGTTCCCAGGCGGTGCGCATGCCCGGCAGTTCGTCGGCGTGCAGGCTGGACTGGATGTAGACCTTGCGCGGGCCCTTGCCGTAGCGGAACACGCTCAGGCGGCGCTCGCTACCCAGGCTGCTCCACGGCAGCAGATGATCGATACGTTCCACGGTGTATTCCTCAGTGCTTGCGCGGCGCGAGGTAGGCCAGCCAGCGGCGTTCGGCCAGCTTGAACAGGCGCACCAGAGTGAAGGTCATGATCAGGTAGAAGATGCCGGCAGTAATGAACGCCTCGAACGGCAGGTAGTACTGCGAGTACACGGTACGCGCGGCACCAGTGATATCCACCAGGGTCACGATGGACGCCAGACTGGTGGTCTGCAGCATCATGATCACTTCGTTGCTGTATTGCGGCAGCGCGCGGCGCAGGGCCGAGGGCAGCAGGATGCGGCGGTACATCTTCAGGCGCGACATGCCCATGGCCTTGGCCGCCTCGATCTCGCCATGCGGAGTGGCGCGGATGCTGCCGGCGAGAATCTCGGCGGTGTAGGCGCTGGTGTTGATGGCAAACGCGGCACAGGCACAGAAGGTGGCGTTGGACAGCCACGGCCAGAAGACGCTTTCACGCACCACTTCGAACTGGGCCAGGCCGTAGTAGATGAGGAACAGCTGTACCAGCATCGGGGTGCCGCGGATGACATAGGTGTAGAGCCAGGCCGGCAGGTTCACCGCGGGGTTCTTGGAGCAGCGCATCAGCGCCAGCGGCACCGCCGCCAGCAGGCCGAAGAACAGCGAGATCGCCAGCAGCTTGAGGGTCACCAGCAGGCCGCTGAAGTAGAGCGGCAGGCTGTCCCAGATGACGGAGAAGTCGAAAATCATGATCAGGCTCCCGGTCTCAAAGCTCGGCGACTTTCACGCCGACCGAATAGCGGCGTTCAAGCAGGCGCAGCAGCACCAGGGAGACGCTGGTGACCACCAGGTACAGCGCCGCCACGGCAAGGAAATAGGTGAAGGGTTCGCGGGTGGCGTCCGAGGCCTGCTTGGCCTTGAACATCATGTCCTGCAGACCGACCACGGAGATCAGCGCAGTGGCCTTGACCAGCACCAGCCAGTTATTGGTGAAGCCGGGGATGGCCAAGCGGATCATCTGCGGCACCTGGATGCGGAAGAACACCTGAAGCGGGCTCATGCCATAGGCGAAGCCGGCCTCGCCCTGCCCTTTCGGGATGGCCATGAAGGCGCCACGGAAGGTCTCTGACAGGTAGGCGCCAAAGATGAAGCCCAGGGTGCCGACGCCGGAAGCGAAGGGATTGAGGTCGATGTAGTCGTCATAGCCGACCATGGGCGCGACCCAGTTCACCGCGGCCTGGCCGCCGTAGAAGATCAGCAGGATCAGCACCAGGTCGGGTACGCCGCGGATCACGGTGGCATAGAGGTCGCCGCACCAGGCCAGCCATTTCACCGGCGACAGGCGGATGGCCGCGCCGAGCAGGCCCAGAACGATCGCCAGGGCCATCGATAGCAGGGACAGCTGAAGCGTCAGCCAGGCACCATCGACGATGGTGGCTCCATAGCCATTGAGCATAATTTCGTACCTCGTGAAGCCGGACGTCGCCCGCAACGACACGGACGCTCAGGGTGAGCGCGACTGCAGGCTCACCCCCAATAAAAAAGTGGCACAAACTTCAGGATCAGGCCTGGGTCTGTGCCACTTCTGGACGTGGATCAGTTCTCGCCGTAGACGTCGAACTTGAAGTACTTGTCCTGTACTGCCTTGTACTTGCCGTTGGCACGGATGCCGGCGATGGCCGCGTTGAATTTCTCGACCAGGGCGGTATCACCCTTGCGCACGGCGATACCGGCGCCACCACCGAAGTACTTCGGATCGTTGTATTCCGGGCCTACGAAGGCGTAGCCCTTGCCGGCGTCGGTTTTCAGGAAACCGTCGTCGAGGTTGACCGAGTCGGCCATGGTCGCGTCGATGCGGCCGGAGACCAGGTCCATGTTCGCTTCGTTCTGGGAGTTGTAGCGCACCACTTCGATACCGGCCGGGGCCAGGACGTCGGTGGCGTAACGGTCGTGGGTGGAAGCGCGCAGTACGCCGACCTTCTTGCCCTTCAGGTCCGCCAGCGGATCGTTCAGGGTCACGCCTTCCTTCATCACGAAGCGCGCGGGGGTGTGGTAGTACTTGTTGGTGAAGTCGACGGACTTCTTGCGCTCATCGGTGATGGTCATGGACGAGAGGATGGCGTCGATCTTGCGCACCTTCAGTGCCGGGATCAGGCCGTCGAACTCCTGCTCGACCCAGGTACATTTGACCTTCATTTCTTCGCACAGGGCGTTGCCGATATCCACATCGAAACCGGCGAGCTTGCCGTCGGGAGTCTTGAAGGAGAAAGGCGGATAACCGGCTTCGATACCGATGCGGACCGGCTTGTCGTCAGCGTGGGCAACCAGGGAAAGCGCGGACAGGGCCAGCGCACCGAGAAGTGCAAACTTCTTCATCAGTAACTCCTTCGAGGGTAGGTCTTCGATTGGCAGGAGAAAGGGGTTGGCCCAGGCTGCCCGTGCAGAAGTGAAGGTTATTGTTCGTCTGCGCATTGCCGGCGCGATTCTTGTGAAAAGCGCGCCTACCGGGGTGAGCGGCATTCTAGCGACAGCCCCGGAGCGGATATTTCTTCAATGCGACAAGTAATTATAGAAGCGCCGGAGACAGGGCTCCGGCGGCTTGACGGCGCGGATTTTACGTGATTCGAAAGCGGGTAGTAAAACCCTAATTACTAGCAGTAATCGAGCCAGAATCATCTAACCCCAGACTTGGCGCGGGGTGCGCGATATTGCCTTATTCCACACCGACAGAAAAGACGCACCAATGACGTGCGAAATGTTTCCTGACGCCTCATTTTGTCGCAGGGAAATGTTACCGGTGGGCAGGAAGCACACTGTAGGAGCAACGGTCTTTTACACGGTGCCTGTTCGCGAGCAAGCTCGCTCCTACGAAATGCACTCCGGCGCATGGGGTGGACTGTAGGAGCGAGCTTGCTCGCGAACAGCACCCTGCTGCCGCCTCTGCAAACACTTGCGCAGAATGGATAGCCATGCTGTCGGTGCTCCGGAGTCGATGGGTATCGCTGCGCTCCACGCCATCCTACGTTCCTGCTCCGCGAGAGCTTCAGCGCAGGCAGGCGTCCGACATAAAAACGCAGAAATGAAAAACGCCCCGGCAAGCGGGGCGTTTTTGTGGGACAGCGGATCAGGCCGCGCGCATGGCCTGGTGCGTGTCGATCAGGTGCTGTACGACGCCCGGATCGGCCAGGGTGGAGATATCACCCAGGGTGTCGTACTCGGCCGTGGCGATCTTGCGCAGGATACGGCGCATGATCTTGCCCGAACGGGTTTTCGGCAGGCCGGGCGCCCACTGGATCACGTCCGGGGTAGCGATCGGGCCGATTTCCTTGCGTACCCAGGCTCGCAGTTCCTGGCGCAGTTGCTCGTTGCTTTCCTCGCCGGCATTCAGGGTGACATAGACATAGATGCCCTGCCCCTTGATGTCGTGCGGCACGCCAACCACCGCGGCCTCGGCCACTTTCGGGTGGGCCACCAGCGCGCTCTCGATCTCGGCGGTGCCCATGCGGTGGCCGGAGACGTTGAGCACGTCATCGACGCGGCCGGTGATCCAGTAGTAGCCGTCCTCATCGCGACGGGCACCGTCGCCAGTGAAGTACATACCCTTGAAGGTCTTGAAGTAGGTGTCCACGTAGCGGTCGTGATCGCCGTACAGGGTGCGCGCCTGGCCCGGCCAGGAGTCGAGGATCACCAGGTTGCCCTCGGTGGCCCCTTCCAGGATGTTGCCCAGATTGTCCACCAGTGCCGGCACCACACCGAAGAACGGCTTGGCAGCGGAGCCCGGCTTCAGGCCGTGGGCGCCCGGCAGCGGGGTCATCAGGCAGGCGCCGGTTTCGGTCTGCCACCAGGTATCGACGATCGGGCAGCGCGACTGGCCGACGGTCTCGTAGTACCACTGCCAGGCTTCCGGGTTGATCGGCTCGCCGACCGAACCCAGCAGGCGCAGGCTGGAGCCATCGGCGCCTTCGACCGCCGCCTTGCCCTCGGCCATCATGGCGCGGATGGCGGTCGGTGCGGTGTAGAGGATGTTGACCTTGTGCTTGTCGACGATCTTGGCGACGCGGGAGATGTCCGGGTAGTTCGGCACGCCCTCGAACAGCACCGTGGTCGCGCCATTGGCCAGCGGGCCGTAGACCACATAGGTGTGACCGGTGACCCAGCCGATGTCGGCGGTGCACCAGAAGACTTCGCCCGGACGGTAGTCGAATACGCGTTCATGGGTCAGCGAGGCGTAGACCAGGTAGCCGCCGGTGGTGTGCAGCACGCCCTTGGGTTTGCCGGTGGAGCCGGAGGTGTAGAGGATGAACAGCGGGTCCTCGGCGCCCATTTCCTTCGGTGCGCAGGTGGAACCGGCGACCTTCATCAGGTCCTCGAACCACACGTCGCGGTGCTGGTTCCACTTGATGGGCGAACCGGTGCGCTTGCAGACGATGATCTTCTGCACGCTGTTGGTTTCCGGGTTGGTCAGCGCGTCGTCGACGTTGGCCTTGAGCGGAGTCTTCTTGCCGCCACGCAGACCTTCGTCAGCGGTGATCACTACCTTGGAGCGGCAGTCGATGATGCGGCCGGCCAGGGCTTCGGGTGAGAAGCCACCGAACACCACGGAATGGATCGCACCGATGCGGGCGCAGGCCAGCATGGCAACCACGGCTTCCGGGATCATCGGCATGTAGATGGTCACCACGTCGCCACGGTGCACGTCCTGGCCACGCAGGGCGTTGGCGAATTCAACCTGCTCGTGCAGCTCGCGGTAGGTGATTTCCTTGTGCTCGGAAGGGTCGTCGCCTTCCCAGATGATGGCGAGCTGGTCGCCGCGCTCGGCCAGGTGGCGGTCGAGGCAGTTGTAGGAGAGGTTCAGGGTGCCGTCGGCAAACCACTTGATGTCCACATGGTGGTCATCGAAGGAGGTCTGCTTGACCTTGGTGAACGGCTTGATCCAGTCGATGCGCTGGGCCTGTTCGCGCCAGAAGCCGTCGGGGTTGACCACCGACTGCTGGTACAGCTTCTTGTAGGTGGCCTCGTCGGTCAGAGTGGTCGCGGCCACTTCGGGACGCACGGGGTACACGGATGCCGCTGTCATGGCGTTTTACCTCGGTGAAGAGTGTTGTTTTTGTTGCCTTAAGTTGTAACGGCGACACCCTCTCCGAACCATACGACCATGGTCTTACCAATCCTTAGTCGTAGTGATGAGCCCCATACGCCGTTGTTTTGGCAACAGGCTCATGGGGCCGCGACAACCTGTCACATGTCAAGGGCGTGGGGTAGCGCCAGGCGAAATGTAGGGCACGTAGGTCACCAGGATCAGGAACAGCAACAGGATCATCAGCCACGGCAGCGCCGCGCGAATGGTCGCCCCCAGCGGCAGGCCGGTGACCGCCGAGGTGACGAACAGGTTGAGCCCCACCGGGGGATGCACCAGGCCGATCTCCATGTTTACCACCATGACGATCCCCAGGTGGATCGGATCGATCCCCAGGCGCATGGCGATAGGGAAGAAGATCGGCGCGAGGATCAGCACAGATGGCCGACGGCTCCATGAAGCTGCCCGCCACCAGCAGCACGATGTTCACCATCAGCAGGAAGCCGATCGGCGTCAGCCCCTCCTGCATCACCCACTCGGTGATCTGCTGGGGAATCTGCTCGGTGGTCAGCACGTGGGCGAAGAGCATGGCGTTGGCGATGATGACATCAGCATGATGCTCGAGTCGCCGGACTTCACCAGCACCTTCGGGACAGTCTGGCGCAGGCGCATGTCCTTGTAGACGACAGTGCGTCGAAGGCCGAGTAGACCGCCGCCACCGCCGCCGCCTCGAGTTGGGAGTGAAACAGGCCGGAATAATACCGCCGAGGATGATCACCAGCAACAGCCCCCAGCCCGCACGACGTGCAGCGGACAACCATTCGCGAAGGCTGGCACGCGGTTGCGCCGGCAGCTTCTTCACCCGCGCGACGATATAGATCACCACCATCAGGATCACGCCCAGCAGCAGGCCCGGCACCACGCCGGCGACGAACAGCTTGCCCACTGAGGTCTCGGTGGCGGCGGATACATGACCATGACGATCGACGGCGGAATCAGGATGCCCAGGGTCCCGGCGTTGCAGATGATTCCGGCGCCGAACTCACGCGGGTAGCCCGAACGCACCATGCCGGCCACGGCGATGGAACCCACGGCCGCCACCGTCGCCGGCGAGGAACCGGACAGCGCGGCGAACAGCATGCATGCCAGCACCGCCGCAATCAGCCAGGCCGCCACGGATGTGGCCGACGCAGGCGTTGGCGAAGTCGATCAGCCGGCGGGCCACGCCGCCAGTGGTCATGAACGCGCCGGACAGCAGGAAGAACGGGATCGCCAGCAGCGTGTAGGCCTCGGAGGTCTCGAACAGCTTGATCGCCAGCGAGCACGCCGTCCGGCTGAAGAACAGGATCGTCAGCGCGCCGGACAGCCCGAGGGATATGGCAATGGGCACGCCGATGAACATGAAGACGAACAGCAGGAGGAACAGGATCATCACGGTCATGGACGATTCTCCGCGGCTTCTTCGCCGGCCAGCTTCGAGGCTTCCGCGGCCTCGTCGGCAAGGCCCAGGCCGAGCTGGCGGCCGCGCAACAGGTTGACGAGGATTTCCGGGTGACGCAGGAGCACCAGGCCGACCGATGGGCACGATCACCGCGATGTAGGCCTGGAGGATGCCGAAGTGGTCGAGGTCTTCCGCGCCGATGCCGGCAATGAACAGGGTGTTCACCAGTCGAAACTGGCGACCATGAACAGCCCGGCGTAGCCCAGGGCGGCGAAGAAGGCGAGCACGCCAATGAATCGCTGGACCGGGCGTGGCGCCAGCTTCACCAGCGCGTCCACCCCCAGGTGGCCGGCGGTGCGCACGCCATAGGCGATGCCGAAGAAGATCAGCCAACCGACGGCGCTGGTCAGCGCAACTGCTCCAGGACATGTCCTGGGCGATGCCGAGGATGGCGTCGCCGATGGCATAGACGGCCCTACAGCGACGGCGGTGGCCCAGGTAGATCAAGCGGGTGAAACGTTGGTCATCACCACGTAGACGAAGATCACCAGCGTCATCGCCGCCAGCAGAAAGGCAATGGCGCCCTCCTCGAAGTGGTTCCAGACGCGCACGAGTCGGTTCATGGAAAAAGCTCCAGAAAGCCCGCCGTCCGGCAAGGTCGGACGGATCAATCGGAACAGTTCGACTTCGGCGGCCTGGAGGAAATCGGCGCCGACGTTGTCGCGATTCTACCAGACCGGCTGGTCGCCTCGCGCCAGTCGGCGCGCTGCTGCGCGGTGAGCGGATGGATCTCGCTGGTGCCGCTGGCGAGGATGCGCTGGCGGGCATGGCCCATTGCGAGCCGCTCGGCTTCCTGGTTCACCTTCACGGTGACCTCGGCCATGATCTTCCAGCTCGGCGCGCAGGTCCGGCGGCAGGCCGCTCCAGAACTTCGCGTTGGTGATCACCATGTAGTAGGTGCTGTTCGGATTCTGTCGTCTTACCCTGCAACCTTGGCGATTGGT
>JASGKM010000012.1:0-270062 GCA_049840615.1 Pseudomonas sp.
AAGGTTAATAGGGAAACACGATAGAATCCGAACAGCACCTACATCGCCCTTGGCCGCGCGACGCAGACCCTGGCTGATTTCCGGCAGGTGACGGTGACCTTTCACCGAGTAGGCCATCATGCTTTCACCGGCTTCGCAGAACAGCGAACCGACCTTGGCACCACGGCCGGCACCGCTGACGCCGGACTTGCAGTCGGCGATCAGCTGGCTGGCATCGGCCAGACCGTTCTCCAGCAGCGGGATGAAACCCAGCTGGGTGGCGGTCGGGTAGCAGCCGGGGACAGCGATCAGGCGCGCGTTCTTGATCGCCTCGCGGTTGACCTCCGGCAGACCATAGACGGCCTCGGGCAGCAGATCCGGCGCGCCATGGGGCTGGCCGTACCACTTGGCCCACTCTTCGGCGTCCTGCAGGCGGAAATCCGCGGACAGGTCGATCACCCGGGTACCGGTCGCCCAGCAGTTCGCCAGCCAGTGCATGGGCCACGCCGTGCGGAGTGGCGAAGAACACCACGTCGCAGTCGCCCAGACGTTTCACGTCCGGCACGCTGAAAGCCAGGCCGTCGTAGTGGCCTCGCAGGTTCGGGTACATGTCGGCGACTTTCACGCCCTCTTCGGAACGCGAGGTAATCACCTCGACGCGAGCCTGGGGATGCTGTGCCAGCAAGCGCAGCAGTTCCACGCCCGTATAACCCGTACCACCTACGATACCGACCCCTTGATCATCTGCCTGTCACTCCACCTATGGGGCCAAATTCAGGGGTCGGCGTTGAAGTCGCTGTAGCTGTGCGTGATGTCGGACAGCGCGGCCTGCAAGTCATAGGGCGGCTCGGTGTGGTTGATGTCGATGTTGTCGTCAGGCAATTCGCCGGCGCCGGCTGGATACACCGCCAGATAGCGGGCGCCCAGGATCGTGGTGACCTTGATGACGGCCGTGGTGTCCTCACCGAGGTGGATGTCGTTTTTGATCCGAACCTTGGCGTCCACGTGGTCGCCGTTGAGCTTCATCGAGGCACACTGCCCACCTCAAGACCTGCGACGGTCACCGGATTGCCCTGGCATCAGCGTGCCGGACTGGGAGAACTTGCATCGTAATGGTCTTGTAGCCCAGGTTGAGCGCGCTGATGAACAGCATCAGCGCGATCAAAGCGCCTGTCACGCCAAGCGCGATCAGACCCAGTACAGTTGGGTCTGGTTTCGGTCCTCAAGCGTCTTTTCCCTAGCCATTTGCCAAGTTCCTGCACCTCGGGGTGTACATCGCGTCGTTGCCGGGTGTCGCGGCGTTGACGATGATCGGGACGATGTCATTGAGACCTGGGAAGAACCCGGTGATGTTCAGGTCACAGGCGTATGCCTGCGTGAACGCGCCCTCGTTGGTGATCCGGGCCAGACCCTTGAGCATCAGCGGCAGGTTTGCGCCGAGGAAGGCCAGTTGCGGCTCGATGTCGACCATGTGGCTGACGAATCCCGGTTGGCGGCCGATCAAGTTGTTCAGCGACGGGCGCACCTCGTCGCTGATCGAGCCCAGCTGGGACACCACCCGCGAGATCGAACCCATCGAGTCGACCAGCTCGGTGCGGCGGTTGTTGAAAGCCTGGACGACGGCCTGCGCCTGGTCGATGTTGGCGTCCAGCGCCTCGTTCTGGTCGGCGAGGTTTCCGACCACCTTGTCGAACTTGGTGATCATGGTGCCCAGGGCCTCATCCCGGCCGGCGAAGGTCTCGGTGAGGTCGGAGGTCTGGCTGACCAGTGCGGACAACGACGTGGTGTCACCCTGCAGGGACTGGATGATGCCCTTGGTCAGGTTGTCTGCCGCTTCGACGTCGAGGGTGGCGAATAGCGGCTGGTAGCCGTTGAGGAACGCGCCCACGTCGAAGGACGGGTCGGTCTGCTCGATCGGGATCTCGAAGCCGGGCTCGACGGGCGCCGGGTCTCCTATGCCGCCGCGGAAAGACCCAGGAAGCGCTGGCCCACGATGTTTTCGTAGATGACGCCGGCGACGGTGTTGCCGTACAAGGCTTGTTCCTGCTGCACGACGAACGCAACCTGGGCCACGGGCCGATCGAGCTCGATCGAGTTGACCCGGCCGACGCGGACACCGGCCATTCGGACGTCGTCGCCTTCACGCAGACCGTAGGCGTCGGTGAAAACCGCGCTGTAGGCGTCTGTCTTGCCCTCGACATCGCGGCGCAAGGTGACGTAGACGATGTAGCTGAGGCCCATGGCGATCACCATGAACACGGCCAGCAGTGAAGCCGATATGCGGAACTGGCGTTTAATCGAGGATCCTGTGCTCATCTCGGTCCCTCCTCCGAACTCGCGTTGACGGTGAACCGTGGCTGCCGCGGACGACCGGGCCCAGCAGCAGCTGGGTGGCTTCGGACGCCTTCTACCGGTGATCACGCTGAGCTGGAATCGCTCCTTGGCGCTGTTGACCGGGCCGACGTTGCCGCCGAAGGCGCCGGGGCACGGCGGCCTGCAGCTGCTGTTCGGGGGTGGCTTCGGCGGCCGGCGCGGTGTTGCTGGCCGGCGCGGTCACCGGGGGTCCGGGCGGCCCGGGCTGCGGGTTGTCGGGGCGACCGGCGCCGGTTGCCGGCGGACGGTCCGATCGGTGACACCGGGTTGGCCGGGTTGGCCGTCACGGCACCGGCGGGGCCGGGACGAATCCCGGTGGCAGCGGCGGGTTCGGATCGGCCAGGTTCGGATTCGGATCGATCAGCGGCGCGCCGACGGCGACCAGGTTTCCGTTCGGCCCAATCGACGGTGCCCGCAGGCGGCGTCATATCCGCCGGCACCTGGTAGTTCTGCGGCAGCAGAACGTCCGGCAGCTGCGGGCGCACCGGGATCAGCGGAGCGGTGAAGCAGCTGTTGCCCTTGAGCTCGCCGTAGGTCGGGCAGTCCGCCCGCGAGTAGGCGTAGCATCTGGGTCAGCGCCAGGTTGATGCGCATGCTGGGGGTGTCCAGCTCGGAGTATCCAGACGTCGTCGAAGAACTTGCTGGACACGGTGTTGAGTTTCTTGGAACGCGGCGGGCACGAAGTTGTCCGCCTGCATGGCGATGGAGCCCAGCGCCGGGGTCAGGTTCCCGGTGATCTTGACCAGCTTGTCGTTGTTGTTGGCCATCGCGGTCTGCATGGTGCCCACGGTGTTCAGGCCGGTCGAGAGCAGCGTGGCCAGTTGCTGCTTCTGCTCGACGAAGACTTGCATCGGGCGAATCGCCTTGTGCAGCGCGTCAACCAGCTCCGGCGCAGTCTGCTTCAGACCCTCGGTGGCGTTGACCAGTGCCGCGACCGTGGTGTCGGTCTGCTCCGGATCGTCGGCCATCACGCCGTTGAGATTCTTGAGCAGCCGGTCCAATTGGGCGCCCGCGGTCATCAACGCCGGCCGTCGGTTCTGGGTGGCGACCTGGACTGCTTCGATGACGCCGATCGACCGGTCCTCGCGGCCGCGGCCCAAGGCCACCAGAGCGTCGCGCAGCTTGGTCAGAGTGGTTTGGAACAGCACCGTGGGCAACTCGGTGTTCTCCGCGATGGGCACGGGCTTGCCGTTGTCCTGGAAAACCTGGTTCACCGTCGGGCCGCCGTCGTCGCCGCCGACGAGTTCGACCGCCGAAACGGCGAACACGTTGGCCGGGATCACCCGAGCGGTCACATGGGCCGGGATGCCCGGCGCGTGCCGGCTGTAAATATTGATGTTGACTTCGTTGAAGTGCTGGCCGCCGATCGCCGGCACGACGTCCACGACCTCGCCGACGATCATCCCGTGGTACTTCACATCCGACTTCGGCGGTAGACCGTCGCCGACGTTGACCAGGTTGAGGACGGCCTTGGTGTACCCCTCGAACCGGCCCTGGGTCCGCATGGTCAGCAGCAAGGCCAGCAGGGCGAGGGTGATCAGCAGGCCCACCCCGCAATAGAACATTTGCTGGCCGGCGAGCCGTCGGCGTTGTTCGTATGCGCTGCCTCTGCTTTAAGCTTTTGCCATCACCCACCGAACCTTACGCCAGCGTCAACTCCCCACAACGCCATGGTGAGCAGCATGTTCACGATGATCACCACGGTGATCGCTGGCCCGCATCGCGTGCCCGGCGGCCACCCCGACACCCTCGGGTCCGCCGCTGGCGTAGAACCCGTAGTAGCACTGGATCGTCGAGGCGATCCAGACGAAGATGATCGCCTTGATCACCGAGTACAAGACATTCCTGGCCGGCCAGCATCAACGAGAAGTAGTGCAGATACGAGCCCGTCGAGCCGCCGCTGGCTGATCTGCACCACCACCTGAGTGGTGAGATAGCTCGATGGCCAGGCACGACCACGTACAACGGGATCATCGCGATCACCGAGGCGATCAGCCGGGTGGTCACCAGATACGGAATTGGCCGGATCGCAATGGAATCCAGCGCATCGATTTCCTCGGCGATCCGCATCGACCCCAACTGCGCGGTGAACCGGCAACCGCCCTGCATGGCGAACGCCATCGCCGCCATCAGCGGCGCCAGTTCGCGGGTGTTGACCAACGACGAGACGAATCCGGTCGCGGGCCCCAGGCCGAGCAGGTCGAGGAAGTTGTAGCCCTCGATGCCGACCAGTGCACCGACCGTCATCCCCAGCACCACCGCCACCCCGGCGGTTCCACCACCGACCACGATGGAGCCGTTGCCCCAGGTGATGTTGGACAGCAGCCGCAGGAATTCGTGGCGGTACTGGCGCACGGCGATCGGTATGCCGGCCAGCGCCCGGACGAAGAACACCAGCAGATGGGCGATCCGCCGGATCGGCACCGCGCTGCGCCGCGTCAGCCGTGTCAGCGGCCTGGTGAGGGGGAGAGAGCTGGTGACTCGGGATGCCCGGGAAGAGGCAGTCATCGCGTCAGAGCCCCTGCCGGGGAACCAGCATGATGTAGAGCTGGCTGATCGCCACGTTGACGATCATCAGCACCAGGATCGACTCGACGACGGCCGCGTTCACCGAGTTCGCCACGCCCGTCGGTCCGCCCTTGGTGGACAAGCCTTTCTGGGCCGAGACGACGGCGACGATGGCACCGAAAATGATCGCCTTGCCCAGCGCCAGCAGCATGTCGTCGGTCGTCGCGAACGATGCGAAGGTGGACACGAAACTTCCCGGCGCGCCGTTCTGGAAGTAGACGTTGAACATGTAGCTGGCGAAAAACCCGACGAAGCACACCACGCCGGTGAGTGCGACACCGATCATGATCGCGGCGGCCAGTCGCGGCACTACCAGGCGACGGATCACCGAGACCCCCATCACCTCCATCGCGTCGGTTTCTTCGCGCATGGTCCGCGACCCGAGATCGGCGGTGATGGCAGATCCCACCGCCGAGGCCATCAGCACCGCCGCCACCAACGAAGCGCCCTGCCGGATCACCGCGAGGCCACTGGCCGCGCCGGCCAACGAGGTCGCACCGACCTGGCCCGCCAGCAGCGCGAACTGGATCGACAGCGTCACACTGATCGGCAGTGAAACCAGGATGGTCGGCAGCACCGCGGTGCCCGCCATGAACGCACCCTGCCGCACGAACTCCTGCCACTGGAACCGCCCGGTGAACAGGTCGAAGAAAAAATACTGGATGGTGCGGACGCCGAGCACGAACTGCGCGCCGACCGTCGTCAGCGAGGCGACGGGATGCCGCTGGATGTAGCCGGCGCCCCAGTCTTCAATAGCCTTGACGCCCTGGCTTTTGGGCTTCGCGCTGTCCTGGACCGTCATCGCGGCCGACGCCCTTCGGCGGAGTGATCGCTCGGGTGTTTCACCGTCACCCTTCCCTCCTCATTAGCCGGGCCGTCTTGCTGGCCAGCAACCTATCAGCTATCCGGTCGCTGACATTGGAAAACGGTATGGCCGTCCAAAAGTCAGCGTCATGGTTTCGCCGATATTCTCAGTAACCTACGGCGCAGTACGGTAGCCGTAGTGACCGGGGTAACGCTAAACCACCTCCACCCCACCGCGCACGACATCCCCCGCCGAATCGTGAAATCCACTCGCAGCCGACGAAAAACCACACCATAAGTCACCTTTTGTCGCTATGGTCCGGCCCCCACTGTCCGCATCCGGGGTTTTCGGGTCCGATGGCACAGCGGACCTTCATCTTCGCCGCGGTGCCGGTTTCCGCGGCCGGGGCGCGAGCGGCCCCACGGCCCGGTGCGCCACCCCCGGAGGTCCTCTGCCGATGTCACTCTGGCAAACATTTCGGCCGGATAACGGGCGTGGCTGGTGAGGGATTTGTTACGCGCGTGACAGCTCCCCAGCTTGGGTTTACTGGCAGAAACCCTCAAATTTTGGCGCACTCGCGGCAAACAGCTGTTGCCAACGGCGGGCGCGCGGCGGCAGTCCGCATGGCGGTGGCGGAGGGATTTGAACCCCCGGACGGTGTTAGCCGTCTCTCGCTTTCAAGGCGAGTGCATTAGGCCGCTCTGCCACGCCACCGCGCACCAGCGTAGCGGCGGGGGCCGCAGGCCCACGCACGCCAGTTTGGCTGGGCCGTCGAATTCGCGCATCAGCTCACCCTCAACGAACTCGCGGAGCTGGCGCGTCAACCGTGGCTGAACTTGTCGGGCGCCCCGGACGCGCGCAGCGCGGCGGTGATCCGCCGACAGTTCTCCCCCATCGCCGCCAGCTGCGGCCGCGACAACTGGGATATAAAGTGCTCCCGAACGTCCTTGCTATAGGTCGCCAGCGCCTTGGCGATCGTGTCCCGGCCCTCGGCGGTGATCCCCGCCAGCACGCCGCGGCCGTTCTTCCAGGCTGGAGGAACGCACCACCAACCCCATCCCCTCCAGCCGGCGGAATCCGCCGGGTCACCCGGCTGGGCAGCGCCAATAGCTGGTCGGCCGAATCCCCCATCCGCTGGGCGTCCCGTCGGCGACCGGTCCAGCAGCTCGAGCAACCGCACATCGACGAGCGTCAGATCGTGCGTGTCGGTCAGCCCGTGATTCAGCGCGGCGTACAGCCGCATGGCCGAATCCAGGTAGTGCTCCCAGGCGCGCTGCTCGGCCAGGTCCAGACCCGGCATGTCTCCCGCGGTGCGACCCGCGATGATCCCCTCCATACCTTCCCTCCCCCGAAAATATGGTAGCCCGGCGGGCGCCCGGCGGCAGGCAGTTTCTTCGCAGTTCCCGTTGGCCGCCGCTAGCCTCGGCGGCATGCGCGCAATCGTCGCCGACGGACCCGACACCCTGATTTGGCGAGAGGTTCCCGACCCTGTCGCCGGACCCGGCGAGTTGCTGGTGCGGGTGGCCGCGGCCGGGGTGAACCGCGCCGACCTGCTGCAGGCCGCCGGGCACTATCCGCCGCCGCCCGGCGCCAGCGACATCCTGGGCCTGGAGGTGTCCGGAACGGTGGCCGCGCTGGGCCCGCACGTAACGAGCTTCGCCGTCGGCGACCAGGTGTGCGCGTTGCTCGCCGGAGGCGGCTACGCCGAGCTCGTCGCGGTTCCCACCGGACAGGCGCTCGCGCCGCCCGACGGGGCGTCACTGGAAGACGCGGCCGCGTTGCCAGAGGTGGCCGCCACCGTGTGGTCCAACTTGGTGCTGACGGCGGAGTTGTCGGCCGGCGAACTGGTGCTGCTGCACGGCGGCGGCAGCGGCGTCGGCAGCCACGCCATCCAGGTCGCCAAGGCGCTCGGGTCCCGCGTCGCGGTGACCGCAGGATCCGTCGAGAAGTTGGCCGACTGCCGGGATTTGGGCGCAGACCTGGCCATCAACTATCGCGACGAGGATTTCGTCGCCGTCATGCAGGCCGCCGGCGGCGCCGACGTCATCCTCGACATCATGGGAGCGGCCTACCTGGACCGCAATCTCGACGCGTTGGCGGTCGGCGGAAGGCTGGTGGTGATCGGCCTGCAAGGCGGCGCGACCGCGCAGCTCAGCCTGGGCAAACTGCTGGCCAAACGAGCTCGGGTGATCGGCGCCAATGTGCGGTCCCGGCCGACCGACGGGCCGTCGGGCAAGGCGTTGATCATGGCGGAGGTCGCCGCACACGTGTGGCCGATGGTCGCCGACGGCCGGGTTCGCCCGATCGTCGGCGCCCGGTTGCCGATCGCCGAGGCTGCCGCCGCGCACGCGTTGCTGCGGTCCGGTCAGGTGACCGGAAAAATCTTGCTGACGGTCTAGCGAGCACGCGATCTCCGGTGGCCGCCCGGGCACGGTCAGCCCAGCGAGGCGAGCGCGCGGACCAGCTGGTCGACCTCGTTGGCGGTCGAGTAGTGCGCCAGGCCGACGGTCACCGCACCGCCGAAATCGTCGACGCCGTAAGACTCCAATGCCCGCGAGGGCGCGTCCGCGACCGCCAAGATGCCGTTGTCGACCAACCGCCGCACCACCTGCCCGGCGGGCACGTCGGAGACCGCGAAGCTGAGCACCGGCAGTCGGTCCTCGGGCTCGCCGAGCAGCACGACCCGCGGCAGCGAACGCAGCGATGTCACCAGATACTCCAGCAACTGGCCCAGGTAATCCGCGGCCGAGCCCATCAACTGCACCAACCGATCCCGGCGCGCCCCGGTGGCCGACTCATCCAGATTAGCCAGATACTCCACGCTGGTGACCAGCCCGCCGAGCAACCCGTACTGGTGCGCGCCGAGCTCAAGGCGCGCCGGCCCCACGGCCTGTGGGTCCAGCGACATCGACGCGAACGACTCGATCAGGGCGGGGTCCCGGAACACCAGCGCGCTCACCGGCGGTCCGCCCCAGCTCAGCGCGTTGAGCGCCAGCACATCGACGCCGAGGTCGTTGACATCGACCAGCCGATACGGCGCGGCCGCGGTGTGGTCGGCGACCACCAGCGCACCCGCTTCGCGGGCCAGTTTGACCGCGGGACGCAGATCCACCGTCGACCCCAGGGCCGCCGACGCCGTCGGCAGCGCCACCAGCCGACCGTCGGAGCTGATCAAGCTCTCCCACTGCCAGGGCGGAAGCTCACCGGTCTCGATATCCACCTCGGCCCAGCGGACCATGGCGCCGTACCGATCGGCCGCGCGCAGCCAAGGCGCGATGTTGGCCTCATCGTCGAGTCGGGTGACCACCACTTCGTTGCCCAACCCCAGTCGGGAGGACGCGGCGTCGGCGAGCAACATCAGCTGCACCGCGCGGTCAGCGCCGAGCACCACCCCGGCCGGATGGGCGCCCACCAGGTCGGCGACCGCCTGCCTGGCGGCCTCCAGCAGGGCGCGGCTGCGCTGCCCGCCGGGATGCGGGCCGACGGGCATCGAGGTGCGGAACGCGGTGGAAACCGTGGTGGCCACCGAATCGGGGACCAACATTCCGTTGGCGGCGTCCAGCCGCACCCAGCCGTCGCCAAGGGTCGGGTGCAGACCACGCACCCGGGCGACGTCAAACGCCATGCCAGCCACCTTCGAAAGTCAGCCGCCGGAGCACACGTCCCGGCGATAAGGCCAGCCCATCCCGAACCGGGACGGATCACTTGGTTCGCCATACTAGTGCAGCCCGATTTCACCCCGGTCCGGCGACGAACCGTCGGACCGCCCCGACACCCAGATTCTGGGCCCCGCCCCTGACCGCAGACGACGGGCCACGGACTAGGGTCGTGAGAGCAAGTCCGCCGCTACCAGTTCCGCCGAGGAGCCCCCCGCACCGTGAGCATCCCTGACGAAAACATCGAGGTCATCGACGGCGGCGCCAACACCTCCCTCGGCGACGACGACACCTCGCTCGCCGACCTGGTCGAGCAGCCGGCGAAGGTGATGCGGATCGGCACCATGATCAAGCAGTTGCTCGAAGAGGTGAGGGCCGCGCCGCTGGACGACGCCAGCCGCACCCGGCTCGCGCGACATCCACCGCACCTCCGTCGCCGAGCTCGAGGACGGCCTGGCACCGGAGCTGCGCGAAGAGCTCGACCGGCTGACCCTGCCGTTCAGCGAAGACGCGGTGCCCGTCGGACGCCGAGCTGCGGATCGCCCAGGCCCAGCTGGTCGGCTGGCTGGAAGGCCTGTTCCACGGCATCCAGACGGCGTTGTTCGCCCAGCAGATGGCCGCCCGCACCAGCTGGAGCAGATGCGCCAGGGCGCCCTGCCGCCCGGCGGCGCGTCGCGCGGCTCGCCCCAGTCGGGCACTGGCCAGTACCTGTGAACCCCGTGCCCGCGAGCCACGCGGGGCCGAAGCGAGCGATGAGTGCACCCAGTATTCAGACCCGCGACGCGTGGGTCGAGTTCCCCATCTTCGACGCCAAGTCGCGGCTCGCTGAAAAAGGCGTTCCTGGGCAAGGCCGGCGGCAGCGATCGGCCGCAACAGCTCCAACGTGGTGGTCGTCGAGGCGCTGCGCGACATCACCATGGACCTGGAGATGGGCGACCGGGTGGGTTTGGTCGGGCACAACGGCGCCGGCAAATCGACTCTGCTGCGGCTGCTGTCGGGAATCTACGAGCCGACCCGTGGGATGGCCCGGGTGACCGGCCGGGTGGCACCGGTGTTCGACCTCGGCGTCGGCATGGACCCGGAGATCTTCCGGTTACGAGAACATCATCATCCGCGGGATTGTTCCTCGGCCAGACCCGCAAGCAGATGCTGGCCAAGGTCGACGAGATCGCCGAGTTCACCGAACTCGGCGAGTACCTGTCGATGCCGCTGCGCACCTATTCCACCGGCATGCGGGTGCGGCTGGCGATGGGCGTGGTGACCAGCATCGACCCGGAGATCCTGCTGCTCGACGAGGGCATCGGCGCGGTGGACGCGGAGTTCCTGAAGAAGGCCCGCGGTCGGCTGCAGGCTCTGGTGGAGCGCTCCGGGATCCTGGTGTTCGCCAGCCACTCCAATGAATTCCTGGCTCGGCTGTGCAAGACCGCGATGTGGATCGACCACGGCACCGTCCGGATGACCGGGCGGGATCGAGGACGTGGTCAGCGCCTACGAGGGCGAGGACGCCGCCCGGCACGTCCGCGAGGTGCTCGCCGAGACGGCCGGGAGTCGTGACGCGGGCGCGCAGGGACCGCAGCGAACGCGAGGACCGTGGCGCGAGAGCCGACGGTTCGCATTGAGTACGGATGGCCGTTTATCGCGGTGGTGGTCACCCACCGTCGGCCCGTACCGACTGGCCGCGCTCGCTCGCGGTGCTGTGCGACCCAGACCCGGGCCATTCGACCATCTGATCGTCGTCGACAACGACGCGGCCAACGACCCGACGGCGCAGTCGCGACACTGGTGGAGGCCCAGCCGATCCCGAGCGACCTACCTGCCGTCGCTGCGCAACCTCGGCGGCGCAGGCGGTTTCGCACTGGGCATGCTGCACGCACTGGCCATCGGCGCGGACTGGGTGTGGCTGGCCGACGACGACGGCCGCCCCGAGGGCCCCGACGTGCTGGCCACTCTGCTGGACGTGCGCCGCAGCGCACGGACTGGCCGAGGTGTCGCCGATGGTCTGCGATATCGACGACCCGGACCGGCTGGCGTTCCCGCTGCGCCGCGGGCTGGTGTGGCGCCGGCGGGTTCGGAGTTGCGTTCGGCCGCGCCGGCCGTCGATCTGCTGCCCGGCATCGCGTCGACTGTTCAACGGCGCGCTGTTCCGCGCGTCGACGCCCTGGAAGCGGTCGGCGTACCGGATCTGCGACTGTTCATCCGCGGCGACGAGGTCGAGTTGCACCGACGGCTGGTGCGGTCCGGGTTGCCGTTCGGCACCTGCCTGAACGCGGTCGTACCTGCACCCGTACGGCTCCGACGAGTTCAAGCCGATCCTCGGTGGTCGGATGCACACCCAGTACCCGGACAACGCGACCAAGCGCTTCTTCACCTACCGCAACCGCGGCTATCTGCAGTCCCAGCCGGGATTGCGCAAACTGCTGCCCGCAGGAGTGGGTGCGGTTCGGCTGGTTCTTCCTGGTCACCCGGCGTGACCCGGCGGGGTTCGCGGAGTGGATTCGGTTGCGCCGGCTGGGCCGACGCGAGCAGTTCAGCACCGAAAAATCGCCAGAACCGGGGAGACCAGCCGATGACGTTCACCGACGCTGCCTCGCAGTCGAAGACTTTCACTCGCGCCTGCGGCGACCTGGCGACCGGGTTCGGCCCGTCGTGAGCTGTGGCTGCACCTGGGCTGGCAGGACATCAAGCAGCGCTACCGACGCAGTCGGTGCTCGGCCCGTTCTGGATCACCATCGCCACCGGCACCATGGCGGTGGCGATGGGTGGGCTGTACTCCCAGCTGTTTCACCTGGAGCTGTCCGAGCACCTGCCGTACGTGACGCTGGGCCTGATCATCTGGAACCTGATCAACGCCGCGATCCTGGAGGGCGCCGATGTCTTCGTCGCCAACGAGGGACTGATCAAGCAGTTGCCGACGCCGCTGAGCGTGCACGTCTATCGGCTGGTGTGGCGTCAGGTGGATTCCTGTTCGCGCACAACATCATCATCTTCGTGGTCATCGCCATCGATCTTCCCGAAGCCGTGGTCGTGGGCTGACCTGTCGTTGATCCCGGCGTTGGCGCTGATCGTGGCCAATTGTGTGTGGGTATCGCTGTGTTTCGGCATTCTGGCAACCCGTTACCGCGACATCAGCCCGCTGCTCGGGCCCGCCTGGTGCAGCTGCTGTTCTACATGACGCCGATCATCTGGAACGACCAGACGCTGCGGCGGCAGGGCGCCGGCACGCTGGTTGAAAGATCGTCGAGCTCAACCCACTGCTGCACTACGTCGACATCGTGCGGGCGCCGCTGCTGGGCGAGCACGCAGGAACTGCGGCACTGGGCTGGTGGTGATGGCGCTGACCGTCGATCGGCTGGCGCTGGTCGCGGTGCTGGCCATGCGCCAGTACCGGGCCCGGGTCGCCGTACTGGGTGTGACGCCGCCGAGACGTCAGCCGGGGACGCTGCCGGAATCGGGCTCCGGACCGAAGAGGAAGCGCCGGGCGCTGACCGAGGAGGGCACGATCCGCACGTAGCGCAGCTTCACCGTCGCCACCCACGGGTACAGGCCCGCCTGGTCGGCCTCGGCGATGTCGTCGGCGCCGTAGAGCACCTCGCCGCGGCCCCGGACCACCACACTCCAGCCCTCGGCGACGTTGTGGTCGTCGACCTCGAACAGCACCTGGTCGTTGGTGACCGTGCCGAACAGTTTGGTGCCCTCGGCGGTGCGGAACAGCAGGGTCTTGTTCTGGACCACGAAGTTGACCGGGAAGATCTCGGCCTGGCCGCCGATGGTGGTGACCAGCCGGCCCAGCGAGGTGCTGCCCAGCAGGTCCCAAGCATCATCTTCGGAAAGGACGGTCACGGGGTTGTCGTTAGGTGCGCTCACGCCGTCCATCTTTGCCTCCGAAGCCGAAATGCGCACGGGAAACTCGGCTTCCCCTTCAATCCCGTCGCGTAACCGCGCCAACTCCTCGGCCAGGTTCTGCCTGGCCCGCTCCTCCCACCGCCTGCGCCCGGCCACCGTGTAGAACAGCGAACGGGCCGCCAGCATGGTCTCGACCATCATCGCGCGGGTAGTCAGAAAGACCTTTTCCGGGATGTGCCGGTACTCCTGGCGGATGGCCTCGGAATTGGCCCGATAGACCTCGGGCTCGACTGCCAGCGCCGACAGAACCTTCGCTGCCGGCCCTGGCTGCTTCACCTGCTACAACCCCGGACAGATCCAGGGTGGCGGCGTCGCCGAAGGCCAGCCCTGGCAGTTCGTCAGCCTCTACCTTGCCCCTGACCAGCTGGCCGCGATGCTCGGCCTGCAGCGCCTGGAATTCGAACGAGCCAGCGACCGTCTGCCTGCCCTGGCGACCACGATGGCCGATGCTGTCGAGCGTGTGCTGGGCGAAGACGCCTTCGTCCGCCAGCGCGGCGAGGAGCGCCTGACGCTGCTGCTGGCCGAGATTGCTCGCGCCATGGGCGTGCGGCTGCCGCAGGAGCGTTTGGAGAGCGGTGGTCGGATTTCCAATCTGCAGGACTGGCTGGCCGCCGACCTCGCGCGGCAACCCGGCCTCGACGAGATGGCGGCCTACCTCGGCCTCTCGCGCTTCCATCTGCTGCGCAGCTTCCAGAAACAGGTTGGCCTCAGCCCCCGGCAATGGGCCATGCAACTGCGCACCCGCCGCGCCCAGGCGCTGCTGCGCGCCGGCCTGCCGGCCACCGCGGTGGCGCACGAGCTGGGTTTCGCCGACCAGAGCCACCTCAACCGGCACTTCCGCGCCGCCTATGGCGTATCGCCGGGTACCTTCCAGCGCGCCGTGCGCTGACGGGCGCAATCTGGTTCAAGTCGCCGGGGAAACGCTCAGGCAGACTGGCTCCATCGCCATCCCGTTCGAGAGTCGATCCATGCTGACCCTGTTCTTCGCCGCGCTGCTGTTCGGCGCCGTCTTCTGCCTGTCTCCCGGCGCCGTGCTCGCCGAAACCCTGCGCCGAGGCCTCAAGGGCGGCTTCCGGCCGGCGCTGCTGGTGCAGTTCGGCTCGCTGATCGGTGACGCCGTCTGGGCACTGATCGGCCTGACCGGGCTGGCGCTGCTGTTCGGCCATGAAACCCTGCGCCTGCCGCTGACCCTGGCCAGCACCGCCTACCTGGCCTGGCTGGGCTTGCAGAGCCTGCGCGATGCGCGTGAGGTCGGCGTGGTGGAAGAGGGCGAGCCTGGCGAGCACCACGCCGGGGCGTTTGCTTCGGGTGCCATGCTGTCGCTGTCTAATCCGAAGAACATCGTCTACTGGGGTGCGCTGGGCGGCGCCATGGCGGGGCTGGTGGACGGCGTGCCGTCGCTGGCGGATTCACTGGTGTTCTTCGCCGGCTTCATGACCGCCTCCGTGCTCTGCTGCTTCCTCTGCGCGGCACTGGTGGACTGGCTGCGGCGCAACGCATCGCCACGCTGGCACCGGGTCAGCCATGTGTTGTGTGGACTGGTTTTGCTGGTGCTGGCGGGGTTGGCGTTGCGGGGGATTTGAGGCACCGGATGGCTGGGTGTCTGGGCTGTTCGCGAGCAAGGACTGGGCGTCCCCCTCGTTCCTACGAAGAGCACTCCGGGTTGAGCGGCCACCTGTAGGGGCGAGCTTGCTCGCGAACCAGTCTGCAGGGTGCATAACGCGCCAGCGTTATCCGCCGCGAAAGAGGATGGCGGATAACCTGTTCCAGGTTATGCACCCTACGGTCTACGGATGTCTCTGGCTCGGTAGGAGCGAGCTTGCTCGCGAACCCGCCCCACGCCGAACCGATTAGAAATCGCCCCACAGCTGTTGCGCCACACTCAGCGCGACCACTGGCGCGGTCTCGGTGCGCAGCACGCGCGGTCCCAGTCGTGCCGCATGGAAGCCGGCGCCCTTGGCCTGCTCCACTTCCGCGTCGCTCAAGCCGCCTTCCGGGCCGATCAGGAAGGCCAGGCTGGCGGGCTTGTCATGGCTGGTCAGTGGCTCGGCCACCGGGTGCAGCACCAGCTTGAGCTGCGCTTGGCAGCTCTCCAGCCATTCGGTGAGGGTGATGGGTGCGTTGAGCACCGGCAGGACCGAGCGGCCGCATTGTTCGCAGGCGCTGATCGCCACCTGGCGCCAGTGGGCCATGCGCTTGTCGGCACGTTCGTCCTTAAGGCGCACTTCGCAGCGTTCGCTGACGATCGGGGTGATTTCGCTGGCGCCCAGCTCGGTGGCTTTCTGGATCGCCCAGTCCATGCGCTCGCCACGGGACAGGCCCTGGCCCAGGTGCACGCGCAGCGGTGATTCCACCTGGCCGTCGAAGGCTTCGCGCAGTTCCACGCGAACGTTCTTCTTGCCCACCTCGATCAGTTCGCCCAGGTATTCGCGGCCCGAGCCGTCGAACAGCTGCACCGCGTCACCCGCGCTGTGGCGCAGTACGCGGCCGATGTAGTGGGCCTGGGCTTCGGGAAGCTCGTGCTGGCCGAGGGAGAGCGGGGCGTCGATGAAGAAGCGGGAGAGGCGCATGGCAATGTCGAACTGATGGGGGAAAGCGGCAAGCTTAAAGCTTTCGGCCTGCCGCTTGTAGCCGATCAGCCCGGATCGCGATGCTCGGGGAAGCGTTCGCTGACCGCTACGCTCACGCTGTCGCGGGTGGCGATGTCGATGCCTTCGCTGGCGACTTCGGCGAGGAAGTCGATCTGCTCGGGGGTGATGATGTACGGCGGCAGGAAGTACACCACGCTGCCCAGCGGACGCAGCAGCGCACCGCGTTCCAGCCCATGCTGGAAGACCTTCAGGCCGCGGCGTTCCTGCCAGGGGTAGGCGGTCTTGCTGGCCTTGTCCTGAACCATTTCGATGGCGAGGATCATGCCGGTCTGGCGGATTTCCGAGACGTGCGGGTGGTCCGCCAGGTGCGCGGTGGCGCTGGCCATCCTGGCTGCCAGGGCCTTGTTGGCCTCGATGACGTTGTCCTGCTCGAAGATGTCCAGGGTCGCCAGGGCCGCGGCGCAGGCCAGCGGGTTACCGGTGTAGGTATGCGAGTGGAGGAAGGCGCGCAGGGTGGCGTAGTCGTCGTAGAAGGCCTGGTAGACCTTGTCGGTGGTGAGCACCGCGCTCATCGCCAGGTAGCCGCCGGTGAGGGCCTTGGACAGCACGAGGAAGTCCGGGGTGATGCCGGCCTGCTCGCAGGCGAACATCGTGCCGGTGCGGCCGAAGCCCACGGCGATCTCGTCGTGGATCAGGTGCACGCCATAGCGGTCGCAGGCCTCGCGCAGCAGCCTGAGGTAGACCGGGTGGTACATGCGCATGCCGCCGGCGCCCTGCACCAGCGGCTCGACGATCACCGCCGCGACCTCTTGGTGATGCTGCTCCAGCGCCTGCTCCATGGCGGCGAACATCGTCCGCGAGTGCTCCTCCCAGCTCACGCCCTCGGGGCGCAGGTAGCAGTCGGGGGTCGGCACCTTGATGGTGTCCATCAGCAGTGACTTGTAGGTTTCGGTGAACAGCGCCACGTCGCCCACCGACATCGCCGCCACGGTCTCGCCGTGGTAGCTGTTGGTCAGGGTGATGAAGCGCTTCTTCTCCGGCTGGCCGAGGTTGTGCCAGTAGTGGTAGCTCATCTTCAACGCGACTTCGATGCCGGCCGAGCCGCTGTCGGCGTAGAACACGCGGGAGAAACCGGCCGGCGCCAGGCGCAGCAGGCGCTCGGACAGCTCGATCACCGGCTGGTGGCTGAAGCCGGCGAGGATCACGTGCTCCAACTGGTCCACCTGGTCCTTGATGCGCTGGTTGATGCGCGGGTTGGCGTGGCCGAAGACGTTGACCCACCAGGAGCTGACCGCGTCCATGTAGCGCTTGCCTTCGAAGTCCTCCAGCCAGATGCCTTCGCCACGGCGGATCGGGATCACCGGCAGGCGTTCGTGGTCTTTCATCTGGGTGCAGGGGTGCCACAGCACTTCGAGATCGCGCTGCATCCACTCGGCATTCAGGCCCATGGGCTGCTCCTTACTGATGGCGGCATGTTCGTGTCGACTTGCCCGGATCGCGCAAGCCTATTCAATGCACCTGAGATGAACAAGGACACGTCCTACGACACATACCGCAGGTTGCCGACCAAGACGGCTATTCGGCCATCTGGCGCTGACGTATGCTTCGCGCCTTTGCACTTTTCTGGGGATCGGCTCGATGAAGATGGGATGGCTGCGCGCTGCCGCGCTGGTCGCTCTGGGGGCGTTCAGCGCGGTGGCGCTGGGCAAGGACAAACAACCGACGGCCATCGTGATCGGCGGCGGCCTCGCCGGCCTTTCCTCGGCGTACGAGCTGCAGCAGGCCGGCTGGCAGGTCACCCTGCTGGAAGCCAAGCCGCAGGTGGGCGGTCGTTCCGGCCTGGCCACCAGCGAGTGGATCGGCAACAAGAAGGTCCAGCCGACCCTCAATGGTTACCTGGATACCCTGAAGGTGAATTCGGTGCCGGCGCCGGAATTCGTCCGTACCCCGAGCTACCTGATCGATGGCGTCTACTACACCAGCACCGATCTGAAGGCCAAGATGCCTGCCGTCGCCGCTGACCTGGAGCGCTTCGAGAAGTCGCTGGACGATCTGTCGGCGTCTATCGACGATCCGCTCAACCCGCTGGCAACCAAGACTACCCAGGCCCTGGACGCGCTGACCGTCGCCCGCTGGCTGGACAAGCTGAACCTCTCGCCGGTGGCGCGCCTGCTGGTGAACCAGCGCATCCGCTCCCACTATGAAGAGCCTTCGCGCCTGTCGTTGCTGTACTTCGCCCAGCAGGGCCGCGTGTACCGCAACGTCGATGACCGTGACATGCGTGCCTCGCGCCTGCCCGGCGGCAGCCAGGTGCTGGCCCAGGCCTTCGCCAAGCAGATCAAGACCATCAAGACCAACGCCAAGGTCACCGGTATCACCCAGGACAAGGACGGCGTGACCGTCAAGGTCGGCGCCACCGGCTACAGCGCCGACTACGTGGTGCTGAGCGTGCCGCTGGCGGCCGTCGGCAAGATCCCGATGACTCCGGGCCTGACCGCGCCGCAGCAATCCTCGATCACCAACATGCCCTATGCCTGGCGCGACCAGATCCTGATGAAGTTCAAGCGCCCGGTGTGGGACGACAAGTCGCGCCTGTCCGGCGAGATCTTCAGCGACCAGGGCCTGGGCATGATCTGGGTCGAGCCGGCGGTGAAGGGCGGCGCCAACGTGCTGATCAACCTGTCCGGCGACAACGCCCGTGTCATGCAGGCCTTCGGCGACCGTCAGGTGCTGGAGCAGGTGCTGATCCGCATGAACAAGTACTACCCGAAGATGCGCGGTGCGTATGACGGCTACGAGATGCGTCGCTACAGCGCTGACGCCGGCACTGGCGGTTCCTACGTGACCTACGGCCCGGGCGACGTGACCAACTTCTGGCGCGTCTGGGAGCGTCCGGTGGGCCGCGTGGTGTTCGCCGGCGAGCACACCGATGCGCTGTATCCGGGCACCATCGAAGGCGCCCTGCGCAGCGGCAAGCGCGCGGCCAGCCAGGTGCGCGACCTGCAGTCGGGCAAGGCCCCGGTGCTGGAAACCAAGGCTCCGGCTCCGGCCGCCAGCGACAAGCCGGGCGAAGCCAAGGGCGAGAAGAAGGGCATCATGTCCTGGCTGCCGTTCTGATCCTGATCGGCTGCACCCAGACAATGCCGGCGAAAGCCGGCATTGTTGTTTCTGGCTCTGGGACGGGCGTTTCAAGCGTGACCTATCTTGTCAGTCGATGTTTCAAAGCAGGATTTTCTGCTTTTATTCGATGGATTAGCCGCTAGTCTTAAAAACCCCGTTTCAAGGATGTCGATCGATGCAATGGCGTAATTCCCCCGCTCGTTACGGACTGGTCAGCCTGTTCCTGCACTGGGGCAGTGCGCTGGTGGTGTTCGGGCTGTTCGGCCTGGGCCTGTGGATGCGCGAGCTGGACTACTACGACACCTGGTACCACCGTGCTCCGGAAATCCACAAAAGCATCGGCATCCTGCTGGCCATCGCACTGATCGTGCGCGTGCTCTGGCGCTTCATCAGCCCGGCGCCGCCGGCTCCGGCCAATCATGGCCAGATGACCCGCGTGGCGACCAAACTCGGCCACCTGGCGCTCTACGCGCTGCTGTTCGCCGTGATCATTGCCGGCTACCTGATCTCCACCGCCGAGGGTAAACCCATCAGCGTATTCGGCTGGTTCGATGTGCCCGCGACCCTGAGCGGTATCACCGACCAGGCCGACATCGCCGGCGTTATCCACCTGTACCTGGCCTGGGGCCTGGTGGTGCTGGCCGTGCTGCACGCCCTGGCGGCGTTCAAACATCATTTCTTCGACCGCGATGCGACCCTGGTACGCATGCTCGGTCGTGCCGCGAAATAACACCTCACCTCAAAGGGAGATTGCTTCAATGCTGAAGAAGACGTTCGCCGCTCTGGCGCTGGGTACCGCCCTGTTCTCCGCTGGCCAGGCCATGGCCGCGGACTACAAGATCGACAAGGAAGGCCAACACGCCTTCATCGAATTCCGCATCAAGCACCTGGGTTACAGCTGGCTGTACGGCCGCTTCGACGACTTCGACGGTGCCTTCACCTTCGACGAGAAGAACCCGTCCGCCGACAAGGTCAAGGTGACCATCAACACCAACAGCGTGAACTCCAACCACGCCGAGCGTGACAAGCACCTGCGCAGCCCGGACTTCCTGAACGTTTCGAAGAACCCGACCGCGACCTTCGAATCCACCGCCGTGAAAGCTGATGGCAAGAACGCTGAGATCACCGGCAACCTGACCCTGAATGGCGTGACCAAGCCGGTCACCATCAAGGCTGAACTGATCGGCCAGGGCGATGACCCGTGGGGCGGCTACCGTGCCGGCTTCCTCGGCACCACCACCCTCAAGCTGAAGGACTTCAACATCCAGCGCGACCTCGGCCCGACTTCCCAGGAAGTCGAGCTGACCCTGTCGGTAGAAGGGGTGCGTCAGTAAGACGCAAGGAAGTGAAAACGCCGGCGAATGCCGGCGTTTTCGTTTGTGCGGTCAGTCGCCGTGCCCCTGCAGGCACTGGCGCAGGAGCTGGGTGAGGGTGCGTTGCTCCTCGTCGTCCAGCGGCGCGAACAGACTGTCATGGGTTCGTGCGAGGATGGCCTGGGTGCGCTCTTCGATACGGCTCCCGGCCTCGGTCAGGAACAGCTGGAAGCTGCGTTGGTCGTCCGGGTTGCGCTCGCGGCGAACCAGGCCCAGGGTTTCCATTTCGCGGATCTTGCGGGTCACCAGTGCCTTGTCGCGACACATCTTGCGGCCGAGGCTCTGCAGGCTCTGGCCTGCATCGGCGCCGATCAGTTCGAGCAGGCGGATGTCTGGCGGCGTGAGGTCGATGCCCTCGGCGCACAGTTCGTCCTGGAGGCTCTCGCGCAAGTGATCGAGGACCTTCATCAGGGTCTGCGGCAGGTCGGGATTCAGGGTATGGGTCATCGGCTCTGGCACGGTAAGTCTTGTGTAAATCCGGTTGATCGGATCAACCATTTTTTCGTATTTTAGTTGATGTTATCAACTTTGTTCGTCGCCGCGACTGCCTTGCGGGAAACCTACTGCGATATTGGCCAATGGCTAAATCGTTTCAGTAGTTTTCCCTCAGGGCTTTCGGACGTTTACAAACACGACTGAATGTAAGTATTTTTGCCAGCTTTTCCGGACAGGCAAGCCCACAGCCAAACCGGACGCTTTGCTCACGAGGACAACGATATGCAACGAAAGCCAGCCATGCGCGCCCTGGTCCCGGCCCTGCTCGTCGCCATGGCCACTCTTGCCGGCTGCGACAAAGCCCAGGCCCCGCAAGAGAAGCAGATCCCCGAAGTCGGTGTGGTGACCCTGCAGCCGCAGGAAGTCACCCTGAGCACCGAACTGCCGGGCCGTACGACCGCGTATCGCATTGCCGAAGTTCGCCCGCAAGTGAACGGCATCATCCTCAAGCGCCTGTTCAAGGAAGGCAGCGACGTCAAGGAAGGCCAGCAGCTGTACCAGATCGACCCGGCCACCTATGAGGCGACGCTGCAGAGCGCCCAGGCCAATCTGGTCTCCACCCAGCAGCAGGCCGAGCGCTACAAGGAACTGGTCAAGGACGAGGCGGTGAGCAAGCAGCAATACGCCGACGCCCAGGCTGCCTACCTGCAGGCCAAGGCCACCGTCGATAGCGCCCAGATCAACGTGCGCTACACCAAGGTCTACTCGCCGATCTCCGGCCGCATCGGTCGCTCCAGCGTGACCGAAGGTGCCCTGGTGCAGAACGGCCAGGCCACTGCACTGGCCACCGTGCAGCAACTGGACCCGATCTACGTCGACGTTACCCAATCCTCCACTTCGCTGATCCGCCTGCGCCGCGAACTGGCTGCCGGGCAGCTGGAGAAGGCCGGTGAGAACGCCGCCAAGGTCAAGCTGTACCTGGAAGACGGCTCCGAATACCCCGTCGAGGGCAAGCTGGAGTTCTCCGAAGTGTCGGTCGACCAGGGCACCGGTTCGGTGACCGTGCGCGCCATCTTCCCCAACCCGAACAAGGAGCTGCTGCCGGGCATGTTCGTCCATGCGCAGCTGGAAGAAGGCATCAAGAAGCAGGCCATTCTCGCGCCGCAACAGGGCGTCACCCGTGACTTCCGTGGCATGGCGACCGCGCTGGTGCTCAACGCCGAGGACAAGGTCGAGCTGCGCACCATCAAGGCCGATCGCACCGTCGGTGCCTTCTGGCTGGTCAGCGATGGCCTGAAGCCGGGCGATCGCCTGATCACCGAAGGCCTGCAGTACGTCCAGCCGGGCGCCCAGGCCAAGGCAGTACCCGCGAAGAACGTGGCGCCCACCGCTGGTGCCGCCGACAAGCCCGCCGCCGCCGAGCCGGCCAAGCAGGGTTAATCAAGGGGATTCGTAATGTCGAAGTTTTTCATTGACCGGCCCATTTTCGCCTGGGTAATCGCCCTGGTGATCATGCTGGCGGGCGGTCTGTCGATCCTCAAGTTGCCGGTCAACCAGTACCCGGCGATTGCGCCGCCGGCCATCGCCATCCAGGTGAGCTACCCGGGTGCCTCCGCCGAAACGGTGCAGGACACCGTGGTGCAGGTCATCGAACAGCAGATGAACGGTCTCGACCATCTGCGCTACATCTCCTCGGAGTCCAACTCCGACGGCAGCATGACCATCACCGTGACCTTCGACCAGGGCACCAGCCCTGACATCGCCCAGGTCCAGGTGCAGAACAAGCTGCAGCTGGCCACGCCGCTCCTGCCGCAGGAAGTGCAGCAGCAGGGCATCCGCGTGACCAAGGCGGTGAAGAACTTCCTGATGGTGGTCGGCGTCGTCTCCGAAGACGGCAGCATGACCAAGGAAGACCTGTCGAACTACATCGTCTCCAACATCCAGGACCCGTCTGTCGCGGACCGCTGGCGTGGGCGACTTCCAGGTGTTCGGTTCGCAGTACGCGATGCGTATCTGGCTGGACCCGGCGAAGCTCAACAGCTTCCAGATGACCCCGGGCGACGTGAAGACCGCGATCCAGGCGCAGAACGTGCAGATTTCCTCCGGCCAGCTGGGCGGCCTGCCTGCCGGTGAAGGGGCAGCAGCTCAACGCCACGATCATCGGCAAGACCCGCCTGCAGAGCGCCGAGCAGTTCAAGGAAATCCTCCTCAAGGTCAACGCCGACGGCTCCCAGGTTCGCCTGAAGGATGTCGCCGACGTCGCCCTGGGTGGCCAGGACTACAGCATCAACGCCCAGTTCAACGGCAAACCGGCCTCGGGTATTGCGATCAAGCTGGCTACCGGCGCCAACGCGCTGGATACCGCCAAGTCGATCCGCGCCACCCTGGCCACGCTGGAGCCGTTCTTCCCGCAGGGCATGAAGATCGTCTATCCGTATGACACCACGCCGGTGGTCTCCGCTCTCCATTCATGAGGTGGTGAAGACCCTGGGCGAAGCGATCGTGCTGGTGTTCCTGGTGATGTACCTGTTCCTGCAGAACTTCCGCGCCACGCTGATCCCGACGATCGCCGTGCCGGTGGTCCTGCTGGGCACCTTCGGCGTACTCGCCGCCTTTGGCTTCTCGATCAACACCCTGACCATGTTCGGGATGGTGCTGGCGATCGGCCTGTTGGTGGACGACGCCATCGTGGTGGTGGAAAACGTCGAGCGGGTGATGGCCGAGGAAGGCCTGTCGCCCCGCGAGGCGGCGCGCAAGTCGATGGGGCAGATCCAGGGTGCGCTGGTGGGTATCGCCATGGTGCTCTCGGCGGTATTCTTGCCGATGGCGTTCTTCGGTGGCTCCACCGGGGTGATCTATCGGCAGTTCTCCATCACCATCGTCTCGGCGATGGCGCTGTCGGTGCTGGTGGCGCTGATCCTGACCCCGGCGCTGTGCGCCACCATGCTCAAGCCCGTCGAGAAGGGCGACCACGGCGAGCACAGCGGGCTTCTTCGGCTGGTTCAACCGCAAGTTCCTCGCCACCACCCATGCACTACGAGCGCAGCGTTACTTCGATCCTCAAGCACCGTGTGCCGTTACCTGCTGATGTACGTGCTGATCCTCGGCGGCATGGTTTACCTGTTCACCCGCATCCCCACCGCGTTCCTGCCCCGACGAGGACCAGGGCGTGCTGTTCGCCCAGGTGCAGACTCCCTGCCGGTTCGTCCGCACGAGCGCACTCAGGTAGTGCTGGACTCAGATGCGTGAGTACCTGCCTGGAGAAGAGAAAGCAGCCGTCGACCTCGGTGTTCACCGTGAACGGCTTCAACTTCGCCGGCCGTGGCCAGAGTTCGGGCATCGCGTTCATCATGCCTCAAGCCCTGGGAAGAGCGTCCGGGCGCGGAGAACAGCGTGTTCGCGCTGGCCCAGCCGCGCGCAGATGCACTTCTTCAGCTTCAAGGACGCGATGGTGTTCGCCTTCACCCTGCCAGCGATACTCGAACTGGGTAACGCCATCGGCTTCGACATCTTCCTCCATGACCAGGGTAGCCTCGGTCATGAAGAGCTGGTGCAGGCGCGCAACCAGTTGCTCGGTATGGCTGCGCAGAACCCGGTACGCTGGTAGCGCGTGCGCCCCAACGGCCTGAACGATGAGCCGCAGTACAAGTTGCATGATCGACGAGGAAAAGGCCAGCGCGCTGGGCGTCTCGCTCTCTGACATCAACACCACCGCTGTCCATCGCCTGGGGTCGGTAACTACGTCAACGACTTCATCGACCGTGGTCGGGTGAAGAAGGTCTACGTGCATGGGCGCGCCAAATTCGCGCATGAGCCCGGATGATCTCGACAAGTGGTATGTGCGCAACAGCGCCGGCGAGATGGTGCCGTTCTGCGCCTTCGCCACCGTGCGAGTGGAGCTACGGTTCGCCGAAGCTGGAGCGCTATAACGGCGTGCCGGCAATGGAAATCCTCGGTCCAGCCGGCACCGGGCGTTAAGCTCCGGTGAAGCCATGAAGGTGGTGGAGGAGTTGGCGTCAACAGTTGCCCAACGGCATTGGTTACTACTGGACGGGCCTGTCGCTACGAGGAGCGGCTGTCCGGTTCGCAGGCACCGGCGCTGTATGCCCTGTCGCTGATTGTGGTGTTCCTCTGTCTGGCGGCGCTGTACGAGAGCTGGTCGATTCCGTTCTCGGTGATGCTGGTGGTTCCGCTGGGCGTGCGTCGGTGCGCTTGTTGGCGACCTCCATGCGCGGGCTGTCCAACGACGTGTTACTTCCTGGTGGGCCTGTTGACGACCATCGGCCTGTCGGCGAAGAACGCCATTCTGATCGTTGAATTCGCCAAGGAACTGCATGAGCAAGAAGGCAAGCCGCATCGTCGAGGCCACCATCGAGGCGTGCCGGATGCGTCTGCGCCCGATCGTGATGACCTCTCTGGCCTTTATCCTCGGCGTACTGCCGCTGGCGATCACCACCGGCGCCGGCTCCGGCAGCCAGAACGCCATCGGTACCGGCGTGATCGGCGGCATGATCACTGCCACCATCCTCGCGATCTTCTGGGTACCGCTGTTCTATGTGGTGGTCAGTACCCTGTTCAAGGACCAGCTGTCCAAGGAACAGGAAGCCACCGAGAAGGGGCATTGATATGAGAAAGTCCTTACTGTCCCTCGCCATAGCCGCCGGCGTGTTGTCCGGCTGCTCGCTGATCCCCGACTACGAGCGCCCCGAGGCGCCCGTGGCCGCGGCCTATCCGCAGGGCGATGCCTACGCTGCGGCGCAGCCGGCCACGGCCGGCGCCGACATCGGCTGGCGCGAGTTCTTCAAGGACCCGCAACTGCAGCGCCTGGTCGAAGTGTCGCTGGAAAACAACCGTGACCTGCGCGTCGCCGCGCTGAACATCGAGGCCTACCGGGCTCAGTACCGCATCCAGCGGGCTGACCTGTTCCCGGCGGTGGACGCGGGCTTCGACGGCTCGCGCCAGCGCCTGCCGGCGGACCTGTCGAGCACCGGCAGCTCGATGATCAGCAGCCAGTACGGCGTGACCCTGGGCGTCACGTCCTGGGAAGTCGATCTGTTCGGCCGCCTGCGTGCCCTGCGTGACCAGGCACTGGAGCAGTACTTCGCCACCGAAGAGGCGCAGCGCAGCACCCAGACCAGCCTGGTGGCCAACGTGGCCAATGCCTACCTGACGCTGCGCGCTGACCAGGCGCAGCTGCAGCTGACCCGCGACACCCTGGGCACCTACCAGAAGAGCTACGACCTGACCAAGCGCAGCTACGACGTCGGCGTCGCCTCGGCGCTGGACCTGCGTCAGGCGCAGACCTCGGTGGAAAGCGCACGGGCGACCCTGGCTCAGTACACCCGTCTGGTGGCGCAGGACCAGAATGCCCTGGTACTGCTGCTCGGCTCCGGCCTGCCGGCCGACCTGCCGCAGGGCCGTGGTCTGGGAGACGAGCTGCTGGCCACCGTGCCGGCGGGCCTGCCCTCCGACCTGCTGCAGCGTCGCCCGGACATCCTCCAGGCGGAGCACCAGCTCAAGGCGGCCAACGCCAACATCGGCGCGGCGCGCGCGGCGTTCTTCCCGAACATCAGCCTGACCGCCAACGCCGGCACCCTCAGCCCGGACCTCGGCGGACTGTTCGACGGCGGCTCCGGCACCTGGCTGTTCAAGCCCTCGATCAGCCTGCCGATCTTCAACGCCGGCAGCCTGCGCGCGAGCCTGGACCTGGCCAAGGTGCAGAAGGACATCAACGTCGCGCAGTACGAGAAAGCCATCCAGACGGCCTTCTCCGAGGTCGCTGACGGCCTCGCCGCCCGTGGCACCTTCAATGAGCAGTTGCAGGCGCAGCGCGCGTTGGTGGACGCCAGCAGCGAGTACTACCGCCTGGCCGACAAGCGCTACCGCACCGGTGTGGATAACTACCTCACCCTGCTCGATGCGCAGCGCTCGCTGTTCAGTGCCCAGCAACAGCTGATCACTGACCGCCTCAACCAGCTGACCAGCGAGGTGAACCTGTACAAGGCCCTCGGCGGCGGTTGGCAGGCCACGGCAGCGCAAGCCAAGCCGATCTCCAACGAGGCGCCGGAAGGCCGAATGTTCTGATCGGAAACACGAAAACGCCGCCCTTCGGGGCGGCGTTTTTGTTTGGGCGGCAGGTGGCGCGGAGGAGCCCGCTCCTGAGTCACCGGCGAGCACGGCGCCTCGTGTAGGAGCGGGCCATGCCCGCGATCGCGCCCATGGGGCGCTCCTACAGGTGGGCGCTGCGCGTGGCCGGCTGGATATGGTTGTCCGCCAGCCAGTCCAGCGCGCATTCGCGCAGCCGCTCGCTCTGGTAGACGTACCAGGCTTGCAGCAGCTCCGGATAACCCATCAGCACGTGACGGAAGGCCTTGAACGGCTTGCGCCCCTCGATGGCGTTGGCCAGCGCGGAATAGGCATGGGGTTCGGGCACTTCGCGCAGGAAGTCGCGCATCAGCTCCAGCGATTGGCCGCTGCTCAGCGGCTCGATGGGCAGCAGGCGCTCCGGTTCGCGGTGCAGCAGCTCGGCCAACTCCGGGTCGGGGTCTTCTTCGGGAATCAGCAGCACCTGGCCACTGAACAGGTCGAGGTAGTGATCGATACCCTGGGTGTCGAGCGCGAAGGCCAGTTCGTCGAGGTCGATGGTCAGCGGGCGCATGGTCACTCTCCCTATATGGCGAGTGACCGATCCTACGCCATGCGCATGACAACTGTCCTGCCGTTGTCGGCCGGTGCGGGTGCACCGACCGATACGTGCCTCACAGGCGGAAGCGGCCCACCTGCAGTTGCAGCTCGTTGCCCAGGCGCGCCAGTTCGGTACTGGAGCTGGCGGTCTGCTCGCTGGCGGCGGCGGACTGGTCGGCGATCTCGCGCACCTGCACCACGCTGCGGTTGATCTCCTCGGCGACGCTGCTCTGCTCCTCGGCGGCGGAGGCGATCTGCAGGTTCATGCCCTGGATGTCGGCCACGGTGCGGGCGATCACGCCCAACGCCTCGCCGGCGCGGCGGGTCAGCTCCACCGAGCTGCCGGTCAGGCGGCGGCTGTCATCCATGCGCGTTACCGCTTCCTGGGCGCCGCGTTGCAGGCCGGCAATCAGGCCCTCGATCTCGGCGGTGGAAGACTGGGTACGCTGGGCCAGGCCGCGCACCTCGTCGGCGACCACGGCAAACCCGCGCCCGGCCTCGCCGGCACGGGCGGCCTCGATGGCGGCGTTGAGTGCCAGCAGGTTGGTCTGCTCGGCCACCGACTTGATCACGTCGAGCACGCTGCCGATTTTCTCGCTTTCCTTGCGCAGCAGTTCCATGGCCTCGGCGGAGCGATCCACCTCGGTGGCCAGGCGGTCGATCTGGTTCACCGCGTCCTGCACCACCTGATCGCCCTGGCGGGCCTGCTGGTCGGCCTGCTGGGCAGCGGCGGACGCCTGCTCTGCGTTGCGCGCGACCTCCTGCACGGTAGCGGCCATTTCATGGATGGCGCTGGCGACCTGCTCGGTTTCCACGCGCTGGCTGTTCACTCCGGCGCGGGTCTGCTCGGTGACGGCGGAGAGTTCGTCGGCGGCGGTGGCCAGCTGGCTGACGCTGCCGCCGATGTGGCCGAGCAGCTGCGACAGACTCTCGCGCATGCGCAGCATCACTCGCTGCAACTGGCCCAACTCGTCGCTGCGCTGCAGGTTGAGATCGCGCGACAGGCCCTGCGATAGGTCGCCCTGGGCGATGCGCTCGGCCAGCTCCAGGGCCTCGTGCAGCGGGCGGACGATCTGGCGGTTGATGGCCCAGCCGGACAGCATGCCGAAGGCGAGCGCCAGAATGGCGATGAGAATCTGCCGGGTCTTGGCGGCGGCAGTTTCCGCCTCGTTGCGTTTCAGGGTGTCGTCGTAGAGGCGGTCGCTGGCCGACAGCAGCGCTTCGCTCGCGCCGTTCAGGCCCTTGCGCGCCTGGACGGTAGCGTTCACGCCATCGCGGAAGTGCTCGATGCCGCTGCGGTAGTTCTGCAGGTCCTTCAGCGCAGAGCTCAGGCCGTCGGCGGCGCTGGCCGGCAGTTGGCTCTGCAGGGCAACGCCGCTGTCGCGCAGTTTGTCGAAGGCGGCAAAGGCAGCCTGTTCGGCACTGGCGGATTGTTCGAAGACATAGCCACGCACCTGGTAGCGCACCACCAGCAATTGCTGATGCAGCTGGCCAACGGCCTGGGCGCTGTGCAGCAGTTGGGCATCACCGGGCTGTTCGGCGAGCAGGTCGAAGAGTTGCTTGTCCAGTGCCTCGAAGGCCTGCAGGGCACTCTGCGCGCTGCCCACCAGAGTGCTGCGGGCCTGGGTGCGCTGGTCCACCGCGCGGGTGAGGGCGCTGAAGGCTTCTCGGTATTGACTGACTGCCTGGCGCGCGGCCTCCAGCTGGCGGGCATCGATGTCGCTGCCCTTCAGGCGCTGTTCGATCAGCTCCAGCATCTTCGTGCTGTGCTGCTCGACCTTCTCGGCCTGGCTGCGGTCACCGCCCAGCTCGAATTGCAGGCGCGCGAGGTTGGCCTGCTGGCTGAGGTCGTTGAGCTCGGTGATGGTCGCCATCTGCTCGCCGCGTCCGGCCTGGTTGTCCAGGCTGTGCAGGCCGCTGAGCAGCACCAGCAAGGTCAGGAAGAGAAGGATGCCGAAGCCCACCACCAGCTTCAGGCTGACGTTCAGGCGTCCCAGCTGTACTACTAGCCAATCGTACATGTCGAATACTCCAGGCAGGCGTCGCCACGGGATCGACGGCCCGTGGCGGGCAACAACGAAAGATCGGAGGCGAGGGCAGTTGTCTGGACGCATCTTCGTGCGTCAGAGGCTATCGGCGGGAGTTTGAGAAACTGAAGGCGGTTTTTTGCCGCGTGCGCCTGGACTGTTTGTAGGAGCGCGCCATGCGCGCGATCGCGGGCATGGCCCGCTCCTACAGGTGAAGCTCGAAGCGGATATAGAAAGGCCCGCATTGCGCGGGCCTTTTTCGTTGCGGGATAAATCAGACGCGGAAGCGGCTGACCAGCACCTGCAATTCGTTGCCCAGGCGCGCCAGCTCGACGCTGGAGGCGGCGGTTTCCTCGCTCGCGGCAGCAGTCTGCTCGGAGATGTCGCGCACGTTCATCACGCTGCGGTTGATCTCCTCGGCCACGGCGCTCTGCTGTTCAGAGGCGGCGGCGATCTGTTGGTTCATCGACTGGATGGTCGACACGGTACGGGTGATGGCGCCCAGACGCTCGCCGGCGCGGCGAGTCAGGTCGACAGTGCTGACGGTCAGGTCGCGGCTGGTTTCCATCATCTGCACGGCCTGCTGGGTACCGCTCTGCAGGCCGGCGATCAGTTCCTCGATCTCCTCGGTGGAGGACTGGGTGCGCTGCGCCAGGCCGCGCACCTCGTCGGCCACCACGGCGAAACCACGGCCGGCGTCACCCGCGCGGGCGGCTTCGATGGCGGCGTTGAGTGCCAGCAGGTTGGTCTGCTCGGCGACCGCCTTGATCACATCCAGCACGCTGCCGATCTTCTCGCTTTCGCGCTTGAGCTTGAGCACCGACTCGTTGGTGCGGCCGACTTCGCCGGCCAGCCGGTCCATCTGGGTCACCGCTTCGTTCACTGCGCCTTCGCCGTCACGGGCCTGGCGATCGGCAGCGGAGGCGGCCTCGGAGGCTTCCTCGGCGTTGCGCGCGACTTCCTGCACGGTGGCCGCCATCTCGTTCATGGCAGTGGCGACCTGGTCGGTCTCGGTCTTCTGGTTGTTCACCCCGGCGCTGGTCTGCTCGGTCACCGCGGAGAGTTCCTCGGCGGCGCTGGCGATCTGGGTTACGCCATCGTGGATGTGGCTGATCAGCTGGCGCAGGGACAGATTCATGCGCTGCATGCTCTTCTGCAGCTGGCCCAGCTCGTCGTGGCGGTTGGTGGGGATATCACGGCTGAGGTCGCCGTCGGCGATGCGCTCGGCATGGTCCAGCACGTCGCGCAGCGGATTGACGATCTGTCCGGTGATGATCCAGGCGGCGATGCTGCCCAGCACCAGGGCGATCAGCGCGGCAAGGCCGAGCAGGGTCTTGGCCTGGGCGACGCCGGCGTCGCGCTTGGCGGTCTGGGTGGTGGTCAGCTCGTTGCTCAGCTTCTCGATCTGCTGGCCGGAATCGCGCATGCGGTCGCGGGCGGCCTGGCTGTCGTTGACCTCGTTGCGGTAGTTGGTCAGCGCGTTGCGGTAGGTTTCCAGCGCATCGAGGGTGGCGCGGAATTCGCCGTTCAGCTCGGCCGGCGAGGTGCTCATGTCGCTCTTCACGCCGTCGATCAGCTGCTGCAGGGCAGCGAAGGCGGGCTGCTCCAGGTTCTGCGCGTCCGTGCTGGTGTAGGCCATCACCTGCAGGCGTGCCTGCATGACGGAGCGGCCAATGCCGGCGAGGTCTTGCAGGTGCTGCAGGCTCTCGGCGCTGCCACCGGTGACCAGCTTCTGCTCGGCCTTCTGCATCCCTCGCTGACCGCGCCGGCGGACTTGATCAGGATCTGCTTGGCGGCGTCGCGCTCTTCGAAGGATTTCAGCAGCTGGGCATACAGCTTGCGGTACTCGACGCTCAGCTCATGTTGCTGATCGATGACGCGGCGGTCCTCAGCTTCGGTGAACCGTTCGTTCAGTGCGCGGTGACGCTGGTCCAGCTTGTCCAGGGTATCGAGTACCAGCTTGGCGTCTTCCGGCGCGCGCGTGGACTGGAATTTCAGGCGGGCGATGCGCAGGTCCTTGGCAATGGCGACCAGCTCGGAAATCTCACCGAGCTTGTCGCCCCGGCTGATCACGTTGCCCAGGTTGATCCAGCCGGTGAGGGCGATCAGCAGGGTGAGCAGCAGTACCAGACCGAAGCCGGCGGCGAGTTTGAGTTTGACGCTGAGGTTGCTGAACCAGTGAAACATGAAGGCGGTGCTCCAGGGTTGAACAGGGCCGGTACGCATGGCTGAGCGGAAGATGCGCAGAGTGGGGGACGACCGGTAACGCAGATATCGGCGTTCAAGCCTGGAACTAGAGTGATGGCACTTTGTTTTTTTGACCGGCGGTTCACGCTGGAGGCCGCGTGGTCACTGGGCTGCAGCGATTCTGAGTTAGAACAGTCGTGCCAGAAGCGCGGTCACGGCGGTCTCGACGCGCAGGATGCGCTCGCCCAGTTGTACGGGGTTCAGTCCGGCTTCGCGCAGCTTGTCGACCTCGTAGGGAATCCAGCCGCCTTCCGGGCCGATGGCCAGGGTCACCGGCTCGCTCAGCGCGCGCGGGCAGTCGGGCCAGGGGCCGGGATGGCCGATCAGGCCGAGGCTGCCGGCGGCCAGCGCGGGCAGGCGGTCTTCGACGAAGGGCTTGAAGCGCTTCTCGATGATCACCTCGGGCAGTACGGTGTCGCGGGCCTGCTCCAGGCCCAGGATCAGTTGCTCGCGCACGGCCTCGGGTTCGAGGAAGGGCGTCTGCCAGAAGCTCTTTTCCACCCGGTAGCTGTTGAGCAGCACCAGACGCGGCACGCCCATGGCGGCGACAGTCTGCAGCACGCGGCGGAGCATCTTCGGACGGGGCAGGGCAAGCAGCAGGGTCAGCGGCAGTTTCGCCGGCGGAGCCTGGTCGAAGCCGACCTGCAACTCGGCCTCATTGGCTTCCAGGCGCAGCAGGCGGCCTTCGCCCATCTGTCCGCCAAGGCGGCCGACGCGCAGGCGGTCGCCACTTTCGGCGCGGTGGACTTCCTGCATGTGCGTGAGGCGGCGGTCGCGCAGGATCACGCGGTCCGCCGCCACGAAGTCGGCGTCGTCGAGCAGCAGCAGGTTCACGGGCGGGTGGCCGGTGGCTGGTCGCCCTTGGACTCTTCTTCCTCTTCCGGGCCGCGCTTGCGGATCAGGTGGCTGAACAGCACGCCTGCTTCGAACAGCAGCCACATCGGCACGGCGAGCAGGGTCTGCGACAGCGGGTCCGGCGGGGTAAGGATCATGCCGACGACGAAGCAGCCGATGATCACGTAGGGGCGGATCTTCTTCAGGTAGGCCACGTTGACCACCCCGATCCACACCAGCAGCACGGTGGCGACGGGAATCTCGAAGGCCACGCCGAAGGCGAACAGCAGGGTGAGGAAGTCCAGGTAGCTGTTGATGTCGGTCATCGGCGTCACCCCTTCCGGGGCCTGGCCGAGGAAGAAGTGGAACATCAACGGGAATACCAGGAAGTAGGCGAAGGCCATACCCGCGTAGAACAGCACGATGCTGGAAGCCAGCAGCGGCAGGGCGACGCGCTTCTCGTGCTTGTACAGGCCCGGTGCGATGAAGCCCCAGACCTGGGCGAGGATCACCGGCATGGCAAAGAGCACGGCGACGATCATGGTCAGCTTCAGCGGCGCGAGGAAGGCCGACGCCGGGTCGATGGCGATCATCGTCGCGCCTTCAGGCAGGAAGCGGCGCAGCGGCTCGGAAGCCAGTGCGTAGATCTTCTGCGAGAAGTACAGCAGGCCGATGAAGATCACGAAGATCGCGACCACGCAGCGCAGCAGGCGCGTGCGCAGCTCGGTCAGGTGCGAGACCAGAGGCATTTCCTGGTCGTGTTCGGGCTGGTCGGGTTTTTCGGCGCTCATGGGGTACGCGGCGTCTCGGGCGAAGCGGGCGGCTGGCTCGGCTGCTCGAACAGGTCCGGTTGAGGGGCCTGGGGCGCAGCAGTGGGTTCGGCCGGTGCGGCGGGGGCCGCTTGCGGGGTGGCAGGCGCAAGGCCGGCGCCCGGCAGGCTGTTCAGACGGCTATTGGGCGCGATGCTCGGCGCCGCGGGCGGCTCGGCGGGTGCGCTCTGGCCATCGGGCTGTGCGGGCTGCTGCGGATTGAAGGTTTCACGAGCCTGGTCTTGCAGGTCGGTCAGCGGCGCCATCAGCTTCCTGGCTTCCTGTTCCATCTGCAGGATGTGCTCGTTGTGCAGCTGGCGGCGGATTTCATCCGCGCCCAGCTCGCGCTCCACTTCCGTCTTGATGGCGTTGAAGCTGCGCTTGAGCCGGCCGATCCACAGGCCTGCCGTGCGCGCGGCACCCGGCAGGCGGTCGGGGCCGAGCACCAGCAGGGCGACGAGGCCCACCAGCAGCAGTTCGCTGAAGCTGATACCGAACATGAATCAGTCCTTGCGCGCCGGCTCTTCGACCTTGTGCGCCTGGGCGTCGATGGTGTGCGGCTGGTTCAGCGGCGGGGTGCCGGCAGCGGCGTTCGGGTCCTTCTTCTCGTCTTCTTCGGTGTTCATCGCCTTCTTGAAGCCCTTGATGGCTTCGCCGACGTCCGAACCGAGGTTCTTCAGGCGCTTGGTGCCGAAGACCAGCACCACGACGATCAGGATGACGACCCAGTGTTTCCAGTCAAAGATGCCCATCTTGTTTTCCTCGCAAAGTTGTCGGGTTCAGGCAGACGGTTGGCGCGCGGCTTTCTCGTCGTGCCCGGAAAGGCCGAAGCGGCGATCCAGCTCGTCCAGTACCGCCTGCGGGTGCTGGCCGAGGGCGGCAAGCATCACCAGGGAGTGGAACCAGAGGTCGGCCGTTTCGTAGATCAGGTCCGTGCAGTCACCGCTGGTGGCGGCGTCCTTGGCGGCGAGAATGGTTTCCACCGACTCCTCGCCAACCTTCTCCAGGATCTTGTTCAGGCCCTTGTGATACAGGCTGGCCACGTAGGAGCTGTCCGGTGCGGCATTCTTGCGCGCTTCGAGGACTTCCGCCAGACGGGCGAGGGTATCAGTGCTCATGGGGTTTTCCTGTACCTACGTGGGAGTAGATGGCATCCGGGGCCTTCAGGACCGGGTCGACGGTCTGCCAGGCGCCGTTCTCGAATACCCGGTAGAAGCAGCTCTCGCGGCCGGTGTGGCAAGCGATGCCGCCCAGTTGCTCGACGATCAGGATCACCACGTCGGCGTCGCAGTCCAGGCGCAGCTCGTGCAGCTTCTGCACATGGCCGGAGTCCTCGCCCTTGCGCCAGAGCTTGCCACGCGAGCGCGACCAGTAGATGGCGCGGTTCTCGGCGGCGGTGAGGGCCAGGGCCTCGCGGTTCATCCAGGCCATCATCAGCACGCGGCCGGTGCGATGGTCCTGGGCGATCGCCGGCACCAGTCCATCGGCATTCCACTTGATTTCGTCCAGCCAGTCTTTCATCTCGGGTTCCGTACAGCGGGCACGCGTGGTGCCCAGAGCCACTTTGTAAGCCACTTCGTATAGCGGTTAAGTGTGCCAGCCACCGGGGCGACTGGCTATCGGCGCAGAATCAGATACAGACCACCGGCCAGCATCGCCCAGGCCGGCCAGGCGGCGAGGGAATGAGTGGCCAGCCCCGTTTCGGCGGCGCCGGCGACCAGCACCGCACCGATCAACCGCGCCGGCCACGCGCTGGCCATGCCGGCCTGGGCGTCGCTCAGGCGCGCCTCGGGCTGCGGCTCGCGGGACAGGCGCTCGAGCGTGTCGCGGGTCATCTGCGCCAGGTGCGGCAGTTGTTCGATGTGTTGCTGGGCGTTGCGCAGCAGGGTGCCGGGGCTGACGCGTTCGCGCATCCAGCGCTCCAGGAACGGCTGCGCGGTGGTCCACAGGTCCAGCTCCGGGTAGAGCTGGCGGCCCAGGCCTTCGATGTTCAGCAGGGTCTTCTGCAGCAGCACCAGTTGCGGCTGCACTTCCATGTTGAAGCGCCGCGCGGTCTGGAACAGGCGCAGCAGCACCTGGCCGAAGGAGATGTCCTTGAGCGGCTTCTCGAAGATCGGTTCGCACACGGTGCGGATCGCCGCCTCGAAATCGTTGACCTTGGTTTCGGCGGGTACCCAGCCCGAGTCGATGTGCAACTGGGCGACCTTGCGGTAATCGCGCTTGAAGAAGGCGATGAGGTTGCGCGCAAGGTAGTCCTGGTCCTCGTCGGTGAGGCTGCCGACGATGCCGCAGTCCACCGCAATGTACTGCGGGCTCCAGGGTGTGCGGGTGCTGACGAAGATGTTGCCGGGGTGCATGTCGGCGTGGAAGAAGCTGTCGCGGAACACCTGGGTGAAGAAGATCTCCACGCCGCGCTCGGCCAGCGCCTTGAAGTCGGTGCGCTGGTCGCGCAGGGTGTCCAGGTCAGTCACCGGGATGCCGTAGATGCGCTCCATCACCAGCACCTTGGGGCGGCACCAGTCCCAGTAGACCTGGGGCACGTAGAGCAGCGGCGAGCCTTCGAAGTTGCGCCGCAGCTGCGAGGAGTTGGCCGCTTCACGGAGCAGGTCGAGCTCGTCGTAGATGGTCTTCTCGTAGTCGCTGACCACTTCGGCCGGGTGCAAGCGGCGGGCGTCGGCGGAGATGCGCTCGGCGGTGCGGGCGAGGATGTGCAGCCAGGCGATGTCGGAGCGGATCACCGGCTCCAGGTTCGGGCGGATGACCTTCACCACCACCTCTTCGCCGCTCTTGAGCTGCGCGGTGTGCACCTGCGCCACCGAGGCGGAGGCCAGCGGTTCGCGTTCGAAGCGGGAGAACACCTGCTCGATCTTTGCCCCGAGCTGCTGCTCGATGAGCGCTACGGCCTGTTCCGGCGGGAAGGGCGGCACCTTGTCCTGCAGGAAGGCCAGCTCCAGGGCGATGTCGTCGGGGAGCAGGTCGCGGCGTGTAGAGAGGATCTGGCCGAACTTGATGAAGATCGGCCCGAGGTCTTCCAGCGCCAGGCGGATGCGAGCGCCACGGCTGAGGTCCAGCGGCTTGCGCGGTAGCCAGCGCCAGGGCAGCAGCCCGCCGAGCAGTCTCAGCCACCAGGGCAGGAAGGGCAGTTCGAGGACCATGTCGTCCAGGCGGTAGCGGATGGCTACGCGCTGGATGCGCAGCAGGCGGCGGAAGGCGAGCAGCTTCATGCGTCAGGCTTGATCTTCTGGGTCAGGCGGGTGATCCGCGCGTCGAGGCGGTCGAGGGACATCTTCAACTGGTCCAGCTCGGCGAAGCGGGCTTCGGCTTCATGCTGGCCGACCAGGGTGCGGCTTTCCTCGGCGAGATAATCGGCGAGGCTCAGGCGCAGGCTTTCCAGGCTGTCGCCGGCCCAGGCCATGCCGCCTCGCAGGCGCGCGCCGAGCAGATGCGCGGGCACCGGGCCGAGCCAGCGGGAGACTTCGTACTCCCAGTCCAGCTCCAGGCTCTGGAGGATATCGGCCAGCTCCAGCAGCATCGCACTGTCGCCGCCCATGGTGACTTCCGGGCTGTGCAGGACGCGGGTCTTGTCCTTGGCCAGCGCCAGTTGCAGCAGGCTGCCGGCCGGCGCGACGAGGGTGCAGTCGGCCGGTGCCTCGTGGTGCGCGGCCAGGTGCAGGCCGTCGGCGTCGGGCAGGATGAACAGCCGCAGCGCAGGCGCCTGGCAGTCCACTTCCAGCACCTTGCCGGCGAGCCGGCCGAGACGCCGCAGGGCCACGCCGTCGAGCCGCAGCACGCGGTTGACGGTGGCTTGCGCGCTGGCCAGGGCGGCCTGCAGGAGCAGGGTCATCAGGGCTTGATGCCGCGGTGCAGGGCGACCACGCCGCCGGTCATGTTGTGGTAGGTGACGCGGTCGAAGCCGGCCTCCACCATCATCGACTTCAGCGTTTCCTGGTCGGGGTGCATGCGGATCGACTCGGCGAGGTAGCGGTAGCTCTCGGAATCGTTGGTCACCAGCTTGCCCATCAGCGGCAGCAGGGTGAAGGAGTAGGCGTCGTAGGCCTTGGACAGCAGGCTGCTGGTGGGCTTGGAGAATTCCAGCACGAGCAGGCGGCCGCCGGGCTTGAGCACCCGCAGCATGGAGCGGATGGCTTCATCCTTGTGGGTGACGTTGCGCAGACCGAAGGCGATGGTCACCGCGTCGAAGTAGTTGTCGGGGAACGGCAGCTTCTCGGCGTCGGCCTGGACGAAGTTGACGTTGCCGGCGACGCCGCTGTCGAGCAGCTTGTCGCGGCCGACCTTGAGCATCGAGGCGTTGATGTCGGCCAGTACCACTTCGCCGGTCGGGCCGACCAGGCGGGAGAACTGGCGGGTCAGGTCGCCGGTGCCGCCGGCGATGTCCAGCACCCGGTTGCCGGCGCGCACGCCGGACAGCTCGATGGTGAAGCGCTTCCACAGACGATGGACGCCACCAGACATCAGGTCGTTCATCAGGTCGTACTTGGCGGCGACCGAGTGGAATACCTCGGCGACCTTCTCGGCCTTCTCGCTCTCGCGCACGGTCTTGTAGCCGAAGTGCGTGGTGGGATCGGCGCCGTCCTGGCCGGCTTGGGGCTTGCGCGGTTCGCTCATGGCATTTCTACCCTGGAAGTCAGTGGCGGGCATTCTAACAGGAAGCACGGAAAACGCCGCCCCGGTGACCGTGGCCGCGGGGTGCGGCGATACGGCGCGGCGCGTATGATCGGCAGGGTCAGTCAATTGCGGAGTTCCAGCATGTCCCGTATCCACGTCGAACGTAACCACTCCCTGGGCCTTGAAGCCGCCCGCGCCAAGGCCGAGAAGCTTGCCGACAAGCTCACTCGCGAGCACGGCGTGAGCAGCGAGTGGCAGGGCGACACCCTGCTGTTCAAGCGCAGTGGCGTGGACGGGCGCATCGAGGTGGGCGCGGACAAGGTCGCGGTGGATGTGAAGCTGGGCCTGATGCTCTCGGCGATGGGCGGCCTGCTCAAGGGCGAGATCGAGCGCGCGCTGGACAAGGCACTGGCCTGATTCCTTCCGGCCCCGTTTCCGGCGGGGCCATGCCACTTTCGGGCGGTGCAGGCTTTCCTACAAAGCCTGGTATGTGTTTTCTAATTTTCCCCGATACCTTGGCTCACAGTCCCGCCTGATGCGGGCAGCTTTCGACATCATCGAATCTGAACCCTGTGAGGTGCCACCATGGCCAAGGCTGTCAGCAAGAAGAAAGTCGTAGAACTCGAATCCTCCCTCTACTCCGATGCCAAGCACTACGCGCGGCAGATCTGGCTCGCGGGCCTGGGCACCTACGCCAAGGTCGGCCAGGAAGGCAGCGAGTATTTCAAGGAACTGGTCAAGTCCGGCGAGTCCGTCGAGAAGAAAGGACGCGACCTGGTGACCACCCAGATCGATGCCGCCAACGACAGCGTCAAAGGTCGCCTGCACAGCGTCAAGGCCAAGCTCAACTTCGACAAGATCGAGGAAGCTTTCGATGCGCGTGTCGCCTCCGCCCTCAATCGAATCGGAATTCCCTCCAGGCGTGATGTGGAGGCGCTCTCTGCTAAGCTGGATGAGCTGAGCGCAGTGCTCGAGCGTGTCGCGAGAACCCAATAAGGAGAGCAGGATGGCTGGCAAAAAAACTACCGATAAAAAAGAGTCCAGTTGGATCGGCGAGATCGAGAAATACTCGCGGCAGATCTGGCTGGCTGGCTTGGGGGCCTACTCGAAGGTCAGCAAGGACGGCAGCAAGGTGTTCGAGACCCTGGTCAAGGACGGCGAGAAGGCTGAGAAACTGGCCAAGACCGAAGTCGAGGGTGCGGTGAAAACCTCCACCCGTTCCGCGAAGGCGCGCGTCGATGCCGTCAAGGGCGCCGCGATCGGCAAGTGGGGCGAGCTGGAAGAGGCCTTCGACAAGCGCCTGAACAGCGCGATCTCGCGCCTGGGCGTTCCGAGCAGCCGTGAAGTGAAAGACCTGCACAGCAAGGTCGACAGCCTCACCAAGCAGATCGAGAAGCTCACCGGTGTCAGCGTCAAGACCGCTGCCAAGCCGGCCGCCAAACCCGCAGCGAAAGCCGCCGCCAAACCGGCTGCGAAACCCGCTGTGAAGACTGCTGCGTCCAAACCGGCTGCCAAAGCCGCCGCCAAGCCCGCTGCGAAACCGGCCGCCAAGCCCGCCGCTAAAGCCGCGGCCAAACCGGCTGCCAAGGCTGCCGCGAAACCCGCAACCAAGCCTGCTGCGAAGCCGGCTGCCAAGGCTGCGGCCAAGCCTGCCGCGAAACCGGCTGCCAAGCCCGCTGCTGCGAAAGCCGCCGCGAAGCCTGCCGCCAAGCCCGCTGCAAAACCGGCTGCTGCCGCCAAGCCTGCCGCTGCGAAACCTGCAGCCAAGCCGGCCGCGGCGAAGAAGCCTGCCGTGAAGAAGCCCGCCGCACCCAAGGCCGCCGCCAAACCGGCTGCTGCGAAACCGGCAGCCGCTCCGGCCGCCACCCCGGCTCCGTCGGCTCCCGCCGCCGCGCCGGCCGTGACGCCGTCCGCCGCTGCTCCGGCAACGCCGCCGCCGTCCCAGGCCTGATCGGTCTGTTGCAATACCCACGCCCGGCCTTGTGCCGGGCGTTTTCATTCTCTCAAGGGAATAGCTTGCGCGGTGCGAGTCAGGGCGCGAGGTAGCGCTTGGCGAGCTGCTCGGCGACCCGTTGCGAGTCCGGGCGCAGGTGCGGCGCCACCAGCATCATCACCTGGAACACCACCTGGCGGACGTCGCCCTCGTGGCCGAGGATGCGCTGGTAGTCGAGGGAGAACAGCAGCGTCAGGGTGATCTGCTCCACCAGTTGGCCGAGGGCCTCGGTGTCGCTGACCAGCTCGTCCTGCGCCTTGAGCTGCGCCAGCAGGGTGGCCAGTGTGCGCTTGAGCTGGTTGAGCCAGGCGCGCACCCCGCGGGCCAGCTTGGGCAGTTTGCCGGCAAGGTTGGAGAGGTCCTGGAAGAGGAAGCGATAGTGCGCCAGCCGCTCGACGATCAGGTGCAGGAACAGCCAGTAATCCTCGGCGCCCAGTCGCACGTCCTCCGGCGGGTCGAGCAGTGGCGCCAGTTCGTCCTGGAAACGCTCGAACAGCGCGAGCACCAGCGGCTCCTTGCCGTGGAAGTGGTAGTAGAGATTGCCCGGGCTGATGCCCAGTTCGGTGGCGATCTCCAGGGTTGAAACGTTGGGCTCGCCCTGCTCGTTGAACAGCTGCAGGGCGCATTCGAGAATCCGGTCGCGCGTTTTCATCCGTGTTCTTGTTCCAGCTGCAGTGGGCCGACGATAGCCGCAGGGGTGTTGGCTGCCAATGGCTTCGCGGCAATCTTCTGCATGGAGCGCTCTTTGCGCTCCGCCCCAACGGTCGCCGGGAGAACTTTTCGTAGGATGGGTGGAGCGCAGCGATACCCATCAATTCGACGCGCCGATGGCATGGGTATCGCTGCGCTCCACCCATCCTACAAGAGCTGTAGGAGTGCCCCATGGGCGCGATCGCGGGCATGGCCCGCTCCTACAGGGTGTCTGCCGGAAGGTTGAAGTAAACAGCCTGAAATGGGCTGGTGCGCTCAACGTACGTGCACGTAGGTCCCCGGCGCCGCTTCCTTGGGCGGGTACTCGGCGTTGCCCAGCTCGAAATTCACCGCGCGGCGTTCGCCCGAGCGTTCCTGGATCCACTCCAGCCACAGCGGCCACCAGCTGCCTTCCTGGCGCTTGGTGTCGTAGTACCAGGCGCGCGGGTCGGAGCTGATCTTGCCGTTCTCGAAGTAGCAGGCCTTGGGGTTGCCCGGCGGGTTGAGGATGCTCTGGATGTGCCCGCTGTTGGACAGCACGAAGCGCGTCTCGCCGCCCAGCAACTGGGCTGACCGGTACACCGCGTCCCACGGGGTGATGTGGTCGGTGATGCCGGCGACGTGGAAGTTGTCCACCGCCACCTTCTTCAGGTCGATGGCGGTGCCGTTGACCTCCATGGCGCCAGGGCGGGCCAGCGGGTTGTGCTTGAAGAAGTCGAGGAAGTCGCCGTGCAGCGCGGCCGGCAACCGCGTGTTGTCGTTGTTCCAGTAAAGGATGTCGAAGGCAGGCGGCTGCTTGCCCAGCAGGTAGTTGTTGACCCAGTAGTTCCAGATCAGGTCGTTGGGCCGCATCCAGGCGAATACCTTGGCCATGTCGCGGCCGTCCAGCACGCCGTGCTGGTAGGAGCGGCGCTTGCTGGTTTCCAGGGTCTGCTCGTCGGCAAATAGCGCGGCTGGTGTTTCCACCTGGCTGTCCAGCAGGCTCACCAGGTAAGTGGCGCTGGCAACCTTGCGCAATTGCCGGCGCGCCTGCAGGTGGCCCTGCAGTGCGGCGATGGTCAGGCCGCCGGAGCAGGCGCCCATCAGATTGACGCTGCGACTGCCGCTGATGGAGCGGCACACGTCGATGGCCTCGTCCAGCGCGGTGACGTAGGTCGACAGGCCCCACTCGCGGTGGCGCGCGTCGGGGTTGCGCCAGCTGACCATGAACAGCTGCAGATTGTTCTTCAGGGCGTACTGGACGAAGCTCTTCTCGGCGGTCAGGTCGAAGATGTAGTACTTGTTGATCTGCGGCGGCACGATCAGCAGTGGCTTGGCGTGCAGGTGCTCGCCCATGGGCTTGTACTGGATCAGCTCCAGCACCTCGTTGCGGAATACCACCGCGCCGGGCGTGGTAGCCAGGTTCTGGCCGATCTCGAAGGCGCTGCGGTTGACCTGGCTGGGCATGCCGCCGTTGTGCATCAGGTCGTCCAGCATGTGCTGAAGGCCCTTGAGCACGCTCTGTCCGCCGGTGTTGAACAGCTCTTTCACCGCCAGCGGGTTGAGCAGGGTGTTCGATGGCGAGGCGGCGTCGGAGAGGATCGACAGCAGGAAGCGCGCGCGGGCGCGGTCGTCGCTGTTCAGGTCGCTCTCATCGACCCAGGCCAGCAGCTGCTTCTGCCAGGCCAGGTAAGCCTGCACGGTGCGCCGATAGAAGGGATTCAGTCGCCAGGACGGGTCCTGGAAGCGTGCGTCCTGCGGGTTGGGCTGCAGCGGTGAGTCGCCGATCAGCACCTTGCCCACCTGTTTGCCGAAGGCCGCCAGATGTTTCGCCGAATGCATTGGCTGGCGCACGCCCTGCAGCGCCAGCATGCGCAGGGTGGACAGCATGTCCTTGCCGCGCAGGCCGACCATCGCACTCTGCGCATTCATGTATTGGGTGGGGACGGGGACGCTACCAGGCTCAGCTTTCTCTCGCATGAACAGCACTCCGTAAAGGGTCCGACCTGCTAATGGCAAAGCAAGGGCTGTACCGGAGTCGCAAGGACCCCGTTCCAGACGGCTGCCGCCGGTTCGAGGGGTGTGCACGGGTATCGACGCGAGAGGATAGCTGCCCGAAAACAGGGCAGCGGATCAGCAGCCGGGTTGCCCTGCGGTCACCTTCGAGGTGGCCGCAGCGGTGGTCCCGAATCAGGCGCTACGTGTCGATACCCGTGAACACGCCTGTTTGTTGTTCGGCTCTTTAAAAAAAGTGCCTGCAGAGCGATCGGTCAAGGCAGGATGCCCACCGACTGTGACGAAGCTGTGATGCTTCAGCTGGCTTTCGGAGCGAAAGGACGCGGGTGAATGATCGCGCGCTGCCGTTCTTCCTGGAGGAATTTCATGATGATCGGTGCGACGGTTTCCGCGCGGGTCACCAGGAACAGGTGGCCGTCGTCGATCACGTGCAGCTCGGAGTTGGGGATGCGCCAGGCGATCATGCGCATGTTGATCAGCGGGATGATCGGGTCGTCGTCGCCGGCCAGGATCAGCGTCGGCTGACGGATCTTGTGCAGCCAGTGGATGCTGGTCCAGCCAAGGCCGGCGAACAGCTGCCAGTAGTAGCCCATCTTGCCGGACGAGCGCACTTTGCTGGCGAAGGCCATGGCCAGCTTCGGGTCGCGGCGGAAGGCTCCGCCGTAGATGTCCGGAGCAATGTGCACGCCATAGGACGGCTGGATGTAGCGGCGCGGGCTGGCCATGCGCCAGAGCACCGCCGGCTTGCCCGGCACCATCACTGCACCGGCGGCGGTGGCAGCCAGGATCAGCTTCTTGCAGCGCTCGGGATAGTCATGGGCGAACTGCTGCGCCAGGGCGCCGCCCCAGGACACGCCGATGGCCGTCACCTGGCCGTAGTCCAGGTAGTCGAGCATCCGCGCGGCCAGCTTGGCCAGGCCGGGGAAGCGATAGGGCGTACTGGGCGTGGATGAGCCGCCGACGCCGGGGACGTCGAAGGCGATCACTTCCAGATCCGGGTCCAGCGCGGCGACGAAGGGGAAGACCAGTTCCAGGTTGGCGCCGATGCCGTTGAAGATCAGCAGCGGCGTCATGTGCGGCTTGCCCGGACGCACGGCGGTGCGGATGGTCTGCCCGTCGAGCTCGATGGTGCGGAACTCGAAGGGCTGCGCCGCCGGCGCCTTGCTCGGCAGTATCTCCTCGTCGCTGCGTTTGCTGCGCGCGCGCCGGCTCGTCGGCGCGGCCACTTCCATGGCCGTCGACGATTCTGTGGTATTGGCGTCGTCCACGGCGCCGGCTTGCGGGAGGAGTTCTGTTTTCATCGTTCGTGTACGTAGGTTCCGGGAGAGGCTTCGCCGGCCGGGTAGGCTTTGTTGCCCAGGACGGCGGGTGCCTTTTTCAGCTTGCCTGCGCGTTCGGCCAGCCATTGTTGCCAGTGCAGCCACCAGGAGTCGGCGTGCTTGCTGGAGTTTTCCTGCCAGGTCTTGGAGTCGACGGAAAGGTCCGGACCGGTCATGAAGCGCGCCTTGGGGTTGCCCGGCGGGTTGAGGATGCTCTGGATATGCCCGCTGTTGGAGAGGATGAATTCACACTTGCCGCCCAGCAGACGAGCGGAGCGGTAGCAGGCTTCCCAGGGCGTGATGTGGTCGGACAGGCCGGCCACGCAATAGAAATCGCAGGTGACCTGCTTGAGGTCGATTGGCGTGCCGGAGACTTCCAGCGCGCCCGGACGGGTCAGCGGGTTGGTCTTGAACATTTCCACCAGTTCGCCGTGCAGCGCGGCCGGCAGGCGCGTGGTGTCGTTGTTCCAGAACAGGATGTCGAAGGCCGGCGGCTCGTTGCCCAGCAGGTAGTTGTTGACCCAGTAGTTCCAGATCAGATCGTTGGGCCGCATCCAGGCGAACACCTTGGCCATGTCCTTGCCTTCGAGCACGCCGGACTGGTACGAGCGGCGCTTGGCAGCCTCGAGGGTCTTCTCGTCGGCGAACAGGGCGACCTGGGTGTCCAGCTCGAAGTCGAGCACGCTGACCATCTGCGTGAAGGCGTTCACCTTGTTCTCGCCCAGCGCGGCGTAGTGGCCGAGCAGGGTGACGGTGGTGATGCCGCCCGAGCAGGCGCCGAGCATGTTCAGGTCTTTGCTGCCGGTGATCTTCAGGACCACGTCGATGGCTTCTTTCAGCGCCTCGATGTAGGTGGTCAGGCCCCACTCGCGCTGAGCCTTGGTCGGGTTGCGCCAGCTGACGATGAAGGTCTGGATCTGGTTGCGCAGGCTGAAGCGCGCCAGGCTCTTCTCCGGCGACAGGTCGAAGACGTAGAACTTGTTGATCTGCGGCGGCACCACCAGCAACGGGCGTTCGTGCACGCTTTCGGTGATCGGCTTGTACTGGATCAGCTCCAGCACATCGTTGCGGAACACCACCGCGCCTTCGGTCAGGGCCAGGTTCTTGCCGACTTCGAAGGCATCCATGTTGACCTGGCTGGGCATGCCGCCGTTGTTCACCAGGTCCTTGGCCAGATGGGTGAGGCCGTCGAGCAGGCTCTTGCCGCCGGTCTCGAAGAAGCGTTTGACCGCTGCCGGGTTGGACAGCGTGTTGGTCGGTGCCATGGCCTCGGTCATCAGGTTGATGACGAACTGGCCGCGGCTGATGTCCTGGGGCGACAGGTCGCTCTCGCCCATCCAGGTGTGCAGCTCCTTGCGCCAGGCCAGGTAGGTCTGCAGGTAACGGCGGTAGAGCGGGTTCTGGCTCCAGGCCGGGTCGTTGAAGCGGCGGTCGTCGTCGGCCGGCTTCAGGTCGGATTTGCCGAGCAGCACGTTCTTCAGTTCGAGGCCGAAGTGGGTCACGTGCTTGGCACTGTGGAAGGGCTGCTTGATCGCTTGCAGCAGCACCATCCGGGCAGAGGTAAGCAGGTCCTTGCCGCGAATCCCGATCACCGGGTTCAGGGCGAGGGTATTTTCCGCGGCTTGCTGGGGTAGATCGCTGTTGTTCTTCTGGGTCATCGGCGACGCTCCATTGTCCTGAGACGCATACTGGCGGGGCTCACCTGGGTGACGTAAGGCCAAGTACTTCTCGGGGTTGCGGAACGTGGAGAGAGCTCCACGCGATTCATCACTTGGCGGCATCACTGAAAAGTCAGGTGGCCACGCTTCATGCACTGAATCTTCCGTGCACTGCACTGCCTTGGTTACCCGAGTTTCCTTCGCCGCGCAAGCTGGTGCAGCGTGGGCCAACTCCTGGGAGTATGTCGGGAAAAGTTAGAAAACGCGCCCTAGAGCGGGGGCATCTCGCCAATCCCCTGACGGCGGCCACGCGAGCAGCAGTCTGCAGGACGAATGTTGCAAATGGCGTGCCTCGGAGCGAATGCCCGACGAAGGTTGGTGCGGAAGGGGGAGGCGGGAAGGAAGGATCGAACGAGTTGTAGGAGCGGCACTGGGCTTTTGTAGGAGCGAGCTTGCTCGCGAACAAGCTTTCCGGCGGCGCCAGCGCTGGGCCGGTTCGCGAGCAAGCTCGCTCCTACGAAAAGCGGTTACAGCATGAGTTTGACCACGGACTCCGACGGGTCGCGCGATTTGCCGGCCTTCTCCAGCTGCGCCAGGTAGTCGGCCCACATCTCGTCGTGGCGCACGCACAGCTCGTAGAGGTAATCCCAGGTGAACAGCCCGCTGTCGTGGCCGTCGTCGAAGGTGAGCTTGAGCGCGTACTGCCCGGCCGGCTCCAGGTTGCTCAGGCCGACATTCAGCTTGCCCACCTGCAGCACCGGGTTGCCGTGGCCCTGGACTTCCGCCGATGGCGAATGCACGCGCAGGAACTCAGCGGGCAGGTCGTAGGACTGGTCGCCATAGGTCAGCGAAAGCTTCTTCGAGGCCTTGTGCAGCTTGATGGCGGAAGGAATGCGCATGGACGGCTCCTGAACGGCGATCCCGGCATTGTAGCGCCGGCAGAAAATAAACGGGGCGCCCTGAGGCGCCCCGTCGCTGTGGCGTCGATCCGCTTACAGGATGTAGCGCGACAGGTCCTCGTCCTGGGCCAGCTCACCCAGGTGGCCGTTGACGTAGGCCGCGTCGATCACGATGGCCTTGTCGCTGTGCTCGCTGGCGAGGTCGGCGGCGTCGAAGGAGACCTCTTCGAGCAGGCGCTCGAGCAGGGTGTGCAGGCGACGGGCACCGATGTTCTCGGTCTTCTCGTTGACCTGGAAGGCGATCTCCGCGAGGCGCTTGATACCGTCGGCGGCGAACTCGATGTCCAGGCCCTCGGTCTTCAGCAGCGCGGTGTACTGCTCGGTCAGCGACGCGTGCGGCTCGCTGAGGATGCGCTCGAAGTCGCTCGGGCTCAGAGCTTTGAGCTCGACGCGGATCGGCAGGCGGCCCTGCAGCTCCGGCACCAGGTCGCTGGGCTTGGACAGGTGGAACGCGCCCGAAGCGATGAACAGGATGTGGTCGGTCTTCACCATGCCCAGCTTGGTGTTCACCGTGCAGCCCTCGATCAGCGGCAGCAGGTCACGCTGCACGCCCTCGCGGGAGACGTCGGCGCCGCCGACGTTGCCGCGCTTGGCGATCTTGTCGATCTCGTCGATGAAGACGATGCCGTTCTGCTCCACGGCTTCCAGGGCACGGGCCTTGAGGTCTTCTTCGTTGACCAGGCGCTGGGCTTCCTCGTCGCGGATCAGCTTCATGGCCTCGGCGACCTTCAGCTTGCGCGACTTGCGCTTGCCCTTGCCCATGTTGGAGAACAGGTTCTGCAACTGGTTGGTCATCTCTTCCATGCCGGGCGGGGCCATGATTTCCACGCCCGAAGGAATGTCGGCGACCTCGATGTCGATTTCCTTGTCGTCCAGCTGGCCTTCGCGCAGGCGCTTGCGGAACAGTTGGCGGGTGTTGGAATCCTCGCGCGCCGGCTCATCGCCGAAGCCGGTGGTGCGCGCCGGCGGCAGCAGGGCGTCGAGGATGCGCTCTTCGGCGGCGTCCTCGGCGCGGTACTTCACCTTCTGCACTTCCTGCTCGCGGAGCATCTTGATCGCGGCATCGGCGAGGTCGCGGATGATCGACTCGACGTCACGGCCGACGTAGCCGACTTCGGTGAATTTGGTCGCTTCCACCTTGATGAACGGCGCGTTGGCCAGCTTGGCCAGGCGACGGGCGATCTCGGTCTTGCCGACGCCGGTCGGGCCGATCATCAGGATGTTCTTGGGCGTCACTTCGGCGCGCAGCTCGGCCGGCAGCTGCATGCGCCGCCAGCGGTTGCGCAGGGCGATGGCGACGGCGCGCTTGGCGTCGTCCTGGCCGATGATGTGGCGGTTGAGTTCGTGGACGATCTCGCGGGGAGTCATGGACATTTGACGTGCTACTCCGGAACGACAGCGCTTAAACGGCGCTGTCGAGCTCCTCAAGGGTCAGGTTCTGGTTGGTGAACACGCAGATGGAGCCGGCGATGTTCAGCGCGGTTTCGGCAATCTCGCGGGCGCTCATGTCGTCGCTGCCTTTCTGCAGCAGGGCCAGCGCCGCTGCCTGAGCGAAGCCGCCGCCCGAGCCCATGGCGATCAGGCCGTGCTCGGGTTCGACCACGTCACCGTTGCCGGTGATGATCAGGGATGCGTCCTTGTTGGCCACGGCCAGCATGGCTTCCAGGCGGCTCAGGGAGCGGTCGGTACGCCAGTCCTTGGCCAGCTCGACAGCGGCGCGCACCAGGTGGCCCTGGTGTTTCTCCAGCTGCTGTTCGAAGCGTTCGAAGAGGGTGAAGGCATCGGCGGTGGCGCCGGCGAAGCCGGCCAGTACTTCACCGTGGTACAGGCGACGGACTTTCTTCGCGTTGCCTTTCATCACGGTGTTGCCCAGGGAAACCTGGCCGTCGCCGCCCATGACGACTTTGCCATTGCGGCGGACAGATACGATGGTGGTCAAGGGTCTTACTCCACACTAGCGGGGCGTTGTGCCCGAATGCAGAGTCAGATGGGGACTAGGAAGGCGGGGTTCAAGTCCTGCGCCGGACGAGTAGCGCGCATTTCGCGCGCCGCCCGTCGGCGCAAGCCTTGGCGTGGCCGGGGTTCAGCGGGTCTGGCGCTGCTGTAACAGCAGGTTGCTGAAGCCGTTGCCGGCGAGTTGCTTCTGCGCGGCGGAGGCCTTGGCGCGGTCGCCGTAGGGGCCGACCATGACGCGGTACCAGGTTTCGTCGCGGACGGTGCCGGACTCCACGCGGGCGTTCTGGCCCATCATGATGATCTGCGCGCGCAGGTGGTCGGCGTCGGTCTGTTTGCGGAACGAGCCGGCCTGCAGGTAGTACTGGGTCGCGGCCACGGCCGGCGGCGGTGTCGGCTTCGCCGGCGCGGTGTCGCTGGCCGGAGCCTGCGGCAATGCCTGCTTCTGCGCGCTGGCGACCTGGGTCGCGGGCGGCGTGGCAGGTGTCGCCGGCTTGACCACCGCGGGGGGCGGCGGATTCTGCCCGCTCAGCGCCGCCAGGGCGCGCTGGGTGTCGATCTTCTCGGCTTCTTCCTTGGTCGCGACCACGGTCGCCGGCTGCTGCGGCTTGGCCGGCGGCGGCACGGCTTCCGGCGGCACGGCAACTTCCGAGCCGGGCAGCAGGGTGTAGAAGTCGTACTTGGGCTTCACCCCGGTAGGCGCGGCCGGCTGTTGCGGCTGCACGGTGCCGGAGGGCTTGTTGGAGCCGACCACGGTCTTGGGCGCCTCCGGCTTCTCGCGTTTGACGTCGTTGCGACCCGGCTCCAGCTTCATCAGGAACATGATGAAGCCGCCGATGGCCAGGCCGGCGACCAGCCAGACCCAGCCGGGGACCGAACTCTTCTTGGCCGGGGCCTGGTAGCGGCTGGCGCCGCGCTTGGGAGCGGGTTTCTTCTTCGCCATGGGTGCTTACATGCGCTCCAGGGTTTCCAGGCCCAGCAGCTCCAGGCCCTGCTTGAGGGTGCGGCCGGTCAGCGCGGCGAGGCGCAGGCGGCTTTCCTGTTGCGCCGGGTCTTCGGCGGTGAGGATCGGGCAGTGTTCGTAGAAGCTGGAGAACAGGCCGGCCAGTTCGTACAGGTAGGCGCAGAGGATGTGCGGGACACCTTTCACGGCAACGTTGTTGAGCAGGTCGGTGAACTGTGCCAGCTGCGCGGCCAGGGCGATTTCCTGCGGCTGTTGCAGGACGATCCTGCCACCGACTTCGTCATAGCCCTTGCCCAGCTTGCGGAAGATGCTCGCCACGCGGGTGTACGCATACAGCAGGTACGGCGCGGTGTTGCCCTCGAAACTCAGCATCAGGTCGAAGTTGAAGCTGTAGTCGCTGGTGCGGTGCTTGGACAGGTCGGCGTACTTCACCGCGCCGATACCGACGGCGTGGGCGATCTGGCGCAGGTCCTGCTCGCTGAAGTCGGGGTTCTTGCCTTTCACCAGGGTGTAGGCGCGCTCCTCGGCTTCGATCAGCAGGTCGATCAGCTTCACGGTGCCGCCGTCGCGGGTCTTGAACGGCTTGCCGTCGGCGCCGTTCATGGTGCCGAAGCCCATGTGCTCCAGGTCCATGCTGGCCGGGACGAAACCGGCGCGGCGGGCAACTTCGAACACTTGCTGGAAGTGCAGGGCCTGGCGCTGGTCGACGAAGTACAGCACGCGGTCGGCGTGCAGCACCTTGTGGCGGTAGCGCATCGCGGCCAGGTCGGTGGTGGCGTAGAGGTAGCCGCCGCCGGCCTTCTGCACGATCACCGGCAGCGGTTCGCCTTCGGCGTTCTTGAATTCGTCGAGGAACACGCACAGGGCGCCGTCGCTCTCGACCAGCAGGCCCTTGGCGGTGAGGTCGGCCACCACCTGCGCGAGGTCGTCGTTGTAGGCGCTCTCGCCCTTCACGTCGGCCATGGTCAGCTTCACACCCAGCAGGTCGTAGACCTTCTGGCAGTGCGACAGGGAGATGTCGTTGAAGCGGGTCCACAGGGCGATGCACTTGGGATCGTTGGCCTGCAGCTTGACCACCAGCTCGCGGGCGCGGTCGGCGAACTCGGGGGATTCGTCGAAGCGCTTCTTGGCGGCGCGGTAGAAGACTTCCAGGTCGTGCAGTTCGGCCTGGGCATCAACCGGTTGCTCTTCCAGATAGGCCAGCAGCATGCCGAACTGGGTGCCCCAGTCGCCGACGTGGTTCTGGCGAATCACGGTGTCGCCGAGGAATTCCAGTACGCGGCTGACACCGTCGCCGATGATGGTCGAGCGCAGGTGGCCGACGTGCATCTCTTTCGCCAGGTTCGGCGAGGACAGGTCCACCACCACGCGTTGCGCGGGGCCGGCCTTGCGCACGCCGATGCGCTCGTCGGCCAGGGCCTTGTCGAGGCTGGCGGCGAGCCAGGCCTGGTCCTGGAAGAAGTTCAGGAAGCCGGGGCCGGCGATCTCGACCTTGGCCACTTCCGGGCTCTGCGGCAGCGCGGCGACCAGCTTGGTCGCCAGGTCGCGCGGCTTCATCCCGGCCGGCTTGGCCAGCATCATGGCGATGTTGCTGGCGAAGTCGCCGTGGGTTCGGTCCTTGGTGTTCTCCACCTGGATGTCGGGCGTCAGGCCGGCCGGCAGGGTGCCGTCTTCGGTGAGGCTGACAAGGGCTTGCTGGATCAGGTGGCGAATCGTGTCTTTCATGGTTTTCTCCGTGCTCGCGTGCATCCGGCGCGCGCGACCGGTTATCGGGCTCAGAACCGCGCATTATCCGTGGCCGGGCATGGCTTGCCAACCGCGGAGCGCTCCAAGTTCAGTCTCGCCGCTGTGCCATCCGTCGCGGCTGATGGAAGTCAATGTAGGACGGATGCGCAAGCACAGACGGTTTTATCCGCAGGGAACATGTGTCAGAAGAGGTCAATCGGGTCGACGTCCAGCGACCAGCGCACCTGGCGCCCGCTGGGCATGCCTTCCAGCGTCTGTAGCCAGGGCGTCAGCAGGCGGTGCAGTGGTGCGCGGGCGGTGCTCATCGGCAACAGTTGCGCGCGATAGCGGCCGGCGCGGCGTTCCATGGGAGCCGGCACCGGGCCGAGGAGTTCCACTTCATGGCCGAGCGTGGCCTGCAGGCGTTCGGCTTCGGCGCAGGCTTCGTCGAGGAAGCCTTCGGCTTGCCCCGGCTTGTGCGCCTCGGCGCGCAGCAGGGCGAGGTGCGAGAAGGGCGGCAGGCCGGCGGAGCGGCGCTCGGTGAGGGCCTGGTCGGCGAAGGCGAAGTAGCCCTGTTCGGTGAGCTGCACCAGCAACGGGTGGTCGGCCAAGTGGGTCTGGATCAGCACGCGGCCCGGTTCTTCGGCGCGCCCGGCGCGGCCGGCGACCTGGACGATCTGCTGGGCCATGCGTTCGCTGGCGCGGAAGTCGGCGGAGAACAACCCGCCATCGGCATCGAGGATGGCCACCAGGGTGACGCGCGGGAAATGGTGCCCCTTGGCGAGCATCTGGGTGCCGACGAGGATGCACGGCTCGCCTTTGTTGATGGTGGCGAACAGGTCGCGCATGGCGTGCTTGCGCGAGGTGCTGTCGCGGTCGATGCGCAGCACCGGGTAGTCGGGGAAGAGGATGCGCAGGCGCTCCTCGGCGCGCTCGGTGCCGGCGCCGACCGGGCGCAGGTCCACGGTGCCGCATTTCGGGCAGTTGCGCGGTGGCCGCTCGCGGTGGTCGCAGTGGTGGCAGCGCAGTTCGCCGCTGCCCTGGTGTACGGTCATGCGCGCGTCGCAGCGCGGGCACTGGCTGATCCAGCCGCAGTCGTGGCACAGCAGGGTCGGGGCGAAACCGCGGCGGTTCAGGTAGACCAGCACCTGCTGGCCGGCGGCCAGGGTTTCCTTGATCGAGCGCTGCAGCGGCATCGAGATGCCCGAGTCCAGCGGCAGGCTCTTCACGTCCAGGCGGTGGAACTTCGGCTGGTGCGCGCCGCCGGCGCGCTGGGTCAGGCGCAGCAGGCCGTAGCGGCCGCTCTGGGCGTTGTGCAGGCTTTCCAGGGCGGGGGTGGCCGATCCCAGCAGGATCGGCACGTTCTCCAGCCGTGCGCGCACCATGGCCAGGTCACGGGCGTGGTAGCGCAGGCCTTCCTGCTGTTTATAGGAAGCGTCGTGCTCCTCGTCGATGATGATCAGCCCCGGATTCTTCAGCGGGGTGAACAGCGCCGAGCGGGTGCCGATGACGATATCTGCCTCGCCATCGCGGGCGGCGAGCCAGGCGTCGAGGCGCTCGCGGTCGGTCAGAGCGGAGTGCAGCAGGGCGATGCGCGCGTTGAAGCGCCGTTCGAAGCGACTCAGGGTCTGCGGGCCGAGGTTGATCTCGGGGATCAGTACCAGCGCCTGCTTGCCGGCTTCCAGGGTCTCGCGGATCAGCTGCAGGTAGACCTCGGTCTTGCCGCTGCCGGTGACGCCGGCGAGCAGGAAACTGTGGAAACTGCCGAAGCCGGCGCGCACTGCCTCGAAGGCGGCGCGTTGCTCGGCATTCAGCGGCAGTTCCGCCTGCGCCAGCCACGGGCCGTGGTGCGGCGGTACGCTATGGACGCGCACCTCCAGGGTGACCAGCCCCTTCTCCTGCAGCAGGTCGAGGCTGTCCTTGTTGATCTGCAGCTGGCTCAGCAGGTCGTGGGCGACGCCATGGGGATGCTGCTTGAGGATCTTCAGGGTCTCGCGCTGGCGCGGCGCTCGTGCCAGGCGCGGGTCTTCCTCGCGGGCGCCGGGTTCGGCGTGCCAGAAGCGCTGCTGGCGCGCCTCGGCCGGGTCGCCCTGGCGCAGCAGGTTGGGCAGTGCCCAGGAAAAGGTGTCGCCCAGGCTGTGCTGGTAGTACTGCGCCGTCCAGCGGCACAGCTCCAGCAGGTGCGCCGGCATCGGCGGCTCGCGATCGAGCACGGCCAGGGCCGGGCGCAGCTTGTCCGCCGGGACGTCGGAGCTTTCCACCTTGTCCACCAGCACGCCGACCATCTCGCGGCGGCCGAACGGCACGCGCAGGCGCACGCCGGGCTGCAGGCGTGCCACGTCGACCCCGCGCGGAGGCAGGTAATCGAACAGGCGGCGCAGCGGCGAGGGCAGGGCGAGACGCAGGATGGAGGGTGTGGGCACGCGACGGATTCCGGGGCGGCTGGGAGCGCTGGATGGTAGCATGGGCAATGCGACGGTCGGTCATGCCTGATCTTGCGTTGAAAGCGATCTCTGGTATGATCCACGCCCTTAATTTGCGTGCGGTGCCCGGTAAAAGATCCCGCCCGCGGTCCTCGATGGCCGTGGCTCGGCTTCTGCCAGAGACTGGGTGGCGGCACACCACCGAGAGGAAGAGACCATGAAACCGGAAATCCATCCCGCGTACGAAGACATCGAAGCTACCTGCAGCTGTGGCAACGTGATCAAGACCCGTTCCACCCTGTGCAAGGGCATTCACCTGGACGTCTGCTCCGAGTGCCACCCCTTCTACACCGGTAAGCAGAAAGTTCTGGACACCGGCGGCCGTATCGACCGCTTCAACCAGCGCTTCGCCATGTTCGGCGGCAAGAAGTAAGATCGATTTCCGGGAAAGGCCTACGATGGTTTTTCACGGTAATTCGAAAAAGGCGTCCCTCGTGGGCGCCTTTTTTATGGCCGTCCTTTTTTCCCTGGACACCAGCGCCGCTGCCTGCCCGAAGCCTGCGTCCGCTGAAACGGTGCGCGTGGCGCGGGTGGTGGACGGTGACACGCTCAAGCTCGCCGACGGCCGCAGCGTCCGTCTGATCGGCGTGAACGCCCCGGAACTGGCCCACCATGGCCGCTCCGAAGAGCCCTTTGCCGTTGCTGCCCAGCGTCGCCTGCAGGAGCTGGTGGCAGCCAATGACGGCGAGGTCGGTCTGGTTGCCGGCCAGCAGGGCAAGGACAAATACGGCCGCACCCTGGCCCACGCCTATGACGCCCGCGGCAACAACCTCGAATCCCGCCTGCTCGCCGAAGGCCTGGGCTACCTTGTAGCTATTGCACCGAACACCGACCTTACCGCCTGCCAGCAGGCCGCCGAGCGGCAAGCCCGCAGCGCCGGGCTCGGTCTGTGGAAGCGTGCGCCGGTGCAGACGGCGGAACAACTTCACGAAAGTGGGTTCGCGGTGGTACGCGCGGGTCGAGCAGGTACAACGCAATCGCGGCGGCCTGTGGATCGATCTCGACGGCCCGCTGGTGCTGCGGATCGAGGCGAAACTCGTGAAGCGCTTCGACGATGCAACCCTGCGCGATCTCAAGGGTCTGACAGGTGGAGGCGCGCGGCTGGGTCATCGACCGCGCCGAGCGCGGTGGCGTGAAACCCGCGGACAGGCGCGCTGGATGCTGCCTGTGACCGACCCGGCGATGATGGAGGTATTGCCATGAGCATGCGCTCGTTCGGAATCCTGACCCTGCTGGCGCTGCTGAGCGTCCTCGGCGGCTGCGCCACCAATCCGGCCACTGGCAAGTCTGACTTCGTGATGATGACCGAGCAGAGCGAGCTGGAGATGGGCCAGAAGTACAGCCAGGAGATCGGCAAGCAGTACCCGCGCTATGAGGATGCGAAGCTGCAGGCCTATGTCCAGCAGGTCGGCGAGCGGGTCGCCCGCGCCGGCGACCGACCGCAGCTCCAGTACCACTTCACCGTCATCGACACTCCCGACATCAACGCCTTCGCCCTGCCTGGCGGCTACATCTATATCCACCGCGGGCTGATGGCCTATCTCGGCTCGGAAGCGGAACTGGCGGCCGTGCTCGGCCACGAGGTCGGCCACGTCACCGCCCGGCATAGCGTCAAGCAGCAGAGCCAGTCCAGCGCCTGGGGCATACTCGGGCAGGCAGTGGCCATCGGCACCGGCGTGGGCGCCGCGGCCGACCTGACCAACGTGCTCGGCACGGCCTTCGTGCGTGGCTACGGCCGCGACATGGAGCTGGAGGCCGATGGCCTGCGGCGCCAAGTACCTGGCCCGTGCCGGCTATGACCCGACCGCCATGATCCAGGTTGTACGGGTGCTGAAGAACCAGGAAGACTTCGCCCGTGACGAGGCCGCGCGCAAGGGCCAGGCGGCCCAGCCGGTCGGCTACCACGGATTGTTCGACACCCACCCGGACAACGACCAGCGCCTGAAGCAGGTGATCGGTCCGGCCCAGGCCCTGGCCGTCAGCGGCCAACGCGAAGTCGGCGCCGAGCGCTACCTCAAGGCCATCGACGGCATGCCCTTCGGCGATTCCGCCGCCAGCGGCGTGCGCCGTGGCCAGGCGTTCTATCACTCGGAACTGGACTTCACCCTGACCTACCCGGCGGGCTGGGGCATCCTCAACCAGCCGTCCGCCTCAGTGGGCTACACCGCCGACCAGCAGGCCTACATCGGCATGAAGCTGGTGCCCCGGGAAGGCCAGCTGACCCCGGCCGAGTACCTGCGAAAAGGCGCTGGCGGGCGGTTATCGAACGAAGAAAGTTTCCAGCAGAACGGCCTCGACGTCGCCACCGGCGTAGTGCCCGGCAATCCGGCGCGGCGCGCGGCGGTGATCTACCAGAAGGACCATGCCTACCTGTTCATCGGTGTGGTCAAAGGTCGCGCTTCGCTGGAGAGCGAGGACGACCACTTCATGCAGATCATCCGCAGCTTCCGGCCGATGCGCGCCGACGAGCAGAAACTGGCGCAACCGCGCCGGATCGCCGTCGTTCAGGTCAAATCCGGGCAGACTGTCGAGCAGTTCGCGAAGGCTGAATCCGGTTCGGAATCTGACTCGATAAATCGTATACGTTTATTGAATGACTTGTATCCAACTGGTCAGCCAAAACCGGGCGATTGGCTGAAAGTCGTACGCTAGAGGTCTTGACAGCAGGGGCTTGGGCTACCTTGGCAGGTGCGGGGTTTGTGCGTATGCTCGGGCCCCCGTCTGTCCAACAAGCAACAAAAGCGGAAGTGCCCAAATGTCTGATCTCAAGACCGCTGCCCTCGAATATCACGCCCAACCCCGCCCCGGTAAACTGAGCGTCGAGCTGACCAAGCCGACCGCCACCGCCCGCGACCTGTCGCTGGCGTACAGCCCGGGCGTCGCCGAGCCGGTGCGCGAAATTGCGCGTGATCCGGAACTGGCCTTCAAGTACACCGGCAAGGGCAACCTGGTCGCGGTCATTTCCGACGGCACCGCCATTCTCGGCCTGGGCAACCTCGGCCCGCTGGCCTCCAAGCCGGTCATGGAAGGCAAGGGCGTGCTGTTCAAGCGTTTCGCCGGTGTCGACGTGTTCGATATCGAAGTCGACGCCGAGAGCCCGCAGGCCTTCATCGATACCGTCAAGCGCATCTCCATCACCTTCGGCGGCATCAACCTGGAAGACATCAAGGCACCCGAGTGCTTCGAGATCGAGCGCGCGCTGATCGAGCAGTGCGACATCCCGGTATTCCACGATGACCAGCACGGCACCGCGATCGTTACCGCCGCCGGCATGCTCAACGCACTGGAAATTGCCGGCAAGAAGCTGGAGACCGCGAAGATCGTCTGCCTGGGCGCCGGCGCTGCCGCCATCTCCTGCATGAAGCTGCTGGTGAGCATGGGTGGCAAGGTCGAGAACATCTACATGATCGACCGCCAGGGCGTAATCCACGCCGGCCGCAACGACCTGAACCAGTACAAGGCCGTATTCGCCACCGAGACCGACAAGCGCACCCTGGCTGACGCCCTGGAAGGCGCCGACGTATTCGTCGGCCTGTCCGGCGCCAACCTGCTGAGCGCGGAAGACCTCAAGCGCATGGCGCCGAACCCGATCGTCTTCGCCTGCTCCAACCCGGATCCGGAAATCAAGCCGGAGCTGGCCCACGCCACCCGCGACGACGTGATCATGGCCACCGGCCGTTCGGACTACCCGAACCAGGTCAACAACGTACTGGGCTTCCCCTTCATCTTCCGCGGTGCCCTGGACGTTCGCGCCACCCGCATCAACGAAGAGATGAAGATCGCCGCCGCCCTGGCCCTGCGTGACCTGGCCAAGCTGCCGGTACCCAAGGACGTGTGCGACGCCTACGGTGTGAGCGCCATCGAGTTCGGCCGCGAGTACATCATTCCGAAACCGATGGACAAGCGCCTGATCACCGTCGTTTCCGATGCCGTGGCCAAGGCCGCCATCGAGACCGGCGTGGCGACCCTGCCGTATCCGAAGCATTACCCGCTGCAGTCGGTGGAAGACGTCTTCAAAGGCTGATTCTGTTCTGATTTGAAAAACCCCGCTTTGGCGGGGTTTTTCTTTTTCCGCTGAAGGAAATGAAGAGTTACCGATTAATGACTGAAGGCAGGGGCCTTCAGAACCGTCCCGACTATCCTTCCCTGCTCATGTATTGACGCGTCTGCTGCTCTGGAGCGGGCCGGGCGCATGGGGGAACATCATGAATCGGACTTTGCTGGCAGTCGCCACCCTGGCGACCAGTGCAGCGCTCATCGGTTGCGCCGGTGCTCCGCAGATGAGCTGGCAGCGGGTGGGGGATTCGGCGCAGCGCGCCGCTACCAGCGCCGACGTCTGGGGCCCGGTGGCTGGCGCGGCAGTGATCGCCGCAGGCAACTGGGACCACAAGTGGCAGAAGTCGGCGAGCAACCACGATGGTTCTTCGGCGGCGACGCCAACCAGGCGGCCGACCGCATGCTCAACCTCGCCACCGGCCTCAGCGTTGTCACAGCCCTGGTCGCCTCGCCCAAGGATGTGAGCACTGAGGAGAAGTGGAGCTGGCGTGGACGTAATCTGTCGCTGCTGCTGGTAGACCGCTACGCGGTGACCGGCTTCGTCGAGGAAGCCAAGGAGTGGTCCGGGCGCGAGCGGCCTGACGGGATTCCCGATGACTCCTTCCCTTCCAAGCACACTGCCGTGACCGCCGTGCACAACAGTTTCACCCGCCGCAACCTGGACTACATCGACATGGACCCGACCTGGCGCTACACCGCCAAGGCCGGGCTCTATACCCTCGACGGGCTGACCGCGCTGTCGCGCGTGGAAGGGGACAAGCACTACCCCACCGACGTGCTGGTGGGTATGGCGGTGGGTAATTTCTTCGCCAACTTCACCTACAACCTGTTCCTCGAGGGGCCGGAAAGCGAGCGCTACAACGTAGCGGTGGTCCCGGAAACCGGCGGCGGCATGAGCCTGCGCGCGGCGATGTTGTTCTGAGGTTGGCGCGTCGGGGGGAGCAGCGTCTAGTCTTGAAAGCTTCTCCCTGGACGACACTCCCGATGCCGCTGCGCCTGCTGCTGATTCTGCTGTTCCTGTGCGTTTCCAGCGTGGCGCGGGCCGGGGAAGTGCTGCGAATCGCGGCGGATCGCTGGCCGCCCTACGCGGACCGCCAGTTGCCCGGCAACGGTGTGGCGGTGCACCTCGTGCAGGCGGCGCTCAAGCGCGCCGGCTATGCCAGCGAGTACATCGAAGTGCCCTGGCCGCGCGTGCTGCACGGTGTGGCTAACGGCGAGTACGACCTGGTGGCGGATGCCTGGTATTCGCCGGAGCGGGAAGCCTTCGCGGTGTATTCCGAGCCCTACCTGGTCAACCGTGTGCGCCTGATCAAGCGCAAGGGTTCGCCCATCACCTTCGGCAAGCTGGCTGACCTCTATCCCTACCGCATCGCCATGGTGCGCGGCTACGCCTATTCCGAGGCGTTCAACAACGATCCGAAACTGCAGCGGGTGCCGGTGTTCAGCTTCGTCAACGCGGCGCTGATGTTGCAGGCCGGGCGGGTGGACCTGACGCTCGAAGACGAGATCACCGCGCGCGTGCACTTCAACGGCGATCTCGCCGAACTCAAGGGCCAGCTGGAATTCCTGCCGGTGCCGCTGACCGAGAATGGCCTGCACATTCTGGTCGGCCGGCATGTGCCCGGCCACGCGGAGATAATCGCGGCTTTCAACAAGGCGATCCGCGAGATGCACGAGGACGGCAGCTACGACGAACTGATGCGCGAGCACGGTCTGTAGGGCGCTCGGCGCACCCTTGTAGAAGCGGGCCATGCCAGCGATCGCGCGCATGGCCCGCTTCTACAGTTATGTTCAGGTCGCTTCGGCCTGCTCTGCGCCGATGTCCTTCTTCAGCAGGTGCGCTGCCAGGGTGCGCAGCGGCGTGAGCTGTCGGCAAATGAGTGCCAGCTGGGTCTGTACCAGTCGGTGGGCGTCGTCCTGCTCCTCGGGCAGTTCTTCCAGGCGCTTGGCCAGCGCGTCTTCCTCGTCGCTGTAGATAGCCACCGGGCGTCGCTCGTTGAGGCGCGCGGCGATGTCGTCGAGGCTGCTGGTCAAGCGTTCGGCGGCCTCGGCGATGAGGTCGTCGTTGACGTCCGGCGGCAGCTGGTTGCGGTGCGCGCCGAGGGCGGAGAGGTAGCTGAGCAGGGTGTGCGAGAGCACCAGGAAACGGAACCCGATCTCCGCGTCCTTCCGGAAATGGCCGGGTTCCAGCAGCATGTTCGACAGCGTGGTGGAGAGCGTTGCATCAGCGTTGTGCGCGTTGCGCCGAGCGGTGCGATAGGCGAGGTCGTCGCGCTTGCCGTTGGCATACTGCTGCATGATTTCCCGCAGGTAGCGGCTGTTGCACGCCAGGGTGCCGCCGACCAGGCGGTGCAGGCTGCGCCCGTGCCAGTCGGGCAGTACCAGGAATACGGCGATGCCGGCGATGAGCGCGCCAAGCAGGGTATCGAACAGGCGTGGCAGGATCAGCCCGTAGCCGTCGCCCACCTGGTTGAAGCAGAACAGCACCAGCAGGGTGATTGCCGCTGTCGCCAGGGTGTAGCGGGTGCTCCGCGTGGCGAAGAAGGCGACCCCGGCGACCACTGCCAGTAGTGACTGGATCAGCGGGTTGGGGAACAGGTCGATCAGCGCCCAGCCAGCCACCAGGCCGACCAGCGTACCGAGAATCCGCTGCACCATGCGGATGCGCGTGGCGCCGTAGTTCGGCTGGCAGACGAACACCGTGGTGAGCATGATCCAGTAGCCCTGGGTCGGATGGATCAGGTGCAGCATGCCGTAGCCGGCGGCCAGTGCCAGCGACAGGCGCAGGGCATGGCGGAACAGCAGCGAGGTCGGCGAGACCTGCAGGCGGATGCGCTCCAGCGCGTCCTTGAACGAGCGCGGAGAGCGGTCCAGCAGCGTGCTGTCCTGCTCGTCGTCCAGTGCGTCGGGGTTGCTCGCCCCGCTGAGCTTGCGGTCCAGGGTGGTGAGGTTGGCCGCCAGCGCGCCGAGGGAGCGCAGCAGTCCGCGCCAGGCTGGATTGCCCTGCTGGCGCAGGTGCTCCAGCGAAGCATTGAGATCGGCCAGAGCCAGTTCGCTGTCGTTGTAGTCGAACGGCTGGCGCAGCTGGATTGCTTTTGCCAGTGCCTTGCACGCCTTGCCCTGCTGGTTGAGCAGGCGCTGGCAGCGGAACAGCACGTCGCTGTGGAAAAAGGCCTCGGCCAGCTGGTTGTACGGGTAGTGCGAGGAGCTGGCGCGCTCGTGGACGTCCTGGGCGATGAAGTAGAGCTTCAGGTAGCGGCTGATCTTTGGGCTCGGCCTACCGTGGGAGAGGCGCGCGAGGATGGTTTCCTTGGCCTGGTTGAGCGCCACCACGACCCGCCCGTTCTGCCGCGCCAGCGCCAGGCGCTGGGCCTCGACGTCGAGATGGCGCAGCGGCTCCAGCAGGGTCGACTTGATCTTCAGGTACTCGCCCAGTTCGAGGAACAGCTTCGCCAGGCTCTGCTGCACCGGCTGGTTGGCGAACAGCGCGTTCCACAGCACCGAGAGCAGTCCGTACCATCCGGCACCGGCCACCAGCAGCAGCGGCTCGCGCCAGAAGTCCGAAGGCGTGCCACCGCGCTGGTCGACGCCGATCATGGTGTAGATCGACAGGATCAGCGTGGCCGAGGCGATCGCCGCATAGCGCTCGCCCAGGGCGCCGAGCAGGGTCATGGCGAAGGTCGAGAGCGCGAGCCCGGCGACGAACAGGGGCGGGTAGGGGAACAGTAGCTCCACCGCCAGTGAGGCGATGCTGAAGCAGGCCAGGGTCACCAGCAGCGCCTGCAGGCGGCCGAGCCAGTGGTCGTCGGTTTCCGCCAGGGCGCTGGCGATGACGCCGAGGAACAGTGGGATCACCAGCTCCGGCCGACCCTGTAGCCAGCACGCGAGCATGACCCCGCTGAGGGCGACGAACACCCGCAGGCTGTAGGCGAACTTGTCCAGCGCCCAGAGGCGCCGCAGAGACTGGAGCAGTGGGGAGGAAAGCATGCGCGTGCGGGACTTCCGAATGTCTGCTGCTCAGACTAGCGGATCGCTCCGGGCGCGGCTATCGCGAGCGCGACACGCTGCCGCGAAAGCTCTTCGTAGCAGCGAGCTTGCTCGCGAACCATGCCGCCGGCGCCGTTGGTGTCATGCGGTTCGCGAGCAAGCTGGCTCCTACAGGGGCCGCCAATCAGGCGGAGGGCGTGCCGGTCAGAGGATGCGTGCCTTGAACGAGCGGCCCTTGATCTTGCCTTCGTTGAAGTGCTTCAGCGCCTGCTTGGCGACATCGCGTTCGACGGCGACGAAGGCCTGGAAGTCGAAGATGGCGATCTTGCCGACCTGGGTGCCCTTGAGCCCGGCGTCACCGGTCAGCGCGCCCAGGATGTCGCCGGGGCGCAGTTTGTCCTTGCGTCCGCCGGCGATGGCCAGGCTGGTCATCGGCGGCAGTAGCGGGGCATCGTTGGCCTTGAGGAAGTCGATGCGCTCCCAGTTCAGCGGTGCACCCTGCAGGTCTTCGATGGCCTGGGCGCGGCTGGCCTCGGCCGGGGTCACCAGCGACAGCGCCAGGCCCTTCTCTCCGGCGCGGCCGCTGCGGCCGATGCGGTGCACGTGGACCTGTGCGTCGCGCGAAAGCTCAACGTTGATCACGGCTTCCAGCGCGGCGATGTCCAGCCCGCGCGCGGCCACATCGGTGGCCACCAGCACGCTGCAGCTGCGGTTGGCGAACATGGTCAGGACCTGATCGCGCTCACGCTGCTCCAGGTCGCCATGCAGGGCCAGGGCGGAGATCTTGCGGGCGTTGAGTTGCTCCACCACTTCCATGCACTGCTGGCGGGTATGACAGAAAGCGACGCAGGATTGCGGGCGGAAATGCTGAAGCAGACGCACGACGGCATCGAGGCGTTGCTTGGGATCGATCTCGTAGAAGTGCTGTTCGATCTGACTGTCGTCGTGCAGCGCTTCCACTTCCACGCGCTCGGGGTTCTTCAGGAACTTCGCCGCCAGCTGGTCGATGCCCTCGGGGTAGGTGGCGGAGAACAGCAGGGTCTGCCGGCGTGCCGGGGCCTGGCCGATGATGTCGGCGATGCTGTCGTAGAAGCCCATGTCGAGCATGCGGTCGGCTTCGTCGAGCACCAGGGTATTGAGGCCGTCGAGCTTCAGGGTGCCGCGGCGCAGGTGTTCCTGGATCCGCCCCGGCGTACCGACCACCACGTGGGCGCCGTGCTCCAGCGAACCGATCTGCGGGCCGAAAGGCACGCCCCCGCAAGGGTGAGTACCTTGATGTTGTCGGCGGCACGGGCCAGGCGGCGGATTTCCTTGGCGACCTGGTCGGCCAGTTCGCGGGTCGGGCACAGCACCAGCGCCTGGCAGCCGAAGTAGCGCGGATTCAGCGGGCTGAGCAGGCCAATGCCGAAGGCGGCGGTCTTGCCGCTACCGGTCTTGGCCTGGGCGATCAGGTCGCGGCCCTTGAGGATCGCCGGCAGGGCGGCGGCCTGGATCGGCGTCATCTCGCGATAACCGAGAGAGTCGAGGTTGGCCAGCAGGTCGGCCGACAGCGCAAGGCTGGAAAATGCGGAGGTGGTCACGAAGGGAACCCGGGTGAATCCATATGGCCGCGCAGTGTAGCAGGAGAGCACCCTCAGGAGGGCTGAGAAGCTGATATGGCAAGGGTTTGAGGCCACTCGTCCGAATTTCCCGAAGCCGCGATAAACGGTTTTTCCAAGAGATTCGCTTTCCTCAGATTTTTGTCGTAGAGTTTCCGGACTGTGTTTGCATGGGTCGCCGTCGATCGTGACCTGATGCGGTCGGTTATTCCACCCCGTCCTGCTCGACTCCTTGTAACGCCTTGCAACTCAGTTCCTGGCCGCTCACGTGGCTAATTTTTAAAGATTTGTTCCAAGGAGAACACCATGTCGAATCGTCAGAACGGCACCGTCAAGTGGTTCAACGAGACCAAAGGCTACGGCTTCATCACTCCGGAAAGCGGCCCGGACGTATTCGTTCACTTCCGCGCCATTGAAGGTACCGGCTTCAAGACCCTGGCCGAAGGCCAGAAGGTCAGCTTCGAAGTCGTACAAGGCCAGAAAGGCATGCAAGCTGAGCGCGTTCAGGTGGTCTAAGACCCCTGGCGTCAGCCAAAAGAACCCCGGGTGGAAACATCCGGGGTTTTTTGTTGCCTATGATCTTGTTGCCCATCGTGTCGCCATCGATTTTCCGGAGTCGTCATCCATGCCATCGCCCGCTTTCCGCCTGCTGCTCGCCGGCCTGCTCATCTCGGGCAGCGCCCTTGCCGCCGACGCCCCCGTGCAGCCCACTACCTGGGGCTGGGTGGAAACGCTCACGCTGATGCCCGAGCAGGCGCCGCTCAAGGCCAAGCTGGACACTGGCGCGCAGACTTCGGTGATGGATGCGCGCAACATCGTCCGGATCAAGAAGAATGATGAACGCTGGGTGCAGTACGACGTGATGCTCACCGACCCGGCTACCGGCAAGGAAGAGCGCCTGCCTTTCGAGCGGCGCGTCGAGCGCGTGCTCAAGTTCAAGACCGCCAGCGGCGCCGAGCGAGCTCCGGTGGTGCTGATGGATATTTGCCTGGGAGGCAAGGTCTACCGCGAGCAATTCACCCTGCGCGACCGCCAGACCCTGGATTACCCGGTACTGCTGGGGCGGCGTACCCTCGAGCACCTGGGCGCGGTGGATGCCTCGAAGACCCAGACCGTCGCGCCCACCTGCAAGCCCTGATCAGTGCTCGGTGACGTCGGTCTCCGGATCGACCCGGCGCGGCGTGGTCCGGCCATCGTCGGCGTTGAGCTGGAAGAAGATCGCCGCCGCCAGCATGGACAACAGCCCGACGCTGAAATAGGTGGCGTGGAAGGCTGACAGCACATCACCCTGCGCGCTTTCGACATCCCCGCTAAACCCGCCCAGCAGTGCTGCGGCGCAGGCGATGCCCATGCCGATGGACAGTTGCATGACAACCGAGAGCAGGCTGTTGCCGGCGCTGGCATTGTCGTCGCGCAGGTCGATCAGGCTCAGGGTGTTCATCGCGGTGAACTGCAGCGAGTTGATGCCGCCCAGCAACGCCAGCTGGAACAGCAGCAAGGCGTAGGGCGTGTCCTGATCCACCAATCCCAGGCTGGCGATCATCGCGCCCAGCAGCAGGGTATTGCCGACCAGCAGCCTGCGGTAGCCGAACCAGTCCAGCAGCGGTCTCGCCAGCGACTTGATCACCATCGCCGCCAGCGCCATGGGAATCATCGTCATGCCGGCCTTCGAGGGGGTGAAGCCCAGGCCGAGTTGCAGCAGCAGCGGCGTGAGGAAGGGCAGGGAACCACTGCCCAGGCGCGCGAACAGGTTGCCCAGCACACCGACGGCGAAGGTGCGCGTCTGGAACAGCGAGGGCGGGAACAGCGGCGCCTCGATCTTCAGCGCGCGCAACCAATAGGCCGCCAACAGCACCAGCCCGCCCACCAGCAGCAGGACCACGCGCACGTGGGGCATGTGCAGTTCGCCCAGTCCTTCCAGGGCGATGGTGATCAGCACCATGGAGCCGCCGAACAGCAGGAAGCCAATGGTGTCGAAGCGCGTCGCGCGTACGCCGTGCAGGTCCGGCATCAGGCGCAGGGCGACGATGAAGCCGATCAGGCCCACCGGCAGGTTGATCAGGAAGATCCAGTGCCAGCTGGCGTATTCCACCAGCCAGCCGCCCAGCGTGGGGCCGGCCAGTGGGCCGAGCAGGCCGGGGATGGTGACGAAGCTGAGGATGCGTACCAGGTCCGTGCGCGGGTACACACGCAGGATCACCAGGCGTCCCACCGGCATCATCAGCGCACCGCCGATACCTTGCACCACACGGGCGCCAACCAGGGTGCCGAGGCTTGGCGATAGCGCGCAGAGCAGCGAGCCGAAGCTGAACAGGAAGATCGCGAAGAGGAATACCCGGCGCGTGCCGAAGCGGTCGGATATCCAGCCGGAGGAGGGGATCAGCAGTGCAACGGTGAGCAGGTAGGCGATCACCACGCCCTGCATGCGTAGCGGGTCCTCTTCCAGCGAGCGTGCCATGCTCGGCAGCGCGGTGTTGAGGATGGTGCCGTCCAGGGCTTGCATGAAGAAGGCGATGGCCACCAGCCAGGGCAGCAGGCGGGCCACGCGGGGCGTGAGGATGAAGGGTTCGCTCATGGTCGGTCCGTCGGGCGGGGTTGGCTCTAGCTTAGGGAATCTTTGGCGGTCGTGGGGGAAACGCCAAGGTTGTGACAGGACGATTCTCCCGCGAAGCCTTGCCCGATGATTGTACGAATGGCTTTCCGGCGCCGGGTGGCAAGAGAGTTCCCCGTCGCTGCCTGGCGAAGTCGATCATTGGCAACCCTGTGACCGGGCCGAGCTTTTCCTCCGCGGCGCCTCCCATGGCGGAACAATGGCCTTGGCTTCCGGTCGATATGGCGTCCGGAACCCCAGGAGACAGCGATGTCCGTCAAACCCCGAGTCACCCTCGCACTGGCCGCCCTGCTGGCGGCTTCCTCCGCGTATGCCTTCAACCTGGGCGACGCCGCCAAGGCGGTGTCCGGCGCGACCGGCGCCGACACCTCGCGCGTGGCTTCCACGCCGCAGACCAGCGGCCTGCTCGGCGCCCTGACCGGCCAGCTCGGCGTCAGCGACGAACAGGCGCTGGGCGGTACCGGTGCCCTGCTGGGCCTGGCGAAGAACAAACTGAGCACCGCCGATTATTCGCAGTTGGCGAAGACCGTTCCCGGCCTCGACAAGCTCACCGGCAGCAACGCCCTGGGTGGCCTCGGTGGCCAGCTCGGCGATCTGGGCGGCGGCGCTTCCAGCGGTCTGCTGGGCAACGTCAGCAGCATGGGCGACGTGACCAAGGCATTCGGCGCACTGGGCATGGACCAGGACATGACCGGCAAATTCTCCAGCGTGCTGCTGGATTACCTCGGCAAGCAGGGCGCCAACAGCAACCTGCTCGGCACCCTGGGCAGCCTCTGGGGCACCGGCGCCTGATATCCGCCGGCCGGCGCGGAACCGCCGCGCCGGACCCCGGTCCTGATCGACGATCCGGCCCCGTCCTGGGGCCGGAATTCCGTATTCCGGAGCCGTCGATGCCCACCCGTTCCGTCGTCTTCCTGGCAGCCGCCTGGCTGGCCGCTTCTCCCGTATTCGCCGCCACTTTCACCGACACCAGCGAACCCGTCACCGAGACGCAAAATGTGCCGCCGGCCGCCAGCGCGCTGCTGGGCAACCTCACGAAGCAGTTGGGTGTCAGCGAGCAGCAGGCTATCGGCGGTACCGGTGCGCTGTTGGGGCTGGCGATGAACAGTCTGAAGGAAACGGATACGGCGCAGCTGCAGAAATCCCTGCCGAACCTCGACCAGCTCGCCGGCAACAGTTCGCTGGGCGATCTGGGCGGCGCACTGGGTGGCTTCGGTGGCCTGGGCAGCGCTGCGGCGCTGCTGGGCGGGATCAACAATCTGCAGGACGTCGATCAGATCTTCGGTGTGCTGGGCATGGATCAGTCGATGATCGGTCGCTTCGCCGGAGTGATCCTCGACTACTTCACCGAGCAGGGCCTGAGCAGCCAGCTGCTGGGCACGCTCGGCGGACTCTGGGGGACGCCAGCGGCCCCGCTGACGCCGGCTGCGCCGGTCGCCGGACGGGGCGCGTAAGCCGCGTCAGAACTCCTGGCGCAGCTGTTCGATGCGCGCATCCTTCTGCTCCCACAACTGCGACACCCAGTGCTGCACGTACTGGCGGAACTGCGGATCGTTCTCGTAATCGCCCTGCCACAGCGCGGGGTCGATCTCGCGTGCCTGGATGTCGACGATGACGCGCGGCACACGGCCGCAAAGCAGGTCCCAGAAGCCCGGTCGCGGACCTTTCGGGTAGACCAGGGTGACGTCCAGCAGCGTGTCGAGCTGTTCGCCCAGCGCCGCCAGGACGAAGGCCACGCCGCCGGCCTTGGGCCGCAGCAGGTTCTGGTAGGGCGACTGCTGCTGGGCCTGCTTGGCCGGGGTGAAGCGCGTGCCTTCCAGATAGTTCACCACGGTGACCGGCATGCGCTTGAACTTCTCGCAGGCGGCCTTGGTGATTTCCAGGTCCTTGCCCTTGAGTTCCGGGTGCTTCTCCAGGAAGGCCTTGCTGTAGCGCTTCATGAAGGGGTAGTCGAGCGCCCAGAAGGCCAGGCCGAGGAAGGGCACCCAGATCAGCTCCTTCTTCAGGAAGAACTTGAAGTAGGGCGTCTTGCGGTTGAAAGCCTGAACCAGAGCCGGAATGTCGACCCAGGACTGGTGGTTGCTGACCACCAGGTAGGAGGTGTCGCTGCGCAGTTGGGCGCTGCCGCGGATATCCCAGACGGTGGGAGTCATCAGGGCGAAGATGGCCTTGTCGATCTCCGCCCAGGTTTCGGCGATCCACATCACCCCGCGCGAGCACGCGTCCTTCGCGGTCTGGCCGGGGACGATCAGCTTGAGCAGCGCGATCAGCATCATCGGCCCGATCAGGATCAGGGTGTTGAGCAACAGCAGGAGGCTGGCGATGACGCCTTTGACTGCCGGCATGGGGTCCATTCCTTGTGCGACGGTGGCGCGGCCATGATACGCAGACAATTGTTCCGGCCCAAGCGGTGCGGGTATGGCGAACCAATGGCCGCCGTGCTAGTCCTATGCGACGTATTCCACCCCGGAGATTTCGCGTGAAACGCGCCCTCGCTCTGCTTACGCTCATCGCACTGCCCGGCCTCGCACTGGCCGCCGAGACCAAGCTCTACGGCCGCTACGAATGGGTCAGCCTGCCCGAACTCGACCAGACCCTGCAGGCCAAGATGGACACCGGCGCCTACACCTCCTCGTTGTCGGCCAAGGACATCCAGATATTCCAGCGCGACGGCGAGGACTGGGTGCGCTTCAAGCTGGCGACCAAGGACGGCGGCGACTCGGTGTACGAGCACAAGTTGGCGCGCATCTCGAAGATCAAGAACCGCTCCGACGGTGCCGGCGAGGATGAGGAGGAAGAGGCCAGCCCCGGCCTCAGCCAGCGTCCGGTGATCGAGCTGCCGGTGTGTCTGGGTGGTGACCAGCGCACCATCGAGGTCAACCTCACCGACCGCAGCCACTTCAACTATCCCTTCCTGATGGGCGCCAAGGGCCTGCGCAAATTCCACGTCGCGGTGGATGCCGGCGAGCGCTTCGTGGCCGGCAAGCCGGACTGCTCCTGATCCTCGATTGACGCGGCGCGGGGCATGGTGGACCCTTCCGGGACTTCCCCGGGAATCGGAATCCCATGCCCCATATCCTCATCGTCGAAGATGAAGCCGCCATCGCCGACACGCTGCTCTACGCCCTGCAGGCCGAGGGCTTCGAGACTACCTGGCTGAACCTCGCCGGCCCTGCCCTCGAACGCCTGCAGCGCGACGTCTTCGATCTGGTCATCCTCGACGTCGGCCTGCCTGACATCAGCGGCTTCGAAGCCTGCAAACAGCTGCGGCGCTTCTCCGAGGTGCCGGTGATCTTCCTCACCGCGCGCAACGCCGAGATCGATCGCGTGGTGGGCCTGGAGATCGGCGCCGACGACTACGTGGTCAAACCCTTCAGCCCGCGCGAAGTCGCCGCGCGGGTGAAAGCCATCCTCAAACGTACCGCACCGCGTGAAGCGCCTGCCGCGGCATCCGCCAGCAATGGTCCGTTCGAGGTGGATGAGGAACGCTTCCAGATTCGCTACCACGGCCATTCGCTGGCCCTGACCCGCCACGAGTTCCGCCTGCTGCAAACGTTGCTGGCGCGCCCCGAGCGAGTCTTCAGCCGCGAGCAATTGCTCGATGCACTGGGTGTTGCGGCCGATGCCGGTTACGAGCGCAACGTCGACAGCCACATCAAGAGCCTGCGCGCCAAGCTGCGCCAGGTTGCACCCGCCGCCGAACCGATCCAGACCCATCGCGGCCTGGGCTACAGCTACGCGCCGGACAAGAGCTGATGCGCCTGTCGCTGCGGATCTTCCTGGTCTATTTCTTCTTCGTCGGGCTGACTGGCTGGTTCGTCCTGCGCACGGTGATGGACGAGATCCGCCCCGGCGTGCGCCAGTCCAGCGAAGAGACACTGGTGGATACCGCCAACCTGCTGGCCGAGATTCTCCAGGCCGATGTGAAGAGCGGCACCCTCGACCAGAGCCAGCTGCCGGCCCTGCTCCGCGCCTATGGCGCGCGCAGCCCGCAGGCGGACATCTGGGGCGTGAACAAGACGGCGGTGAACCACCGCATCTACGTCACCGACGCGCGCGGCATCGTCCTGCTGGACTCCCTCGGCCAGTCCGTGGGCCAGGACTATTCGCGCTGGAACGATGTCTACCTGACCCTGCGCGGCCAATATGGCGCGCGGTCCAGTCGCGAGTCGGCGGACGACCCGGAATCCTCGGTGATGTACGTCGCCGCACCCATTCGTGACGGTGAGAAGATCATCGGCGTGGTCTCTGTCTCCAAGCCCAACCGCACGCTGCAGCCTTACATCGACCGCTCGCAGCGTCGGTTGGCCTGGCTCGGTGCGGGGCTGATCGTCCTTGGCCTGCTGGTAGGGGCGGGGCTTTCCTGGTGGCTGAGCCGCTCGCTGGATCGCCTGACCCGCTACGCGCAGGCGGTCAGCGAAGGGCGCCGCGCGGAGCTTCCGCGCTATCGCGGTGGCGAGATGGCGCAACTGGCCGGGGCGGTGGAGCGCATGCGCGTGCAGCTGGAAGGCAAGGACTACGTCGAGCGTTACGTGCATACCCTGACCCACGAACTGAAGAGCCCGCTCGCGGCGATTCGCGGAGCGGCGGAACTGCTTGAAGGCGAGATGCCTGCCGAGCAGCGCGCGCGCTTCGTCGGCAACATCGCCGGAGAGAGCGAGCGCCTGCAACAGCTGATCGAGCGCCTGCTGAACCTCGCCCAGGTGGAGCAGCGCCAGGGCTTGGAGGAGCGTGTGGCGGTGGCGTTGCATGAGCTGGCTGATGAGCTGATCGATGAGCGCATGGCTCGTGCGCAGAGCGTGCAGCTGGAGAATGCGATTCCACAGCAGGCAAGCGTGGTGGGCGAGCGCTTCCTGCTGCGCCAGGCGCTGGGCAACCTGCTGGACAATGCGCTGGATTTCACACCGGAAGGTGGCGTGATTCGCTTCGACGCGCAGCCTGACGGCGAAGGCTGGCGCGTCGAGTTGTTCAATCAGGGCGAAGCCATTCCGGCGTTCGCCCTGCCGCGCCTGACCGAGCGCTTCTACTCCCTGCCGCGCCCGGTGAGTGGTCGAAAGAGTACCGGGCTGGGCCTGAACTTCGTGGCGGAAGTGGCGGCGCTGCATGGCGGCGAGCTGAATGTCGAGAACGTCGAGGGCGGCGTGCAGGCGAGCCTGGTCCTGCCATTGTAGGAGCGGGCCATGCCCGCGATCGCGCGCATGGCCCGCTCCTACAGGGAGTGCCGTGCCACATAAAACCCACACAGTCTCCACAATCCGCCCCGAGCGCCACCACGCGCAAACTTCAAGCTCTCTCCGTCGTCCACCCACGGAGAAAGCCTTCGATGAACCGCCAACTCGGCATCAAGCTCGGCGCCATTGCGCTGCTGATTGTCCTCCTGCTCATTCCCCTGCTGATGATCGACGGCCTGGTCGACGAGCGTCAGAACTACCGCGACGAGGTCCTGCAGGACATCGCTCGCAGCGCCAGCTACAGCCAGCAGCTCATCGGTCCGCTGGTGGTCGTGCCCTACACCCGCACCCTGCGCGGCTGGCGCCTGGACAAGGCCAGCCAGCAACGCGTAATGCAGGAACGCGAAGTGCGCGGGCGCCTGTATTTCCTGCCGGAAGTCTTCGCCCTCGATGGGCAGATGCGCACCGAGCTGCGCCATCGCGGCATCTACGAGGCGCGCCTGTTCCATGCCGACAGCCAGGTCAGCGGCAGCTTCGTCCTGCCGGCCAACTACGGCATCAGTGGCGATCTGGCCAGCTATCGCTTCGATGACCCGGTGCTGGCCGTGGGCATCAGCGATGTACGCGGCATCGAGAACGCGCCGAAGCTGAAAGTCGGTGATGAGCTGCGCGACTTCCAGCCGGGCACCCAGAGCCAGTTCCTTGGCAACGGCGTGCATGCGGTGCTGCCGATCAAGGTCAGCGACCGCGAGCAGCGTTTCGATTACTCCTTCGAGCTGGCGCTGCTGGGCAGCAGCCGTCTGGACATCACCCCCGTGGGCCGCGACAGTCAGGTCAACCTGGTCTCCGATTGGCCGCACCCCAGCTTCGGCGGCGAGTTCCTGCCCACCGAACGCAGCATCAGCGAGAAAGGCTTCAGCGCCCGCTGGCGCACCAGCTTCTTCGCCACCAACCTGGAGGACCAGCTGCGCGCCTGCACTGCACCGGCCCAGGCGGATGTCGCTCGCGCGGTCGGTGCAGACGATCCGGATACCTCCCGCGCCAGCTCCGCGGAATGCAGCGAGTTCGGTCAGCACCGTTTCGGCGTGGCGCTGGTGGACCCGGTGGACCAGTACCTGAAGACCGACCGAGCAGTGAAGTACGCGCTGCTGTTCATCGTCCTCACCTTTGCCGGCTTCTTCCTCTTCGAAGTGCTCAAGCGCCTGTCGGTGCACCCGATCCAGTACGCGTTGGTAGGCATGGCTCTGGCGCTGTTCTACCTGTTGCTGCTGTCGCTCTCCGAGCATGTCGGCTTCGAACTGGCGTACCTGCTGTCCGCTGGCGCCTGCGTCGGTCTGATCGGCTTCTACCTCTGCCACGTGCTGCACAGTCTGTGGCGCGGCGCTGGCTTCAGTCTGGGGCTGGCCGGTCTCTACGGGATGCTCTACGCACTGCTCAGCGCCGAGGACTACGCCTTGCTGATGGGCTCGCTGCTGCTGTTCGGTGTGCTCGGCGGCGTGATGGTGCTGACCCGTCACCTGGACTGGTACGGCATCGGCAAACCCCGTGGCGATGACCTGGAATTTTCCCTGGAAGACGTGCGCATCCAGCGCTGAGGAGATGGAGATGCCCAACCTGATGCGTTTTTCCCTGTGCCTGTTCGCCGGCCTGCTGGTCAGTGGCCTCTGCCTGCCGGTGCTGATGCTGCTCGGCCGCTTCGACTGGATCGCCCTGCTGGTGGCCACCGGCAAGCCGCTGGCGCATCTGGCGCTGTTGCTGCCGGGCGACCTGTGGACTCAACTCACTGGCGTCGAGGATGCGGCGAACAACCCTCACGTGCGCTCCTTCCTGGAGATGTGCATGGGCGTGGCACAACTCGGCCTGCTGCTGGCGCTGCCGATCTACCGGCTGGGGAGAAAGTCATGATTGGATTGCGCGAAGAGCGCGAAGCAGGACGGCGGCTGGCGCGGCGGATCGCCGGGTTGTTCGAGCAGGGGATGGGGCGGAGGGAGATGCGTGATGAGCGTTTTCAGCGGCGGGTGGTGCGGCGTGGACGCCCCGTGGTGAAGTCATGGCGCGCGGGTTTTGCCCTCACCCCAACCCTCTCCCGAGGGGAGAGGGGACTGGGCGGTGCGGGTTGGCGGGTCTGGAGCACGCCAGCCTGCTCTCTGAGCTGCGTCCCGTAGGATGGGTGGAGCGCAGCGATACCCATCGTCAGTCAGCCCGGCACAGTCGCCTGCATCGACGGCCGCTGGCTGACCTCGGCGAACCACTTCGCCAGCTGTGGGTAGTCGCTGCGCCAGTCCCAGTGCGGCTGGCGGAAGTCCAGGTAGCCCAGTGCGCAGGCCACGCCAATGGCCGCGATGTCGAAACGCTCGGCCAGCTCGATGCAGGCCGGGCCGTCGAAGTAGGCAAGGGTGCGGACGATCTTCAGCTGTTGGTTGTCCAGCCACTTATCCCAGTGCTTTTCCTGCGGGCGCATGGCGGTTTCGTAGCGGATCAGCACGGCGGCATCGAGCACGGCGTCGGCCAGCGAGGCCAGGGTGAGACGACGCCAGCGCGCCGAGCCTTCGCGAGGAATCAGCGGCTCCCCGGCGTGCTGCTGGTCGAGGTATTCGAGGATCACCCGGCTGTCGTGCAGGGTCTGGCCGTCGGCCAGACGGAGGGCGGGAATCTTGCCGGCGGGGTTGTCCTGCAACACGCCGGCGTCCGGCGCGATGGGCGTGTGGACAGCGGCGTACAGCTCCACGGAGTCGACCTGGCCGGTCTCGTGCAGCAGGACCATGACCTTGCGCACGAAGGGCGAGGCGGCGGCGTGGAACAGGACGGGACGGGAACTCATCGACAGCAACTCCTGGGTATCGGTCATGGGTTCAATCGTGGATCTGCACCAGGCGATCGGTGCCGGATTCGGCGCCCCATACTTCGCCGGGGCGGCCGAGCAGTTGGCGCACATTGGCGTGTTCGTGGTCGCTTGGGTAGGTGGTGAAACGTTCGCTCTGCGGGTCGAAGCGCAACAGCGCGTTGGCGGAAAAATCGCTGAAGCCCACACCTGGTCCATGGCATCGACATAGACCGCATAAGGCTGGGGATGATCGCCCGGCAGCTTCCAGGTTTTCCACTGGTTGTCGCTGGGGTCGAAGCGCGCCAGGCTGCCGGCATTCCACTGGCTGACCCAGAGCCGTCCCACCGAGTCGGCCCAGAGGCGGCGCGGCCCGCCGTCCTTGTCGGGGGCGTCGAAGGGGGTGGCACTGCCCTGGATGCCGTCGATCTGACCAATGTAATTGCCCGCCAGGGACGCGTACCAGAGCCCGCCATCCGGAGCCACGGCGATGCCGTACGGGCCCTTGCCGCGGGGTGCCGGCCAGACCTTCAGCTCCCGGCTGCTCGGATCGAGGCGACCGTAGAAACCGTTCTGCCCGGTGAACCACAGCACGCCGTCGTCATCGAATACCGCAGTGTTGAGGTTGGCGTTGGCGGCTTCCTTGGGTAGCGGAATGACCTCCACCCCAAGACGTTGTGCGTCCACGTGGACAATGGCGTTCAGGCCGCTGTCGGTGATCCAGGCGTCGCCGTTGCCGTCGGCGATCACGCCGTGCGGGCTGGAGCCCTTGCCGAGGCTGATCTGCTCGCTCTGCCCGGTCTGCGGATCGAGCCGGCCGAGCACGCCGAGCTTCTGCGCGGTGTACCAGACCTTGCCATCCTCGGTGGGTGCCACATCGTGCGGGGCGGAGCCCTTGGGCAGGTCGTAGTACTTCACCTCGGTGGCTTGTGCGCCGGTGGCCAGCAGCAGGCCGGTAAGGAGCAGGCAGCTCAGGGGGAGGGACAGGACGCGAAGCATGGGGCTCTCCTTGGCAGAGTCCGGATTCAGGTGAGACTGTACGCCGGTCAGTGTGGCCGACGAAACGAAGGAGAACGGGTTGTGACGACGATTTCCGTAGGGGGCGGCCTGCCGCCAAGGCTCGCCGGTGAATGACGACGCCATCGGCTATACCGCCACGGCGGCCTGGGTGCTGGATGGGGCGACCAGTCTCGGGCAGGGCCTGGTGGGCGGCGAGAGCGATGCCCGCTGGCTGGCCCAGAGTGCCAATGCGCACCTGCAACAGCTATTGGAAGAGCAGCCTTTTCGACCGACCGACCAGTTGCTGGTGCAATTGCAGGCGGGCATCGCTGCGGATTTCCAGCGCGACTCTGGCATGGCCGTGAGCCTGGACCTGAACCTGCCCACCGCCTGCCTGAGCCTGTTGCGGGTGCTGGAGGATGGTTCGCTGGAGCTGCTCAACCTCTGCGACACCTGCATCCACCTGGCCTGGGATGACGGCCATGTGGAGAGCTTTGGCGATACGCCGCTGGAAGAGATCGATCGCCAGTCAGTGCAGCGCCTGCTGGCGCTGCGCGAGGCGAACCCGGACTGGAGCCACGCGCAACTCTGGCAGGCGAGTCGCGAATGGGTGCGGCGCAATCGCGCGCTGGCCAATACGCCGGAAGGCTACTGGTGCCTCGACCCGAGCGAGCGCTGGATTCCCCACGTACAGCGGCGGGTGCTCGACCCCATGGGACTGAAGGCGTTCATGCTGGTGACCGATGGTTTCGACCGGCTGCTGGATTTTCGCCGCTACGACCTGGACGCGCTGTTCGCGGCGTTGCCCGAGCGTGGTGTTGAGGCACTGATCGATGAACTGCGCGCGCTGGAAAGCGCCGATGGCCAGGCGCTGGACGTATCCGCGCCTGAAGATCCACGACGATGCGAGCGTGGTGTGGGGAACGGTGCGGCGCTGAGGCGTACCCGGCAACACGATGGCGTGGCAGGTGCGTGAGGAGCGGACTTCGTCCGCGATGTGCCGCCGGCCAGCTCAGAGCCGCCGGGGATCGATCGCGGACAGAGTCCGCTCCCACAGAAACAAAAGCCCCGCTCCGAATGGGGCGGGGCTTTCAGCGGGTAGCCAAGGGGTAGCCGCGTGTCGGAGCTACCCGGCAGTGCCCATCACCACTTGTAGGTCACGCTCGCCACCACTTTGCGCTGGTCGCCGTAGTAGCAGTAGTAACCGTCGCAGGTGGAGATGTAGTCCTTGTTGAACAGGTTGGTGGCGTTGACCGCCACCGAGGCGCCGTTGAGGCTGCTGTCCAGCTTGCCCAGATCGTAGTGCACTGCGGCGTCGTACACGGTGTAGGAACCGGCGTACCCGTCGAAGGTGTTGGCCTGGTCGCCATAGGTGTCGCCCACGTAGCGTGCGCCGTAGCCGACGCCGAAGCCGTTGAGCATGCCCGCGTGCCAGGTGTAGTCGGCCCACAGGGACGCGGCGTTGCGCGGGATCAGCTGCAGGCGATTGCCGGCGTACTGGCCTTTCTTCACTTCGGTGTCGGTGTAGGTGTAGCTGCCGATCAGCTTGAGGTTTTCGGTCAGGTTGGAGTTGGCTTCCAGTTCCAGGCCGGTGACCTTCACTTCGCCGGTCTGGCTGGAAACCGGCACACCACCGACGTTCTCGGAGACGGTCACGTTTTTCTGGCGCAGGTCATACACGGCGGCGGTCAGCAGGGTGTCGCTGCCCACCGGCTGGTACTTCACGCCCAGCTCCCACTGCTTGCCCTCGGTCGGCTTGAACGACTCAGTGCTGGAGACGTCCGCGCCGGTGGCCGGCTGGAACGACTCGGAGTAGGACAGGTAGGGCGCGATGCCATTGTCGAAGATGTAGCTCAGCGCCGCGTTGCCGCTGAACTGGCGATCGGTGCCGGAGGTAGTGGCATCGCCCTTGTTGCGGAACTTGGTGTCGGTGTGCACCCAGTCATAGCGGCCACCGAGGGTCAGGCGCCAGTTGTCCAGGGCGATCTGGTCCTGCACATAGGCGCCGGTCTGGTCGATCTGCTGGCGGTAGTCGTAGAACGCGGTGGAGCGGTCCGGGGTGACGATCGGCTGGCCATAAATCGGGCGCACCACGTTGGTCGTCGGCACCGCATAGCCGTAGATCGAGGTGTAGCTGGTGTCCATGCGGTTGTGGTCCAGGCCCAGCAGCACGGTGTGCTTGAGCTCGCCGGTGTCGAAGTCGGCCTGGAAGTTGTTGTCCACCACGAACTGGTCGAGGTCCTCGTTCACCGAGGTACTGACACGGTTCAGGGTGCCGTCGTCGCTGACGGTGTCGAGGTAGCCGCCAGGAGTGAGCGCATCGAACGACAGATCGTTCTTCATGTAGCGCAGATTCTGGCGGAATTGCCAGACGTCGTTGAGGCGGTGCTCGAAGGCGTAGCCCAGCCACCAGGTGGTGCGGTCGTAGTTTTCCCAGTCCGGGTCGCCCAGGTTCTTGTGGTGCGAGATATCGCCGAAGGGCGCGTCGTACTTGGTGCCCTTGAGCGGCAGGAACTGGGTGGTGATGCCGGTATCGTCGCGGGTGAACTGGCTGAGGAAGGTCAGCTTGGTGTCGTCGTCGATGTTCCAGGTCAGGCTTGGCGCCAGGTTGTAGCGCTTGTCCGGGATGTGGTCGATCTGCGTGTTGCTGTCGCGCACCACGCCGCTGACTCGGTAGAGGAAGCGACCTTCGTCATCCAGCGGGCCGGTGCTGTCGAAGTTGATCTGCTTGTGGTTGTAGTTGCCGGCCTGCAGTTGCACGGCGTTTGCCTGCTCGGCTTGCGGGCGCAGGCTGGTCATGTCCAGCAGGCCACCGGGAGGCGTCTGGCCGTAGACGGAAGAGGCCGGACCGCGCAGCGCGGCAACGCGCTCCAGGTCCCAGGTGTCCAGCTTCGGGTTGGCATAGACGCCGGTGGCCATCGGCAGGCCGTCGAGGAACTGGGTCGGCTCGAAGCCACGGATGCGCAGCCAGTCGGAACGGGTGTCGCTGCCATAGCTGCTGGCAACCGTGCCGGGCATGTAGCGCACGGCGTCGTCGATGTTCTGCACGCCACGGTCCTGCATCTGCTCGCGGGTGGCGACGGAGATGGACTTGGCGGTTTCCAGGATCGGCGTGTCGGTCTTGGTGCCAATGCGCGAACGAGTGGCGACGTAGCCCACCGCGGGGCCGTCCGGATCTTCCTGGGCGGCGCTGATGGTGGTGGCGGACATCGACAGGGTGTCGCTGGGCACCGGGCGCAGGCTGTAGCTGCCCGATTCGTTTTCCACCAGCTCCAGCCCGCTGCCCTGCAGCGCCTGACGCAGTGCGCCGGCGGCATCGTAACGGCCTTGCACGGCGTGCGCGCTACGGCCCTGGGCCAGCGCCGGGTCGAGGCTCAGGCTCAGGCCGCCCTCGGCGGCGATGCGGTTGAGGGTGCTGGCCAGCGGGCCGGCGGGCACCTGGTAGTCACGCACGGCGTCAGCGGCGATGGCCGAAGAGGTGGCCAGCAGGATAGCGGTGGCCAGCAGGCAAGGGCGGAGCGACAGTTCGAACGGGCGGCGCATTGACAACGACTCCTGAATGAAAACGGTTCTCGATGCCTCCTTGCCGGACGAGATTCAAAAAGTGATAGGGGTGCGCGAAAAAATTTCTGAATTCCGCTGAGGCAGGCTTTGGGTAGGAGCGGACTCCGTCCGCGATAGGTCCGCATCGCGCCGGAGGCCATCGCGGACAGAGTCCGCTCCTACGAGGGAGTTCGCATTAGCCGCGCGGCACCACGCGGGACCACCATGCACCGTGCTTCTCGATACGCACCGGCAGCGTTGGCTCCAGCGAGCTGAGGGCCAGGTCGATGTTCTTCAGCGGGAAGCTGCCGGTGATGCGCAGGTCCGCCAGCGCCGGGTCCACCGCCAGGTAGCCCGGGCTGTAGCGCGCTAGCTGGTCGATCAGCTCGCCCAGGCGCACGTTGTCCACCACCAGCATGCCGTGGGTCCAGGCATCGGCGGTGGCGCTATTGGCCTCCACTGTGCCGAAGCCGTCGGCGCGCACACGTATTTGCTGGCCCTGGTTGATCACGCGCTCGTCCGGCAGTTGCTCGGGGCGTGCAGCCACGGCGGACTGCAGGACGCTCAGCAGGGTGCTGTCGCCGTCATCGCGCTCCACCAGGAACCGTGTGCCGAGGGCGCGCAGGCGGCCTTCGTCGGTTTCGACGATGAACGGGCGGCTGTCGCCGTGGGCGGTTTCCACGAGGATTTCGCCGCTGAGCAGGACGATGCGCCGCTGCTCGGCGTCGAAGCGCACATCGACGGCGGTGCGGCTGTTCAGCACCAGTCGGGTGTTGTCCGGCAGGCGCAGTTCGCGCTGCTCGCCGGTGGCGGTCACCAGGTCTGAGAAGGCATAGCGCACCGGCGCGTAACGGTTGCCGACGCCCAGCGCCAGCGCGCCGACCAGCAGCAACGACAAGCCGGTGCCGGCCAGGCGGCGGACCTTGCGCCGGGATTCGCCCGGCGAGCGCAACAAGGCGTTGCGCGCGGCCTTGGGCGCGGCACCGGCGAGGCTGCGGTCGAGCATGCCCAGCTGGCTCCAGGCGCGGGCGTGTTCGCTGTGGGCGGAATGCCAGCGGGCGAAGGCGGCTTCATCGTCGGGGCGCGATTCGCCGGAGCCCAGGCGCAGCTGCCAGCTGATCGCCTCGTCCAGAATCTGCAGGGAAACCGGTCCCTTCACGTCGGCTCGCCGTAAAGCGCGATGTAGCACTGGCGCAGGCCCTGGGCGATGTACTGGCGCACGCGCGGCACGGAGACGCCCAGTTGCTCGGCGATCTCGGCATGGCCCAGGCCATCCAGGCGGTTGAGCAGGAAGGCACTGCGCGCACGGGTCGACAGCTTGCCCAGCAGGCGGTCGATCTCGCGCAGGTCGCCGAGGATCAGGCAGTGATCCTCGGCGGAGGGCTGCACGGCCTCGGGCAGGCATTTCAGTTCTTCGAGGTAGGCCTGTTCCAGCGCCACGCGGCGCCAGTGATCCACCAGCAGGCCCTTGGCGACGGTGACCAGGAAGGCGCGGGGTTCGCGCAGGGAGGGCAGCTCGCGACGGCCGAGCACGCGGACGAAGGTGTCCTGGCTCAGGTCTTCGGCGCGCTGCGGACAGCCCAGGCTGCGATTCAGCCAGGCCGTCAGCCAGTCGCGGTGATCGCGATACAAGGCGCCTATGAGTTCGCCGCTACCCATCTGGATGGCCGACAAGCTACTCCCCCAATGATCTCGAATGGGATCAAGTTAAAAAACGATAACCATTCGCAAATGATCGCAAAGTGCAGTCACGCGCGCAATTGGCACCCGTCGGCTTTTGTCCAACGTTCGTGGCGCGATCTACAATCGGGCGTTCCCTCCATCAAGGAGCTTCCATCAAGGAGCTCCCAACAAGTAGCTCCCAACAAGAAGCTCCCAATAAGAAGAACCGCCATGTCCGAACCGCTACTGATTATTGGCTCCTACCTGTCCCCCTACGTGCGCAAGGCACTGGTCCTGCTGGAAATGAAGGGTGTGGACTACCGCATCGATTCCATCGTGCCGTTCTTCGGCAACGAGGATTTCGAGAAGCTCAGCCCGCTGCGCCAGGTGCCGGTGCTGATGGACGGCGAGCTGGTGCTCAACGACTCCTCGGTGATCTGCCAGTACCTGGAGGAGCGTTATCCACAGCCCGCGCTGTACCCGGCGGATATCGCCGAGCGTGCCCGCGCACGCTGGATCGAGGAATTTGCCGACAGCCGCATGGGCCAGGTGGTGATCTGGCAGCTGTTCGACCAACTGGTGATCGGCCGGGGCGTGTGGGGCCGCGAGCCGGACGCGGCGGTGCTGGAAAAAACCTACCAGCACGACTTGCCGGCGGTCTTCGATTACCTGGAGGCGCAGTTGCCGGAAAACGGCTGGCTGTTCGGCAAGCTGTCCATCGCCGACATCAGCGTCGCCTGCTTCATGCGCAATGCGCAGTTCGCCCGCTACGAACTGGACGCCCAGCGCTGGCCGAAACTGGCAGCGATGCTCGCGGCGGCGTTCGCATTGCCGGCATTCCAGAAGCTCAACCAGTTCGAGCGCGCTATCGCCCGCACGCCCATCGCCCAGCAGCGAGAGGCGCTGATTGCCGCTGGCGCGCCGGTCAGCGAGACCAGCTGCATGCGCGAGCAGCCGGTGCGCGGGCCGATGAGCCGCAGTTGATACTTTGCATGAAAAAAGGCCGCCCTCGGGCGGCCTTTCTCCAGGTGACGCGGCAAGCTCAATGGTGCGCCGCATCCACCGCGATGGATTCGCCGGATACGTCCGAGTAGACGCGTTTGCGGTCGGCCAGGGCATAGTGGATCAGCGCGCCGAGACCGGCGCCGAAGAACCAGGAAAAGTGCGACAGCGCTTCGAACGCCGGCACCAGCGCCAGGACAATGGCGATCAGCGCCGCCGGAACGAAGGCCGCCACCGCGCGCAGATTGACCCCGCCGCTGAAGTGATAGGACGCCTCGCGGCCCTCGCTGTACAGCTCCGGCAGGTTCACCCGGCCACGGCGCACCAGGTAGTAGTCGGTGACCATGATCCCGTACAGCGGGCCGAGCAGCGCGCCCAGGCCGCCGAGGAAGTACACGATCACCGCCGGGCTGTTGTACAGGTGCCAGGGCAGGATCAGCACCGCGATAGTGGCGCTGAGCAGGCCGGCGCGGCGGAAGTTCAACAGGTTGGGTGCAAGGTTGGTGAGCACGTAGGCCGGGGCGACGAAGTTGGCCATGATGTTCACCGCCACGGTGACGATCAGGAAGGCCAGGCACGCCATCACCAGGCCGAAGGTGTTGGGGATTGCGGCGACGATTTCGGTGGGGTTCTGCACCAGCTTGCCGTCAATGCTGAACTGCGCGCCGGCCAGCACCACGGCGATCAGCGCGAAGCCCAGCATGTTCACCGGCAGGCCCCAGAAATTGCCCACGCTGATGGTGCGGCGGTCCGGGCAGTTGCGGGTGAAGTCGCAGAAGTTGAGGATCATGGTGCCGTACAGCGAAACCCACAGCGCGGCGGCGCCCAGCACCTTGAGCCACATCGCCGAGCCGGTTGGCGCATGGCCGCTGGACCAGGCGATCGACAGGCCGGCGCGCCAGTACATCCAGCCGGCGAGGCTGGCAAAGGCCACCAGGATGATCGGGCCGGCGAAGGACTCGTAGCGGCGCACCATCTCCATGCCATAGGCGAAGATCACCAACTGCACGCACCAGATGCCAAGGAAGGTGATCCAGCCGAGGGTGGACAGGCCGAGGATCGAATCCTGGTCATAGGCTGCCAGGCTCGGTGCGATGGCGCTGAGCAGTACGCGCAGGACCACCGAGGCGAGGTAGGTCTGGATGCCGAACCAGGCGATGGCGATCACCGCGCGGATCAGCGCCGGCACCTGCGCGCCGTGGATGCCGAAGCTGATGCGGCACATCACCGGGTAGGGCAGGCCGGTCTTCTGGCCCATGTAGCCGGACAGGTTCATCAGGCCGTAGATCACCAGCGCGCCGAGGGCGAAGGCGGCGAGAATCTGCGCGCCGCTCATGCCGAGGGCGAAGAGGCCGATGGCGAAGGAATAGTTGGCGATGTTGTGCACATCGTTGGTCCACAGCGCGAACAGGCTGTAGCGCCCCCAGCTGCGCCCCGCGGCCTTGGTCGGAGCCAGGTCGGCGCTGTACAGGCGCGGACTCAAGGGCGGCGCGGCCATCTTGGCGGATGCCGTGCTGTCGACAGATTGGACGGGGGTAACGCCGGACAGGTGCGTGGGACTGCTGGTCATGGGCTACTCGGCTTTTGTATGCACGGCTTTTTGTGATTTGTGTGCAAAAGCCAAATCCATGCCAGTGCAGTCGCTCGCGCCCTGTCGGCCATTCTTGCAGCGCACGCGAAGGTTTCTTGAGCCCTTTATTGGTGCGGCCTGCGCACATGTCCAAGGGGTCAGGAAATTTATTTCCCATGGCAATCATTGACTTGCGAGTCAGGTTGGATGGGGTCGTTGATGGTACTGGGTGTGGATTTTGTACACAAAAATTGTGCACATGCGTTACGCGTAGGTTTTCAGTGGCTGCGAGACAATCGCGGACGGAGTCCGCTCCCACATGTCGTGGGGCTTTGGGTGGGAGCGGACTTCGTCCGCGATAGGGTGGGAATTGCACTGGCTCCTCACGTTGCGGCCATAAAAAAACCGCCCCGGAGGGCGGTTTTCTCAACGCTTGGCGAAGTGCTTACAGACCGTTCTTGGCCTTGAACTCGCGGCGGCGGCGGTGCAGGACCGGCTCGGTGTAGCCGTTGGGCTGCTTGGTGCCTTCGATGACCAGTTCCAGCGCAGCCTGGAAGGCCACGTTGTCGTCGAAGTTCGGCGCCATCGCGCGGTACTGGGCGTCACCGGCGTTCTGGCGATCCACTACCGAAGCCATGCGCTTGAGACTTTCCAGCACTTGCTCCTCGGTCACCACGCCGTGGCGCAGCCAGTTGGCCAGCAGTTGGCTGGAGATGCGCAGGGTGGCGCGGTCTTCCATCAGGCCAACGTCGTTGATGTCCGGCACCTTGGAGCAGCCGACGCCCTGGTCGATCCAGCGGACCACGTAGCCGAGGATGCCCTGGGCGTTGTTGTCCAGCTCGTTCTTGATCTCTTCCGCGCTCCAGTTGGTGTTGGCGCTGAGCGGAATGGTCAAGATGTCGTCCACCGAAGCCGGTGCGCGCTTGGCCAGTTCGGCCTGACGGGCGAACACGTCGACCTTGTGGTAGTGCAGCGCGTGCAGGGTGGCGGCGGTCGGCGACGGAACCCAGGCGGTGTTGGCGCCGGCCAGCGGGTGAGCGATCTTCTGCTCGAGCATGGCGGCCATCAGGTCAGGCATGGCCCACATGCCCTTGCCGATCTGGGCCTTGCCCTGCAGGCCGGTGGCCAGACCAACGTCGACGTTGTTGTTCTCGTAGGAGCCGATCCACTTCTCGGTCTTCATGGCGCCCTTGCGCACCATGGCGCCGGCTTCCATGGAGGTGTGGATTTCGTCACCGGTGCGGTCGAGGAAGCCGGTGTTGATGAACACCACGCGCTCGGCGGCGGCCTTGATGCAGGCCTTCAGGTTGACGGTGGTGCGGCGCTCTTCGTCCATGATGCCGACTTTCAGCGTGTTGCGCGGCAGGCCCAGCAGGTCCTCGACGCGGCTGAAGATTTCGGCGGCGAAGGCGACTTCTTCCGGACCGTGCATCTTCGGCTTCACGATGTACACGCTGCCGGTGCGGCTGTTCTTGCGGGTGGCGCTGCCGTTCAGGTTGTGAATGGCGATCAGGCTGGTGAACAGGCCGTCCTGGATGCCTTCGGGGACTTCGTTGCCCTGGGCGTCGAGGATCGCCGGGTTGGTCATCAGGTGGCCAACGTTGCGGATGAACAGCAGCGAGCGGCCATGCAGGCTCAGCTCGGAACCGTCGGCCTTGGTGTAGACGCGGTCCGGGTTCATGGTGCGGGTGAAGGTGCTGCCGCCCTTGGAAACCTGCTCGGCGAGGTCGCCTTTCATCAGGCCCAGCCAGTTGCGGTAGACCACGACCTTGTCGTCGGCGTCGACGGCGGCCACGGAGTCTTCGCAGTCCATGATGGTGGTCAGCGCGGACTCCATCAGGACGTCTTTCACGCCAGCGGCGTCGGTCTGGCCGATCGGGCTGGTCGGGTCGATCTGGATTTCGAAGTGCAGGCCGTTGTGCTTGAGCAGCACGGCTTTCGGCTTGCCGGCTTCGCCCTGGAAGGCGAGGAACTGAGCGGCGTTCTTCAGGCCGGTCTCGCTGCCGTTCTTCAGGGTGACGGCCAGCGCGCCGTTCTTCACGACATAGGCGGTGGCGTCGACGTGGGAGCCGGATTCCAGCGCAGCGGCTTCGTCGAGGAAGGCGCGGGCGAAGGCGATGACCTTGTCACCGCGGACCTTGTTGTAGCCCTTGCCCTTCTCGGCGCCGTTCTCTTCGCTGATCGCGTCGGTGCCGTACAGGGCGTCGTACAGCGAGCCCCAACGGGCGTTGGCGGCGTTCAGCGCGAAGCGCGCGTTCATCACCGGCACGACCAGCTGCGGGCCGGCCATGCGGGCGATTTCTTCGTCGACGTTCTGGGTGCTGGCCTGGAAGTCGGCCGGCTCGGGCAGCAGGTAACCGATTTCCTGCAGGAAGGCCTTGTAGGCGGCTGCGTCATGCGGCTTGCCGGCGCGGGCCTGGTGCCAGCCGTCGACTTTCGCCTGGATGTCATCGCGCTTGGCGAGCAGGGCCTTGTTCTTGGGGGCCAGGTCGTTGATTACGGTTTCTACGCCCGCCCAGAACTTGCCGGCGTCGATGCCGGTGCCGGGAATGGCTTCGTTGTTCACGAAGTCGAAAAGGACTTTGGCGACCTGCAGGCCACCGACTTGAACGCGTTCAGTCATTGCTTGCCTCACTCTGCTCAGGACCAGCTCTGGACACAGGCAAAACGCCTTGTAGTCCGAGCCGCGGAATACTACATGATGCCGTGGGAAAAATCAGTGGGCTAGCGTCGCGGTTAGACCAAAGTACGCATATCAGTCACGTAGCAGGTCTTATGTTCGCAAATATCCTTTGGATTGTTCCAGATAAATCTTAAAACTGTACACGCATTACCCGAATGGGTACCTGTGGCAGCCCGTCGCAGCCGGCTAACCTCGCCGTGCCTATACTGCTTCTTCCCTTCTGGAGAATCCCGCATGTCCGTGACGCTTGCCACCCCCACCGATCTGGATGACCTGGTTCCGCTGTTTTCCGGCTACCTCGATTTCTACGAGGTGCCCGCGCCGCACGCGAAGATTCGCGAGTTCCTCGCGGCGCGTATCGGCAGCGGGCAGTCCACGGTGTTCATCGCGCGCAGCATCGATGGGCTGGCGGTAGGCTTCGTGCAGCTGTATCCGTTTTTCGCTTCGCTGGCGCTACAGGCGTCCTGGCTGGTCAGCGACCTCTACGTTTTGCCTGCTGCGCGCCGCGACGGTTACGGTGAAGCGCTGATGAACGCCGCCCGCGCCCACGGCGAAAGCACCGGTGCCTACGGCCTGATGCTGGAGACGGCGAAGACCAACCACGCTGGCCAGTCGCTGTATGAGCGCCTGGGCTACAAGCGGGACGACAAGTTCTACACCTATTGGCTGGACCTCACGGCCTAGCCCTTCGCGGAGACTGCTCATGGACCACCTCGTATTGACCGTCATCGCCCAGGACCAGCCCGGCCTGGTGGAGCGCGTGGCCAAATGCATCGCCGCCCACGGCGGCAACTGGCTGGAAAGCCGCATGTCGCGCATGGCCGGGCAGTTCGCCGGGATCCTTCGCGTGGCCGTGCCCGCCGAGGGTTACGACGAGCTGGTGGAAGGCCTGCAGGAGCTGAGCGAGCACGGTATCCGTGTGCTGCTGGCGGAGAGCGGTATCGAGCCGGCCTGCAACTGGAAGCCGATCCATCTCGATCTGGTGGGCAACGACCGCCCCGGCATCGTCCGTGACATCACCCAACTGCTGGCCGAGCATGGCGTGAACCTGGAAAGCCTGACGACCGAGGTGCTGCCAGCGCCGATGAGCAGTGAACCGCTGTTCCACGCCGAGGCGCTGCTGGCGGTGCCGCTGACCCTGCCGTTGGAAACTCTGCAGCAGAAGCTGGAAGAGCTGGCGGATGACCTGATGGTGGAACTGAATTTCCACAGCGGGGAGTGATCGTTCTGCATTGACTGCAAAGCTTGTGGAAAAATCTGTGGGCTCTCTGTTGATGAATTGACAGAGGGCCCATTCTTTATGGGCTTCCTGCCGATCCATTTATCCACTTACGCTGTTGTCGCTGTGCACAGATTGCGGGGGTCGCACCGTGGGCAATCTGTTGATAAGTGGCTAGGGCCTACTGGCCACGTGGCCTCCAGTGATCTGGTCGTTTTTTGTGCAAGGCGTGCGCGGCAAGCTGAGTGCTCCGGACTCTCCCGTCGCTGTGCACAAAACCACTGGAAGAGTCTGTGGAGAAGCCGTTCATGGAACGCTGCAGGCCTTGCTGTTTCTGGCCTTCACCGTGTTGTCCACTTTCTGATCGGGCGCCGGCTGTCCATCCACACGAAGCGGGGATCAGCCTGTGGAAAAGCCGGGGGAATGTCTCGGCAGGCCAGAAGCTACGGGCTCTGTATGGTTTTGATCAATAATTGATCGAGCTGCGCTGGGTAGCCAGAGAGTGCTGCACAGAGAAGAGCGCGGCGGGACGGCTTGTGGAAGAAATGGCCGTTATCCCCGCATTCGCGGGATAGAGCTGTGGGCAATCTGCGGGTGACTGCCTGCAAGTCACAGCTGGCGCGGCTTGCAGGCAGTGGATCAATTAATGATCAGTCGCCGCGGGAGAGGCGGTACCAGATGTCCACGCTGTAGACGACCAGGCCCGCCCAGATGCAGCAGAGGGAGATCAGGCGGGTGGTGTCCAGGTGCTCGCCAAACAGCAGGATTGCCTGCAGCAGCACCAGGGTCGGTGCCAGGTACTGCAGGAAGCCCAGCGTCGCGTAAGGCAGGTGGCGCGCGGCAGCGTTGAAGCACACCAGCGGCACCAGGGTGATCGGGCCGGCGGCGGCGAGCCAGATGGCGTCCTTGGTGGTCCAGAAGTCTGCGTGCACGCTCGGGCCGTCGGCGAACAGCACGAGGTAGCCGATCGCCAGTGGCAGCAGGATCCAGGTCTCCACCACCAGCCCCGGCAGTGCGGCTACCGGCGCCTGTTTGCGGATCAGTCCGTAGAAGCCGAAAGTCAGCGCCAGTGCCAGCGACACCCAGGGCAGGCTGCCCAGTTGCCAGAGCTGCTGGGCCACGCCCAGCGCGGCGAGGCCGACCGCTACCCACTGCAGCGGGCGCAGGCGTTCGCGCAGGATCACCAGGCCCAGCAATACGTTGATCAGCGGGTTGATGTAGTAGCCCAGGCTGGCCTCGATCATGTGGCCGTTATTCACCGCCCAGACGTAGACCAGCCAGTTGCTGGCAATCAACAGGCCACTGGCGGTGAGGACGGCGATGCGCTTGGGATTCTCGCGCAGCTCGCGCCACCAGCCGGGGTGCTTCCACACCAGCAACAGCAGGGCGCCGAACACCGCCGACCAGATGGCGCGGTGGGTGATGATTTCCAGCGCGGGAATGCGCTCGAGCAGTTTGAAGTAGATCGGGAAAAGTCCCCAGATGACATAGGCAGTCAAGCCCAGGGCGTAGCCCCGGCGGGGATTGGCGGTGGCCATGGAACATCCTTGGTTAGGCAGCTAATGAGTGGCTGCACAATTCTAGGGCGCGTGCGCGAGCTTGTCTGTGCCGAAGCTGGCTCGCTCGGCAGCCTCCGAAGATTGTGCGTAACGCTGCCGTTACGGCAGGGGAACGGTTCTGTAGGAGCGAGCTTGCTCGCGAACCGCATTCAACCGAATGCGTCGGCAAACACGTTCGCGAGCAAGCTCGCTCCTACGAAGAGCAAATGCGAGCGCGGTCAGAACAGCCGCAGCGGCTCCTCATCCAGCGCCGCCAACTGCTCGCGCAGCACCAGCACCTGCTCGCCCCAGTAACGCTCGGTGCCGAACCAGGGGAAGCTCGGGGGGAACGCCGGGTCGTCCCAGCGGCGTGCCAGCCAGGCGCTGTAATGCATCAGGCGCAGGGAGCGCAGGCCCTCGATCAGCGGCAGCTCGCGGGGATCGAAGTCGTGGAACTCCTGGTAGCCGTCCACCAGTTCGGAGAGCTGCCCGAGGCGCTCGTGGCGCTCGCCGGCGAGCATCATCCACAGGTCCTGCACGGCTGGGCCCATGCGGCAGTCGTCGAGATCGACGACGTGGAAGGTTTCGTCGCGGCACAGCAGGTTGCCGGGGTGGCAATCGCCGTGCATGCGGATGGGCGTGTACTTCACGCGGGCGTACAGGTCATCGACTTTTTTCAGCAGGTCGCGGGCTACGGATTCGTAGGCCGGCAGCAGACTTTTCGGAATGAAATTGCCTTCCAGCAGGGTCGCCAGCGATTCATGGCCGAAGTTCCTGGGTGTCAGCGCCTCGCGGTGTTCGAAGGGCCGATTGGCGCCTACGGCGTGCAGGCGACCGAGCAACTGCCCGAGGCGATAGAGCTGGTCGAGGTTGCCCGGCTCCGGCGCACGGCCGCCGCGGCGGGGGAACAGGGTGAAGCGGAAACCGGCATGCTCGAAGAGCGTCTTGCCCTCGTGCACCAGCGGCGCCACCACCGGGACTTCGCACTCGGCGAGCTCGGCGGAGAAGGCGTGCTCCTCGAGGATCGCCTCGGTGGTCCAGCGGCCCGGGCGGTAGAACTTGGCGATCAGTGGCTCGCTGTCCTCGATGCCTACCTGGTAGACGCGGTTCTCATAGCTGTTGAGCGCCAGTACGCGGGCGTCGCTGAGGAAACCGATGCTTTCCACCGCATCCAGCACCAGATCGGGGGTGAGGTCGGAAAAGGGATGGGACATGGCGACGTTCCGGCAATGGTAAAGCTGCCTAGTTTACCCAGTCCGCCCCCTTTGGGTGCGTAGTCGCCTCAGCGGTCGGTGCAGTGTTTCCTCAGGTAGTCGACGAAGTCCGTGGCCAGTGCCCGGCGTTCGCCCTTCACCAGGGTCAGCTTCTGCATCGAGCGGGCGTTGCATCTCAGGAGCTGGGTCTGTTCCGTGCTGTGCAACGGTGTCAGCAACAGGTCGTAGGGCGTGCCCTGGCGGACCTGCTCGGTGAGTTCGCTCGCATCGCCTCCGATCAGCAGGACCTTGTTGCGGGTCTCGATCTGGTACTGGTCCACCAGTGGTTCCAGCGTCGACATCAGCTCATTGCTGGCTCCCACGCGCAGGACGTCGGGGCCGGCCTGGCTGGTGAAGGGCAGGAGCAGCAGGGCGAGCAGCAGCAGTGGGCGGCGCATGGTGGGAGCTCCGGTTGAGCATGGCCCCGTCCGATGTGGGCGGGGCTCAGGCCGTTATTGGAGCGCGGTGCGACGCCCTGGGGCTTGATATGAGGCAGGGAAACTCATGTGGCGAGGCTAGAGGGGCGTGCCGAGGATCACCTGCGCCGGGGAGAATTGCGCGCGGACCGCCGAACCTGGTTGCAGGCCAAGGATATCGATGCGTTCCGGGTCGGTCAGGGCGCAGAGCATCTGGCCGCTGGGCAGTTGAATGCGGACTTCGCTGGGGCCGTCGTCGGCTTCGCGGATGTCATCGACGTGGCCTTCCAGCGCGTTGAGCCCTTCCGGGCAAGGGATGTGCGGCAGGTCGACATAGAGCCAGCCGGCCTTCATCAGCGCCACCACTGGCACGCCGTCAGCCAGCTCCAGCTTCTCGGTGCTCTCGCGGGTGACCCGCGCCTGGATACGCGCGCCGCCGGGCAGTTCGATGCTCACCAGATCGTTGAGGCCGGACGGCTCCACCGCACAGACGCGCCCATGCAGCTGGTTGCGCGCGCTGGTGCGCATCATCAGGCGGCCGATCAGCTCCAGGTCGGCCTGGTGCTCGACGTGCTCGACTATATGTTCGCGCAGGGCTTCCAGGCGCTGGTACAGCGCCAGCAGGCGTTCGCCCTCGGTGGTCAGGCGTGCACCGCCGCCGCCCTTGCCGCCGACGCTGCGTTCCACCAGCGGCCGGTCGGAGAGGTTATTCAGTTCATCAATGGCGTCCCAGGCCGTCTTGTAGCTCATCCCGGCGGCCTTGGCGGCGTGGGTGATCGAGCCGAGCTGGGCGATCTGCGCCAGCAGGGCGATGCGCTGCGGGCGGCGGGTAACGTGTTGGGTCAACAGGCTGAGGGTGGTCATGGTTTCGCGGGTACTTATTGGTATGCGACGAGGCTCCGTTGCTGGCGGGCAAAACGCAAGGGGCAGATGTCGGGAATGTGGCCGAACGGTCGTCTATTCCGGGGCCGGCGTGCGTGCCAGGCAGTAGACGTCGACCCGCCGCGCGCCGGCACGGCGCAGCAGGCGGGCGATGCGTTCGGCGGTAGCGCCGGTAGTCAGCACGTCGTCCACCAGTGCCAGGTGCAGGCCTTCGACCACCGCGCCATCGGCCAGGGTGAAGGCGCTGCGCAGGTTGCGCTTGCGGGTGGCGGCGTCCAGGCCTTGCTGGGCGGGTGTGTCCTGTGTGCGGCGGACGAGGCGGTTATCCACAGGCAGTTCCAGTGGCGCCGCCAGCCACTGCGCCAGCAGTTGCGCCTGGTTGAAACCGCGCTGCCGTTCGCGTCGGCGCGACAACGGCACGGGGATCAGCCGGTCCGGGCGGGGTAGTCCTTCTTCGTAGGCATGTAGCAGGTGTCGTTCGAGCAACTGGCCGAGCAGCCGGCCGAGCGGCGCATTGGCCTGGTGCTTGAAGCGGGTGACCAGTGCATCGATGGGAAAACCGTAGCGCAGAGGCGTCTCGACGCGGTGGAAGGCTGGCGCGCGGCGCGCACACTGGCCGCAGGTCAACCCGGAAACAGGCAGGGGGAGGGCGCAGACCGTGCAATGCCCGGCGAGCCACGGCAGGTCATCGTCGCAGCCAGTGCAGAGGGGCAGTGCCGACTGCTCCGCCACTCCTCCGCAAAGGAGGCATTGCGCGCGAGGGCGCCACCACACCGGGCGCCATTGAAGCAACCGCATTCAGCCTCTCCATGGGTGGGGCTGTGCGGGCGAAGCGGGCTCAGTGAATCAGCCAGCTCAGTACCACCAGGCCCAGGACCGTCCAGATCAATCCGCCGAAGATCGAGCGCCGCAGGAAGGCGCGGATGCCACTGTAGAGAAACAGCAAGCCAATGAAGAGCAGGACGAAGCTGAAGATCGAGACGTCGATTCCCACAGCCCGCGCCAGACCGTGGAAGAAGTCGTCCATGGCGCGCCACAGGCCACCGAGCACGCCTGACAGCAGGTCGACGATGAAGCGGATGGCCTTGCCGACCATCTGGCCGAGGCCGTCGAAGAATCCTTCTGTTCCCATCTGGGGTATGACTCCTGAGTGTTCTGCCTGATTGGAGCGGCGATTGGGTGGATCGGTTCAGCCTCAAGCCCAACGGGATTATCGCGATTGATCAAAAAGTGGTCACTTGTCGACCTGTGTCGCGAGAGTGGTTGACAGCGTCACAGCTCCACATATGATGCCTTGAGCCTGATTTCCCCGGTGGCGCGCCGCCGGGGCACCCTAGACAAGAGGCGCCCCCAAGCGTCGAAGGACTTTGCCGATGAGTGCCACCGCAGCCCAAGTAACCCGCCACGACTGGACCCTTGCCGAAGTCCGCGGCCTGTTCGAACAGCCCTTCAACGACCTGCTGTTCCAGGCGCAGACCATGCACCGTGCGCATTTCGATCCGAACCGCGTGCAGGTTTCCACCCTGCTGTCGATCAAGACCGGCGCCTGCCCGGAAGACTGCAAGTATTGCCCGCAGTCCGGCCACTACAACACCGGCCTGGACAAGGAAAAGCTGATGGAGGTGCAGAAGGTGCTGCAGGCCGCTGCCGAAGCCAAGGCCATCGGCTCGACGCGCTTCTGCATGGGCGCCGCCTGGAAGCATCCTTCGGCGAAGGACATGCCCTACGTGCTGGAAATGGTGAAGGGCGTGAAGAAGCTCGGCCTGGAAACCTGCATGACCCTGGGCAAGCTGACCCAGGAGCAGACCCAGTCGCTGGCCGAAGCGGGCCTGGACTACTACAACCACAACCTCGATACCTCGCCGGAGTTCTACGGCAACATCATCACCACCCGCACCTACAGCGAGCGTCTGCAGACCCTGGCGTACGTGCGCGAGGCGGGGATGAAGATCTGCTCCGGCGGCATCCTCGGCATGGGCGAGTCGGTGGACGACCGCGCCGGCCTGCTGATCCAGCTGGCCAACCTGCCCGAGCACCCGGAGTCGGTGCCGATCAACATGCTGGTGAAGGTGAAGGGCACCCCGCTGGCCGAGGAGAAGGACGTCGATCCGTTCGACTTCATCCGCACCCTGGCCGTTGCGCGCATCATGATGCCGAAATCCCACGTACGTCTGTCCGCCGGCCGCGAGCAGATGAACGAGCAGATGCAGGCCCTGGCGTTCATGGCCGGCGCCAACTCGATCTTCTACGGCGAGAAGCTGCTGACCACCACCAACCCGCAGGCCGAGAAGGACATGCAGCTGTTCGCGCGTCTGGGCATCAAGCCCGAGGAGCGCGAGGAGCACGCCGACGAGGTGCACCAGGCCGCCATCGAACAGGCGCTGGTGGAACAACGCGACTCCCAGCTGTTCTATAACGCGGCTTCGGCCTGATAGAGCCGCTCTTCTTCATGTAGGTGCGAGCGTACTCGCGAACCGCCCGCCAGCGATTTGGCCGGTGGCAGGTTCGCGAGCAAGCTCGCTCCTACAGGTCCTCGTCTTGCAGGACCACCGCCGACACGGGGTTGCGTATGCCTTTCGATCTCGCCGCCCGTCTGGCCCAGCGCCAGGCGGACGACCTCTACCGCCGCCGTCCGCTGCTGGAATCGCCGCAGGGACCGGAAGTGGTCATCGATGGCCAGCCGATGCTGGCCTTCTGTTCCAACGATTACCTGGGCCTGGCCAATCACCCCGAGGTGATTGCCGCGATTCGCGCCGGTGCCGAACGCTGGGGCGTTGGTGGCGGCGCCTCGCACCTGGTCAACGGCCATTGCGGCCCGCACCATGAGCTGGAGCTGGCGCTGGCCGAGTTCACCGGCCGCCCGCGTGCACTGCTGTTCTCCACCGGCTACATGGCCAACCTCGGCACCGTCACTGCCTTGGTAGGCAAGGGCGACAGCGTGCTGGAGGACCGCCTTAACCACGCCTCGCTGCTGGATGCTGGCCTGCTTTCCGGTGCGCGCTTCTCGCGCTACCTGCACAACGACGCCGCCAGCCTCGCCTCTCGTCTGGAGAAGGCCGAAGGCAACTCGCTGGTGGTCACCGATGGCGTGTTCAGCATGGACGGTGATCTGGCCGATCTGCCCGCACTCTGCGCCAAGGCCAGGGAGATGGGCGCCTGGGTGATGGTCGACGATGCCCATGGTTTCGGCCCGCTGGGTGCGACCGGCGGCGGCATCGTCGAGCACTTCGGCCTGGGGATCGAGGATGTGCCAGTGCTGGTCGGCACCCTCGGCAAGGCCTTCGGTACTGCTGGGGCTTTCGTCGCCGGCAGCGAGGAACTGATCGAGACGCTGATCCAGTTCGCCCGTCCGTACATCTACACCACCAGCCAGCCGCCCGCCGTGGCCTGCGCCACGTTGAAGAGCCTGGAATTGCTGCGCGCCGAGAGCTGGCGCCGTGATCACCTGAATGCGCTGATCGCGCGCTTCCGCGCCGGTGCCCAAGCCATCGGCCTGGAGCTGATGGACAGTCCGACGCCGATCCAGCCGATCCTCGTCGGTGGCAGCGCCCAGGCCATGGCGTTGTCCGCGGAGCTGCGCCAGCGCGGCATCCTGGTCGGCGCGATCCGCCCGCCCACTGTGCCGGCCGGCACGGCGCGCCTGCGCGTGACCTTGTCCGCCTCGCACACCCAAGCGCAGGTCGACCGCCTGCTGGTGGCGCTCGCCGAAAGCTGGCAGCGCGTGTCGTCTAGCCTTCTGGCAGAGATCGATGCCGAGGAGGGCGATGATGCGTGACCAACTGATCCTGCTGCCGGGCTGGGGCCTGGGCAGTGCGCCGCTGGAGCCGCTGCGCGACGCGCTGCTGGAGCAGGCGCCGCATTTGAATGTGCAGATCGAGCCGCTGCCGGCGGACGCCGACCCGAACGCCTGGCTCGATGAGCTGGACGACAACGTCGTCCACGACGCCTGGATTGCAGGGTGGTCTCTGGGCGGCATGCTCGGCGCCGAGCTGGCGGCGCGCCGTGGCGAGTCCTGCCGGGGGCTGGTCACCATCGCCAGCAATCCCTGCTTTCGCCGCCGCGAGGATTGGCCGGATGCCATGGCCAACGAAGTCTTCGAGGACTTCTTCGAGGCCTTCCTGCTGGAGCCGCACCTGGTACGCAAGCGCTTCACGATGCTGGTCAGCCAGGGCGCCCGCGACGCGCGCACCCTCGCGCGCCAGCTGCAGGTGGCATTGCCGCAATTGAATGTCGAAGGTTTGACCGCCGGCCTGCAACTGCTGGGGCAGCTCGACACCCGCACCGCCCTCGGCCGCTATCCCGGCCCGCAACTGCACCTGTTCGCCGCCAACGATGCGCTGGTCCCGGCAAGTGCTGCCGATGCCTTGCTCGACTGGCTGCCGGACGTTGAAGTGAGTCTGTTGCCCGGTGCCAGCCACGGCCTGCCGCTGGAGCAGCCGGACGAGGTGGCGAGCGCCATCCTGAAGTTCATCCACGAGGGCGACGATGCCTGATTGCAGTACCCGCGCGCTGCCCGATAAACGCCAGGTAGCCGCCTCCTTCTCCCGTGCCGCGTCGACCTACGACGCAGTGGCCGAACTGCAGCGCGCCGTCGGTGGCCGCCTGCTGGAGCTGCTGCCGGCACAGACCGCGCCGCAGCGCTGGATCGATCTGGGCAGCGGCACCGGTTACTTCACCCGCGCCCTGGCGGCGCGTTTTCCGCAGGCGCAGGGCCTTTCCGTCGATATTGCCGAGGGCATGTTGCGCCATGCCCGCGAGCAGGGTGGTGCGCAGCACTTCATTGGTGGCGACGCCGAACGGCTGCCGTTGCGCGATGCAATGAGCGACCTGCTGTTTTCCAGCCTGGCGGTGCAATGGTGCGCGGACTTGCCAGCGGTGCTGGACGAGGCGCGCCGTGTGCTGCGTCCCGGCGGTATCGCGGCCTTCAGCAGCCTTTGCATCGGCACGCTGGGCGAGTTGCGGCAGAGCTGGGAAGCGGTGGACGGCTTTGTCCACGTAAACCGTTTTCGTGCCTTCGAGCAGTACCAGCAGTATTGCCAAGGCAGCGGCCTGGAAGTGCTGGAGCTGCGCACCGAGGATCGTGTCCTGCACTTCCCCGACCTGCGCAGCCTGACCTTTGAACTCAAGGCGCTCGGCGCGCACAACCTCAACCCCGGCCGGCCCGACGGTCTCACCGGGCGTGAGCGGGTGCGTGCGCTGATCGCCGCCTACGAGCGCTTCCGCCAGCCCGAGGGGCTGCCGGCGACCTACCGGGTGGTCTACGCCGTGCTGCGCAAAACCTGAAACCTGTGGGAGCGAGCTTGCTCGCGAACCTGCACAGCACTGGAGCTGCCGGTGAGTTCCGTTCGCGAGCAAGCTCGCTCCTACAAAGAGCACCAGAGGAAAGTCATGTCCCACGCCTACTTCGTCACCGGCACCGATACCGAAATCGGCAAGACCACCATTGCCTCCGGCCTGCTGCATGCAGCACGGCTGGCCGGGTTGTCCACGGTGGCCGCCAAGCCGGTGGCATCCGGCTGCGAGCGCAGCCCCGAGGGACTGCGCAACTCCGACGCGCTGGCGCTGTTGGGCGAATGCAGCGTGCCGCTGGCCTATGAACAGGTAAACCCCTTCGCCTTTGAGCCGGCCATCGCTCCGCACCTCGCCGCCCGCGAGAAGGGCGTGAAGCTCACGGTTGAAGCGCTGAAGGGGCCGGTGCGTTCGGTGCTGGAACTGGGCGCCGATTTCACCCTGGTGGAAGGCGCCGGTGGCTGGCGCGTGCCGCTGGCGGGGGAGGAGAACCTCTCTGACCTGGCCATCGCCCTGGAGCTGCCGGTGATCCTCGTCGTCGGCGTGCGCCTGGGCTGCATCAACCACGCCGTGCTCAGCGCCGAGGCTATCCAGCGTGACGGCCTGTTGCTGGCCGGCTGGGTGGCGAACATCGTCGACCCGGCGACCTCCCGTCTGGAAGAAAACCTCTCGACCCTGGCCGAACGCCTGCCGGCACCCTGCCTGGGACGCGTGCCGCATCTGGCTCGCGCGACTCCGGCGGCGGTGGCGGCGCACCTGGACCTGGGTATCCTGGATTTGTAACCGCCCCTTGGCCTGGCGGACATCGTCTGCTTGAATACTGGCCACTTGCTGCTTTTTGCTGTGGAGGCGTGTCGATGGAAATTTCCGGTAATGCTTTCTCTGCGGGCCTTTATGGCGTGCAGAACGGCCAGCGCCGCGTCGATCGCGCCAGCACCGACATCGCCACCGCCGGCAGCGCGCCCAGCGAAGTGCTGAACGACCGCCTGGTCGACCTGCGCCGCGGCGAGCATGAGGTCAAGGCCAACGCCAAGGTCATCCAGGCCGCCGACGAAACGCTCGGCACCCTTATCGATATCCGCGCCTGACGGCCCTTTTCCCTTACCCGAAATGCTCTGGCGGCCGGCTGTCCTCGTGACACGCCGGCCGCTCTGTCATGGGCTTTAATGAGTCTCAGGACGTCCTTGCGAAACCACCTTGCGGACAGCTCGGCGAGCGTGACCAGGCGGTCGGTTTGCACGCTTGACAAGGGTATGGCGTAAACGTATGTTTCAAACGCCTGTTTGACTGTCCGGATGCGTGCGCGCACCGACTGGGCGGCCGGGAATGCTCCCGCACTGCGACCGCAGCAACCGGTCGCCCATTAACCAGAACCCTTCGTAGAGGTTTACCGCTATGCCTGATTACAAGGCCCCCTTGCGTGATATCCGTTTCGTTCGCGACGAGCTGCTGGGCTACGAAGCGCACTACCAGAACCTGCCGGGCGCCGAAGACGCCACCCCGGACATGGTCAATGCCATCCTCGAAGAGGGTGCGAAGTTCTGCGAACAGGTAATCGCTCCGCTGAACCGCACTGGCGACCTGGAAGGCTGCAAATGGAGCCCGGAAGGCGTCAAGACGCCGACCGGCTTCAAAGAGGCCTACCAGCAGTTCGTCGAAGGCGGCTGGCCGAGCCTGGCCCATGACGTCGAGCACGGCGGTCAGGGTCTGCCCGAATCCCTGGGTCTGGCCATCAGCGAGATGGTCGGCCAGGCCAACTGGTCCTGGGGCATGTACCCGGGCCTGTCCCACGGCGCCATGAACACCCTGCACGCCCACGGTACCCCGGAGCAGCAGCACGCCTACCTGACCAAGCTGGTTTCCGGCGAGTGGACCGGCACCATGTGCCTGACCGAGCCGCATTGCGGCACCGACCTGGGCATGCTGCGCACCAAGGCCGAGCCGCAGGCTGACGGCACCTACAAGATCACCGGCACCAAGATCTTCATCTCCGCTGGCGAACACGACATGGCCGACAACATCGTCCACATCGTGCTGGCCCGCCTGCCCGACGCCCCGCAAGGCACCAAGGGCATCTCGCTGTTCATCGTGCCGAAGTTCCTGCCCAACGCCGAAGGCAATGTGGGCGAGCGCAACGCCGTTTCCTGTGGCTCCATCGAGCACAAGATGGGCATCCACGGCAACGCTACCTGCGTGATGAACTTCGACGCCGCCACCGGCTTCCTGATCGGCCCGCCGAACAAGGGCCTGAACTGCATGTTCACCTTCATGAACACCGCTCGCCTGGGCACCGCGCTGCAAGGCCTGGCCCACGCCGAAATCGGTTTCCAGGGTGGCATCGCCTACGCTCGCGAGCGTCTGCAGATGCGTTCGCTGACCGGCCCGAAAGCTCCGGAAAAAGCCGCTGACCCGATCATCGTGCACCCGGACGTACGCCGCATGCTGCTGACCGCCAAGGCTTTCGCCGAAGGCAACCGCGCCATGCTGTACTTCGCTGCCAAGCAGGTCGACATCGTCCAGCGCAGCCAGGACGAAGAAGAGAAGAAAGCCGCTGACTCGATGCTGGCCTTCCTCACTCCGATCGCCAAGGCGTTCATGACCGAAGTGGGCTTCGAAGCTGCCAACCACGGCGTGCAGATCTATGGCGGCCACGGCTTCATCGCCGAGCACGGCATGGAACAGAACGTCCGCGACAGCCGCATCTCCATGCTGTACGAAGGCACCACCGGCGTTCAGGCGCTGGACCTGCTGGGCCGCAAGATCCTCATGACCCAGGGCGAAGCGCTCAAGGGCTTCACCAAGATCGTGCACAAGTTCTGCCAGGCCAACGAAGCCAACGAAGCGGTCAAGGAGTTCGTTGCACCGCTGGCTGCGCTGAACAAGGAGTGGGGCGACCTGACCATGAAGGTCGGCATGGCTGCCATGAAGGACCGCGAGGAAGTCGGTGCCGCTTCGGTCGACTACCTGATGTTCTCCGGTTACGCCTGCCTGGCTTACTTCTGGGCCGACATGGCTCGCCTGGCTGCCGAGAAGCTGGCTGCCGGTACCAGCGAAGAGGCCTTCTACCAGGCCAAGCTGAAGACCGCGCGCTTCTACTTCCAGCGCATCCTGCCGCGCACCCGCGCGCACGTTGGCTCCATGCTGTCCGGCGCCAACAACCTGATGGACCTGGCCGAGGAAGATTTCGCCCTCGGTTACTGATCAGCGCGTTAGGCGGACGGCTTGCCGTCCGTCTGCTGAACAGGAAGAAGCCCGCCGCAAGGCGGGCTTTTTCGTATCTGCGATCACACAAATACCTGCAGAAAATGCCATCATTACGCCACTTGCCGGCCGCCTGACCGTGAGCCCGGTATCCACCCTGCGGAACCCCTTGTGCGACCCACGGCCCCCTACCGGCTCAGCCACTTCCTCACGCCTCTGCTGCTGATCCCGGCTGGCATCGCCGCCGGCTCCCTGGCCGAACTGTCCGACTTCTTCACTTCGCTGTTCAACGTCCTGCCGACCCTGCTGCTGTTGCTCGGTGGCGCGCTGTGCCTGGTCTACAACCGCCAGCGCCAACTGTTCATGCTGACCTGTGTGTACATCGCCTACTTCCTGCTCGATACCCAGGTCGACTACTTCCAGGCCCACCGAGTGGTGATGCCCGAGGCCGCGCTGGTCTTCCATCTGTGCTGTGTGCTGCTGCCGCTGCTCTATGGGATGTACGGCATCTGGCAGGAACGCATGCACTTGCTGCAGGACCTGTTGGCCCGCAGCGCCGCGCTGATCGCCGTGGCCGGTGTGGCGACGGCCCTGGCCAAGCGCTTCCCGCAGGGTCTGGCGGAGCTGCTCAGCGACATCTACTGGCCGGCGTTGCACGGCCAGTGGATGAACCTGGCGCAGTTGTCCTACTTCGGGTTCCTCATGGCCTTCATCGCTCTGGTCGCTGCCTACGTGCGCCAGCCGCGGCCGTTGCATGCCGCGCAACTGGTTGGCCTGCTCGGGTTGCTGTGGATGTTGCCCAAGGTGTTCATCCTGCCCCATGCGCTCACCGTGATGACCAGCCTGGTGATGCTCACCCTCGCCGGTGCGGTGGCGCATGAGGCCTACCAGATGGCCTTCCGCGACGAACTCACTGGCCTGCCGGGTCGCCGCGCACTGAACGAGCGATTCCAGCGCCTCGGCCAGCAGTACGTGCTGGCGATGATCGACGTGGACCATTTCAAGAAATTCAACGACAGCCACGGCCACGATGTCGGTGACCAGGTGCTGCGCATGGTCGCCAGCCAGTTGCGTCGTACCGGTGGTGGCGGCAAGGCTTACCGCTATGGCGGCGAGGAATTCACCGTGGTTTTCGCCGGTAAGACGGTGGAGCAGTGTCTGCCGTATCTGGATGGCGTGCGCCAGGCCATCGAGGGCTATGCGATGCACCTGCGCGATCGCGGCAACCGTCCCAGGAACGACCGCCAGGGCCGCAGCAAACGCAGCGGCAAGGACGCGCAGACTGTCTCGGTGACCATCAGCGTCGGCGTCGCCGAGCGCGACGGCGAGCGGCGCAGCCCGGAGGAGGTCATCAAGGGCGCCGACGAGGCGCTGTACTCGGCCAAGAGCGGCGGACGCAACCGCGTGGCCGTCCACGGACAATCCCGTCGCGGAGCGGTGCGCACAGCCTGACCCGGCCGGGTTATGACCGCGCATTCAGCGCGTGCAGCGTGATTGTCCAGGCGGTCACGCCCCGTTAGGTTCGAGGTTTCCGCGCCACGCTGGCGCCCTGAACCGAACGGAGATTCGCGATGCCCGAGTACAAGGCCCCCCTGCGCGACGTGCGCTTCCTCACCGACGAAGTCTTCGACTTCACCGGCCGCTACGAAGCCCTCGGCGCCACCGACGCCACCCCGGACATGTTCGCCGCCATCCTCGAGGAAGGCGCGAAGTTCTGCGAGCAGGTCATCGCCCCGCTGAACCGCTCCGGCGACGAGGAAGGCTGCCACTTCGACAATGGTGTGGTGACCACGCCCAAGGGCTTCAAGGAAGCCTTTGCACAGTACGTCGAGGCCGGCTGGAACGGCGTTTCCAGCGACCCGGAATATGGCGGCCAGGGTCTGCCGCCGTCCCTTGGCCTGCTGGTCAGCGAGATGATCGGCGCCTCCAACTGCTCCTGGGGCATGTACCCCGGCCTGACCAAGGGCGCCATGGCCGCCATCCACGCCCACGGGACCGCCGAGCAGAAGACCACCTACCTGCCGCGCATGACCAGTGCAGTGTGGACCGGCACCATGTGCCTCACCGAGCCGCACTGCGGTACCGACCTGGGCATCATCAAGACCCGCGCCGTGCCCAACGCCGACGGAAGCTACGCGATCACCGGCACCAAGATCTTCATCTCCGCCGGCGAGCACGACCTCTCCGAGAACATCATCCACCTGGTGCTGGCCAAGCTGCCGGACGCGCCGGCTGGCACCAAGGGCATCTCGCTCTTCATCGTGCCGAAGTTCAATCTCGACGCGAACGGCGAAGCCGGCGAGCGCAACGCCGTGGCCTGTGGCTCCGTCGAGCACAAGATGGGCATCAAGGCTTCGGCCACCTGCGTAATGAACTTCGACGGTGCCAAGGGCTTCCTGATCGGCGAGGCCAACAAGGGCCTGGCCTGCATGTTCACCATGATGAACCACGCGCGTCTGGGCACCGGCATGCAGGGGCTCTGCCTCGGCGAGACCAGTTACCAGGGCGCCGTGCGCTACGCCCAGGACCGTCTGCAGATGCGTTCGCTGACCGGTCCGAAGGCGCCGGAGAAGCCCGCCGACCCGATCATCGTCCACCCGGACGTGCGCCGCATGCTGCTGACGATGAAGGCATTCAACGAAGGCAACCGCGCGCTGGCCTACTTCACCGCGCAGTTGCTGGACATCGAGCACCTGTCCCAGGACGAAGAGGAGCGCGAGCGCGCGGCCAACCTGCTGGCCTTCCTCACGCCGATCTGCAAGGCCTTCATGACCGAGACCGGCCTGGAAGTCACCAACCACGGCATGCAGGTGTTCGGCGGCCACGGCTTCATCCGCGAGTGGGGCATGGAGCAGCTGGTGCGCGACTGCCGCATTGCGCCGATCTACGAGGGCACCAACGGCATCCAGGCGCTGGACCTGCTGGGCCGCAAGGTCCTCGGCAGCCAGGGCAAGCTGCTGATGGGCTTCACCAAGCTGGTGCACCAGCTCTGCCAGCAGCATGCCGAGCACCCGCAGTTGAAAGCCCAGGTGGCCCAACTGGCGGCGCTGAACAAGCAGTGGGGCGAACTGACCCAGAAGGTCGGCATGGCCGCCATGAAGAACCCGGACGAAGTCGGCGCCGCCTCGGTGGATTACCTGATGTTCTCCGGCTACGTCACCCTCGGCTACTTCTGGCTGCGCATGGCGCTCGTCGCCGGGCAGAAGCTGGAGGAGGGCGCCGGCGAGAAGGCTTTCTACGAAACCAAGCTGGCCACCGCAGAGTTCTACTTCAGCCGCCTGCTGCCTCGCGCACTGTCCCACGTAGCAGCGGCGGAGGCCGGCTCCGAAGTGCTGATGCGCCTGTCGGCCGAGCAGTTCGCCCTGTAATCCCTGCTGGCCGCGTAGGGCGGATAAAGCGGAATGCATTGTCCGCCGGCCCGAACGGCGGATAACACCCTTGGTGTTATGCGCCCTACAGGCTGGAAGTCTTGTGCCAGAGGAGAAGGCCCGCCCCGTGCGGGCCTTCTGTCTATCGCTACAAAATATGACCAAACTATTGTTGTGCGGTCACATCATGACGCTTAATGTCTGAAAAGTTGTTGGAGTAAACTCCGGCGGCGTACCTTCGTGTACCTCCTATTCTGATACCGCTGGCTGCCTGATCAGCCGTCGTTTTCGTTCGAGGATCCATCATGGCTGACTACAAAGCTCCCCTGCGCGACATGCAATTCGTCCTCAATGAAGTCTTCGAGGTCGCCAACCTGTGGCCCGAACTGCCTGCCCTGGCCGAGACCGTCGATGTCGAGACCGCTGCCGCGATCCTCGAAGAGGCCGGCAAGGTCACCGGCGGCGTGATCGCCCCGCTGAACCGCAGCGGCGACGAAGAAGGCTGCAGCTGGAGCGCCGAGGGCGTGAAGACCCCGGCTGGCTTCCCCGAGGCCTACCGCACCTACGCCGAAGGCGGCTGGGTGGGCGTGGGCGGCGCGCCGGAGTTCGGCGGCATGGGCATGCCCAAGGTGATCGGCGCCCAGGTCGAGGAAATGGTCAACTCGGCCAACCTGTCCTTCGGCCTGTACCCGATGCTGACTGCCGGCGCCTGCCTGTCGCTGCTCAACCACGCCAGCGAAGAACTCAAGGCCAAGTACCTGCCCAACATGTACGCCGGCACCTGGGCCGGCTCCATGTGCCTGACCGAGCCGCACGCCGGCACCGACCTGGGCATCATCCGCACCAAGGCCGAGCCGCAGGCTGACGGCAGCTACAGGATCTCCGGCACCAAGATCTTCATCACCGGCGGCGAGCATGACCTGACCGAGAACATCATCCACCTGGTGCTGGCCAAACTCCCCGACGCGCCGGCCGGCTCCAAGGGCATCTCGCTGTTCCTGGTGCCGAAGGTGATGGTCAACGCCGACGGCTCCCTGGCCGAGCGCAACGCTGTGTCCTGTGGCTCCATCGAGCACAAGATGGGCATCAAGGGCTCCGCCACCTGCGTGATGAACTTCGACGGCGCCACCGGCTGGATCGTCGATGCGCCGAACAAGGGCCTGGCCGCCATGTTCACCATGATGAACTACGAGCGCCTGGGCGTGGGCATCCAGGGCCTGGCCACCGGCGAGCGTTCCTACCAGAGCGCCGTGGAGTACGCCCGCGAGCGTATCCAGAGCCGCGCGCCGACCGGCCCGGTCGCCAAGGACAAGGCTGCCGACCCGATCATCGTCCATCCGGACGTGCGCCGCATGCTGCTCACCATGAAGGCCCTGAACGAAGGCGGCCGTGCCTTCTCCAGCTACGTCGCCATGCAGCTGGACACCGCCAAGTACAGCGAAGAGCCGACCACCCGCAAGCGCGCCGAGGAACTGGTCGCCCTGCTGACCCCGGTGGCCAAGGCCTTCCTCACCGACATGGGCCTGGAAACCACCATTCACGGCCAGCAGATCTTCGGCGGCCACGGCTTCATCCGCGAGTGGGGCCAGGAGCAACTGGTGCGCGATTGCCGCATCACCCAGATCTACGAAGGCACCAACGGCATCCAGGCGCTGGACCTGATGGGTCGCAAGATCGTCGGCAGCGGCGGCGCCTACGCCAAGCTGTTCACCGACGAGATTCGCGCCTTCACCGCCTCGGCTTCGGCTGAGCTGGCCGAGTTCACCGGCCCGCTGAACGCTGCCGTGCAGAACCTGGACGAGCTGACCGCCTGGGTCCTGGACCGCGCCAAGGGCAACCCGAACGAAATCGGCGCCGCCTCGGTCGAGTACCTGCACGCCTTCGGCTACACCGCCTACGCGTACATGTGGGCCCTGATGGCTCGCGCTGCACTGGGCAAGGAAGGCCAGGACGAGTTCTACGCCAGCAAGCTGGGCACCGCGCGCTTCTACTTCGCCCGCCTGCTGCCGCGCATCCACTCCCTGACCGCCTCCGTGAAGGCTGGCAGCGAGTCGCTGTACCTGCTGGATGCCGCGCAGTTCTAAGCTTCAGCGTCTAAAAAAGCCCCGCTCCGGCGGGGCTTTTTTATGGGGATATTTCTTTTTCTAAGGGTGCTATTTCGAAACTTTGTAAGCTATGGCTTACAAATAGCGGTGGTGATCGGCGTCTATCTGACAAAGGCCTACAGCGGTAACCTTTATCTCAGTCAGGACATTGCGCAGGAAGCGCCAACGACAATACGGAAACAAGGGAATCCACCAAGGACGGTGGCTAGCACGGACGTCAGGATATCGGTCTGCAAAACCCCGCTTCGAAAGAGGCGGGGTTTTTTCTTTGCCTGGGATTCCTGCAGCTCAAACCCGGGCCTGCGTGGACTGCTCACCCGCAGGGCGAATAACGCGCCAGCGTTATCCGCCATCGTCCGGGCCGGCGGATAACCTGTTCCAGGTTATGCGCCCTACGCGGCTGGCATCCGCATGGGTATCGCTGCGCTCCACCCATCCTACAAACTCAAACCCGGGCCTGTGCGGTGTGAGACGCGCACCAGAATGTCAGGGTGGTGCGGACTTGTAGGAGCGCGCCATGCGCGCGATCGCGGGCATGGCCCGCTCCTACAGGGAAATCCCGGCGTGGTCTTTCAGACGGCGCCGTCGAGCAACGAGCGCAGCAACTCCACCGTTGGTTGCTGGCGCTGCGCGTCGCGATAGACCAATCCCACGCTCAGCGGGATGCGCGGCTCGCTCAGGGGTTTCCAGAGCAGGTCCTTGTGCGCATGCATCTGCCGCGCGCGGCCCGGCAAAACCGTAGCGAAACGGCTCTGCGGCAGACTGTCGAGGATGCCGCCCATGTGGTTCAGCTCCGCCTGCACCCGTGGCCGCCGGCCGATGGCCGCCAGTTGCTCCTGCCAGATCTGCCGGGCACGGAATTCTTCGCCGAGCAGCAGCATCGGCAATTCGGCGGCCTGGGCCAGCGACACCTTCTTGAAGTCCTTCAGCGGATGATCCGCCGGGATCACCAGTTGCAGTTCGTCCGGGTACAGCTCCACGCCGTGCAGCGCCGGCTGGCGTGGCGGCAGGAAGCCGATGCCGATATCCAGCTGGCCGATCAGCAGGCGGCGCTCGATCTCTACCCCGGAGAGTTCGTAGATGCGCACCTGCACGTGCGGTTGCGCGGCATGCAGGCGTTCCACCAGGTGCGGCACCAGGCTCGCGTTGACCGTCTGCAGCACGCCGATGGTCAGGCTGCGTGCACTCTGTCCGCGAAAGCCCCGTAGCGCCTCGCGGGCGCGCTCCAGGCCTTCCAGGAGCGGCACCGCGTGGTTGTACAGCGTATGCGCGGCGGCGGTTGGCAGCAGGCGTTTGCCGCTGCGCTGGAACAGCGCCACGTCGAGGTTCTGCTCCAGCTGGCGGATCTGCTGCGACAGCGCCGGCTGGGAAATCGCCAGGCGTTCAGCGGCGCGCCCGACGTGGCCTTCCTCATAAAGCGCGACGAAATAGCGGAGCTGGCGGAAATTCATAAGGTCTGCTTATCAACGAAACTGGAAAATCGAAATGGAGTATCACCCCTCCAGGTCACTACTCTAGCGCTAGTCCGCTGTCTCAGATGGGTAGACAAAGGTGGAAAGCATCGTCATCCAGGGCGTTTTCATAGGCAAAGTCGAAGAAAGCTGGGGAGGTCTGCTCAGCGACATCGGCAAGCTGGAAACGCATCAGGAAGTCTGGCTCGGCGCCGAAGGGCTACCGAGCGACGCACGGGCCGACCTGCGCCGCGACGGCGGTCTGGACCGCGCGCTGCACCACTACCCGGCCGAGCACTACCGCCACTGGCGCAAGCAGCACCCGCAGACGCGCTGGCGACAGCCGGCCTTCGGCGAGAACCTGTCGACCTTCGGCCTCAATGAACAGGAGGTCTGCATCGGCGACCTGTTCCGCTGGGGCGAAGCGCTGATCGAAGTGAGCCAGCCGCGTTCGCCCAGCTACCGCCTGGCCAAGCGCTGGAACCTGCCCGAACTGCCTTTCGAGGTGCAGGAGCAGGGGCGCTGTGGCTGGTTCTACCGGGTGCGCCGTTCCGGCATGGTCGCCCCCGACGCACCGCTGGAGCTGGTGCAGCGGCATTACCCGCAGCTCACCGTGGCGAGCCTGCTGGACTGGTACTTCGGCCACCCGCTGGAACGTACCGGGCTGCGCCTGATGATGGCCTGCGACGCGCTCTCCCTGCGCTGGCGCAAGACCGCCGCGCAACGCCTCACCAGTGGCGTGCTGGAAGACTGGACGGCCCGCCTGGCGGGCCCCGAATGTTCGGAGCAGGGCGGCTTGCACAGCTGAGCCGCACTGTTTCGCAAATGCCCTCGCGCCCGCCCCCGGACGTCGTCTTGGTCCTGTGGGGCGGCTTTTATTGCCGCCGCCGAGCCTGTCACAGGGCTCGGCGGCGTTGTCATGCCGACGTAACACCGCATTCCTAACCTTCCGCCGATAGCTTCTACTGACAACCCGAGCCGTCAGAAAGACGGCCGCGCGGAAGGAACCATCTGATGAGCGAGCGTTTCCAGGATTTCCACGACCGACTGGCCGCCTTTGACGACCAGTCGATCAACCCCTCCGGCAACGTGCCGATGAGCGAGCTCATCAATGCTTCGCGCCGCCGCCTGCTGAAGAACAGCCTGGTGCTGGGTGCCGTCGGCTTCCTCGGTGGCAGCCTGTTCCCCGGTCGCTCGCTGTTCGCCGCTGACGCTCCGGTACCGACCGGGCTGCTGGGCTTCAAGGGCGTGGCGGTGCAGCAGGACCCGAAGTTCGACCGGGTGATCGTCGCCGAGGGCTACAGCGCACGGCCGTTCTTCTCCTGGGGCGACGCCGTGGTAAGCGGCTCGCCGGCCTGGAAAGACGACGCCAGCGAGGACTGGAAAGCCCAGGAACTGCAGGCCGGCGACAACCACGACGGCATGCACTACTTTCCCTTCCCCGATGCGCCGGACAGCCACGGCCTGCTGGTGATCAACCACGAGTACATCAATCCGACGCTGCACCCAAAGGGCCAGACCTTCGAGGACCGCCCCGATGGTTCGCGCGGCCGTCCGGAAGGCGAGGTGCGCAAGGAGATCGCCGCCCATGGCCTGAGCGTGATCGAGGTGAAGAAGGACGCCGGCGGCCAGTGGCAGCGTGTCGAGGGTTCGAGCTACAACCGCCGCATTACCGGCAGCTCGCCGCTGGACCTGTCCGGCCCGCTGGCCGGCCACGACCTGCTGCGCACCGCCAGCGACCCCGAGGCCAGACAGGTGCTCGGCACCCTGAACAATTGCTCCATGGGCGTCACGCCCTGGGGCACTTACCTGGCCTGCGAAGAGAACTGGCACCAGTACTTCGTCAACCGCGACAAGGCCGACTACGCCAAGCGCGTTTCGCACAAGCGCTACGGCCTGTCCAACGGCCAGTTCAGCAACTATTACGCCTGGGAGGCGGTGGATGAGCGCTTCGACGCCACGCCCAAGGCGGACCAGCCCCACGGCGGCCACGTCAACGAGCCGAACCGGTTTGGCTGGGTGGTGGAGATCGACCCATTCGATCCGACCTCCACGCCGAAGAAGCGCACCGCCGTCGGCCGTTTCTGCCGCGAGTGCTCGACCCTCTCGCTGGGCGCCGACAACCGCATGGCCTTCTACTACGGCGATGACACCAAGGGCGAGTACATCTACAAGTTCGTCCCGGCGGGCAAGTACCAGCCGAACAACCGCGCGGCAAACGTCGACCTGCTGGACGAAGGCACCCTCTACGTCGCCCGTTTCAATGCGGATGGCAGCGGGCAGTGGCTGCCGCTGGTGCACGGGCAGAATGGACTCACCGCCGAGAACGGGTTCGCCAGCCAGGCCGAGGTGCTGGTCAATGCCCGCGCGGCTGCCGACCTGCTGGGCGCTACGCCCATGGACCGCCCCGAGTGGGTCGCGGTGCAGCAGACCACCCGCGAGGTCTACGTCAGCCTCACCAATAACGACGCGCGCGGCAAGAAGCAGCCGGTAGACGCCGCCAACCCGCGCAAGGAAAACCTGCACGGGCAGATCCTGCGCTGGAACGAGGCTGGGGGCGATCCGACCTCGACGACCTTCCAGTGGGAAATCTTTTTGCTGGCCGGTGAGCACAAGGGCGCCAACGCGCCGGAAAACCTGATCGGCACCATCAACGGCGACATCTTCTCCTCGCCGGATGGCCTGTACTTCGACACCGCTGGCCGCCTGTGGATCGAGACCGACTACGACGACGCCGAAGCGCCAATGCAGGCCATGGGCTGCAACCAGTTGCTCTGCGCCGACCCGCATAGCCGCGAGGTGCGGCGCTTCCTGGTCGGCCCGCGTGGCTGCGAGCTGACCGGCATCACCCAGACGCCGGATGGCCGGACGCTGTGGGTGAACATCCAGCACCCGACCCTCAGCTTCCCGGCCAGCGACGGCAAGAGCATCCCGCGTTCGACGACGCTGGTGATCACCAAGGATGATGGGGGCGTGATCGGGACGTGATGGCCAGGTCGTGACGCCTTGTAGGAGCAACTGTCTTCTTCAGGTCAGTCCGTGCCAACGCTGTCCCTCACCCCAGCCCTCTCCCAGGGGGAGAGGGAGCCGCCCGTGCCGGCGAACGACAAGGTTTCATCCTGCGCCGAACAGTCCCCTCTCCCCCTGGGAGAGGGTTAGGGTGAGGGCTGATCCGAGCACAGGACTGTCGTATAGGAGCGGGCCATGCCCGCGACCGGATATGTCAGGGTGGCGCGGGGCAAAACCCGGCCTGTCGGCCGGTTCGCGGGCATGGCCCGCTCCTACAGGGGAAGCTTGGAGCGGGGGGTGCTCAAAGCTCGACCTCTCCCCCGGCCAGCGCGCACAACTCGGTGAAGTCGACGATCTCCGTCTCCCGACCATCCACCCGGATCAGGCCGTGCTTCTGCAGGCGAGTGAAGCTGCGCGAGACCGTCTCCACCGCCAGCCCCAGGTAATCGCCGATTTCGTTGCGCGACATGCTCAGGCGGAAGCGCGTGGCGGAGAAACCGCGTTCGCGGAAGTGCGCGGAAATGTTCAGCAGGAAGGCCGCGATGCGCGAGTCCGAATTCAGCCGCGAGAGCAGCAGCTTCATCTGCTGATCCTCGCGGATCTTGCGGCTCATCATCAGCATGATCTGGTGCGACAGGCCGGGAATCTGCAGCGACAGCTCTTCCAGCTGGTTGAACGGAATCTCGCTGCACAGGGTGCTTTCCAACGCCTGTGCCGACACCGGGTAGCTGCCTTCACCCATGCCGGAAAAGCCGAAGATCTCGGTGGCGAAATAGAAGCCGGTGATCTTCTCCAGGCCCTGCTCGTTGGTGGTGAAGGTCTTGATCGAACCGGAGCGCACCAGGAACACGCTATGGAACGGGTCGCCCTGGCGGAACACGAAGTCCCCCTTGTGCAGCAGGTGCCCCGGCTTGATGATCGCCTCCAGCTCCTGGACCTTGTCGTCGCTCAGGGTGGGCGGTGCCAGCCGGCAGTTCTTGCAGTACGGTTGCGGTTTGATCATCTGATTCATCCATATCCCCATGCGCCGGCTAATCGCGCGCAATTCAGCGTTCCTCGGGCGCATTGCCCCCTCGTAGAACCATAGCAACTGACAGCCATCTGTCATCCGTCGGATCACCAGCCGGGAAGCTGGCCAATGGATTTTTCATACCCGCTTGACCCTTTCTTCACCGCGCCGACCTCAGTCTCCACGTCCATGCACCTGGGGCTATTTGGGGGAGACCGCCAACTCCGGCGTGCAGCGACGTGATCGGTCGGGACGACGCGCGTCGATCCCGCTCATTTTCCGGAGATACGTCGTGAATAAACTGCCTCAGATCACCCTGGCCTTCTGGGTGATGAAGATCTGCGCCACCACCCTGGGGGAAACCGCCGGCGACCTGCTGTCGATGACCCTCAACGTCGGCTATGCGATCAGTTCGCTGATCCTCATCAGCCTGTTCGTCGTCACCCTCATCGGCCAGCTCGCCAGCAAGCGCTATGTGCCCTGGCTGTACTGGCTGGTGATTCTTTCCACCAGCACCGCCGGCACCACCATGTCGGACTTCATGGACCGTACCCTGGGGCTCGGGTACGCCACCGGGTCGGCGATCCTGATCAGCATCCTGGTGGCGATCTTCGCGCTGTGGCGCTTCAGCGGCACCTCGCTGTCGGTGGACAACATCCGCAGCTTCAAGGGCGAGATGTTCTATTGGATCGCCATCCTCTTCTCCAACACCCTGGGCACCGCGCTGGGCGACTTCCTCGCCGATGACTCCGGCCTGGGCTTCGCCGGCGGTGCGCTGCTGATCGGCAGCCTGATCGCGGTGGTGGTACTGCTGCACTACTTCACCAAGCTGTCTTCGGTGCTGCTGTTCTGGGTGGCCTTCGTACTGACCCGGCCGTTCGGCGCGACCCTGGGCGACGTGCTGACCAAGTCCCACGAAAAGGGCGGGCTGGACTTCGGCACCATCGGCTCCTCGGCCATCCTCGCCGGCATCCTGGTGGCGCTGGTGGTGGTGGTCAGCGTGCGGCAGAAACGCGAAGAGCAATCCGACGCGGCCGTGCTGTCCTCCTGATGAGTTGAAGCGCAGCCCGTCCCGTGAAAACGCGACGGGCTAGCCTTGTGAAATTTGTTCTGTTATTTTTCATGAAAAATAATCAGAACAATTTCACGAGGTCGCGATGTTCCTGCGTTCGCCCGAACCGGTCGGCACCTACTACGCCGGCGCCAATCCCGAGCTGATCCAGCCGCGCGATACGCTGCGCGAACCGCTGGAATGCGAAGTCCTGGTCATCGGCGCCGGTTTCAGCGGCCTGCACACGGCGCTGCAACTGGTCGAAGGCGGCCGCCAGGTCTGCATGATCGAAGCCAGCCGCATCGCCTGGGCCGCCTCGGGTCGCAACGGCGGGCAGGCATTGCCGGGCTGGTCCAGCGACCTGGGCCCGATCGAGGACGACCTCGGCCACGAAGGCGCGCTGCGCCTGTGGCAGGGCATGCTGTGGGCCGCCCATGAACTGCGCGACCTGCCGCAACGCCACGGCTTCGACTGCGATTACCGCATCGGCCACCTGTGGACCGCCGTGCTGCAGCGCCGGGTCGGTTCGCTCTACGACTGGCAGGCCGAAGCCAATCGCCGCTGGGGCTACGAAGGCCTGCAATTCATCCCCCGTGAAGACCTGCCGCAGTGGATCGCCAGCGACCGCTACCAGGCTGGCCTGTACGACCCGAACTCCGCGCACCTCAACCCGCTGAAGCTGGCCTACGGCCTGGCGGGCGCCATCGAGCGTGCCGGCGGACGCATCTTCGAGCAGACCCGCGCACTGAGCTTCCGCGAGAGCGGCAACGGCTACGAGGTGACCACCGAGCATGGCAGCGTGCGCTGCGCCTCCCTGGTGCTGGCCTGCAACGCCTACATCGATGGCCTGGACCGCGACGTCTCCGAACGTATCCTGCCGGTAGGCACCTACCAGGTCGCCACCGCGCCGCTGGGCGAGGAACTGGCCCGCTCGCTGCTGCCGAAAAACTGCTGCGTCACCGACAACCAGTTTGTCCTCGACTACTTCCGCCTGACCCCCGATCATCGCCTGCTGTTCGGCGGCGGCTGCACCTACCTGGGCGGCATGCCTTCGGACATTCGCGCTGCCACTCGTCCCTATGTCGAACGGGTATTCCCGCAACTCAAGGGCGTGGAGCTGGAATACGCCTGGGGCGGGCACATCGACTGCAGCATGCGGCGTACCCCGGACATCGGCCGACGCGGCGATCTCTACTGGCTGCAGGGCTATTCCGGCCACGGCGTGCTGCCGAGCCTGGCGGCCGCCCATGCCGTGAGCGAAGCCATGTTCGGCCGCAGCGACGAGCTTGACCTCTATCAACGCATCCGCAATCCCGGGTTCCCCGGCGGCCAGCGCTTCGCCGCGCCACTGGAAGCCGTCGGCAAGGCCTGGTATCGATTGCGGGACTTTGTCTAATCCGGAACCTGCCATGACCCAGACGGCCACCAACGAACACCTTGCCACGCTGATCCGCGACCTGCGCAAGCACAAGAACCTCACCCTGGGCGAGCTGGCCGAGCAGATCGGTCGCTCGGTGGGCTTCCTGTCCCAGGTCGAGCGCGGCCTGTCGCAACCTACCGTCGCCGACCTCACCGCCATCAGCGAAGCGCTGGGTGTACCGACCACCTATTTCTATGCCGGCGAAACCCGCCGCGAGCGCGACTGGGTGACCCGGCCGAACGACCGCCGCACCCTGTACTACGCCGGCGGCGTCACCGACATCCTCGCCTCGCCGAACATGTCCGGCGGCTTCTCGATGCTCGACAGCATTCTCGCCCCCGGCGCGACCAGCGGCGAAGGCCACCTGGACGACAGCTCGGAGCAGGGCGGCTTTGTCCTCGAAGGCGAGCTGACCCTCTGGTACGAGGACGACACCGTCACCCTCTACGCCAACGACAGTTTCCAGCTGCCGCCGCACAGCCAGTTCCGCTACGGCAACCTCACCGACAAACCAACAAGGGTGCTGTGGATCTTCACTTGATTTCCCAAGCCAGCCCGCGAGGGTTGGTTTAGGAAAACGATCCGGCCGCCCCCGCACAAAGGCCCAAGAGAAATCATGAACCGCCCGATGCATCCCGACCTGCTCAGTGAAGTCCGCGCCTTCCGCCAGCAATATCCGGACATCCGCTACGTCGACCTGATCTGCCTGGACATTCCCGGCCACTTCTACGGCAAACGCTACCCCGTGGACATGCTGGAAAAGGTCGCCGCCGGCAGCCCGTTGAAACTGCCGCAGAACTGCGTGCTGCTGGGCGTACAGGGCGGCCTGCACCCCATCGGCGACTACTGCTTCAACGACGGCGACCCGGACGCACCGCGCCGCCTGATCCCCGGTTCGCTCAAGCCGGTGCGCTGGGAAAACCAGCCGCTGGGGCAGATGCTGATCAGCTCCGATGGCACCGAAGCGCCCATCGAGTTCGAGCCGCGCGAAGTGCTTGCCCGCGTCATGCAGCGCCTGGAGTCGAAGGGCATTCGCCCGGTGGTGGCCTTCGAGCTGGAGTTCTACCTGTTCGACAAGAAGCTCGACGGCGGCCTGCCGCAATACCCGCGTGACCCGCTGTGCGACGACGAGGACGACCAGCCGAACATGCACATCGAGCGCCTGTCGCGCTTCTCCGACGTGCTTCACGAGATCGTCGAAGCCTCCCGCGAGCAGGGCGTGGACGCCAACGTCATCACCGCCGAGATCGGCCCGGGTCAGTTCGAGATCAACTTCGCCCACTGCGACGACGGCCTGCACGCCGCCGACCAGGCCGCGCTGTTCACCCGCGCCACCCGTGGCGTGGCGCTCAAGCACGGCCACCGCGCCAGCTTCATGAGCAAGCCCTACCTGCATGCGCCGGGCAGTGGCATGCACGTGCACGTCAGCCTTTACGACCGCGATGGCAACAACCTGCTCGACCGCGAAAACCAGCAGGCCCTGCGCCACGCCGTGGCCGGCTGCCTGGAACTGCTGCCGCACTGCATGCCGATCTTCGCCGCCAACCACAACGCCTATCGCCGCTACGGCTCCCGCGTGAACGCCGCGAGCAAGGCCAGCTGGGGCTTCGAAGACCGCGATGCGTGCATCCGCATTCCCGAGTCCGATGGCAGGAACCTGCGCATAGAGCACCGTCTGGCCGGCGCCGACGCCAACCCCTACCTGGTACTGGCGGCGATCCTCACCGGCATGGAACACGGCCTGGAAGCTCGCCAGGAACCGATCCCGCCGCTCAACGAAGACCGCTCCAGCGGCATCGACTTCCCCCGCGACATGCTTGGCGCCGTCGCCGAGATGGAAGACCACCCGGTGGTGAAGGAAGGCCTGGGCAGCGAGTTCGTCTTCGTCTACTGCGAGAACAAGCGCCACGACCACCTGGACTTCATGAACGAAGTCAGCGCGCGCGAGTACCGCTGGTTCCTCTGAGACCGGATGCCACCTGTAGGAGCGGGCCATGCCCGCGATCGCGCCCATGGGGCGCTCCTACAGGCGAGCGTTGTAGCCAGCCAGATTCTCTGAACCCGCTTCGTTTTCCTGCGGTCAACTCCCTGCACAAGGCCATCTCACAAGGAGCCACCGCATGGACTTCATCCGCATCCTCATCGCCATCCTTCTGCCGCCGCTGGGCGTGTTCCTCCAGGTCGGTTTCGGCGGCGCGTTCTGGCTCAACATCCTGCTGACGCTGCTCGGCTACATTCCCGGCATCGTCCACGCCGTGTACATCATCGCCAAGCGCTAACCCGCCCGGCTGCCCTCCCAGAAATGCTCCGCCAGCATCCGCAGCTCCGCCGACAGTTCCGCCATGCGCGCGGCGCTGCGCTGGCAGGTGCCGACCTTTTCCGCATTGCTGTCGGCTGAGCCGCGAATGGCGTGCAGGCTGCGCTGCACGTCTTCGCTGGCGACGCCCTGTTCCTCGATGGCTTCGGCGATCTCCAGGCTCATGCGCTGGATAGCCGAGACCTGCTCGCTGATCTTCTCCAGCGTGCCCGCCGCCTGGCCGGCCTGCTCCAGACTGGCCACCGCCTGATCGCAGCAGTGCCAGAGCGCCCGTACCGAATCCTCGGCGCCCTGCTGCAGGTTGCCCACCAGCGACTGGATATCCCGCGCGGAATGTTCCGTACGCGAAGCCAGTGCGCGGACTTCGTCGGCGACCACCGCAAAACCGCGCCCGCTTTCCCCGGCGCGCGCAGCCTCGATGGCGGCGTTGAGCGCGAGCAAGTTGGTCTGCCCGGCGACGTCACGGATCACTTCGAGCATCCGCGAGATCGCCTCGCTGTGCTCCTTCTGCTGTTCCACTGCGGTGCTTGCCGCGCGCACGCCGGCTTCCAGCGCGGCGAGTTGTCCGCGCGTGCCATGCACGTCCTGATGCCCGGACTGGGTGATGCGTTCGCTGCATTGCGCCGCCACTGCACTGTGCTGCGCATGGCGGGCGACCTCCTGGACACTCTGCGCCAGTTGCTGCATGGCGCTGGAAACCTGCTCGGTCTCGCGCTGCTGCAACTGCGAAGCGGCGCTGCCGCCGGCCATGGCGTCGGCCAGCGCGGCGGAATGTTCGGCCAGTTGCCGCGAGGCGTCCGCCATGCGCCCGACCACCGCCGCCGTCTCCGCCTCCAGCATGCGGAAGGCGAAATCCAGTTCACCGAACTCGTCAGCGCGGCCCGAGTAAAGCTGCTGGCTGAGCGGGTTGTCGGCGACCTTCCGCGCCTTTGCGAGCAAAGCACCTAGCGGTTGCAGCCGTAGTACCAACCAAGTAGCGGAAACACCCAGCGCGAGCAGGAACGCCAACGCCGCCAGTTTGGGTAGCAGCAGCGCCAACAGGGCGCCACCGGCCTGCGCCAGCAGCAGGCCGAGCAACAGCTGCGCCACCAGCGGAAGACGAAGGCGGCTCAACTTCGCTCCCCCGCGCATCCTGGCGTACAGGCGCTCCGCCGCGTCGACCTGTTCGGCGCCAGGACGTGTGCGCACCGACTGGTACTCGACCACCTTGCCGCCATGGCGGATTGGCGTGACGAAGGCGCTAACCCAGTAGTGGTCGCCGTTCTTGCAGCGGTTCTTCACCAGGCCCATCCAGCTGCGGCCGGCCTGCAGCGTCTGCCAGAGGTGGGCAAAGGCGGCGGGCGGCATGTCCGGGTGGCGCACGCGGTTATGGTTGAAACCCACCAGCTCTTCGGCCTCGAAACCGCTGATTCGCAGGAAGTCCGGGTTCACGTGGGTGACCGCGCCCTTGAGGTCGGTGGTGGAGAGAATGTTGGCATTGAGCGGGACGTCCACCTGGCGCCCGGTGACAGGCATGTTGAGCTTCATCGCTGGTGCTCCAGTCGGGTCTGGAACAGTTGCTCCGGCGCCAGTGGCTTGCTGAACAGGAAGCCCTGCGCATGTCGGCAACCTTCCTGACGCAGGAAGTCGAGGTGCTCCTGACGCTCCACGCCCTCGGCCACCACTTCCAGGCCCAGGCTGTGGCCCAGGCCGATGATCGCGCGGCAGATGGCGCTGAGCTCCGGGTCGTCCGGCACGCGGGTGATGAAGCTGCGGTCGACCTTGAGGATGTGCAGCGGATAGCGCTTGAGATAACCGAGCGAGGAATAGCCGGTGCCGAAGTCATCCAGCGCCAGGCGCACGCCCTCGGCGGCGAGCTCGCGCAGGCAGGCGAGGGTTTCCGCGCCGTCCTGCATCAACAGGCTTTCGGTGATCTCCAGCACCAGGCTGCGCGGCGACAGACCGCTCTCGGCGAGGATGCGCTGCACCCGCGCGGCGAAGCCCGGCTGCTGCAGCTGCCGGCTCGACAGGTTGACCGAGCAATACAGATTGCGATGGCCCTGACGCTGCCACTGCGCCGTTTGCCGGCAGGCCTGTCGCAGCACCCAGTCGCCGACGTGGACGATCTCGCCGGATTCTTCCAGCGCGGGAATGAAGTCCAGCGGCGAAACCGACTCGCCGTTGTGCTTCCAGCGCAGCAGCACTTCCACCGCCTCCCAGTGCGGTGAGTCGCGGTCCAGGCGAACGATGGGCTGGTAGTGCAGACTGAACTCCTCGCGGCGCAGCGCCTGGGCCAGCGCGCTTTCCAGCTCCAGCCGGCGTTGCGCCTCGGCCTGCAGCTCCCGGCTGAAGCGCGCGTACTGTGCCTTGCCGGCCTCCTTGGCGCGGTACAGCGCGAGGTCGGCGGCCTGCAGGGTGTCGATGGCCTGGCCGTCGGTCATCAGCCCGGTGATGCCGATGCTGGCGCTGACCACCAGCGTGCGGCCATCCACGTGCAGCGGCTGGCGCAGGCAGTCGAGCATGCGCTGCGCGACCTGCTCGGCGTCGGCCAGGCTGGCGAGGTCGTCCAGCAGCACGACGAACTCGTCGCCACCGAAGCGCGCCAGGTGATCGCCCGGTCGCAGACAGCGCAGCAAGCGCTGGGAGACCTCCACCAACACACGGTCGCCCACGGCATGGCCGAGGCTGTCGTTGATCAGCTTGAAGCGGTCCAGATCGATGAACAGCAGGCCGGATTCGCGCGCGCCGGGGCGGCGCTGGCGCATCAGGGCCTGCTGCAGCAGTTCGTCCAGGCGCAGGCGATTGCCCAGGCCGGTGAGCGGGTCGTGCCGTGCCGCGTGGCTGAGCTGGTGTTCGCTGGCCTTGTGCTGGCTGATGTCGGTCTGCGAGCCGGCCATGCGCCCATCGGTGACCACGCCGCGCGCCAGCACCCAGAGATAATTGCCGTCGCGCTGACGGATGCGGTACTCGTGGCTGAGCAGCGCGCTGCTGCCACGCAGGTGCGCGTCGATGGCCTTGCGCAGGCCGGGCAGGTCGTCCGGGTGTACGCGGGCGAACCAGCTGGTGCTGCCTTCGCCGAGATTGTCGCGGGTCAGGCCGAGCATGCGCGCCCAGCGCTCGGAGACGTAGAGGCGGTCGTTGCCCAGGTCCCAGTCCCAGATACCGTCGTTGGCGCCGCGCAGGGCGCGGGCGTAGCGCGCCTCGCTGTCCTCCAGCGCCTGGCGCTGGGCGGCACCGTAAGTGTCGATCGCCAGCGACATGTCGAAGAACACCCGCTTGAGCAGGCTGGCGTAGGTCTTGGCTTCCGGAGCGTCGCCCAGCAGGTCGGCGAGCATCTGGTCCAGGTACAGGCGATAGGCGCCCAGGTACCACTTCAGCTCGACGCCCACCTGCTGGTGCACCAGCCCGATGCGCAGGCGGTCGCGCACGTAGTCGGCATCCTGTGGGGCGTCCCAGAGCTGGCGGTAGTATTCGAGTTGGCTGCATTTCAGCCGCGCCAGGGTCGCCGGCTCGGCGAGGATCGCGCCCAGTGGCGGGTAGTGGCGCAGGTGATCGTAGAGCTGCTCGATGAAGCGCTGGTGGCAGCCCTCCAGTTCGGCGGCACGGCCGTGGAGATGGCAGCCATCCTCCTCGCGCCACTCCAGGTAACTCAGGCGCTGTTCGACTTCCGTCGTCGACAGGCCGATGCGCTCGAGCACGCTTTCGAGCTTCGGTCCCAGGCCCATGTTCGGCTCCTTGCGGGTCTGCTGTTTTTGTCGGGCATGAAAAAAGCGCCGGCTCGTCGTCCAATCGAAATCGATGGCGACCAACTCGGCGCTTTGTCTTGCAGGCCCACAAGTCCTGCCCGGCAAAGCCAGCTTCCGCAACGGCGGAACGCGGGTGGGAGTCTTTTACACCAGCGAGCGCGGCCCCGACAACTCCTGCAGCGCGCCGCTCAGGCGCTGGCGCAACTCGCCCAGCTCGCGGGAGCGGAAGGCGTGGCGGGTTCTCTCCAGCACCCCGATGGCATCGGCCAGCAGCGCCTGCAAGCGCGCCGAATCGCTCAAAGGCGCGTCCTTGAACCATCGGCACAGCGGCGCCTGCTCGCAGTTGCGCGGTCCCTCCATCACCGCGCAGGGCAGTTCGTAGGCTGCCAGCAACGCACGAACCTGGCGCGCCAGCGCCGGGTCCTGGGAAGTGACCAGCAACTGGACTGGATACCGGTGGAGAGTCATGAGGGGCTCGCTCATATCAGGGAGATGCCAATTTAATGGCTGGTGGCAATTTGATATTGACGCCTGTCATGTCGGCGGAGCGCTTGCGTCAGATGATCGACGGCGGGTGTGAAGTGGCTCGCATTGCGGCGCCGGGAAGCTGCCAGAACCCGCCGTAAACGTAGGGCGGATAACCTGGAACAGGTTATCCGCCAGACCCCAGGCAGCGGATAACGCTGGCGCGTTATGCGCCCTACGTGCTGGGAGAGCAGGCAAAACGTACCGGCTGACACCGAGGTTATTTCTCGCTCCGAACGGTCCCCTCTTCCGCTTGCGGGAGAGGGCTAGGGTGAGGGGCCTTTGATCCTGAAGGAGCGGACCTTGTCTGCGAAGCTCATTGGGGCGTGAAGCGATGGGTATCGCTTCGCTCCACGCCATCCTACGAGGAGCACCTGCGGCGGATCAGTGCAGCGAACGCACCTGATCTTCCATGATCCGCACTGCATCGACCCAGCGCACCCAGAGCTTGCCCTGCCAGTCCATCACGCTCATCAGTTGGCCTTCCAGCTGCTCCATCCGCCGTTGCGGCAGGTGTGGATTGTGCTGCTGCGCATCCCTCAGCGCCGGCAGCACCTCGTTGCTCAGCCATTGGCGCAGGCTGCGGTTCTCCGGGTGGTAGAAGTGCACCATCAGCAGCGCGTACAGGCCGCTTTCACTGACCAGATAGAGCTTTTCATCGCAGCCTGCCAACTGCTCATGGCGAAGCTGGTCCGGATCGAGCTTGCTGGTGACCCGCTCACCCAGATGACTGTTGGTCAGCTTGGCCAGATCGCGCAGGACGAACCACGCCTGGCGCTCGATCAGCAGCCCACGCAGACGACGGTTGTAGCGTTGGAACACAGTGGGAATCAGGCCTTCGTCGGCCGACATCGAATCGGAAAACTTCATGCTGTCTCTCCATGTACATCCAGAAGCCGCCGCCCGAACAACCGAAGAGGGAGGCGGACCGTGCAAGGGTGGAATGCCGGGTGCGAACGCGAACCGGTAGGGCAATAGCCCACCTCACACGGTCCGCCATAGACCGAGAGACAGTGAATGCTAGTCAGCAATCGCTCTCTGCAGTTGGCTTACGTGTCGCGTTCGCTTTCAGGATTCCACTCCTGGCCACAGCAAGCCGTGGCAGGCGGAACGCTACGCAGAGCCCTTGTAGGACAGCAACGCCGTTGCGGCGTAGGGCGATTCGGGAAATGCCGCTGGTCTACGGCGAACCTGCCTCCAACTCGGGTCAATGCAGCGCCTGTCGGCTTACCTCCTCGTCACATTGACGGACTTCGAATCCAGTGTGTACGGTACACACTGCTGCGCCGTCGGGAAGGCGTCGATGCGCAGCAAGGAGATCATTGATCTATTGATCGAGGATGGCTGGTTCGAGATCGGCTGCAACGGCAGCCATCACCAGTTCAAGCACCCGGCCAAGTCCGGCAAGGTGACGGTGCCGCATCCGAAATCCAGCCTGCCAAAGGGCACTGTGAACAGCATCCTCAAGCAGGCCGGCCTCAAGCCCGGACAATCCAGAGCGAGCCACTGAACCGAATACACGACAGCAGGTGCCCACCCATGAAATTTCCCGTCGTGCTCCACAAGGACCCCGACAGCGACTACGGCGTCACCCTGCCGGATGTGCCCGGCTGTTTTTCTGCCGGCTGTACCGTCGACGAAGCCCTGGATAACGCGAAAGAAGCCCTTGCCTTGCATTTCGAGGGGCTGGTCGCGGACGGCGAAGCGTTGCCACAACCGCAAGCCATTGACCAGCACCTGAACAACCCGGATTACGCCGGCGGAGTCTGGGCGGTGATCGAGTTCGACGTCACGCCGTATCTGGGCAAGGCGGTACGCTTCAACGCCACGCTGCCCGAACACCTGCTGCAACGCATCGACGACCGTGTCAGCAAGGACCAACGCTACAGCTCCCGCTCCGGCTTCCTCGCCACGGCGGCGCTGCGGGAACTGGCGAACTCCTGACGACCGAATGGCAGAAACGCAAAAGCCGCGCATCTGCGCGGCTTTTTGCTGAAAGGGTGGTGGGCCCACACGGACTTGAACCGTGGACCAAAGGATTATGAGTCCTCTGCTCTAACCAACTGAGCTATAGGCCCCCAGAAGGCGGGCGGATTATACCGGGGCGTTCTGGCTTGCGCCAACCGGATGCAGCGGGACCAGGAAGCGGTTGGCAAAGGCGTCGGCCGGTAGCGGGGCGCTCAGGGCGTAGCCCTGGATCTGGTCGCAGCCTTCGGCTTCGAGGAAGCGTTCCTGGGCTTCGTGTTCCACGCCTTCGGCAATCACCGTGAGGTTCATGCTGCGGCCCAGGGCGATGATGGCGCGGGCGATGGCGGCGTCGTGGGGGTCGTCCGGCAGGCCGTGGACGAAGGACTGGTCGATCTTCAGGGTGTCCAGCGGCAGCTGCTTGAGGTAGCTGAGCGAGGAGTAGCCGGTGCCGAAGTCGTCGATGGCCAGTTGCACGCCCAGGTGCTTGAGGCTGTGCAGGATCGACAGGGCTTCCTCGGTCTGGTGCATGAGGAAGCTTTCGGTGATCTCCAGCTGCAGGCGCGAGGGCTGGAGGTTGTAGTGGGCGAGCAGTTCGCGGATGCGATCGACCAGGTTGGTCTGGCGCAGCTGCGCACCGGCGAGGTTGACCGACAGCGGCCCGAAGGCGGCGTGGCTGTCCTGCCAGCGGCTCATCTGTCGGCAGGCTTCGCGCAGTACCCAATCGCCCAGTGGCAGGATCAGGCCGTTTTCCTCGGCCAGGGGGATGAAGCGATCCGGAGATATCGCGCCGAATTGCGGATGCTTCCAGCGGATCAGTGCCTCTGCTCCTACAAGCTGGCCGCTGGCGAGGGACAGCTTGGGCTGGTAGTAGAGCTGCAGTTGGTCGCTCTCCAGGGCACGCCGCAGTTCGTGCTCCAGGGCCATGCGCTCGGTGGCCTGGAAGGTCAGCTCGCGGGTGTAGAACTCGACGCGGTTGCGGCCCTGGGCTTTGGCCCGGTACATGGCGGCGTCGGCGTTCTTCACCAGGGTGGCGACGTCGCCGCCATCGCTGGGATAGAGGCAGATGCCGATGCTGGCGCTGACGAAGAACTCCTGTTCGCCAGCAATGAAGGGTTTGTCGAAGCAGAGCAGGAGCTTGTTCGCCACGTGCTCGGCGTCCAGCGCGTGGTGCAGGCCGGGCAGCAGGATGATGAACTCGTCGCCGCCCTGGCGGGCCACGGTGTCGACATCGCGCAGTTGTTCGCGCAGGCGGGTGGCGATGGACTTGAGCAGCAGGTCGCCGACCGGGTGGCCGAGGCTGTCGTTGATGTGCTTGAAGCGGTCGAGGTCGAGGAACAGTACGGCGCCCTGGTGATTCTCTTCCTGGGCTTCCTTGAGCGACGCGTTCAGGCGGCTTTCGAACAGCAGGCGGTTGGGCAGGCCGGTGAGCGGGTCGTGGTGGGCCTGGTAGTCGAGCCGCGCCTGGGCGTACTTGAGGGTGGAGATATCGGCGAACACGCCCACATAGTGCGAGAGCTCGCCGTCGGCATTGCGCACGGCGCTGACGGTCAGCCACTCCGGGTAGAGTTCCTGGTTCTTGCGGCGGTTCCAGATCTCGCCCTGCCAGTGGCCTTCAGCGTTGAGCTGGTGCCAGAGGGCGACGTAGAAGCTGCTGTCGTGCTGCCCTGAGGCGAGCAGGCGCGGCGAGCTGCCGAGCGCTTCCTGTTCGCTGTAGCCGGTGATTTCGCTGAAGGCGCGGTTGACGGCGACTATCCGCTGGTGCGCATCGGTGATCATCACGCCTTCGGCGGTGCTTTCGAATACGGTGGCGGCGAGGCGGAGTTTTTCCTGCATCTGCTGTTGCTCGGTGATGTCCCGGGCGATGGTCAGCATGCAGTCGTCGTTGCCGATGGTGATGCGATGGGCGGAGAGTTCGCAAAGCCGCAGACTGCCGTCACGGGTGCGAATCTGCGCACTGAAGTCCGGGGCACTGGAGGTGCTGTCGAGGATGCCCAGCAGCTTGCTGCGGTCCGCCGGGTTGGCCCACAGGCGCAGGTCGAGGGTGGATCGCTCGGCAGCTTCCTCGCGGCTGAAGCCGGTGATGCGGGTGAAGCCCTGGTCCACTTCCACCAGCCGGCCGTCGCTGATGCGTGAGATCAGCATGCCGTCGGGGGAGGCGTGGAAGGCCTTGGCGAACTTCTCTTCGGAGACGCGCAGTTGTTCCTGGGTTTCCTTGACCTGGGTGATGTTGCGCACCACCACCACCAGCGCGGGGGTGTCGTCGAGGACGACGTGCTGGGCGGAGAGCAACCCGGTGAAGCGGCCGCCGTCGCGGCGGTTGAGTGGGATCTCGACGTTGTTCAGCGGCTCGCCCTGCAGGCGCTGCAGCATCATGGGCCCCATGCCGGGTGCGCCCCAGATGCCCAGCTCGGTGGAGGTCTTGCCGAGGGCCTCGCTGGCGGGTATGCCGATCTGCCGCTCGAAGGTGCTGTTCACCGCCAGCAGTTTGCCGTCGATGCGTCGCGCCAGGACGATGATGTCCGGGCAGTGGTGGAAGACCGAGGCGAATTTCTGTTCGGACAGGCGCAGCGCCTGTTCGGTGTGCTTGGCCTCGGTGATGTCGATCATCAGGCCGCGCAGGATCAGGTCATCGCCGTGGTGGATCAGCGTGACGATGTCGCGGATCCAGACGATTCGTCCGTCGGCGGCCAGCATGCGGTAGTCGAAGCTGTGGTTGCGTCCGGCCAGGCTCTCCGTCTTGCAGAAGTGGATGGCGTGCTCGGCGTCGTCGGGGTACAGCGTGCGCTGCCAGAAGCCGGGTTCCAGCCAGTCGCTGAGCGGATAGCCGAGTAGCCGCTGGGCGTGGGGAGAAACATAGGTGAAGCGGTTTTCCGCCAGGCGCATTTCCCAGGCGATGGCGGTGAGGCTTTCCACCAGGCCGCGATAATGCTGCTCGCTGTCGCGCAGGGCCTGTTCGAGTTTTTCGCGGCGCTGCATTTCGCCCCGCAGGCGGCGGTTCATGGTGAACAGCACCAGCAGGGTGAGGGCGCTGAGGAGGGCGATCGGTACGACGACGCGGAACACCTCGGGCCAGACGCTGCGGCGGTCCACCAGGCCGCCGACCCAGGGTGCCTGCAAGTCGTCGATCTGTTCGACGGTCAGGTCCGCCAGCACCTTGTCCAGGATGCCGACGAAGATCGCCTGACTTTTCGGCACGCCCATCGCCAGTTGGTAGCGGTAGGGTGTCTCGCCGCTGATCTGCAGGCCCTCCAGCTTCAGTTGACGCAGGTTCCAGACGCTGGAAGCGAGGTCGCCGACGAAGGCGTCTACCTGGCCGACGGCCAGTGCCTGCAAGCCGGCGGCGACGCTGGGCAGGGGCTGCAGGTTGAGGTCGGGATGCTTGGCGACCAGCAGTTCATGCGGGGCGTAGTGGGCGACCACACCGACCTTCAGGCCGTAGAGCTCCTTCACGCTGGAGGGGGCGGGGCCGTTCTTGCGCGCGAGGATGATGATCGGGAAGTCGAGGTAGGGGCGCGAGAAGGTCAGGTAGTCGAGCCGCTCCGGGGTGGCCATGATGCCGGGGAGCAGGTCGATGCGGTTGTCGCGGGCCTGCCGCAGGACTTCGCTCCAGCTCGCTGGCTCCACCGGCTGCAGCTTGATCTTGAGCTGGTCGCTGATGACCTTGACGTAGCTGGCGGCCAGCCCCTGATACTGGCCGTCGTTGTCGCGAAACTCGAAGGGGGGCCAGGAGGCGTCCACGCCCAGGCGCAGCGTGGGGTGCGCCTGCAGCCACTGCTGCTCCTCGGGCGTGAGGTTCAGGGCGAATGCCTGTCCCGCCCAGAATGCGAGGCACCACAGTAGAACTGCCTGCAGACGCGGCATGAAGGGCCTCATTCCAGGGAGGGGACTATGCCGAAGTGTAGACGTGGCACTTTGCCCGATGGAAGGCCCAAAGAAAAACCCCCGGTTTTGGGCCGGGGGTTCTTCGTCACTCGTCGAGGAAGGAGCGCAGGTGCTCGCTTCGCGACGGGTGGCGCAGCTTGCGCAGCGCCTTGGCTTCGATCTGACGGATACGCTCACGGGTTACATCGAACTGCTTGCCGACTTCCTCGAGGGTGTGGTCGGTATTCATGTCGATGCCGAAGCGCATGCGCAGAACCTTGGCTTCGCGAGCGGTGAGGCCGGCGAGGACTTCGCGGGTGGCTTCCTTGAGGCTCTCGCTGGTCGCCACTTCGATCGGCGACTGCATGGTGGAGTCCTCGATGAAGTCGCCCAGGTGCGAGTCTTCGTCGTCACCGATCGGCGTTTCCATGGAGATCGGTTCCTTGGCGATCTTCAGGACCTTGCGGATCTTGTCTTCCGGCATGTCCATGCGTTCGCCCAGCTCTTCCGGGGTCGGTTCACGGCCCATCTCCTGCAGCATCTGGCGGGAGATACGGTTGAGCTTGTTGATCGTCTCGATCATGTGCACCGGAATACGGATGGTGCGGGCCTGGTCGGCGATCGAGCGGGTGATCGCCTGGCGAATCCACCAGGTGGCGTAGGTCGAGAACTTGTAGCCGCGACGGTATTCGAACTTGTCCACCGCCTTCATCAGGCCGATGTTGCCTTCCTGGATCAGGTCGAGGAACTGCAGGCCGCGGTTGGTGTACTTCTTGGCGATGGAGATCACCAGACGCAGGTTCGCCTCCACCATCTCCTTCTTCGCACGACGGGCTTTCGCCTCGCCGATGGACATGGAGCGGTTGACGTCCTTGATCTCGGCAACGGTCAGCTGCGAGCTGGCTTCCAGGTCGACCAGCTTCTGCTGGTTGCGCAGGATGTCGTCACGCAGGCGCTCGATGGCCTCGGCGTACTTGGGCTTGCCCTTGAGGATGGCATCGACCCAGGCAGTGTCGGTTTCGTGGCCGGGGAACTGGCGCAGGAAGTCGGCACGCGGCATGCGGGCATCACGCACGCACAGTTGCATGATGGCGCGTTCCTGGCGACGCACGCTGTCCAGCGCATCGCGGACCTTGGCGACCAGTACGTCGAACTGCTTGGGCACGAGCTTGATCGGCATGAACAGCTCGGCCAGGGCGACCAGCTCTTCGGTGGCCTGCTTGCTGCCACGGCCGTGCTTCTTCAGAGCCTTCTTGGCTTTTTCCAGCTGCTCGGAAACGGCGCCAAAACGACGAGCGGCTTCTTCCGGATCCGGACCGCCATCGCCTTCTTCTTCTTCGCTATCGCCGTCGGACTCTTCGTCCTCTTCGTCCTTGTCCTTGTCCTTGGCTTCGGCGTCGTCTTTCAGACCAACCGGCTCGACTTCCTCGGCCGGCAGGGTGCCGTCATCCGGGTCGATATAGCCACTGAGGACGTCCGACAGGCGGCCGCCTTCGGCGACGATGCGGTTGTACTCTTCGAGAATGCCGTCCACCGCGCCAGGGAACTGGGCGATGGCACTCATGACCTCGCGGATGCCTTCCTCGATGCGTTTGGCGATTTCGATCTCGCCTTCGCGGGTCAGCAGTTCCACGGTACCCATTTCGCGCATGTACATGCGCACCGGGTCGGTCGTGCGGCCAACGTCGCTCTCTACCGCAGCGAGTGCGGCAGCAGCTTCTTCGGCGGCAGCTTCATCGGTATCGGTTTCCGCCAGCAACAGGGCATCCGCATCCGGGGCTGTCTCGAATACGTTGATCCCCATGTCGTTGATCATGCGGATGATGTCTTCTACCTGTTCCGGATCAGAGATATCCTCCGGCAGGTGGTCGTTGACCTCCGCGTAAGTCAGGTAACCCTGCTCACGACCACGGGTGATCAACTCTTTGAGACGTGATTGCTGTTGCGCTTTTCCGGACATAACACCCTATCCACTGAAGGTCTTGGCGGGCTGAAATAAGCCGAGGATTATACCAGATTCGAGGCTTCAGGCGCCAGTTCAGCTCTGGCTACCTGTTGAAGAGGGGGTGCTGTAGTGCTCCCGCAGTAACGCTTTCTCTTCGTCGGTCAGTTCACTGGGATTCTTTCGCAGCACACTGTGCAGGCGGGCTTCGCGGCTGCTGAGCAGTTGGTTGTGTGCAAGTGTAGTAATGGTGTCGACGAACTGCTTTTCAAGATTGCCGTCGTCAATCAGCCATTCTTTCCCCGCCAGCACCTGCAGCAGGCGCCCTTGGGGCGTTCCGTGCCAGCGCGCGATGAGGTGCATCGAGCTCTGTTTCGGATTCTTCTGCAACGCTTCGACCAGGGCCGCGAGCAGTTGCGAATAGGTCTGTCCCTCGTTGGAGAAGTGGCTCGCATCCTCGACGCTCTGCGCCAGTTGAGGATGGTGCAGCAGGGTGCGCAGCGCGGTCAGGGTCGGTGACTCGACGCTGATCTCGGTGCGTGGCTGGCGCGGCGTGAAGTCGCCTTTCTTGCCTTTGCCGTCCCATTTGCGATCGCCCTTCCAGGGCTTCTTGCCCTGCTTGGCGCCGCCGTTGCCGGCGGAAAATTCCTGCGGCGCCTCGAAGTAGTTCGAAGCATCCTGATAATGACTGTCGCCATGCTCTGCGAATTGGCCGGCGAACTGCCCCATGTCGTAGTCGGCGTACTCGTGGGCGTGGTCCGAGCCGTGCGCCTGCGCTGCGGTCGGGGTATGGCTTGGCTTGCCCTGGCCGGTGAGGCCGGAGCGCGGCGCGCTGATCTGGCTGAGCGCCTCGGCGGACAGACCGGTGATCTCGCCCAGGCGCTGGCGCATCAGCAGGCGCAGGGTGTTGCCGGGAATTTTCTCCAGCAACGGCCCGGCCAGGGTCGCCAGGTGCGCCTTGCCTTCCAGTGTGCTGGGGTCGGCTTCCTGGGTCAGCTGCTGGAAGAAGTAGTCCGCCAGCGGCTGGGCCTGGTGAGCGAGGCGGGCGCGGAATGCGTCCGGGCCTTCGGCGCGCACCAGGCTGTCCGGGTCTTCGCCTTCGGGCAGGAACAGGAAGCGCACCTTGCGTCCGTCCTGCAGGTTGCTCAGTGCTGACTCCAGCGCGCGCCAGGCAGCGTTGCGGCCGGCCTGGTCGCCGTCGAAGCAGAAGAGGATGTTCGGCACGATGCGGAACAGCCGCTTGATGTGTTCTTCGCTGGTGGCGGTGCCCAGGGTGGCGACCGCGTTGCGGATGCCCTGCTGGGCGAGCGCGATGACGTCCATGTAGCCTTCGACCACCATGATCTCGTCGAGATCCCGGTTGTTCTTCCTTGCCTCATACAGGCCGTAGAGCTCCTGGCCTTTATGGAAGACCGGGGTTTCCGGCGAGTTCAGGTATTTCGGCTTGTCGTCGCCCAGTACCCGGCCGCCGAAGGCGATCACCCGGCCGCGGCTGTCACGGATGGGGAAGATCACGCGGTCGCGGAAGCGGTCGTAGCGCTTGCCGCTGTCGGGGTTTTCCACCAGCAGGCCAGCGTCGAGCATGGCCTTGAGTTGCAGGTTGTCGCCGCCCAGGTTCTTCAGCAGGTTGTCCCAGCCCGGCGGGGCGAAGCCGAGGCCAAAGTCGCGGGCGATCTCGCCGGTCAGGCCGCGGCCCTTGAGGTACTCCACCGCAGCCTTGCGCGCCGGGTGGCCCTTCAACGCCTGGCGGTAGAACTCGGCGGCGCCGGCCAGTAGCGGGTAGAGCGGCGAGTCGACCGGTTGGCGGGGCTTGTTGCCGCGCCGGCCTTCTTCGCGAGGCACGTCCATGCCGGCGCGCTTGGCCAGGTCCTCGACCGCCTGGACGAAATCCAGCTGGTCGTGGTCCATGACGAAGCCGAGCGCGTTGCCGCCGGCGCCGCAGCCGAAGCAGTAATAGAACTGTTTGTCCGGGCTGACGGTGAAGGAGGGCGTCTTCTCCTTGTGGAACGGGCAGCAGGCGCTGTAGTTCTTGCCGGTCTTCTTCAGCTGGATGCGCGAACTCACCACATCGAGAATGTCGGTGCGGTTGAGCAGGTCATCGATGAAGGATTGTGGAATCAGGCCGGCCATAGACTCATCGGGACGCAGGGTGGACCCAAGCATAGCGCGGGGCGTTGAAGCCGCGAGCGAGGCTTGAGGCTAAGCATGGGGCTGGAAAAGCAAAAACTCCGAAGTCCGCGAATGCGAATCGGAGTTGGGTGCCTTGTTTCAGGCACTCGCCCGGCGAGTGGGCCGGGCGATGCGGAAAGCGTGCGACGAAGCGCTGTAACTCAGTACAGGCGCTCGCGGCGGCGCTGTTCGCGCTGCACTTTCTTGGCGTGACGCTTAACAGCGGCAGCGGCCTTGCGCTTACGCTCGGCGGTCGGCTTTTCGTAGAACTCGCGGCTACGGACTTCGGCCAGTACGCCTGCTTTTTCGCAGGAGCGCTTGAAACGACGCAGAGCTACGTCGAAGGGTTCGTTCTCTTTAACTTTGACGGCGGGCATCCAGGTCGTACCTTCAATGATTACCGGAGGATTTATCGCGCTCCTGACGGTTGTTCGGAGTCGGCGGTTTTCAAGGGTTGCGGATATTAAACGTTCGAACGGAGGAATGCAAAGCCTCCGATCGAAAAGCACTGGTCCGAAGCCCAGCCGGCGATTATGATGCGCGGCTTCAATTTTGCCCAGAGTAAAGGCTCAAACCCATGCTAGTGCTGGGGTTGGAAACCTCCTGCGACGAGACCGGCGTCGCCCTGTACGACAGCGAAAAGGGCCTGCTGGCCGACGCGCTGTTCAGCCAGATCGACCTGCACCGCATCTATGGCGGCGTGGTTCCAGAGCTGGCCTCCCGTGATCACGTCAAGCGCATGCTGCCGCTGATTCGCCAGGTGCTGGACGATTCCGGCCGCACCGCCGAAGACATCGACGCCATCGCCTACACCGCCGGTCCCGGCCTGGTGGGCGCGCTGCTGGTCGGCGCCTCCTGCGCCCAGGCCATGGCGTTCGCCTGGGGCATACCGGCCGTCGGCGTGCACCATATGGAAGGCCACTTGCTGGCGCCAATGCTCGAAGAGCAGCCGCCGCAGTTCCCGTTCGTCGCCTTGTTGGTGTCCGGCGGCCACACCCAGCTGGTTAGGGTGGATGGCATCGGCCGTTACCAGGTACTCGGCGAGTCGGTGGACGACGCTGCCGGCGAAGCCTTCGACAAGACCGCCAAGCTACTCGGCCTGGCGTATCCCGGTGGCCCGGAGATCGCACGCCTGGCCGAGCGCGGTACCGCTGGTCGCTTCGTCTTCCCGCGGCCGATGACCGACCGTCCGGGCCTGGATTTCAGCTTCAGTGGCCTCAAGACCTTCGCCCTGAATACCTGGCAACGCTGCGTGGCCGACGGTGACGACAGCGAGCAGACCCGGTGCGACATCGCCCTGGCGTTCCAGACCGCGGTGGTCGAGACCCTGACCATCAAATGCAAGCGCGCGCTCAAGCAGACGCATCTGAAGAGCCTGGTGATTGCCGGTGGCGTCAGCGCCAACCAGGCCCTGCGCCAGCACCTGGAAAAGATGCTCGGCGAGATGAAGGGCCAGGTGTTCTACGCCCGCCCGCGCTTCTGCACCGATAACGGCGCGATGATCGCCTATGCTGGCTGCCAGCGGCTGGTGGCCGGGCAGCAGGACGGTCCGTCGATCGGCGTCCAGGCGCGTTGGCCAATGGAGTCGCTGCCGGCGATCTGAATAATGAAGCTGCAAACGACGCGGCACATGCTCTGAGCGGCATGGGCCGCTTTTTCGCTTGCAGCGCGGTACGCGGGCCAGGAAGCTCGCGGCTTTAGAAGTGACGTTCGCGGCCGGCGATCAGGTCGCGCAGGTTGCTGCGGTGGCGCCAGACGATCAGGCCGGTAAGCACGGTCATCGGCAGCAGCGCCGAAGGCTCCTGCCAGGCCAGCAGCGGCAGGGTCAGTGGTGTGGCCACCAGGGAAGCCAATGAACTGGTACGCGACAGCTTGAAAGTCACCAGCCAGGCGACTGCCGCGAGCAGGGCGGCCGGCGGGTACAGCGCCAGCAGCATGCCGGCGGCAGTGGCGACACCCTTGCCGCCACGGAAATTGAAATAAAGCGGGTAGAGGTGGCCGATCACGGCTGCCAGCCCGACCCAGGCCTGCTCCACGTCGGACAGGCCAAGCAGCCGGGCGATCAGCACCGGCAGCAGCCCCTTGGCGAGATCGCCGAGCAGGGTGAGGATGGCGATCTTCTTGCCGGCCAGGCGCAGCATGTTGGTGGCGCCGGGATTGCCCGAGCCACTGGCGCGCGGGTCTGCGGTGCCGAACAGGCGACTGAGGAGTACCGCGAAGGACAGTGATCCGAGCAGGTAGGCGAGGATCGCCAAGAACCAGAACATGGTTTCCACCGGAGACGAGGTCGTTTCCGATTCTAACGGGGCGCCGGCCGCTTGTCGTGTCGCCTTGGAGCATGCAGTCAGTGGACAGAGTTTTCATCGAGGGGCTGGAAGTGGACACCGTGATCGGCGTCTATGACTGGGAACGGGGTATCCGGCAGTGCCTGCGCCTGGACCTGGCGCTGGGCTGGGACAACCGCCCGGCGGCGGCCGACGACGATATCGCCAAGGCCCTGGACTACGCCGTGCTCTCCGAGCGGGTCATGGCTTTTGCCCATGACGCGCACTTCCAGCTGGTGGAAACCTTCGCCGAGCGCCTGGCTCAGTTGCTGATGGCGGAGTTCGGCATCCAGTGGCTGCGCCTGAAAGTCACCAAGCCCGGTGCCGTAGCGGCTGCCATCGGCGTGGGTGTGGAGATCGAACGCGGATGCCGCTGACGACGGTCTACCTCGGGCTGGGCAGCAACTTCGACCGTGAGCGGCACCTGCTCGCCGGGTTGGAAGCGCTGGACGGCTTCCTCGAGGACATCCACTGCTCGCCGGTCTTCGAGAGCGAGCCGGTAGGTATTCGCAGCGGCCCGTTCTACAACTTCGTGATCGTCGCGCAAACCGATCTGCCGCTGGCGGAACTGAGCCTGCGGCTCAAGCACATCGAGGCCGACAACGGTCGCTATGCGCCGGAGCGCAAGGGTCTGCCGCTGGATATCGACGTGCTGTTGTATGGCGACCTGCATGGCGAATTCGATGGTCTGACGCTGCCGCGCGCCGAGGTGCTGAAGAATGCCTTCGTGCTCTGGCCCCTGGCGTTGTTGGCGCCTGAGGTGAAGCATCCTGGGGCGCAGCGCACTTTCGCGGAGCTTTGGGCCACTGCGAGTATCCCGCAGAAACTCTGGCCAGTGCCGTTCCAGTGGCGTGATGTGGAACTGACCCCGGCGGCGCTGATCGAGGCGCACCCGGCGGCCTGATCGTCACCTGTAGGAGCGCCCCATGGGCGCGATCGCGGGCATGGCCCGCTCCTACAGGTGCAGCGCGTAGTCAGGCTGTATGGCTTTGCTTGTATGCCTTCAGTGCCGTCAGGCGCTCACGCTTGAGCGCTTCGCCCAGCTCGGCACCCTTGTATCCCTTCTCCAGCAGCGGCTGCACCGCGACCGCGCGGGCAGCCTGCGCTGCGCCGCGCAGGTACTCGGCCTGCGGGTATTCACGGTCTTCCAGTCCATGGCGACCACGGGCGTCCATCTCGCTGGCGGCGAGAAACTCCTCGAAGCGCTGCGGCCGGCGGTAGACGTCGAATGACTGCAGCAGCTCCAGGAGGGTGTTCGGTCGCAGCTCCAGCGCGCGGTGACAGTGGGTGTGGTACTCCCCCACCAGTCGCGCCAGCTCCTGGCAGTCCCGAGGGACCTTGAAGCGTGCGTTGATCGTGTCGATCAGCGGCAGGCCCAGGTGCTCGTGAGCGTGGTGCTTGGGCCACTCTTCCTCGCGGGTCTCGCCCTTGCCGACGTCATGCACCAGGCAGGCCCAGCGCACGCTGAGCAGCTGGTCGTACCTGGCGCATTCGCGCAGGACCGCCAGCACGTGCTCGCCGGTATCCACTTCCGGGTGGTGCTGCGGTGGTTGCGGCACGCCGAACAGCGCGTCGACTTCCGGCATCAGCACGGCCAGGGCGCCGCAGTCGCGCAGCGCCTGGATGAACACGTCCGGGCGAGATTCCATCAGGGCGCGGGAAATTTCCTTCCAACTACGTTCGGCGGTCAGCGCTTCCAGCTCGCCGGATTCCGATAGTTCGCGCATCAGCGCCAGGGTTTCCGGCGCCACGGAAAAGCCCATTGGGGCGTAGCGCGCGGCGAAGCGGGCGACGCGCAGCACGCGCAGCGGGTCTTCGGCGAAGGCCGGGGAGACGTGGCGCAGCAGGCGGGCCTGAAGGTCTTTCTGGCCGTGGTAGGGGTCGACGATCTGGCCGTCGTCGTCCTCGGCCATGGCGTTGATGGTCAGGTCGCGGCGGATCAGGTCTTCTTCCAGAGTGACGTCGGGGCTGGCGTAGAAGGTGAAGCCGCCGTAACCACGCCCGCTTTTGCGCTCGGTGCGGGCGAGGGCGTATTCCTCGCCGGTCTTGGGGTGGAGGAACACCGGGAAGTCGGCGCCCACCGGGCGGTAGCCCTGGGCGAGCATCTCGTCGGCGCTGGCGCCGACCACGACCCAGTCGGTATCGCTGAAGGGGATGCCGAGCAGGCGATCGCGCACGGCGCCGCCCACCTTGTAGATCTGCATGAAGCTGTCTCCTGTTCTGGGGGATAGCTTCGGGGTTTGCGGCGGGTGGGGCAAGCGCGGCGGGATGTTGGGTTTTTCGTAGGAGCAACTGTCTTCTTCAGGTCAGTCCGTGCCTGTGATTCCCCCTCACCCCAGCCCTCTCCCTAAGGGAGAGGGGGCAGATGGTGCCGACTGAGGCCAAGGTTTCATCCTGCACCGAACGGTCTCCCTCTCCCGCTTGCGGGAGAGGGTTAGGGAGAGGGGCTCGAGCGGACTTTGTCCGCGATGTGCCGCCGGCCGGCGCGGAGCCGCCGGAAAACGATCGCGGACAGAGTCCGCTCCCACGTGGCATGCGACTACGGCATGGCGGTGGGAATCTGTTGGACGAGAGCGCCGATGGCGTCCTGCAGCAGGGCGGCGCTGGCATGCGCGGGACTGAGGCCGGTGCTGACGGTGCCTTCCCAGAGCGTCTGCTCCTGCGCATCGGTCAGGCGCAGGCGCAGGGTGCCGGTCTCATCGCGCAGGCGATGGATAGCGAGATAGGGGCCGAGCGGATTGGGCGGCGGGGTATCGACCTTGAATTCCAGCGGCGCGTCCTGGAGCGCCAGCCAGTAGTAGACGCGCAGTTGCGGCGCCGCGCTTTCGCGGTAGCCGCGCTCGATCAGGCCCTGGCGCACCTGGGCGTTGATCAGCGGGTAACGGCTGCGGTAGGGCAGGGCGTCGACGGCGTTTTCCGGCGGCATCAGCTGGAAATCGCGCAGCCCCGCCAGACGCGCATCGGCGGGATGCGCGACCTGGGCGTGTGGGACGGGGTTGCTGCAGGTGGCGACAGCAAGGCAGAGCAGGAGAATGGCGAACAGACGCATGGCGGTCTCCAGCGGGGTTGCCGCCATGCTTGTCACGCCCGTTGCCCCGGTCAACCGATCAAATGGGTGGGATGATCAGGTCGAGACGCGGGTAGCCCTCCTCGCTGTCGCGTTCACCCTTTGGGGGCATGTGGAAGGTGTTGACGATGTTCTCGCCCTGCAGGGTCTCCAGGTGAATGTCGAAGCCCCACAGGCGGTGCAGGTGCCTGAGCACGTCGTCGGTGGATTCGCCCAGCGGCTTGCGATCGTGCTGCTGGTGGCGCAGGGTCAGCGAGCGGTCGCCGCGGCGGTCGACGTCCCAGATCTGGATGTTCGGTTCGCGGTTGCCGAGGTTGTACTGCGCAGCCAGGGTTTCGCGGATCTTGCGGTAGCCGTCGTCGTCGTGGATGGCGTCGACCAGCATGTCGTCCTTCTGGTCGTCGTCGAGGATGCTGAACAGCTTGAACTCGCGGATCACCTTGGGCGAGAGGAACTGCAGGACGAAGCTTTCGTCCTTGAAGCTCTTCATGGCGAATTTCAGGGTGGCCAGCCAGTCGCTCCCGGCGATGTCGGGGAACCAGCGCTTGTCTTCCTCGGTGGGGTGCTCGCAGATACGGCGGATGTCGCGGTACATGGCGAAGCCCAGCGCATAGGGGTTGATGCCGCTGTAATAAGGGCTGTCGAAGCCGGGCTGGTAGACCACGCTGGTGTGGTACTGGAGGAACTCCATCATGAAGCCGTCGCTGACCAGACCCTCGTCGTACAGGTCGTTGATCAGGGTGTAGTGCCAGAAGGTCGCCCAGCCTTCGTTCATGACCTGGGTCTGGCGTTGCGGGTAGAAGTACTGCGCGACCTTGCGCACGATGCGCACGATCTCGCGCTGCCAGGGTTCCAGCAGCGGGGCGTTCTTTTCGATGAAGTAGAGGATGTTCTCCTGCGGCTCACTGGGATAGCGGGCCAGGCCTTGTTCCTTGTCCTTGCCGCTGGCCTTGGGAATAGTCCGCCAGAGGTCGTTGACCTGACGCTGGATCTGCTCCTCGCGCTCCTTCTGGCGCTGTTTCTCTTCCTCGGCGGAGATCGGGTAGGGCCGCTTGTAGCGGTCCACGCCGTAGTTCATCAGGGCGTGGCAGGAGTCCAGCAGGTCTTCTACGGCGTCGATGCCGTAACGTTCCTCGCACTTGTTGATGTAGGACTTGGCGAACACCAGGTAGTCGATGATCGAAGTGGCGTCGGTCCAGGTGCGGAACAGGTAGTTGCCCTTGAAGAAGCTGTTGTGCCCGTAGCAGGCGTGGGCGATCACCAGCGCCTGCATGCACTGGGTGTTTTCTTCCATCAGGTAGGCGATGCACGGGTCGGAGTTGATCACGATCTCGTAGGCCAGGCCCATCTGACCGCGCTTGTAGTTCTTTTCCGTGCTGAGGAAGTGCTTTCCGTAGGACCAATGGTTGTAACCGATGGGCATGCCGACGGAGGCATAGGCATCCATCATCTGCTCGGCGGTAATCACCTCGATCTGGTTGGGGTAAGTGTCCAGCGCGTAGCGCTCGGCGAGACGGCTGATCTCGCGGTCGTATTGCTGGATCAGCTCGAAGGTCCACTCCGAGCCGGTGGCGACGGCTGGCGCTTGCTCATGCGACGAGCCTCCTCTGGAACAGCTCGCGGAACACCGGGTAGATGTCCGAGGCGGAAACGATCTGCTGCTGGGCGAAGCTGTCTTCGAAGGTGTCGCGGATCTTCTCGTACTCGAACCACAGCGCCTGGTGCTCGCGCGGGGTGATCTCGACGTAGGTGTAGTACTGGACGAAGGGCATGATCTGCTTCATCAGGATGTCGCGGCAGACCGGTGAGTCGTCGTTCCAGTTGTCGCCGTCCGAGGCCTGGGCGGCGTAGATGTTCCATTCATTGGTCGGGTAACGCTCGGCCATCACCTCCTGCATCAGCTTCAGCGCGCTGGAGACGATGGTCCCGCCGGTCTCGCGGGAATAGAAGAACTCTTCCTCGTCCACCTCGCGGGCGCTGGTGTGGTGACGGATGAACACGACCTCGATCTTCTCGTAGTTCCGCTTGAGGAACAGATAGAGAAGGATGAAGAAGCGCTTGGCGATGTCCTTGGTGGCCTGGGTCATCGAGCCGGAGACGTCCATCAGGCAGAACATCACCGCCTTGGAGGTCGGGTTGGGCTGCTTCACCAGCAGGTTGTACTTGAGGTCGAAGGTGTCGAGGAACGGCACCCTGTCGATGCGCGCGCGCATGCCGGCGATCTTCTGCTCCAGCTCCTGGATGTCGCCGAGGTTGTCCGGCTCCTCGCGCTTGAGGCGGTCCAGCTCCGCAATCGCCGCGCGCAACTTGCCGCGGGTGGAGCCGGACAGGGCGATGCGCCGTGCGTGGGCCGAGCGCAGGGTGCGCACGATGTTGATGCGCGAGGGGTTGCCCTCGTTGCTGATGCCGGCGCGCACGGTCTTGAAGGTGTCGCTGCCGGTGAGGTGGCGCTTGACCAGGTTGGGCAGCTCCAGGTCCTCGAACATGAAGTCGAGGAATTCCTCCTGGGTGATCTGGAAGACGAAGTCGTCCATCCCGTCGCCCTGATTGCTCGCCTTGCCGGCGCCACGCCCACCGCCGCCGCCCTGGGGGCGCGGGATGTGTTCGCCGGTGGTGAATTCCTTGTTGCCGGGGTGGATCACCGTCTGGCGGCCGCCACGGCCATGGTGCAGGACCGGCTCGTCGATATCGCGGCCAGGAATACTGATCTGCTCGCCGTGTTCCATGTCGGTGATGGAGCGGCGGCTGACGGCCTCTTCCACGGCCTTCTTGATGTGCTCGCGGTAACGCCGCAGGAAGCGCTGGCGGTTCACCGTGCTCTTGTTCTTGCCGTTCAGACGCCGGTCGATGACGTAGCTCATGAATGCTCCTCAGGGCCTGCTGCGTAGCGGCGTGGAGCCGCCAGGGACAGGTCCGAATGCGACGGCGACCGGCGCGGCGGGAATACCGCCGCGCCGATGGCAGACTACTGCGACTTGCGAACCCGCAGATACCATTCCGACAGCAGGCGCACCTGCTTCTCGGTGTAGCCGCGCTCGACCATGCGTTTGACGAAGTCGTTGTGCTTCTGCTGATCCTCCTTGCTCGCCTTGGCGTTGAAGCTGATGACCGGCAGCAGGTCCTCGGTGTTGGAGAACATTTTCTTCTCGATCACCACGCGCAGCTTCTCGTAGCTGACAGCCAGCTGGGGTTCTTGCCGTTGTTGCCGGCGCGGGCACGCAGCACGAAGTTGACGATCTCGTTGCGGAAGTCCTTCGGGTTGCTGATGCCAGCCGGTTTCTCGATCTTCTCCAGCTCCTCGTTGAGGGCGGCGCGGTTGAGGATCTCGCCGGTTTCCGGATCGCGGTACTCCTGGTCCTGGATCCAGAAGTCGGCGTACAGCACGTAGCGGTCGAAGATGTTCTGCCCGTACTCGCTGTAGGACTCCAGGTACGCGGTCTGGATTTCCTTGCCGATGAACTCGATGTAGCGCGGCGCCAGGTATTCCTTCAGGAAGCGCAGGTAACGCTCGCGGGTCTCCGGCGGGAATTGTTCCTGCTCGATCTGCTGTTCCAGCACGTAGAGCAGGTGCACCGGGTTGGCGGCAACTTCATGCGGGTCGAAGTTGAACACCTTGGAAAGGATCTTGAAGGCGAAGCGGGTGGAAAGCCCGGACATGCCCTCGTCGACCCCGGCGGTGTCGCGGTACTCCTGGATCGACTTGGCCTTGGGATCGGTGTCCTTGAGGTTTTCGCCGTCGTAGACGCGCATCTTCGAGTAGATGTTGGAGTTTTCCGGCTCTTTCAGGCGCGACAGCACGGTGAACTGCGAGAGCATCTTCAGGGTGTCCGGTGCGCAGTGGGCGTGCGCCAGGGAGCTGTTGATCAGCAGCTTGTCGTAGATCTTGATCTCGTCGGTGACGCGCAGGCAGTACGGCACCTTGACGATATAGATCCGGTCGATGAAGGCCTCGTTGTTCTTGTTGTTGCGGAAGCTGTGCCATTCCGATTCGTTGGAGTGGGCGAGGATGATGCCGCTGTAGGGCAGGGAGCCGAGGCCTTCGGTGCTGTTGTAGTTGCCTTCCTGGGTTGCGGTGAGCAAGGGGTGCAGGACCTTGATCGGCGCCTTGAACATCTCGACGAATTCCATCAGGCCCTGGTTGGCCCGGCACAGCGCGCCCGAGTAGCTGTAGGCGTCGGCGTCGTTCTGCGGGAATTCTTCCAGCTTGCGGATATCCACCTTGCCGACCAGCGCGGAGATGTCCTGGTTGTTCTCATCCCCGGTTCGGTCTTGGCGATGGCGATCTGGTTGAGGATCGAGGGGTGCAGCTTGACCACGCGGAACTGGCTGATATCGCCGCCGAATTCGTTGAGGCGCTTGGTTGCCCAGGGCGACATCACCGAGCGCAGGTAGCGGCGTGGGATGCCGTAGTCTTCCTCGAGGATGGCGCCGTCTTCGTCCGGGTTGAACAGCCCCAGGGGCGATTCGAACACGGGCGAGCCCTTGATCGCGTAGAAGGGCACGTGCTCCATCAGTTGCTTGAGCTTTTCGGCGAGGGAGGATTTACCGCCGCCCACCGGGCCCAGGAGGTAAAGGATCTGCTTCTTCTCTTCCAGGCCTTGGGCGGCGTGGCGGAAGAAGGAGACGATCTGGTCGATGCACTCTTCCATGCCATGGAAGTCGGCAAAGGCCGGGTAGCGACGTATCACCTTGTTGGAGAATATTCGCGACAGGCGGGAATCGACGGATGTGTCGAGTAGTTCAGGCTCGCCGATGGCCATCAATATCCGCTCGGCGGCGGTGGCGTAGGCGATCTTGTCCTGCTTGCAGAGGTCCAGGTACTCCTGGAGGGAGTACTCTTCTTGACGGGTCGCTTCGAAGCGTTCCTGGAAGTGACTGAAAATGCTCATGACGTCTCCTCGCTCGATGCATGGAGCCGGCGCCGGATCGGTCTGTGCGGGTGCGGTCGGGCTGCCAGTGCTTACCGGCGAGAATCCCCCAGAACTCCAACGGAACCTGGCCACTGCCCTGAACCGCCCCAATGGTCACTGCCGATTAACCGGAAGCCGGTGTGCCGGCTCTCCCTTTTTTGGATGGCCTGAGGGAAAGGATAGTTCGTTCTTCGGTGTGTAAAGGACGAAAGAGCGAGAAGTTACAGATTTTTTGAAGGGGCTAATCCGCCCCTTTCGTAGGGGCTTTCAGTCGGAGCCGCCGACGCTGGTATCCGCGGGATAGACACCGCGCCACAGTTCGAAGCCGCCATCGAGGCTGTAGACCTCGGAGAAGCCCTGCTGGACGAAATAGGCTGCCGCGCTCTGGCTGGAGTTGCCGTGGTAGCAGACCACGACCAGCGGTGCGTCCATGTCGGCCTCGCGGATGAAGTCGGCCACCGAATAGTTGTCGATGTGTCGCGAGCCGCTGATATGGCCTGCCGCGTAGCTCTGCGGGTCGCGGATGTCGACGACCTGGGCGCCGCTTTCGCGCAGTTGCTGGGCCTGGTCGGGGGCGATGCGCTTGAAGTCGCTCATGGGGTTACCTCGCAAGGCGCGGAGCCTTTGGCTCCGCTGCAATCATTCTGGTTGATCGGCGCAGCTGCAATGGATGCGCTCGAGGGTATCGACGTTCATCAGCGTCATGCTGCCGCCCCACACGCAACCGGTGTCCAGGGCGAACAGGCCGGGGACATCGCACTGGCCTTCCAGCGCGGCCCAGTGGCCGAAGATGATCTTGCGCCCTGCGGCCTTGCGCTCGGCGTAGCTGAACCAGGGGGCGTAGCCGGGCGGCGCGGTGTCCAGGCCTTCCTTGGATTTCAGGTCGAGCTTGCCGTCGGGCGTGCAGAAGCGCATGCGCGTGAAGTAGTTGGTGATCACCCGCAGGCGCGCGATGCCATGCAGCTTCTTGTCCCACTTGGCCGGCTCGTTGCCGTACATGCCATCAAGGAACATCGGTAACTGGGTGTCGTCGCGCAGGGCGGCTTCGACTTCGGCGGCGCGTTGCAGGGCTTTGTCGATATCCCACTGCGGCGGGATGCCGGCGTGCACCAGAGTGATGTCACGCTGGGCGTCGTGATGGACCAGCGGCATCTGTCGCAACCATTCGATCAGTTGCGCGCAGTCCGGTGCCTCGACGATCTCGCGCAGAGTGTCGTTCTTCTTCAGGCGCTCGGCGTTGTAGGCGACGGCAATCAGGTGCAGGTCATGGTTGCCCAGTACACAGACCAGTGAATCGCGAATGGAATAAAGGAAGCGCAGGGTTTCCAGCGACGCCGGGCCGCGGTTGACCAGATCGCCTACCAGCCACAGCTTGTCCTGGGCCGGGTCGAACTTCACCTGTTCCAGCAGGCACTTGAGCGGTTCCAGGCAGCCTTGCAGATCGCCGACGGCATAAGTGGCCATCAGTGCAGCGCCCCCGGTACGGCAAGGCGGAACGCTGGGATCTCGGCTTCGAAGTGATGCCCGTCGGTGGCGACCATCTGGTAGCTGCCGTGCATGCTGCCGACCTTGGTCGCCATGACGGTGCCGCTGGTGTAGGTGTGGCTGGCGCCCGGCTCGATCAGCGGCTTTTCGCCGACCACGCCGGCGCCGCGCACTTCCTGCACGTGGCCGTCGCCATCGGTGATGATCCAGTGGCGGGTCAGCAGCTTGGCCGCCAGCTCGCCGTGGTTGTGGATGGTCACGGTGTAGGCGAACACGTAGCGCTGTTGCTCCGGCTGGGATTGCTCGGGCAGGTGGCGGGTGGTGACGCTGACGCTGACCTGGTAGCGGGAGTCGCTCATGCGCTCGGTCCTTGCTCGGCTTCCGGGTTGGTTTCGCTGTAGCGGTTAGCCAGGCAGACGAAGTCGGCAACGCTCAGTTGCTCGGGGCGCAGCGTCGGGTCGACGCCGGCGGCTTCGATGTCCTCGACGCTCATCAGCGTACGCAGGGTGTTGCGCAGGGTCTTGCGGCGCTGGTTGAAGGCTTCGCGGACGATGCGCTCCAGTACGCGGTGGTCCTTGGCCGGATGGGGCGGCTCAGCGTAGGGCACGAGGCGGACGATGGCCGACTCGACCTTGGGCGGCGGGTTGAACGCGCCGGGGCCGACGGTGAACAGGTAATCCACCCGGCAGAAGTACTGCACCATGATCGACAGACGGCCCCAGTCGCCGTTGCCCGGCTCGGCGGCGAGACGCTCCACCACTTCCTTCTGCAGCATGAAGTGCATGTCCTGGATGAGCGAGGCGTGGTCCAGGAGGTGGAAGATCAGCGGGGTGGAGATGTTGTAGGGCAGGTTGCCGACGACGCGCAGCTTGTCTTCGGGGGCAGCGATCAGGCTGGAGAAGTCGAACTTCATGGCGTCGCCCTGGTGCAGGCTGAAGTTGGGCTTCACGGCCGAAGCGCCATTTCAGCTGCGGGATCAGGTCCAGGTCGAGTTCGATCACGTCGAGCTTTGCGCCGCTGTCCACCAGGCCTTCGGTCAGGGCGCCCTGGCCCGGGCCGATTTCCAGCAGGTGCTGGCCTTCCTTGGCGGCGATGGCGCGCAGGATCTTGTGAATCACCCCGGCGTCATGCAGGAAGTTCTGCCCAAAGCGTTTACGGGCGCGGTGCTGGAAGAGTTCGGACATCGAAGGCTCCGGAGAGCAGCCGGGCGCTTGTGGCGGCCGGCTGGAGGCGGAAAAACCATCAGTTTACCAGCCCGGCGCGGCCAGCACGAAACGCTGGCCGAACGGAATGCCTGGGTTCAGCGTACGCCCGCGCCGGCTTCGGCCATCTGATAGGCGGTTTCCAGGGCGACCTGCAGGCTGCCGCTGTCGATTCGACCGGTGCCGGCGAGGTCCAGCGCGGTGCCGTGGTCCACCGAGGTGCGAATGATCGGCAGGCCCAGCGTCACGTTTACCGCCGCGCCAAACCCCTTGTACTTGAGTACCGGCAGGCCCTGGTCGTGGTACATCGCCAGCACGGCGTCGCAGTGCTCCAGGTGCTTGGGAGTGAACAGCGTATCGGCCGGCAGCGGGCCTATCAGTTGCATGCCTTCGGTGCGCAGGCGTTCCAGGGTTGGCTCGATCACGTCGATCTCTTCGTGGCCGAGGTGACCGCCTTCGCCGGCATGGGGGTTCAGGCCGCAGACCAGTATGCGCGGGTTGGCGAGGCCGAACTTGTCGCGCAGGTCGGTATGGAGGATGCGGGTGACGCGCTCCAGGCGATCCGGGGTGATGGCATCGGCGATCTGGCGCAGCGGCAGGTGGGTGGTCACCAGTGCAACGCGCAGGCCGCGGGTGGCGAGCATCATCACTACCTGGGCGGTGTGGGTGAGATCGGCGAGGAATTCGGTGTGGCCGGAGAAGGCGATGCCGGCCTCGTTGATCACGCCCTTGTGAACGGGTGCGGTGATCATCCCGGCAAAGTGCCCGTCCAGGCAGCCCTGGCCGGCGCGGGTGAGGGTCTCCAGCACATAGGCGGCATTGGCCTGGTTCAGCTTGCCCGGTTCGACGGGGGCGGCCAGCGGGGTGTCCCAGACATACAGGGTGCCGGCCGGGGCGGCAGCGCTGGGCCATTGGCCGGGGCCGACGTCCTGCAAGTCGATGTTCAGCCCCAGCAGGGAGGCGCGCTGCTCCAGCAGCTCACGGCTGGCGACGGCGACCAGCGGGTGTGGTTGCGCTTCGCGGGCCAGCAGCAGGCAGAGGTCGGGGCCGATGCCGGCGGGCTCGCCGGGGGTGAGGGCGAACAGGTGGGAGGTGCTCATCAGGGGCTCTCGAATCAGAATGTGCAGCGGATGGGCCTACTCTACGACGAAGCCCTGGTTCCACGAAGCTTTCTGCGGGCAAAAAGAAACCCGGCCAAGGCCGGGTTTCTTCGTGAGCGACTCGCGCTGCTTACTGCTTGATCTCGACATAGGCTTCGTCGCGGATCTGGCGCAGCCAGGCTTGCAGTTCCTCGTCGTACTTGCGTGCGCGGAGGGTCTGCGCGGCTTGTTGCTCGCGGAACTTGTCGCTGCTGTCAGTGGCGCGACGACCGAGGACTTCCAGCACGTGCCAGCCGAACGGCGAGCGGAACGGCTTGGTGACCTGGCCTTGCGGCGCGTTGTTCATCACTTCGCGGAATTCCGGTACCAGGGATTCCGGATCGACCCAGTTGAGGTCGCCACCGTTGAGCTTGGAGCCCGGGTCTTCGGAGAACTTCTTCGCCAGATCAGCGAAGCTTTCACCGGCCTGGATGCGCTCGTAGAGCTTCTCGGCCAGTTGCTGGGTCGCTTCCTCGCTGCGGATTTCACTGGGCTTGAGCAGGATGTGGCGGACGTGGACTTCGTCACGCAGCATCTTGCTGCCACCGCGCTTCTCTTCCAGCTTGAGGATGATGAAGCCGCCGGGGCCGCGCAGGGGCTCGGTGACGTCACCCACAGCGAGGCTGCCGACCATGGTGTCGAACGGAGAAGGCAGCTGGGCGGCCTTGCGCCAGCCGATTTCACCGCCTTCCAGGGCGTTGTCGCCAGCGGAACGGGCGACGGCCATCTGGTTGAAGTCGGCGCCCTGCTTGAGTTGCTGGTACATCTCGGCAGCTTGACGGGCCGCGGCCTGGACGGTTTCAGGCGAAGCGCTGTCCGGCACCGGGATCACAATGTTGGCCAGGCGATACTCTTCCGAGAGCTGGATCTTGCCCAGGTCCGAAGCCAGGAAGTTCTGCACTTCCTGCTCGCTGACCTGGATGCGCTCGGCCACGCGGCGCTGGCGCACACGGCTGATGATCATCTCGCGACGCACCTGCTCGCGGGCCTCGTCATACGACAGGCCGTCGTGGGCGAGTGCGGCGCGGAACTGATCCAGGCTCATGTTGTTGCGCTGGGCAATGGTGCCCATGGCCTGGTTCAGCTCTTCATCGGTAATGCGCACGCCGGAGCGGTCGCCGATCTGCAGCTGGATGTTCTCGATGATCAGGCGCTCGAGTACTTGCTGGGTCAGCACATGCTCGGGCGGCAGCGGCGCGCCGCGCTTCGTGAATGGTTGCACGGACTTCGCGCAGGCGCTGGTCCAGCTGGCTCTGCATCACCACGTCGTTATCGACGATGGCGACTACACGGTCCAGCGGAACCACTTCGGCGTGCACGACGGAACTTGCCAACAGCGCGCCCAGCATCAGCGGGCGCAGGGCCTTACATAGCATTGTCTTCACGTTGACGATAACCCTGGATACCTTGGTCGAGGAAGCCTTCCACCTGGTTGCCAACCACGCCGCCAAGGCCTTTCAAGATGATTTGAAGGAATACACCGCGGTCGGCTTTGGACGTGGAGGTCACGAACTCCTCGTCGTCGTAGTCGACCCAGTAGCGATTGATCAGGCGCAGCTTCCAGCAGCAGCTGTCGTACTCGAAGCCACCAAAGGCTTCCAGCGTGCGGCTCTGGTTATAGTCGAACTGCCAGCGACCGATGGCGGCCCACTGCGGCAGAACCGGCCAGATGAACGAGAAGTCGTGCTGTTCGATCTTGTAGTCGTCGCTGCCGTACTCGAACTGGCCGGTGTCGGGGTTGAAGCGCTTGCTGTCCGCACGGTAGCGGTAGCCGGCGTTCAGCACCTTGCGAGGATCGGCTTCGGGCTGATAGTGGAACATCAGGTTGCCGTTGTCGGTGTGGTGCGTGTTCGGGTTCCAGTTGAAGTCCGAGCTGGCGTACCAGTCGTGGTTGAAGCGGTAGATGCCGGTGAGCGCATAGGGCGAGCGCCAGGTGTCGGCGTCCGGGTTCTTCGCGCCGCTGGCACGCAGGTCGTCTTCGGTCAGGCCCGGCAGCTGTACGCGACGGTCGCTGAAGTAGTAGATCTGACCGGCAGCGATATAGGCGCGCTCAAAGCCGTCGTCCTCGATGAAGCGGGAGCCCAGGCCGAGGGACAGCTGGTTGGCGTCGCCAATGCGGTCGCGACCAGTGAAGCGGTTCTCACGCCACAGCGAATCGTAGCTGAAGGTGAACTCGCCGGTATCGAAGGTCGGCAGGTTGTCCTGGTTCTTGTACGGGACGTACAGGTACATCGCGCGCGGTTCCAGGGTCTGGCGGAATTTGGTGCCGCCGAAGGTGGTGTCGCGGTCGAAGTACAGGCCGGAATCCAGCTTGGCCAGGCCGAGCGAACGATCCGGGCTGCTGTCGTAGTCGATGTACGACGGCAGCGTGGCCTTGCCCTTGCCGTCCAGGTCCAGGTCGTACTTGGTGTACAGCGCCTTGACCGTCGGGGTCATGAAGCCCCAGCTGCGGTTCATTGGCAGGCTGATGCCCGGTTCGGCGTGGAAGCGATCGCCGGTCGCGCGCGCCAAACCTCGGATATTGTTGTCCGGGCGCGGATAAAGCGTCGGGTTGTCCACGTCGATGCGGTAGTAGCCTTCATCCAGGTCGCGGTCGAAGCGCACGGCTTCGGTGCTGTAGGTGAAGTCCAGGCCGCCCGGGTTGAACGGCAGCTTGCCATCCAGGGTGAGTTGCGGCAGACGATCGTACGGGGTGACGTGCAGTCACGGTCGCCAACTGGTAGGACTGTGCGTTCAGTTTGGCGGTGTAGCTGTCGCCGCGGTAAGTCAGGATGCCTTGCTGGTTGACGTAGGTCGGCGAGCCGATGCCCAGCGAGGTGTCCAGGTCCTGGAAGTAGTACGGGTCGCTGATACGGGTGTAGTCAACTTGCGCCATCAGGCGCTCATCCAGGCCGCTGACGTTCTTCCAGCCGTACAGCCAACGGGTGTCGGTGTACTGCGGGAAGTCCTTGCGGTCGTCGTTCTTGTCGTTCAGGTAGGCCGCCGTGACCTGGCCTTCGCTGCTGTGGGTCAGGTAGCGGAACTCGCCTTCCATCAGCAGACCGCGCTTGACCATGTAGTGCGGGTACAACGTGGCGTCGTAGTTGGGCGCCAGGTTGAAGTAGTACGGCGTGGTCAAGGTGAAACCGGTGTCGGTCGAGCTGGCGAAGGACGGTGCCAGGAAGCCGGACTGACGACGGTTGTCGATCGGGAAATAGATGTACGGGGTGTAGAAGACCGGAATGTCCTTCACCCGCAGGGTCGCGTTGGTCGCGGTGCCGAAGCCGGTGGCCGGGTTCAGCTTGATGTTGTTGCCCTTGAGGACCCAGGCGTTGCTGCTGGGTTCGCAGCGGGTGTAGGTGCCGTCCTTGAGCTGGATGATCGCGTCTTCCTGGCGCTTGGCATACAGCGCGCTACCGCGGATCTGCGCCTGGTGCATGACGTACTCGGCGTTGTCGATCTTCGCCGCGCCGTTGTCCAGTTGCAGTTCGGCGTGGTCGCCGACGATCAGCGCGCCGTTGTCGCGCAGCTTGACGTTGCCGACCAGCTCGCCGCGGTTCTCGGCCTGGTGCAGGTTGGCCTCGTCGGCCTCCACCTGCATGCTGCCCTGGCGCAGGACCACATTACCCGCGAGGGTGGCGACCTGTTTTTCCTGCTCGTAGCGGGAGACCTTCGCCGAACCAGTAGGTCGGGGCCTCGTCGTTCGGCGTCTTGTCGTTCATGCCCGGGCGGGTCGGCTCGACGTAGGCGCCGCTGCAGTACGGGCCATCTCCGCCTGCTGGGCGGCGGTGAGCTTGTCACGCGGGATCCAGTCGAGGTGGCTGTAGTCGCTGCTGCGCGACTTCAGACCGCGGCCGTTGGACTCGGTGACCAGTTGTTTTGGCTCTTCGCCAGCGCTGCTCGAACTGCCCGAGGACTTCGAGCTGCTGGCGGCGGTGGTGCCGCCAGCACTGACCGAGCTGGCGCCGTGCTGTGGACGCGGTACGCTGCTCGCGCTGTTCTGCGAGGAGCAGTCCCAGGCGCCAGACGCGGAGGGCTGGCAGGCGAACTGCTGCCGCGTGCCGCGGTCACAGTGGCGAGCGGTTGGATAGCCAGCAGGCCACCGGTCACCAGTAAGGGGAATTTTCTACGGAACACGGGGAAATTAACTGCCATCTTGTTAATCCGGGCTTCCTGCGAGCCTTCAGCCCGAAACGGGCCGCACGCCTATCGATGGGCTCAAAAAGATGCTGGATAATAAAGCATGACCCGCGCAACGGCTAGGGCCGTGGAGAACCCATAAAGATGTCACAGGATGCCCGTTACGAGCAGATGATCGGCTGGTTGGACTTGAGTTTGCCCGCAGTGTTCAACGCGCAGGGCTGGGGCCAGGTGCCCGAAGCGAGCCTTACCGCGGCCAGCAGCGACGCCAGCTTCCGCCGCTATTTCCGCTGGCAGGGCGAGGGTCGCAGCCTGATCGTGATGGACGCGCCGCCGCCCCAGGAAGATTGCCGACCCTTCATCAAGGTCGCCGGCCTGCTGGCCGAAGCCGGGTGTGCATGTTCCGAAGATTCTGGCCGAGGACGTCGAGCAGGGCTTCCTGCTGCTCGATGATCTCGGCCGCCAGACCTACCTGGACGTACTCACCGCGCAGAACGCCGAGGAGCTGTTCGAGGATGCCCTCGACGCCCTGGTGGCCTTCCAGCAGGTGGATGTCGCCGAGCGCTTGCCGGCCTACGATGAGGCCCTGTTGCGCCGCGAGCTGCAGCTGTTCCCCGACTGGTACCTGCAGCGCCACCTCGGCGTGACTCTGGAAGGCGAACAGCTCGCCCGCTGGGAGCGTACCTGCGACCTGCTGGTACAGAGCGCCCTGGAGCAGCCCCGTGTATTCGTGCACCGCGACTACATGCCGCGCAACCTGATGCTCAGCGAGCCGAACCCCCGGCATCCTGGATTTCCAGGACGCGGTCTACGGTCCGGTGACCTACGACGTGACCTGCCTTTATAAGGACGCCTTCCTCAGCTGGCCCGAGCTGCGCGTGCACGACGGTCTGTCGCGCTACTGGCGCAAGGCCCAGGCCGCCGGCATCCCGCTGCCGGACAGCTTCGAGACGTTCTTCCGCGCCAGCGACCTGATGGGTGCCCAGCGCCACCTGAAGGTGATCGGTATCTTCGCGCGCATCTGCCACCGCGATGGCAAGCCACGCTATCTGGGCGATGTACCGCGCTTCTTCCGTTACCTGGAAAGCGTCATCGCGCGCCGACCGGAGCTGGCCGACCTCGCTGCATTGCTGGCCAGCCTGCCCAAAGACGAGACGCACCCCGCATGAAGGCCATGATCCTTGCAGCGGGCAAGGGCGAACGCCTGCGCCCGCTGACCCTGCACACGCCCAAGCCACTGGTGCGCGCCGGCGGCGTGCCGCTGATCGAGTACCAGCTTCAGGCGCTGCGTCGGGCCGGATTCGATCAATTGGTGATCAATCACGCCTGGCTCGGCCAGCAGATCGAGGATCACCTGGGCGACGGTTCGGCTTTTGGCGTGGGCATTCGCTACTCGCCCGAGGGCGAGCCGCTGGAAACCGGCGGCGGGATCTTCAAGGCGCTGCCGCTGCTGGGGAACGAGGCATTCGTCATCGCCAATGGCGACATCTGGACCGACTTCGATTATGCGAGCCTGCACGGCGCGCTCGCCGAGGGCGACCTGGCGCACCTGGTGCTGGTGGACAACCCCGGTCACCACGCTCGTGGTGATTTCTGCCTGAGTGAAGGCCGCGTCAGCGACTACCGCGAAGGTCAGCCCAGTCTGACCTACAGCGGCATCGCCGTCCTCCGCCCCGAGCTGTTCGAGGGCTGCGAGCCCGGTTCCTTCAAGCTGGCGCCACTGTTGCGCCAGGCCATGGAGGCCGGCCGGGTGAGCGGTGTCCATCATCGTGGACGCTGGATTGACGTCGGCACCCACGAGCGCCTGGCGGAAGTCGAACGCCAACTGGCGGAGGACTGAGGTGTTCTGGCCGGGGACTTTGGTGGGTGTCATCGCCGGCTGGGCACTGGCAAGCATTCCGGGCGCCATGCTCGGTGCGTTGCTGGGCCAGGTGCTCGACCGACGCCTGAAGAAGCGTACCTGGCGGGGCCTGCTCGATCAGTTGCGCGGTGGGCCGCGGGTGGGCGACCAGGAATTGCTTTTCCTGCTGCTCGGCCGGCTGGCCAAGAGCCGCGGTCGTGTGCTCGATGCGCACATCCAGCAGGCGCGCTCGGAGATGCAGCGGCTGCAGCTGGACGACAAGGCGCGTCGCCAGGCAATCGACGCCTTCGGTCGGGGCAAGCTGGGTGGGGAATTGCTGGATGCTGGCTTGCGCCAGCGCCACGGTCAGGAGGCAACTGCGGAAGGTTTGATCCAGGCCTGCTCGCGCATGGCCTGGGCAGGCGGCGCACCGAACGCTGCGCAGAAGAATCTGCTGCTGCAGTGGGGTGAGGCGCTGGGGCTTTCACGCTCCAGGATCCTCGCGCTGTCGGCCGGCGCTGAGCCACCCAAGCCGCCAGCCACACCGCGCGAGTCCTATACCGCGGCGCTGCGCTTGCTGGGCGTGACGACGGAGAGCGAACCGGAGGAGATCAAGCGCGCCTACCGCAAGCTGATCAGCCAGAACCACCCGGACAAGCTCGAAGGCATGGGCGCCAGCCCCGAGCGGATCGCCGCGGCGACCAACCGCACCCGCGAGATCCAGGCTGCCTACCTGCTGGTGCGCCAGCGTCGCGGTTTTCGCTGAGTCGGGCGGCCCTCAGGGTTGCTCGATCGGCTCCAGGTGCATCGACAGCCAGCCGCGGATGCGCCGGTAGAGCTGGTCCTGCTCGGTGCCCAGGTCGGCGGGCAGGGCGTTCATGCCGATCTGTACATAGTTCGGCGCCTTCTGCCGCTTGCTCGCCTGCAGGCGCAGCTTGGCGGCTGCCACGTCAGGTGCCTTGTCCTTGTAATAGAAGTCGCCGGTGGCGAGGTTCAGCAGCGGCACGGTCTCGTCCAGCGACGGCTTGAAATCGCGCGGCATCTCCGGTGCTACCAGCAGCAGGTTCTTGATGTCGGCTGGCGTACGCTCGCCCAGGTAGCGGGTCGCCCAATAGGCGCCGGTGCCGTGGCCGAGCAGGACGATGGTCTTGGGATTGTGTTGCTGGGCCAGTTCGACGGCCGCCTGGATGCGCGCCAGAACGCGCTCGGCATGGGCCTTGCGCAGTTCCACCGGGTCGGTGGGCGGCGGTGGGGCTTCGGCGCTGGCCTGGGCCGGCTCGGCACTGCCAGTCTCGGCGGTGCTTTCCGGTGTCGGGGTCGCGCTGCCTTCGCCGCCCTTCACTTCGGGCTTGCTGGCACTGTCGGTGGCCGTGGCATCGGTGTCGGCGCTGGCCTTGTCCGGCGATTCCTTCGGCCGTGGTGTCGGCGCGGTACTTTGCGGGTCGGGCAGGGTGACGGCCAGGGTCTGCCAGCCGGCATCGGGCAGCTTGCGTCGCAGCGGGCCGATCGCCACCGGCCAGTCGGCGCTTTCGCCATCGCCGGGGATCAGGATCACCGCGCCCGCTGCGTCGGCAGCGTTGGCCGGCAGCCAGAGGGCGAGGAAGGTTTCGTCGCCGGCCTTGAGCTCCTGGCGCTCGCTTTCGGGCAACTGGCGCACCAGACCGCTGGCGTCGTCCTGGCTGCGCTCGCTCACTGCGGGGCGCACCACCGGCGCGGCAGCGGGTTTTTCGGCGGCGGGCTTGGCGTCTTCGGCCCAGCTGGCGCCCAGCGGTGCAAGGCCGAGGCACAGGCTGAGGGCGAGAAGCGTCGGGCGAGGCAAATGCGGCATCGGAGATATCCCTGTCTGGCGGGCAGCAAGCGGCGGGCGCGAGAGCGGCCAGCCTAGCGGCTTGTATTAGCTTTGTCAGGCGCAGGCGTGCCGGGTTCAACCGGGGTTGCTGTAAGGTATGCCGGCCCTTTGCTTTGACCCGAGTGAAATCCATGGTGCTGTCGGCATGAGTCGTCTGTTCTGGAAAGCCTGCCTGGCCTGGTTGTGCTGCCTGCCGTTGCTGGCTGTGGCGGAAACCGCTGCGCCACCGTTGACGCTCGACGAAACACAATTGGCGTGGCTCGCCGAGCACCCGCAGCTACGCGTTGGTGCCGTGCTCGAAGCACCCTATGTGCAGCAGGATCGACGCTTGCAGCAGCTTTCCGGGGCTAACGTCGAACTGCTGGAGTGGCTGGCCAAGGCCCTGCACGTCAGCCTGGAGTGGCGCACCTATCCCGACCAGGCCGCGCTGGAGAAGGCGGTGCGCGCTGGCGAAATCGATCTCGCGCCCGGTGTCAGTCAGACGCCTTCGACCCTGCGCGACTGGCTGTTCTCCGACCCCTATCTGCGCGTTCCGCGGCTGGTCGTGGGCGACCGCCGCAGCGGCACTTCGGTGGAACTGGACACCCTCGGCGACGGTGAGTCCGTCTCCGTACGCGGCCCCGGCCCGGTGGTGGATTACCTGCGCGGCACCTACTCGGGGTTGACCCTGCAGGTTGTCGACAGCGACCGCGAAGTACTGCGCAAGGTGCTGGGTCGCGAGGCCAACTATGCGGTGATCGACGAAGCGCAGCTGGCGCGCCTGACCCGCGAAACCGAATTTACCGGCCTGCTGGTGGTGGCCGACATCGGCTATCCGCAATTGCTGCGCGTGGCGACCCGGCGCGGCCTGCCGGAACTGGCCGGGATCATCGACGCGGCCCTGCGCGCGGTGCCGGCCAAGGATCTCGATCAGCTCCACGAGCGCTGGCTGCAACCGACCTACCCACGCCTGGGCTCTTCCCCCGGTTTCTGGCAGAACCTCTGCATCCTGCTCGGCCTGCTGCTGTTGTTCGCGGTTGCCGCGCTGCTCTGGCTGCGCCGCCAGCATCATGCGCTGGAGTCGCGATTGCTCGCGGCGCGCCGCGATATCGAATTGCGCCAGTCGGCGGAGCAGGCCTTGCGCCTGACTCAGTTCGCCATCGACAGCAGCACCGTGGGCATCCTCTGGGTGAACTGGGATAGCCATGTGCGTTACGCCAACCGTGCCGCTGAAGAGTTGCTCGGCTATCTGCCGGGGGCGGTAGTGGACCGGCCGCTGTCGGACTTCGAACCGACGCTGAACATGGACCGCTGGCTGAACCTGTGGCGCCGCGCGCGCAATGCCGACGAAGCGCCGCTGAGCTTCGAGACCCGCTGCCTGCGCGCCGACGGCCAGTGGCTGCCGGCTGACGTTTCGCTGAGCTTCCTGCGCTTCGGCGATTCGGAGTACCTGCTGGTGTTCCTCAATGACGTCACCGAACGCCGCCGTGCCCGCGCCGCGCTGGAGGAAAGCGAGGCGCGCCTGCAGGGCATCGCCGCCAACGTGCCAGGGCTGGTGTTCCGCCTGGAGCCCAATGCGCCGGATGACGACTCCGATTTCGCCTACATCAGCTTCATCACCGGCGGCAGCGAAACCTCGCTGGGTTACTCGCCCGGTTACCTGCGCGAGAGCGGCCTGGGCATCATGGGGCTGGTGCATCCGTCGGAGCGCGAGGGGTATCTGGCCAGCCAGCTGGAAGCGGTGGAGGGCCAGCGCAACTGGCTGTGGCAGGGGCGCATCCTTACTCGCAGCAACGAGCCGCGCTGGGTGGATATCAAGGCCACGGTGCGCAAGCTGGACGACGGCCGGTCAGCCTGGGACGGCGTGGTCTGGGATGTCACCGAGCACAAGCAGATCGAGTTGGAGCTTCAGGATTCCCGCGCGCAGCTACGCGAGTTGTCGGCGCACCTGGAGAGCGTGCGGGAGGAGGAGAAGGCGCGTATCGCCCGTGAAGTGCACGATGAGCTGGGCCAGGTGCTCACCGTGCTCAAGCTGGAGACGTCCATGTGCGAACTGGCCTATGCCGAGCTGGACGTCGGCTTGCGCGAGCGCCTGGATAACATGAAGCGCCTGATCGCCCAGCTGTTCCAGCTGGTCCGCGACGTGGCCACTGCGTTGCGCCCGCCGATCCTCGATGCCGGCATTGGCTCGGCGGTGGAATGGCAGGCGCGCCGTTTCGAATCGCGGACGCAGATTCCCTGCCTGGTGCAGGTACCGGAGAACCCGCCGGAGCTGTCCGACGCCAAGGCCATCGGGCTGTTCCGCATCCTCCAGGAGGCGCTGACCAATGTCATGCGGCATGCCCAGGCGCATACTGTGGAATTGCAGCTGAGCGTCGAAGGCCGCGAAGTTGTGCCTGGCATATCGCCGATGACGGCGTGGGCTTCGACCCGAACGCTGCGCGCCAGGGCGTTTCCTTTGGCCTGGTGGGCATGCGCGAGCGGGTGCTGATGTTCGGCGGCACCCTGCAGATCGACAGCCAGCCCGGGGAGGGCACCACGCTGTGGATACGGGTGCCTCTGCGCTCGGCAAGTGCGTAACCGGGCGGCAACCATAACGACAACCGTCCTGCACGAGCAGACGCGTGCGCTGGGCATTCTCGGCAAGCCCAGCGAGGACGAGATCGAACTCGTCAGTCTGCCGCTGTCGTTCGATGGCCGCCGCCCGCCTCCGCTGCCTTCCGCGCCAAGGCTCGGTGCCGACAATGGCCGGCTGGGAGCGCCGGCCCGCAGGGCGGGCACTTGACCTTGTGGGATGCATTCGGCTGCGCGCAGCCAGTTGACGGAGGTTTCAATGAGAATCCCGGTATCCGGCATCCGAAGCGGGCGAGCTGCCTTCCCCGGCGCCGCGCCGTCTCCTGCATACACGCACGCTCGAGATGAACGGCTATCAGCGGGACGATGGCCTGTGGGACATCGAAGGCAGCCTGCAGGATCGCAAACATGACCGCTGGCCCTCGTGGGAAAGCGGTACGCAGCCGCCCCGGCAGCCGGTGCATCACCTTCGAGTGCGGCTGACGCTGGACGACCGCTTCACCGTGCGCGCGGTCGATGCGGCCTTGCCGGCGATCCCGTTTCCCGAATGCCGCGCAACGGTGCCCCCGCTGCAGAGCCTGGTCGGATCGACGGTGTCCAGCGGCTGGCGCCAGGCGATCCAGGCGGCACTGGGCGGCCCCGCGGGCTGCACCCACGTGCGCGAGCTGTTGATGGCGCTGGGGACCGTCGCCTACCAGACGCTGGCCGGGGAGCGGCGCCGCAAGGCATCCGCCGGCGAGCCCTCCGGCGGCCCACCGGCGCCGGCGCCCGACCATCCGCTGCCGCATTGGGGCAAATGCATCGCCTGGCGCTTCGATGGAGAGGTTCTGCGCAGGGTCGCTCCCGCCTTTCGCGCGCCGGGTCGATGACGCGGGAGGTCAAGCCGCAGCAAGCCGCATGGCATTCAATGCTGCGAGCCAGCCGCGCCAGGACGCCCGGCCGGCCTGCCTCATGGACCGGTGCTCGCCGCCGCGGCCCGGACGCCCGCCTTGGCCGATGCCCCGATCCATCGTGCGGGCCATTCACCGGACAGCACCATGTCGCGCATCACGTCGCAGACGAGGGCGTGCACCGCGGACTTTGCCAGCGTCGCGGGGCGCGCGGTATTCGTTGCGCATACGACCCGCCGCGTCATCGCCGGACTCTTGATGCGGGCGCTTCGCAGCTGGCCCTGCGCGACCTCCTCGGCGACCGACCCCATGGGCAGAATGGTGGCGCCGATGCCGCGCCGGGCTGCGAGCTTGACGCTGCGCAGCGACTCCACTTCGGCCACGATCTCCAGCTGGACCCCCTGCGAGGCGCAGGCGTCGTCGATGATCTTGCGAAGCCCGTGCTCCTGGCCTGGCAGCACCATGGGCCACTTCGCCAGAGCGCTCAGTGCCAGGGCCTTGGGCAGCGTCGGGCCCGAAGGCCCGGCCACGAACACCAGCCATTCCTCGAGCAGGGGCTGCTTGGTCAGGCCGGGCTCGGGTGCATCTCCGAAGAGCACGGCCAGATCGAGCCGGCCCGACTGGAGCCACTCCCGCAGGAACCCGCTGTACGCCTCGACGACCTTCAGCCGTATTTCGGGATAGCGCGCGCGGCAGGCGGCGAGGATCGCGACGGTCGCCGTCAGGCCCACCGTGGTCGGCAGCCCGATGGCGACCTCCCCGCGCGGCATGGAGCCGATCTCCCGCACGGCGTCGCGCGCGCGTTCGAGATCCATCAGCACGACCCTGGCGTGCTCCAGGAACACCTTGCCGGCGCCGGTCAGCGTCACGCCGCGGCTCGACCGCTCGAACAGCTGCGCTCCCAGCTCGGACTCGAGCGCCGCAATCTGCTGGCTCAGCGCAGGCTGGGCCACATGAAGGCGGGCAGAGGCCTGCAGCAGGCTGCCGGCCTCGCTGGCGCCGACGAAGTAGCGCAGCTGACGCAGTTCCATGGCTATCGGGAGAGCTTCTATCGGGTAGGCGGATTATGTATTTCCCAGGGAGCCCCCGCTTCCGGAGAATTCCGGCCAGGCAGGCGCGACACCCCTCCACATCGGCCGTGCAGGCCGGCAGTGTTACGGAGCCATCGATTCCACAAGGAGACAAGACAATGGCCATCGACATCGATCATCTGCGCACGTGGATCGATCGCACCGAGGTTGTCGAAGAATCTGGTGACGCCGGTGCCGCTCAAGGCGCTCACGGCCACCCTGGACCGCGACGATCCGCCGGTGGGCCCCGAAGCATCGGTGCCTCCCTGCTGGCATTGGCTGTACTTCCTGCCGGCGCACCGGCAGTCGGAGATCGGGCCGGACGGCCATCCCCGGCGCGGCGGTTTCCTGCCCCCGGTTCCGCTGCCGCGGCGGATGTGGGCGGGCAGCCAGCTGACGTTCCATGCGCCGCTGCGCGTCGGGCAGCTCATCTCCCGGACCTCGCGCATCGCCGACGTCCGCATGAAGGAGGGGCGCACCGGACCGCTCGTGTTCGTGAACGTCGACCACGAGATCCGCGCGGAAGGCAAGCTGGCCATTTCCGAACGGCATGACATCGTCTACCGCGACCTGCCTGCTCCCGGTGAACCCGCGCCCGCCGGCGTGCCCGCGCCGCAGCCAGAGCAGTGGTCGTGCCGCATCGAGCCGGACGACGTGCTGCTGTTCCGCTACTCGGCTCTCACCTTCAACGGGCATCGCATCCACTACGACCGCCGCTATGTCACCGAGGTGGAGGGATATCCGGGCCTGATCGTCCACGGGCCGCTGATCGCCACGCTGCTGCTGGACCTTCTGCGCCGAAGCCTTCCGAGCGCGAAGGTGAAGACCTTTTCTTTCCGTGCCGTCAAGCCGGTGTTCGATGTGGCGCCCTTCTCGGTGTGCGGGCGCCAGGAGGATGCGGAGACGGTGAAGCTGTGGGCGCGCACCTCGGACGGGTTCGTCGCCATGGACGCCACGGCCGCGCTGTATTGATCCCACTCTCAGATCACAGGAGACAAGACATGTTCAACGAGAGCGACGACTACCAGGACATCCGCGACGCGGTGCGCCACCTGTGTGCGCAGTTCCCCGACGAATACTTCCGGAAGGTGGATGAGCAGAAGGCCTATCCCGAGAAGTTCGTCGATGCCCTGATGGACGCCGGCTGGCTCGCCGCGATGATTCCGGAGGAATACGGAGGCACGGGGCTGGGCCTGTCGGCCGCGACCGTGATCATGGAGGAGATCAACCGTTCGGGCGGCAACGCGGGAGCGGTGCACGGCCAGATGTACAACATGGGCACGCTGCTGCGCAGCGGTTCGAAGGCGCAGAAGGAGAAGTACCTGCCCGGCATCGCCGCCGGCAAGCTGCGCATCCAGTCCATGGCGGTGACGGAGCCCACCACCGGCACCGACACCACCAAGATCAAGACCACCGCCGTGAAGAAGGACGGCCGCTACGTGGTCAACGGCCAGAAGGTGTGGATCTCGCGCGTGCAGCACTCCGACCTGATGATCCTGCTGGCGCGCACCACGCCGCTGGCGGAGGTCGAGGAAGAAGTCGGAGGGCATGTCGATCTTCATCGTCGAGCTGCACGATGCCATTGGCAAGGGGCTTACCGTGCGCCCCATCCCCAACCTGGTCAACCACGAGACCAACGAACTGTTCTTCGAGAACCTGGAGATCCCCGAGGAGAACCTGATCGGCGAGGAGGGCAGGGGCTTCAAGTACATCCTGGACGGCCTGAACGCGGAGCGCACCCTGATCGCCGCCGAGTGCATCGGCGACGGCTACTGGTTCATCGAGCGCGCGCGCAAGTATGCGAGCGAACGCATCGTGTTCGACCGGCCCATCGGCAAGAACCAGGGCGTGCAGTTCCCCATCGCGGACGCCTTCATCGAGGTGGAGGCCGCCAACCTGATGCGTTTCGAGGCAGCCCGCCGCTTCGACGCCCGCCAGGACTGCGGCGCCCAGGCCAACATGGCCAAGTACCTGGCGGCCAAGGCCAGCTGGGAGGCGGCCAACGTGTGCATGCAGACGCACGGCGGCTTCGGCTTCGCCAACGAGTACGACATCGAGCGCAAGTTCCGCGAGACGCGGCTGTACCAGGTGGCGCCCATCTCCACCAACCTCATCTACGCCTACGTGGCCGAACACATCCTCGGCCTGCCGCGGTCGTTCTGACGCGAGGGGCAGGCCATGACACGACCCTTGGACGGCATCACGGTCGTCACCCTGGAGCACGCGATCGCGGCGCCCTTCTGCACGCGGCAGCTCGCGGACCTGGGTGCCCGCGTGATCAAGGTCGAGCGCCCCGGCGTCGGCGACTTCGCGCGCGCCTACGACGAGCGGGTGCAGGGCATGGCGTCGCACTTCGTCTGGACCAACCGCTCGAAGGAAAGCCTGACGCTGGACGTGAAGCATCCCAGGGCGGCCGGGGTGCTTGCGAAGCTGGTGCAGGGCGCCGATGTCCTGGTGCAGAACCTGGCCCCAGGCGCCGCGGCCCGGCTCGGCCTCTCCTTCGAGGCGCTCCACGAGAAACACCCCCGCCTGATCGTCTGCGACATCTCGGGCTATGGGGACGACGGCCCCTACCGGGACAAGAAGGCCTACAACCTGCTGATCCAGAGCGAATCGGGCTTCCTGTCCGTGACCGGCTCGGCCGCCGAGCCCGCCAAGGCCGGATGTTCCATCGCGGACATCGCGGCAGGCATGTATGCATACAGCAGCATCCTGGCGGCGCTGATCCAAAGGGGAAAGACGGGTAAGGGCAGCCGGATCGACGTCTCCATGCTGGAAAGCATGGTCGAGTGGATGGGCTACCCGCTGTACTACGCCTTCGACGGTGCTTCGCCGCCGCCGCGCGCGGGTGCCGCGCACGCCACCATCTACCCCTATGGCCCGTTCCCCGCGGGCGACGGCCGCACCGTCATGCTGGGGCTGCAGAACGAGCGCGAGTGGGCGGCGTTCTGCAAGGTGGTGCTCGAACGCGCCGAGCTGACCGGTGACGAGCGGTTCGCGTCCAACTCCAGGCGGGTGACCAACCGCGATGCGCTGCGTGCGGTCATCGTCGAGGTGTTTTCCAAGCTGACGCTGGATGCCGTGGTCCGGCGGCTGGAAAGCGCCCAGATCGCCAATGCGAGCGTGAACGGCATGCACGACGTCTGGGCGCATCCGCAACTCGAGGCGCGGCAGCGCTGGACCGAAGTGCCGACGCCCGGCGGATCGATCCCGGCGCTGCTTCCCCCGGGAAAGACCGATGCCTACACGCCCCGCATGGATGCGGTCCCGGGGCTGGGCGAGAGCACCGACGCCATCCTCCAGGAACTGGGATGGTCGGGCGGGGACATTGCGTCGATGCGCCGTGAAGGCGCCATCTAAAAGGAGAAAACCATGAAGATTCTGGTCCCCGTCAAGCGGGTGGTAGACAAGGACATCAAGGTCCGGGTGAAGGGTGACGGCACGGGGGTGGACATTGCCAACGTGAAGATGAGCATGAACCCGTTCGACGAGATTGCGGTGGAGGAGGCGGTGCGCCTGAAGGAAAAAGGTGCTGCCACGGAGGTGATTGCGGTGTCCTGCGGGGAGGCCAGGTGCCAGGAGACGCTGCGCACGGCGCTGGCCATTGGCGCGGACCGGGCCATTCTGGTGGAGTCGGGTGTCGAGCTGCAGCCCCTGGCGGTGGCCAAGCTGCTCAAGGCCCTGGTGGACAAGGAGCAGCCCGGCCTGGTGATCCTGGGCAAGCAGGCCATCGACGACGACGCCAACCAGACCGGGCAGATGCTGGCGGCGCTGGCGGACCTGCCCCAGGGCACCTTCGCCGGCAAGGTGGAGCTGGAAGGCGAGAGGGTCAAGGTCACCCGCGAGGTCGACAGCGGGCTGGAGACCGTGTCCTTGAGCCTGCCGGCGGTGATCACTGCCGATCTGCGGCTGAACGAGCCGCGCTACGTGACGCTGCCCAACATCATGAAGGCCAAGAAAAAGCAGCTGGACACGCTCAAGCCCGAGGAGCTGGGCGTGGACGTGGCCCCGCGGCTGAAGACCCTGAAGGTCAGCGAGCCGCCCAGGCGAGGCGCGGGCATCAAGGTGCCCGACGTGGCCGCGCTGGTGGACAAGCTGCGCAACGAGGCCAAGGTCATCTGAGCAGGACAAAGGACAGGAGCGAACACCATGACTGCACTCGTCATCGCGGAGCACGACAACCACAGCCTCAAGCCCGCCACGCTGAACACGGTGGCGGCGGCCGCGGCCATTGGCGGGGACGTCCACGTGCTGGTGGCCGGGCACAACGCCGGCGAGGTGGCCCGGGCGGCCGGGCAGGTGGCCGGCGTGGCCAAGGTCATCCATGCCGATGGGGCCAGCCTGGCCGAGGGGCTGGCCGAGAACCTTGCTGCCCAGGTTCTGAGCCTGGCAAATGACTACACGCACATCCTGTTTCCCAGCACCGCCAGCGGCAAGAACGTGGCCCCGCGGGTGGCCGCCAGGCTGGACGTGGCGCAAGTGAGCGACATCACCAAGGTGGTCAGCCCCGACACCTTCGAGCGGCCGATCTACGCGGGCAACGCGATTGCCACGGTGCAATCGGGAGACGGCAGGAAAGTCATCACCGTGCGCACGAACCGGCTTTGACGCCGTGGCGGCCACGGGCGGCGGCGCAGCGATCGAAACCCGGGACGCGATCGCCGACGGCGGCAAGAGCGCCTTCGTGGGCCGGGAGGTCAGCAAGAGCGACCGTCCGGAGCTGACGGCGGCCAGGATCGTGGTCAGCGGGGGTCGGGCGCTGGGCAGCAGCCAGAAGTTCCAGGAGGTGATGACGCCGCTGGCGGACAAGCTGGGCGCGGCGATCGGAGCCAGCCGTGCGGCGGTGGATGCGGGCTACGCGGCCAATGACCTGCAGGTGGGTCAGACGGGCAAGATCGTGGCGCCGCAGCTGTACGTCGCGGCGGGCATCTCCGGGGCGATCCAGCACCTGGCGGGGATGAAGGACTCCAAGGTGATCGTGGCGATCAACAAGGACGAGGAGGCGCCGATCTTCGGGGTGGCCGACTACGGGCTGGTGGCAGACCTGTTCGTGGCCGTGCCGGAGTTGGTCGAGAAACTCTGAAGCGCAGGTCACGCCAGAACTTCGAACCAACCCCTGGCCCCGGCGGGGGCAGCGAGCGCATCCCATGTCGACGAAATCCACCATCGCTTCCGCGCGGACTTTCCTGTTCGTCCCCGGCAACCGTCCTGAGCGCTTCGAGAAAGCCGCCAGGAGCGGCGCGGACGCCATCGTTCTGGATCTGGAAGACGCCGTGCCTGCCGGCGCGAAGGAGATGGCGAGGCAGTCCGTCCAGGCGGCGTGGACCAGTCTCCAGGCGCTGGGCGTTCCGCTGGCGATCCGGATCAATTCGCCCGAGGTGCCGGTCGGCCGCGAGGATCTGGCGATGGTGGCCGGCCTGGCCGGCCTCGGCGCCGTGATGGTGCCCAAGGCGGAGCAGGCGGCGACCCTGCGGTCGGTGGCCGCCGCGCTGCCCGGCGTGCCGATCATCCCGCTGGTCGAGAGCGCCGCCGGCTACACGGGGTTGAGCGACATCGCCGCGGTGGCCGGCGCGGTTCGCCTGGCGATCGGCCACATCGACTTCCTTGCGGATACGGGGCTGCAGTGCTCCGGCGGGGAACCCGAACTGGATCCGCTGCGCTTCGCGGTGGCGATGGCGACCCGGGTCAACAACCTGGCCCCTGCCGTCGACGGGGTCACGGTCGACATCGAGGACGCGGATCGTCTCAGGAGCGACACCCAGCGCTCGGTGCGCTTCGGCTTCGGCGCCAAGCTGTGCATCCACCCCAAGCAGATCCCGGCGATCCACGATGCGTTCCGCCCCTCCGCGGAGCAACTGCGCTGGGCCCAGCGCGTGATAGAGGCCGATGCCGCGTCCCAGGGCGCCGCCGTCCAGGTGGACGGGCGGATGGTCGACGCGCCCGTGGTGCTGCAGGCAAGAAGAACGCTGGCGCGTGCCGGGCAATCCTGAGACCGGCGCGAACGTCGACGTGGGCGCGGACGCCGGCCAGGCCGGGCGTGCCTCACACCCGCCCCTGGACAACCCTCTCGGTCACGACCGCGACCCAGGCCCTGGTGAGCATGGCGGCGCTGGCCGCCCTTGCCGTGCCGTGTCCATGCGTTGCCTGGATGTCGCAAGGCGCCGCGCACGGCGAATCCATCGTGGCGGCGTGGCCCGGTGCCGAAACCATGCGCCTGCTGGGTGCGGCCGGCGTCGCCGTGGCGCCGCTGATCTTGAGAATCAAGCCGACAACCGCCCGTGGAATTGGGGCAAGTCCGGTTCTGATGGGTGCGGAATCAGAATCGCGCCGGCGAGTAGGGCGCCGGATCGACAAAGCAAGGCTCGCCACGGATGAGCTCGGCGAGCAGCCTTCCGCTGGCGGGCCCCAGCGTGAAGCCTTGATGGGCGTGGCCGAAGTTGAACCACAGCCCTGCGTGGCGGGGCGCGGCGCCGATGATTGGCTTCATGTCGGTCGTGCAGGGTCTGGCGCCCAGCCAGGCCTGTTGTTCTACAGGTTGCCCCAGATCGAATAGCTCGCGGGTAGACCGCTCGGCGCGGTTCAATTGCACGGGAGTCGCAGGCGCATCCAGGTCAGCAAATTCGGCCCCGGTAGAGATGCGCACGCCAAGCTTCATGGGCGCCAACATCACCCCACGCTCGACGTCGAGCATTGGCATCGTGAGGGACGACCTTCCGTGATAGTGCCGGTGGTAGCCGCGTTTGACGAACAGCGGCAGACGATAGCCGAGAGTTTGCGTCGCCAGCTCCGACCAGGGCCCCAGGGCCAAGACGGCGTGATTTGCCTGGATCGTTTCGCTGGCGGTCTTGACGGCCCAGCCGCCGCTGCGCTGGCGCAGCGTCTGTGCATCACCGATGAGGAACTGCCCCCCCAGCTTCCTGAACAACCGCACATAACGGTCGACGAGTTCACCAGGGGCACTGACAGACCAGGGGTCCTTCCAGTGAATGGCGCCTGCCATGGACATGCGCAGGGCGGGCTGCGTGCGCGCAAGCGCGCCTGGGTCCAGCACCTCGCAGCCGAGGCCAAAACGCTCCGCGTTTTCAAGTGCCAGGTGGCCCGCCGCCTCCAGGAGCGGGCGCGTGCGGTAGGCTTGCAGCCAGCCTTTGCGCGTCACGAGGTCCTGCGCGGCGGACATGCGAATCCAACCCTCGTGCTCGCTCAAGCTGTGCTCGATGAGCTTGCCATATGCCTGCGCGATGGAGCGGTAGGTCGAGGGCGCGGAGTTGGCCCAGTAGCGCACCAGACGCGGCGACGTGCGCAGCAAAGCGCCCCACTGATAGTGGACATCGTTGCTGCGGCCCAATGCGATCTTCAGAAGCGAGCGCCAGTCGCGGGGGAAACCATAGGGAAGCATGGCCTCGCGTTGAATGATCCCCGCGTTGCCATAGGAGGTCTCCTGGCATTGCTGATTGCGATCGACCAGTGCGACCTGAAGGCCCCGCTGCTGGAGCGCGAGCGCAGTCGACACTCCGACCATCCCGGCGCCTAGAACGAGAACGTCTGAGTCCATTCAGGCTTCAACCGGGCGCGGACTTGCGTCAGGTCCGCAATGCGGCCACCACACTGATCTCGATGCGCGCGGGCACAACGAGCTCGCTGCACACGGTAGCGCGGGCGGGCAGCGGGAGCCGGTCGGAGAAGCAGGCTGCGTAGGCCGAGTTGAACCCGGCGAAGTCCTCCTTGTTCGTTAGAAATATGGTGGCCGACACCACGTCATCGAGCGTGAGTCCGACGCTTGCCAGGGTGTCGGAAATGCGGCGCATCGTCAGTCGGGTCTGCGCTTCGATGCCTTCGGGGATGCTGCCGTCGTCTGCAAAGGGGAGTTCGCCCGAGAGGAATGCCAGTCCTGCGCAGCGGCGCACTTTGGAGAAAGGAGGAAGGCTTGCAGTTTTCATGATCAGGGCGGGTAGTCCAGGAGTGCAGTCCCCCAACTCGAGATCGGCCCAGGGGATGTCCAGCCCTGATTCTGCTTGCCAAGATGGATGCTGAAAAATCAATATTCAGAACGTATCGTTGCTGATTCTGGAATCGAATTGGGCCATTGCCTTGAGTGCCGAAACGAGGTGCTGCACGAAGGCTCTGACCGCCCCGGGAAGATTTCGTCCGGCCATTGTCTGCACCTCGAGCGCACGCTCGTTCATTTCCCGGTCCCGCAACGGGATAGCCACGACTGCACCAGTCTGCAGTCGAGTGCGGACGGAAACTTCGCCGTAGAAGGCAATGGCGCTGCAGGCGGCCACGTAGCCCACCAAGGCGTCGACGTGATTGCTTTGCATCGCCGCCGTGTACCGCAGTCCCTGACGCCCGCAACTGATGTCCAGCAGCTGGCGCAACGATGTCGCTCTGGGCGGAAGCGCCAAGGGATAGCCGGTGACCTGGGCGAGGGACACTTGCCGCTGAGAGGCCAGCGGATGACGGGGCGACATGACCGCCAGGATGGGGCTGGGATGGCGAAGCTCCACGGCGATGCGCGACTCGGGCATTCCGCTGAGCGTGATGCCAATGTCTGCCTCGCCGTCGCGAATGCATCTGGCGATTTCCCCCTGGGGCCGGACGTCCAGCTGGAACTGGAATCCCGGATAGCTGCGCTGGAAGTCGGCGATCAGGGTCGGCAGCAGGTCGGAAGCAAAGCCTTCCACACTGAGGATATGCACGCTGCCGGCGCGCAGGCCACGCAGTGAGCTGATTTCGCCGGCAACGCGTTCGATGTCCTGCTGCACCCGTTGCGCATGGGCTGCCAATAGTTCGCCAGCGGCGTTGGGCACCATGCCGCGTGCCCGTCTCTCGAAGAGGAGAGTATCGAGTTCGGACTCCAGGCGAGCGACCTGCCGGCTCACGGCCGAAGGAGCAACGCTCAGCTTCTCGGCCGCCTCTTTGATGGAGCCAGTCTTTGCAACCTCCAGGAAATATCTGACGGCGGTTTCCTGCAGGACTCTGCTGTGCATGGCGGCGGCCTTTCTCGCTCGATGGACGAGCGCGTCCGCCCGCCTTGCTATGGGTTGCCGATTTGGCACTGGAAGATTCTAATGATTGATCTTGTTGATGGTTGACCCGTGACCTAGCATCGGTCCCATGCCATCGCCATGAAGCGATGGCCAAAGCACTTCAGCCCTCGAACCCACGGAGATTTCATGACGCGCTTTTCCAGGAGTTTGCTGCTGCCAGCCGCGTGTCTTCTGGCTGCCGGCGCGGCCGCCCCCTCCCTGGCGGCAGACGCCTACCCGTCCCGCCCGATCACGCTGGTCGTGCCCTTTCCGCCCGGGGGGGGAGCCGACGTCATGGGGCGGGTGGTCGCGCAGAAACTCGGTGAGGTCCTCGGCCAGCCGATCGTGGTGGACAACAAGGCGGGTGCTGGCACGATCATCGGTGCGTCCTATGTTGCGAAGGCGCGGTCGGATGGATATACGCTGCTGATCAGCTCGGGCAGCACCTTTACCATCAACCCGGCGCTGCGCAAGGAGCTGCCCTACGCCCCAGGCAGTTTCGATCCGCTTGGCATCGTTGGACAGGCTCCCTTGGTCCTGCTGGCAAACGCGCAGGTGCCTGTGCAAAGCGTCAAGGACTTCGTTCGGTACGTGAGCGCATCCCCGGGCAAGTATTCCTATGGCTCGTTCGGCTCAGGTTCCACGTCGCACTTTGCTGCTGAAGGCATTCTGGCGGCCACGGGCCTGAAAATGTCGCATGTGCCGTACCGGGGCAGCGCGCCGGCCATGACGGACCTGATTGGCGGGCAGATTCCCTTTTCAGTGGACACCGTCACTGCCGCCATGGCCCAGTTGCGTGGCGGAAGAATCCGGGCCATTGCGGTCACATCGGCAAAGCGCTCAGCGTCGCTTCCGAATGTTCCAACGATGGCGGAAAGCGGCTATCCCCAGGTCAACATGGAAACATGGCTGGCTCTGGCGGCCCCCAAGGGCCTGAACCCGGATGTCAGAGGCAAGCTGGAGAGAGCCCTCGCGCGCGTCCTCGAGGATTCGGCGACGCGCGCCAAGTTGGCCGACCAGGGTTTGGAGCCGTCGTATAGCGACGGCGCTGCCATGGCCGAACTGATCAATCGCGAGTTGCCCGCCATGAGGGCGCTGGTGCAGCGCGCGAACATGACCGTCGATTGAACTTGCCGCTTCGCCATGCACAGTTGCCAACAGCCTGCCTTTGATGAACTTGTGGAGCGGCCCGCCGTCGAGCTTCGCCGCCTGATCGGAACCAAGGCCATCTCCCCGGTCGAGTTGCTGCAAGCTTGCATTCACCGCATCGAAGCGATCAACCCGTGGGTCAATGCCGTGACTGCGACCTGCTTCGACCGAGCCATGGCTCAAGCGAAGGCGGCTGAGCGTGCTGTGCTGGCGGGAGAGCCACTTGGACTGCTCCATGGGTTGCCTCTAGGCGTCAAGGATCTGGAGCCCACGGCAGGCCTGCGCACGACGTACGGCTCACCTCTGTACCGTGACCATGTGCCGGCAGAGGACATCGAGCTTGTGGCTCGCTTGCGTCGCGCTGGCGCCATTGTCACCGCCAAGACCAATGTGCCGGAGATGGGGGCGGGAGCCAATTCCCGCAATGATGTGTGGGGTGCCACCGGCAACCCCTTCAATCCGAATCTCAACGCCGGTGGTTCCTCGGGAGGCTCTGCGGCAGCCCTGGCCTGCGACATGCTGCCGGTGTGTACTGGCTCGGACACGGGTGGTTCTCTACGCATTCCTGCAGCCAAGTGTGGCGTGGTTGGATTCCGGCCTTCACCAGGCGTCGTCCCCAGTGTGCGAAAGGTGTTGGGCTGGTCGCCGATTTCGGTGGTTGGCCCGATGGGCCGCACCGTGCAAGACGCCTGCCTGCAATTGGCTGCGACCGCAGGCGCCCACCCCGGCGATCCGCTCAGTTTTCCGCTCGATCCGATGTCGTTCCTCGTGCCGCAGCAGGTGGACCTGGGGTCGCTGCGCGCCGCCTATACCGAGGATTTCGGAATCTGTGCCGTTGATCGCGAGATTCGCAACACCTTCCTTCGGAAGATCGGCGCAATGCGGCATCTTTTTGCGCGTTGTGATCGTATCGATCTGGAATTTGGGGGGGCGCATCGCTGCTTTGACGTGCTGCGCGCCGAGGCTTTTGTCGCAGGCATGCGAGAAGCCTATGAACGCGATCCCCGGAGTTTGGGCCCCAACCCTCGCGCGAACTATGAGCTGGGCATGCGCATGAGCTTGTCCGACACCTCGTGGGCGCATGCCGAGCAGACCCGTCTGGCCAAGCGATTCCAAGAGGCCTTCAAGGACTACGACTTGATCTTGTCGCCGACGACACCCGTGTCGCCTTTTCCATGGACGCAGCGCTACGCGGACACGGTGGAAGGCAAAAAGCAGGACAACTACTACCGCTGGCTGGCGCTAACCTACGTGGTGACGCTTACAGCGCATCCTGCGATCACCCTGCCATGCGGTCGGGACGATGCGGCGATGCCCTTTGGTCTTCAGGTTGTCGGCAGCTTCCGCTCCGATCACCGCGTGCTCGCAGCTGCGCATGCAATGGAGGTCGCCTTCCAGGCAAGCGACGAGTTGCGTCGGCCCAGGCCTGAGCTGGATCGGCTTCGTCCGGCCGAGCCGGCCCTCAAGTCGATCGTCACTTCACCGCCGAATCTGGCTGCGGATGGATCGGGCGACGCGTCCGCGGTGTCTGCCGTCTGACAGGTGTTTCGGGCAGCCTGGAATCGCTGCAGGCCAGGCCCTTGGAGTCGCCCACGCGCGTATCGGCATCGGTGAAGGCGAGCCAGCGCGCGCTGGTCATGGCAGCATCGCCGCATGAGAGCTTTCCAGGGTCTGTTCTTCAGCGTCCTCCGATGCGGTGGGCTGGTGGCGCCCTGCGGCTTGGCGCTGCGCATTGCGTCACCGATCGCGGCGCGCGGCCAGCCCCCGGCGTCGGGCGCGCGGTGGCGGGCGCTCAGGCGGCCAGGGCGCCGTTCGCGACGCGAGCGATCGCCCTGGCGTCATAGCCGAGCAGGTCGCGGAGCACTTCCTGCGTGTGCTCGCCCAGCGCCGGGGGCGGGCGCACCGGATGCTCCACCGCGCCATCGAACCACAGGGGCGTGGCCAGGACCCGGACCGGCACGCCGCCGTAGTCCGTCTGCCGCAGCGCGTGGTACTCCACGCTCTGCGGGTACTCGAGCGCCTCCCTGACGTTGTTCACCTTGCCGCAGGGGATGCCGGCGCCGTCGAGTCTTCGCACCCACTCCGCTGTCGGGCTGCGGCGGATCAGCCCGATGAGGATCGGCAGCAGTTCCTCGCGATGGCGCGCGCGCGCGGCCCGGTCGGCGAAGCGCGGGTCCTGCGGAAGGTCCGTGCGGCCCAGCACCTCGCACAGCTTGACGAAGTGGCGGTCGAAGCCGGCGTCGATCGTCACCCAGCCGTCGCTGGTGGGGAACACCTGCGAGGGCACCGTGCCCGGGTTGCCGGAGCCCACCGGCGGCGGCACCTGGCCGGACCATGCGCAATAGGTGCCCACGTAGTTGAGCAGGCTGAGCTGCGAGTGGAAGAGGCTGCCCTCCACCACGCCGCCGCGGCCGCCGGCGCGGCGCGCCTGAAGCGCCGCCAGCACGCCGATGACGGCATACAGGCCGGTGGCCAGGTCCGCCGTCGGCACGCCGGCGCGCACCGGCTCGCTGCCGGGCAGCCCGGTGATGCTGACCGCGCCGGCCAGCGACTGGACGATCGGATCGACCGCCTTGCGCTGTGCGTCCGGGCCGCGGCGGCCGTAGCCGGTCATGTCGCACACCACCAGCGATGGGTTGACCGCCTGCAGCGAGGCCGCGTCGATGCGCAGGCGCTCCGCCACCCCTGCGCTGAAGTTGTAGATCACCACGTCGGCCTTGCGGCACAGCCCGTAGAAGGCCTCCAGCGCGGCGGGCTTCTTCAGGTCCAGCACCACGCCCTTCTTGTTGCGGTTGTTGGTGACGAAGTACAGCGAGGTGTCGCCCACCCGGTAGGGCGGCGTGCTGCGCGTGAGGTCGCCCGTGGGCGGCTCGATCTTGATCACCTCGGCGCCCAGGTCGCCCAGGATCATCGTGGCGAAGGGGCCGGCCAGCGCCTGGGTGAGATCCAGGACGCGCAGGCCTTCCAGGGGTTGCGTGGCCATGGTTCAGCGCGCCTCCCTGCCGACGAAGCGGGCGGCGCCCGCGGAGAACCCGCCCGAGGCGAAGTTGCGCGCATGCGCCTTGCGTGCATGGTCCATCGCCGCGCCGAAGGTGGCGTCGCCCAGGATGCGCCACCACTCCTTGGTCAGCGCCACGCCCAGCGCCGCACGGCCGGCCAGCCCGCGCGCGATGTCGGCGATGCGGGCATCGGCCGCATCGGCCTCCCACACCTCGTGCACCAGGTTCATGCGGCGCGCCTCCTCGGCGTCGATGAAGTCCGACAGCAGCACCAGCCGGCGCATCGCGGCCTCGCCGATCAGCGGCAGGAGGAAGGCGCTGCCCATGATCGCGGCCGAGCCGACGTTCAGCTCCGTCATGCCGAAGCGGGCGTCGGCGGTCACGATCCGCAGGTCCGACAGCAGGGCCAGCTGCAGGCCGGCGCCGGTGGAGTAGCCGTGCACGCGCGCGATGACGGGCTTGGAGAGCGAGCGCATCGTGGTGTAGAGCGATGCGTAGGCCTCGATGCGCCGCGCCGCGCCGTGCTCGTCCATGGCCGCGCTCTCCTTCTGGTCCTGGCCCGCGCAAAAGGCCCGGCCGGCGCCGCGCAGGACGATGACGCGCACGCGCTCGTCCGCCTCGAGCGCCCTGAAGGCGGCCTCCAGGTTGGCGCGCTGCTGGTGGTTGACGGCGTTGAGGGCCTCGGGCCGGTTCAGGGTGAGCGTGGCCACGGGGCCGTCGAGATCGACGAGGAGCGTCTCGGTGACGCCGGGAATGGAATGGGCACTCATGGGGAAGGCTTCCGTGCGTGTTTCGGGCTTCAGAGAAGGGCGGCGACGTCGGCGGCGGGCAGCCGTTCCAGCGTCTGCAGCCGGTCCCACAGCGCGCCGGCGGGCTGCGCGCCGAGCAGCGGCGCGGCGCAGTCGACGAACTTGCCGCGGAACTGCTCCGGGGTCCACGGCTTGTGGGGATCGCCCTTCGCGTAGGACTCGCGGCCGTGGAAGCGGCGCCCGTCGCGGTGGACGATGACCAGGTCCGTGAAGTCGAAGGGCACGGACTCGGGCGTGCGCAGGTCCGGGTGCGTGTACAGGCGGATGCGCCGGTGCATGGCCGCGATCTCCGGCGCGTTCACCGCGTCGTCGGCGAACTGCGCGAAGCCGGCGCGGCCGTACACCAGCGCGGCGGCCAGGCAGTACTCCATGCTGAACTTGCCTTCCAGGCCGGTGCGCGCGGCGTGGTAGGGCAGCGTCGCCTCGCAGCGGTAGCCCACGCCGCACTCCACCGACTCGACCTCCGAGGGCACGATCCCGCCGGCGGCGATGCCGTCGAGGATCATGTCGATCGCGCAGTGGGTGAGCGAGCAGGTCGGGTACTGCTTGTAGATGTTGCCGGGATCGACCAGGTCCCAGCGCTCGCCCAGCGCCTCCAGCGCCAGTTCGGGGCGTACCGCGTCCAGGCCGCAGAAGAGGTCGAAGAAGCCGTTGCGCGCCTCCAGCGCGCAGGGGTTCGCGCTCACGCCCGCGCGCGCCAGCAAGGCGGCCTTGACGCCGTTGTCGGCGGCGAAGCCGGAGTGCACCGGCTTGGTCATGGTGCCGAAGTTGGCCACCAGCCCGCTGGCGGTCGATGCCCCGATGGCCAGGCAGGCGGCGGTCTGCGCGGCGTCCAGCCGCAGCAGGCTGGCGGCGGCCGCGGCGGCCCCCAGCGTGCCGAGGGTGAGGGTGGTGTGCCAGCCGCGGTTGTAGTGCGGCATGTTCACCGCGCGCCCCAGCTTGGTGGCGACCTCGACCCCGGCCACGTAGGCGGCGATCACGTCGCGGCCGTCGGCCTGGTGCCCCGGCGCCAGCGCCAGCACCACCGGCACCACCGGGCACGAGGGGTGGCCGCGCATCGACGGGTTGGTGTCGTCGATGTCGTGCGCGTGCGCCATCGTGCCGTTGACGAAGGCCGCCTCGCGGGCGCCGGCGCGCCGCGCGTGGCTCCAGACGGACGCATCGCCCCCGGACACCACGGTCGAGAGCGCGGCGCGCGTCACCGGTTCGCCGGCGGCGGCCAGGGCGCCGGCCACGGTGTCGGCGATCGCCAGGTGCGCTTCGCGCACGACGGCGGGCGGGAGTTGATCGAAGCGCAGGCCGGCCACGAAGTCGGCCAGCCGCTGCGTGACGGGGAGAGCGGGGGTGGGGGAGGGCATGCGGGACGTTTCCTTGAGGTGGAAGAGAGGCGGAGCGTGGGTATATTGGCCGTCGCAGATTGCGCATCATAATTAGAATATGTGATGCGAATAATCAAAAATTCTAAACTTGATACCCCATCAACGTCAACGAGAGGCTGGACATGGCAGGCAGGGCAGCGAAGCGCGGCACGGCGAACACCGACGAGACGGGGGGGCATCGCAGCTGGCTGAACCTGCGCATGATGGAAGTGTTCGTCGCGGTGGTGCAGCAGGACGGGATGACCAACGCCGCGACCCGGCTGGGCATGACGCAGTCGGCCGTGTCGCAGACCATCACCGCGATCGAGAACGGCCTGGGCGCGCAGCTGATGGACCGGTCCACCCGCCCGATGCAGCTCACGCTCTTCGGCACCGGCTTCTACGAGCGGGCGCAGGACCTGCTGCGCCGCGCGCGCGAGCTCGAGCACCTGGTGGAGATGCAGCAGAACGCGCGGCTGCCGCTCCTGCGCATCGGCATGGTCGACTCCTTCGCCAGCTCCGTGGGGCCGCACCTGCTGCGCGAGATCGCGCCCATCGCGTCGCGCTGGTCCGTCGTCTCCGGCGTGCGCGAGACCGGGCCGAAGGCGCTGGAGGAGCAGCGCGTGGACCTGGTCATCTCCTCGGAGGACATGGGCAGCAGCCCCCGGATGCTCTCGCTGCCGATCCTGAAGGAGCCGCTCATCATCGTCGCGCCGCGCAGCGCGCCGGCCGGGCTGTTCCCCAAGGGCGGGGTCGGCGTCGAAGGCCTGGCCCAACTCGCGGACCAGCTGCCGCTGGTGCGCTACAGCCCGGGCGCCTTCCTGGGCCGGCACGTGGAGATCTACCTGCGGCACCACGAGCTGGACCTGCCGCGCCAGTACGAGTTCGACACCTCCGACGCCGTGCTGGCGATGGTCAAGGCCGGCCTGGGCTGGACGATGACGACGCCGCTGTGCGTGCTGAAGACGCAGGCGCCGCTGGAGAACCTGCAGTTCGTGGCGCTCAGGCAGGCGGCCGCGGCGCGCACCCTGCGCGTGGTGGCCCACAAGGACGAGCATTCGGCCCTGTGGGAGCGCATCGCCGCCACGGCCCGCACCATCCTGAAGCACCAGTGGGTGCCGGCCCTGCGCAGGCTGGCCCCGTGGGGCCAGATCTGGTGCGAGTAGCGGCCGCACGCGCACCAAAATTTAAGTATTGCTAATTTGTAGTATTAGATAACATAATCCACTCCGAACGGCATGGGCGCATGTCCGGCGCTGCCGCCTCGTTCCCTTTCGATTGGAGTGCCAGTGAAATCTCTTCGCCTTCTTCTAGCCGCCTGCGCGATGACCACCCTGGCGGCGGCGGGCCCGGGCGCTGCCTTCGCGCAGGACTACCCCAGCCGCCCCATCACGCTGGTGGTGGGCTATCCGCCCGGCGGCGGGGCCGACGCCATCGGCCGCCTGGTGGCGCAGAAGCTGGGCGAGGCCCTGAACGCCTCCGTCGTGGTCGACAACCGGCCAGGCTTCTCGGGCAACATCGGCGCGCAGTACGCCGCAAGGTCCGCGCCCGACGGCTACACGCTGCTGGTCGCGCCGTGGACCACCTACGCGATCAACTCGATCCTCTACGGCAAGGCCCGCGTCGGCTACGACCTGGCCAAGGACTTCGCGCCGGTGACGGTGATCGGCTACCAGCCGATGGTTCTGATGGTCAACCCCGACGTGCCGGTGCACAGCGTTTCCGAACTGGTGGCCTATGCCAGGTCGATGCCGGGCAGGCTTAGCTTCGGCTCCACCGGCCCCGGCTCGCTGGAGCACATCGCCGGCGAGATGTTCAACCGCGCCACCGGCGCGGCGATGGTGCACGTGCCCTACCGCGGCAGCGGGCCGGCGATGACCGACCTGATGGGCGGGCAGATCGAGGTGTACTTCGCGACGGCGCCGACCGTGGTGGCCAACCTGGGCAGCGGCAGGATCCGGCCGCTGATGGTCACCACCCCCGAGCGCAACGTGGCGCTGCCGAACCTGCCCACGCCCAAGGAGGCGGGTGTCGACAACTTCGAGGTGCGCTCCTCCTACGGCCTGCTGGCGCCCGCGAAGACGCCGGAGGCGATCGTCCGCCAGCTGAACGAGGCCATGGTCAAGGCCCTGGGCGCGGCCGAGGTCAAGGCCAGATTCCGCGGGCTCGGCATCGACGCCGCCTCTTCCGCGCCGCGCGAGCTCGCTGCGCGCATCGACGCCGACTTCGCCAAGTGGGAGCGCGTCATCAAGGATCAGAACATCAAGACCGAGAACTGAGCGGGGAAGAGAGGATCGCGATGCTGGATCCCAGGCCGCTGGCGGGCCGCACCGCGCTCGTCACGGGCTCGGGCCGCAACCTCGGGCGCGGATCGCGCTGGGCAAGATGGACACCATCCGCGACGAGCGCCACCACCCCGGCTACAAGGAGCTGTGGGCGCAGGCCGTGAAGACGATGCCGCTGCGGCGGCTCGGTACCGCGGAGGACGCCGCGCAGGCCTGCCTCTTCCTCGCGAGCCCGCAGTCATGGGTCACGGGGCAGCTGATCCACCTGAACGGCGGTGAATCCATGTACTGAGGGCCGCGCGCGAGATGTGCCCATGCGCGGTGGATGCCGGGCGCAGGCAGCGCGCCGCCTCAGAGCGCCGCCCGCGCTGCCAGCACGCCGCTCAGCAGGATCAGGGCCATGCCCGCCAGCGCCATCCCATGCGGCACGTGGCCGAAGATCGCCGCGCCTAGCAGCCCTGCCCACAGCAGCTGCGAATAGGCGAAGGGCGCGATGCTGGAGGCGGACGCGGTGCGGTACGCCAGCACGGTGAGCCATTGGGCGGCGCACCAGCTGGCGGCCATGGCCAGTGCCGTGAGCGCCTGCGGGGGCGATGCGAGCGCGTCGGCCGCAGGCAGCCACGGCGCCAGCAGCAGCGCGCCGGCCAGCGCCGGGTACAGCATGGCGGTCTGCACCGACTCGCTCGCCAGGCGCCGCGTGCAGATCACCGCGCAGGCCCAGGCCATCGACGACAACAGCGGGAAGACCTCCGCGCCGCCGAAGGCCAGCCGCCCGGGCCGCACCACCACCAGCACGCCGGCGAACCCCAGCAGCACCGCCAGCCAGCGGCGGCCGCTGACCGGCTCGCGCAGCGCCAGCGCCGCCAGCATGGTCACGAACAGCGGCGAGGCGAACACCATCGCCGTTGCCTCGGCTACCGGCATGGCGTGGATGGCGTGCTGGAACAGCACCGCCGAGCCGATGAGCCCGGCCACCCGTCCGCCGTGCAGCAGCGGATGGCGCGTGCGCCACGCGGCCGGCCGCCGCGCCCAGGGCAGCACCGTCACCAGCAGCAGCGCGTAGCGCACCCAGGCCACCTGCGCCGGCGCGAGGCTGGGCGCCAGCTGCTTGGCCAGCACGTCCGACAGCGAGAATGCACCCATTGCGGCGACCAGCAGCACCGCGCCGCGCGTGGGCGAAGGGGTCATCCGAGTCGTTGCTTGACGCGCAGCAGCCCGGCCTCGCCGCCCGGCACCAGGCGCCAGGTGCGCGCCGCCACCAGCGCGCCGCGGCGGGTGCGGAAGGCCGGCAGGGCGAGCGCGGCCGAGGCGCCGTCCACCGCGCTGAAGGTGCCCAGCGCCAGCGATCCGTCCGCGAGTTCGACCGCGGCCTCGTCGCCGCGCGCCAGCCGCGCGCCGCCGGGCGCGTCCTGGCAGCGCAGCAGCGCGCCGGGGTAGAGGTGGGTGTTGTTGGCCGCCATGCGCCAGAGGGTCATCGGGAGCGCTCCGTCCGTTCAGTCTTCATGCAGCGAGTCGGCGACGATCCGCAGCGTGGTCTCGATGTGTTCGCGGCTGGCGCGCTCGGCGCGGTCGCCGTCGCGGGCCTTGAGCGCGTCCAGGATCTCGTGGTGCTGCGCCGCCGTGCGCGCCAGCTGGTCCTGCATGAAGGTCACCGGCAGGCGCAGGTTCCAGTGCCGGAACTGGGTGCGCTCGTGCAGCTCCGCGAAGAATTCGTTGCCCGACAGCGCCACGATGCGATGGTGGAAGGCCTGGTTGAGCCGGTTCATCTCGCTGCGCGGGATGCGCTCGCCGGCGTCCATCTCGGTAACGTAGCGCTCCAGTTCGGCCAGCCCGTCGCTGCTGGCGCGCTCGGCCGCCAGGCGCGTGGCGTAGCCCTCGATCGCGATGCGCGTCTCGAAGATGCTGCGGAAGTGCGCGGGGTCGGTGGACGACACCACCCAGCCGCGCTCTCGCCGCACCAGGCCCTCGCCCTCCAGCCGCAGCAGCGCCTCGCGCACGGGCGTGCGGCCGGCCTGCAGGAGGGTGCAGATCTCGTCCTCCACAAGGCGCGCGCCGGGCTTCACGTCCAGCGTGATGATGCGCGAGCGCAGCTTGCGGAACACGTCGTCCGCGATCAGTTCGGTCCCGGTTCTCTTGGGCGGCATGAGCTCAGGCGGGGCCGGGGTCAGGCGGCGGCGGTCTTGCGGATCTCGAGCACCACGCCCGCGCCGGCGCGCGTGTCGAAGTAGGCGAAGCCCGAGCCGTCTTCGCGCTTGCCGCGCGCCACCACGGGCAGGCCCAGGGCGCGGCCCTGCGCCTCGCCGGCGTCCCGGTCGGGCACCTCGAAGCCCAGATGGTAGACGCCCTCGCCGTGCGCCTCGAGGAAGCGCCGCTGCGGCGAGTTGCCCGGCGGCGGCTCGCACAGCTGGATCTCCACGTTGTCCAGCTGCAGGCACTTGTAGCGCATGGCGTCCGACGAGGCCTTGTCGGGCACCTCGAACTCCGCGTACCGGCCGCCCTTGGGATAGTCCTTCCACGGGCCCATGCCGTGCTTCTCGTACCAGGCGACGGTGCGGTCGAGGTCGCGCACGACGATGCAGACGTGGTGCAGCTGCTGGAAGGGATGGCTCATGGGTTCGTCTCTGGATGGGGTTGTATGGGCGCGTTCTCGCGCGCATGGCGCGCCAGGAACTGGCGTGCCCGCTCGTGCGAGGGTGTGCGGAAGAAGTCGGCCGCCGGCCGGTCTTCCACCAGCCGGCCGTCGACCATGAACATCACGCGGTCGGCGAAGTCGCGCGCCAGCGCCATCTCGTGCGTGGCGATCATCAGCGTGATGCCGTCCTCGGCCAGCCGGCGTATGGCGGCGATCACCTCGTGCGAGAGCTCCGGGTCGAGCGCGCTGGTGGGCTCGTCCAGCAGCATCACCGCCGGCGACATGGCCAGCGCGCGGGCGATGGCCACGCGCTGCTGCTGGCCGCCGGAGAGCTGGTTGGGGTAGGCCCCGGCCTTGTCCGCCAGGCCGACGCGGGCGAGCAGCTCGCGCGCCTGCCCGGCCGCCTGGCTGCGCGGATGGCCCAGCACGTGCAGCGGCCCGGCCATGACGTTGTCCAGCACCGTGGCGTGGCGGAACAGGTTGAAGCTCTGGAACACCATGCCCACGCGCTGGCGCTGGCGGCTGATGGCGGTGTCCGGCAGCTGGTGGAGCACGCCGCCGCGATCCTCGTAGCCGATGAGCCGGCCCTCCACGAAGATCTTGCCGCCGTCGATGGTCTCCAGGTGGTTGACGCAGCGCAGCAGCGTCGACTTGCCGGCGCCCGAGGGCCCCAGCAGCGCCACCACCTGGCCGCGCGGCACCTGGAAGCTCACGTCCTGCAGCGTGGCCACCGAGCCGCGGTACTTGAGGACGGACTGCGCCTCGATCATGGGCGCGGCCTGGGGTGGGGCCATGGCGTTCATCGGTGCGGGTAGCGCTTCTCCAGCGCCGTCTGCAGGGCGGTGGCGAAGGCCGTCATGACGAGGTACCAGAAGCCCGCGACCGCCAGCAGCTCGACCACGCGGAAGTTGGCGGCGTAGATGTCGGTGGCGATGCGCAGCAGCTCCAGGTAGCCGATCGCCGAGGCCAGCGAGGTGGACTTCAGCAGCATGATGTACTGGTTGCCGGTGGCCGGCACCACGATGCGCGCGGCCTGCGGGATCACCACCCGGCGCATCACCTGGCGCTGGGTCATGCCGATGGCGCGCGCCGCGTCGCGCTGGCCCTGGTCCACCGCGAGGAAGCCGCCGCGGATGATCTCGGCCATGTACGCGCCCTCGGCCAGCGACAGGCCGGCCAGCGCCGCGGCATAGGGCGTGATGACCTGCGTCATCGGCGCGTCCATCAGCACCCAGGAGGTGAAGGGCACCGCCAGGTGCAGCTGCGGGAACATGATGGGGAAGGCGTTGAACCAGAAGATCAGCTGGATCAGCATTGGCGTGCCGCGGAAGAGGTATACGTAGCTGGCCGAGAAGGCCACCAGGATCGGGTTGCCGCTCACGCGCATCATCGCCACCGCCAGCCCCACGGCGACGGCCAGCAGCAGCGCGGTCGTGCCCAGCATCACCGAGTGGCCCGCGCCGATCAGGATGTTGCGGCTGAAGATGTACGACGCGAACACCGCCAGGTCCACCACCCGCGCCGACGCGGCGGCCCGCACCACCAGCGCCAGCAGCGCCAGCACCAGCAGCCCGAAGGCCCAGGCGCCCCAGTGCCGGCGGTGGACCACGCGCCGCGCCGGGGGCGCGGACGCATCCGCCTTCGGGGAGGAAGTCGTGATGCCCACGTTGTCTCGCGCCAGGGCCGTCTACTTGCGCTTGCTCGCGGGCAGGTTGACGCTGATGGCGGGCAGCGCCGCGCCGGCCAGGCCCCACTTGTCGAGGATCTTGCGGTAGGCGCCGTCTTCCAGCATCGCCTGCAGCGTCTTCTGCACGGCGTCGCGCAGCCCGGCCTTGTTCTTGCCGAAGCCCCAGGAGGTGATGTAGGGCGTGAGGATGTAGTTGCCGCCCACGATCTTGTAGCGGCCCGGGAACTGCGAGCCCATGTAGACCAGCGCCGGGAAGTCGCCGATGTAGCCGTCCACCCGCCGCAGGTCCAGCTGCATGCGCGAGTCGGGCGCGCTGGGCAGCTGCTCGGCGCGGATCGGCGGCTTGCCGGCCTTGGTGCAGCGCTCGGACGCGGCTTCCACCGCCGTCATGATGACGCGGCCCCCCAGCATCGTCGCGATGCCCTTGCCGCAGAAGTCGTCGATCGTCGCCAGCGGGTCGCTGTTGTTCGACAGCACCAGGATCGAGCCGCCCGAGAACATGTAGTTCACGAAGTCGAGCTTCTGTTCGCGCTCCTCCGTGTCGCTGATGCCGCCGGAGGCGACGTCGAAGCGGTCGGCCTCGACGCCGGAGATCAGCGCCGCGTATTCCGACTGGATGAACTCCAGCTTAAGGTTCAGGCGGCGGGCCACCTCGGCGAGCAGGTCGGCGCTGGCCCCGGTGACATCCGTCTTGCCGGGCTCGCGGAATTCCACCGGCGGGAAGGTCTGCTGCGACCCGACCCGCAGCACGCCGCGCGACTTGATGTCGGCGGGCACGAGCGACGCCGCGGCGCCGCTCTGGGCCAGGGCGCCCAGGGGGAGGAGGAGGGCCAGCGCCAGGGCGAGCCGGCGCAAGGAGGAGTGATGCGTACGCATGGGGTACCTCGCGGTCTGGAAGGAAGTGTGGACGGGCGGCGCCCCGGGCCTCAGCGGCTGTCGGCGGACTTGCCGGGGATGGCCGAGGGGTTCGGTCGGTCGGCGCGCGGGCAGGGCGCGGCGGCGTCGAAGACGGCCTGCACCTTGGCGATGTACTCGGCGGGGAAGCCCTCGGACTTCAGCCCGTCGGGGATGTGCTGCCAGTAGAAGTTCGGCGGACGCATCGGCTTGCCCGGCGTGATCATGCGGTAGGTCCAGCAGTCGTAGCTCTTGCCGTCGTCGCCGTGCACGGTGATCGCGAAGCGCTCGAAGTCGTCGTAGTCGTCGGTCAGCCCGTCGTCCTCGAACACCAGGCCCAGGCACTTCTCGCCCCAGGCGTCCGGCAGGCCGTTGAGGTGGCACCAGCCGCGGTCCTCGCGGCCGGCGGCGGCATGGAACTGCAGGCGGTAGTTGGCGGCGTAGGCCTTGGTGATCTTCTTGCACTTGGGCATGTAGCGCCGGATCTCCGGGTCGTTCAGCCAGGTGCAGTAGGCGAAGTAGTAGTGCGTCATGAGGGCGGGTTTCCTTTCGGGTTGGACAACAGATCGGGGATCGGGGAATGGAGCGTCAGGCCTTGACGGCCTGGCGCCAGCGGGCGACTTCCGGCAGCCCGATGCCGCATGGCGATGCCGGTCGAGGCGTGGTAGGCGAGCGCGGGCATGTCCACCGGGCCGCGCGGGGTGGGCATGTCGGGCAGAGCGGATCGGAGTGGCACCGGGTGCTTCGTATATTTAAAGTATGCGGAAAGATATGCGACAGCGCCACGTAACAGGATTCGTGCCAACCCTAGTGGGGTTGGCCTGCCGGCCGCGCTACGGTTGCCCTCATTTCCGGAAAGGGTGCAGCCCACTTCGAAGGCGAACACGAAATGGCTCTTGCGACGTTGGGCGTGAAGGTGGACGAGGCCTTCCGCCTTCGGCTGAAGGCGGCTGCGGACACGCTGGGGCGCACGCCGCACTGGCTCATCAAGCAGGCCGTGCTGAGCGCCATCGAGAAGATCGACGGCGGCCTGGTGCCGGACCGTATGCCCGGTGCCGGTGAACCCGGCACCGCGCCGGACGGCGCCGCGCACCTTGGAAGTGCAACCGGAATCTTCGAATCGGCGCACCAGGTGCAACCCTTCCTGGAGTTCGCCCACGGGGGTGGCCCCGCAGTCGGTGCGCCGCGCGGCGATCACCGCGGCCTATCGGCGGCCCGGGCCGGAATGCCTGCCCATGCTCATCGCCCAGGCGCGCCAGCCTGCCGCGCAGGTCCAGCGGGCAGCCGATCTGGCGCGCAGGCTGGCCCAGGCGCTGCTGCGCATCCCCGACCGCGCCACCAGCGACGACCTGATCCGCGACAAGATCAGCCAGGGCGACTGGCAGGCCCACGTGGGCACTCGCCCTCGATGTTCGTCAACGCCGCCACCTGGGGCCTGCTGCTCACGGGCGCCTGCTGGGACAGCGAGATCAAGCGTGCCCAGGTCGACGAACCCGGCGCTGCGCTGCTGCGGCCGTCAAATCCGGGGCCCTGCGCAGCAGAGAATCGTGCCGGCCCGAGAGCGACGCAGACATCGAATCCTTGAAGCAGGAGCAGGCGGCATGAACGGCAAGACTGTCGAAGAGGTCCGGCAAGGCGTGAGCGACTGGTGGCGCACTTCGATCATCGAGATGCGCCCGGGCATGATCCGCTATCGCGGCTATGCCATCGAGGAGCTGATCGGCAACGTGAGCTTCGCGCAGATGATCTGGCTGATGACGCGCGGCGAACTGCCGGCCGAAGGCCAGGGCCGCCTTCTCGACGCGGCCCTGATGTCCGCGGTCGATCACGGTCCGCAGGCGCCCAGCATCGCGATCGCGCGCATGGCGTCCACCTGCGGCGTCGGGCTGAACAACGCCATGGCCTCGGCGGTGAACGTGCTGGGCGACGTGCATGGCGGCGCCGGGGAGCAGGCCGTGGCCATGTGCGAGGACATCGCCGCCCGCCAGGACGCCGGCGCGTCGCTGCACGACGCGGTGCGGTGCGGGCTGGACGAGGCCATCGAGCGGCACGGCAAGTTCGTCCCGGGGTTCGGCCATCGCTTCCATCCGGTGGACCCGCGCGCGCCGCGCCTGCTGGAACTGGTCGACGCGGCCGCGCGCAACGGCATCGTCAGCGGCCGCTTTGCCGCCATCGGGCGCGCCGTCGAGGACGAGCTGGCGGCGCGCAAGGGCGGCCGGCGCATCCCCATGAACATCGACGGGGCCACTGCGGTGATCTACGCGGAGCTGGGCTTCCCGGCTGCGCTCGCGCGCGGGCTGTTCTGCCTCTCGCGCTCCGTCGGCATCCTCTCCCACGCCTGGGAGCAGGCCGGCCAGGGCGGCCGCAACAAGGGGCCGATTCCACGCGAGTACCTCTGGACCTACGACGGCCCCGGCCCCCGCGAAGTGCCCAGGCAGGGCAGTTGACCCGCCATCGCGGGCTCCGGCTTCCTTGTGACCCGTTCGATGCCCGCCTGGCTCGTCGACTTCACGCGAGGCAGGACATGAACGAGATGCCATGCCTCACCGCCCTTCGCCGCCGGCGATCCCGAGCGCCTTGGTCCGCGCATGGGAATGGTCCGGCCCGCTGCGCCGCCGACATCGATGCTCCATCCAGGCACCTCATGTCCGGATGAACAGCGCATGGGCCAGGAAGATGCCCAGCCCGGTCAAGGCGAGGGAGCCGGCCAGATGCAGGCTCGCCGCGCCGAGGGCCCACCAGTATTCGTGGCGGCCGACGAGGGTGACGACTTCCACCGAGAAGGTGGAAAACGTCGTCAATCCCCCCAGGAAGCCCGTGATGACGAGCAGCCGCAGTTCCGGCGGCAGGCTCGTGTGGTGGTTGAAATAGGCACTGGAAACCCCCACCAGCAGGCCGCCCGCGAGGTTGGCGGCGACCGTGCCCATCGGAATCGTGGGAAAGACCGGGTTCAGCCAGCCGGCGAGCCACCAGCGCAGCAAGGCACCCAGGCCGCCGCCGCCGAAGACCGCAAGAAAGGGAAGGCCGTTCATGCTGCTCCTTTGTCCCGGGCCTTGCGCACGGGGCGGAGGAATGCCATCTGCGCAACTGGAAATCAGTATAGCCATCGCCCTGCGTCGCGAGCATTCCGCGCCAGCGCCAGCGCCAGCGCCAGCGCCGCGGCCGCCTGCGGCGCGTCAGCGGCTTTCATCGTGGGCCTCGAACACGCGCCGCGCCCGGCCGCGCGCCTGCCGTTCAGCCCACCTGAACCTCGATCCGTCGCGGCTGGGCATGCGCCGCCTTCGGGATGCGCAGCGTCAGCACCCCCTGAGCCAGCTCGGCTGACACGTTGTCCGTGTCCAGTTCCTTGCTGAGCGTGAAGGTGCGGTGGTAGCGCGGGAAGTTCACCTCGCTGTGGCTGGACACCAGCTCCTCCGGCACCCGGGTGGACAGGGTGGCGTCGATGGTCAGGGTGTCCGCCTCCACGGACAGGTGCAGTCCCTCGCGCGAGACGCCGGGCAGGTCGGCGTAGAGGGTGATGCCCTTGGCATCCTCGATGACATCCACGGGGGGGCGCAGCGCGGGCGCGGTGCGCGCCGGGTCTGCCGCCGCTCGCGACGAGGCGGTCTCGGGGCTGCGGGTCTGAATGTCGCTCATGGCGATGTCCTCCTGTTCCTCAAGAGTGGGTCGGTTCAATGGATCTCGATGCGCCGCGGCTGGGCCGACGCGCGGCGGCGGATGCTGATGCGAAGCACTCCGTCGTTCAGCCGCGCGTCCACGGCTTCCGGGTCGGCGTCGTCGGGCAGCGTGAGCACGCGGCGGAAGCGGCCGGCAAAGCGCTCGTTGATGTGGATGGCGGTCCGGCTGCTGTCCTCGGCCGGCAGCACCGTCTTGCGCTCGCCCGATATCGTGAGCAGCCCGCGCTCCAGGTGGGCCTCGAGCGTGGCCGGGTCGACGCCCGGGGCGAAGGCGTAGACCTCGAAGCTCTGCGGCGTGCTGCCGACGTTCAGTGCGGGAAAGCCCTGGCCGGAGAGGCCGCGGATGGTGGGAGACAGATCGAACGCCTGCTGCATCTCGCGCTGCAGGCGGTCCAACTCGGCGACGACGTCGCGTGGAAACAAGGATCGGTACATGGCGAAATCTCCATCGATTGATGAGACCAATGGCGCCGAAGCGAGGTGCTCCGGCACCGATCCAGAACTAGGGTCTTCGCCCGGGGCTTTCAAGAGCGCAGGCGCGCGCGGCAAGAAGGCGCCCTTGAAACGTCGCCAGGGCAACCCGCGATTCCTGCCGAGCTGCCTGTTTCTAGCGGGCGCGCCGCGTCTTCTTCGCGGGGGCGGGCGCTGGTGCCGGCGCCGCCTGGGGCGGCCGCCGGGTCCGCGCCGGGCGGCGCACCGCGGCCGGCGAGGAAGAGGGGGAGGGCGGCTCCGCGGCGTTCTCGCCGCTGTGCTGGGCGCCGGCGCGCCCATCCAGCAACTGCACCATCCGCTCCAGGTGCTCGTCGATGCGCTGCAGTTGCTGGCCCAGCGCGCTCAGGTTGTCGCGCGAGGGCAGGTTGAGCGAACCCAGGAAGCGCGCCATCAGTTCGGCCAGGCCCTTCTGCAACTGCAGCGTGGTGTTCATGCCGCCGTGCGCGCCTTGCATCAGCGGGCCGGAGGATATGGCCTGGGTGCCGAATTCGTTGGCGCCTTTTTCCCACTGGGCGAGCATGTCGCGCCACAGGGCCATCGGGTCGAGCGGGGAGGGTGAGGGCATGGTGGGGCTCCTGCTGTGTTGGCGCGGTCCGTGCGGCGCGGGTCAGGCCGTGCCGCGAGGGGCGGTGCGCCGGGTGGCGGCCCCGGCCATACGGGGCCGCGGCGCCACCGGCAGCGCATGGCCCGCCACGATACGCCGCCGCGCCCGGCCGGCCGCCGGAGTCGGGCTGGGGATTTCCCTGGTGACAGCCGGCCTGCGCTAAAATCACGCGCTCCGAGGAGCGTTGCAGCGCCGCCAGGCGTGAGGCTCGGAATCCAGTCGCAACCACGCTCACCCGCTGTTCTCGCGGTGAGTCCCTTCCCCGAATGCAGTGGCCCTCCCTTCAACTCGTAGGAGTCCTCATGAGCGCCGTTCTAAAACCTGCTTCCGCCGTCGACCAGGCGATCGCCGACATCTCCCTCGCCGCCTGGGGCCGCAAGGAGATCCGCATCGCCGAGACCGAGATGCCCGGCCTGATGGCCATCCGCGAGGAGTTCGCCAGGACCCAGCCGCTCAAGGGCGCGCGCATCACCGGCTCGCTGCACATGACGATCCAGACCGCGGTGCTGATCGAGACGCTGCAGGCCCTCGGCGCGCAGGTGCGCTGGGCCTCGTGCAACATCTTCTCCACGCAGGACCACGCGGCCGCCGCCATCGCCGAGAAGGGCACGCCGGTGTTCGCCGTCAAGGGCGAGTCGCTGGCCGACTACTGGGACTACACCCACCGCATCTTCGACTTCGGCCCCAAGGGTTCGAAGGGCGAGGGGCCGAACATGATCCTGGACGACGGCGGCGACGCCACGCTGCTGATGCACCTGGGCCAGAGGGCCGAGAAGGACCAATCGGTGTTGGCCAGCCCCGGCAGCGAGGAAGAGCGCGTCCTGTTCGCCGCCATCAAGGCCAAGCTGGCTGAGGACGCCGCCTGGTACAGCCGCAAGTCGGCCGAGATCATCGGCGTGACCGAAGAGACGACCACCGGCGTGCACCGCCTGAACGAGATGGCGGCCAAGGGCACGCTCCTCTTCCGCGCCATCAACGTGAACGACTCGGTGACCAAGAGCAAGTTCGACAACCTCTACGGCTGCCGCGAATCGCTGGTGGACGGCATCAAGCGCGCCACCGACGTGATGGTGGCTGGCAAGGTGGCGCTGGTGGCCGGCTACGGCGACGTGGGCAAGGGCTCGGCCCAGGCGCTGCGCGCCCTCAGCGCCCAGGTGTGGGTGACCGAGATCGACCCGATCAACGCGCTGCAGGCCTGCATGGAAGGCTACCGCGTGGTCACCATGGAATACGCCGCCGACAAGGCCGACATCTTCGTCACCACCACCGGCAACAAGGATGTCATCCGCCACGAGCACATGGCCGCCATGAAGGACCAGGCCATCGTCTGCAACATCGGCCACTTCGACAACGAGATCGACGTCGCCTCGCTGGAGAAGTACCAGTGGGAAGAGATCAAGCCGCAGGTCGACCACGTGATCTTCCCCGGCGGCAAGCGCATCATCCTGCTGGCCAAGGGCCGCCTGGTGAACCTGGGCTGCGGCACCGGCCACCCGAGCTACGTGATGTCGTCCAGCTTCGCCAACCAGACCATCGCGCAGATCGAGCTGTTCACCAAGCCCGATGCCTACCAGAAGGGCAAGGTCTACGTGCTGCCCAAGCACCTGGACGAGAAGGTCGCGCGCCTGCAGCTGTCCAAGCTCGGCGCCCAGCTGACCGTGCTGACGGACGCCCAGGCCGCCTACATCGGCGTGCCCAAGGACGGCCCGTACAAGCCGGACAGCTACCGCTACTGACGCCGCATGCTGCGCCTGGCGCATGCGTGGTTCTGGGTCGCGCTGTGGCTCTACGTCCTGGGCCGCGGCACGCAGGCCTACCCGATCGGGCTGTTCGGCGCGATGGGGCTGGCGGTGCTGCTGCTGCCCGGCATCCAGATGCCGCTCGCGCTGGCGCGGCAGCGCCGGCGCGGCCTGGACCCGTCCGGCCGCGCATCGGGCCCGCTGCTGTGGGGCCTGGCCGGCGCGCTGGCGAGCTTCCTGGTGCTGTCCGGCGTGAACCTGCTGGCCTACTGGCACATGCGGCCGCTCGGCGCCAGCCTGCTGTGGCTGATGGCGGCCGTGCTGCTGCTGCACCTGCTGGCCAGCTTCTGCATCACCGTCTCCGCGCGCTGGCTGCCGGCGCCGGCGGGCGGCGCCTGAGGCCGATGCGGGCCGACCAGCTGCTGGTGGAGCGCGGCCTGGCCGGCTCGCGCTCGCAGGCGGCGCGGCTGATCGCCGGCGGCCTGCGCTGGCGCCTGGGCGAGGCCTGGCATACGGTGGCCAAGAGCGGCGAGGCGGTCCCGCCGTCGGCCGAACTGGAGCTGGCCGATGCCGCCGAGGCGCGCTACGTGTCGCGCGGCGGCCTCAAGCTGGCCGGCGCACTGGCCGCCAGCGGCGTCGACCCGCGCGGTAAGCGCTGCCTCGACGTGGGCCAGTCCACCGGCGGCTTCACCGACTGCCTGCTGCAGCACGGCGCCGCCCACGTGACCGGCGTGGACGTGGGCCATGGCCAGCTGCATCCCCGCCTGGCCGCCGATCCCCGCGTGCGGCCGATCGAGAAATGCAACGCCCGCCACCTGGTCGCCGCCGATCTGGCGGCAAGCGGCGCGGGCGAGGCCGGCGATGCGGATCGATCCGGGCCGCTGTTCCCGCTCATCGTGGGCGACCTGTCCTTCATCTCGCTGACCCTGGTGCTGCCGGCCCTGGCGCCGCTGCTGATGCCTGGCGGCGACCTGCTGATGCTGGCCAAGCCCCAGTTCGAACTGCAGCCGGCCTTGATCGGCAAGGGCGGTATCGTGCGCGACGCGGCGCTGCACGCGCAGGTGGAACAGCGCCTGCGCCAGGCCTGCGGCGCGCTTGGCCTGGCGGTGCAGGCCTGGCTGGACAGCCCGATCGCCGGCGGCGACGGCAACCGCGAGTTCTTCCTCCATGCCCGGCTGGCGCCGCGCCCGGGCGAGTCCGACAACGACAACCCCGGAGCATCCCATGGCCCTGCCCCTGAGCTTTGAATTCTTCCCGCCCAAGACGCCCGAGGGCGCGGTCAAGCTGCGCGCGGTGCGCCAGCAGCTGTACGCGCGCCAGCCGGAGTTCTGCTCCGTGACCTACGGCGCGGGCGGCTCCACCCACGACGGCACCTTCGCCGCGGTGCGCGAGATCCTCGGCGAGGGCATGGACGCGGCCTGCCACTTCTCCTGCATCGGCGCCACCCGCGAAACCGTGCGCAGCCAGCTGGCCGAGCTCAAGGCCATGGGCGTCAGGCGCTTGGTGCCGCTGCGCGGCGACCTGCCCAGCGGCTACGGCGTCGGCGGCGAGTTCCAGTACGCCAGCGACCTGATCGCCTTCATCCGCGCCGAGACGGGGGCGCACTTCACCATCCACGTGGCCGGCTACCCCGAGGTGCACCCCCAGGCGCGCTCGCCCGAGGCCGACCTGGCCGCCTTCGCCACCAAGATGCGCGCAGGGGCCGACAGCGCGATCACGCAGATGTTCTTCAACGCCGACGCCTTCCTGCGCTTTCGCGACGATGCGCGCCGGCTGGGCATCGAGGCGCCGATCGTGCCGGGCATCATGCCCATCACCAACAGCAGCGGCCTGATGCGCTTCGCCGACAACTGCGGCGCCGAGATCCCGCGCTGGGTCCGGCTGCGCCTGCAGAGCCTGGGCGACGATGCCGAGGCGATCCGTGCCTTCGGGCTGGACGTGGTGGCCCAGCTGTGCCATCGCCTGGCTGCCGAGGGCGTGCCGGCGCTGCATTTCTACACCATGAACCAGGCAGCTGCCACGCTGGCCGTGCTGCAGCGCCTGGGCTGCGCCGGATGAGCAGGCCGACGGCGCCGCGCCGGCCGGCGCCGCCCCTGGCGGCCGTGGCCGCGCTGCTGGCGGCGGTGCTGTGCGCCTGCACCGCCGCGCCGCCGGCCGGCAGCCCCGCCGAGCCCACGCCGCTGCGGCCGCTGCAGCGTCAGAATCTCGCACCCGGCGGGCGCCGCGCCGCGCTCGCAGGTGGCGCCGGTGCACTACGGGCTGTTCAGCGACGCGGCGGAAGACGGTGTGCCCGGCGATGCCGGCGCGCGGCCGGAGTTCCAGCGCGGTGGCGCCTCCTGGTACGGCCTGGAGTTCCACAACAGGAAGACCGCGAACGGCGAGCGCTTCGACATGGGCGCCCTCACCGCCGCGCACCGCACGCTGCCCTTCGGCACGCGGGTGTGCGTCAGGAGCCTGGTCAACGGCAGGGAGGTGCTGGTGCGCATCAACGATCGCGGGCCCTATGCCGCCGGCCGCATCATCGACCTCAGCCGCGCCGCTGCCACGGCGATCGACATGCTGGGCCTGGGCATCAAGCAGGTCTCGCTCACGCTGGTGGATCGGGAAGGCGGCCGCTGCGGCGGCGATGCCGCGCCCGAGCCCGCCGAGCCGGCCCTGGCGGCCGGGCCGGCGGCATCGCGCCGCACCGCGCGCCCGGTCGCCAAACACCAGCGGCGCTGAGGCCGGGATGCGGGCGCCGGCCGGCCGCGATGCGCGCCACCCCGGAAGGCGGCAGTGCCTGTGCATCTGCTTGCATCGTGCGATGCGGCTCCGGGCAGCCGGCACCAGGCTGCTCATCCTTTCCCGAAGCGTTGTGGGCGGGAATCGCCCCCTCGATATGTGACGATATGTATCTTAGCCGTACTGCGCTGAAAACGAAGTCAATAGTTCTCGTTTTTCGGCGAGCTGCGGGGAGGGGGCCCCCGCCCGCCGCCGCTTGCGTGATGTTCGTCACATGGCCGCCGGGTGCGCGGAGGCTCCGCCCGCGAGCAGGGTGAAGGCCGCGTTCCGGTCCTGTGCCAGCCGTCGGACCAGTTGCGGCAGCGCCGGCGCAAGCCGGGCCTGCAGCGTCCAGGGCGGGTTGAACACGAACATGCCGCTGGCCGGCAGTCCGGGCCGCTCGGTCCGGCCATCCGCCCCCGGACGCAGCCGGCTCGACTTCACGGTCAGGGTGGCGTGCAGCCAGGGCCTGCCCAGGCGCTCGGCCAGGGTGCGCAGCTTGCGCGGCAGGGCATGCGCCTCCGGCCGCGGGATGATCGGGTGCCACACCGCCAGCGTCCCGGTGGCGAAGCGCTTCAGGGCCCCGGCTGCGAAGGCGGCCGCCCGGGCGTAGTCGCTCTTGATCTCGTAGCTCGGGTCGCACAGCACCAGCGCCCGGCGCGAGGGCGGCGGCAGCAGCGGCAGGGCGCCGGCGAAGCCGTCCTCGCGCAGCACCGCGATGCGCCGCCCGGCCTCCAGTTGCGCGACGTTGGCCGCCAGTGCGCGTGCGTCGGTGGGGTGCAGTTCGAACAGCTTGAGCCGGTCCTGCGGGCGCAGCAGGTGCTGGGCGATGAAGGGCGAGCCGGGGTAGATGCGCGCCTGGCCCCTGGGGTTGAAGCTGGCCACCAAGTCGAGGTAGCGCGCCAGCGCCGGGGCGGGCGGCTCCGCGGCCTGGATCGCGGAAAGCAGGCGCAGCACCCCTTCGGCCGCCTCGCCGCTCTTGCCGGCGTAGTCGCCGTCCAGCCGGTACAGGCCTGCGCCGGCATGGGTGTCGATCACCGTCAGCGCGGTGTCCTTCTCCAGCAGGTGGTCGAGCATGGCGACCAGCACCATGTGCTTGAGCACGTCGGCATGGTTGCCGGCATGGAAGGCGTGGCGGTAGCTGAACATGGGCCGATGCTACCCGCTGGTCCCTGCGGTCCGGCGCTGGCCTATAATCGCTGGCTTTGCAGCGCTCGGAGGCCCCGCGGCAAAAGCAATCTCGCCACCTAAGAGGTTCCCGTCTCAAGAGGAACACCGACCGTGGAAAAGGGCCCTTTGCAAACCAGGAAAAGACTCATGTCTACGTTCAGCGCCAAGCCCGCTGACGTGAAGCACGAGTGGTTTGTGATTGACGCGACCGACAAGGTCCTCGGACGGGTAGCCAGCGAAGTTGCCCTCCGTCTGCGCGGCAAGCACAAGGCCATCTATACGCCTCACGTCGATACCGGCGACTACATCGTCGTCGTCAATGCCTCCAGGCTCAAGGTCACCGGCACCAAGTCGCTCGACAAGGTGTACTACCGCCATTCGGGCTTCCCCGGCGGCATCACCGCCACCAACTTCCGCGACATGCAGGCCCGGCACCCCGGCCGTGCGCTCGAGAAGGCCGTCAAGGGCATGCTGCCCAAGGGTCCGCTGGGCTACGCGATGATCAAGAAACTCAAGGTGTACGGCGGGGCAGAGCATCCGCACACCGCCCAGCAGCCCAAGGCGCTGGAAATCTAAGGAGCCCTTGAGATGATTGGTGAATGGAACAACGGCACCGGCCGGCGCAAGTCCAGCGTCGCCCGCGTGTTTCTCAAGAAGGGCAGCGGCAAGATCACGGTCAACGGCAAGCCGATCGAGCAGTTCTTCGGCCGCCAGACCTCGATCATGATCGCCAAGCAGCCGCTGGCGCTGACCGAGAACCTCGAGGCCTTCGACATCCAGGTCAACGTCCACGGCGGCGGCGAGTCGGGTCAGGCTGGCGCCACCCGCCATGGCATCACCCGTGCGCTGATCGACTACGACGCCAGCCTCAAGCCGGTGCTGAGCCAGGCTGGCTTCGTGACCCGCGACGCACGCGAGGTGGAGCGCAAGAAGGTCGGCCTGCATTCCGCACGCCGCCGCAAGCAGTTCAGCAAGCGCTGAGCGCGCCTGCCACGGATGCAAAAAACCGCCTCCGGGCGGTTTTTTGTTGGTTGCATTAGCATTCCGGATCGACCGCGCTTGGCGGTCCCCCTTCGAGGAGCCTCTCCATGAGCGCCGTTGCCGAACAGGCCAGCCCCCCCGCACAGATGCCCGACCCGATCATCTTCACCGACAGCGCGGCCGCCAAGGTGGCCGACCTGATCGCCGAAGAAGGCAACCCCGATCTGAAGCTGCGCGTGTTCGTTCAGGGTGGCGGGTGCTCGGGATTCCAGTACGGCTTTACCTTCGACGAGATCGTCAACGAAGACGACACGACGATGACCAAGAACGGGGTCTCGCTGCTGATCGACGCCATGAGCTACCAGTACCTGGTGGGCGCCGAGATCGACTACAAGGAAGACCTGCAGGGCGCCCAGTTCGTGATCAAGAACCCGAACGCCACCAGCACCTGCGGATGCGGCTCCAGCTTCTCGGCATGAGCGCCCGCCCGGCCGCGCCGAAGGGGCCCGTACCACAGCCCGCAGAACGAAGGTCGTCCATTGAGCGCCGCCGGCCCGCGGACCCTGCAGCAAGCCGCCTCCGGGCGGCTTTTTCATGGTGAGCACGCATGACGGCGGCCAGGCGCCAGCACTCGGCGCGGTGCGCAAGCAGCGCCTGCTGTGGCTGGTGGCGATCGGCTTTTTCATGCAGACGCTGGACGCCACCATCATCAACACCGCGCTGCCGGCCATGGCCGCCGGCCTGGGCGAAAGCCCGCTGCGCATGCAGTCGGTGGTGGTGGCCTACTCGCTCACGATGGCGATGCTGATCCCGGCCTCGGGCTGGCTGGCCGACCGCTTCGGCACGCGGCGGGTCTTCATGGCGGCGATCGCGCTGTTCTCGCTGGGTTCGCTGCTGTGCGCGCTGTCGCACACGCTGCCGACGCTGGTGGGTGCGCGGGTGCTGCAGGGCCTGGGCGGCGCGCTGCTGCTGCCGGTGGGGCGGCTGGCGGTGCTGCGCACCTTCCCGCGCGCCGAGTTCCTGCAGGCGATGGCCTTCGTCGCCATTCCCGGGCTGATCGGCCCGCTGCTGGGCCCCACGCTGGGCGGTTGGATGGTGCAGTACGCCAGCTGGCACTGGATCTTTCTCATCAACCTGCCGGTGGGCCTGGCCGGGCTGGCGGCCGCGCGCCTGTTCATGCCGGATGTGCAGGCCCGGCGGCCGCCGCGCTTCGACCTGTGGGGCTACAGCCTGCTGGCCTTCGCGATGGTCGCGATCCTGCTGGGCATCGACGGCAGCGCCGAGATGGGCCTGCACCAGGGCGCCACACTTGTGCTGCTGGTGTTCGGCTTCGCGGCGCTGGTGGTGTACTGGCTGCATGCGGCGCGGCACCCTGCGCCGCTGTTCTCTGCCGAGCTGTTCACCGTGCGCACGCTGTCGGTGGGGCTGCTGGGCAACCTGTTCTGCCGGCTGGGCAGCGGGGCGATGCCTTTCCTGATCCCGCTGTCGCTGCAACTGTCGCTGGGCTATGCGCCGATCCATGCCGGCCTGATGATGCTGCCCACCGCGCTGGCCGGCATGGCGATGAAGCGGGTGGCCACGCCGCTGATCCTGCGCTTCGGCTACCGCAACGTGCTGGTGGCCAACACCGCGCTGATCGGCCTGCTTATGGCCAGCTTCGCGCTGGCCGCGCCGGGCGAGCCGCTCGTGCTGCGCATCGCGCAGCTGGCGGTATTCGGCGCCTTCAACTCGCTGCAGTTCACCGCCATGAACACCATCACGCTGAAAGATCTGGACGCCGCCGGCGCCAGCAGCGGCAACAGCCTGCTGTCGATGGTGCAGATGCTGGCCATGAGCCTGGGCGTGGCGGCGGCGGGCACGGTGCTGGCCGGCTTCACCAGCGCCTTCGGCGAAGGCGCGGTGGTGGACGCGGCCACCACGCTGCACGCCTTCCAGGCCACCTTCATCACCGTGGGGCTGATCACGCTGGCTTCGGCCGCGATCTTCTGGCAGTTGCCGCCCGAGGCGCGAGCGCCGCAGCCGGCCCAGCCGGAGGTGTCCGGGCAGGGATGAATTGGATCGCCTGCGCTTTCCCGGATTGCGTTCCGCTTCGCCAACCTGGCCGAGCAGGCCGCCCGGCAAAGGCTATGCGGTTGTCGCCATGCGTTGCGGGTAGCGCGACGAACTGGAAGGGCAGGCCGGAACGCCATGCGGCAAAGGCGATGCGCAGGAGTTCGCGTGCCGGGGCCACTCATGCCCCTGGGTGGTTTTGAGGCCCCGGCAGGTCAGGCCGGATAGATCGCGCCGAGCACTCGCGCGCCGCGCGCCCCGGTCACGCTGGCCAGGTTGCCCGGCTCGCGCCGCAGCGTGCGGCGGGCCAGCCAGGCGAAGGCGGCGGCTTCCACCTGCTGCGGCGGCAGGCCGTGGGCGGCCGAGGACTCCACCATCACATCCGGCAGCAGGGCGGCCAGCCGCGCCATCAGGTGATCGTTGAGCGCGCCGCCGCCGCACACGATCAGGCGCCGGATGCGGTTCCCATGGGCCTGCAGCGCGTCGGCGCAGCAGCGCGCGGTGAGCTCGGCCAGGGTGGCCTGAACGTCGGCCGGCGCGGCGGCGGGCGCCGACCCCAGCAGCGCGGCCAGCCAGTGCGGGTTGAACAGGTCGCGGCCCGTGCTCTTGGGCGGGGCCTTGGCGAAGTAGGGCTCGGCCAGCAGGGCGGCCAGCAGCGCGGGCAGCACGCGGCCGCCGGCCGCCCAGGCGCCCTCGGCGTCGTAGGGGCGGCCGTGGTGGCTCTGGCACCAGTGGTCCATCAGCGCGTTGCCCGGGCCGCAGTCGAAGCCGAGCACCGTGCCGGGCGTGCCGTCCTGCGCCGGCAGCAGGCTCAGGTTGGCGATGCCGCCGATGTTGAGCACCGCCATCGCCGCCTCCGGCCGTCCGAACAGCTGATGGTGGAAGCCCGGCACCAGTGGCGCCCCCTGTCCGCCGGCGGCCAGGTCGCGGCTGCGGAACTCGGCCACCACGTCGATGCCGGCCAGTTCGGCGAGCAGCGCGGGGTTGTTGATTTGCAAGGTGTAGCCCACCCCGTCGAACGCGCCGGGCCGGTGCCGCACCGTCTGGCCGTGCGCGCCGATGGCGACGACCTCGTTCGCCGCCAGCCCGGCCTGTTCGAGCAGTTGCGTCACCACGCCGGCATAGGCGCGCGCGATGCCGTTGCCCGCCAGGGCGGCGCGGTGCAGTTCCTCCGCACCACCGGGGCTGTTCAGCGCCAGCAGTTCTGCCCGCAGATGGGTGGAAAAGGGTGCGCTGGCATGCTGAAGCGCCGCGATGCGGCCGCCGGAGAAATCGGCCAGCACGCCGTCGACCCCGTCGAGCGAGGTGCCCGACATCAGGCCGATGAAAAGCTCGGAGGCAGCCATCAGCGTGCCCGGCGGCGCGGCGCCCAGGCTCAGTCGGCGCTGGCCTGGACGACGGAGAAGGCGGCAGCCAGCTCGGTGCGGGTGCTCACCGCCAGCTTGTCGAAGGCCGGGCGGGCCGCGGCGGAGATCGGCGCGCCGCCCTCCTGCTGGGCGATGGCGGACGGGTCGACGTATTCGCCGTTGACCCGGTACTCGAAGTGCAGGTGCGGCCCGGTGGACCAGCCGGTGGTCCCCACCGCGCCGATGGTGTCGCCCTGGCTCACCGCCGCGCCGACCTTGACGTCGATGCGGCTGAGGTGCGCATAGGCGGTGGACTGGTCGTTGCGGTGCCGGATCACCACGATGTTGCCGTAGCCGTTCTGCACGCCCGCGAACTCCACCGTGCCGTCGCCCACGGTACGCACCGCGGTGCCCACCGGCGCCGCGTAGTCGATGCCATTGTGCTGGCGCCAGCTGTTCAAGATGGGGTGCAGCCGCATCGCGAAGCCGCTGGAGACGCGCGTGAACTCCACCGGCGACTCCAGGTAGGCCTTCTTCAGGCTCTGGCCGTTGGGCCGGTAGTAGCCGCCCCTGGCCTGGCCGGGCTCCTGGAACCACAGGGCCTGGTAGACCTTGCCGTTGCTCTCGAACTCGGCCGATAGCACGCGGCCGGTGCGCAGCAGCTGGCCGTCGGCCTCGAAGGTCTCGTACACCACCGCGAAGCGGTTGCCGCGGCGCAGCTGGCGGAAGTCCACGTCGCCAGCGAAGATGTCGGCCAGCTGGCTGGCCACCACTTCGGGGATACCGGCCTCGTCGGTGGCGGCGAACAGCGAGCTCTTCACGACGCCGCTGGCCAGCCGGCTGCCGGGCGTCAGCGCGTCGGACTCGGTGCGGGCGCGAAAGCCCCGGCCGACCTTCTCGATCACGAAGCGCTTGAAGTTGCCGTCGGCATCGGGGATCCAGCGGGCGCTGAGCTTCTGCAGCGTGTTGTCCGGGCCGGCCTCGGCGGTCACGGTGCGGCCGGCGCGGCCCAGCAGGGCGGCGCGCGCCTCGGCGCTGCCGCGCACGAAGGCGACCGCGGCCGGATCGGCCAGGCCCAGGCGGCGCAGCAGCGAATCGGCGGTGTCGCTCGATCGCGTGAGCTCGGTGCGGAACAGGGTGAAGCTGTGGCCGCCGAGCTGCTCGGTCTGGACCGACAGCGCCAGCGCCAGCGGGGCGGTGGCCTCGAACACCTGCTGCACCGGCAGTTCGGATGCGTCCGGGCCCAGCGAGGCGACGGCAAAGGCGCCGCCGCCGGCGGTGAGCAACAGGCCTGCGATGGCTGCCGTGATCTGCCTCGGGTAGGTACCGAAGAATTGCGCCACGCGGGATGCAAGCGCCTCTTCGGCGGCCAGGATGCCGTTGATCAAAACTCTTGAATCCGTCTCGGTTCTAATACGGAGCCGCCACGCGCAAAAGCCGCTGGAATCGGTCACCAGCGCAGCGGCGGGGCGGTGCGGAGGACGAGCGTCGCTAGAATCCGGCGCTCCAAAAAGCAGGGCGAAGTATAACTTCGGCCATACAAAGTGAGCCGAAAAAACCGATGAGTGTCGACTTTGTTACACCCCGAGATCTGACCGTTGGTGTAAGCCGGGCGCTCGAAATCTCGCTGCGCGGCGCCGACGAACTGCTGCCGCAGGCCGAATGGATAGCCAAGCTCCAGCGAGCCGAGGCCAGCGGCCGGCCGCTGCGCATCAAGCTGGGCCTTGACCCGACGGCGCCGGACATCCACCTGGGCCACACCGTGGTGCTCAACAAGATGCGCCAGTTGCAGGATCTGGGGCATACCGTCATCTTCCTGATCGGCGACTTCACCAGCCTGATCGGCGATCCGTCCGGGCGCAACAGCACCCGCCCGCCGCTGACGGCCGAACAGAATCCGCGCCAACGCCGAGACCTATTTCGCCCAGGCAAAACTCGTGCTGGACGAGCGCAAGACCGAGATCCGCTACAACTCCGAATGGAGCGACCCGCTCGGCGCCCGCGGCATGATCCAACTGGCCGCCAAGTACACCGTCGCGCGCATGATGGAGCGCGACGACTTCACTAGGCGCTATGCCGCCGGCCAGTCGATCTCGGTGCACGAGTTCCTCTACCCCCTGATGCAGGGCTACGACTCGGTGGCCCTGAAGAGCGACCTGGAACTGGGCGGCACCGACCAGAAGTTCAACCTCCTGGTAGGGCGCCATCTGCAGCAGGAATATGGCCAGGAGCCGCAGTGCATCCTCACCATGCCGCTGCTGGAGGGCCTGGACGGCGTCGAGAAGATGTCCAAGAGCAAGGGCAACTACATCGGCATCAGCGAGGATGCCAACACCATGTTCGCCAAGGTGCTGTCGATCTCCGACGAGCTGATGTGGCGCTGGTATCTGCTCCTGAGCTTCCGTTCGCTCGACGAGATCGCGGCGCTGAAGGCCGAAGTGGCGGCCGGCCGCAACCCGAAGGACGCCAAGGTGATGCTGGCCAGGGAGATCACCGCGCGCTTCCACAGCGCCCGGGCGGCCGACGCCGCGGAGCAGGACTTCGCCAACCGCAGCAAGGGCGGCGTGCCGGACGAGATCCCCGAGGTGCAGCTTTCCGGCGCGCCGCTGGGCATCGCCCATTTGCTCAAGCAGGCCGGGCTGGCGGCCTCGACCTCCGAGGGCAACCGCCTGATCGACGGCGGCGGCGTGCGGGTGGACTCCAGCGTGGTCAGCGACAAGGGCCTCAGGCTGGACGCCGGCACCTACGTGGTGCAGGTGGGCAAGCGCAAGTTCGCGCGGGTGCGGCTGGGCTGAACGCCGTCAGCGCACGTCGATCGTCACTCGCCGGTTGCGCGGTTCGTCCACCTCGTCGGCCGTGGGCACGGCCAGCTCGCGCTCGCCGCGGCCCACGGCCTCGACGCGGGCCGCGGGAAAGCCGCGCTGCACCAGCATCTGCCGGACCTCGCCCGCCCGCTGCTGCGACAGCTCGTCGTTGCGCCGGGTCGGGCCGATCGTGTCGGTGTGGCCCGTCACCACGATGTCGGCGCCCGGCTGCGCCAGCGCGGTGGCCAGCATCTCCTGCATGGTCTGCTGCGAGGCCTCGGTGAGCGTGGTGCCGCCGGTGACGAAGTACACCGTGTAGTGCTGCGGCGCGGGCGGGCGCAGCTCGAACAGCGCGGCGTTCTCGCGGCGCAGCTGCTGCGGATCGACCTGGTCCAGGGTGGGCGCGGTCCGCGAGTCGCGCGGGGCGGTGGCGCGCTGGTAGGGCCGGTCGAGCAACTGCTCGCCGTTCTCGGCGCGCACCACCACGGCCGACGGGTGGCCGTCGTCCTGCGGCAGCAATACCACGCGGGTGGTGGGCGTTGAGCACGAGGCCAGCGCGGCGGCCGCCGCCAGCAACCCGAGCAGGCCCGGGCGGCGCAGCGCGCCGGCGCGCGGTGGGCAGGCCATCGTCCTCACGGCTGGGCGTCGCTGATGACGATGAAGTCGGTGCCGCGGATGCCGATGGTGGCGGTCTGCGTCTCCACCCGCACCGCGTCGGGCTGGGTCTTGCCGATCAGGCCGGTGACCATGCGCAGGGAGCCGCGCAGCAGCGAGACCAGCAGGCCGCCTTCCTGCGTGGTGGCGTCGAAGTGGAACTGCTTGAGGTCCACCCGCGAGTCGGGCCCCAGCACGAGGGTGGTGCCGTCGCGCAACACCAGGCTGGCCGCGCCATCGGCGCCGGTGCTGATGCGGTCGATCGGCGAGATGCGGTCGCCGGGCTGGGCGTTGCGCGAGGCGCCGCCGGCGCTGAGCACGCGCACTTCGCCGCGCGCCGCCTTGATGAAGCCGGCATGCGCCTCGGCGGCGGCCGGAGCGGCCTGCTGCGCCACGACCGCGGAGGCGGCCAGCAGGCCCGTGCATAGGATCGTCGGGAAACGGGGCTTCATGGAACGGGCGTGGGGGTTCTCCGGCGCGGCGGGGAAGGGCAGTAATGGTACGCGAGCCGGCCCGGCCGACATAATTCACGGCCCTCGCGCCGCGCCGCCCGCGCCCGCCCTGCCCTGCCGTGCCGTCCCCCACCGTCTCGCCTGCCGCCCCGTCCACGGCGCTGTTGCGCCCGCAAACGCTGCTTCGGCTGGCCGTGGCGGCGAACATCGTGCGCGAGGGCGCCCGGCCGGTGTGGCGCGCCTCCCAGGGACTGATGGACCAGGCGCTGGAGCCGGCGCAGCGGGATGCGATCCAGGGCGTGCTCGATCGCTTCGCCGCCCAGGTGCCCGAAGGCGATGCGCTGCGCTTCGACGACATCGCCACCCGGCGCTCGGGCAAGCGCCGCTTCGCCGACATCCACATGCATGCCCCCGGGCACTGGATGCTGCAGCGCGCCGCCGGCCTGCTCGATCGGCTGGAGCAGGCCTTGATGGACGCCGTGCCGGGGCTGCGCGCCACCACCCGGCTGCTGCCGCTGACGATGGAGGCGCGCGCCGTGCGGATGGACGAGGGCGCGCCGCCGCCGGCGGGCGCCGTGGAGGGGCCGCGCGGATGAAGGCCGTGCTCCAGCGGGTGAGCCGGGCGCAAGTGGAGATCGCCGGCGAGTGCGTGGGCCGCATCGGCGCCGGCCTGCTCGTGCTGCTGTGCGCCGAGCGGGGCGACACCGAGGCCGTGGGCGAGCGGCTGCTGGCCAAGCTCCTGAAGCTGCGCATCTTCGCCGACGAGGCCGGCAGGATGAACCGCAGCGTGCAGGACGTCGCCGGCGGCCTGCTCGTCGTCAGCCAGTTCACGCTGTCGGCCGACCTGGGCAGCGGCAATCGCCCCGGCTTCACCGGCGCCGCGCCGCCGGACGAGGGCCGCCGCCTCTACGAGCGCTTCGTGGCGCGCGCCCGCGCCGTGCATCCCGTGGTGGCGACCGGCCGCTTCGGCGCCGACATGCAGGTGCACCTGGTCAACGACGGGCCCGTGACCATCCCGATCGAGATGCACTGACGCTCAGCGCCGCCGGTACGGATCGGCGATGCCCAGGCCGGCGAGGATCCCGGTCTCGCGCGCCTCCATCGCCTCGGCGTCGGCCTCGCCGGTCTCGTGGTCCCAGCCTTGCGCGTGCAGGGTGCCGTGCACCAGCAGATGGGCGTAGTGGTCGGCCAGCGCGACGTGCAGTTCCTTCGCCTCGCGCGCCACCACCGGGGCGCACAGCACCAGGTCGGCCAACACCACCGGCGAGCGGGCGTAGTCGAAGGTCAGCACGTTGGTGGCGTAGTCCTTGCCGCGGAACTCGCTGTTCAGGTGCCGGCCTTCGTCGGCATCGACGATTCGCACCGTCAGCTCGGCCGGCAGCGCCAGCGCGTGGCGGATGCAGCGCGCCACACGGTGCCTGGGCAGCGCGGCCCGGTGCCGCGCCGCGCCATCGAAGCGGGCGAACTGGAGCGAAAGGGACAGCTCGGGCAGCGCCATGGTTCAGGCGCGCTTGCCCGACCTGTCGTATGCATCGACGATGCGCGCCACCAGCGGGTGCCGGACCACATCGCCGCTGTCGAAGTGCGTGAAGGCCAGCCCCGCCACGCGCCTGAGCACCCGCTCGGCGTCGATCAGGCCGCTGGTCTGCTGCTTGGGCAGGTCGATCTGGCTCACGTCGCCCGTCACCACGCACTTGCTGCCGAAGCCGATGCGGGTGAGGAACATCTTCATCTGCTCGGGCGTGGTGTTCTGGGCCTCGTCGAGGATGACGAAGGCGTTGTTGAGCGTGCGGCCGCGCATGAAGGCCAGCGGCGCGATCTCCAGCGCGTTGCGCTCGAAGGCCTTGTTCACCTTCTCGAAGCCCATCAGGTTGTACAGCGCGTCGTACAGCGGGCGCAGGTAGGGGTCCACCTTCTGCGTCAGGTCGCCGGGCAGGAAGCCCAGGCGCTCGCCGGCCTCGACGGCCGGCCGCGTCAGCACGATGCGCTGCACGCTGCTGCGCTCCAGCGCGTCGACCGCGCAGGCCACCGCGAGGTAGGTCTTGCCGGTGCCGGCCGGGCCGATGCCGAAGGTGATGTCGTGCCCGGCGATGTTGTCCAGGTACACGCTCTGGTTGGGCGTGCGTGCGCGCAGGTTGGTGCGGCGCGTGCTCAGCACCTTGGCGCCGTCCTCGTCCTCGGCCATGCTGCCGTCGCCGGCCAGTGTCAGCTGCACCAGCGTGGCGTCGATGGGACGCTGCGCGATCTCGTACAGCGCCTGCAGCGTTTCCATGGCGCGCTGGGCCCTGGACTTGGGGCCATCGACCTTGAAAGCCTCGTTGCGGTGGCTGATCCTGACATCGAGCGCGTCCTCGATCCGGCGCAGGTGGGCGTCCATGGGTCCGCACAGGTGGGCGAGGCGGGTGTTGTTGGCGGGGGTGAAGCTGTGGCGGAGGAGCAAGTGGCGACCTGTGGCGTCGAGGGCGGAGCGGTCAGGCATCATAGGGAAACGCCGGCCGCCCTCGGGTGTGACGCATTGCGCGGGCCTCATGCTGCTTGCGCGGCGCCCGGCGGGGGGGCTGCAGGGCTGATGGAGAATGCCCGCATGCGGAAGTCGACCGTGCAAGGGAGAAGATGAAATGAAGACGAGGCGTGTGGGTGGCATCGCCGCCCTGGTGGCGGCCCTGCTGCTGGCCGGATGCGGCGGTGGATCAGGTGGCTCGGGCGGGGTGGCCGTCCCCTCGGCGGTGCCGGCCGGTTCGGCGGCTGGCGGCACGCGGGACAGCGAGGCCGCGGCGGCTCCTGCAGCTCCCGCTTCCACCTCCCCGTCCAGCCCGGACGCCCGTCTGGCGTCGGCCACCCAGCTGATCGGATCGTGGCTGAACGACGGCAGCCTCAAGGTCGACATCAGCCCCTTCAAGAGCCGCGCCGCCGCTGATGCCCCGCCGGCGCGCCGCGTGCTGCTGCCGGCGCTCACCGCCGGGAGCTCGGAAGTGCAGAAGGCCACGCCGCAGGGCGCGGGCGCGCCGGTGCAGATCGGCTATGCGCGTGCGCTGGCCGACACGGCGGCCGCTTCCGGGGTGAATGCCCTGCTCGCCTGGCAGCCCTCGCCGCGCGGCGGCAAGGTGGCGGCGCTGCGCTTCCAATCCACCGGCGCCCGCGGTGTGCGTCTCGGGCTGCTGGTGCAGAGCCTGCCGCTGGGCGGGCTGGTGCGCTTCTATGCCGACGGCAGCGGCGAGGTCTACGAGGTGCCTGCGCAGGAGATCCAGGCCGCGATCCAGCGCAACCTCGACGCCGGCGACAGCAGCGACGAGGCGCGCACCTACTGGTCGCCCGACCTGGGCGGCGAGGCGATCACGGTCGAGTTCGAAGTGCCGCCCGGCACGCCGATGGATACCGTGCAGGTGGCGGTGCCCCGGCTCTCGCACGTGTTCGCGGACGCCGGCGACATGGCTTCGCTCGAGAAGGCCGCCGGCGCCTCCGGCAGCTGCAACCTGGACGTCAGCTGCGCCAGCGCCTATGACGCGACCAGCAAGTCGGTCGCGCTGATGAATTTCGTCAGGAGCGGCAGTAGCTACGTGTGTACCGGAACGCTGTTGAACGACGCCGCCTCGTCCGGCACGCCGTACTTCCTGAGCGCCAACCACTGCATCTCGACCCAGACGGTCGCCAGTTCGCTGTGGACCTACTGGTTCTACAGATCGAACAGCTGCGGCAGCAGCACGGTGTCCCCGGCCGCCACCTGGATGAAGACCGGCGCCACGCTGCTGTACGCCAGCGACCAGACCGACACCTCGTTCATGCGCCTGCTCGGCACGCCGCCGACGGGCGCGCTGTACTCGGCTTCCAGCCCCGGAGGGCTGGCCACTCCGGCTGGCGTGTTCGGCGTGCACCACCCCTCCGGCGACCTGCAGAAGTACAGCGAAGGAACCGCCTCCGGCGCGGCCGGCAGCTGCACCACCATCGACGGGAGCAGCTGCACGCCGATCAACTCGGCCAATTTCTGGAAGGTGAACTGGAACGCCGGCACCACCGAGGGCGGCAGCAGCGGCTCGGGCCTGTTCACCAGGATCAACGGCACGCCCTACCTGGTAGGCCAGTTGTACGGCGGCTATGCATCCTGCACGACGCCCGCCGCCAACGACTACTACGGCCGCTTCGACAAGGCCTACAGCGCGGCGCTGTCCCGGTGGCTGGGCGCCTCCGCCCAGACGCCGTCGACGCCCTCCGCCGGTAGCCGCATTCCGGTCTACCGCCTCTACAACAACAAGACCCAGACCCACTTCTACACGGCCAGCGCCGACGAGCGCGACCGCACCGTGGCGCAGTACGCGCAGTACACCTACGAGGGCATCGGCTTCTACGCGCAGCCTGCGCAGGCTGCCGGCAACACGCCGGTCTACCGGTTCTTCAACACCCAGACCGGCGCGCACTTCTATACCGTGAGCGCGAGCGAGCGCGACAGAGTGCGGGCCGACCTGCCGCAGTACAGCTACGAGGGCGTGAGCTGGTACGTCTATCCGGCGGCCGCCGACCAAGCCACCGCGATGTACCGGTTCTACAACACGGACACCGCGACCCACTTCTTCACCATCAGCAGCGTCGAGTCGCAGAACATCCAGGCCAAGTATCCGCAGTACAAGTACGAGGGCGTCGCCTACTACGCCTGGACCTCGCCCTGAAACCCTCCACCGTCCCCGCATGATCGGCAAGCTCACCGGCATCCTGGCCGAACGCAACCCGCCCCAGGTCGTCATCGACTGCCACGGCGTCGGCTACGAGGTCGACGTGCCGATGAGCACCTTCTACAACCTGCCGCACCCGGGGGAGAAGGTCTCGTTGCTCACGCACCTGGTCGTGCGCGAGGACGCGCACGTCCTCTACGGCTTCGGCACCGCGGCCGAGCGGGTCGCCTTCCGGCTGCTGGTCCGGATCTCCGGCGTGGGGCCGCGCACCGCGCTGGGTGTGCTCTCGGGCATGAGCGTCAGCGAGCTGGCGCAGGCCGTCTCGCTGCAGGAGCCGGGGCGGCTCGTGAAGATTCCCGGCATCGGCAGGAAGACTGCCGAGCGGCTGCTGCTCGAACTCAAGGGCAAGCTGGGCGATGCGCTCGGGCAGCCGGCAGGCTCGGTCCAGCCGGCCAGCGGTGCGCAGGCCGACATCCTGCAGGCGCTGCTGGCGCTGGGCTACAGCGACAGGGAGGCCGCTGCCGCGCTCAAGGTCCTGCCCGAAGAGGTGGGCGTCAGCGAGGGCATCAAGCTCGCGCTCAAGGCGCTGGCCAAGTAGCGGCCCGCGATTCCGGGCAGCGCGCCCGGCAGCATCGGCTGGGCCGTTCACGGCGCCCACCGGTAGCGCGGCGCGCGGAAGTACCGTGGCCGGCGGCGATGTCCGTCAGCCGCACCTCGCGGCGGGCGGCGGGCGGCGGGCGGCGGGCGGCGGGCGGCGGGCGGCGGGCGGCGGGCGGCGGGCGGCGGGCGGCGGGCGGCGGGCGCATAAACTGGCGGCCGCACCATGAGCATCCAGACCGACGACTTCGCCCCCGCTCCCCCGCGCGTGGTCTCGGCCGCGCCGGCCTCGCCCAATGAAGAGGCGATCGAGCGCGCGCTGCGTCCCAGGCGGCTGGCGGAGTACGTGGGCCAGGCCAAGGTGCGCGAGCAGCTGGAGATCTTCATCGGGGCGGCCCGCAAGCGCGGCGAGGCGCTGGACCACGTGCTGCTGTTCGGCCCGCCCGGGCTGGGCAAGACCACGCTCTCTCACATCGTCGCAGCCGAACTGGGCGTCAACCTGCGCCAGACCAGCGGGCCGGTGCTCGAGAAGCCCAAGGACCTGGCGGCCCTGCTGACCAACCTGGAGCGCAACGACGTGCTGTTCATCGACGAGATCGATCGCCTCTCGCCGGTGGTGGAGGAGATCCTCTACCCTGCGCTGGAGGACTACCAGATCGACATCATGATCGGCGAGGGCCCGGCGGCGCGCAGCATCAAGCTGGAGCTGCAGCCCTTCACCCTGGTGGGCGCCACCACGCGCGCCGGCATGCTGACCAACCCGCTGCGCGACCGCTTCGGCATCGTGGCGCGGCTGGAGTTCTACACGGCCGAGGAACTGGGCTTCATCGTGCAGCGCAGCGCGGGCCTCCTGAACGCGCCGATCGACGAGGCCGGAGGCATGGAGATCGCGCGCCGCTCGCGCGGCACCCCGCGCATCGCCAACCGGCTGCTGCGCCGGGTGCGCGACTACGCCGAGGTCAAGGGCACCGGTCGCATCACGCAGGACATCGCGCACAAGGCGCTGGCCATGCTCGACGTCGACCCGCAGGGCTTCGACCTGATGGACCGCAAGCTGCTGGAGGCCGTGATCCACCGCTTCGATGGCGGTCCCGTGGGGCTGGACAACATCGCCGCCAGCATCGGCGAGGAGCCCGGCACCATCGAGGACGTGATCGAGCCCTACCTGATCCAGCAGGGCTACCTGCAGCGCACGCCGCGCGGGCGCATCGCCACGCTGGCCGCGTACCGGCACCTGGGGGTGGCGGCGCCGAGGTCCGGCGAACGCGGCGGCGGCGGCCTGTTCGGCCCCTGAGGGCCGCCAGCAGCGCCGGCGGGGCCGGCTGCCCGCGGCGGTGGCGGCACTCGTGCCCGCTGCGGGGTTGCCTGTGGCCCTGGCGGGTGGCGCACCCTAGACTTGCCCGATGCACACGCACGACCTCAGCCCCTGGCAGCACAGCCACCAGTTCGATGGCGGCAACGCGGCTGGCGAGCGCAGCACCCGCCTGGTGATGTGGATCACCGCCGTGGCGATGGTGGCGGAGATCGGCGCCGGCTGGTGGTTCAACTCGATGGCGCTGCTGGCCGACGGCTGGCACATGAGCTCGCACGCGGCGGCGATCGGCCTTTCCGCCTTCGCCTACGCCGCTGCGCGCCGCTACGCGAAGGATCCGCGCTTCGCCTTCGGCACCTGGAAGATCGAGATCCTCGGCGGCTACAGCAGCGCGCTGTTCCTCCTCGGCGTGGCGGTGCTGATGGTGGCCGGCTCGCTGGAGCGGCTGTGGTCGCCGCAGCCGATCCACTACCGCGAGGCGGCGGCCATCGCGGTGCTGGGGCTGCTGGTCAACCTGCTGAGCGCACGGCTGCTGGGCGGGCATCACGACCATGGTCAAGGCCACGAGCACGGACACGGCCATGAGCACGGTCACGCCCACGGCCGCGATCTCAACCTGCATTCGGCCTACCTGCACGTGCTGGCCGACGCCGCCACCTCGGTGCTGGCCATCGCCGCCTTGCTGGGCGGCTGGTTCTTCGGCTGGGCCTGGCTCGACCCGGTGATGGGTCTGGCGGGCGCGGTGCTGGTGGCGCTGTGGGCCCGGAGCCTGCTGCTGCAGACCGGCACCGTGCTGCTGGACCGCGAGATGGACCACCCGGTCACTGCCGAGATCCGCGAAGGCATCGAGACCGCCCTGGCCGGCTCGCACACCCGCGTGGCCGACCTGCATGTCTGGCGCGTGGGGCGCGAGGCCTATGCCTGCGCCGTCACCGTGGTCACGCACTCGTCCGCGCTCACGGCCGACCAGGTGCGCGCCACCTTCGCGATGCACGAGGAGATCCGGCATTCCACGGTGGAAGTGCAGCGCTGCGATTGAGCGCCGCCATGGGCGTTGGGCCTCGGAGCCCGTGCAACCAAGGGTGCCGCTCACGGGTGCCGCCGGGGCATGGGCACGTCATCGCGCAGAGCGTGCAGACCGGCACGGGCGAAAGCGCCCGGCCTTCGGAAAGCTTTCGCCTCCAGCTTGCGGGTGTGCCGGCATTTGTTGATAATGATTCTCATTCATTTATTGATCAGGCCGCCACCTTTCCGTGAACATCGACGAACCCTTCGACGCACCGGCGCCACCCGATCCGGCGCTGCCGTGCCCGGCCGCAGGCTGGGGTGCCGGCGGGGCGGCAGGGCCCGCGCCGGCCCCGGCGGCGTGCATCACGCGCGAGTTCGAGCAGTTGGCGCTGGAGCACCGGGCGCTGATGCGCGAGCACGGCCGCGCGCAGTTGCGCTGCACGGAGCTGTTGCGCCTGCAGGCGCGTGAACTCGAACGCCTGCAGGCGCAGGCCATCCGGCTGCGCGCCCAGGTCATCGTGCGCGAGACCGCGCTGGCCTGGGCCCGGGAAGACCGCGACGCCCTGGAGCGGGCGATTCCCGGCCTTCGCCGGTGCATGACCCTGTCGCACCCCGACGATTCCGAGGCGCTCGAAGCGAGCCTGCGCAAGGCGGACCTGGTGATCTGCCAGGCCGGATGCCTGACCCACGGCGCCTACTGGCGCGTCCAGGACCACTGCCGGCGCACCGGCAAGACCTGCGTGCTGGTCGAGCAGCCCGAGGCGCTGCGCATCGTGCGCATCCACCAGGCGGCGCCCGGCCCGGGGCGCACCGTCGTCGCCACGTCGCACGAGGAGCGGGCATGAACCATTTTCCCTCTGCGGCGCACGGCAGCCAGCACGCGCTCCTGCAGGACTGGCAGGCGCTGATGCGCAGCGGGCTGGATGCCAGCCGCAGCCACGCGCCGGCACAGGCGCGTGCGCACTACCTGCATGCCCTGGCGATCGCGCGCCAACTGCTCGCCGGCCCGCCGGGCGACGTGGCGGACGACGACCGGGTGGCCGCCTTCGTCGTCACGCACCTCAACCTCGCCGAGAGCCTGGCCGACAGCGGGCAGCCCGCCGCGGCCGTAGCCTATCTGTGCGGCGCGCACCGGACGCTGATGCAACTGCTGCGCGACACCGCTTCGCCGGCCCCGCTGCAGATGGCCGCATGCCGCCACAGCCGCGAGACCCATGCGGCCCTGATCGGCCACTGGGCCGAGCACGGCGCGCACCCCGAGATCATGGACGCCCTGCGCGACGGGTGCATGCCTTTCCCGCCCCAGGGGGCGTTCGTGCACTGACCCCGCCCTTCCTCCTTTCCACACCCCGCTTCGGATCCTCTTCCCATGGCCCATTCCCTGCCTGCGCTTGCCTACGCCTACGACGCCCTGGAGCCGCACATCGATGCGCGGACGATGGAGATCCACCACACCAAGCACCACCAGGCCTACGTCAACAACCTCAATGCGGCGATCGAGGGGACCGAGTACGCGCAGCGCCCGCTGGACGAGCTGATCGCCGGCGTCGAGTCGCTGCCCGGCCCGCTGCGTGCGCCGGTGCGCAACAACGGCGGCGGGCACGTCAACCACAGCCTGTTCTGGACGGTCATGTCGCCCACCGGCGGCGGGCAGCCGGAGGGCGCGCTCGCGCGTGCCATCGACGCCGACCTCGGCGGCTTCGACGCGTTCAAGGACGCCTTCACCAAGGCCGCGCTCAGCCGCTTCGGCAGCGGCTGGGCCTGGCTGACGGTCACGGGAGAGGGCCGGCTGGCCGTCGAGAGCAGCGCGAACCAGGACAACCCCGCCATGGCGGGCATCGGCTCGGGCGGCACCGCCGTCCTCGGCCTCGACGTGTGGGAGCACGCCTACTACCTGCAGTACCAGAACCGCCGGCCGGAGTACATCGCGGCGTTCTACAACGTCGTCGACTGGACGGAAGTGGCCCGCCGCCATCGTGTGGCGCTGGCCTGAACGGACGCGCGAATGGAAGACAGCCCGGCCTTCGCCGCCCAGCGCACCTGGCGGGCGCGCACCTGGGTAGGACTGGCGATCGCGTGCGCTGGCGCAGCGGTGCTGCTGGCGCGCGTGTGGCGCCTGGTCGAGGACGACCCGGCGGTCGCGAGCGCCCTGGTCGGCGGATCGGTCGCGGCGCTGGCCACCGCGCTGGGCACCTTGCCGGTGATGCTGTCGCAGCGTCTTTCCGAGCGCGTGCAGGACACCCTGTTCGGCTTCGGCGCCGGCGTGATGCTGGCCGCCAGCGCGTTCTCCCTGGTGATCCCGGGGCTGCAGGCCGCGCGCGCGAGCGGGTCGTTCGGCGGCAGCGCATGGGCCGCCGGGAGCGTGGTCGGCGCCGCGATCCTGATGGGCGCGGTCGCCCTGCTCGCCATGGACCGGCTGCTGCCGCACGAGCATTTCATCAAGGGTCGCGAGGGCGCCGCGGCGCGCAAGCTGCGCCGGACCTGGCTGTTCGTCATCGCGATCGCCCTGCACAACCTGCCCGAGGGCCTGGCGATCGGCGTGGGCTACGCGGGCAACGAGGGGGTGCGGGCGAATGCCCTGGCCATCGGCATTGCCATCCAGGACGTGCCCGAAGGCCTGGTGGTGGCCGCCGCGCTGCTGGCGGCCGGCTACCGGCGCGCCCTGGCGGCCGGGCTGGGCATCGCCTCGGGCCTGGTCGAGCCGATTGGCGCCGTGGCGGGGGCGGCGGTCATGGGCTACTCGGCCGCGCTGCTGCCCTGGGGGCTCGGGTTCGCCGCGGGCGCCATGCTGTTCGTGATCAGCCACGAGATCATTCCCGAGTCGCATCGCAAGGGCCACGAGGATTTCGCCACGGCCGGCCTGATGACCGGCTTCGTCCTGATGATGGTGCTGGACACGGCGCTCGCCTGAAGCGGCGGCCCTGGCCGGCCTATCGCCAAACCCCCGGCACTGTGGCTTCACGCCCCGAGGAGGACTCTGCCCGGCATGTCGCGACCCGTATGGTGGTGGCGCCGAGCGTCAGCGCGCGCCCAGCATGCCGCGCTCCTCGATGAAGGCCACCACCTGTTCCAGGCCTTCGCGCGTCTTCAGGTTGGTCATCACGTAGGGCCGGTTGCGGCGCATGCGCTTCGTGTCGGCTTCCATCACGCCCAGGTCGGCGCCCACGTGCGGCGCCAGGTCGGTCTTGTTGATGACGAACAGGTCGCTCTTGGTGATGCCGGGGCCGCCCTTGCGCGGGATTTCTCGCCGGCCGCCACGTCGATCACGTAGATCGTCAGGTCGCTCAGTTCCGGGCTGAAGGTGGCGGCCAGGTTGTCGCCGCCGCTTTCGACGAACACCACGTCGGCATCCGGGAAGTCCTCGAGCATGCGGTCGATGGCCTCCAGGTTGATGGACGCGTCCTCGCGGATCGCGGTGTGCGGGCAGCCGCCCGTTTCCACGCCCATGATGCGTTCGGCCGGCAGCGCGCCGGCCACGGTGAGCAGGCGCTGGTCTTCCTTGGTGTAGATGTCGTTGGTGATGGCGACCAGATCCCACCTGTCGCGCATCGCCTTGCACAGCATCTCCAGCAGCGTGGTCTTGCCGGAGCCGACGGGGCCGCCGATGCCCACGCGCAGGGGCGGCAGCTTCTTGGTGCGGTGGGGGATGTGGTGCAGGGCCATGGCGATCGGGTTCAGCTTCTGAAGAGGCGGGAGTACTGGTGTTCGTGCCGGGCCGAGAGGATGGCGAGCATCGGGCTGAAGGCCTGGCGCGTGTCGTCGGTGCGGGCCAGCGCATCCTGTACCGCGCCAGGGATCTCGCGGGCCAGCCGCGCCAGCATGCGCTGGCCCGCTCCCTGGCCCAGCGGCATGGCCTTCATGGCGGCGGCGGTCATGTTCTCGGCCCAGCCGAAGGCGTAGGCCAGGCAGCCGGCCTCCACGCCGGCCCCGCCGCGCGCCGCGGCGAAGGCGAAGGCCACGGGGTAGCTCGGCGTCTCCAGGTCCGCGAAGCAGTCAGCCGCGTCGGCGTGGTGCAGCTTGAGCCATTCGAGGAAGGAGCGGCCCATCTGCCCGGTCTGCAGCATCAGCTCGGCCGATTCGCGCGTGGCCAGCACCCAGTCGTTCAGGGCCCGCACGCGCGGCAGGTCGCCTGCGCTCCAGGCGGCGATCGCCTGCGCCAGCGCGGCCAGGTCGCCGCGCGCCAGGCCCAGGTGCAGCTGGTCGGCCAGCCAGCTGGACGCGGCGGCTTCGCTGTCGACGCCGGCCCATTCGATCGCGGCCTCCAGCCCCTCCGAGTAGGAGAAGCCGCCCACCGGCAGCGCCGGCGAAGCGAGCCAGATCAGGCCCAGCAGGCCGGCCGGGCTGAGGGTGAGCGCGGCGTTGGTGCTCAGAGCCGGCCCAGCAGTTCGGCCTTCTTGGCCTGGAATTCGGCCTCGTCCAGCACGCCCTTGGCGCGCAACTGGGCCAGCCCTTCGATGATGGCGAAGATCTGCTGCGCGTCGGCGCCGCCGGCTGGGGCCGGGGCGGAGGCGAAGAGCGCAGGCGCCGGTGCAACTACTGCCGGCGCCGATGTCGATATTGGCGGCGACACCGGTGCCGGTGCCGCAGGCGGCCGGCCGTTGACCGAGACCACCGGCAGGCTGACCAGGTCGACCGGGCCGTGCTGGCTGGAAAAGCCGAACGTGCCGTGCGCGCCCTGCTGCTGCGAGACGCCGCCGATCCGGTGGTCGAGCGTGTCGTAGAGGGTCACGGTACCGCCCATGTCGACCGCGAGCCGCCGGGCCTGCGCGAAATACGCATAGCGCACATCGTTCTGCGCGCCGGCGCTGTCGGGCCAGCCCAGGCCAGGGCCCCACCAATCGGGCGGCGGCGGCTCGAACAGGCTGGCGCCGGCCGCGACGGCGCCCGCGCCGCTGCCGGCCGGCGTGGCCGGGAAGCCGCCGTACTGCGCCTGCCCGTTCTGGCTCTGCGACTGGAAGCTGCCGCCGGCAAGCAGGCCGGGCTGGCCGGCCACGAGATCCGACAGCTCGAGGCACAGCGCGTCGACCCGCGCCTTCAGCGCGTTGTTGAACATGTCCGACACCATCGTCATGCCGCCGCGCATCCACTGGCCGGACCCGGCGAACTCCGGATGGCTGAACTGCGCCATGCTGCCGTTGCCGCGGATCACGGCGTCGAGCATGGCGAGCGCGGCGTCGGCGCTGACGCCGTGGCGGCGGGCGATGTCCTCGATGGCCTGCCGGCCGGCGGGGGTGAGTGCTCTCATGGGTTCGCGCGGCCGGGAAGTTCAGTGGCCGTGGCCATGCGCATGCTCGTGGCCACGGTCGTCATGGTCATGGTCATGGTCGTGGTCGTGGTCGTGGCCGTGGCCGTGGCCGTGGCCGTGGCCGTGGCCGTGGCCGTGGCCGTGGCCATCGTGGGTCACATGCCCGCCGTAGGCGCCGCCCTCGGGCTCGAAGGGCGCCTGCACCTCCTGCACGATCAGGTGCATGGCGCGCAGCATGTCGGCCAGCACGTGGTCGGGCTCGATCTGCAGGTGCGCGGGCGTGAGCTCGATCGGCACGTGCCGGTTGCCCAGGTGGTAGGCGGCGCGCGTCAGGTCGAAGGGCGTGCCGTGCTCGCGGCAGTGGGTGATGCGCAGCGCTGCCTGCGGCGCCGCGATCACGCGGATCAGCGAGCCGTCCTCGGCCACCAGCACGTCGCCGCCGCGCACGGCGGTGCCGCGCGGCAGGAACACGCCGATCTGCCGGCCCTGCGAGTCGTTGGCGTCGAAGCGGCTCTTCTGGCGCACGTCCCAGTCGAGTTCGATCGTGGCGGCGCGCTTGAGCAGCACGGGCGCGAGGCCGCGGCCCTGGGGCATGAGTTTGTTGGCGGTGAGCATGGCGGGTTGCGGCGGAAGAGGGTGGATGTTAATATAACGCATGTTATAACTTGGAGAGGTTTCATGTCGGCATCGAAGGCGACTGAACTCAAGATTACGCAGATCGGCAACTCCGTCGGCGTCATCCTGCCCAAGGAGATGGTGGCGCGGCTGAAGGTGGTCAAGGGCGATTCGGTATTTGCCACCGAGTCACCCGGCGGCGGCGTCACCCTGACGCCCTACGACCCGGCGCTGGACGAGCAATTGGCCCTCGGCCGCGAATTCATGCGCGAGTACCGCGATACCTTCCATCAACTGGCGAAATGAGCACGTTCCGGTGGGTGAACCGCCAGGCGCTGCTGCTCCTGCATGACGAAAGCCTGGCCGAGCACGGCGGCACGCCGGGCCTGCGTGACGAGGGGTTGCTGGAGTCCGCGCTGGCACGGCTCCATCACCTGTTGGCCTATGGCGATCCCGAACTGAGCGAACTGGCGGCATGCCATGGCGTCGGGCTGGCCAGGAATCATCCTTTCGTGGACGGCACCAAACGGGCCGCGTTCCTGGCTGTGGGTCTGTTCCTGCTGCTCAACGGACAGCGGCTGGTCGTGAGCCAGGCCGAAGCCACCCTGACCATGCTGGAAGTCGCTGCCGGGCATCTGGATGAAGCCTCTTTCGCGCAGTGGATTCGAGAGCACATCCGCCCGCGCTGAAGCCGGCGCTCAGAACAGGAAATACCGCTGCGCCATCGGCAGCACCTTGGCCGGCTCGCAGGTCAGCAGCACGCCGTCGGCGCGCACGGCGTAGGTCTGGTGGTCGATCTCCATCTTCGGCGCGAGGCCGTTGTGGATCAGGTCCTTCTTGCGCACGCTGCGGACGTTCTTCACCGCGCTCAGCGTCTTGGCCAGGCCATAGCGCTCCTTCACGCCGGCCGCCAGCGCCGCCTGCGAGACGAAGGTGAGGCTGCTCCTCGCGTTGCTGCCCGCGAAGGCGCCGAACATGGGGCGGTAGTGCACCGGCTGCGGCGTCGGGATGCTGGCGTTGGGGTCGCCCATCGCGGCCAGCGCGATGCTGCCGCCCTTGAGGATGCAGAAGGGCTTGACGCCGAAGAAGGCCGGCTTCCACACCACGATGTCGGCCCACTTGCCCGGCTCCAGGCTGCCCACCTCGTGGCCGATACCGTGCGCGATGGCGGGGTTGATCGTGTACTTGGCGACGTAGCGCCTGGCGCGGAAGTTGTCGTTGCGCTCGCTGTCCTCGGGCAGCGCGCCGCGCTGGGCCTTCATCTTGTGCGCCGTCTGCCAGGTGCGGATGACGACCTCGCCCACGCGGCCCATCGCCTGCGAGTCGCTGCTCATCATGCTGATGGCGCCGATGTCGTGCAGGATGTCCTCGGCCGCGATGGTCTCCTTGCGGATGCGCGATTCGGCGAAGGCCAGGTCCTCGGCGATGGCCGCGTCGAGGTGGTGGCATACCATCAGCATGTCCACGTGCTCGTCCAGCGTGTTGCGCGTGTAGGGCATCGTGGGGTTGGTGGAGGAGGGCAGGAAGTTCGCCTCGCCCACCACCTTCAGGATGTCGGGCGCATGGCCGCCGCCGGCGCCCTCGGTGTGGAAGGCGCACAGCGCGCGGCCCTTCGTCGCGGCGATGGTGTTCTCGACGAAGCCCGACTCGTTGAGCGTGTCGGAGTGGATCGCCACCTGCACGTCTTCCAGCTCGGCGACGGCCAGGCAGTTGTCGATGGCCGCGGGCGTGGTGCCCCAGTCCTCGTGCAGCTTCAGGCCGATCACGCCGGCCTCTACCTGCTCGTGCAGCGCGGCCGGCAGGCTGGCGTTGCCCTTGCCGAGGAAGCCCAGGTTCATCGGGAAGGCGTCGGCCGCCTGCAGCATGCGCTCGATGTGCCACGGCCCCGGCGTGCAGGTGGTGGCGAAGGTGCCGGTGGCCGGGCCGGTGCCGCCGCCGAGCATGGTGGTCACGCCGCTGGCCAGGGCCTCCTCGATCTGCTGCGGGCAGATGAAGTGGATGTGGCTGTCGATGCCGCCGGCGGTGACGATGTTGCCCTCGCAGCTGATGACCTCGGTGCCGGGGCCGATGACGACGTCCACGCCGGGCTGCGTGTCGGGGTTGCCGGCCTTGCCGATGGCGGCGATGCGGCCGTCCTTCAGGCCGATGTCGGCCTTGACGATGCCCCAGTGGTCGAGGATCAGCGCGTTGGTCAGCACGGTGTCGACCGCGCCCTCGGCCCGCGTGCGCTGGCCTTGCGCCATGCCGTCGCGGATGGTCTTGCCGCCGCCGAACTTCACCTCTTCGCCGTAGCCGCCGGCGCGCAGCGTGTAGTCCTGCTCGACCTCGATCACCAGGCCGGTGTCGGCCAGGCGCACGCGGTCGCCGACGGTGGGGCCGAAGATCTCGGCGTAGGCGCGGCGGGAGATCGTTGCCATCTAGAGTTTTCCTTGGACGAGTCCGCGAAACCCGTACACCGTGCGGGCGCCGGCGTAGTCCACCAGTTCCACGGTGCGCTGCTGGCCGGGCTCGAAGCGCACGGCGGTGCCCGAGGCGATGTTCAGCCGCATGCCGCGCGCGGCGTCGCGGTCGAAGTCCAGCGCGCCGTTGGTCTCGGCGAAGTGGTAGTGCGAGCCGACCTGGATCGGCCGGTCGGCCGTGTTCCTCACCACCAGCGTGAGCGTGCGGCGGCCGGGGTTGAGGGTGTGGTCGCCGTCGTCGACGAGCAGTTCGCCGGGGGTCATCGTCTGCGCTCGGATTCGGAGGATCGAAGACGCGTTCTCAGGCCACGCCGCCCAGCAGCGCCACGCCCAGCAGCGCGACGGCACCGCCGGCGATGCGCGGCGCCCATCGGTCCGCATGGCGCAGCGCCCAGCCCAGGCCGATACCGCCCGCGTGCAGCAGCACGGTCGAGGCCAGCATGCCGGCCAACGTCAGCGCGGCGTCGGCCTCGCCGGCCAGTTCCTGCCCGTGCGCCAGGCCGTGGAAGAGGGCGAACACGCCCACCAGGGCGGCCGAAGCCGGCGCAGGCAGGCGCTTGCGCGTGAACACCAGCAGCCCCAGCACCAGCAGGGAGGCGGCGATCATCGGTTCCACGGCCGGCAGCGCGAGGCCGGCCAGGCCCATCAGCGCGCCGGCCAGCAGCATGGCGGCAAAGCCCGTCGGCGCGGCCAGCAGCTCGCGGCCATTGCGCGCGGCCAGGGCGCTCCACAGGCCGACCGCCAGCATTGCGGCCAGGTGGTCCGCGCCGGTCAGCGGGTGCATGAAGCCGGCCATGAAGCCGTGGAAGTGGTGCGCGCCGGCATCGGCGCTGGTGTGGGCCAGCGCGGGCACCGCGGCGGCGGCAACGAGGAAAGCGAGGACGGGGCGGACGGTGTGCATGGGATTTTTTCGAGATGGGTTGTTCAGGTGCGCCGGCTGGGGGCGGGTCATGAAATCGGCTGGTGGACGGTCACGAGCTTCGTGCCGTCCGGGAAGGTGGCCTCGACCTGGATGTCGGGGATCATCTCGGGCACGCCCTCCATCACGTCGTCGCGGGTGAGCATCGCGCGGCCCTCGCTCATCAGCTCGGCCACGGTCTTGCCGTCGCGGGCGCCTTCCATCACGGCGGCCGAGATCAGCGCCACCGCCTCCGGGTAGTTCAGCTTCAGGCCGCGCGCCTTGCGCCGCTCGGCCAGCAGCGCGGCGGTGAAGATCAGCAGCTTGTCTTTTTCCCGGGGCGTGAGTTCCATGGCGGGTGATTATGGGCAGCCAGCGTGCCTTGCAACAGCCATGCCGTGGCAGGCACGACAGTTGCACCGCCACGGCGTGAGCCCCTCGAACGCCGCCGGCCCCGCTGCCGCCGCCCGTCCCGACGCCGGCGACGCGCCGCAGCGCATCGTCAAGCTGCGGCGCGACTACAACAGCTGGGTGGCGCGCGAGACGCTGGAAGACTACGCCCTGCGCTACACCCCGCAGCGCTTCCGCAAGTGGTCGGAATGGCGCGTGGCGAACACCGCCTTCGGAGCCGCCTCCTTCCTGATCCTGGAGGCGGTGGGTGCCACGCTGCTGGTGCGGTACGGCTTCGTCAACGCCTTCTGGGCCATCCTGGCGACCGGGCTGATCATCTTCCTGGCTGGGCTGCCGATCAGCGTCTGCGCCGCCCGCTACGGCGTCGACATGGACCTGCTCACCCGCGGCGCCGGCTTCGGCTACATCGGCTCGACCATCACGTCGCTGATCTACGCCAGCTTCACCTTCATCTTCTTCGCGCTCGAGGCGGCCGTGATGGCCTACGCGCTCGAACTGGCGCTCGGCATCCCCCCGGTGTGGGGTTACCTGGCGTGCGCGCTGGCGGTGATCCCGCTGGTCACGCACGGCGTGTCGGCCATCAGCCGGCTGCAACTGTGGACGCAGCCGGTCTGGCTGCTGATGCTGGTGGTGCCCTTCGCCTACGTGCTGGCGAAGGATCCTGGTGCATTCGGGGGCGTAACGCACTACATCGGTGACGGTGGCGTGCTGCCTGGCTTCGATTTGCACCAGTTCGGTGCGGCCCTGACGGTTGGCATCGCGCTGATCACCCAGATGGGCGAGCAGGCCGACTACCTGCGCTTCATGCCGGCGCGCACGGCGGCCAACCGCGCGCGCTGGTGGGCCGGCGTGCTGGCCGGCGGGCCGGGCTGGGTGGTGCTGGGCGTGGTCAAGATGCTGTGCGGCGTGCTGCTGGCCTGGCTGGCGATCAGCCACATGGTGCCGCCGGAGCGTGCGGTCGATCCCAACCAGATGTACCTGGCGGCCTATGAGTACGTGTTCCCGGACTACGGCTGGGCGGTGGCGGCCACTGCGCTTTTCGTGGTGATCTCGCAGCTGAAGATCAACGTCACCAACGCCTACGCCGGCTCGCTGGCGTGGAGCAACTTCTTCTCGCGCATCACCCACAGCCATCCGGGCCGCGTGGTGTGGGTGGTGTTCAACACGCTGATCGCCTTCATGCTGATGGAGATGAACGTGTTCCAGGCGCTGGGCGAGGTGCTGGGCGTGTACGCCAACATCGCCATCGCCTGGATGATGGCGGTGGTGGCCGACCTGGTGGTCAACAAGCCGCTGGGCCTGTCGCCGCCGGGCATCGAGTTCAAGCGCGCGCACCTGTGGGACATCAACCCCGTGGGCGTGGGCGCGATGGCGCTGGCCTCGCTGCTGTCGATCAGCGCGCACCTGGGCGCCTTCGGGCCGCTGGCCGAGGCCTTCTCGGCGCTGATCGCGCTGGGCACCGCGTTCGTTGCCGCGCCGCTCATCGCCTGGGCGACGAAGGGGCGCTATTACCTGGCGCGTTCCGATACCCATCGTGAAAGTTGCGCTGTCGAAGGGCCTTCGTGCAAGCCGTCGAGCGCAGCGAAGACCTCAGGGCACCCGCGGAACTGGCTCTGCCAGGCCGCAGGGTGCGCTCCTCTCCCGAGGGAGAGGGGGAGCCGCGAAGCGGCTTGGGGGGCGTTCTTCGAACCTGCGTGATCTGCGAGCGCGAGTACGAGGGTCCGGACATGGCCCACTGCCCCGCCTACCAGGGCGCCATCTGCTCGCTGTGCTGCACGCTGGACGCGCGCTGCGGCGACCTGTGCAAGCCCCAGGCGAGCCTGGCGGCCCAGTGGTCGGGCGCGCTGCGCTGGCTGCTGCCGCGCCGCGTGTGGCCCTACCTGGACACGGGCCTGGGCCACTTCCTGCTGCTGATGCTGGTCGTGGTGCCGCTGCTGGCCGGCGTGTTCGGCGTGCTCTACCAGCAGGAGCTGCGTGCCCTGGGCGAGGCGGCGCAGGCGGAGTTGACGCAGGCGCTGCGCGCCGGCTTCCTGAAGGCCTACATGGCGCTGCTGCTGATCGCCGGCATCGTCGCCTGGTGGCTGGTGCTGGCGCACCAGAGCCGCAAGGTGGCGCAGGAGGAGTCCAACCGCCAGACCCACCTGCTGATGCGCGAGATCGAATCGCACCGCGCCACCGACCGGGCGCTGCAGGCGGCGCGGGTTGCGGCCGAGCAGGCCAACCAGGCCAAGAGCCGCTACATCAGCGCCATCAGCCACGAGCTGCGCACGCCGCTGAACAGCATCCTGGGTTACGCGCAGCTGATGGGCGAGGACCCGGCCGTGCCGCCGCACCGGCGCCAGGCGGTGGCGGTGATCAAGCGCGGCGGCGAGCACCTGCTGTCGCTGATCGAGGGCACGCTGGACATCGCCCACATCGAGGCGGGCAAGCTCTCGCTCTCGGCGCGGCCGATGCGCTTCGCCGACCTGCTGGCCGAGCTGGCCGACATGTTCGAGCTGCAGGCCGCCGACAAGGGCCTGGGCTTTCGCTTCGAGCCGGCCGGCACGCTGCCCGCCGTGGTGCGGGCCGACGAGAAGCGCGTGCGGCAAATCCTCATCAACCTGCTGGGCAACGCCATCAAGTTCACCGGGCGGGGCGAGGTCTGCCTGCGCGCTTCCTATGCGCGCGAGTTCGCCGCCCTGGAGATCGAGGACACCGGCCCCGGCATGTCCGACGAGGAGCTGGAGCGCGTGTTCGAGCCCTTCTCGCGCGGCAGCTCGGTGGCCACCGCCGCCGCGCCGGGCGCCGGCCTGGGCCTGACCATGGCCAAGATGCTCACCGACCTGATGGGCGGCGAGCTGAAGGTGGCCAGCCGCCCTGGCCAAGGCACCTGCTTCACCGTGCGGCTGTTCCTGCCGCGGGTGCACGAGCCCCCGGCGCGCACCGGCGCGCCGGGCGCCGCGCCGCGCCGCGCCGAAAGAGCGGACGCGCCCTCGGCGGTCGGCGACGACGCGCCGCCAGGCCGGGCGTGGGGCCCCGGTCCCCGCAAGGGCTACGCCGGCGCGCGCCGCCGCATCCTGGTGGTGGACAACGAGGAGCCCGACCGCGAGCTGCTGGCGCACCTGCTGGTGCCGCTGGGCTTCGAGCTGCGCAGCGCCGCCAGCGGGCACGACGCGCTGGACCTGCTGGCCGCCGGCTGGCTGCCCGACGCGATGTTCGTCGACCTGGCCATGCCCGGCATCGACGGCTGGGAAACGATCCGCCGGGTGCGCGCGCTGCTGCATTCGCGCCGCCAGGCGCCGATCGCGGTGGCCATCGTCTCCGCCAACGCCTTCGACAAGCGGCTGGAGAACGACGTCGGCATCGCGCCGGAGGATTTCTTCGTCAAGCCGGTGCGCCACAGCGAGCTGCTCGACTGGCTGGAGCGGCGCCTTTCGCTGCAGTGGACCGAGCAGCCCGCGCCGCCGCCGCAGCCCGCCCCAGCGCCGCCCGCGCAGCGGCCCCCGGCCGCCAGGCTGCGGGCGCTGGAAGAGGCGGTCGGGCTGGGCTACTTCCGCGGGATCATGAACGAGCTGGATGCGATCGACGCCGCCGAGCCGCAGTGCGCCGCCTGGACGCAGGCGCAGCGCGTCCTGGCGCGGCAGTTCCAGTTCGAGGCCATGAGCCGCGCGCTGGCCGGCCCGCCGGCCGAGGGAGTGGCCCCGTGACCCCGCGCGCCCTGGCCCAGAACAGCGACCTGGTACTGGTGGTCGACGACGTGCCGGACAACCTGGCGGTGCTGCACGACGCGCTGGACGAGGCCGGCTATACCGTGCTGGTGGCCACCGGCGGCGAGGCCGCGCTGGCGCGCGCCGCGCAGGCCCGGCCCGACATCGTGCTGCTGGACGCCATGATGCCCGGCATGGACGGCTTCGAGGTCGCGCGCCGCCTGAAGGCCGAGCCGGCCACCGCGCACATCCCGATCGTGTTCATGACCGGCCTGACCGAGACCGAGCACCTGGTCGCCGCGCTGGAGGCCGGCGGCGTCGACTACGTGACCAAGCCGATCAAGCCCAAGGAAGTGCTGGCCCGCATGAACGTGCACCTGCAGGGCGCGCGCGCGGCGCGGCAGGCGGCGCGCCAGGCCGGCCAGGCGCGCAACGCGCTGGATGCCTTCGGCTACGCCAGCATCACGGTGCGCATGCCCGAGGGCCGCGTGATCTGGCAGACCTCGCTGGCGCGCGACCTGCTGGCGCGCTACTGCGGCACCCAGGCGCCGGCCGCGCCGGCGGCGCTGCTGGAGTGGCTGCGCCGCCACCTGCCGGCCACGCGCGAGGGCGTGGAGCCGCCGCCGCTGGTGATCGAGCGCGGTGCCGGCCGGCCCGGTGAGGATGCGCCCGCGCTCGTGGTCCCGGCCGCCGCGTTGCCACCCCTTTGCGCGCCAGCGGCGGGGCGGTCCGCCGACCGCCTGACCCTGCGGCTGCACCAGCAGACCGGCGACGCGGCCGACGGCGACGAGGGCGCCGATTGGCTGATCATCATGCGCGAGGTGTCCGACACCGCCGTGATCGAGGCGATGAGCTTCGCCCTGAAGCTCACCGCGCGCGAGGCCGAGGTGCTGTACTGGGTGGTCAAGGGAAAGACCAACAAGGACATCGGAGACATCCTGGGCAGCAGCCCGGCCACCGCCAAGAAGCACCTGGAGCGGGTCTACGTCAAGCTCGGCGTGGAGACGCGCACCGCGGCCGCCGGCGTGGCGATCAGGCGCATTCGCGAACTGCAGCCATGAACAACCCCCAGGCTTCGCGGACTTCGTTCCGCTTCGCCAACCCCCTTCCAGGGGGCACGCTCTACGGCCCGGCGGAGCCGGTTCCGTGAGCGTTCACGCATGGCCTGCTCCGCGGCCTTCGGAATTGGAGCGGGCCCTGAAGGGGGGATGGGTTGCATCCTGGCCGGCGCTGCGGGGCGCTCTTTTTGATGCAATGGCAGACGGCCGGGGCATGCCGGACTGTCTTCTGGCTGTCATGCGGCCGCGACAATATCGGGCGACAAGAATGAGCCGCCCCGGCGCGGCGGTTGCCATATGCCCCTTCGCTTCTTCCCGCGCGCCTGGCGCGCGGTGGGTTGCTTGCCTGCCTGTCCGTCCCCGCCATGGCGGCCGCAGATCCTTCACCAGCACGCTGTTCGTCGGCTGGCGTCCGGTGCCGGGGCTGGAGTTCTACTTCAACCCCGAGGCGGTGCAGGGCCTGACGATGTCGCGGCTGACCGGCCTGGGCGGCCTGACCAACAGCGAGCTGCAGAAGACCGCCGGCAGCAACATCACCGCCTACCGGGCGCGCGCCTTCGTGCGCAACCCCGGGGCTTCGGCGGCGAGAGCGAAAGCGTGGAGGCCGACGCCAACCAGCTGCCCGGCGCGCGCGACGCGCACCGGCTGGTGCTCACGGCCGGCAACTTCGCCGCATCGGACATCTTCGACGCCAACGGCTTCGCGCACGACGGCCGCACCCAGTTCCTGAACTGGTCCTTCCTGACCCACGGCGCCTACGACTACGCGGCCGACGCGCACGGCTATTCCTGGGGCGCGGCGCTGGAGTACTACGCGCCGCCGGGCGTGCTGCGGATCGGCCGCTTCCTGGAGCCGAAGCAGTCCAACGGCATGAGGCTGGACTGGTCTGTCGGCCGGCACCACGGCGACCAGATCGAGTACGAGCGCGGCTGGACGCTGGGCAGGGACGAGCTGGCCGGCCGCGCGCGGCTGCTGCTGTACCGCAACAAGGCGGTGATGGGCAGCTTCCGCGAGGCGCTGGTCTACGGCGGCGTGGCGGGCGCCGCGCCGAGCGTGGCCGACGTGCGGCGGCTGCAGAGCAAGACCGGCCAGGGCATCAACGTGGAGCAGGCGCTGGACGACAAGGGCAGCGGCACGTTCCTGCGCCTGTCCAGGCACGACGGCGCCACCGAGACCTATTCCTTCACCGGGATAGACCGCGCGCTCTCGCTCGGCGGGGTGGTCGGCGGCGCGTACTGGGGCCGGGCGCAGGATTCCGTGGGCTTGGCCTGGGCGCGCAACGGGCTGTCGCGCCCGCACCGCGCCTACCTGGCGGCCGGCGGTCTGGGCTTCTTCCTGGGCGACGGCGCGCTGTCGTACCGGCCCGAGTCGGCGCTCGAGGCCTGCTACCAGATCAGACTGGGAGGCCGCGCCGGCGGCCGCTTCCAGAGCAGCCTGATGCTGGGCCTGCAGCGCATCCGCAACCCCGGCTACAACGCGGCGCGCGGGCCCGTGAACGTCGGCTCGGCGCGGCTGCACGTGGAGTTCTGACGCGCCGCGCCGGTGCCGGGGGGCGGGAGCCGGTGCTCCAGCCAGTCTCGGCCCGGACATCGGCCAACCGCGGCCTGCAGACGTGGCCGCCCAGTGTGTCGTCGACCTCCTGGAAGCAGTCGAGGTCGATCAGCGGCAGCGCCGTGGCCGATGCGCCGGGTGAAGAACACCGTGGGCGTCGCGCCCAGCACGAAGACGGTCGCGCCGATGCCGATGGCATTCCATGCGCTCAACGCTTCCAGGGCGCGCGCGGATTCCTCCTCGTGCTGGGCGGCGGCGGCGCGGATCTTCCTTCTGGCGAGCACGCCGCCCCGGGGCGGGGCTCCACCAAATAGCCGGTTGCAAAGCCCATGTCGGTGAACCATAGTTCCAGGATGCCCCGGCCAGACCCCGTCCCGTGCCCGGCGCGCCGCACCGGCGTGGGCGCGGCGGCGCAACCGGCGCGCGGCGCGTCCTGGGCGCGCCTGCTGTCGGCCGGCCTGCTGGTGCTGGCGGTCTCGGTCGGCGGCCTCGCCCGGGCGCAGGCGCCGGCCCAGCCCAGGCCGCCGGAAAAGCGCATCGCGCTGGTGGTGGGCAATGCGCGCTACCCGGCCATCCCTTTGTCCAACCCCGAGAACGACGCGCGGCTGATCGCCGACAACCTGCGCAAGCTGGGCTTCGAGGTCAACGAGCAGCTGAACCTGGGCGTGATCGCCTTCCGCCGCGCGCTGCGCGACTTCGCCCGCCGGGTGCAGGAGGACGACGCGGTGGCGGTGCTGTACTACGCCGGCCACGGCGTGCAGATCGACGGGCGCAACTACCTGCTGCCGGTGGACCTCAACCTGCGCGACCAGGAGGAGGTCAAGGACGAGTCGGTGGACATCGAGGACCTGTTCCTCGCGCGCATCGAGAAGGCCCGCTCGCACGCGCGCATCGTCATCCTCGACGCCTGCCGCGACAACCCGTTCGCCGGCAAGACGCGCAACATCCGCTCGGTCGGCGGGCTGGCCGAGATGGGCGCGCGCGGCACGCTGATCGCCTATGCCTCGGCGCCCGGCATGCCGGCCGAGGACGGGCCCAGCGGGCGCAACAGCGTCTACACCAGGAACCTGGCCGAGGAAATGATGGTGCCGGGGCTCGAGGTGGAGCAGATGTTCAAGAACGTGCGGGTCAAGGTGCTGCGCGATACCCGGGAGCGCCAGGTGCCGTGGGTCAACACCTCGCTGACTTCCAACTTCAGCTTCAACCCGCTCCAGGGACCCTCGCCCGAGGAGCTGGCGCGCGAGGGCGAGGTCAACCGGCTGAAGGCCGAGCTGGCGCAGACGCGCAGGGCGCTGGAGGAGGCGCGTGCCGCTGAGCGCGCCACGGCGGCGCGGCCGGCGCCGGCAGCCCCGGACGCATCGGCGCCGGCGGCGGCCACTGCCGCGGCGCGGCCGGCCGAGCCCGCGGCACCGGTCCGCCCGTCGGCGCCAGCGTCGGTCGCCGCTGCGCCGGTACGCCCGCCTGTGTCTGCGTCTGCGTCGGTCGCCTCCGTCCCTGCCCCTGCGTCTGCACCCACACCCGCGGTGGCCGCGGCGCCCGTGGCCGCGCCCGAGCCCACGGCGGCGCCTGCCAAGACCGGCGCCCCGGCCGCCACCACGCAGGCCGAGGCGGTGCGCGTCAACGAACAGAGTGCCAGCCGTCTGGAGGCGCAGCTCGAGCGCGCGCGCATCGCGCTGGATGAAGCCCGCGCCCGCTCGCGCGAGCGCCCCGTGGCCGCCGCAGAGCCGGTGGCGGCCGTGCAGGGCGATGCCACTGCGCCGCGCGGCAGCGCGGCCGACCGGACGCGCAGCTGCCGCGACCTGCTGGCGCGCGCCTCGATCGGCGATGGGCTGACGGCGTCCGAAGCCACCTTTCTCAAGCAGGAGTGCAAATGATGAAGCTCGTCCCTTCTGGTCGTATGCCCTGGGGCGCATGGCGCGGCTGGCTGGCTGCGGCGGTTCTGTCGCTGGCCGCCGGCTGCACCAGTCCGCCGTCGCCGCCGCCGGTGCGCAGCGCGGCGCCCGCTCCCGCGCCGGCCGTGCCGGCAGCGCCGGCACCGGCACCGGCACCGGCACCGGTGGCGGTCGCGCCGGCGGCACCTGCCGCGCCGCCGCCGCCGCCGATCATGCCTTTCCAGCAGGCCGTGAACTTCGCCGCCACCAACCTGTTCGGCAAGGCGGCGCTGCCGCCGGGCGATACGCGGCTGCCGCTGGTGATCGACCCGCTGATCGACGGCAACAGCCAGATGCAGTCGAACGCCACCGTCAGCATGGAGCAGCAGATCGCCGGCCTGCTGAAGGCCAACTTCCCGCGCTACGACCTGCAGCCCTTCACCACCGCCTCGCTGGCGCGCGCGCCGCTGCTGTTCATCGGCACCGTCACGGCGGTGGACAAGGCCGGCACCAACGCGCCCGGCCCGCGCGAATGGTTCCGCATCTGCCTGGCGCTGGTGGACCTGCACAGCGGCAAGATCGTCTCCAAGGGCCTGGCGCGGGCGCACCCGGACGGTGTCGACTCCACGCCCACCGCCTTCTTCCAGGACAGCCCGGCCTGGGCGCCGGATGCCGCCACCTCGGGCTACGTGCGCACCTGCCAGGGCACGGCGGTGGGCGACGCGATCAAGCCCGAGTACTGGGACAAGATCGTCGCGGCCGCGATGATCAACGACGCCATCAACAGCTACAACGCCGGCCGCTACGAGGACGCGCTGGACCTGTACCGCGGCGTTGTGCGTGCCGGCGGGGGTGACCAGCTGCGGGTCTACAACGGCCTGTACCTGGCCAACTGGAAGCTCGGCCGCAGGGACGAGGCGGCGCAGGCCTTCGGCCGCGTGGTGGACTACGGCCTGGAGCAGAAGCGCCTTGGCGTGAAGTTCCTGTTCCGGCCCGGCTCGACGCTGTTCCTGAGCGAGCAGCAGGGCGCCGGCCCCTATCAGGTCTGGGTTCGCCAGATCGCGGCGCGTGCCGGCCAGCGCCAGACCTGCATGGAGGTCTCGGGCCACACCAGCCGCACCGGCCCCGAGCCGCTGAACGACCGGCTCTCGAAGATGCGTGCGCTGTACGTCACCCAGCGGCTGGAAGCCGGCTCGCCCGGCATGGTGCGGCGCACGATGGCCGTGGGCAAGGGCTCGCGCGAGCCGATCTCCGGCCTGGGCACCGACGACGCGCGCGACGCGATGGACCGGCGCGTGGAGTTCAAGGTGATCGACTGCGCGGCGCTGACCGCGGCGTCCTGAGGGCCTCAACCTCAAGAGAGGCCCGAAGGCCGCGGAGCCTGGGGTGTTTCAGTCCCCGTGGAACTGCACCCGGCGGTTCTCCTGTGCCATCGGGTCGCGCGGGTCCAGCGGCCGGGTCTTGCCGAGGCCGACGGTCGCGAGCCGGCCGGCATCGATGCCCTGCACCTCGGTCAGGTAGCGCTTGACCGATTCGGCCCGCCGCTGCGACAGGCCGAGGTTGTACTGCTCGCCGCCGGCGGCATCGGTGTGGCCCTCGATCACCACGCGCTGTTCCGGCGCCAGCATCCGGATGCCGTCGGCCAGCGCGTCCAGCTGAGTGCGCGCGGGCGGCAGGATCTCGGCCGAATCGAAGTCGAACTGGATGCCCAGCGCCACGGCCGCCGGCTCGGTGCCTTCGGCGCGGGCCGCCACCGCGCCGGGGCGCGGCGCCGTCGTGACCCTGGGCCGCGCGACGCGCTCGGGGCGGGCGGCCTCGGGCCGGCCGGCCGGCGCGGACAGCTTGAAGCCGCGGGTGCGCGGGGCCTCCGGGTCCTGGCTCAGCGAGCGCGTGCGCATGTCCTCGGGCGATTCGGCGCCAGCCTCGGCACCGCTGCGCCGGGCGCCCAGGACGCGGGCCACGTCGCGCGCATCCGGCGTTTCGCCGGCGCGGTAGAGCAGCACTTCCTGGGCCGAGGCCGCGCCTGCGGCAGCGAGGGCAGGCAGCAGCAGGCAGGCAAGGAGCGAACGGGCGTGCTTCATGGCGATTCCTCCACGCAGGGAATGAACGAGAACGATCGAGCAGGCCGGCCTTGGCAATGCTGCCACCGGCGCGCCGGCCGCGCACGCCTTCTCAGACCTCGGCGCCCTCCACCAGCAGCCGCACCCGCCGCACGCCCTGCCATTCGTCGGCGTCGAGCCGGTAGGCCAGCTTCACGCGCGGCGGCAGCGGCTCGGTGCGGCCGAACCAGATGCCGTCGACCGGCCGGCCCTGGTGGCGCAGCTTCAGCGCCAGGTGCTTCTCGCCCACCAGCCGCTGCGAGAGCACCTCCACCTCGTCGCTGAAGGTGGGCGGCGCGAAGCCCTGGCCCCACACCTCGCGGTGCAGCGTGTCGACCAGGTCCACGCGCAGGTATTCCGGCGCCAGCGCGCCGTCGGTGTCGATGCGGCGCTGCAGGTCGGCCGGCGCCAGCCATTCGCGCGCCACCTGGGCCAGCGCCTGCTCGAAGGTGGCGAAGTGCTCGCGCGCCACGGTGCAGCCGGCCGCCATCGCGTGGCCGCCGAAGCGCAGCAGCACGCCGGGATGGCGCTTGGCCACCACGTCCAGCGCGTCGCGCAGGTGGAAGCCGGCGATCGAGCGGCCCGAGCCCTTGATCTCGCCTTCCCTGCCCGGCGCGGCGCTGGCGGCGAACACGAAGGCCGGGCGGTGGAAGCGCTCCTTCAGGCGCGAGGCGACGATGCCGACCACGCCCTCGTGGAAGTCCGGGCCGAACACGCTGATCGCCGCCGGCGGCGCCGGCTCGCCGCCCGGCGCGGCGGCATCGGCCGCGAACAGCGATTCGGCCAGCCGCAGCGCCTGCTCGCGCATTCCGCCTTCCAGTTCGCGCCGCTCGCGGTTGATGCCGTCCAGCAGCCGGGCCAGTTCGCCGGCGCGGGTGCTGTCGTCGGTCAGAAGGCATTCGATGCCCAGCGTCATGTCGGCCAGCCGGCCGGCGGCGTTGATGCGGGGCCCGAGCGCGAAGCCGAAGTCGAAGGTGGTGGCCGCCGCCGGCTGCCGGCCGGCGGCCTGGAACAGCGCCGCCAGGCCGGCCGGCATCTGGCCGGCGCGGATGCGGCGCAGGCCCTGCGCCACCAGCCGGCGGTTGTTGGCGTCGAGCCGGACCACGTCGGCCACGGTGCCCAGGGCCACCAGCGGCAGCAGCGAATCGAGCCGGGGCTGCGGGGCTGGCGCTCCCGCGCTTCCTGCCGCGCGCGGCTCGCTGCCGCCGGGGCGGGCCGGCCCGCCGAAGGCGCCGCGCCGCCGCAACTCGGCGCGCAGCGCCAGCAGCACGTAGAACATCACGCCCACGCCGGCGATGCTCTTGCTCGGGAACTCGCAGCCGGGCTGGTTGGGGTTGACCACCACGTCGGCCGCGGGAAGGACGACGGCCCCCGCGCGTCCCTCTCCGCAGGGCTCGCCGCCTCCCGGGGGGGCGCTTGCTTTCCCGGGGCGACCCGGTGGCGGCGCGATGGCCGGCAGATGGTGGTCGGTCACCAGCACCGAGAGGCCCAGCGCCTTGGCATGGGCCACGCCCTCGACGCTGGCGATGCCGTTGTCCACCGTGACCAGCAGGCGCGCGCCGGTGGCGGCCACCCGCTCGGCGATCGGCGGCGTCAGGCCGTAGCCGTCGACCACCCGGTCGGGCACCAGGTAGCCGGTGCGGCGCGCGCCCAGCAGGCGCAGGCCGCGCAGCGCCACGGCGCAGGCGGTGGCGCCGTCGCAGTCGTAGTCGGCCACCACGCAGATGGGCACGTCCTGCGCGATCGCGTCGGCCAGCAGCACCGCCGCCTCGCGCGCGCCGCGCAGCTGCTCGGGCGGCAGCAGGCGGGCCAGGCCGTCGTCCAGCTCTTCGCTGGCGCGCACGCCGCGGGCCGCGTACAGGCGCGCCAGGAGAGGGTGCACGCCAGCCTGTTCCAGCGCCCAGACGGTGCGTGGAGCGGCCTCGCGTGCGACGATCTTCATAGCTGCAACAGCACGTCGGACGGGCGCTGGCGGCCCAGGAGGCCCTTGAGCCAGGCGCCCAGTCCGCGCGATGCCGGGCCTTCCCAGCGCTGGGCGGCGCGATCGCCGCAGAGCGTGAGCGCCACCGGCTCGCCGCGCGCGGCGGCGGCGCGCAGCTCGGCGATCGGGCCGGTGTCCAGCGCCTGCCAGGCGGCCGCCCAGCCGGGGCCGTCGTCCTGCAGCGCGGGGGCGCGCAGGCGTGCATCGACCGTCGGGGCGGCGCGGTCCAGCGGCGCGTTCTCCGGCAGCACGCCGGTGCCGCTGAACCAGATGCAGTTGATGGCCGGGGCGTTGCGCGTGGCGCGCTCGTCGTTGGCCGGCTGGGTGTAGAGCAGCATCTGCATCTCGTTGGCCAGGCGGCGCAGGGCGCGCTCTTCCTGCGCGCCGGCCGACCAGGCCGACACCGGCTGGCGGATGGCGCGGTCGAGCGACGCGCTGGCGATGCCCTCGAACAGCGCGCAGCGCGCCAGCCAGTGGCCGGGCTCGGTGGAACTGTGCAGGCGGATGCCGTCCTCCTCGAAGAAGGGGCGGGCGGCGGCCAGCAGGTCGTCGGACTCGGCCGCGCCCACCGCCAGCACGGCGGGGTCGTCGATGACCATCTCGTCCACCGCCACCTCGCCGTGGCACAGCGTGACGCGGGCCCAGCCCTCGCCGGCGTTGGGGTTGGACAGGCCGGCCAGTGCCGCCTCGTGCGCCGCCCACGGCAGGCGGCCGTCCGGCGCGGTCAGGCCCAGCGCACGGGCCAGCGCGCGTTCGTGCGGCGGGCTCAGGGTGTCGGCGCCGGCCAGGTCGGTTTCCGCCGGCGCCAGGCGCGCGAGCAGCGCCTGCAGGTTGGGCAGCGCCAGGCCGTCGAGGGCGGCGCGGCAAGCGGGCGAACCGCGGCCGGCGAACGGGATCAGCAGGTGGCGGGCTTCGGGCGTGGCAGGCATGGCCCTATTGTCCGGGATGACAAAATCGCCGCGACTTTGCACAAGGGCTTCATGCGACTCCCCTACGAACTTCAGCTCGGCTGGCGCTACACGCGCGCCGGGCGGGCGACGCGGCGCAACGGCTTCATCAGCTTCATCTCCGGCGTCTCCATGCTGGGCATCGCGCTGGGCGTGGCGGCGCTGATCATCGTGCTCTCGGTGATGAACGGCTTCCAGAAGGAGGTGCGCGACCGCATGCTGGGCGTGGTCTCGCACATCGAGATCTTCTCGCGCGACGGCCAGGCCCTGCAGGACATCGACGCCATCATGGCCGCCGCCCGCAGGCACCCGCAGGTGCTGGGCGCGGCGCCCTTCATCGCCGCGCAGGCGCTGATCGCGCGCGGCGAGGACATGAAGGGCGCGCTGGTGCGCGGCATCGAGCCGAAGCTGGAGCCGGCGGTGACGGACATCGCCACCACTGCGCAGAAGGGCGCGCTGGATCGGCTGGTGCCGGGCGGGTTCGGCATCGTGCTGGGCGGCGAGCTCGCGCGCCAGCTGTTCGTGCGCGAGGGCGACCAGGTCACGCTGATCGCGCCGGGCGGGCAGATCACGCCGGCCGGCGTGGTGCCGCGGCTGAAGCAGTTCACCGTGGCCGGCACCTTCGACTCCGGCCACTACGAGTACGACTCGGCGCTGGCCATGATCCACGAGCAGGACGCGGCCAGGGTGTTCCGGCTGGAAGGCCCGAGCGGCATCCGCCTGAAGCTCAAGGACCTGAACCAGGCGCGCGAGGTGGCCGACCAGCTGGCGGTGACGCTGCCCGGCCAGTTCCTGATCCGCGACTGGACGCGCCAGAACAAGACCTGGTTCGCCGCCGTGCAGGTCGAGAAGCGGATGATGTTCATCATCCTCACGCTCATCGTCGCGGTGGCGGCCTTCAACCTGGTCAGCACGCTGGTGATGACGGTGACCGACAAGCGCGCCGACATCGCCATCCTGCGCACGCTGGGCTCCAGCCCGAAGAGCATCATGGGCATCTTCGTGGTGCAGGGCGCGATGGTGGGCGTGATCGGCACGCTCGGCGGGCTGCTGCTGGGCCTGGGCATCGCCTGCAACATCGACGTGATCGTGCCGGCCATCGAGCAGGCGCTGCACACCAGCTTCCTGCCCAAGGACATCTACCTGATCAGCCGCATGCCGAGCGACCCGCAGCGCTCGGACATCGTGCCGATCACCGTCATCTCGCTCGTGCTCGCCTTCCTGGCCACGCTGTACCCCAGCTGGCGCGCCAGCCGCGTGAATCCTGCCGAGGCCCTGCGCTATGAGTGACGGCGCGAACTCCCTCGCCCGCGAGCGGGAGGGTGCCGGGGCGAGGGTGCCGCCGCGCGATGCCGTGCTGCGCGTGCGCGGCCTGACCAAGCGCTTCCACGAGGGCCGCATCGACCTGACGGTGCTGCACGGCATCGACCTGGACGTGCGCGTCGGCGAGACGCTGGCGATCGTCGGCGCCTCCGGCTCGGGCAAGAGCACGCTGCTGCACCTGATGGGCGGCCTGGACGCGCCCACCGGCGGCACGGTCGAACTGAACGGTCGCGACCTGGCCCGGCTGGACCCGGCCGAGCAGGGCCGCCTGCGCAACGCGCACCTGGGCTTCGTCTACCAGTTCCACCACCTGCTGCCCGAGTTCAGCGCGCTGGACAACGTGGCGATGCCGCTGAAGATCCGGCGCGCGGCGCCCGCCGACGCCGCCGATGCGGCCGCCGCCATGCTTGCTGCGGTGGGGTTGGCCGAGCGGGTGCACCACCGCCCGGCCGAGCTGTCCGGCGGCGAGCGCCAGCGCGTCGCGGTGGCGCGCGCGCTGGTCACCCGTCCCGCCTGCGTGCTGGCCGACGAGCCCACCGGCAACCTCGACCGCGCCACCGCCGACGCCGTGTTCGCGCTGATGCTGCGGCTGGCGCGAGAGCAGGGCACGGCCTTCGTGCTGGTCACGCACGACGCCGGCCTGGCGTCGCGCTGCGACCGGGTGCTGCAGCTGGCGGCGGGCCGGCTGGCTGAAGGGCTGAAGGGCTGAAGGGCTGAAGGCGGGCCGCGCGGCCGCGCCGGGCTACGCGGTCGCCCCGCGCGGCCAGCGCGACGCCTGGACCGGCCTGGCACCCGTCCGCGGCGCCGGGCCGCGCGGCCGGCCGATCTGCACCGTGCGGGCATCGTCGCCGTCCGCCGCAGCCGCGCCGCCGCGCGGCCCGAGGCCGCCCCACTCCAGCCAGCCGCGGGTGGCGCTGGCACCGCTTTCGATCAGGCCGCGCGCGTTCGAGTAGTCGTAGGCCGAGCAGCGCCCGCGCGGCGGGCTCGGCACGATGCGCAGGTCCACCAGGCCGGCGAAGCGCTCGGCGTCATGCTGAAGCTGGCGCGCCACCACCAGGGCCAGGGCGTGCATCGCGCGGCCCAGGGCGCCGGCGGGCAGCTGCTGCGCCGTGTGGGCGAAGCCGGCCGACAGCACGATCACCCGCCGCGCGCCCAGCCGCACCGCGGTGGAGATAGGCGTGTTGTTGGCCACCCCGCCGTCCACCAGCCAGCGCTCGCCGATGCGCACCGGCGGGAACACGCCCGGGATGGCCGCGCTGGCCAGCACCGCGTCGACCGCCGCGCCGCGCGAGAGCAGCACCTCGTGGCCGGTGTGCATGTCGGAGGCGACGATGTGCACCGGCAGCGGCGCGTCTTCCAGCCGGGCGCAGGGCAGGTGGTGCGCCAGCAGGCGGCGCAGCCCGGCGGAGTCGATCAGGTGCGGCTTGCGCGTGATCAGGCCGCGCAGCAGGCCGGCGACGCTGCAGGGCAGCACGTCGTGCCGGCGCAGGCCGCTCCAGATGGCTTCCAGCCGGCCCACGCCCTCCAGCGTCGGCGCGCCGGCGAAGAAGGCGCCGTTGATCGCGCCGGCCGAGGCGCCGACCACGAAGTCGGGCCGCACGCCCCAGGCCAGCAGCTCGCGCAGCATGCCGACCTCGATCGCGCCCAGGCTGCCGCCGCCGGCCAGCACGAAGGCGGTGGGGCCGGGCGGGGCGATGGGAGCGGTGCGGGCTTGCATGACCGGAAGACGATCCGCGTTCGCCAAAAGTTAAAGCCTTGCGCGCCGCCTGCCATCCTCCACACGACCGAGGCGGTGTCGGCCGGAAGGCGGGCGCGGCGTCGGCGCCTTCCAGCGCCCGGCGCATGGGCGCCGGAGCCGGTCCGGTTCAGAGGATCCGGTTGAACCAGAGCAGCGACAGGCCGGCCGAGAGCAGCGCCAGCACGCCGGCGGCCAGGGCGAACAGGGCGGAGATCTCGGTCTCCTTCTTCTCCACCGTCAGCTTGGAGCTGAGGGTGTTGTAGACCTTCTTGAGGTCGGCGGCGGTGCCGGCGTAGAAGTACTCGGCGTTGGTCTTCTGCGCCACCGCCTTGAGCGTGTCCTCGTCCAGCCGCACCCGCATCGACCAGCCCTCGAAGCCGATGGTCTCGCCGTCGACCGTGCCCACGCCCACGGTGTAGACCCGCACGCCGCGGTCGGCCGCGGCCTTGGCGGCATCGAGCGGGTCGACGCCGGTGGTGCGCTGGCCGTCGGTGAGCATGATGATCGCGGCCGAGGTGTAGGAGCCCGGCGCCACCGGCGTGAACTCCTTGGGCTGCCTGCCGGCCTGGTCGAGCGAGACGCCGCGCTGGCGGCTCTGCGGGCCGAACTGCGAGACGTCGATGCCGGCGTCCGGGAACAGGGTGGCCAGCGACACCACGATCGCGTTGCCGGTGGCGGTGGCGCGCTGCAGCTGGAAGCTGTCGATCGCCTGCACCAGGTCGTCGTGGCTGGTGGTGGGCAGCTGGGCCACGTTGGCGCTGCCGGCGAAGGCCACCACGCCCACCTTCACGGTGCGGGGCAGGTCCTTGATGAAGCCCTTGGCCGCCTCCTGCGCCGCCACCAGGCGGTTGGGCTGCACGTCGGTGGCGCGCATGCTGCCGGAGACGTCCATCGCCAGGATGATGGTCTGCTGGTTGGACGGCAGCACCACCACCGCCATCGGCCGCGCCGCCGCCACCAGCAGCGCCGCGATGGCCAGCAGAAACAGCAGCGGCGGCAGATGGCGCCGCACCGCCTGGCCGCCGCCCATGGCCTCGCGCACGATCGACAGGCTGGCGTAGCGCAGCGCCAGCTTCTTCTTGCGCCGCAGCAGCCAGACGTACAGCAGCACCAGCAGCGGCAGCGCCGCCAGCAGCCAGAGGAACTGGGGCCACAGGAAGGTCATCGTGTTCCCATGCTAATCACGCGAATGCCTTGATGCCAGCGCCGCCGGCGCGCAGCTTGCGCTTGCGCAGCTCGGCGAAGCGCACGATCGCCTCGACCAGGTCGTCGGCGGTGGAAAGCTCCAGCGCATCGACGCCGGCGCGCGCCAGCGCTTCGCGCAGCGCCTGCTCGCGCTCGGCGGCGATGCGGGCGAAGCGGCGGCGGAAGCCCCTGTCGTGCGTGTCGACCCACAGCTGCTCGCCGGTCTCGCTGTCGGTCAGCGGCACCAGGCCGAGGTCGGGCAACTCCAGCTCAAGCGGGTCGAACAGCCGCACCGCGACCACCTCGTGCCGCTGGGCCAGCCGGCCCAGCGGCTTCTCCCAGCCGGGCTCGGAGAGGAAGTCCGACACCACGAACACGGTGGATCGCCGCGGCATCATGGCTGCGGCCGCGTCCAGCAGCGCGGCCAGCTTCGTCGTGCCTTGCGGCCGGGCGCGGGCGTCGTGCAGCGCGTCGCCGCGGCGCTGCATCGCGTGCAGCAGCTGCAGCACGTGGCGGCGGCCGGTGCGCGGCGGCAGCACCGTCTCCAGCTCGCTGCCGTAGACCAGCGCGCCGACCCGGTTGCCGTGCCGCGTGAGCAGCCGCGCCAGCACTCCCACGAAGCCGGCCGAGACCTCGCGCTTGGCGCGCGTGCCGGAGCCGAAGTCGACCGAGCGGCTCAGGTCGAGCACGAACCATGCGGCCATCTCGCGGTCTTCGGTGAACACGCGCACGTGCGGCACCTGCAGCCGGGCGGTGACGTTCCAGTCGATGTGGCGCACGTCGTCGTGGTGCTGGTACTCGCGCAGGTCGGCCAGGTCGAGCCCGGCACCGCGCATCAGCGTGCGGTAGTCGCCCTGCAGCAGGCCGTCGAGCCGGCGGATGACCGTCCACTCGAGCCGGCGCAGGGCGCGCTCGGCGCCCTCGTGCGCCGGGGCATCGTTGGCGGCCTGCGCCGGGGGGCGGGACTCGCGGCTCCAGAGCTTCATGGCGTGGCCAGGCCGGCGGCTACGCGGCGAGCCTGTCGTGCTCCAGCGGCTTGGGCGGCGGCGCGACGGCGCGCATGATGCGGTCGATCAGCGCATCGGGCGTCAGCCCTTCCGACAGGCCTTCGTACGACAGCGTCACGCGGTGGCGCAGCACGTCGGACACCAGGTCGACCATGTCTTCCGGCAGCGCGTAGCCGCGGCCGCGCAGCAGCGCCAGCGCGCGGGCGCCCTCGGTCAGGCTGATGCTGGCGCGCGGGCTGGCGCCGAAGGTGATGAAGCGGCGCGTGTCCTTCAGCCCGTGCTTCTCGGGGTTGCGCGTGGCCGAGACCAGCTTGACGGCGTACTGGATCAGCGACGGGTCCACGTACACCCGGCGCGCCTCCGCCTGCAGCGCGGCCAGCTGCTCGGTGGTGGCGACGGCCTGCGCCTCCACGGGCGGGCCGATCACGCGCTGCACGATGACGAACTCCTCCTCGTCGCTCGGGTAGTCCACCAGCACCTTCATCATGAAGCGGTCCACCTGCGCCTCGGGCAGCGGGTAGGTGCCCTCGGTCTCGATCGGGTTCTGCGTGGCCATCACCAGGAAGGGCCTGGGCACCTTGCGCGTCTCGCCGGCGATGGTGACCTGGCGCTCCTGCATCACCTCCAGCAGCGCGCTCTGCACCTTGGCCGGCGCGCGGTTGATCTCGTCGGCCAGCAGCAGGTTGGCGAACACCGGGCCCAGGGCGGTGCTGAAGTCGCCGGTCTTCTGGTTGTAGATGCGTGTGCCCACCAGGTCGGCCGGCACCAGGTCGGGCGTGAACTGGATGCGCTTGAAGCTGCCGCGCACCGTGTCGGCCAGCGTCTTGACGGTGAGCGTCTTGGCCAGCCCGGGCACGCCCTCCACCAGCAGGTGGCCGCCGGCCAGCATGGCGACCATCACCCGCTCGAGGAAGCGATCCTGCCCGACCACCACGCGCTTGACCTGGTAGAGGATCTGCTCCATCAGCTCGGCGGTGGAGGCGGCGGATTCGGGCATGCTGGATTCGTTGCTCATGAAGGAAGGGCTTTCGTCAGAAGGGAGGCGAGCCGGCGGCGCTGGCGGCGTTCTCGATCGGCACCGCGAAGCCGATGCCGATGAAGGTGCGCTGCTGCGTCGGGTTGAGGATGGCGGTCACGATGCCGAGCACCTCGCCTTCCATGTTGATCAGCGGGCCGCCGGAGTTGCCGGGGTTGGCGGCGGCGTCGAACTGGATCAGGTTGTCCAGTTCCTGCTTGCCCTCGGGCGAGCGGAACGAGCGCTTCAGTCCGGACACCACGCCGGCCGACACCGAGGGCCCGATGCCGAAGGGAAAGCCCACCGCCGCCACGTTGTCGCCCGGCTGCAGGTCGGCGGTCGAGCGCATGGTGGCGGCCACCAGGTCGTCCGGGATCTTCTTGGCCTGCAGGACAGCCAGGTCGTTCTCGACCTGCACGCCGGTGATGCTGGCCTCCGCCTCCAGGCCGTCGAAGAAGGTCACCTTGATCTTCTCGGAGCCGGCGACCACGTGCAGGTTGGTGAGGATGACGCCCTTGTCGACGATCACCACGCCGGTGCCGACGCCGCGCTCCACCTCGTGCGGCGCCGCGCCGGCGGGGGCGTCCGCGTCCGCCGGCTTGCCCTTGGCCAGGTTGCGTCCGCGCTTCTCGGCCTTGGCCTCGGGCGTGGTCTTCTCCGGGCCGTAGCCGGTCACGCGCACCACCGAGCGGCGGATGGTCTCGGCCGCGCGCGCGGTCTGCGAGGGCAGGGTGGCGGTCTGCAGGGTGCGCAGCACCGCGGCGTCGATGTCCTTCTGGGTGAGCTTGCGCGGCGCCTCCGGGTTCCACAGGGCCGCGCCCCCGACGCCCAGGGCGACACCCGCCGCCAGCAGCAGCGCCCCCAGCGCGCGCCGCCGGCGCGCGCCGGCACCGGCCGGCGGGGTGTTGGGCTGCGCCGCGGCGGGATCCGGCTGCGCGGCTTCGGCTTCGACTCCGGCCTGCGGCAGGGCCGTCCGTGGCGAGCGGCTGTAGAAGGCAGGCCTGCGCATCGTCATCGTGTAACCCCCGGCAATGGCAAGAACGCGGAAAACCCGGGGCCACAGTAGCACGCTTTGTGCCGTGGTGCATCCGGTCGGGCATGATGGCTGGATGCCCTGCCCGGATGGCGCCGCCGCGCCGCAGTTCATCGACACCCATTGCCATCTGGACGCCCCGGAATTCGGCGCAGAACGGCCGGCGGTGCGCGCGCGCGCCGCGGCGGCCGGGGTGGCGCTGTGCGTGATCCCGGCGGTGTCGGCCGCCAACTTCGACGCGGTGCGCGAGCTGGCCCACGCGCATGGCGACGCCTACGCGCTCGGCATCCATCCGCTGGCCACCGGCTCGGCGGCCGAAGACGAACTGGACCGGCTGGAGGCCGAACTGCAGGCGCGGCGCGGCGACCCGCGCCTGGTGGCGGTGGGCGAGATCGGGCTGGACCATTTCGCACCTGGGCCGGACCCGGCCCGGCAGGCGCATTTCTTCCACCGGCAGCTGCTGCTGGCGCGGCGCCACGGCCTGCCGGTGCTGCTGCACGTGCGGCGTTCGGTCGATGCGGTGCTCGGGCATCTGCGGCGCGCGGCCGGCGGCGGCATGTGGCAGGGCATCGCGCATGCCTTCAACGGCAGCGAGCAGCAGGCGCGCGCCTGCCTGGCGCTGGGCCTGAAGCTGGGCTTCGGCGGCGCCGTCACCTTCGAGCGGGCACTGCAGCTGCGCCGCCTGGCGGTCTCGCTGCCGGCCGATGCGCTGGTGATGGAAACCGACGCGCCCGACATTCCGCCGCACTGGCTCTACCGCACCCGTGCCGAGCGCGGCCGCGGGCAGCCGCAGGGCCGCAACGAACCGGCCGAGCTTCCGCGCATCGCCGCGCAGATCGCGGCCCTGCGCGGCACCACGGCCGCCGAGTGGGCCGCTTCCAGCACCCGCAACGCACTGGCGGCGCTGCCGCGTCTGCAGGGGCTGACGGCCATGTCATCGCAGCGCCAGCCCGCCGCGTAGGCCGAGGCCGCGACCCGCGCCGGCGCCGCCGCGGCGCGGCGATTTGGTGTCATCCTCGGCATTCGCACACCCGTTCCAGGGCGGGTGCGGGCGGATCCCCGCCCATCGACACGACCCTTGGTAGAAGGAGCATCACCATGAACGCCATGACCTCTGTTCGCATCCTGCCGGCCGCGCTGGTGCTGGCGCTGGCCTCGATCGGCCTGACGGCCCATGCGCAGACCGCCGCCACGACGACCAGCGAACCGACCATGACCGAGAAGGCCAAGGAGGCCGGCAAGGATGCGGTGGACGCCACCGAGCGCGGCGCCAAGAAGGCGTACAAGGCGACCAAGACCACCGGCCAGAAGGCATGGAATGCCACCAAGTCCGGCACCAGGAAGGCGGTGAACGCCACCGGCCGCGGCGTCAAGAAGGTCGCCACCGCCACCGGCAACGTCGCGCACAGGGCGGCCGACGCCACCCGGGCGGCAGGCAACAAGATCGGGGAGAAGATCCCCGGCACGGAGCAGAACGAGGCGGCGAAGAAGCCCTGACCTCGGCGCGGCGGCGAACCCGCCGCGGCAGGCTCAGCCCGCCAGCGCCGGCGCCTGGCGCTGCACGGTGGGCGTCTCCGGCACCGGGTAGCCGGCCGCGCCGAAGGTCTTGACGATCGCGCGGTGGGTGTCGAAATACACCTGCCAGTAGTGATCGGTGTGGGTGTAGGGGCGCACCGCCAGCAGCGGGCCTTCGGGCGTGAACTGCAGGATCTCCACGTCCGGCGCCGGGCTCGCCGCCACGTTGGGCACCTCCGCCACCGCCTTGCGCAGCAGTTCGATCGCCTGGTGCACGTCCACCCCGTTGGCCACCTTGGCCGTGGTGTCCACCCGGCGGAAGGCCAGGGTGCTGAAGTTCTGGATGGTGTCCGACAGCACCTTGTTGTTGCCCACGGTGGCGGTCACGTTGTCGGGCGTGATCAGCGTGGTGCCGAACAGGCCCAGTTCCTTGACGGTGCCGTTGACGCCGCCGGCGGTCACGTAGTCGCCCACCTTGTACGGCCGCAGCACCTGCAGGAACACGCCGGCCGCGAAGTGCGTCAGCAACCCGCCCCAGGCGGTGCCGATCGCCAGGCCGGCACCGGCCAGCAGGGCGGCGAAGGAGGTGGTGCGCACCCCGAACATGTCGAGGATGGCCAGGACCAGTCCGATGTTGAGCAGCACGCCCAGGATCGACGAGAGGTAGTTGCCCAGCGTCGGGTCGATGCGCTTGCCGCGCTCCAGGAAGGCGTTGAAGAAGCGCAGCGCCATGCCGATCAGCCAGCGCCCGACGATCCAGGCGACGATCGCGCCGAGCACTTTGAGGCCCAGGTCCACGCCCTGCGTGGTGAGGAAGGCCCAGGCGGCTTCCGCGGAAATGTTCATGTTCGCTTTCCTCCGATGACTGTGAAAAGATCAGGCCCTGCAAGAAGCCGGCCCGGCGGGTGGTTACAGGGGCGGCGGTATTATGCGCAGCCGCCATCACCCACCTGTCGAATTGCAAGCCGAATCGGCCGCCAAGGCCTGCCAGTCTGGCGCTGGAAGCGCTCCGGAACGTAGCCACCCGGGCCCCCTGTGGGCCCGCGCCGCCTGATGGCCGCGCCCCGGCCCGCGCTGCCGGAAGTCCATTTCTCCGACCACGGCCAGGTCCGCTATCTGCACCTGGGCACCGATTGGGTCCAGGGCTCGATGCGGCTGGGCGCCCCCCATGAGATCGAGCTGGAGTACGTGCAGCGCATGATGGCCTGGCTGCTGTTCGTCGAGCCGGGCGGGGTGGCCGCGCGGCACGCCATGCAGCTCGGCCTGGGCGCCGGCGCGCTCACCAAGTTCTGCCGCCGGCAACTGCGCATGCGCACCACCGCGATCGAGATCAACCCGCAGGTGGTGGCTGCCTGCCGCGGCTGGTTCAGGCTGCCGGCCGAGGACGGCAGGCTCAGGATCGTGATCGCCGACGCCGGCGCCGAGATCCGCAGGCCGGCATGGCAGGCCGGCGTGGACGCGCTGCAGGTCGACCTGTACGACCACGAGGCCGCCGCCCCGGTGCTGGACAGCGCGGAGTTCTACGCCGACTGCCGCGCGCTGCTCACCGACGACGGCCTGATGACCGTCAACCTGTTCGGCCGCGACGCCAGCTACGAGCGCAGCCTGGGACACATTGCCGCCGCCTTCGGCGAAGACGCGGTCTGGGCCTTCCGGCCGACGCGCGAAGGCAACACCGTGGTGCTGGCCCAGCGCCAGGCCGCGCGGCCGGAGCGCGCCCTGCTTGCCGAGCGCGCCCAAAGCATCCAGACTCGCTGGGGGCTGCCTGCGCCGAAGTGGCTGCGGGTGTTCAAGCCGCATATTCCATGAGCCCCCGCCCGGCCGCTCCGACCGGGGCTCTCACCGCAGCCCGCAGGGCGGAGGTCATCCATTGAGCGCAGTGCCCACCGCCACCGCAGAGAAGTACGACGGCCCGCTGGATCTGCGCCGCGTGATCGAATGGCTGGCGCACGACGGCGTGATATCGCCCGAGGAGGCGCAGCGCACCGTGGCCCGCTGCGCCCGCGCCGAGAGCCGCCTGCCGCCGCTGGTGCGCCTGGCCAACGTGGCGATGGCGCGCAGGAGCGACGGCAAGCCGCTCGACCTGGAGTCGCTCACCCAGTGGCTGGCCGGCCGCGCCGGGCTGAGCTACCTGCGCATCGACCCCCTCAAGGTCGACGTGGGCAAGGTGGCCGACACCATGAGCGCCGCCTACGCCGAGCGCCACAAGGTGCTGCCCGTGCAGGTGCTGCCCAACGAGGTGGTGATCGCCACCGCCGAGCCCTTCGTCACCGACTGGGTGGCCGAGGTGGAGCGCCAGGCGCGCCGCTCGGTGCGGCGGGTGGTGGCCAACCCGAGCGACATCCAGCGCTACACGGCCGAGTTCTTCGCGCTGGCCAAGTCGGTCAAGGCGGCGCAGAAGGCCGGCGGCAACAGCGGCAGCACCAGCTTCGAGCAGCTGGTGGAACTGGGCAAGACCAACAAGCAGCTCGACGCCAACGACCAGAGCGTGGTGCAGGTGGTCGATTGGCTGTGGCAGTACGCCTTCGACCAGCGCGCCTCCGACATCCACCTGGAGCCGCGGCGCGAGCAGGGCGTGATCCGCTTCCGCATCGACGGCGTGCTGCACCCGGCCTACCAGATGCCGATGGGCGTGATGAACGCGATGGTGGCGCGCATCAAGCTGCTCGGCCGCATGGACGTGGTCGAGAGGCGCCGCCCGCTGGACGGCCGCATCAAGACCCGCAACATGCGCGGCGACGAGGTGGAGATGCGCCTGTCGACCCTGCCCACCGCCTTCGGCGAGAAGATGGTGATGCGCATCTTCGACCCCGACACGGCGGTCAAGGACCTGGACGCGCTGGGCTTTGCCCAGCACGACGCGCAGCGCTGGGAGTCGCTCGTCACGCGGCCGCACGGGATCATCCTGGTCACGGGGCCGACCGGCTCGGGCAAGACCACCACGCTGTATTCCACGCTCAAGCGGGTGGCCACCGAGGAGGTGAACGTCAGCACCATCGAGGATCCGATCGAGATGATCGAGCCCTCCTTCAACCAGACCCAGGTGCAGCCGCAGCTGGACTTCAACTTCGCCGAGGGCCTGCGCGCGCTGATGCGGCAGGACCCGGACATCATCATGGTCGGCGAGAATCCGCGACCTGGCCACCGCCGAGATGGCGGTGCAGGCCGCGCTGACCGGCCACCTGGTCTTCAGCACCCTGCACACCAATGACGCGCCCAGCGCCATCACGCGCCTGATGGAGCTGGGCGTGCCCAACTACCTGATCAACGCCACCATGCTGGGCGTGCTGGCGCAGCGGCTGGTGCGCACGCTGTGCCCGCAGTGCAAGCAGCCGGACGAATCCGTCACGCGCGAGCAGCTCGGCGAGTTCGTCGCGCCGTGGAAGATCAGCGGCTCGGTGCGCGCCTACAGGCCGGTGGGCTGCGTCGACTGCCGCATGACCGGCTACATGGGGCGCATGGGCCTGTACGAGCTGCTCAGCGTCACCGAGCCCTTCAAGAACCTGGTCAACAAGGAGCCGCAGATCGCCGGCCTGCGCCGCCAGGCGGTGGCCGACGGCATGCGGCCGCTGCGCCTGGCCGGCGCGCTGCGCGTGGCCGAGGGGTTGACCACGGTCGAGGAAGTGCTCAGCGCCACGCCGCCGCTGGAATAGGCGGCGCGGCCGGCAAAGGGGGCGCGCCGCCGGTGCCCGGCGCGCGGGTTTTCCCTAGGCTTTCGCCTAAGTGGAATCCACACAGCCGGCAGGGCCGCGCGCGCCCACAATCCGCCGAGTCGACATCCGTTCGAGGAGACATCGTGCGAATCAAAAGCAGCAAGGACTTCTTTTCGGGGCTGATGTTCACGCTGGTCGGGCTGGCCTTTTCCATAGGCTCGACGACCTACAGCGTGGGCACCGGCGCCCGCATGGGTCCGGGGTACTTCCCTCTGTGGCTGGGCATCCTGATGGCGGTGCTGGGCCTGATCATCATCTTCCAGAGTCTGACGGTGGAAACCGCCGACGGCGAGCCGATCGGCAAGTGGGCCTGGAAGCCGCTGTTCTTCATCATCGCGGCCAACCTGGCCTTCGGCGTGCTGCTGGGCGGCCTGCCCAGCATCGGGTTGCCGGCGATGGGGCTGATCCTCGCGATCTATGCCCTCGTGCTGATCTCCAGCATGGCGGGCGAGCATTTCAAGCTGGTGCCCACGCTGATCCTGGCCACCATCCTGGCGGTCGGCAGCTATGTCGCCTTCATCTGGGCATTGAAGCTTCAGATGCCGGTGTGGCCCACTTTCATCGCCGGTTGAGGAGGCGCGCACCATGGACCTGCTGCAGAACCTGGCGCTCGGCTTCGGCGTCGCCTTCACCTTCACCAACCTGCTGTACTGCCTGATCGGCTGTATCCTGGGCACGCTGATCGGCGTGCTGCCGGGCATCGGCCCGGTGGCCACCATCGCGATGCTGCTGCCGGCCACCTACGCGCTGCCGCCGGTGTCGGCCCTGATCATGCTGGCCGGCATCTACTACGGCGCGCAGTACGGCGGCTCCACCACCGCCATCCTGGTCAACCTGCCGGGCGAATCGTCCTCGGTGGTGACCGTGATCGACGGCTACCAGATGGCGCGGCGCGGGCGGGCCGGGCCGGCGCTGGCAGCCGCCGGCCTCGGCTCCTTCTTCGCGGGCTCGGTGGGCACGCTGATCCTGGCGGCCTTCGCGCCGCCGCTGACCGAACTGGCGTTCAAGTTCGGCCCGGCCGAGTACTTCTCGCTGATGGTGCTGGGCCTGATCGGCGCGGTGGTGCTGGCCTCGGGCTCGCTGCTCAAGGCGATCGCCATGATCGTGCTGGGGCTGCTCATGGGCCTGGTGGGCACCGACGTCAACTCCGGCGTGGCGCGCTTCTCCTTCGACATTCCCGAACTGACCGACGGCATCGGCTTCGTGACCATCGCCATGGGCGTGTTCGGCTACGGCGAGATCATCACCAACCTGGCCCAGCCCGAGCACGAGCGCGAGGTGTTCACCGGCAAGGTGCAGGGCCTGTTCCCCACCGGTGAGGACTTCAAGCGCATGCTCCCCGCGGTGCTGCGCGGCACCGCGCTGGGCGCGGCGCTGGGCATCCTGCCCGGCGGCGGCGCGCTGCTGGCGGCCTTCGCGGCCTACACCATCGAGAAGAAGACCAAGCTGCATCCTGGCGAGGTGCCTTTCGGCAAGGGCAACATCCGCGGCGTGGCGGCGCCCGAATCGGCCAACAACGCCGGCGCGCAGACCTCCTTCATCCCGCTGCTGACGCTGGGCATCCCGCCCAACGCCGTGATGGCGCTGATGGTCGGCGCCATGACCATCCACAACATCCAGCCCGGTCCGCAGGTGATGACCAGCAACCCCGAGCTGTTCTGGGGCCTGATCGCCTCGATGTGGATCGGCAACGCGATGCTGGTGGTCCTGAACCTGCCGCTGATCGGCATGTGGATCAAGCTGCTGACGGTGCCCTACAAGTACCTGTTTCCCTCGATCGTGCTGTTCTGCGCGATCGGCGTGTACTCCACCAACAACAACACCTTCGACATCTGGATGGTGGGCGCCTTCGGCATCATCGGCTACCTGTTCACCAAGCTGGGCTGCGAGCCGGCACCGCTGCTGCTGGGCTTCATCCTGGGCCCGATGATGGAAGAGAACCTGCGCCGCGCGCTGCTGCTGTCGCGCGGCAGCTGGACTGTGTTCGTCACCCGCCCGATCTCGGCCGGCCTGCTGGCGGCCGCGGCGCTGCTGCTGATCATCGTGCTGCTGCCTGCGGTCAAGAGCAAGCGCGAGGAGGCCTTCCAGGAGGAAGAGGGCGGCTGACCTTTTTGCGCGGCCACCCGACGGACGGCGCCTGCGGGCGCCGTTCGCGTTTCAGGGCCGGGTCAGGCCCGCGCGGCGCGCGCGGGCTTCAGGTGCTGCCGGGCCATGGCCAGGAACGCCATGGCCGCGGGGGGCAGCGGGTGCTTGGCGCGCCGCATCGCGACCACCGGGTATTCCAGCACCGGCCGCGTCACCGCCAGGGCGCGCAGGTTGGGCGGCATCAGCGTCTCCACGTAGCGCGGCAGCAGCGCCACGCCCGCGCCGGCCTGGATCAGGCCGAACGCCGTCGACAGCATCGAGACGCGATGGCGCACCTGCGGGCCGGCCACCGCCGCCAACTGCCGGTTGATTGCCCGCCACACGTTGGCGTCCGGGTTCACGTGGACCAGGGGCAGCGCATCGAGGTGGCGCGCGTCGACCACCACGCGCTGCGCCAGCGGATGGTCGTCGCGCACGAACAGGTTCATGCGGTCGGTGAACAGCGGCTCCGTCGCCAGCTCGGAGTGGGCCTGGCCGACGTCGGAGCCGAAGCCCAGGTCGGCCTCCTGCGACAGCAGCCGGGCGACCGTCTGCTCGGCCGAGCCGTCGAGCAGCGTGGTCGCCAGGCCGGGATGCCGTTCGGCAAAGCGGCCCAGCAGCGGCGGCACGAGGGCGCCGGCCGTGAGATGGGCCACCGCGAGCACGACATGCCCCTCGCGCAGCTGGGAGCGCGACCGGCAGGCGCTGGCCGATTCGTCGATCAGCCGCAGCGCGCGCACGGCGGTATCGACCATCATCTGGCCGGCGGCCGTCATCCGGATGCGGCGCCCGCGCACGACCAGGGCCTGGCCGAGCTCCTGCTCCATGCGCTTGACGAGGTGGCTGATGGCGGGCTGCGTCAGCTGCAGCGATTCCGCCGCCAGCGTGAAGCTGCCCGATTCGGCCACGGCTGCCAGCGCCCGAAGCTGCTGCAGCGAAATCTCTTCCACCGGATTGCGAGCCATCGATATCCCTCATAGTTGGATAAGGCGGATTATCTGGATTGATGTACGGCCGGCGCATAGCATGGGCGCCTCCTCCTCTTCCTTCTCCGTCACCCGGACAGTCCGACATCATGAAGAGAAAGCAATTCCTCGAGGCCATGGCCGCCGCGCTGCTGCCGGCCTGGCCCGCGCTGGCGCAGCAGGGCTACCCGGTCAGGCCGATCCGGCTGCTGGTGCCCTTCCCCGCGGCCGGCGCCACCGACCTGTTCGCGCGCACGCTGTCGGCGGTGCTGGGCGAGAAGCTCGGCGCCACGCTGGTGATCGACAACAAGCCGGGCGCAGGCGGCGCGATCGGCTCCGAACTGGCGGCCAAGGCGGCACCCGACGGCTACACGCTGCTGCTGACCACCACCAGCACCCACTCGATCGGCCCGGCCATCAACGCGCGGCTGCCCTACGACACGGTGCGCGACTTCACGCCGATCGCGCACGTGGGCGACGCGCCCAGCATCATGCTGGTGCCGCCCGACGCGCCGCCGAAGACGGTGCGCGAGTGGATCGACTACGCCAAGAAGAACCCCGGCAGGCTCAACTACGCCTCCAGCGGCAATGGCACCATCGTGCAGCTCACGGCCGAGCTGTTCAAGGCGCAGGCCGGCGTGTTCATCACCCACATTCCCTACAAAGGCACGGCGCTGGCCATGCCCGACCTGATGAGCGGCAAGGTGGACCTGCTGTTCGACTCGCTGCCCACCGGCCTGCCCTACGTGCGCGACGGGCGGCTGCGCGCGCTGGCGGTCACTTCCGCCCGGCGCAGCGCGCTGGCGCCCGACCTGCCGCCGGTGGCCGACACGCTGCCGGGCTTCGAGTCGAACACATGGTTCGGCATCTACGGCCCGAAGGGGCTGCCGGCCGAGATCGTGGCGCGGGTCGGCGCCGCCGCCAGCCAGGCGCTCGCCGACCCCGGCCTGCGCGAGAAGCTGGCGCGCCTGGGCATCGAGCCGGCCGCTCCCGGCACGCCGCAGCAGTTCGCGGCGATGGTGGCCAAGGACGCCGCCAAGTGGAAGAAGATCATCACCGAGCGCCAGATCAAGGGGGACTGAACACCATGCGATTCGACTACGCCAACCCCTACCTTTCCACCCGCATCCCGGTCTTCGCCCGCAACGTGGTGTCGACCTCGCACCCGCTGGCGGCGCAGGCCGGCCTGCGCATGCTGCAGCAGGGCGGCAACGCGGTCGACGCGGCTGTGTGCGCCGCCGCCGTGATGACGCTGGCCGAGCCGGTGAGCAACGGCCTGGGCAGCGACGCTTTCTGCATCCTGTGGGACGGCACGCAACTGCACGGCTTGAATGCCTCCGGCTGCGCGCCGGCGGCCTGGACGCCGGCGTACTTCCGCCGCAAGTACGGCGACGGCGCCGCTGCGCCGCCGCAGCGCGGCATCGACTCGGTCACCGTGCCGGGCGCCGTGGGCGCCTGGGCGGCGCTGTCCGGGCGCTTTGGCAGGCTGCCCTTCGCCGACCTGATGGCGCCGGCCATCGAGATCGCCGAGCGCGGCTACCTGCTGCCGCCGGTGGTGCAGCAGAAGTGGGCCGCCGCCACGCCGGTGCTGCAGGGCGAGCCCGGCTTCGCGCAAAGCTTCCTGCCCTGGGGCCGGGCGCCCGAGGTGGGCGAGCTGTTCAGGTTCCCGGCGGCCGCGCGCGCGCTGAAGGCGATCGCCGAGACCCGGGGCGAGGCCTTCTACCGCGGCGAGATCGCGGCGGCGCTGGAGGCCTTCTCCACCGCGCACGGCGGCAGCCTGAAGGCCGCCGACCTGGCGGCATGGAAGCCCGAGTGGGTCGCGCCCATCGCCAGGGACTACCGCGGCTACACGCTGCACGAGATCCCGCCCAACGGGCAGGGCATCGCGGCGCTGATCGCGCTGGGCATCCTCTCGAACTTCGATGTCGGCTCCATGCCAGTGGATTCGGTCGCCTCGCAGCACCTGCAGATCGAGGCCATGAAGCTGGCCTTCGCAGACGTGTACCGCTACGTGGCCGAGCCGTCGTCGATGGAGCCGACCCCCGCGCAGATGCTCGACGGCGCCTACCTCGCCTCGCGCGCCAGGCTGATCGACGTGGACAGGGCGCAGGACTTCCAGGCGGGCAACCCGGTCAGGGGCGGCACCATCTATCTCACGGCCGCCGACGAGAGCGGAATGATGGTCAGCTTCATCCAGAGCAACTACATGGGCTTCGGCTCGGGCTGCGTGGAGCCGGGCTTCGGCATCAGCCTGCAGAACCGCGGCCACGGCTTCAGCCTGAAGGACGGCAGCCCCAACCAGGTGGCGCCGGGCAAGCGGCCCTTCCACACCATCATCCCGGCCTTCCTCACGAAGGACGGCCAGCCGGTCATGAGCTTCGGCGTGATGGGCGGCAACATGCAGCCGCAGGGCCACATGCAGGCGCTGGTGCGCATGCTCGACTATCGCCAGAACCCGCAGGCCGCCTGCGACGCGCCGCGCTGGCGCTTCAATGCCGGGCTGGAGATCAACGTCGAGGCCGCGATGAACCCCGCCACCGTGCAGGGCCTGGCCGCGCTGGGCCATCGCATGGAGGTGATCGAGGATTCGTACCAGGACTTCGGCGCCGGCCAGTTCATCTGGCGCATGGGCGATCCGGCGGTCGAAGGCTACGTGGCCGCCAGCGATTCGCGCCGCGATGGCCTGGCGGCGGGGTACTGACGCGCGTGGCCATGGTGCAGTGCCCAGGCCGCTCTGATGGGGCAGGCCGCCGCCGCGCAGGTTCATGCAGTCCGATCGGTGCGCTTGAAAGTGCGCTCCAGCCAGATTCGCATCGAATGCACCGCTTCGGATTTGGAGCTGAGCTTCGGCCAGCAAAAATAGTAGGCCCTGTCCGACCTGGTCCGCGACGGATGCAGTTGCCGCAGTTCGCTTGACCGGCCGGCGGTCCCGACAAATTCGATCGGCAGCAGGGCAACCCCCAGGCCCGCCAGGGCCGCTTCATAGCTCGATAGAAAAAGGGACTGGCTACCTACAAGTTCTATCTTCTTCTGGGGGAGTCCATTCTTTGCAAGGTACTTCGGCCAGACGTTTGGCATGCTCTGGATCTCGATGGCCGGAATGGTGTCGAACTGCGCGAGCGTGCGAATGCCCAGGTGCTTGAGCAGGCTGCGCGACGCGAATGGCGCCACTTCGATATCGGCAAGCTTGACGGACTCGCAGTCATCCGGCGCCGACGCCGAATTGACGATGGCGGCATCGATGGCGCCGGCGACGAGGGACACGCGGCCGATGTGCGGCACGATGTTCACCTGAGCCGCATCCGGTTCGGCATAGTAGGCCGGCAAGTTGTGGATGAACCAGAGATTGCAGAAGCTCACCGCCACGGACATGTTCAGCACACGACTCTGAGCACGCTGCATCTGCATCCGGAGTGTTGCGGCGCGCAGCTCGTGAATGATGGGCCGCACCAGTTCCCTGAACTCCGCTCCGGCGCTGGTGAGCTTGATGCGCTGGCGCTTGCGGGCGAAAAGCTCGACCTGGAGCAGCTGTTCCAGGTCGATCATCTGGCGGCTCACTGCGCTCTGAGTCAACCCCAGGTAGTTGCCGGCCTTGGTGAAGCTCTGGTAGTGCGCCGCCTGCTCGAAGATGATCAAGCTGTCGAGCGAAGGAAGTGCGGCGTAGATGCTTCTTTTCATGATTCGGCCTTATGAACTTGATGCATCGTCATTGCTACTCGATGGCGACATGAAGTCCTAGCATGGACGTTCTGGAAACGTTCATCGGATAGGGGCCCATCTCCGTAATTGTGGGCTTCGGCATCTCGTACTTCATGGCGGATTGGATATGAACAAGGTCGCGCTGATCGGCGGCATGGGCCCCGAGGCGGGCGTGGATGCACTGTCGCGCTTCCTGGGCGCCTGCCGGCTGCGGATAGAGAGATCCGGCCGCGCGGTGACCGACCAGGCGTACCCGCCCCACATGGTTGTCCAGTGTCCAATTCCGGACCGCACTGCTGCGCTGCTGCACGATGGGCCCAGCCCGCTGCCGGGCTTGGTGGGCGCAATGGGCACGGCCATGGCATTTGGCGCTCGGTATGTGGGGATTGCCTGCAACACGGCGCACTTCTGGCATGCCGAGCTCCAACGGTTGTTTCCGGAGATCGACATCGTTCATATGCCCCACGAAGCGGCCAAGGCGGTGCGCGCGAGAGGCGCCAAGCGCTGCGCCATCCTGGGAACGGCCGCAACGCTTCACGGAGGGCTGTACAGCAAGGCGCTGGCGGAAGTGGGGGTCGATGTCCTGCCTCAGCCAGAGGAAGATGCGCGGAGGGTGCACGAGGGAATCTTCGAGATCAAAGGCGGGGACTTCGAAAAGGGCAGGGCGCTCATCCAGCCAAGGCTTTCCGACCTGGTCCAGCGGGCGGACGCCGTGATCCTTGGTTGCACGGAGCTTGGCCTGATCGTCGACGCACACCTCTACCAGGAAAAGGTCATCGACGCGGCGGACATCCTTGCCGATGCGCTGGCGGAAAAGGCGTGCGGCGCCCGTGGGGGGCCTTGACCCTCCTTGACCCCGCGTCGCCTGGCCACGCCGCGCGCTGGTTCGGCGTTTCGCTAGTCGCAAATATCGAACGAGTCCGCGCCGTAGGGATAGTAGTTCGAGAGAGAGAGATGCCGGTACGCAAGCGCATCCAGCCGGGTTGTTCCCAGGAACGGCTGAGTGGGCTCCACGAGCACGATCTCCGCCGCGAAGCCGCTGTCATGAAAGCCGCTGCGGAAGTGGACGCGAGACTTGATGACGACGATGTCAAAGGCCTCCAGGTCTATGCCGGCCGCTCGAAGCAGGCCGGGGTCGATGACCTGCATCAGGTAGGTGCTGACGATCACGAGGTTGCCGTCGCCGAACGCGACAGCGATCCAGTCGCCGGGGCTGTTCGCCGCGGCATGGACATGTCCGGTGCGAACGACCGTACCGACGACCCGCACGGGATCGCCGGCCGATGCCTCGACGCGCCCTCCCACTTCGTGGTCGAAGCGGTCCCCGGCCTTTGCGCCGCTCGCCTTGAGCTTCTGCACGAGCGGGCCATCGGCGATCGCCGCGAACAGCGTTCGTCGAGTCTCCAGGCGCAGCAGTTCCCGCAGTACCCAGGTCGCGTACCCGGATCGATCGCTGTGATCGGCGATGACGACAGGCTTGGCGCCTAAGCGAACCGATGACAAGGCAAGCGATGCGCCTTCTTCGATGCTCAGTATCCGTGTCGAATTCACCAGGGATGCGCGCATCCGCCAGATCGTCGTCGCCATGTCCCTGGCGATCTGGTCTGCGAGCGGCTGGTTGTCGTTCGCCGTTGCTTGCACGGTCATTCCGGCGTCCACCGTGTCTGCCCAGGGAAAGCCGAAGAACACGTTCACATAGACGTCGGGTCTTCTTGCCTCCCAGGTGAGCGCCCTCATGACGAGGTCCATCCAGGGGCCCGTTCCCGTCCACTGCATCACCGTGGGGGAGATGACGGGAATCTTGATGCAACGCGTGGTGGGCCGATAGTCGCCCCGGATGCTCCGGACCATGGTGCGCGCCGCCCGCGCGCCTTGCAGGTGCATGTCGTAGTGCGGGTAGTACTTCACGCAGAACGCGAGATCGGCGGATTCGAGGAATTGCTGGTCTTCGTTGCCATGCGGATCGAACGTGGCGCCGAGGACGGCATGGGTGCCCACCACCTCCCGGACCCGCCGGGCCAGTTCGGCCTCCGGACGCGCCACGCCCCTGACGGCCATGGCACCGTGCAATGCCATGTAGACGCCGTCGAACGGACCCCTTGCCCGAAGATCCTGCAGCATCGCGCCCACGAAGTGCTCGAAGGCCTCGTGGGTGACCCACCCCGAGCCAATGCCCGTCTTGGGGAACAGGGGCGATTCGATCCCCACGAGTTCGACCTCGCTGAACTCGCGAGCGCATTGGACGAAGCCGCCCATGTATCCATGGGGGTCGTACCGCAGCAGCGCCTCGTCCTTGCAGGGTGAGCCTTCGTAGACGAAGTCGGAAAGCTCCGTATCGTTGGGCAGGAAGGTCACGGTTTCATGCGCGAAGTGCAGCACCGCGATTCGAATTGCCTTGGCCATCCCTCGTCTCCTGCCCGTTCAGATGTTGGCGGCACCGCTGCGCCGAATCAGCGCTGCCCATTTGTCCTGCTCTGCCTTCACGAAGGCGACCGCCTGCGCATCGTTCATGGGATTGATCGGTATCAATCCGTTCTGCCGGTTGAACGCCAGGACGGCGGCACCGTTGTTGGCCTTTTCGGCGGCGACTTTCAGAATGCCGACGACGGATTGCGGCGTTTCCCTTGGAACACCCAATCCTCCCCAGGAGACGATTTCATAGCCCTTCAGGCCAGCCTCTTGCAAGGTCGGCACGTCGGGCATCAGCTCGCTTCGCACGGCCGATGTCACGGCAAGGATGCGCACCCGCCCTTCCTTGGCATGGGCGCCGACCGACACCAGGTTGTCGAACATGAAGTCGACGCGTCCGCTCATCAGGTCGGTGTAGGCGGCGGCGGAGCCGCGGTAGGGAACGTGAACCGCGTGAACCCCGGTCATCTCCTTGAAGAGCTCGCCGCTGAGGTGCCCCGTGGTGCCGGTGCCAGATGAGCCCATCGTCAACGCGTTCGGGCCGGTCTTTCCCAGCGCGACCAGTTCGCCGACGGTCTTCGCCGGCAGGTCGGGGCGCACGGCCAGGACATTCGCGGTCGAGGATCGGATCGAGATGATCGTCAGATCCTTCAGGGGGTCGTACTTCTGCTTGGGAAACAGGAACGGATTGATGGCGAGCGTTCCGACATTGATTGAAAGCAAGGTGTAGCCATCCGGCGCGGCCGCGAGGGCGGCCACGGTGCCCGTGATGCCGTTGGCACCGGGCCTGTTCTCGATGATCACGGGTTGGCTCAGCGCAATCGCCAGTTCGTTTGCAAACACGCGGTTCCCGGCATCCGGCGAGCTTCCGGCCGCAAACGGCAAGATGATGCGGACGGGCTTCTCGGGCCATGCGGCGGCACGGCTGGCATGGGCGGCGCAGAAAAGACCTGTGCATACGGCGGTGTTGAACATTCGGCGATTCACGAGCACTCCAGATTCCATTGCTTGTGAAAAGGAGAATAGGGTCCGCTCCCATCGGGCGACAAACGATGGATGTGCATGAAGATCATGTGGATGTCTCATCACCCCCGGTTCTTCGGCGCGCGGGGGTGTCGGCGTTACCCGCTTCCGGCGACGACGGCATCGGAATGCGAACATGTGCGCTCCGAAGATCAACGACAAATGCCCGCAACGCCCACCCAGCCTGCGCAAGCGGCCACGAGATCCATCGCGCCCGGCCTCGCGCTCGCCTCCTTCGGCGCCATCGCCTTCAGCGGCAAGGCGATCATCGTCAAGCTGGCCTACCGCCACGGCGTCGATGCCGTCACGCTGATCATGTACCGCATGCTCTTCGCGCTGCCGCTGTTCGCCGCCATGGCCTGGTGGGCCGGGCGCGGCAAGCCGCCGCTCGCGCGGCGCGACTGGCCGGGCGTGCTGGGGCTGGGCTTCTCGGGCTACTACCTGTCCAGTTTCCTGGACTTCGCCGGGCTGGCCTACGTCACGGCCAGCCTGGAGCGGCTGATCCTGTACCTCAACCCCACGCTGGTGCTGCTGTTCGGCTGGCTGCTGTACCGGCGGCGCGTCCCGAGGCGGCAAATGGCCGGCCTGGCGATCAGCTACGCCGGCGTGCTGCTGGTGTTCGGGCACGAGCTTTGGGCCGGCGCCGGCGGCGCAGGGCGCGGCGTGGCCTGGGGCGCGCTGCTGTGCTTCCTCAGCGCCGTCAGCTACGCGGGCTACATGGTCTACAGCGGCGAGTTCGTGCGGCGCCTGGGCTCGCTGCGGCTGGTCGGGCTGGCCACCAGCGTGGCCTGCGTGCTGTGCATCGCGCAGTTCGCGCTGCTGCGGCCGCTGCGGGTCGCGCTGGAGGTGGCCCCCGAGGTGGTGTGGCTGTCGGTGCTCAATGCGGCCCTGTGCACCGCGGTGCCGGTGCTGCTGGTGATGATGGCGATCGAGCGGGCCGGCCCGGCGCTGGTGGCGCAGACCGGCATGGTCGGGCCGATGTCCACCATCCTGATGGGCGCGGCGATCCTGGGCGAGCCGTTCACCGCCTGGACCGCCGCCGGCACGGCGCTGGTGATCGCGGGTATCTTCGCGTTCACCCGCGGCGGGCGCTGAGCGGGGCAAGGAGCGTTTCACATGGATCTGGGCATTGCAGGCAGGACGGCGCTGGTGTGCGGCGCCAGCAAGGGGCTGGGCTACGGCTGCGCGCTGGCGCTGGTGCGCGAGGGCGTCAACGTGGTGATCGTGGCGCGCGGGGCCGAGGCGCTGGAGCAGGCCGCGGCCAGGCTGGCGGCCGAGCGCGCCGGCGGGGCAGGCGCCGCCGGCCCGTTCGTCGAGGCGGTCGCGGCCGACGTCACGAGCGCCGGGGGCCGCGCCGCGGTCTTCGCGCGGGGCCACGACTTCGACATCGTGGTCACCAATGCCGGCGGCCCGCCGCCGGGCGACTTCCGCGAGTGGGACCGCGAGGCCTGGATCAAGGCGGTGGACGCCAACATGCTCGCCCCGATCGAACTGATCAAGGCCACGGTCGACGGCATGGCGCGGCGCGGCTTCGGGCGCATCGTCAACATCACCTCCAGCGCGGTGAAGGCGCCGATCGACATCCTGGGCCTGTCCAACGGCGCGCGCAGCGGCCTCACGGGCTTCGTGGCCGGCGTGGCGCGCAGCGGCATCGCGGCGCGGGGCGTGACCATCAACAACCTGCTGCCGGGTGCCTTCGACACCGACCGTCTGCGCAACACGGCCGCTGGGGCGGCCAGGAAGACCGGCCAGAGCATCGAGGCGATCAACGCGGCGCGCATCAAGACCATTCCCGCCCGCCGCTTCGGCACGCCCGAGGAGTTCGGCGCCATCTGCGCCTTCCTGTGCAGCACGCACGCCGCCTACCTCACGGGGCAGAACGTGCTGGCCGACGGCGGCGCCTACCCCGGCACCTACTGAAAAAACCCTGCGCCCAGGCCGCAGCAGCCGCCCCGTGAGCCCGCGCGCCCGGCAGGCCCTCACCCTGGTGTCCGTCTCGGGGCTGGCCGACGCCGGCGGCCCGGCGCGGGCGCTGGCCTTCAGCCGCGAACAGATGCCCGGCTGCCGGGCCGTGCTGTGCAGCCCGGTGCGGCCGCCCGGGCTGGCCGCCGGCATCGAGCACCGGCCGATCGCGCCGCTGAACTACCACGAGTACGGCTGGTTCATGATGTTCGCGCTGTGGCGGGTGGTCGAGACCGAGTTCGCCCTGGTGGTGCAGGAGGATGGCTGGGTGCTCGACGGCGGCAACTGGCGCGACGAGTTCCTCGACTTCGACTATGTGGGCGCGCCCATCCACCTGGCGCGTGTCGATACCGCCCAGGGCACCGCCTGGCGCCGCGGCTTCGAGTGGACCGCGGACCTGGACCAGCCGGGCCGCCAGGTCACGCCGGTGCAGAACGGCGGCTTCAGCCTGCGCAGCCGCCGCCTGATGCGCGCGCTGCTGGACCATCCGCACATCCGCGTGCAGATCCCGCCGCCGGACTTCATCGGCGGCGAGCCCCTGGCCATGCGCTGGGCGAGCGACGCGCCGCTGGAGGACGTGCAGCTCACGGCCCTGCTGCGCCCGGCGCTGGAAGCGGCCGGCCTGCGCTTCGCTCCGCTGGCGCTGGCGCGCGGCTTCTCCATCGAGCATGCCGGCCCCATCCATCGCGGCCAGGACGCGATGCGCATCTTCGGCCACCACTCGAAGATGCGGCGCCTGGCCGCGCTCGATCCGCTCACGCTGCGCTACCTGGCGCCGCCCTCGCAGCTGGCGCAGTGGTACGGCGAGCCCGAGCTGGCGCGGATGTTCGAGCAGCGCGGCTACCGGCTCGAGTTCGCGCCCGGGGACTGAGCCCGGCTCAGCGGCGCGATGGCACCACGATGCCCGCCACGATCAGCGCGAAGGCGGCGCCGTGGTACGCGCGCGGCCCCTCGCCCAGCACCAGCGCCGAAAGCAGCGCGGCGAACAGGGGCGTGAGGTTGGCGAAGAAGCTGGCCACCGACGGCCCGGCGCGCTGCACGCCCGCGCCCCAGCAGCGGTAGGCCAGCAGCGACGGCCCCACCGCCACGAACAGCAGCGCCGCCGCCAGCGGCCAGCCCCAGTGGATCCGCAGCCCCGGCTGCAGCGCCCACTCGGCGGTGGACGAGGCGCCCGACCAGGCCAGCCCGAACACCACCTGCGCCATCAGGAAGGCCGCCCAGTCGGCCCGCATCGGCGCCGGCTCGGTGGTGCGCAGCAGCAGCCAGCTGTAGAAGGCCCAGCAGACGGTGGCCAGCAGCATGAACAGGTCGCCCGGCACCAGGCGCAGCGCCAGCAGCTGCTGCCAGTCGCCGTGCGACAGCACCGTCAGCACGCCGGCCACGGACAGCGCCGCGCCTGCCAGCTCGCGGCGGCTGGCGCGCACGCCGAAGCACAGTGCGCCGGTGGCCATCATCCACAGCGGCATGCTGGAGCCCACCAGCGTGACGTTGATCGGCATGGAGGTCTGCAGCGCCAGGTACTGCAGCGCGTTGTAGCAGCCCACGCCCAGCAGCCCCAGCAGGCTGTAGCGGCGCCAGTGCGGCCACAGCCCGCTGCCGGGGCGCAGCACCCATGCCGCCAGCGGCAGCAGGAGCACGAAGGCCAGCGACCAGCGCATGAAGTTCAGCGTGACCGGCGGGACCAACTCGCGCACCAGGCGGCCCATCACCGCGTTGCCGGCCCACAGCAGGGGCGGCAGCGTCATCAGCGCGGCGGTGCGCAGGTCCATCGGCGGGCGCGACATCGGGGCCTGACTGTAGCCAAGGCGGCTTCGCGCCGGCCCGGCCCAAACGTGGCAGCATGCGCGTCTCGCCCATTTCCTGGAGCCACCGCCATGCCCCTTGCCGTTCGCATCGACCGCCCCGGCGGTCCCGAAGAAATGAAGCTGGCCGAAGTGGAGGTGGGCGAGCCCGGCCCGGGGGAGGTCCGCATCCGCCACCAGGCGGTGGGGCTGAACTTCATCGACGTCTACCAGCGCACCGGCCTGTATCCCTTCCCCATGCCCCTTCAGCTCGGCATGGAAGGCGCGGGCGTGGTGGAGGCGGTGGGCGAGGGCGTCACGCACCTGGCGCCGGGCGACCGCGCCGCCTATGCCGGCAATCCGCCCGGCAGCTATTGCCAGGTGCGCGTGATGCCGGCCCGCACTGTGTGCAGGCTGCCCGACGGGATCTCCTTCGAGACCGGCGCGGCCATGATGCTCAAGGGCCTGACGGTGCAGTACCTCCTGAAGAAGACGCTGCCGGCCGAGGGCCTCGCGGCCGGCGACTTCATCGTCTTCCATGCCGCGGCCGGCGGCGTGGGGCTGATCGCCTGCCAGTGGGCCAGGGCGCTCGGGCTCAGACTCATCGGCACCGCCGGCTCCGACGCCAAGTGCGAGCTGGCGCTGGCCCACGGCGCAGCCCACATGATCAACTACAACACCGAGAAGAACTTCGCCGCGCGGGTGCGCGAGCTCACCGGCGGCGAGGGCGTGAAGGTGGTGTACGACTCGGTGGGCAAGGACACCTTCGAGGGTTCGCTCGACTGCCTGCGTCCGCTGGGCCTGCTGGCGATGTTCGGCAACGGCTCGGGGCCGGTGCCGCCGGTGAACCTCGGGCTGCTGGCCTCCAGGGGCTCGCTGTACCTGACGCGGCCGACGCTGTTCACCCACATGGCCTCGCGCGAGCGCACGCAGGCCATGGCTGACGACCTGTTCGCCGTGGTCGGCAGCGGCGCCGTGAAGATCCCGATCGAGCAGCGCTACCCGCTGGCCGAGGTGCGGCAGGCGCACCGCGACCTGGAGGCGCGCAAGACCACCGGCTGCACCGTCCTGACCCTGTAGGCCCGTGCCCGATGCGTCCTACCCGCGCCCGCGGCGGGGGCCTGCGCCATGCCGCCGCGGCGCTGGCTAGGGTGGCGGCATGAGAGTTCCACGACAACAGCGACAGCAGCGACAACGACGATCAGGACGACGGCAGCGACGAGGGGCCGCATCGTGAGGGCCTTCGTGATCGAGGACAACCCGCGGGTGCGCGAGGGCCTGGTTGGCACGCTGCGCGAACTGGCCTGGGCCGAGGCCGTGGGCCAGGCCGAGACCGAGCAGGAAGGCGTGCACTGGCTGGCCGAGAACCCCGACGGCTGGGATGTGGTGGTGGTCGACCTGTTCCTCAAGGAAGGCAGCGGCATGCGCATCCTGGAGGTCTGCCGCGAGCGGCGGCCCTCGCAGAAGGTGGTGGTGGTGAGCAACCACGCCACGCAGGACATCCGCTGGCGCTGCGAGCGCCTGGGGGCCGATGCGGTGTTCGACAAGGTCGGCGAGCTCGACGACCTTGTCGACTTCTGCCTGCGGTATCGCCGCCATGGCGGCGTGCCGGCGGCGGAGGGCGCGCCGGCCGGCGCGCGCCATCGGGAGCCCACGGCGCGGCGGCGGCAGACTCCGGCGCGCCCGCCCTGAGCGCGGGCGCGGTCATTCGTCCAGCGAGGCCAGCCGCGACTCGCGCAGCCGGCTGGGCGCCAGCACGCCGGCCGAATCGAGGATCGGGTAGGCGATCGAGCAGATGTGCGAGTTCATGCGCTTGAGCTCGCTGATCAGGTCGATGTGCAGCGAACTGGTCTCCATGCTCGGGGCGGTGCGGTCCATCAGCCGCTCGAGGTGGGTGTTGGCGTAGGCGCGCTCCAGGTCGCGGAAGCGCGCCTTCTCCTGCAGCAGCTTCTGCGCGTCGCGCACGTTGCCGTTGAGGAACACGCTCATGCCCAGGCGCAGGTTGGCCACCAGGCGGCCGTGCATCTCGATGATCTCGGCCATGCCGGCCTCGGAGAAGTTGCGCTGGGGGCGGATCTTCTTGTCCTCGATGTCGATGATCACCCGCTCGATGATGTCGCCCACCTGCTCCATGTTGATGGTGAAGCTGATGATGTCGGTCCAGCGCCGGCTCTCCTCCTCGCCCAGCGCCTCGCGCGAGATCTTGGTCAGGTAGTACTTGATGTCGGAGTAGAGCCGGTCCACGGTGTCGTCGAGCTTGCGCAGCTCCTCGGCCAGGCGCAGGTTGTTGGTGCGGATCACGGCGAGCATGCCGATCAGCATGGTCTCCACCACGTCGGCCTGGTGCAGCGCCTCGCGCGCTGCGTTGGAGATCGCCAGCGAGGGCGTCGACAGCGCCGACGGGTCCAGGTGCTGCGGCCGCGTGGCCGACGGCGGCTGCGGCGGCACCGGCAGCAGGCGGGTGACCAGGCGCGCCACATGGTCGGTCAGCCCGATGAAGCCGATGCTCGTCGCGATGTTGAAGCCCAGGTGCGACAGCACCACCAGCTGCGTGGGGTCGCTCAGGTAGGGCCGCACGTGGCGCAGGTACAGGCCGACGAAGGGGGCAGCGATCGCCACGCCCAACAGCTTGAACGCCAGGTTGCCCATCGTCACCTGCCGCACCGCCACCGGCGAGCGCGCGGTGGTGAGCACCGCCAGCAGCCCGCTGCCGAGGTTGGCGCCGAGCACCAGGCCCAGCGCCACGTCCAGCGGCACCACTTGCGAGCTGGCCATGGCCGCCACCAGCAGCACCACCGCCAGGCTGGAGTAGGCCAGCACCGCCAGCGCGGCGCCGATGGTGATCTCCAGCAGCAGGTCGCTGTTGAGCGAGGCCAGCACCGCCCGCATCGCCGGCGACTCGAACAGCGGGCCGGTCGCCTGTACCACCAGCTGCAGCGCCAGCAGCATCAGGCCCAGGCCGATCAGCACCCGCCCGATGCGGCCGGCGGCCGAGGCCGAGCGTGTGATGAACAGCACCACGCCGACGAAGATGAACAGCGGCGACAGCCAGGACAGGTCGGCCGAGAACAGCACCGACATCAGCGCGGTGCCCACGTCGGCGCCGCGCATCACGGCCAGCGCCGCCGGCAGCGTGACCAGCCCCTGGCCGACGAAGGAGGATGTCATCAGCGAGGTGGCGGTGCTGGACTGCACCAGTGCCGTGACGCCGATGCCCGACAGGGCCGCGGTCAGCCGGTTGCGCATGCTGCGTGCCAGGTAGCGCCGCAGGTCGGCGCCGAACACCCGCAGCACGCCGGTGCGCACGAGCTGGGTACCCCACACCAGCAGCGCGATGGCGGCCAGCAGGTTCAACAGATGCTTCATGGAAGCGGGGGACTATACGCTTGGCGTTTCCAGCGCACGGCCGCGTCCAGGCCCAGCACGCGGCCATCGGCGGCGCGGCGGTTGAGCAGCTCGATCTCGCCCTGCATGGCCCGCGCGATGTCCAGGCAGATGGCCAGGCCCAGCCCCGCGCCGCGCGCCTCGCCGGTGGCGGCGAAGGGGCGGAACAGCCAGGCCCGCGCGTCGTCCGTGATGCCGGGGCCGCTGTCCCAGACGGTCATGCGCGCGCCGTCCGCGTCGCTTTCGAGCCGCACGCCCAGGTCGCCGCCCTCGGGCGTGTGGCGCACGGCGTTGGCCAGCAGGTTGCTCACCAGCTCGCTGGCCAGCCAGGAGTGGCCGCGCACCTGCACCGGCGCCAGTTCGTCCAGCGCGAAGGCCAGGTGCCGGGCGGCGATCAGCGGCGACAGCTCCAGCACCGCCTCGCGCACTACCGTGCCCAGGTCCAGCGGCCGCTCCTCGGCCGATTCGCCGGCGTGCTCCAGCCGGGCCTTGTTGAGCAGCTGGTTGGCCAGGTGCGCCATGCGGTCCACGGTGCGCGAGAGGTCCGCCAGCACCGCGGGCCCGGGCGCCTCGTCCTGCAGGGCCGTCTGGAGCTGCGTCTTGAGCACGGCGATCGGCGTGCGCAGCTGGTGCGAGGCGTCGGCGACGAAGCGCCGCTGCTGCGCCAGCACGCCGTGCTGGCGGGCCAGCAGCGCGTTGAGTTCGTCGATCACGGGCTGCAGCTCCTCCGGGCCGCTGGTGGCCAGCGGCGCGGGGTTGTCGGCCGGGCGGGCGTGCAACTCGCGCCGCAGCGCCCGCAGCGGCCGCAGCCCGCGCTGCACCACCAGCCCCACCACCGCCGCGATGAGCAGCATCAGCAGCACCTGGCGCGCCAGCATGTCGCGCAGCAGCGCGCGCTGCTGCTGGCGGCGCGCCTCCAGCGTCTCGGCCACCAGGATGCGCGCGACGCCGCGGCCCTGCGACATCTCGATGGGCTGCTGCAGCGCCACGGCGCGCACCGTCTGGCCATCGACGGTGGCGGTGTAGCGGGCATGCAGGCCGGTCTCATGCGCCGGGCCGGGCAGCGGCAGGGCGTCGTCGCCGGCCAGCTGGCGACCCTCGAAGTCGAGCACGCGCCAGTACATGCGGCTGCCGCCGGCGCCCTCCAGCGCCTCGATCATCGCCAGTGGCACGTGGATCGAGAGTTGGTCGCGCTCGACGTGGATCAGGTCGCCGATCTGGCGCGCGGTGGCTTCCAGCAGGCGGTCGTGCGCGCTGTCGGTGGCGGCTTGGGTGGTGCGGTACAGGCTGGCCGTGTCCATCAGCATGAACACGGCGATCGGCAGCAGCGTCCACAGCAGCAGGTAGGTGCGCAGCTTGCCGGCCGGGCGCGGCGCCGGGGCGGGCCGCGTGGCGGGCGGGTTCACTGCGCGGGCTGGGCGGCGGCCTCGCACAGCAGGTAGCCGACGCCGCGCAGGGTCATGATCTCGGCGCCGCTGTGCGCGATCTTGCGCCGCAGCCGGTGCACGATGACCTCGATGGCGTCGGGCTGCACGTCCTCGCCGCCGGCGAACACCAGGGCCAGCAGGCGCTCCTTCGTCACGCCGTGGCCGGGCCGCTGCATCAGCGCGCGCAGCAGGGCGCCCTCGCGCGGCGACAGGTCCACCGCGCGGCCGTTGCGGAACAGCGTCTGCGTGCCGCGGTCGTAGCGCAGCTGGCCGCACGCCACCTCGTCGCCGGCGCCGCGCCGGCGGGCAATGGCGCGCAGCCGCGCCTCCAGCTCGTCCAGGTCGAAAGGCTTGGCCAGGTAGTCGTCGGCGCCGCTGTTCAGGCCGACCACGCGGTCACTGACGGCGCCGCGCGCGGTGAGGATGAGCACCGGCGTGCCGTCGCCCTCGCCGCGCAGGCGCTGCAGCACGCGCAGGCCGTCGATGCCGGGGATCGACAGGTCCAGCACGATGGCGTCGAAGTCGTGGTGGCGCGCCAGCGCCAGGGCCTCCAGGCCGTCCACCACGCCGTGGACGTCGAAGCCGCGCCGCACGAGGGCCCGCGTCAATGCGCCCGACAGGTCGAAATCGTCCTCGACGAGCAGGATCTTCATGGGGCGGGAGCATACGGACGCGGCGCCCGCCGGCGGCCCTGCCCCCGGGAAAGCCCCGACGCCCGCTGCAAGCGAACTGAAAGCTGGCAGAAAGCCGGGCGAAAGCCGGCGCCGCCGCGGCGCGCGGGCCGCGTCTAGAGTCCGCGCTGTTCGATCGACCCACACCACAAGGAGACATGCGCATGCGACTGCTGAGAACGACGGCCCTGGGCGGCCTGCTCGCACTGCTGGCCGCGGGCAGCGCCCTGGCCCAGGACAACTGCCCGAACCGCGGCGACCTCGACACCCAGTACTGCGACGCCAACAAGGACCTGGTCGCCGACACGCCCACCGACGCGGGCAAGCTGAAGAACCCCAACACCCTGGTGTTCACCTACACCCCGGTCGAAGACCCGGCGGTGTACGAGAAGATCTTCAAGCCCTTCACCGACTACCTGGCGCAAGTGCACCGCCAAGAAGGTGGTGTTCTACCAGGTGCAGCCAACGCCGCCGAGATCGAGGCCATGCGTTCCGGCCGCCTGCACGTGGCGGGCTTCTCGACCGGGCCGACCGGCCTTCGCCGTCAACATCGCCGGCGCGGTCCCGTTCGCCGTCAAGGGCTATGCCGAACCGCGTTCCAGGGCTACAACCTGATCGTGGTGGTGAAGAAGGACAGCCCCGTACCAGAAGCTGACCGACCTCAAGGGCAAGAAGCTCGCGCACACCTCGCCTTCGTCCAACTCCGGCCACATGGCGCCGCTGGCGCTGTTCCCGCGCGAGGGGCTGACGCCCGACAAGGACTACAAAGTCCTCTTCTCCGGCAAGCACGACCAGTCGGTGCTGGGCGTGCGCTCGGGCGACTACGACGCCGCGGCGGTCGCCTCGACGTGTTCGACCGCATGGCGCGACCGCGGCGAGATCAAAGAGGACGACTTCCGCGTGATCTACCGCAGCGCCAAGTTCCCGACCTCGTCCTTCGCCTACGCGCACGACCTGGAGCCGGCCTTCCGCAACAAGATGCTCAAGTGCTTCTACGACTACCGCTTCCCGCCTGAGATGCAGAAGGCCTTCGATGGCGCGGACCGCTTCTTCCCGATCAGCTACCAGAAGGACTTCGCGCATCGTGCGCGAGGTGGCCGAGTCGGCCGGCGAGTCGTTCAACCGCGCCGCCTACGACGCGGAGTCGGCGAAGCAGAAGAAGTGAGCGCCACAGCCCACCGCCGGCGCCCTGGAGATCCGCGGACCTGGTGAAGGCCTACCGGCCGCGGCCAGCCGGTGCTCAAGGGCATCGACCTCACAGTCGCCGGCACGCGGCCTCACCGCGATCATCGGGCCCTCGGGCACCGGCAAGTCGACGCTGCATTCGCTGCATCAACCGGCTGGTCGATCCCACCGCCGGGCGATCTGGCTGCAGCACGACGGCGAGCGCTGACATGTCGGTGCTGCGCGGCCGCGCGCTGCGCGCGCAGCGCCGCCACATCGGCATGGTGTTCCAGGAATACAACCTGGTCGAGCGCCTGACGGTGATGGAGAACCTGCTGTCCGGCCGCCTGGGCTATGTCGGCGCCTGGGCACGGCCTGGCGCCGCAGGTTCCCGCAGGCCGACATCGATCGCGCCCTCGAACTGCTCGAGACCGTCGGGCTCGGCGCCTTCGCCAACCAGCGGGCCGATGCGCTGTCGGGCGGCCAGCGCCAGCGCGTGGGCATCGCCCGCGCGCTGATGCAGCGAGCCCGCGCCTGCTGCTGGCCGACGAGCCGACCTCCTCGCTGGATCCCGAAGACCTCGGTCGAGATCATGTCGCCTGCTGCGCGAGCAGGGCCGCGCGCGCGGCATTCCGGTGCTGGTCAACATGCACGACGTCGAGCTCGCCGCCGCTTCGCCGACCGCATCGTCGGCATGTCGGGCGGGCACGTGGTGTACGACGGCGACGGCGCCGGGCTGAGCGACGACATGCTGAAGACGCATCTACGGCGGCGAGGACTGGCTGCAATGAGCACGCCCACCACCGGCGGCACGAGCGCTGCGCCCGTTTGCGCCGGCAACCCGGCGCGCGCGTGGCCTGGGCTGGCTGCTGGCGGTCTACATCGCTCTACGCGCTGTCGCAGCTCGATTTCTCCTGGGAGCGGTTCGCGAGGGGCTGGGCAACGGCGCGCGCTTCATCGGCACGCATGTTCCCGCCCGACTTCGGGCAAGCTGGGACATCGCTGGCCAAGGGCATGGTCGAGAGCCTGGAGATCGCCGTGCTGGCCTCCGCGCTGGGCATCGCTGCTGGCGCTGCCGATCGGCCTGCTCGGCGCGCGCAACCTGATGCCGGCGTGGGTGACGTGGCCGGCGCGCGCGCTGATCGCGGTGTGCCGCTCGTTGCATCCGGTGATCGTCGCCATCATCTTCGTCAAGGCGGTGGGCTTCGGCGCGCTGGCCGGCATGCTGGCGCTCACCGTCGGCATCGATCGGCTTCATCGGCAAGCTGTTCGCCGAGGCGATCGAGGAGATCTCGCTCAAGCAGGTGGAGGCGGTGCGCGCCACCGGCGCCCGTTCATGAACGTGGTGGCCTTCGGCGTGCTGCCGCAGGTGTTCTCGCGCTTCGTGGGTTTCGCCACCTACCAGCTCGACTCCAACCTGCGCAACTCGACGATGGTGGGCATCGTCGGCGCGGGCGGCATCGGCGGCGCCCTGTTCTCGGCGTTCCAGCGCTTCGACTACGATTTCGTGTTCGCGATCCTGCTCGTCCATCATCGCGATCATCATGGTCGCCGAGCTGGGTCACCGGCGCATCTAAGACAGGCGCTCGATGTCTGAGCCCTCGAGCTCCCCGCCGACTGCGGCGCCGCCGCCACCCGCGCCGCGCGCCTCGGCGAGCGCGCTGCACGCCGCGCGCAGCGCCTCGCTGCGCTTCGCCGTCTGGCTGGTGATGGTGGCGGTGGTGGTGCAGTCGGTGCGCACCATCGAGATCATCCCGGAGTTCCTGCTGCGATGCGCACGACGCAGATGGCCGGACATGCTGGTCCGCATGTGGCCGCTCGACTCGGCCTACTACCCGAAGCAGATCCACCAGGCGCTGATGGAGACGCTGCACATCGCCTCGCTGGGCACCATGCTCTCGGTGCTGATGGCGGTGCCGTTCGGCCTGCTGGTGGCGCGCAACCTCACGCGCAGCCGGGCGGTCAACTTCGCGGCGCGGGTGGCGCTGGTCACCTCGCGCTCGGTCAATTCGCTGGTGTGGGCGCTGCTCTTCGTGGCCGTCTTCGGCCCCGGGCCGCTGGCGGGCACGCTGGCCATCGCCTTCCGCTCGATCGGCTTCGTCGGCAAGCTGCTGGGCGAGGCGATCGAGCAGGCGCCGCGCGGCCCGATCGAGGCGCTGGAGGCCGCCGGCGCCGGCTGGTTCGCCCGCATCGGCTACGGCTACTGGCCGCAGGTCAAGCCGGCCTTCGCCTCGATCGTGCTGCTGCGCTGGGACATCAACGTGCGCGAGTCGGCCGTGCTGGGGCTGGTGGGCGCGGGCGGCATCGGCATGGTGCTGGACTCGGCCATGAACCTCTTCCAGTGGGACCGCGTGGCGATGATGCTGCTGGCGATCTTCGCGGTGGTGGTGGTCGCCGAGGTGGTGGTGACGCAGGTGCGCCGGCGGGTGCTTTGAGCGGCGCCTGATCCGCCAGGCTTTGGCTCGGCTTCTTCGCAAGGCAATCGAGTTCTGGCGTCCGGCTTCCGGGCGCGCCCAAAAGCATCGGGAGGTGGCGGCCCGGCTCAGCTGCCGCGCCGGACACGCAGCAGCTCGTCGAGGATCAGGCAGATCGCGCCCAGCGTGATCGCGCTGTCGGCCAGGTTGAAGGCCGGGAAGTGGCGGCCGCGCCAGTGGAAGTCGAGGAAGTCCACCACGTAGCCGTGCATCAGGCGGTCGACCACGTTGCCGACGGCGCCGCCCAGGATGCAGGCCATGGCGAAGCAGAAGAGCCGCTGGCCGCCGTGCGACCTCAGCATCCAGACGATGAACGCCGCCGCCGCCACGCCGATGCCGGTGAACAGCCAGCGCTGCCAGCCGGAGGCCGCCGCCAGGAAGGAGAAGGCGGCGCCGGTGTTGTGGGCGCGCACGATGTTGAAGAAGCCGGTGACCACCGTCTGGTCGCCCAGGCGGTGGCTGCCCAGGATCAGCGTCTTGGTGAACTGGTCGGCCAGGAAGATGAGCAGCGCGATGCCCAGCCAGGGCCACATCCCGCCCTTTCCGCCCCTGGGCGTGCCGCCGGCCATCAGGCGATGCTCCGCGACTCGCCGGCGCCGTACAGGTTGGCGGTGCAGCGGGCGCACAGGGTCGGGTGGCTCTCGTCCAGGCCCACGTCGGCGCGCCAGTGCCAGCAGCGCTCGCACTTGGCGTCGGGGCTGGGCGTGACGCGGATGGCCAGCGCCTCGCCCGGCAGCAGCTCGACGCGCGAGGCGATGAGGACGAACTTCGAATCCTCGCCCAGCGCGGCGAGCAGGGCGTGGTCTTCCGGCGCGGCCGCCAGGTGCACGTTGGCCTGCAGCGAGGAGCCCACCGCGCCCTCGGCCCGCACCGCCTCGATCTGCTTGTTGACCGCGTCGCGGATCTCGCGGATGCGCGCCCACCGGGCCAGCAGGCCTTCGTCGGGCTGCCCCAGGTCGCGGAAGGTCTCCATGAAGATGGATTCGGAGCTGCCGGCGAACTTCCACGCCTCCTCGGCCGTGAAGCTGAGAAAGGGCGCCATCCAGCGCAGCATGGCCTGGGTGATGTGCCACAGCGCGGTCTGCGCGCTGCGGCGCGCGCGCGAATCCGGCTGCGTGGTGTAGAGCCGGTCTTTCAGCACGTCGAGGTAGAACGCGCCCAGATCCTCGGAGCAGAACACCTGCAGCTTGGCCACCACCGGGTGGAACTCGTAGACCGCGTAGTGCGCCAGCACCTCCTGCTGGAACTGCGCCGCGCGCGAGAGCGCCCAGCGGTCCAGCTCGAAGAGCTGATCGAGCGGCGCCGCGTCCTTCGCGATGTCGAAGTCGCTGGTGTTGGCCAGCAAAAAGCGCAGCGTGTTGCGGATGCGGCGGTAGGCGTCGACCACGCGCGCCAGGATCTTGTCGTCGCCGGCGATGTCGCCCGAATAGTCGCTGGCCGCCACCCACAGGCGGATGATCTCGGCGCCCAGCTTCTTCGTCACTTCCTGCGGGTCGATGCCGTTGCCGAGCGACTTGCTCATCTTGCGGCCCTGGCTGTCGACCGTGAAGCCGTGCGTCAGCAGGCCCCTGTAGGGCGCGCGGCCCTCCAGCGCGCAGGCCAGCAGCAGCGAGCTGTGGAACCAGCCGCGGTGCTGGTCGTGGCCTTCTAGGTACAGGTCGGCCTCGGGGCCCACGTCGTGGTGCACGCCAGGGTGCGTGCCGCGCAGCACGTGGAAGAAGGTGGAGCCGGAGTCGAACGACACCTCCAGGATGTCGCTGCTCTTGGTGTAGTGCGGCGCGTCCGCCGGGCCGAGGATCTCCTCGGCCGTCGCTCGGCTCCAGGCCTCGATGCCGCCCTTTTCCACGATGCCGGCGGCCTGGTCCAGGATCTCCATCGTGCGCGGGTGCAGCTCGCCCGTGTCCCTGTGCAGGAAGAAGGGGATCGGCACGCCCCAGCTGCGCTGGCGCGAGATGCACCAGTCGGGCCGGTGGGCGATCATGTCGTGCAGCCGCGCCTTGCCGTTCTCGGGGTAGAAGCCGGTGTGCTCGATGGCTTCCAGCGCGAGCTGGCGCAGCGTCTGCGCGGGCTTCTCGCCGGCCTTGGTGAACACGCCCTCGCCCTCGTCCATGCGAATGAACCACTGCGCCGCGGCGCGGTAGATCACCGGCGTCTTGTGCCGCCAGCAGTGCGGGTAGCTGTGCGTGATCGCCTCGGTGCCCAGCAGCCGGCTGGCCTCGCGCAGCGCGTGGATGATCTCCGGCACCGCCTTCCAGATGTTCTGGCCGCCGAACAGCGGGAAGCCGGGCGCGTAGCTGCCGTTGCCCTGCACCGGGTTGAGGATGTCGTCGTAGGCGAGGCCGTGCGCCACGCAGGAGTTGAAGTCGTCCAGGCCGTAGGCCGGCGAGGAGTGCACGATGCCGGTGCCGTCGGTGGCGGTGGCGTAGTCGGCCAGGTAGATGGGCGACAGGCGCCGGTAGCCCTCGTGCACGTCGTGCAGCGGGTGCTCGAACTCGAGGCCGCCCAGCGCCTTGCCCGGCGCCGTGGCGATCACCTGGCCGTCCATCGCCCAGCGGGTCATGCACATCTCGACCAGCGACTCGGCCAGCACCAGCAGGCCCTTGTCGGTGTCGACCAGCGCGTACGCCAGATCAGGGTTCAGGTTCAGCGCCTGGTTGGCCGGGATGGTCCAGGCGGTGGTGGTCCAGATCACGGCGAACACCTCGCCCAGCGCATCCGGGCGGCCGAAGGCCTCGAGCACCCTGGCCGGCTCGTGCGCCTTGAAGGCGACGTCGATGGTCTGGCTCTTCTTGTCGGCGTACTCGATCTCGAACTCCGCGAGCGAGGAGCCGCAGTCGAAGCACCAGTACACCGGCTTCAGGCCCCGGTAGACGAAGCCGCGCTCGATCACCTTCTTGAACGCGCGGATCTCGCCCGCCTCGTTGGCGAAGTCCATCGTCTTGTACGGATGCGTCCACTCGCCCAGCACGCCCAGGCGCTGGAAGTCGGCCATCTGCTGGCCGATCTGCTCGGTGGCGTAGGCGCGGCTCCTGGCCTGCATCTCGTCGCGGCCGAGGTTGCGGCCGAACTGTTTCTCGATGGCGTTCTCGATCGGCAGGCCGTGGCAGTCCCAGCCGGGCACGTACAGCGCGTCGTAGCCTTCGAGCTGGCGCGCCTTGGTGATCATGTCCTTGAGGATTTTGTTCACCGCGTGGCCCATGTGGATTTGGCCGTTGGCGTACGGCGGGCCGTCATGCAGGATGAACTTGGGCCGGCCGGCGCGTGCATCGCGCAGGCGCTTGTACAGGCCCTCCTCGTTCCACTGCTTCACCCAGCCCGGCTCGCGCCTGGGCAGGTCGCCGCGCATGGGGAAAGGCGTGTCGGGCAGGTTCAGCGTGGCGCGGTAGTCTGGGGAGGCGGCGTCGTCGGACATGATGGATGCAATGCGGGGCGTCGACAGGCTCAGCCCGAGCGGCACCGGTCGGTGCGTCGGCATGGGTGGCGGGCGCGCGCCCCGAGCTTGTCCAAGGGCGGCGGCACCGGGCGGGCGGCGCTAAATTCGGTCGCGCGTGGTCTGCCGGTGCGTGGACGCGAAGAAGGCACGGGCGTCCTCGCGGTCCTTGGCGATGCCCGCGGTCAGGGCTTCCAGGCTCGTGTAGCGCAGTTCGTCGTGCAGTTTGCGCAGCAGTTCCACGCGGATGATTTTACCGTAGGCCCCCTCGTCGCCCAGCTCGGCCGGCCAGTCCAGGCAGTGCGTTTCCAGCAGCACGCGGCCGGCGTTGACGTCGTTGGCATCCAGCGAAGGCCGGACCCCGAGGTTGGCCACGCCGGGCAGCGGCCGCGCATGCAGGCCGTACACCATCACCGCGAAGATGCCGCTGGCCGCCGGCTTCCAGTGCGCGAAGCGCAGGTTGAGCGTGCGGAAGCCGTCGCTGCCGCCGGGCCGCGAGGCGCCCAGCGCCCGGCCCAGCTTGCGCCCATGCACCACGTGGCCGCTGATGTGGTAGGGGTGGCCCAGCAGGGCGGCCGCATCGTCCATCCGCCCCTGCGCCAGGGCCTCGCGCACGGCGGAGCTGGAGACGCGCAGGGGGCCGGCGCCGGCCCGCCCCGGGGCGGCCGGAGCCGCCTCGGGCGGCGGCGAGGACGCGAAGGGCCGGGCGTGGGGGTATGAAATCTCGTAGCTGTTCATCCGGGCGACGTCGAAGCCGTGGGCGGTGCCCGCCGCATCGAGCATGGCGTAGTCGCCGGCGCGCCTGGCGCCGAAGCGGAAGTCGTCGCCCACCAGCACGTAGCGTGCGCCCAGGCCGTCCAGCAGCACGCGCTGGATGAACTCGTCGGGCGTCTGCCCGGCCAGCCGCGCGTCGAAGGGCAGCACCACGGTCTGCGCCACGCCGCAGGCGGCCAGTTCGCCCAGCTTGTCGCGCAGGGTGCCGATGCGCGCCGGCGCCAGCTCGGGCTTGCGGCGCCAGGCCGGCGAAGTAGTCGCGCGGGTGCGGCTCGAAGGTCAGCACGCACGAAGGCAGGCCGCGCTGGCGCGCCTCGGTCGCCAGCAGGGCCAGCATGGCCTGGTGGCCACGGTGCACGCCATCGAAGTTGCCGATCGTCAGGGCGCATTCGCGGGCCACGCCGGGGTGCCGGAAGCCGCGGAATATCTGCATGGCTTGTTATCTTTTTGATAGCTGCCTGCGCCCGCCCGATGGGCCTTCGCAAGCGATTTGACATGAAACGCGGGTATATTGTGACGGTCAGGCGTGATCATTGCTCCGGGTTCTTCCTGTCCAGAGGAGGCTTTCGTCGTGGTGAAGGTGTTGAAGCTGTCGGCCCAAGGGCTGCCGCAGTCGTGGATTTCGCTGGAACAGGCGGTCACGCACTATGCGGCCGACGAGGTGCGCTGGGAGGCCGGCGCCCAGGTGGCGCTGTTCCGCGGCGGGCACAACGCCGTCACCGGCGTGCAGTCGCAGATCGCGGTCAACAGCATCATCGGCACCGAAGGGGGTGCCGCGCATCAACCCCTTCAACCTGCGGCCGGGCCTGACCAACGGCAAGCTGTTCGCGCGCGACCGCAACATCTGCGCCTACTGCGGCGGCCGCTTCCACGACGAGGAACTCACGCGCGAGCACATCATCCCTTTCGCGCAGAACGGGCGCGACCATTGGATGAACGTGGTCACGGCCTGCAAGCCCTGCAACCACCGCAAGAGCAACCGCACGCCCGAGCAGGCCGGCATGGCCCTGCTGTACGCGCCCTACGTGCCCAGCCTGTGGGAGGACTTCATCCTGCGCAACCGCCGCATCCTGGCGGACCAGATGGAGTTCCTGATGGCGCACCTGCCGCGCGACTCGCGGCTGCACGGCTAGGCCGGCCGCGCCGCTGGGTCCCCCCGTCAGCGCCGCCGTGCAGGCGGCCGCTTGTCGAGCTGGCGGCCAGCGCCTCGGACGGCGCATTGAAGGCGGCGGGCCGGTTCGGCGTCACGCCGCCGCGGTTGTCGCGGCTTTCCAGCACAGCACCACCTGCTCGTTCATGGGGCGGTCTCCGGTCAGTAGCTCAGTTCGAGCAGCGTGACATGGCCAGTGGCGGCCGGCCAGCTCCGGCCGGTGATGCGCTCGCCGTTGAACTCGCCCGTCACGCTGCGCTGCGCGTCGCCTTGCAGCCTGGCCTTGCTGGCCGAGACGCCCGCGCCACGCGGCGGCACGCCGGGCAGGCTGGCCTGGCCGTCGAAGCGCATGCGGTCGCGCTGCGCGTCGAAGTAGCCGCGCGGACGGGTGAAGATCACGATCGCCCCGGCGTCGCGGTCGGCCGCCGCGATGCGCTCGGGCCGCAGGTTCACCACCGTGCTGCCGCGCGGGGAGGGGCTGCGGTAGATGTGCGTGGTGGCGTAGCCGGCGGCGGTGATCTCGAACTCGTAGGCGGTGTCCGGCCGCGCCGCAAAAGGGGCCCCAGCGGCCGTCGGGGCCGATGGTCCTGCGGTGCACCGCCTCGGCCGCGGCGCTCGCCGGTCGCGCAGCGTCGGTGGCATAGATGGCCAGCCGCGCGCCCGCCAGCGGCAGGTTGCTGGGGAAGTCTCGCCGCTGGCCGGGTCGCCGGGCGCCAGGCCCAGGCCGCTCAGGCTGCCGTCGAGCAGGGGCGCGGCCTCGGATGCGACGTCGGTGCGGCTCGGCGCCGCGCCGGTGAGGAAGCGCCATGTCGCGGCAAAGGCGGCCGGCGAGAACGAGGCCTCGCGATGGTCCACGCCCGGCAGCACGACGTTGGCCGCGCCCTTGAGCGCCGGGCAGTGGCGAAGCCGATGTTCGTCGGCTTGCGGGCGCGCCGATCCAGGTGCCTTCGGGCTGCGCGTACTTGTCGTTGCTGTCCGAGCGCAGGGTGAGCCACCGCACGCCGGGCGTGACCTCGTCGCCATCGGGTCCCTTGGGTGCATTGAGCTGCTTCATGAAGGGCGACAGACCCGAGGAACCGCTGACCTCGCGCAGCCCCGGCACCGCCCAGATGCCGTGCGCCGGGTTGCCGCCCAGCACCACGCTGGCTCACGCTCGCCGCTCCACCGCCGTTCTCGCAAGTAGTTGCGGATCGCGTTGCCGCCGCGCGAGTTGCCCACCAGGATCAGCCTGGAGGCGCCGGTAACGTCCAGCACGCGGCGCACCTTCGCCTTCAGGAAGACCATGGATTCCGCGGTGGAGCTGCGCCCGGGCTGGGGCACCGCGTCGTCGTCGCGCGCCAGCGGCATCGGCTGGTCGAAGGCGAACAGGCGCTCGCGCGGCCAGCCGTTGGACTCGAAGCGCCAGATCGTGGTCAGCCACAGCGCGGCCGAGTCGCCGTTGCCGTGCACAGGTGCTGTTCGGATTCTATCGTGTTTCCCTATTAACCTT
>JASGKM010000013.1:0-58226 GCA_049840615.1 Pseudomonas sp.
AAGCCGAGTTGCGAGACGGTGCCCTGAACGCGCTGGTTATCCAGTTCGTTCTGCAGTTCGATGGCCGGGCCGAGCAGGACATTCTGTGGGACTTCCAGCAGCACGCCCCAGGGTTTGGAACCGGGGATCGGCTGCAGCGGCTCGACCACACGCAGTTGATCGTCCTGGCGGAACACCTGCTCATGGTTGGCGGCGATGGCTCAGGTCGGCGCCCTGGTTGGGGTAGATCTCCTTGAGGTGCTTGCTCAGTTTGGAGGCGTCCGCGCTGTGCCCTGCAAGCAGGACCGGCGGCGCTGACGATGCTCACGCGGCCCTGGCCGTCGTAGAGTTCCTGGCTGCCCTCGACGCTGATTTCCTGCAGCTTCTCCATGCTGATGTCCAGGCCCATGACGCCGATGACCTTGCCATCCAGTTCCAGCGGGAAGGCAATGCTGGTCATCAGCATCTTCTTGTTGCCGACGTCGTCGAAATACGGGTCCAGCACGCACGGCTGGCCAGTGGTCTTGGGGCAGGTGAACCAGGCGTTGTAGGCACTGCCGCTCGGGCCCGGGCTGGTGTCCTGCAACAGCGACTCGGCCATGGCTTCGGACTCCAGGTGACCCGGCGTGGCCTGCGACCAGTAGATGGAGAAGCGCCCGGCGTCGTTGCTGCCCAGTTCGCCCTGGCCGGCAAAGAGTTTGTCCTTGCCGTCCAGCGCGTCCGGCTCGAAGGCAACGTAGAGGCCGAGCAGCTCCGGATTGCCTTCCAGCGCGGTCTTCACCTGGCGGGTCAGGTCTTCACGCAGGTCGTAGGCATCGAGGAAACGCTTCTGCGCCTGGTCTCGCAGGAACAGGACCTGCCGCGAGAAGCCCTTGCCGTACTGGTAGGCATCCATGATGTAGCGCTGGATGCGCATGGCCTGGACTTCGCCGCGAGATTGCAGGCGGGCCTTGGCCGCTTCATCGAGCATTTCCGTGCTCGATTGCTTGACCAGTGCGGTGCTGGTTTGTGTGCGGTAGACGGACAGGCCGGAAAGCAGCGAGACGACGCCGAGCAGGCACAGCCCGGCAAGCAACGTGATCTTCCACTGGATGGAGAGACGGCGCAGCAGCATGGAGGGGAATCCTTGTTTGAACTAAGCCCTGGGATGCCCGATATATCGGCCTTTCCCGCATCTTCTTGACCCGTGACGGGACGAAACGCCAAAAAACAGGCGATTCTGGCGTGCCTTGCCGACGGGCGGTGTGCTTCAGGCAAAAAGCATGCAAAGCACAGTGAAAACCCCGCCGGATAGATTTCGAAATGCCTTGAATCGGCTGACCTTTTGACTCGACAGCGGGGCTTTGGCAGAGTGCGCGCCTTTTGCCCGAAACTCGGTCGGGCGAGCTTTTGAAAGGAGAGTGGGAATGAATGCGGTGCTGATCGCCATTGGCCTGATGCTGGTGCTGAGCCTGTGCCGCGTGCATGTGGTGGTCGCACTGATCGCCGGTGCGGTAGCGGGAGGCCTGCTCGGCGGCCTGGGCATGGACGGTACGCTCAAGGCATTCAACGATGGGCTGGGTGCCGGTGCGACCGTGGCGCTGTCCTATGCCATGCTGGGCGCCTTCGCCGTGGCTATCGCACGCTCCGGAATGGCGCACGCGCTCGCTGACCGTGCGCTGGCGATGCTCGGCCGGCACGAGGCGAACGGCTCCAGTGGCTTCAAGTGGATGATGGTCGCCCTGCTGCTGGTGGTGGCGATCTCCTCGCAGAACATCCTGCCGATCCATATCGCCTTCATCCCGCTGCTGGTGCCGCCGCTGCTCTATGTGCTGACGCGCCTGCAGATCGATCGCCGGCTGATCGCCTGCGTCATTACCTTCGGGCTGATCACCCCGTACATGTTCCTGCCGGTGGGTTTCGGCAACATCTTCCTGAACCAGATCCTGCTGGCCAACGTGGCCCGGGCGGGCGTCGACGTGCAAGGCATCAATGTCACGCACGCGATGCTGATCCCGGCGCTGGGCATGGTCTTCGGCCTGCTGATCGCGGTGCTCTTCAGCTACCGGCGCAAGCGCGTGTACGACCTGGAGCGCATCGAACAGGCCGAGCGAGTCGACACGCCCTACAGCAAGATGAGCCTGGCGGTAGCCGGCGTTGCAGTGGCGACGGCTTTCGCCGTGCAACTGCTGCTGGACTCGATGATCCTCGGCGCGCTGGTGGGCTTCCTGGTCTTTTCGCTGTCCGGCGTGGTGCGCTGGAAGGAAGCGGACGACCTGTTCACCGAAGGCATGAAAATGATGGCCATGATCGGCTTCATCATGATCGCCGCCCAGGGTTTCGCGGCGGTGATGACGGCTACCGGGCAGGTCGCCAGCCTGGTGGACAGCGCCGCCGGCTGGATCGGCAGCAGCAAGGCGCTGGGCGCCTTCATGATGCTGCTGGTGGGCCTGCTGGTGACCATGGGCATCGGCTCGTCCTTCTCCACGGTACCGATCATCGCGGCGATCTTCGTGCCGCTGGCGGTGCACCTGGGCTTCAGCCCGCTGGCCATCGTCAGCATCGTGGGGACTGCGGGTGCTTTGGGCGACGCGGGCTCGCCGGCTTCGGACTCCACCCTCGGCCCGACTTCCGGCCTGAACGTGGATGGCCAGCACAACCACATCTGGGACACCGTGGTGCCAACCTTCCTGCACTACAACCTGCCGCTGCTGGTCTTCGGCTGGGTCGCGGCGATGGTGCTCTGAACCGAAGCAGCGGCGCTCTGCGACGGGCCATCGCGCACGGAAAGTTGCACTCGGCGGGTCAACTGCTGACTAATGAGCAGGTTTTTCCATCCATGGACCCGCTCATGTTCGAATCGAAACTGGAATACCGGACGTTCCTCGCCCTGCTGCTGGTGGTCACACTGGCTTTCGGCTGGATTCTGCTGCCGTTCTACGGGGCAGTCTTCTGGGGCACCATTCTGGCGATCATCTTTGCCCCGTTGCAGCGTCGCCTGCGGGTGAAACTCAACGGGCGCAACAACCTCGCCGCGCTGATTTCCCTCGCCGTCTGCTTCCTGATCGTGATCCTGCCGGTGACCTTCATCGCGGGAGCTCTGGTGCAGGAGGGCGCGACCGTTTACCAGCGACTGAAGTCGGGTGAACTGAACTTCATCACCTATTACCAACAGGCGGTCGCCGCGCTGCCGGGCTGGGCGCACCAGTTGCTGGAGCGCTTCGACCTCGCCGATCTGTCCAGCTTGCAGGAAAAACTCTCGGCGGGCGCGATGCAGGCCAGCCAGTTGGTGGCCACCAAGGCCTTCAGCATCGGCCAGAACACCTTCGAGTTCGTCATCAGCTTCGGCATCATGCTGTACCTGCTGTTCTTCCTCCTGCGCGATGGCCCGACGCTGGGCAAGCGGATCAAGCAGGCGGTGCCGCTGAGCGGGGAACACAAGCAGCACCTGTTCACCAAATTCACCACGGTGATCCGCGCCACGGTAAAGGGCAACATCGCCGTCGCCGCGACCCAGGGCGCGTTGGGCGGCTTGATCTTCTGGTTCCTCGGTATCCAGGGCTCGCTGCTCTGGGGCACGCTGATGGCCTTCCTCTCACTGCTGCCAGCCATCGGCGCGGGGCTGATCTGGGTGCCGGTGGCGGCCTATTTCCTGCTCACCGGGGCGATCTGGCAGGGCGTGGTGCTGACGCTGTTCTGCGTGGTGGTGATCGGTCTGGTGGATAACATCCTGCGCCCGATCCTGGTCGGCAAGGACACCAAGATGCCCGACTATGTGGTGCTGATCTCCACCCTGGGCGGCATGTCGCTGTTCGGCCTCAATGGCTTCGTCATCGGCCCGCTGATCGCGGCGCTGTTCATGGCATCGTGGGACCTGTTCACCGGCCGGGCCGAGGAAGTACCGAAGACGGAGGAGTAGCAGAAAGCGTAGGGCGAATAACCTGGAACAGGTTATCCGCCGTTGCCAATCCGGCGGATAACGCTGGCGCGTTATGCGCCCTACGGCACCGCTTTTGCGCTCAATAAAAAACCCCGCCGAAGCGGGGTTTTTTGTTGCCTGTCGACCTTAGCCGGCGATGGCTACCAGGCCGCTGTGCTGGAGGATGTCCAGCAGCGGTTGCGGGTAGACGCCGAGGAAGAAGGCGAGCAGGGCGATGGCTACCAGCATGATGCCGCCGGCGCGCTGGGCCCAGTCCAGGGGTGCGTCGTGGCGCTTCATGTTCGGCTCGACCAGGAACATGGTCACCATGACACGCAGGTAGTAGAACAGGCCGATGGCGCTGCCCAGTACCAGGGCGCCGACCAGCCACCAGTGCTGCGACTCGACGCCGGTGGCGACGATGTAGAACTTGCCGATGAAGCCGGCGGTCAGCGGGATGCCGGCCAGGGACAGCATCATCACGGTCATCACCGCGGTCAGCACCGGACGGCGCCAGAACAGGCCGCGGTACTCGAACAGCGCGTCGGCGTCGCGGCCGCTGTAAGGAGTGGACATCAGGGTGACCACGCCGAAGGCGCCCAGGGTGGTGACCACGTAGGTGGTCAGGTAGACGCCGACCGCTTCCACGGCCAGGCCCTTGCTTGCCACCAGGGCGATCAGCAGGTAGCCGAAGTGGGCGATGGACGAGTAGCCCAGCAGACGCTTGATGTTGCTCTGGGTCAGCGCCAGCAGGTTGCCGATCAGGATCGAGGCGATGGCGATGACTGCGATGGCGTCATGCAGCAGGCCATTGTTCAAGGCCGCCGGAGCGATCTGGAACAGGCGCAGCAGCACGGCGAACACGGCAACCTTGGCGGTAGTGGCCAGGAAGGTGGCAACCGGGGCCGGGGCGCCTTCATAGACGTCCGGAGTCCACAGGTGGAACGGTGCCAGGGACAGCTTGAAGCCCAGGCCGACGACCATCATGCCGACGCCGATGGACAGCAGCGGGCCATGGCTGGTGCCTTCGGCCAGCGATGCCCCGATACCGGCGAAGCTCAGACTGCCGGACTCGGCGTAGAGCAGTGCCATGCCGAACAGCAGGAACGCGGAGCCGGCGGCGGAGAGTACGGTGTACTTGATGCCCGCTTCCAGGGTGCGCTTGTTGAAGAATGCGTAGGCCACCATGCCGTAGACCGGCACCGACAGCAGTTCCAGGCCGATGAACAGCCCGGCCAGGTTCTGCGCGCTGACCAGCACCAGGCCGCCCGCGGTGGACAGCAGCAGGAGCAGGTACAGCTCCTCGCGGTTGCCCGGGAAGCTTTCCATGTAGGCGTGGGCGAGGGTGGTGCAGGCCAGGGCGCCGATCAGGATCAGGGCCATGTAGAAGCAGGCGAAGTTGTCGACCACCATGAGCGGGGTGACTTCGATCGGGGTGACTTTCAGCACCGGGATGATCGACAGCAGGGCCAGGTTCAGACCGATCACCGAGAGGGTGGCGGCCATCGAGTGGTTACGCTTCCAGGCTACCGCGAGCATCACCACCACCAGGGTGGCGCTGGTGATGAGCAGTGGCAGGAGCGCGATGAAGTGTTGAATCGTGAAGGTCATTTCGCGCTTACCGTGCTGCCAGAGTGGAGAGGGCGGAACCCAGCCATTGCTGGACGCCGTGCATGGTTGCCGCGGAGGTGTCGAGGACCGGCTGCGGGTAGACGCCGAGCACGATCAGCAGCACCGCCAGGCCGAGCACCATGGAGAGCTCGCGGGCGTTCAGGCCGGCGATGGCGGTGTCGGACTTGGCCGGGCCGAAGTACGCGCGGTGGATCATGATCAGCGAGTAGACCGAGCCGAACACCAGGCCGAAGGTGGCGATCACAGTGATCACCGGAACCACCTTGAAGCTGCCCAGCAGGATCAGGAATTCGCCGACGAAGTTGCCGGTACCCGGCAGGCCCAGCGAAGCGGTGGCGAAGAACAGGGCCACGGCCGGCAGGTACGGGATGCGCGACCACAGGCCGCCCATTTTGCGCATGTCACGGGTGTGCAGGCGCTCGTACAGCTGGCCACACAGGATGAACAGCGCGGCGGCGGAGAGGCCGTGGGCGATCATTTGCACGACTACACCCTGCAGCGCCTGCGGGCTGCCGGAGTAGATGCCGATCATCACGAAGCCCATGTGCGAGACGGAGGAGTAGGCCACCAGGCGCTTGATGTCGGTCTGCGCGAACGACAGGAAGGCGCCGTAGAAGATGCCGATCAGACCCAGGGTCATGGCGATCGGGGCGAACTCGGCCGAGGCGTTGGGGAACAGCGGCAGGGCGAAGCGGATCAGGCCGTAGGCGGCGGTCTTCAGCAGGATGCCGGCGAGGTCCACGGAGCCGGCGGTCGGCGCCTGGGCGTGGGCGTCGGGCAGCCAGGAGTGCACGGGCACTACCGGCATCTTCACCGCGAAGGCGACGAAGAAGCCGAGCATCAGAATCCACTCGGTGTGCGGCGGCAGCTGGGTCTTCAGCAGGTCGGCGTAGTTGAAGGTCAGCACGCCGGTGCTGTTGTAGTGCACGAACACCAGGCCCAGGATCGCCACCAGCATCACCAGACCGCTGGCCTGGGTGAAGATGAAGAACTTGGTGGCGGCGTAGATGCGGGTCTTCTTGCCGTCGTCCGAGCTATGACCCCAGAGCGCGATGAGGAAGTACATCGGCACCAGCATCATTTCCCAGAAGAAGAAGAACAGGAACAGGTCGACGGCGAGGAACACACCGATCACCCCGCCCAGAATCCACAGCAGGTTCAGGTGGAAGAAGCCGATGCGGCGCTGGATCTCGTTCCACGAGCAGAGGACGGACAGCACGCCGAGCAGGCCGGTCAGCGCGACCATCAGCAGGGACAGACCGTCCATTGCCAGGTGCACGCTGATGCCGAAACGCTCGATCCAGGGTACCTGGAACTGCAGGGTCCACTGCGGCTCGCCACCCGGCGCCGGGGCCAGCTGGAAGTCGCCGGTGTGCCACACCCACAGGCTCAGGGCCAGGGTGAGGACCATCGATCCCAGGGCGACCCAGCGAGGCAGGGTCTTGCTGGTGTACTCGGCGATCCAGCAAAGGAAGCCGCCGATGAAGGGGATCAGGATTAGCCAGGGCAGAATCATGTCGGGCTCAATCTCTTTCGTGAATTCATTAAGCCAGCAGCAGCGCGCCGAGGAGCAGCGCGGCGCCACCCACCAGGGAAGCAGCGTACCAACGCAGGCGGCCGTTCTCGGTGAGGCTGAGGAGTTTGTTGCCACCGCGGGCGGTGAGCGGGACCAGGACCAGGGTCTTGTCGATCGGGTCCGCGGCCAGCAGGCGGCAGATCAGCAGGTAGGGTTTCACGAACAGCTTGTCGTACAGCCAGTCGAAGCCCCAGGCGTGGTACCACCAGGTGCCGAGGAAGCGGCCCGGTGCGCTCTGGGCGACGGCGCTGACGAAGCGGCGCTTGCCGAGGAACAGCAGGCCCGCCAGCAGGATACCGGCGATGGCGATGGCGCCCGAGGCGATTTCCAGGCTGTGCTTGGCTTCACCACCGGCGTGACCGGCGCTTTCCGGCAGGACACCCGCCAGCGGCGGAGTGATCAGCGCGCCGATGAAGGTGGAGAGCACGATCAGGACACCCAGCGGCAGCCAGTGGCTAATGCCGTGGCCGGCGTGCGCTTCGGTCTTCGCTTCGCCGTGGAAGGCGATGAAGATCAGGCGGAAGGTGTACAGCGAAGTCATGAACGCGCCAACCAGACCGGCGATCAGCAGGTTCTGGTGACCGCTGGCGAAGGCTTCCCAGAGGATCTCGTCCTTGGAGTAGAAGCCGGCGGTCAGGAAGGGCAGGGCGGACAGCGCTGCACCACCGACCACGAAGCTCGCGTAGGCCAGCGGCAACTTCTTCCACAGGCCACCCATCTTGAAGATGTTCTGCTCGTGGTGGCAGGCGACGATCACCGCACCCGAAGCAAGGAACAGCAGGGCCTTGAAGAAGGCGTGGGTCATCAGGTGGAAGATCGCGCCACCCCAGGCACCCACGCCCAGGGCCAGGAACATGTAGCCGATCTGGCTCATGGTCGAGTAGGCGAGGATGCGTTTGATGTCGGTCTGCACCAGCGCGGCGAAGCCGGCCAGTACCAGGGTCACGGCGCCAATGATGCCGACCAGCTCCAGGACGTTCGGAGCCAGCTCGAACAGACCGTGGCAGCGGGCGATCAGGTAGACGCCCGCGGTCACCATGGTGGCGGCGTGGATCAGCGCGGAGACCGGAGTCGGACCAGCCATCGCGTCGGCCAGCCAGGTCTGCAGCGGCAGCTGGGCGGATTTGCCGACGGCGCCGCCGAGGAGCATCAGGGTGGCCAGGTTGATCCACAGGTCGCCCTTGGCGAAGTGCTGCGGAGCCAGAACCAGGAGCTCCTGGATGTTCAGCGTGCCCAGGTGCTGGAACAGGATGAACATGCCGATGGCGAAGAACACGTCACCCACACGGGTCACGATGAAGGCCTTCAGCGCTGCGTTGCCGTTCGGTACGTGGTTGTAATAGAAACCGATCAGCAGGTAGGAGCAGAGGCCCACGCCTTCCCAGCCGAAGTACATGAACAGCAGGTTATCGCCCAGCACCAGGAACAGCATGCTGGCGATGAACAGGTTGGTGTACGCGAAGAACCGCGAATAGCCGGTCTCACCGCGCATGTACCAGGAGGCGAACAGGTGGATCAGGAAGCCGACGCCGGTGACCACGCCGAGCATGGTGACCGAGAGGCCGTCCAGATACAGGGTGAAGTTGGTCTTGAAGTCGCCAACGCTCATCCATTGCCACAGCACCAGGCTGTAGGCGCCACCTTCGGGCGGGTTGCTGTGGAAGCTCCAGATCGCCCAGAAGGCGGAGAGGGCCGCCAGGCCCACGGAGCCGACACCGACCAGTGCCGAGAGATTTTCCGACCACTTGCCGCGCGAGAACGAGAGCAGCAGGAAGCCGACCAGGGGGAACAGGAAAGTAAGGGGCAGCAGGTTCATCCGCGCATCTCGCTGGCAGCGTCGATATCGAGGGTATGGAAGCGGCGATACAGCTGGAGCAGGATCGCCAGGCCAATGCTGGCCTCGGCCGCAGCCAGGCTGAGCACCAGGATGAACATCACCTGGCCGTCAGGCTGGCCCCAGCGGGCGCCACCGACCACGAAGGCCAGAGCGGCGGCGTTCATCATCACTTCCAGGCTCATCAGTACGAACAGGATGTTGCGTCGTACCATCAGGCCCACCAGGCCGAAGCAGAACAGCACACCGGCGAGTGCCAGTCCGTGTTCGAGAGGGATTGCATTCATGGTGTTAGTCCTTCGCTTCGTGGCGGCCGAGGTGGTAGGCGGCGACCAGTGCCGCCAGCAGCAGCATCGAGGCCAGTTCGACGACCAGCAGGTACGGGCCGAACAGGCTGATGCCCACGGCCTTGGCGTCCACGGTGGTGTGGCCGATGCCGATACCGCTCGGGGTGCGCGAGAGCATCCACAGCAGTTCGACCAGCAGCACGGCAGCCAGGGCGCCGGGGCCGATCCAGACACCGGGCTTGAGCCACTTGCGCTCCTGCTCGGCAATCGCCGGGCCGAGGTTGAGCATCATGACCACGAAGACGAACAGCACCATGATCGCGCCGGCGTAGACGATGATTTCCAGGGCACCGGCGAACGGGGCGCCGAGGCTGAAGAAGGTCATCGATACCGCCAGCAGCGAAATGATGAGGTAGAGCAGGGCATGCACCGGGTTGCTGTTGGTGATGACCCGGAAGGTTGCCAGCACGGCGACGCCGGCGGCGAAGTAGAAAGCGAATTCCACGCGACGTCTCCTTACGGCAGCAGGCTCTTGACGTTGATCGGTTCGGCCTCGTTCTGCGCGGCGCCTTTGGGCTTGCCGGCGATGGCCATGCCGGCAACGCGGTAGAAGTTGTAGTCCGGGTTCTTGCCGGGGCCGGAGATCAGCAGGTCTTCCTTCTCGTAGACCAGGTCCTGGCGCTTGAACTCGCCCATCTCGAAATCCGGTGTCAGCTGGATCGCGGTGGTCGGGCAGGCCTCTTCGCAAAGGCCGCAGAAGATGCAGCGGGAGAAGTTGATGCGGAAGAACTCGGGGTACCAGCGGCCATCGTCCATCTCGGCCTTCTGCAGGGAGATGCAGCCGACCGGGCAGGCCACGGCGCACAGGTTGCAAGCAACGCAGCGCTCCTCACCGTCGGGGTCGCGAGTGAGCACGATGCGGCCACGGTAGCGCGGCGGCAGGTACACGGGCTCTTCCGGATACTGCAGGGTGTCACGCTTGCGGAAGGCGTGACCGAAGATCATCACCAGGCTGCGCAGCTGGGTGTAGGTGCCGTGCACTACGTCGAAAATGTACTTGATCATGGTCGTACTCCTTACTGGGTCGCCAGCACGACAGCGCCGGTCACCAGCAGGTTGATCAGGGTCAGCGGGAGGCAGAACTTCCAGCTGAAGGCCATCACCTGGTCATAGCGCGGGCGTGGGATGGAAGCCCGCAGCAGAATGAACATCATGATGAAGAAGCCGGTTTTCAGGGCGAACCAGAAGAACGGGATCTGCGGCAGGATGCCGAAGGGACCGTGCCAGCCGCCGAAGAACAGGGTCGCCAGCAGCGCGGACACCAGCACGATGCCGATGTACTCGCCGACGAAGAACATGCCCCATTTCATGCCGGCGTACTCGATGTGGTAACCGTCGGCCAGTTCCTGCTCGGCTTCGGGCTGGTCGAACGGGTGACGGTGAGTCACGGCGACGCCGGCGACGAAGAAGGTCATGAAGCCGAAGAACTGCGGGATGATGAACCACATGTGCTCGGCCTGGTAATCGACGATGTCGCGCAGGCTGAACGAGCCGACCTGAGCGACGATGCCCATCAGCGACAGGGCCAGGAACACCTCGTAGGAGATGGTCTGGGCCGAGGCGCGCAGGCTGCCGAGGAGGGCGAACTTGTTGTTGCTCGACCAGCCGGCGAACAGCACCGCGTAAACGGTCAGGCCGGCCATGGCGAAGAAGAACAGGATGCCGATGTTCAGGTCAGCGACGCCCCAGGTCGGGGTGATCGGGATGACCGCGAAGGCCACCAGCAGCGCACCCATGGCGATCATGGGCGCGAGGGTGAAGATCATCTTGTCGGCGAACGGCGGGGTCCAGTCTTCCTTGAAGAACATCTTCAGCATGTCGGCGCCGAGCTGGAAGGCACCGAAGGGGCCGACCCGGTTCGGACCGTAGCGGTCCTGCCAGAGGCCGAGCAGACGACGCTCGACCCAGCTGAGCAGGGCGCCGCAGACGACCACGGCGAGCAGGATGACGATGGCCTTGACGACTTCGATGATGATGTCGACGACAGCGGGGGTCAGCCAGCTCATGCTCATCAAGCTCATTGCGCAGCCTCCTGCAGACCTTCAGCCACGGCGCCGATGACACCGGCGGGAATGCCTTGCAGACCGATCGGCAGGGCGACCAGGCCGGCGCCGAGCTCTTCGCTCACACGCAGCGGCAGGCGCAGCTCCTGGCCCTTGACGGTCAGGCGGATGATCGCGCCTTCATTGACGCCCAGACGATCAGCCTCGGCCTTGGCCAGGGTGACGTAGGTCTGCGGGATGCGTTCCTGCACCGGAGCGGCTTTCGAGGAGTTCTCCTCGCTGCCGAACAGGTGATAGAAGGGCACCACCTTGAACTGGCTGGCGGCGGTGTGGAACGGCGCAGGAATCTCGCTGAACCACAGGGCTTCACCCTTGGCCTCGATCAGGCGTACGCCCGGATCGCCGGCACGCAGGTGACCACCGACTTCGTCCTGGAACTTGTTCCAGGCCTGCGGGGAGTTCCAGCCCGGAGACCAGGCGAACGGAATCTGCTGACGAGGTTCGGTGCTGCCGGCGTAACCTTCCATGGAGAAGGCAAACGCGGAGTCGATGTCCTGCGGCTGACGCGGCTCGCTGACGTTGATGTTGGCGCGCATCGAGGTACGGCCGGAGTAGCGGTGCGGTTCGCGCGCCAGCTTCAGGCCCTTGATGCGGAACGCAGCGTTCGGCGCGGCTTCGCGGATGCCGGCCAGTTGCGGCTTGGCGGCGACGACGGCGTCGATCACGTGGTCCAGCTGGGTCCAGTCGACACGCTTGCCTTCCAGGGTGCTGTGCAGGGCGTGCAGCCAGCGCCAGCCTTCGCGGACCAGGTTGTCGGCGTTGTAGTAGGTCGGGTCATAGACCTGGAAGAAGCGCTGGGCGCGGCCTTCCTGGCTGACCAGGGTGCCATCGCCTTCGGCGAAGCTGGCGGCCGGCAGCAGGACGGTGGCCTTGGCGCTGGTGGCGGTCTGCTGATGATCGGCGACGACGACGATCTTCGCGGCGGCCAGTGCAGCATCGACAGCGGCAGCGTCGGCGCGGCGGTACAGGTCGTTCTCCAGAATCACCACGGCATCGGCGGCGCCGGAGGTCAGCTGCTCGAGAGCGGCTTCTACGGAGTCACCGCCGAAGAGGGCTAGGCCCAGGCTGTTGGCTTCCGGAACCACCAGGCTCAGGGAGCCGTTCTTCTCGCGATTCTTCAGCGCGCTGGCGATGTTGGCGGCGGCTTCGATCAGGGCGTTGCTGCCCAGCGAAGTGCCGGAAACAACCAGCGGACGCTTGGCCGTGACCAGGGCATCGGCGATGCGCTGGGCCAGGGCAGCGGCTTCGGCGTCGAGGCCGGCGACGGCCGGAGCGCTCGGGTCGATGGCGTGGGCCACGGCGAAGCCCAGGCGAGCCAGGTCTTCGGTGGCGGCATGCACGCACTCGGCGGCCACGTCGTCCAGGCGGGTTTCATCCAGGCTGGCGATGAACAGCGGGTTCATCTCGTGCTGGGCGATGGTCTTCACCGCGGCGTCGAGCCACGGCTGGATCTTCATCGCGGCGGCCATGTCTTCGCCCTTGCCCTTCACCGATTGGCGCAGGGCCAGGGCGATACGGGCAGCGGTCTGGGTCAGGTCTTCGCCGAGCACGAACACTGCGTCGTGGTCTTCGATGTCACGGAGGGTCGGCACCGGCAGCGGGCCGTCCTGCATCACTTTCAGCACCAGCTGCAGGCGTTGCAGCTCGTCAGCGGAGATGCCGCTGTAGAAGTTCTGCGCGCCGACCAGTTCGGCCAGGGCGTAGTTGCTTTCCAGGCTGGCACGCGGCGAACCGATACCGATGACCTTGCGGCCCTTGAGCAGGGCAGCGGTCTGGTCGAGAGCGCCGTCCAGCGAAAGCTTCTGCTTGCTCAGCATCAGCTGCGGCTGGCGCGGACGGTCTTCGCGGTTGACGTAGCCGTAGCCGAAGCGGCCGCGGTCGCACAGGAAGTAGTGGTTTACCGAGCCGTTGTAACGGTTCTCGATGCGGCGGATTTCACCGTAACGCTCACCGGGGCTGATGTTGCAGCCGCTGGAGCAGCCATGGCAGATGCTCGGGGCGAACTGCATGTCCCACTTGCGGTTGTAGCGCTCGGAGTGGGTCTTGTCGGTGAACACGCCGGTCGGGCAGACCTCGGTCAGGTTGCCGGAGAATTCGCTCTCCAGTACACCGTCCTCGATACGGCCGAAGTAGACGTTGTCGTGCGCGCCGTAGACGCCCAGGTCGGTGCCGCCGGCGTAGTCCTTGTAGTAACGGACGCAACGGTAGCAGGCGATGCAGCGGTTCATCTCGTGGGCGATGAACGGGCCGAGCTCCTGGTTCTGGTGGGTGCGCTTGGTGAAGCGGTACCGGCGCTGGTTGTGGCCGGTCATCACCGTCATGTCCTGCAGGTGGCAGTGACCGCCTTCCTCGCAGACCGGGCAGTCGTGCGGGTGGTTGGTCATCAGCCATTCGACGACGCTGGCACGGAATGCCTTGGATTCTTCGTCTTCGATGGAAATCCAGGTGTTGTCGGTGGCGGGAGTCATGCAGGACATGACGATGCGACCGCGGGTGTCGTTCTCGTCGGTGTACTGCTTGACCGCGCACTGGCGGCATGCGCCGACGCTTCCGAGCGCCGGGTGCCAGCAGAAGTAGGGGATGTCGAGACCGAGGGAGAGACAGGCCTGCAACAGGTTGTCCGCTCCGTCGACTTCTAACGTCTTGCCGTCTACGTGGATCGTGGCCATGGGTCTAAGTCTTCGTTGGCCCGTTGTCAGCGGGCGTGGCGTAATAGAAATCACGGTTTCATCGGGCCGGCGGCACGCCGCGGCACTGCAACGAAACAACGCCGGGCGCAGTGCCCGGCGATCAAAGCATCAAGCGCCGACGGTCTGCGGTGCTTGTACGGCCTGAGCCTGGCGGGAAATGCCCGCTTCGAACTCGGGACGGAAATACTTCAGTGCGCTGCCCAGCGGCTCGACGGCACCCGGTGCGTGGGCACAGAAGGTCTTGCCAGGGCCGAGGAAGTTGACGAGCTGCTCGAGGGTTTCCAGGTCGCCCTGGGCGCCTTCGCCTTTCTCCAGCGCGCGCAGCACCTTCACGCTCCACGGCAGGCCGTCGCGGCACGGAGTGCACCAGCCGCACGATTCGCGGGCGAAGAACTCTTCCATGTTGCGCAGCAGGGAAACCATGTTGACGCTGTCGTCCACCGCCATGGCTAGACCGGTACCCATGCGGGTGCCGACCTTGGCGACGCCGCCGGCGTAGAACAGCGCGTCCAGGTGTTCCGGCAGGAGGAAGCCGGTACCGGCGCCGCCCGGCTGCCAGGCCTTGAGCTTGTAGCCGTCGCGCATGCCGCCGGCGTAGTCCTCGAACAGCTCGCGGGCCGGAAGGCCGAAGGGCAGTTCCCAGATACCGGGGTTCTTCACCTTGCCGGAGAAGCCCATGAGCTTGGTGCCCATGTCTTCGCTGCCCGGACGGGCGAGGCCCTTGTACCAGTCGACGCCGTGCTCGACGATCGCCGGCACGTTGCACAGGGTCTCGACGTTGTTCACGCAGGTCGGCTTGCCCCAGACGCCAACGGCGGCGGGGAAGGGCGGCTTGGAGCGCGGGTTGGCGCGGCGGCCTTCCAGCGAGTTGATCAGCGCAGTCTCTTCGCCACAGATGTAGCGGCCGGCACCGGTGTGGACGAACAGCTCGAAATCGAAGCCGCTGCCGAGGATGTTCTTGCCCAGCAGGCCGGCGGCCTTGGCTTCCTCGATGGCGCGGTTCAGATTACGGGCCGCGTCGACGTACTCGCCGCGCAGGAAGATGTAACCGCGGTAGGCCTTGAGGGCGCGCGCGGAGATCAGCATGCCTTCCACCAGCAGGTGCGGCAGCTGCTCCATGAGCATGCGGTCCTTCCAGGTGTTGGGCTCCATCTCGTCCGCGTTGCACAGCAGGTAGCGGATGTTGAGGGATTCGTCCTTGGGCATCAGGCCCCACTTCACACCAGTGGGGAAGCCCGCACCGCCGCGGCCCTTGAGGCCAGAGTCCTTGACGGTCTGGACGATGTCGTCGGTGGCCATCTGCGCCAGCGCCTTGCGCGCGGCGGCATAGCCATTCTTCGACTGGTACTCCTCCAGCCAGACCGGGGCGCCGTCGTCACGCAGGCGCCAGGTCAGCGGATGGGTTTCGGCCGCCCGTGCGGTGCGGTTGGGCGTGCCGTAGGAGGTGAGGCGACTCATGCGTAGGCCTCCAGCAGTTTGGCGACGCCGTCGGGACGCAGGTCGCCGAAGGTGTCGTCGTCGATCATCATCGCCGGGGCCTTGTCGCAGTTGCCCAGGCAGCACACCGGCAGCAGGGTGAAGCGGCCGTCGGCGGTGGTCTGGCCGAGGCCGATGCCCAGCTGCTTCTGGATCTCGCCAACCACGGACTCGTGGCCGCCGATGTAGCAGACCATGCTGTCGCAGACGCGGATGATGTGGCGGCCGACCGGCTGGCGGAAGATCTGGCTATAGAAGGTAGCCACGCCTTCGACGTCGCTGTCCGGGATGCCGAGGATGTCGGCGATGGCCGGAATGGCGCCGTCCGGCACCCAGCCGCGCTGCTTCTGGACGATCTTCAGGGCTTCGATGGACGCCGCGCGGGAGTCCTCGTAGTGATGCATTTCGTGCTCGATGGCCGAGCGCTCGGTTTCGCTGAGTTCGAAACGATCAGTCTGGATAAGGGTACTCATGATCAGCGGTCCACGTCGGCCATAACGAAGTCGATACTGCCCAGATAGGCGATCAGGTCAGCGATCATGCTGCCGTTGATCACCGACGGAATCTGCTGCAGGTGCGGGAAGCTGGGCGTCCGGATGCGGGTCCGGTAGCTCATGGTGCTGCCATCGCTCGTCAGGTAGTAGCTGTTGATGCCCTTGGTCGCTTCCACCATCTGGAAGGCTTCGTTGGCCGGCATGACCGGGCCCCAGGAAACCTGCAGGAAGTGGGTGATCAGGGTCTCGATGTGCTGCAGCGTGCGCTCTTTGGGCGGCGGCGTGGTCAGCGGGTGATCCGCCTTGTACGGGCCTTCGGGCATGTTCTTCAGGCACTGCTCGATGATGCGCAGGCTCTGGCGCATCTCGCCCATCTTGACCATGCAGCGGTCGTAGGCGTCGCCGTTGGCCGCCAGCGGTACTTCGAACTCGAAGTTCTCGTAGCCGGAGTAGGGGCGGGCTTTACGCAGGTCGAAGTCACAACCGGTGGCGCGCAGGCCGGCGCCGGTGGTGCCCCACTCAAGCGCTTCCTTGGTGTTGTAAGCGGCAACACCGATGGTACGGCCACGCAGGATGCTGTTCTTCAGGGCTGCGGTTTCGTACTCGTCCAGACGCTTGGGCATCCAGTCGAGGAATTCGCGAACCAGCTTGTCCCAGCCGCGCGGCAGGTCGTGGGCGACGCCACCGATGCGGTACCAGGCCGGGTGCAGGCGGAAGCCGGTGATGGCTTCGACGACCTTGTAGGCGCGCTGACGGTCGGTGAAGGTGAAGAACACCGGGGTCATCGCACCCACGTCCTGGATGTAGGTACCCAGGTAGAGGAGGTGGTTCAGGATGCGGAAGAACTCCGACATCATGATGCGGATGACATCGACGCGCTGCGGCACCTTGATGCCGGCGAGCTTCTCGACCGAGAGCACGTACGGCAGGTTGTTCATCACGCCGCCGAGGTAGTCGATACGGTCGGTGTAGGGGATGAAGCTGTGCCAGGACTGACGCTCGGCCATCTTCTCGGCGCCACGGTGGTGGTAGCCAATCTCCGGAACGCAGTCGAGGATCTCTTCACCGTCCAGCTGCAGGATGATGCGGAATGCACCGTGCGCGGAGGGGTGGTTCGGGCCGAGGTTGAGGAACATGAAGTCCTCGTTCTCGCCGTGGCGCTTCATGCCCCAGTCTTCGGGCTTGAAGCGCAGTGCCTCTTGCTCGAGGTCCTGCTTGGCGGCGGACAGCGCGTAGGGATCGAACTCGGTGGCGCGCGCCGGGTAGTCCTTGCGCAGCGGGTGACCTTCCCAGGTCGGCGGCATCAGCATGCGGGTCAGGTGCGGGTGACCATTGAAGGTGATCCCGTACATGTCCCAGACCTCACGCTCGTACCAGTTGGCGTTCGGCCAGATACGGGTGGCGGTGGGTACGTTGAGGTCGCCTTCGGACAAGGCCACCTTGATCATCACGTCACTATTACGCTCGAGCGACATCAGGTGGTAGAACACGCTGAAGTCGGCGCCCGGCAGGTCGCGACGGTGGGTGCGCAGGCGCTCGTCGACACCGTGCAGGTCATAGAGCATGACGTACGGCTTGGGCACATTGCGCAGGAAGGTGAGGACGTCGATCAGGCGCTCACGGGCAACCCAGAGCACCGGCATGCCAGTGCGGGTGGCCTGGACGGTGAACGCCTCGGCGCCAAAGCGGGAATTCAGTTCGACGACGATGTCTTGGTCGTCTGCCTTGTAAGGCGGGATGTACAGAGCGGAGTCTGCATTCATAGTCTTTAAGTCACTCGGTCAACGGTGGAGTGAAAACGGGCCTCTCGTGGAGGGCCGGATCACACTTCGTCGGGGCTGCGCAGGTTGGTGACCGCAATACGCTGTTCGCGCTTGAGATCCTTCTGGGCAGGCATGTCGGCGCGATAGACGCCTTGATCGCCTACAACCCAGGACAACGGGCGACGCTCCTGGCCGATGGATTCCTGCAGCAGCATCAGGCCTTGCAGGAACGCCTCCGGACGGGGCGGGCAGCCGGGGATGTACACGTCCACGGGGAGGAACTTGTCGACCCCCTGAACGACCGAGTAGATGTCGTACATGCCGCCAGAGTTGGCGCACGACCCCATCGAGATCACCCACTTGGGTTCCAGCATCTGCTCGTACAGGCGCTGGATGACCGGAGCCATCTTGATGAAGCAGGTGCCGGCGATGACCATGAAGTCAGCCTGGCGCGGCGATGCACGGATCACTTCGGCGCCGAAACGGGCGATGTCGTGCGGCGCGGTGAACGCCGTGGTCATCTCCACGTAGCAGCAGGACAGCCCGAAGTTGTACGGCCACAGGGAGTTCTTGCGACCCCAGTTGACTGCACCGTTGAGAACATCTTCGAGCTTGCCCATGAAGATGTTCTTGTGGACCTGCCCTTCGATGAGCGGGTCTTCTACCGTTTCGCGTTCGCCGATCGGGTATTGATCGTTGGGCGCATCCGGATCGATCCGGGTAAGTTTGTATTGCATCGCCAAAGCCTCATTGTTTTAGCTTCGCCTGCCGTGCGCGACGTGCCGCCGGCGCCCAATCGAGCGCACCGATACGCCACAGGTAGACAAGACCTGCCAACAGAATTGCTATGAAAATGGTTGCCTCGATCAGACCGGCCCAGCCGCTTTCACGGACGGACACTGACCAGGCGAAAAGGAAGAGGGCTTCGACGTCGAAGATCACGAAGAGCATCGCGACCAGATAGAATTTTGCCGACAGGCGCAGGCGGGCGCTGCCGGTAGGAACGATCCCCGATTCGAACGGTTCGTTCTTGCTGCGACCAAATGCCTTACTGCCAAGCAGGCTGGAAACCCCTAGCATGAAGGCGAGCAGGCCCAGCACTCCTAAAAGGAAGGCGGCGAGTCCCCAGTGTTGAGCTGCAAGTTCAGCTGGATTGGGCATGCCGATACTCCTTCCTACAAATAACGATTGTCTTGGGTTCCAGGCGCAACGCCTGACTACTGCGAACCCGACAACTCAAGGATAGTGAGCTAAGGGTTCAGGTCATCTTTCCAATTTTATGCCCAAAGCCTTCAGCAAGTAAATTTTTCCAACACAAACAGATGCTTCTATTTCGGGCAAAAGGCTTTTGCATTTCCCGTAGCGCCCTGTTTGCGCGGCTCTGGATGCCTAGTGTGACGGCACTTCGGCTTTGGTCGAATAGTACTTTCGAGGTATTTGACCGCAATAAATCGGCACCCTATAAATGATAAGTATTATCATTCGCAGTGTCGTATATCCGTAACTTTACTACATATAAGCGGCGGGGCTTTTATTTCGCCAGGTATCCGACTTCGAATTATTCCTCTGTGAATTCGTTGGTCGCCCAGGCTTGCAGGTGGTTCAATTTCCCTTCCGAACCCACGCCCAGCGCATCTCGCAGCGCACAGGTTCGGCCCCGGAATCGTCCAGAAGGGTCACCTGGACCAGTGCTTCGCCTCGATCTTCTTCCTGCATTGCGCGGCGCTGTTCCGGTGTCAGCGTGGCAATGGCGCGCAGGCTGCCGCTGGCCCGGCGCAGGTAGTCCACCTTGAGCGTCTTGATCAGCGGCAGCTTGTGATCCGGCAGATTCATGCCGACCATGCAGCCGCTGGCGGATTCGGCCAGCAGCGCCATGGCGGCAGCGTGAACGCCGCCGATGTGATTGCGGGCGCGGCGGTGGTTGGCCAGGCTCATGCGCACTTCGCTGTCGGAGAGCCTCTGGATGCGCACGCCAGCCGTGCCGGCGAAGCGCACCTGGGAGCAGAACAGTCGGCTGAGCAGCGGCTCATGAAGACGGTGCGGCAGGCGCTGGATGAGATGGGCGGCGAGTGCGAGGCGGTTTCGCTTGGGCATGCCTTTCATGGAGGGGCGTTTCCATTCATATAAAGGAAGCGCGAGGCTGGCATGTCGAGGCGAGCCTGCCCTTGGCGGGCGGGGAGTGCAGGTCTGGCGGTTCGGCCAAGCGCAAAAAGCAAAACCCCGGCCGAGGCCGGGGTTTCGTTGAGCCTGCCAGCCCCGAGGGGCTGGTGAGCCAGTTCTTAGTGGAACTGGTTCATGGTGTTGTCTTTACCCGAGGCTTTCAGAGCAGCTTCGCCAGCGAAGTACTCTTTGTGGTTGTCGCCGATGTCCGAGCCAGCCATGTTCTGGTGCTTGACGCAGGCGATGCCCTGACGCAGTTCCTGACGCTGAACGCCTTTCACGTAGGCCAGCATGCCCTGGTCGGCGAAGTAGCCTTTGGCCAGGTTGTCGGTCGACAGAGCGGCAGTGTGGTAGGTCGGCAGGGTGATCAGGTGGTGGAAGATGCCGGCGTGGGCAGAGCCATCGCGCTGGAAGGTACGGATCTTCTCGTCAGCAACCTGGGCCAGTTCGGTCTCGTCGTACTCGACGCTCATCAGCTTGGCGCGGTCGTAGGCGGAAACGTCCTTGCCTTCGGCGACGAATGCATCGAACACCTGCTGACGGAAGTTCAGGGTCCAGTTGAACGACGGGCTGTTGTTGTAAACCAGCTTGGCGTTCGGGATGACTTCGCGGATGCGGTCAACCATGCCCTTGATCTGGCCAACGTGCGGCTTCTCGGTTTCGATCCACAGCAGGTCGGCGCCGTTCTGCAGCGAGGTGATGCAGTCCAGGACGCAGCGGTCTTCGCCGGTGCCCTTGCGGAACTGGAACAGGTTGGAAGCCAGGCGCTTGGGACGCAGCAGCTTGCCGCCGCGGTTGATCACTACGTCGCCGTTCTGTAGTTCGGCAGCGGAGACTTCTTCGCAATCCAGGAAGGAGTTGTACTGGTCGCCCAGGTCGCCCGGCTCTTTGGTCACGGCGATCTGCTTGGTCAGGCCGGCACCCAGGGAGTCGGTACGGGCAACGATCACACCGTCGTCAACACCCAGCTCGAGGAACGCGTAGCGAACGGCGTTGATCTTGGCGAGGAAGTCTTCGTGGGGAACGGTCACTTTGCCGTCCTGGTGGCCGCACTGCTTCTCGTCGGAAACCTGGTTCTCGATCTGGATGCAGCAGGCGCCGGCTTCGATCATTTTCTTGGCCAGCAGGTAGGTCGCTTCCGGGTTGCCGAAGCCGGCGTCGATGTCGGCGATGATCGGTACTACGTGGGTTTCGTAGCCGTCGATCTGGGCCTGAATTTCGTCCTGCTTGACTTTGTCGCCGGCGGCGCGAGCGCTGTCCAGGGCGGTGAAGAGCAGGTCCAGTTCGCGGGCGTCAGCCTGACGCAGGAAGGTGTACAGCTCTTCGATCAGGCCGGAAACGGCGGTTTTCTCGTGCATGGACTGGTCGGGCAGCGGGCCGAAGTCGGAGCGCAGCGCGGCAACCATCCAGCCGGACAGGTAGAGGTAGCGCTTGTTGGTGGTCTTCAGGTGCTTCTTGATCGAGATCAGCTTCTGCTGACCGATGAAGCCATGCCAGCAACCCAGGGATTGGGTGTAGACGGAAGTGTCGGCGTCATACTCGGCCATGTCCTTGCGCATGATGGCCGCAGTGTACTTGGCGATGTCGAGACCAGTCTTGAAGCGGTTCTGAGCGCGCATGCGGGCAACCGACTCGGGGTTGATAGCGCTCCAGCTGTTACCGGTTTTCTCTTTCAGAGCGGCAACGGCTTTGATGTCGTTTTGATAAGCGGACATGGTCAATCCTTCAAAGTATGTGTTTGGTTGAGCACCGACTTACCCACTCAAGACCTGTATCGAAACGGTATTGGCTGCGGGTTGCTCGCCGCGGGATGGCGAAGGGGCGACCGAAAGAAGGAATGACGCTGGAGGAGTGGGGTAGAGCGGCGTACAGACGGGTGACTGCAGCGGTGACATCCAGAATCGCTTGCCGGCTCGTGGCAGCCGTTGGGCAATGGTGGACGGCTGAATCCGTCACTTCGTGCTGTTGCTAAGGCTTGCTTCCCCGTCCCTCAGGACAACCTCTTGCCAGTCGCAACCTCGTCGATCCGCCTTGTGGGCTTAACAACACGGACCTGCATGGCGGGTGGGCCACTGGCTCGGTCCGAAGGGCTTTGAGGCCCTCTGGTTAGCGGGAGCGAGGCCATCATGCCCTTTCAAACGAGCGTTCGTCAAACGTTTTGTAGTGTTTTTTTTGGACTACTACACGAAGGTCTAACGAGGACTGCCAAGTCACCTACGGAAGGATTAGTCGAGCACTTCGACCTTCACCCGCAGGCTGCTGTCGCTTCGTCCCTGGGTGCTGTACTGCCGGGTGTAGCCGCTCTGGGTGCTCTGGTTGCTCTGGCTGACGCCGCCGATTTCGATCCACTGACCGATGGGGCCGCTGACGCTGGTGTCCGCTGAGCTGGTATTCATCGAACCCTGGTAATTGCCGTTGAAGCGGTCGTTGCGCGTGCTCAGGGTGATGTGCACCAGGTTGCCGGTGATGCTGGCGGTCACATACATGCCCTGGTTGGCATCGCGGTACTCGGTCTGGCTGTAGACCTGGCCGTAGGGGCCGATGCCGGCGCTGGTCACCGGCTGGCTCTGGCCGACCTGGATAAAGGCGGGTGAGCCTTCGGTGGTGCGGACCTGCTGTGTGCCGCCGCCGCGACTGTTGGTGGATCGATTGATGATGCGTACCTGGTCGCGGCCGTTGACTTCCCCGCGGCCGGCCTGGATGTCCACGTTGCCGGCGCTGACCGAGCCGTTCACCGAGTAGCCGCTCTGGCTGCCCTGGCTGCCATCGAGCGTATCGACGCTGATCAGTAGTTGGTGCGGGCGGGTATCCAGCTGCTCGATCACCTGCTGCAGTTCGCGGATCTTCGCCAGTTCGGCGTTCACCACGAGCTGGTTCCCATAGGCGGTGACCCGGCCTTCGTTGCCCAGTACCTGCTGTGCCACTGGCAATACATCCTCGGCGGTGCGGTAGTTGAGCGGAATGATCTCGGTGCGCGGTGCCGCGACGGCGGACAAGCTGATTGCGCAGGCGAATATCAGGGCGAGTGAGGATCGGCTCAAATCAGGAAACTCCGCAGGTTCGGGTCGAGGACGCTGGTGTTCCAGGTCTGTTCGAATTGCGCCATCAGCTGGCGGACGCGACCGGCGTTGTTGTAGTGCGCGTAACCGGCGTATTCGCCGGGCTCAGGGCGCAGCAGCAGGCCGCAATCGTCGGCAAGGAGGAAAGCGTGCTCTTCGTTCGGGTAGTCAGGGTTGATCCGGCGGATCTGGCAGTAGCTGGACAGACGACGGCTGAGGTTGAGCAGGCGATGGCCTTCCTTCACTGCGCGGGTGCTGTCGCGCACCAGAATCATCAGGCGGTTGCGCGGATTGCCCAGCAGCAGCTGGGTGCAGGCTTCCTGGATGCTGCTGTGGTGGTACAGCCAGGGCTCAAGGTCAGGGCTATAGAGATAGAGCGTGCGGCGCGCCTGCTGGATCAATGCCAGTGCATGGGCACGGGCGTCGTCGGGTTTGCTGAAGCGGTGCAACTGGTCGCTCTCGCCGAGGCGGAAGGGCGCCGGCTCCAGGACTGCAGGCTGCAGTGCTTCACTGGGCGGATTGTGGACGGCAAAACGCCCCGGTGACTGAAACTCGATGTCCGGCAGTTCTACCGGGAGGTCGTCTTGGTCCGGGGCGTTATCCATGTCGCTCCTTGCTGGTCGTTGCTCAGGCGCTTTCGCGCACCATGTCCACGTGAGGAAGGCCGGCGTCGAGGAATTCGCCACTGGCTACCTGGAAGCCTAGTCGTTCGTAGAAGGGAATGGCGTAGACCTGGGCTGTCAGCAACTGGCGCTGCAGGCCCTGGCTTTCCGCCTGCTCGATGGCGGCACGCATCAGCAGGTCGCCAACCTTCAGGCCGCGCCAGTCCTTGAGGACCGACACCCGGCCAATGTGCCCGTCCGGCAGGAGGCGGTGCCGTCGATGGCGTAGTCGCCTTCGAAGGCCAGGAAGTGCACGGCTTCGACATCCTCGGCGTCCCATTCGAGTTCCGGCGGGACCGATTGCTCGGCGATGAAAACCGCCTCGCGAATGCGCCGCAGATCGGCATTATCCTTCTGCCAGTCCGCGACGCGAACCCTGATCTTGCTACTCATCGGCAAACTCCAGACTGCCCTGTTTGATCAGTTCTCCGATGAGATTACGCCCATCGTCGTCGGCCAGCCATTGGCCGAGATTCCCTTCGTGCAGCGACTCTGCCGAGCACACCAGCTTGAGCAGATCGCGCAGTTTACCCGGCAGGACCACGGTCTGGCCGCTGGCGAACAGCAGCAGGCCGACGTCCACTTCGCTCCAGGCCATGCGGGCGCTGGGGTTGCGGATCAGGTACTCTCGCCGTCTTCGATGGCGGCGGTCAGGTCGTCTTCCTCGATCTCCTCGCCGGCCACCAGTTCCGGGTAGCGCGGCTCGGTCATGAACTGGCCGAACCAGGTCAGCAGCAGGCGTTCGTCGCTCATGTGTTCCTGCAGCAGGTTCTTCAGGCGATCGAGGGCGTCGCGCTGGATCTGGTGCTGGTCGGCGTCGCCCTTCATCGCTGCCATGCCGGCATCGGTGTAGCGCTCCTCGTCGCGAGAGGAACTGGCGAGGAAGTCGGTGAAGTGGGTCAGCACTTCGGCGCGCGCTCGGCGCGCGGAAGCCGACTGAGTAGGTCATGCAGTCGTCACGGCGACGCCGTAGTGGGCCACGCGCGGCGGCAGGTAGAGCATGTCGCCCGGGTTCCAGAATCCACTCGTCGTCTGCCTTCGAAATCCGGCGAGGATGCGCAGGTCGGCGTGCGGCGATGCGGGCTGTGCGCTGTCGCACGTCTGGCCGACTTTCCAGCGGCGCTTGCCGTGGCCCTGCAGCAGGAACACGTCGTAGTTGTCGAAGTGCGGGCCGACGCTGCCGCCCGGTGCGGCGTAGCTGATGATCACGTCGTCGATGCGCCAGCTGGGCAGGAACGAAAGTGTTCCAGCAGTTCAGCGACTTCCGGCAGATGAACTGGTCGACGGCCTGCACCAGCAGGGTCCAGTTCGCGCTCGGCATCTGGCTGAAGGTGTCTTCCTGGAACGGGCCGCGGCGCAGTTCCCACGGGCTTCGCCGTGCCGAGGACGATCCGCGATTCGATCATCCTCTTCCAGTGCGAGGCCGGCCAGTTCGTCCGGGTCGAGCGGGCTCTTGAACTCGGGGATGGCCTGGCGTATCAGCAGCGGTTTTTTCTGCCAGTAATCGCGGAGGAATTCTTCGGCGCTGATGCCGCCCAAGAGTGAAGAGGAATACGGGTTCATGTTGAGTCCTTGAAACGAAAACGCCCGGCACAGCCGGGCGTGCAAGCGTCAGGGCGATCTCAGATGCGCTTGGCCTGGGCGACGGCGTTACCGATGTAGTTCGCCGGGGTCAGCCTTCAGCTCGGCCTTGGCTTCTGCCGGCATGTCAAGGCCGTCAATAAACGCCTGCATGGCCGCCGCTCGATGCGTTTGCCGCGCGTCAGCTCTTTGAGCTTTTCGTACGGCTTCTCGATGCCATAACGACGCATGACGGTCTGAATCGGCTCTGCCAGAACTTCCCAGTTGTGATCCAGGTCGTCGGCGACGCGAGCGCGATTCACTTCCAGCTTGGAGATGCCTTTCAGCGTGGCCTCGGTAGGCAATCAGCGCATAACCTACACCAACCCCCAGGTTACGCAGTACGGTGGAGTCCGTCAGATCACGCTGCCAACGTGAAACCGGCAGTTTGCTTGCCAGGTGCTGCATCACTGCGTTCGCCAGACCGAGGTTGCCTTCGGAGTTTTCGAAGTCGATCGGGTTAACTTTATGCGGCATGGTCGAAGAACCAATCTCACCAGCGATGGTTTTCTGTTTGAAGTGGCCGAGGGCCATGTAGCCCCAGATATCGCGATCAAAGTCGATCAGGATGGTGTTGAAGCGTGCGATGCAGTCGAACATCTCGGCGATGTAGTCGTGCGGCTCAATCTGCGTGGTGTAGGGGTTCCAGGTAATGCCCAGCGAGGTGATAAATTTTTCGCTTAGCTGTGCCAGTCCACTTCCGGGTAAGCGGCGATATGCGCGTTGTAGTTACCGACTGCGCCGTTGATTTTACCGAGTAGTTCGATGTTGCGAATTGACTGATGCTGACGTTCCATACGGTAAACGACGTTCGCCAGTCTCTTTACCCATGGTGGACGGGGTGGCAGGCTGGCCGTGGGTGCGCGACAGCATCGGAATATCGGCGATATTCACTGCGCCAGACCTTTCACGGTCGCAATCGGCGATTTGGTCCCAGTCACGGCAGAATCACGTGTCACGGCGGCCGTTTCACCAGCATCAAGGCGTGCGACAGGTTGTTGATATCTTCAGAGGTGCAGGCGAAGTGGATGAACTCGGACACTGCGTGCAGCGGCAGCTTGGCCACTTTCTCTTTGAGAAAGTATTCCACCGCTTTCACGTCGTGGTTGGTGGTGCGCTCGATGTTTTTGATGCGCGCGGCGTGTTTCAGTTGAAATTGTCGCCGATGGTGTCAAGGAAAGCGTTGGCTTCAGCAGCAAAGGCAGGCAACTTCATGGATCTCGGCGTGGGCGGCGAGTTGCTGCAGCCAGCGAACTTCAACCAGGACGCGGAAATTGATCAGGCCGTATTCGCTGAAAATCGCGCGCAGGGCGCTGATTTTGCTGCCGTAACGGCCATCGACAGGGGAGACGGCGGTAAGGGAGGAAAGCTGCATGGGGCGTTCTCGTAGCTGTCGGTCAACGAAAAGGGCGCACATCATACACGAATGGCGCGAACCGGTCGCCCTTGCGGCGACCGCAAGGAAGTGTTTCAGCCGCGCAGCAGAGGGCGCAGTTCGTTGAGCATTTTCTTCCGGCTGAACAGCATCTGCCAGCGATTGCCGCCGAGCTGTCGCCACAGGCGCGCAGAGCGGATGCCGGCCAGCAGCAGCGCGCGGATACGTGCGGCGTTGGCGTTGATCTGCAGGTGGCGCATGTCGCCATGCACCTGGATGCGCTGGCGGAAGGTACTCAGGGTGTCCTGGTAGAGGCCGGCGCAGGAGGCAATGACGTTCTCGTGTACCAGGCCGAAGTGCTGCACCTGCTGCTGGATCTGGTCCAGGCGGGTGCCCATGATGTCGAGCATGTCATCGCGCTTGTTCAGCTGGCGTTCCAGGCCGATCAGCGACAGGGCGTAGCGCAGTGGCTCGCGCTGCAGGCTGTTGGGGTCGCGCTCCAGGGCGCTGACCAGGGCGCGGAAACCCTCGCGCAGGTTGGCGGTGTCGCCCCCGTAGACGTCGAGGGTGGTCTGCGGGTCGCGCACCAGCAGGCTGCCGAGCATGCAGCCCAGCGGCGCCTCGGGGATCTGTCCGGTGCGGGCGAGGCGGTCTACCAGGGAGGCGGCTTCAAAGACGCCGGAGAGGGCGATGATCTGGTCGTGCAGATCGCTCATGTACGGTCCTTAGCGAACGCGGGTTCAGCGGATTCGATGACGCCGCCGCCGAGGCAGATTTCGCCGTCATAGAAGACGACAGACTGGCCGGGGGTGACGGCGCGCTGCGGCTCGTCGAAGACGGCGCGGTAGCCGTTCTCGGTGCGCTCCAGCACGCAATCCTGGTCTGCCTGGCGATAGCGCACCTTGGCGCGCAGGGCCTTGGGCTGGTCCAGGTCGATGGGGTTGACCCAGTAGATGTGCGAGGCGTGCAGGGCGCGGGAGAACAGCCACGGGTGGTCGTTGCCCTGGCCGACGATCAGGACGTTGCGCACCAGATCCTTCTCCAGCACATACCAGGGGCTGTCATCGGCATTCTTCAGGCCGCCGATGCCCAGGCCCTGGCGCTGCCCGATGGTGTGGTACATCAGGCCAACGTGCTTGCCGATGACCGTGCCGTCGGTCGTCTCGATGTTGCCCGGCTGGGCTGGCAGGTACTGCTTGAGGAAGTCGCTGAAGCGGCGCTCACCGATGAAGCAGATGCCGGTGGAGTCCTTCTTCTTTGCGGTAGCCAGGCCGTATTTCTCGGCGATGGCGCGGACCTCGGGCTTCTCCAGTTCGCCGACCGGGAACAGGGTCTTGCCGATCTGCTCGCCGCCCACTGCGTGGAGGAAGTAGCTCTGGTCCTTGTTCGGGTCCAGGCCCTTGAGCAGCTCGCTGCGGTTGTCGACGTCGCGGCGGCGCACGTAGTGGCCGGTGGCGATCAGGTCGGCGCCCAGGGCGACGGCATAGTCGAGGAAGGCTTTGAACTTGATTTCGCGGTTACAGAGGATGTCCGGGTTCGGTGTGCGGCCGGCCTTGTATTCCTCGAGGAAGTGCTCGAAGACGTTGTCCCAGTATTCCGCGGCGAAATTGGCGGTGTGCAGCTTGATGCCGATACGGTCGCAGACGGCCTGGGCGTCGGCCAGGTCGGTCATGGCGGTGCAGTACTCGGTGCCGTCGTCCTCTTCCCAGTTCTTCATGAACAGGCCTTCCACCTGGTAGCCCTGTTCCTTGAGGAGGAGGGCGGAGACGCAGGAATCCACGCCGCCGGACATGCCGACGATGACGCGGGTGTTCTGCGGGGCTTTCAGGGAATCAGACATGGTGGCGCATCACGGGTGCAGGTAAAGGCGGGGATTCTACCAGAGCCGAGCGGCAGAGGCTCGGGCTTGGCTCAGTCGCGGATCAGGGCGAGCGGGAAGCGTTCGCCTGCCAGGTAATCGTCGATGCAGCGCAGCACCAGGTGGCTGCGCCAGCGCTCGGGCTGTGCGGCCAGCTCTTCGCGGGTCATCCAGCGGGCGCCGAGGATGCCATCGTCCAGCGCGCGCTCGGGGTGGTGGCGCAGGGGGCGGGCGGCAAAGCAGACGCGCTGGTAGGTCACGCCGTTGCTTGGCGCGGTGTACAGGTAGATACCGGTGACGGCAGTCAGCTCCACGTCCCACCCGGTTTCCTCGAGGGTTTCGCGCACGGCGGCCTCGAGCAGCGTTTCGTTGGCTTCCAGGTGGCCGGCGGGTTGGTTGAAGACCTGTTTTTTGTCAGCGGACATTTCTTCCACCAGCAGGAAGCGGCCCTGGTCTTCGACGATAGTGGCGACGGTGACGTGTGCTAGCCAGCGCATGGATGTATTTCCCTTCGGGAGATGGCGTAAAAGGGCGCGAGTTTAACTTTGTCGGGCGCAGAAAGCAGAACCCCCGGCAGGGCCGGGGGTTCTGGTATCACGCGAAGCGGCTTACGCCAGTGCGTCGATCGCGGCGTTGAAGGTCGCGCTCGGGCGCATGACCTTGCTGGTCAGCTCCGCATCGGAACGGTAGTAGCCACCAATTTCCGCGGGCTTGCCCTGTACGCCGTTCAGTTCTGCGACGATGGCCGCTTCCTTCTCGGTCAGGGTTTTGGCCAGGCCGGCGAAGTGAGCTTTCAGCTCGGCGTCGTCGTTCTGCTCGGCCAGGGCCTGGGCCCAGTACATGGCCAGGTAGAAGTGGCTGCCGCGGTTGTCGATCTCACCGATCTTGCGCGACGGCGACTTGTTGTTGTCGAGCAGCTTGCCGGTGGCGATGTCCAGGGTCTTGCCCAGTACCTTGGCCTTGGCGTTGTCGGTCTTGATGCCTTCTTCCTCGAAGGAGACGGCCAGGGCCAGGAACTCGCCCAGGGAATCCCAACGCAGGTAGTTTTCTTCAACCAGCTGCTGCACGTGTTTCGGAGCCGAGCCGCCGGCGCCGGTTTCGTACATGCCGCCGCCCGCCATCAGCGGAACGATGGAGAGCATCTTGGCCGAGGTGCCCAGTTCCATGATCGGGAACAGGTCGGTCAGGTAGTCGCGCAGGACGTTGCCGGTCACCGAGATGGTGTCCTGGCCGCGCAGCTGGCGCTCCATGCTGGTGCGGATGGCTTCGTTGTAGCCTTTGACGCTGATGTCCAGGCCGGTCAGGTCGTGGTCTTTCAGGTACAGCTCGACCTTCTTGCGCAGCTCGTTGTCGTGGGCGCGTTCCGGGTCCAGCCAGAAGATGGCCGGGGTGTTGGAGGCGCGGGCACGGGTAACGGCCAGCTTGACCCAGTCGCGGATCGGGGCGTCCTTGGTCTGGCAGGCGCGCCAGATGTCGCCGGCTTGCACTTCGTGCTGCATCAGGACCTTGCCGTCAGCGTCGACAACGCGCATCACGCCGTCAGCTTCCAGTTCGAAGGTCTTGTCGTGGGAGCCGTATTCCTCGGCCTTCTGCGCCATCAGGCCGACGTTCGGTACGCTGCCCATGGTGGTCGGGTCGAACGCGCCGTTGGTTTTGCAGAAGTTGATCATTTCCTGGTAGATGCGGGCGTAGGTGCTTTCCGGCATGACCGCTTTGGTGTCTTTCTGCTTGCCGTCCTTGCCCCACATCTGACCCGAGTTGCGGATCATGGCCGGCATGGAGGCGTCGACGATCACGTCACTGGGGATGTGCAGGTTGGTGATGCCCTTGACCGAGTCGACCATCGCCATTTCCGGGCGGTGGCTGTACACCTCGTGGATGTCGTGCAGGATTTCTTCCTGCTGCGAGGCCGGCAGCGACTTGATCTTGTCGTAGACGCTGGAGATGCCGTTGTTCGGGTTCACGCCCAGCTCTTCGAACAGCTGGCCGTACTTCTCGAACACGTCCTTGTAGTAGACGGTGACGGCGTGGCCGAAGACGATCGGGTGGGAGATCTTCATCATGGTGGCCTTGACGTGCAGGGACCACATGACGCCGGTTTCCTTGCAGTCCTGCAGGGTCTTCTCGAAGAAGGCGCGCAGTTTGCTGCAGCTCATGAACATGCTGTCGAGGACTTCGCCGTCCTGCATCTTCAGGGTCTTCTTGGTCTCGACCTTGCCGTCCTTGCCGACGAACTCGATGCGGACTTCACCGGCCTTGGGGATGGTGACCGACTGCTCGCTGGAGAAGAAGTCGCCGCCGCGCATGTAGTCGGCGTGGGAGCGCGAAGCCATGCTCCACTTGCCCATGCTGTGCGGGTGCTTGCGGGCGTAGGCTTTCACGGCGGCCGGGGCGCGGCGGTCGGAGTTGCCTTCGCGCAGGACCGGGTTCACGGCGCTGCCCAGGACCTTGGCGTAGCGGGCGCGAGTGTCTTTCTCTTCGTCGGTCTGCGGGTCTTCCGGGAAGTCCGGAACGGCGTAGCCCAGTTTCTGCAGCTCGGCGATGGCGCCCTTGAGCTGCGGCACCGAAGCGGAGATGTTCGGCAGCTTGATGATGTTGGCTTTGGAGTCGGTGGCCAGTACGGCCAGGTAGGCCAGATCGTCTTCGATCGCCTTGTCGCCGAGCTTGTCAGCGAAGGAGGCCAGGATACGGCCCGAAAAGAGATGTCGCGGGTCTCGACGTCGATGCCGGCGGAAGCGGCAAAGGCTTTTACGATAGGAAGAAGCGAATAGGTGGCAAGGGCGGGTGCTTCGTCGGTGAAGGTGTAGGTGATCTTCGAGCGGATGGACATCTCGTTCTAACTCTCTTCTTTGCTGGGCGCGCACAGAGTCTCGAATCGCGTTGGTACACGCTTGCGGTCAGCGAAGTGGTTGACCGACCTTCGAGATTTGCCGCGGGGATATTGGGGCGCCAGTAGAGCGTTGTACGGCGGGATCCTGGTGAGGACGTGCGCCGCTGCGAGGAGAGAGTCTGGTCCCAGACTACTCGGACCTCGATGACCATTAAGTCATGCCGGCCAGTATACCACCCTAAAGGCAGGGTGAAGCGTGTCCCTTTTTTAGACTAAGGAATGATGTAGTTCGATTACCGACTTGTGAGCTACCCTCAGTGGCTGCAAGAGGGTTTCAATCAAAAAGCGGAGTTCAGCATGGGATACCAAAAGATCCAGGTGCCGGCCGGTGACAAAATCACCGTCAACGCCGATATGTCCTTGAATGTACCGAAGAACCCGATCATCCCCTTCATCGAGGGCGATGGCATTGGTGTCGATATCAGCCCGGTCATGATCAAGGTCGTCGACGCTGCCGTCGAGAAAGCCTACAAAGGCGACCGCAAGATTGCGTGGATGGAAGTCTACGCCGGCGAGAAGGCCACCCAGGTCTACGACCAGGACACCTGGCTGCCCCAGGAAACCCTGGATGCCGTTCGCGATTACGTCGTATCGATCAAGGGCCCGCTGACTACGCCGGTGGGCGGTGGCATTCGCTCCCTGAACGTGGCACTGCGCCAGCAGCTCGGACCTCTATGTCTGCCTGCGGCCGGTGCGCTGGTTCGAAGGCGTCCCGAGCCCGGTGAAAAAGCCCGGCGACGTGGACATGGTGATCTTCCGCGAGAACTCCGAAGACATCTATGCCGGCGTCGAGTGGAAGGCTGGCACCCCTGAAGCGCAGAAGGTCATCAAGTTCCTCACCGAGGAAATGGGCGTCAAGAAGATCCGCTTCACCGAGAATTGTGGCATCGGCATCAAGCCGGTTTCCAGGAAGGCACCAAGCGCCTGGTGCGCAAGGCCCTGCAATATGCCGTGGACAATGACCGCAGCTCGGTCACCATCGTCCACAAGGGCAACATCATGAAATTCACCGAGGGCGCCTTCAAGGACTGGGGCTATGAGCTGGCCCGCGACGAGTTCGGCGCGCAACTGCTCGACGGTGGTCCGTGGATGCAGTTCAAGAACCCGACTACCGGCAAGAATATCGTGGTGAAGGACGTGATCGCTGACGCCATGTTGCAGCAAATCCTGCTGCGCCCAGCTGAATACGATGTGATTGCCACCCTCAACCTGAATGGCGACTACCTCTCCGATGCCCTGGCGGCGGAAGTGGGCGGCATCGGTATCGCGCCGGGCGCCAACCTGTCCGACTCGGCGGCCATGTTCGAGGCCACCCACGGCACTGCGCCGAAGTACGCCGGTCTGGACAAGGTCAACCCAGGTTCGGTGATTCTCTCTGCGGAGATGATGCTGCGCCACATGGGCTGGCCTGAAGCGGCCGACCTGATCATCGACGGCGTGAATGGCGCCATCGCCGCGAAGACGGTGACCTACGACTTCGAGCGACTGATGGACGGTGCCAAGTTGCTGTCGTGCTCCGAGTTCGGTGACGCGATCATCGCCAAGATGTAACCGAGTGATGCTTCTCCCATGAAAAAGGCCGGCTTGCTGCCGGCCTTTTTCGTTTCGTCTGATCCTTGACGAATCAGGCTTCCGCCGTGAGGTTCTCTACCTCGCTGCTCGGAGCAGTCTGCGCGGACGGGGTGGATGCATTGGCGTTGACGGGCTGGATGTTCACCGCGTGCAACCCCTTCGGACCTTGCAGGATCTCGAAACTGACGGGTTGGCCGGCCTTGAGTGTCTTGTAGCCATCCATCTGGATTGCCGAGTAATGAGCAAACAGGTCCTCATCTCGGCCATCAGCCAGGATGAAACCGTAGCCCTTGGCGTTGTTGAACCACTTGACCTTACCGCTAAGCATGCTGATATCCCTCTGCAAAGGACTCCATCGCTGGAGTATCATCCACTACTATTCCGCTATGCCTTTTTCTAAAGACTGGCGTCCGGAACTCCTGATACCCTCCGGGGGGTATCCTTTGGTTGTAACACCCTTTTGCCGTTAGTCAAGGCGGCGTCGTCTGGGCCTGAGAGGCGATTCAAACTCCGGCTGGCCCACTCATTCACCCACTCGCAAAGCTTTTATTCCAGCATGCATGCAAGTAGCCAGATTCGACTAACATTCAATCAGGACCGCCCGGATCCATTGGAAGACGACGGGACGGGGCTGGCGGTTGAAGAAGCCAAGCCTGCCCTGAAGGCGCCGTCCATGTATCGGGTCATCATGTTCAACGATGATTACACCCCGATGGATTTCGTGGTTGAGGTGCTCGAGCTGTACTTCAACATGAACCGCGAGCAGGCAACCAAGGTCATGTTGACTGTGCACACCCAGGGCAAGGCGCACTGCGGGACCTTTACCCGCGATGTCGCGGAAACCAAAGCCATGCAGGTCAATCAATATGCGAGGGAGAGCCAACATCCACTGTTGTGCGAAATTGAGATAGAAGGTTGATGCGGATGTTTGGGAGCGAGGTGAAGTCATGTTGAATCGAGAGCTCGAAGTCACCCTCAATCTCGCCTTCAAGGAGGCGCGGGCGAAGCGGCATGAGTTCATGACCGTTGAGCACTTGCTGTTGGCGCTTCTGGATAATGAAGCTGCCGCGACGGTTCTGAAGGCGTGCGGTGCGAATCTGGACAAACTGCGGCGAGACCTGCAGGAGTTCATCGATTCCACTACGCCGCTGATCCCCCAGCACGACGAGGATCGCGAAACCCAGCCAACCCTGGGCTTCCAGCGAGTCCTGCAGCGTGCCGTATTCCACGTACAGAGCTCCGGCAAGCGCGAAGTCACCGGCGCCAACGTGCTGGTCGCCATCTTCAGCGAGCAGGAAAGCCAGGCGGTGTTCCTGCTCAAGCAGCAGAGCGTCGCGCGGATCGACGTGGTCAACTACATCGCCCATGGCATCTCCAAGGTGCCGGGGCATGCCGAGCATCAGGACAGCGAGCAGGAGATGCAGGACGAGGAGGGCGGCGAGTCTTCCACCTCCAGTCACCCGCTGGATGCCTATGCCAGCAACCTGAACGACCTGGCGCGCCAGGGGCGTATCGATCCGCTGGTCGGTCGTGAGTCGGAAGTCGAGCGCGTCGCGCAGATCCTTGCTCGCCGCCGCAAGAACAACCCGCTGCTGGTGGGCGAGGCTGGCGTCGGCAAGACCGCTATTGCCGAAGGCCTGGCCAAGCGCATCGTCGACGGCCAGGTGCCGGACCTGCTGTCCGACAGCGTCGTCTACTCCCTGGATCTGGGTGCGCTGCTGGCGGGTACCAAGTACCGCGGCGATTTCGAGAAGCGCTTCAAGGCGCTGCTCAACGAACTGCGCAAGCGCCCGCATGCAGTACTGTTCATCGACGAAATCCACACCATCATCGGTGCCGGTGCGGCTTCGGGTGGGGTGATGGATGCGTCCAACCTGCTGAAGCCGTTGCTGTCGTCCGGTGAGATCCGTTGCATCGGCTCGACCACCTTCCAGGAATTCCGCGGAATCTTCGAGAAGGACCGCGCGCTGGCTCGTCGCTTCCAGAAGGTCGACGTCACCGAGCCGTCCGTCGAGGATACCTTCGGCATCCTGAAAGGTCTGAAGCCGCGCTTCGAGCAGCACCACCACATCGAGTACAGCGATGAGGCGCTGCGTGCCGCCGCCGAGCTGGCTGCCCGCTACATCAATGACCGGCACATGCCGGACAAGGCCATCGACGTGATCGACGAGGCCGGTGCCTACCAGCGCCTGCAGCCGGAAGAGAAGCGCGTGAAGCGCATCGAAGTGCCGCAGGTCGAGGACATCGTCGCGAAGATCGCGCGGATTCCGCCCAAGCACGTGTCCAGCTCCGATAAAGAGCTGCTGCGTAACCTTGAGCGTGATCTGAAACTGACCGTGTTTGGACAGGCTGCGGCCATCGAATCGCTGTCCACTGCCATCAAGCTGTCACGCGCCGGTCTCAAGTCGCCGGACAAGCCGGTCGGCTCCTTCCTGTTCTCCGGTCCGACCGGGGTGGGCAAGACCGAGGTGGCTCGTCAGCTGGCGAAGGCGCTGGGCGTAGAGTTGGTGCGCTTCGACATGTCCGAGTACATGGAGCGGCATACCGTCTCTCGTCTGATCGGCGCGCCTCCGGGTTATGTCGGCTTCGACCAGGGCGGCCTGCTGACCGAGGCGATCACCAAGACGCCGCACTGCGTGCTGCTGCTGGATGAGATCGAAAAGGCGCATCCGGAAGTCTTCAACCTGCTGCTGCAGGTGATGGATCACGGCACCCTGACCGACAACAACGGGCGCAAGGCGGACTTCCGCAATGTCATCCTGATCATGACCACCAACGCTGGCGCGGAAACCGCGGCGCGGGCCTCCATCGGCTTCACGCAGCAGGATCACACCAGCGACGCCATGGAAGTGATCAAGAAGAGCTTCACGCCGGAGTTCCGCAATCGCCTGGACACCATCATCCAGTTCGGCCGCCTGAGTCACGAGACCATCAAGAGCATCGTCGACAAGTTCCTCACCGAGTTGCAGGCGCAACTGGAGGACAAGCACGTGCAGATCGAGGTCAGCGATTCGGCGCGCGGCTGGTTGGCTGACAAGGGCTATGACCCGCAGATGGGTGCTCGTCCGATGGCGCGGCTCATCCAGGACAAGATCAAGCGGCCGCTGGCCGAAGAGATCCTGTTTGGCGAGCTGGCAGAGCATGGCGGTGTGGCCCATGTGGACCTGAAGGATGGCGAGCTGGCCTTCGAGTTCGAAGTGGTCGCCGCAGAGCCGGCCTGACGAGCATCAGTCAGGTGCAAACGAAACGCCCGGCAATGCCGGGCGTTTTTCTGTGTGCCGGCTTTTTGCCGGCACCTACCGTCTATCAGCGAGCGCGGTAGGTGATGCGACCCTTGGAGAGGTCATAGGGCGTCAGTTCGACGCGAACTTTGTCGCCGGTCAGGATGCGGATGTAGTTCTTGCGCATCTTCCCGGAGATGTGCGCGGTAACGACGTGCCCGTTCTCCAACTCCACGCGGAACATGGTGTTGGGCAGGGTGTCGACGACAGTGCCTTCCATTTCGAAGCTGTCTTCTTTCGACATGCAGTAGAACCCTCGGTATCTATGGTTGCCTGAAGTTTCAGGGCATTAAAAAAGGCACACATTGTGCCTGAAATCGCCTCACAACGCCAATGGGTGTTTTCGCTTCAGTTCAACGCCACCCAGCGCTGGTTCACGAACAGCTCGATCGGGCGGTACTGGGTCTTGTAGTTCATCTTTCGGCAGTTCTTGATCCAGTAGCCCAGGTAGACGGCGTGCAGGTTCAGGCGCTCGGTCTCGCCAATCTGCCAGAGGATGGCGAAGCGGCCCAGGCTGCGGCGCTCCTCGTCCGGGTCGTAGAAGGTGTAGACCGCGGAAAGGCCATTGGGCAAGACGTCTGTGACGGCAACGGCCAGCAGGCGGCCTTGCAGGCGGAATTCGAAGAAGCAGCTGAATGGCAGGTCGCGCACCAGGAAGGTGGCGAACTGGTCGCGGCTGGGTGGGTACATGTCCCCGTCGGCATGGCGCTGCTCGATGTAGCGCATGTAGAGGGCGTAGTACTCCTCGGTGAAGGCGGGGCGCTTGCGGATGACTTCCAGGTCGGCGTTGCGCTTGATGATGCGCTTCTGCTGGCGGTTTGGCTGGAAGCCGGCTGCCGGGATGCGCGCGGGGATACACGCGGTGCAGTGCTGGCAATGTGGCCGGTAGAGGTGTTCGCCGCTGCGCCGGAAGCCGACCTCTGACAGCGAGGCATACAACTGTGCGTCCATGGGCTGGCTGGGGTCGAGAAACAGGGTGGTGGCCTGCTCCTCGGGCAGATAGCTGCATGGATGCGGTTGCGTGGCGTAAAACTTCAGGCGGGCGAGCTCGGTCATCTTCAACCCCTGCGAGGTCCCTCAGGCAAGTTTAAGACAGGCTGAGCGGGTCCGCCTGCGAAGTCCAGTCCTGCGAGGGTGTTTCGTCGAGATGACGACGCAGGTAGCTGGCAAATTCGCGGCGGGAAATGGCGCGGGCGCCAAAGCTGTGCAGGTGCTGGGTCGGCATCTGGCAGTCGATCATCACGAAACCGGCGGCCTTCAGACGCTGCACCAGGGTGACGAAGGCGACCTTGGAGGCGTTGTCAGCGCGGCTGAACATCGATTCGCCGAAGAACAGTCGGCCGATGGCCAGTCCGTAAAGTCCGCCAACCAGTTCATCGCCTTGCCAGGCTTCCGCCGAGTGGGCGACGCCCAGGTGGTGCAGCTGGCAATAGGCGTCCTGCATCGGCGTGGTGATCCAGGTGCCGTCCGCATAATCGCGCGGGCCGGCGCAGCCGCGGATGACTTGTTCGAAGGCCTGGTCGATGGTGACCTGGTACTGCTGCTGGCGGATGAACTTGGCAAGACTGCGCGAGACGTGCAGTTCTTCGGGGAACAGTACGGTGCGCGGGTCCGGCGACCACCAGAGGATCGGTTGACCGTCCTGGTACCAGGGGAAGCAGCCATGGCGGTAGGCCTGGATCAGGCGCTGCGGGTTGAGGTCTCCGCCGGCCGCGAGCAGGCCGTTGGGCTCATGCAGGGCCTTGTCGAGGGGCGGAAAGTCAAAATTGCTGCGGGAGAGCCACTTGAGCATAGGGAGGAGGGGAGGGCGAGCCTCCCCTTGGACCGATCAGTTGTCGTCGAGGAACTTTTCGGCGTCCAGTGCGGCCATGCAGCCGGCGCCGGCGGAGGTGATGGCCTGGCGGTAGACGTGGTCGGCCACGTCGCCGGCAGCAAACACGCCATCGATGCTGGTCAGGGTTGCGTTGCCTTCGGCGCCGCCTTTGATCTTCAGGTAGCCGTCATGCATTTCCAGCTGGCCCTTGAACAGGTCGGTGTTGGGCTTGTGGCCAATGGCGATGAATACGCCGGACAGGTCCAGCTGGCGGGTTTCGCCGCTTTCAGCGTCTTTCAGGCGAACACCGATCACGCCCATGTTGTCGCCCAGGACCTCGTCCAGGGTAGTGTTCCAATGCAGGCGTACGTTGCCATTCTTGGCCTTCTCGAACAGTTTGTCCTGCAGGATCTTCTCCGAACGCAGCTTGTCGCGACGGTGGATCAGGTGGACTTCCTTGGCGATGTTGGACAGGTACAGCGCCTCTTCCACGGCAGTGTTGCCACCGCCGACCACGCAGACGACCTGATTGCGGTAGAAGAAGCCGTCACAGGTAGCGCAGGCGGAAACGCCCTTGCCCATGAATGCCTCTTCCGAAGACATGCCCAGGTACTGGGCCGAGGCGCCGGTGGCAATGATCAGCGCGTCGCAGGTGTAGGTGCCGCTGTCACCCTTGAGGGTGAAGGGCTTCTGCTGCAACTCGGCAGTGTGAATGTGGTCGTAGACGATCTCGGTATCGAAACGCTTGGCGTGCTGCTCCATGCGCTGCATCAGGGCGGGACCGGTCAGGCCTTCGACGTCGCCGGGCCAGTTGTCGACCTCGGTGGTGGTGGTCAGCTGGCCGCCGGGTTGGATGCCGGTGATGACAACAGGCTTGAGGTTGGCGCGCGCGGCGTACACGGCCGCGGTATAGCCCGCGGGGCCGGAGCCCAGGATGATCAGGCGCGAATGCTTGACTTCACTCATAAAAAGACTCCATAAGCCTTTGTCACGTAAGAGAATGCATGCTCCAATTGAGCAGCCGAAAATCGGTGTTGGGCTATGCTACACCGAACCCCGGAAAGCCGGCAAAAGCGCAGTCAGGCACACCCGGGTTCGCTGGCATCGGCCAGCCAAAGCCGTACAATGGGCATGTTTCGCGGCCCAACGACTCTCGGAAGCGCGCATAGCGCAGGAATAGAAGCGTTTTGAAGGACACCACAGCAAGCCATGCCGCCGCCTGGCGTCAGCAACTGCACTACCGTCTGAAGGAAGGAGCCCTGATCGCGCTCGGCGCGCTCTGCCTTTACCTGTGGATGGCGCTGCTCACCTACGATTCCTCCGATCCGGGCTGGAGCCACTCCAGCCACGTCGAGCAGGTGCAGAACGCTGCCGGCCGCCTGGGCGCGCTGAGCGCCGACATTCTGTTCATGGTGCTGGGCTACTTTGCCTACCTGTTCCCGTTGCTACTGGCAGTGAAGACCTACCAGGTCTTCCGCAAGCGCCATGTGGCCTGGGAGTGGAGCGGCTGGTTGTTCTCCTGGCGCCTGATCGGCCTGGTGTTCCTGGTGCTGTCCGGTTCCGCGCTGGCCTACATCCATTTCCACACCAGCGGTGCCCACATGCCGGCCACGGCTGGCGGTGCCCTAGGCGAGAGCCTGGGCCAGCTGGGCATCAATGCGCTGAACGTACAAGGCAGCACGCTGCTGTTCCTGGCGCTGTTCCTGTTCGGCATGACGGTATTTGCCGACCTGTCCTGGTTCAAGGTGATGGACGTCACCGGCAAGATCACCCTCGACCTCTTCGAGCTGATCCACAACGCCACCAACCGCTGGTGGAGTGCCCGCAGCGAGCACAAACAGCTCGTTGCCCAGCTGCGTGAAGTCGACGAGCGCGTGGCTGAAGTCGCCGCGCCTATCGTGGCCGACCGTCGCGAGCAGGCCAAGGTCAAGGAGCGCCTGATCGAGCGCGAGGAAGCGCTGGTCAAGAGCGTGCAGGAGCGCGAGAAGCGCGTGGCGCCAAAGATCGACGTCCCGCCGCCACCCAGCAAACCGGTCGAGCCGAGCAAGCGCGTGCTGAAAGAGAAGCAGGCTCCATTGTTCGTCGATACCGCCGTGGAAGGCACGCTGCCGCCGCTGTCGATTCTCGACCCGGCCTCGGAGAAGAAGCAGAGCTACTCGCCCGAATCTCTCGAGGCCATGTCGCGGTTGCTGGAGATCAAGCTCAAGGAATTCGGCGTCGAGGTCATCGTCGAGTCCGTGCATCCTGGCCCGGTGATCACTCGTTTCGAAATCCAGCCCGCCGCCGGTGTGAAGGTCAGTCGTATCTCCAACCTGGCCAAGGACCTGGCGCGTTCGCTGGCCGTGATCAGCGTGCGCGTGGTGGAAGTCATTCCCGGCAAGACCACCGTCGGCATCGAGATTCCCAACGAAGACCGGCAGATGGTGCGCTTCTCCGAAGTGCTGATGACGCCGGAATACGACGAGCACAAGTCCACCGTGCCGCTGGCCCTGGGCCACGACATCGGTGGCAATCCGATCATCACCGACCTGGCGAAGATGCCGCACCTGCTGGTGGCCGGTACCACCGGTTCCGGTAAGTCAGTGGGCGTGAACGCCATGCTGCTGTCGATCCTGTTCAAGTCCACGCCGGAAGAGGCGCGGCTGATCATGATCGACCCGAAGATGCTGGAACTGTCGATCTACGAAGGCATTCCGCACCTGCTCTGTCCGGTGGTCACCGATATGAAGGAGGCAGCCAACGCGCTGCGTTGGAGCGTCGCCGAGATGGAGCGCCGCTACAAGCTGATGGCGGCCATGGGCGTGCGTAACCTGGCGGGCTTCAACCGCAAGGTGAAGGACGCGGAGGAGGCCGGCACGCCGCTGACCGATCCGCTGTACCGTCGCGAGAGCATGGAAGACGAAGCGCCGTTACTGCAGACCCTGCCGACCATCGTGGTGGTGGTCGACGAATTCGCCGACATGATGATGATCGTCGGCAAGAAGGTGGAAGAGCTGATCGCCCGTATCGCTCAGAAGGCGCGTGCGGCGGGCATCCACCTGATCCTGGCGACCCAGCGTCCGTCGGTAGACGTGATCACCGGCCTGATCAAGGCGAACATCCCGACCCGTATCGCTTTCCAGGTATCCAGCAAGATCGACTCGCGTACCATCCTCGACCAGGGCGGCGCCGAGCAACTGCTGGGCCACGGCGACATGCTCTACCTGCCGCCGGGCACCGGCCTGCCGATCCGCGTCCATGGCGCCTTCGTCTCCGACGATGAAGTGCATCGCGTCGTCGAGGCGTGGAAGCTGCGTGGCGCGCCTAACTACATCGAGGACATTCTCGCCGGCGCCGAAGAGGGCGGTGGCGGTTCGTTCGAAGGTGGCGGTGGCGGCGAAGGCAGTGAAGGCAGCGAGGACGATCCGCTCTACGACGAGGCCGTGCGCTTCGTGACCGAAAGCCGCCGGGCTTCCATCTCCGCGGTGCAGCGCAAGCTGAAGATCGGTTACAACCGCGCTGCGCGGATGATCGAAGCGATGGAGATGGCCGGCGTGGTCACCCCGATGAATACCAACGGCTCGCGCGAAGTCATCGCGCCGGCCCCGATCCGTGATTGATTCGACTTCGAGGATTTCGATGCGTCTGATCCGCCTGATGTTTGTTGCTGCGCTGGCTGTCGCCGGCGTCCAGGCTCATGCCGACGAAGCTGCTGCGCAGCGCCTGAGCGGGATGCTCACCAAGGCCCAGACAATGACCGCTCGCTTCTCCCAGCTCACCCTGGACGGCAGTGGCACCCGCCTGCAGGAAACCGCTGGCACCCTGGGTCTCAAGCGCCCCGGGCTGTTCCGCTGGCATACCGATGCTCCGAACGAGCAACTGCTGATTTCCAATGGTGAGAAAATCTGGCTGTACGACCCGGACCTGGAGCAGGTGACCATCCAGAAGCTCGACCAGCGCCTGACCCAGACTCCGGCGCTGCTGCTCTCTGGCGAGGTATCGAAGATCGGTCAGAGCTTCGACATCACCGCCAAAGATGGCGGCAATGTGGTCGACTTCACCCTCAAACCCAAGTCCAAGGACACCCTGTTCGACAGCCTGCGGATTTCCTTCCGCAGCGGTGTGGTGAACGACATGCAGTTGATCGACAGTGTCGGCCAGCGCACCAACATCCTGTTCTTCGACGTGAAGATGAACGAGCCGATGGATGCCAAGCAGTTTGTCTTCGAGGTGCCCAAGGGCGTCGACGTCATCCAGGAGTGACCGGGGCCTCGCGACTGCATCGAGTGCCCTGCTTTGAGTAATGAATAGGTAAGACCTTGGATCTGTTCCGCTCCGCCCCCGTTTCCCAGCCCCTGGCCGCGCGCCTGCGCGCGACCAGCCTGGACGAGTACGTCGGCCAGGAGCACCTGCTCGCCCGTGGCAAGCCGCTGCGTGAGGCGCTGGAGCAGGGCGCACTGCACTCGATGATCTTCTGGGGCCCGCCCGGAGTGGGCAAGACCACCCTGGCGAAGCTGCTGGCCCAGGTCACCGACGCCCACTTCGAGACCATCTCGGCGGTGCTCTCGGGCGTGAAGGAAATCCGCCAGTCGGTCGAAGTGGCCAAGCAGCATGCTGCGCAGTATGGCCGCCGCACCATCCTTTTCGTCGACGAAGTGCACCGCTTCAACAAGAGCCAGCAGGACGCCTTCCTGCCCTATGTGGAAGACGGCACGCTGATTTTCATCGGGGCGACTACCGAGAATCCGTCCTTCGAGCTGAATAACGCGCTGCTGTCCCGCGCCCGCGTCTATGTACTGAAAAGCCTGGACGAAGCGGCCCTGCGACGGCTGGTCGAGCGCGCGCTGACCGAAGAGAAGGGGCTGGGCAAGCGCAACCTCAGCCTGCCCGACGACAGCTTCGCCATCCTCATGGCGGCTGCCGACGGCGATGGCCGGCGCCTGCTCAACCTGCTGGAGAACGCCTCGGACCTCGCCGAGGACAACGGCGAGATCAGCGCCGAGCTGCTGCAGAACCTGCTGGGCGATTCGCGTCGACGCTTCGACAAGGGTGGCGAGGCCTTCTACGACCAGATCAGCGCACTGCACAAGTCGGTACGCGGCTCCAGTCCGGATGGCGCGCTGTACTGGTATTCGCGCATGCTCGACGGCGGCTGCGATCCGCTCTACATCGCCCGTCGTGTGGTGCGCATGGCCAGCGAGGATATCGGTAACGCCGATCCACGCGCCCTGACCCTGTGCCTTCACGCCTGGGATGTGCAGGAGCGCCTCGGCAGTCCCGAAGGTGAGCTGGCGATTGCGCAGGCTATTGTTTATCTGGCCTGCGCGCCGAAGAGCAATGCCGTCTACAACGCCTACAACACGGCGCGTCGGGACGTGGCGGAGAGCGGCTCGCTGGAAGTGCCGCTGCATCTGCGCAACGCACCGACCAAGCTGATGAAGAACCTGGGCTATGGCGACGAGTACCGCTATGCCCATGATGAGCCGGATGCCTATGCGGCCGGAGAAGACTACTTCCCTGAGTCCATGGAACCGCGCCGGTATTACCAACCCGTGCCGCGCGGGCTCGAACTGAAGATCGGCGAAAAGCTGCGCCACCTGGCCAGCCTCGACAAGGCCAGTTCCCGCCGTCGCAGAAAATCCTGAAGCGGCGCCCTTGAGCGCCGCCTGACACTAGACACGAGAAGACACCATGCTCGATTCCAAACTGGTTCGTACCCAGCCGCAGGAAGTGGCCGAACGCCTGGCCACCCGTGGCTTCACCCTGGACGTGGCGCGCATCGAAGCGCTGGAGAGCCAGCGCAAGTCCGTACAGACCCGCACCGAGGCCCTGCAGGCCGAGCGCAACTCGCGCTCCAAGGCCATCGGTCAGGCCATGAAGAATGGTGAGGACGTCGCGCCGCTGAAGGCCGAGGTCAACCGCATGGCCGAGGAGCTGGAGGCCGGCAAGCGCGAACTGGACGTCATCCAGGCCGAGCTGGACAACCTGCTGCTGAACATCCCGAACCTGCCCCACGCAGTCCGTGCCGGTGGGCGCCGATGAAGAAGGCAACGTCGAAGTCCGTCGCTGGGGTACCCCGCGCACCTTCGATTTCGAGATCAAGGACCACGTCGCTCTGGGTGAGCAGCACGGCTGGCTGGACTTCGAGACTGCCGCCCGCCTGTCCGGCGCCCGCTTTGCGCTGATGCGCGGCCCCATCGCCCGTCTGCACCGCGCCCTGGCGCAGTTCATGATCGACCTGCACACCCGCGAGCACGGCTACGAAGAGGCCTACACCCCTTACCTGGTCCAGGCTCCCGCGCTGCAGGGCACCGGCCAACTGCCGAAGTTCGAGGAAGATCTGTTCAAGATCCAGCGCGAAGACGAAGCGGACCTGTACCTGATCCCGACCGCCGAAGTGTCGCTGACCAACATCGTTGCCGGCCAGATCCTCGATGCGAAAGAACTGCCGCTGAAGTTCGTCGCCCACACGCCCTGCTTCCGCAGTGAGGCCGGTGCTTCGGGTCGTGATACCCGCGGGATGATCCGCCAGCACCAGTTCGACAAGGTCGAGATGGTGCAGATCGTCGAGCCGTCGAAGTCCTGGGAGGCGCTGGAGAGCCTGGTCGGCAACGCCGAGAAGGTCCTCCAGGCCCTGGAGCTGCCGTACCGCGCCCTGGCGCTGTGCACCGGCGACATGGGCTTCGGCGCGGCCAAGACCTACGACCTGGAAGTGTGGGTGCCGAGCCAGGACAAGTACCGCGAGATTTCGTCCTGCTCGAACTGTGGCGACTTCCAGGCTCGCCGCATGCAAGCGCGCTACCGCAACCCGGAAACCGGCAAGCCGGAGCTGGTCCACACCCTCAACGGCTCGGGCCTGGCGGTAGGTCGCACCCTGGTTGCCGTGCTGGAGAACTACCAGCAGGCCGACGGCTCGATCCGCGTGCCGGAAGTGCTCAAGCCGTACATGGCGGGCATCGAGGTGATCGGCTGAGATGGACTTCCTGCCGCTGTTCCACATCCTGCGCGGACGTCGCGCGCTACTGGTCGGCGGCGGTGATGTCGCACTACGCAAGGCGCGCCTGCTGAGCGACGCCGGCGCGGTGCTGCGAGTCGTGGCTCCGCAAGTGCATTCGGAGCTGCGTGAGCTGGTCGAAGAGGGCGCTGGCGAATTGCTCCTGCGCCCCTACGCCGAGGGTGACTTGCAGGATTGTGTGCTGGTCATCGCCGCCACGGACGATGAACCACTCAATGCCCAGGTTTCCCGCGATGCCAACGAGCGTGGCGTGCCGGTCAATGTGGTCGATGCGCCGTCGCTTTGCAGCGTGATCTTCCCGGCTATTGTCGATCGCTCGCCGCTGGTAGTGGCTGTATCCAGCGGCGGCGACGCGCCGGTTCTGGCGCGTCTGCTGCGTGCCAAACTGGAAACCTGGATTCCCGCGACCTACGGCCAGTTGGCCGGTCTGGCCAGCCGCTTCCGCGAGCGCGTGAAGCAGCGCCTGCCGGACCTGCAGCAGCGCCGTAAATTCTGGGAAGACGTTTTCCAGGGTCCGGTCGCCGAGCGCATGCTCGCCGGCCAGCCGAGCGAGGCCGAGCGCCTGCTGGCTGACAAGTTGGCGTCGCCACAGGCCGAGTCTCGCGGCGAGGTTTATCTGGTGGGTGCCGGTCCGGGCGATCCTGACCTGCTGACCTTCCGCGCCCTTCGCCTGATGCAGCAGGCCGACGTGGTTCTCTATGACCGCCTCGTTGCGCCGGCGATCCTCGAGCTGTGCCGCCGTGACGCTGACCGGCTCTACGTCGGCAAGCGCCGTGCGGATCACGCCGTGCCTCAGGATGAGATCAATCGTCAACTGGTCGAGTTGGCCCAGCAGGGCAAGCGCGTGCTGCGCCTGAAGGGCGGCGATCCGTTCATCTTCGGTCGTGGTGGTGAGGAGATTGATGAACTGGCGGCCAATGGCATCCCGTTCCAGGTCGTGCCGGGTATCACGGCAGCCAGCGGTTGCGCGGCCTACGCAGGTATTCCGCTGACTCACCGGGACTACGCGCAGTCCGTCCGCTTCGTGACTGGCCATCTGAAGGACGGCAGCACCGACCTGCCGTGGAACGATCTGGTCGCCCCTGGGCAGACCCTGGTGTTCTACATGGGGCTGGTCGGTTTGCCGGTCATCTGCGAGCAACTGGTGCGTCACGGCCGTTCTGCCGACACGCCGGCAGCGCTCGTCCAGCAGGGCACCACCGTGCATCAGCGTGTGTTCACTGGCACCCTGGGCAATCTGCCCGAGCTGGTGGCCGAACATGAGGTGCATGCGCCGACCCTGGTGATTGTGGGGGAAGTGGTGCAGTTGCGTGAGAAGCTGGCGTGGTTCGAAGGGCAGCAGTGAAAGGCCTGTGCTTAGTGATCCTGGGCGCAGCATGTGCCTTGGGGATCACTGCGCCGGCCTCGGCGGCCAGCTTCGATTGCAAGAAGGCCAAGCAGGCCGACGAGAAAGCCATCTGTGCGGATCGCCAGCTTTCCGAGATGGATGTGCAGGTGGCAACGACCTACCGCCTGCTGCGCGGCCTGTTCGCCATGGGGATGCGCGGCAACCTGGGTGACTCCCAGCTCGCCTGGCTGGAACAGCGCCGCGCCTGCGGCGCCAACAAGGCCTGCCTCAGGCAGCGCTACCAGGAACGCCTGGACGCGCTGCAGAAGGTCTACGACGGTATCGACAAACCGATCTGACCTGCTCTTGATCTTGTAGGAGCGGCCTTGCTCGCGAACCGCTGGGCGCCGATAGTTTGCGCTGGGCTCGTGAGCAAGCTCGCTCCTACAGCTGGCTCAGCCTCTACGGAAAATCCCCTTGCCCGGCAGATTTTCGCGCCCGTGCGGCCCGGTGAAATCCTGCAGCGGACCGAGCGGCACGACGCCGGTCGGGTTGATGGTGCGGTGGCTGGCGTAGTAGTGGTTCTTGATGTGCTGGAAATCCACGGTTCCGGCGACGCCTTCCAGTTGATACAGCTCGCGCAGCCAGCCGGACAGGTTCGGGTAGTCTGCCAGGCGGCGCAGGTTGCACTTGAAGTGGCCATGGTAGACCGCGTCGAAGCGAATCAGCGTGGTGAACAGGCGAACATCGGCTTCGGTCAGGTATTCGCCTGCCAGGTAGCGCTGCGTGCCCAAGCGCTCATCCAGCCAGTCCAGTTCGTTGAACAGCGTCTTGAAGGCTTCTTCGTAGGCGTCCTGGGTCGTGGCGAAGCCGGCGCGGTACACGCCATTGTTCACGGCTGGGTAGATACGTTCGTTCAGTTCGTCGATCTGCGCGCGCAGCGGCTCTGGGTAGAGGTCCAGCGAGTTGCCGGTGATCCCGTCGAAGGCCGTGTTGAACATGCGGATGATCTCCGCCGATTCGTTGCTGACGATGCGCTGCTCATGCTTGTCCCACAGCACCGGTACGGTCACGCGCCCCGTGTAGTGAGCATCATCCCTGGTGTAGCGCTGGTGGAGGAAGTCCAGACCGTCGAGCTTGTCGCCGGTGGAGCCGAGGGCCTTGTCGAAGGTCCAGCCGTTCTCCAGCATCAGCCAGCTGACCACCGAAACGTCGATCAGAGACTCCAGACCCTTGAGCTGGCGGTAGATCAGCGTGCGGTGGGCCCAGGGGCAGGCCAGGGAAACATAGAGGTGATAGCGGCCGGCTTCGGCGCGGAAGCCGCCTTCGCCGGTGGGGCCGGGTTGGCCGTCGGCGGTGATCCAGTTGCGACGCTGTGCGTTTTCGCGCTGGAAGCGGCCGTCCTTGCTGGTGTCATACCACTGGTCATGCCAGCGGCCATCGATCAACTGTCCCATCTTGAGTGCTCCAGAAAGCGGGGGAGATGGGATCAGTCTATCGGCTATGGCTCGATTGTTTAGCGCAAAAACAGGATTCCAAATATCGATTAAATCGATTTATCCCGCGCAGCCCAGCGCCTGTCAGCTTCCGCGAAGGCGTCGTCACGCTGCAGTCCCGTGGCGCGCAAGGCGAGTGCCATGGTCGCGCGGACCGCCAGATCGCCGTAGGCGTCCTCGGCTGCGCCGCGCCAGAAGGCGGCCAGATGTGCCGGGTCCAGCGCTTCCGGCTTGACGTGGCGTAGCGGCGACAACGCAGGCCATTCCTCGTCCCAGGCCTCACCACCACGGCAGCCATAGAGGTGCGAAGTGGCGTCGGGGTTCATCTCGATCTCGCCGCCTTCGCCCTTGATGACGATGGCGTGGTCGCCGAGCAGGCGGCTGCCCTCGCGGTGCACCTCCTGGTAGCCGGGGTGGAAGATGCTTTGCAGCACGCAGCCGGCGCCCAGTGGATTGATCAGGCGTACCGAGGAGTGGATCGGGGAGCGCAGGCCGAGGGTGTTGCGCAGGTCAATCATGCGCTGCAGGCGCGGCATCCAATCCACCAGCGGAGCAAAGGCGACTCCCTTGGCGTCCAGCGCTTCACTGACCGAACTCCAGTCGCGGCACAGTGGCAAGCCGAGTTGATCCAGAAGCTGTTCGCTGTAGACCCGGCCAGCGGTATGCGCGCCGGCGCCATGCAGGAGGATGCGGGTGCCGCTACCGCCCAGGCACTTTGCTGCCAGCAGGTACCAGGGCAGGTGGCGCTTCTTGCCGGCATAGCTGGGCCAGTCCAGGTCCACGCTGATCTTCGGTGCCTGCAGGCGCTCGCGCACGGCCTCGGTGAAGCCTGCCAGCTCCTCGGCGCTTTCTTCCTTGTGCCGCAGCAGCATCAGGAAGGCGCCCAACTGGGCCTCCTCGATCTTGTCGTCGAGGATCATGCCGAGGGCTTCGCGGGCTTCCTCGCGGGTCAGGCCGCGTGCGCCGCGCTTGCCTTTGCCCAGGATGCGGACGAACTGGGCGAAGGGGTGTTCGGCGGGTGTCTGCAGGACAAGCGGGGCGATGGTCATAGGCAATTGGTCGGCTTTGGCAGGCCGGCGAGCTTGGCGGCAAGCTTGGCCGGAGTGCCCTTGAACAGAAGGTTGAGGTGCAGGCTGCTGCCCTTTTCCGTGCCCAGCTTCTGGGCCACGTACTTGATCAGCGGACGATTGGCCGGCGAGAGCTGGAATTCGCCATAGAACTCGCGCAACAGCAGGAGGATTTCCCAGTGCTCGGGCGTCAGGTGAATGCCCTCGTTGTGCGCCAGGGCCTCGGCGGCGACGTCGCTCCAGTCGTTCAGGTCGACGAGGTAGCCGTCCTTGTCCAGCGGCAGCGAGTGACCGTTGACCAGTAGGGTGCTCATAGCCAGGCGTTCACCTTGTCGAAACGGGTGCAGAGCTCGACGAAACCGGGGTAATCCACGGCCACGATACGGGCGGGCTGATCGTCCAGGCCACGCGCCTGCAGGTCTTCCCGTAACGCAAACAGTGTGTTGCTGCTGGGCAGTGCTTGCAACGCTCGCGCCGGCTTGCTGCCCGGCTGCAGGGCGTAGGTGGCATCGCCCGTCAGCAGGATGCCGTCATCATCGCTTAGCAGCAGCAGGCAACTGTCGAGGCGGCCGTCATTGAAAGGAGAGTGCGAGAGCAGGTGGAGAGTAGCCATCAGATCGTGATCACCTGGTCGTGGGTTTGCAGCAGATGGCGCAGTGCGGCATCGTCCAGCGCTTGGGCGGGCAGCGCCAGGCTGGCACCGTCCAGCCCGCGTTCGGCAAGGCTGCGGCTGCTGGTATAGAGCGCTTCCACGCCGAATAGCGGTAAGGCTTGCAGATTGGCCTGCAGGTCCTTCTGCTCCACGGTAGCGGGACGCTGGTCGGGCGAGAGCTGAAACGCGCCGTCATCGAGGAAGAGCATCGAGATTGGCAGATCGAAAGCGCCGCCGGCGAGGGCGATATCCAGCGCCTCGCGAGCGCCGGGGCCGGCCCAGGGGGCCTGTCGGCTGATGATCAGCAGGGACTTGGCCATCAGTTCCCTCCGAAGCAGACAAGGCGGTCTGCAAGCTGCACAGCTTCATGCAATTGGCCAAGGCCGGAAAGGTCCCACGGCGCCGCCAGGTTGGCGGCAGGGCGGGAGTAGCGGTTGGCTTCGTCTGCGTTCAGCACGCCCCGGCGCAGCGCTGCGGCGATGCAAACCACGCCGTCCAGTTGATTGTCGGCGACGAAGCGCGTCCAGGCGGCGGCGACATCGAGGTCGTCCTGTCCGGAGACGGCATTGGCCGAGGCGCTGTGCACGCCGTCCTGGTAGAAGAACAATCGGGAGATTTCATGGCCGCCGGCCAATGCAGCTTCGGCGAAGCGCAGGGCGCGTCGGGCTGCGGGAGAGTGCGGCGCGGAGAATAGTGCAATGACGAATTTCATGCTGGGACTGACTATAACCATGTACCGCCGAATCATACGGCAACGCGGTTTCTTTGCCCCGCCGGAAATGAAAAAAGCCCGTCGAGACGGGCTTTTTCCTGGATGGCACGTGGATCAGTCGTCGCTGCCCATGATGCCGAAGATCTGCAGCAGACTGATGAACAGGTTGTAGATCGATACATACAGGCTGATGGTGGCCATGATGTAGTTGCGTTCACCGCCATGGATGATCGCGCTGGTCTGGAACAGGATCATCGCCGAGGAGAACAGCACGAAGCCAGCGCTGATGGCCAGCTGCAGGCCGCTGATCTGGAAGAAGAACGAGACCAGCACGGCGCCCAGCAGCACGAAGAAGCCTGCGGTGATGAAGCCGGACAGGAAGCTCATGTCCTTGCGGGTGGTCAATACGTAAGCGGACAAGCCGAAGAACACCAGGGCGGTCATGAAGAAGGCCGAGGAGATGATGCTCGCGCCATTGGCCATGCCCAGGTACATGTTCAGGATCGGGCCGAGGGTGTAGCCCATGAAGCCGGTGAGGGCAAAGGTGCTGACCAGGCCCCAGGCACTGTTGCGCAGCTTCACGGTGAGGAAGAACAGGCCGTAGAAGCCCAGCAGGACCACGAAGAAGCTGGGGTAGGGCAGACGCATCTGCTGCGAAGCGAAGGCTACCAGGCCGCTGAAGGCCAGAGTCAGGGCCAGCAGGCCGTAGGTGTTGCGCAGGACGCCGCTGACCTCTTTCTGCTCCACGACTGTGGAGTCGAGATATTGCCGTTCTTGCATGTCGAGACACTCCTGTTAAGCGGGATGCGGATCCATGACCGTAGTGGTGCTCATCATAACAGAGGGAAAAGCGCGCTGAATCATCAGAGTTTGACAGTGTGTTGCGATCCGGTAATATTGCCGCCCGCTCATGTGGAAGCGTGGCCGAGTGGTTTAAGGCAACGGTCTTGAAAACCGTCGACGGGCAACTGTCCTAGAGTTCGAATCTCTACGCTTCCGCCACTATTACAACGTTGAAAGCCCCGCCATGCGGGGCTTTCGCGTTTCTGCGGTCGTCGGCGAGTTGCTCGCCTGGGGGGCTTTCAGGCGCAGAGTTCCGGAATGATCCGGAACGCGTTCCGAAACTTTCGTTAAATCGACGGCTTGGCGATCGCCCCGATCCGCATATACACCCGCTTCGTAATCTCCTCTTCGGTGTGGCCAAGTAGCCGGCTCGCCTCCTTCACGTCGTTGATCTCCGTGGCTGCCTTCGGGCGGATGTCACGGAACTGGAATTCGCCGATCCGCTTCGCCAACTGGTCGTCGCCGGCCTCGATCGCGGCGGCCCGAGCCTGGTCGCGCGCGGCGTCCCAGCGGTGGCGCAGCATGCTGGCGGTTACCCGGCGGCCGGTGGTGCTGGCGATCAGGTAGGGGCTCAGGTGGCCCATGTGGCGGGCAGCCATTTGCTTGATCAGCAGGCCCAAGCTGTTGTCCTGGTCGCCGTTGCGGATCAGGATGCGCAGCTTCTTCGTGGTCTTGGCCTGCTTCACCAGCAGGTAGTCGCCCTCGATGTCGTCGCGGCGCATCACGAGGACGTCGGCAGGGCGCTGGCCGGTGATGTAGGCCAGGTCCATCGCATCCTTCAGCTCAGGCGCCGCGCAGCGGTACACGGCAGACCAGACCACGTCGTTGGCATAGTAGTCCCGCGGCGTCTCCTTGTTCTTGCGCACGCCCTGGCACGGGTTCTGGTTGGCGGTGAGCCCCCATTCCCTGGCCATGTTGAAGACGTGGGAGAGGGTGGCGATCTCCCGGTTGGCCCGGACCTTCGCCTTCCGTGCGTCCCGGTACTGGGCAATCATCGCCGGAGTCAGCGCATCGATGGGGGCGTCGTCGAACACCTTCCGGAGCTGCTTCAGCTCCATCAGGTTGTCCTTCTGGGTGCGCGGGGCCTTGCCGGGGATGACGTCCCGGACATACCGGTCGAAGATCGAACGCAGGATGCGCAGGTCAGCCGGCTTCTCCTTGGCCTGCAGCTCGGCCCACTTGATCCTTGCCATGTCCAGGTCAGTGCCCAGCGGGCGTTCCTTGCCGGTGGAGTCCTCGTAGTAGTAGCCAATCCAGACCTTTCCGTTCTTGCGCGTGCGCTTCCGCCGGTACATGCCCGGTGGGAGGTCGCGGTTTTCCTTGTTGCGTGGTCGCATTTAGCTCACCCGAGTGAAGTCAGGCGTCCAAGTGGGGGCGGGAAGCTGCGGTGGCTGGATGATCAGCGTGTCCGGCTTGATGCCGAGCATCATCCGGGCATATTGCCGGCCGACCAGAGGGCGCTTGCCGCGAGCCTCGACAAACACCCAGTTGTGGGACTTCAGCCAGCGGCGTTGCCAGCCGTAGGCCGTGTAGCCGGTGATCTCGGCCAGTTCCTCGTCGGAGAGGATCTCGCTTTCCATGGGCAATACCTCGTCGCGCCGGCGCTAGCCGGCGAAGCGGAAGAAAAAAATTGTTGGGATCTGGTTCCGAGTATCACTATCCGTCAAGCTAGTTTGCGTCTAACAAGGCTTTACTCATCAGTTTATCCAAGGAGGGAGTGTGAATATTTCAGGCGATAAAGAGGTTTTGCTGGCAAAAGCTTTAGGTGAGCCGGTTGGTTTCGATCTTTCTGATGCTGCCTCGAAAATAAAGAGAAACCTCCTGTTGGTTTCTCTTGTAATAATTATATTGGTGCTTGGTGAATTAAAGACTTCCGATAAGCTTTCGATATTTGGAGTTTCTTTAGAGGGTGTTACGCCTGAAAAATTGATGCTTGGGCTGGGTTTTGTTCTCTTGTATTCGGCAATGCATTTCTCCTGGTACTGCTTTGACGCGCTGGGGGAGTGGTATGTTCGAGTTACGGGTACTCGGTTGGCGTACATTACTGGGGCTAGGTATGCGGATAAAGTCTGTGATTATCCAGATGATCCGAAGCAGTCGACACTTTATACATGGTGGCTGAAGGAGGCTCGCACAGCTTTTCGCTTTCGAGAGCTGATGGATGACCTTGGTCCGCAAATAGAAGAGGTTAATAGGCGAATTGATGATATTGATGCAGGTCGCAACCCTAGTGGGAATGGTGCTATGGCTGCAACTGCCATCAATATGCTCAATGGTACTGTTCTAAAATTTAATTCCCACTTGGAGAATTATGGGCGCATAGTGGGTGAGGACAGGATTCCGTTCTCTTTGAAACGGTTTGATCGTAGATTTCATCTTTTGTTGCGCTCTCAGAATCTCAGGGTCCTGCTTGTTGATGTTATTGTTCCTTTTCTGGTCGCATTTTACGCAGCAGTTTTGTTGGGGGCCTACTTTAATTGGGTGTGGCCACAGATTCACTGACCTTATGCCTTGCCGCTTCTCGCCACTGGATGAAGTCTCTGCCCGCGGCACCAAGTCGGCGGCGCGGTAGACGGGCAGCCTCAGCTCCTCGGCGCGCGCAATCTCGGCCTGGGTACCGGCGAGCGGTGCCAGCCCGGCGCCAGGACTACCGCGTCGCAGCGCTCCATCAGCGCCATCGTGCCGCGCAGCCAGAACTCGTCGCCCAGCTTCGGCAGGTCCTGCTCCATGTGGGCCGTGTTCATGTGGGGAATGATCGGGAACCAGCCGAGGGTGCAGACGTAGGCGCCCAGGCGGCCGGCGGACTCGATGTTGCGGGCAATAGCTGCCCGATCCGGCGCCCGGTAGGGGCCGGCGACGTAGATGAGGGGTTGCATGGGAGTGTCCCTCGCGCCGGGTGGCGCAATGGCATGGAGTGGGGTAGGTTCGGATGGCCCGGCATGGGGCCGGATCAAGGAGTGATGCGAATGTCAGCGACTGAAGAAATGCTGTTCAACATCCAGAAGTTTCAGGTGCTGCAGCTCTTCACCAGCAGCAGCGCGCAACGGAAGGTGACGCCTTCCTATGCTTATGCTTGGTACGTAGGCGTTTACCCAATCGGGAACCATGGTGGTTCTTGGCACGAACCGTACGGACGACGTTTTTGAGGTAAGCAAGGAGCGGATGAAGGAGCTCGCTGAATTCCTCGACGACCTTTGGCGTGAGAATCAGACAATCACCTTCTACAAGCTAGAAGCGCATTACGGTCTTCGTGGGGCTGCTGCGGGAGGACCTGTCTGGGACCGTATGGACCTTGTGCATGCCTGCCGCTACTTCAGATTGCACGACTGGTTTGACGATGCATTTTGGGATGGGATGGTCGGCCATTCAGACTGCCCATCTGAGTCGCACTCTGTGAAGCGTGATTTCTCCGTGGAAGACGTCTACTTCGAGTAGTCCAGTCTATCCAGCTGAGCTGCGATTCGACGCCCTATCCACCGCACCACGGGAATAGCCTTGCTGTTCCCGATGGCCTTGTAGCGCGGCCCGTCAGGGCATTCCTCCGCCGGCTTCCCGCGCCAGGGATCAGCGTGTAGTTGTCCGGAAATCCCTGCAGGCGCTCGCACTCTTGTGGGGTGAGGCGTCGAACCGATGCCCCGATCATTGCCGCTGGATATCCTTGGCCAGGCTCTCGCCGTGCCCCTTTAGCGTGCAGGCCACATCGTGAGTCGTGACTTCGGCCCTTGGTTCTCATGGAAAGCGAAGATCGCATTCTCCTGGCCGCTGTTTCGGCCAAGGGTGTGCGCCTGCTCGACTTTGATGTCTGGGTCCTGGGTGCCGTGCACTGCGATCAGGTGACGATGGCCGTGGTTCATGTCCTGCTTACTACATCCCTGCAGACGCCCATAGGAGCGTCGAGCGTTGCGGCAGTCAGAGGGATGTCGTCGCAGTCGGCCCGCCAGACTTGCGAGCACCTCCCGCAAGTGTCGGCGCCACGCAGAAGGTTTCGGAGGCGAAGTCGTTTCTCAATCCGTGGGCTGTCAGTGCGCCGGCTTGGAAAAGCGATCGAGCCTGATTTTCTCCGCCGAAAGCGGGCACGCCAGCGAGTACCTCGACTGCCGGACCTTCGTCGCCCTCGCAGTTTGGGCAGCCCCAGGCACCCAGGTTCATTCCGAAGAGATAGCCGCACCCGCACTGGAGCGAAGGGCCGAAAGGAGCGTGTCCGGCAACGTCTTGCCCCTCGCCTCGGCGCGGCGGATGATCCCGGCGCAGGCCTTCGCGCTCAAAAAATACCGCGGCGGGATCGAATCCTGCTCGAGCACTTGCGACAACGAACACACGGCGGCGTCGTTGGGCCAGGCCGAAATATTGGGCATCCAGAACCCGCCATGCGACTGTTCGCCGGGGTCCATACACACAACCAGCGTCCTTCCATTTTCCCCCTGGCGGCTGAAGTTCTTGGGATTCGCCCACCAGGGCGCCGAGGAAGCAGCCGAACGCGTTGCCCTTGTCGGAGAGGACGCCGGGAACGTTTTCCCAGAGGCAGGCGGCTTCAGGTTCGCCTCGCTGGGTTCGAACATGGTCAATTGCATCGAGGAGCTCCACGTATTTGATGGTGAGGGCGCCGCGCGGATCGGCCAGGCCTTCGCGCATTCCGGCCACGCTGAAGGCTTGGCAGGGTGTACCGCCGACCATCAGCTCCGGCGCCTTGATTGCCCCGGTCAGCACCTGGCGCGCGAGCTTGGTCATGTCGCCCAGGTTCGGCACTTCAGGCCACCGGTGGGCGAGCACCGCTGAAGGGAACGCCTCGATCTCGCTGAACCAATCGGCGTGGAAGCCCAGAGAGTGCCAGGCCACGCTCGCGGCCTCGATGCCGCTGCAGACCCATCCGTAGCTGATGGTCATGGTTTCTCCAGGTAGAGCGCCGCCGCGCCGCGAGTGCAGCGGAAGGCAGCTATGTTTAATTGCTGGTGTGCACTGAAATCAGCGAGAGGACTGCGCCATGCCCTTGGATTACTCAACCGAACAGCTGCGGGTGACGTTTGCCGAACTGGCGTTCCGCAGCGAGTCGATTGCGTTGGTGCTCGACCAGGCCATGCATGAGCTGCCGGCGGGGTATGCGGCGAACATTGCCGATGTGATTGCCCTGCTGAAGGAGGATGCCGAGAAGCTCCGGACTCTGGCCGAGAGCACCCAGAGCGGCAGCATCAAGGTGCTGGATTGAACGACGCCGAGAGGCAGCTGCTCACGGCGCTTCGCACCACCTCATTCAACAACGCCGGAACTGCTGACCGGATGATGCGGCTCGCCAAAAGGTACCCGGCGGTGGCCCGCGAGCTTCGTGAGATGGCAGGGCAACTGGAGCAGGACGCTGACACCCTGGAGGTCTCCGTGAAGGAGATCCTTGAGGGGCGAATAGTCAGGTCGCCTTAGTTATCCTGCTGATCGAGCCGCGCCGCCTCTTGCCTGCCGAGCCTGTCGAGCTTGCGCGCCACGAAAGCGGAGGGCGTGAAATCGTGGCGCGGAATGGCGAGGAGGGGAGCGGAACCCTCCGGGCCCAGGTCATGGGCATGCATGATCAGCAACTGGATCGCCTCGGCCTGCTCCTCGATGCCGTGCCAGCGCATCAGGTTCTCCAGCATGGAGCGGGTACCGCGGCGCACCCGGTGGCGTAGCTCCGTCTCATCCAGGCGCTGGCGCTTCTCGGCGGAGGCCTTGCTGCGCTCCTGTTGCGTCTTGGCCATCACCTGACCCTCGCGAGAGTGATGCCGAACTGCTTGGCAACGCTTCGGATCAGGCTGTGGCTGACACCGAACAGCGCGGCGCAGGCGATGCATCCCATGTCGGCGCGCGGTCGCAGTCGATTGGCCAACTCCTCGCGCCGGCGGTAGGCGCGCTCTGCGTGAGCTCGGTTCTTCGTCACGACGTTACCGCGGCGGCTGATCAGTACCTGCTCATCGGTGCGCTGGCGCTTGATCGGTGCTGTCTCCACCGGTTCGCTTCGTGCGGGGCGCGGCTTCGGCTCGAAGCCTTCCAGCTGGGCGACTGTGCCGCCGGCCTTGAGGAAGGCTGCCATGGCTTCTTCCAGGTCAGCTCGAGCATTGTTCCGCGCTGCGACCGTGGGGAGGTTGAGGGTGGTTGCGTGTTCCATCAGCCTGCCCGCCCTTCGAGTCTGTCGCACACCTGCAGAGCCTCTTGCCGGGTGCGGCGGACGGCAACGGTGCGAGAGGTGCCGCTGGCTACCACCTTCCAGCGATACGCCCCGATCGTGTCGCAGCGCTCGACCTGATAGGTGACGGCAGGGCTGCGGCGGCGAAGCATCTCGAAGGCCTCGCGAGCTTTCGCGGAGAGACGGAGCAGCGTGTGCAGCGACGGGTTGGGCATCAGTACCTGCATGGTGCGTTCCTCGTTCGGGTTGGCTTCCTTTGGGCAGCACTCTTGCGCGCGGCTATGCGTCGGTGGGCGCCGCGGGGGGAGTGCTCTCTGAAAGAAGCAGGCTCGCTAGGTCTCAGTGCTAGGTCGGCAATTGAGTGAGCGGCAGGCGATGCTTTGAATTGATGGTGATGTCACAGTAATGTTGCAGCAGGTTGGACTAGAAGCCGGAGATCAATGGATGATTCGAGTTGACTGGAAGTACTACATTCCCGTTGTTATTGCAGTTCTAAGTTTGATAGTCCCGGTTGTTATCTGGAGGATTGATCTTCGATCAAAGGGGGTAGAGGTCTTCGTGTCGAACGTTCTTTCGCTCTCTCCTTTGAATGGGGCAGGGCTTGAGAAACTGAAGATCAGCTATGGTGGAGTTGATGTGGTTGATCCGTATTTGGTTCTCTTGGAGATTTCAAATGTTGGAAATGAGCCGATTTCTAAGGTTGATTTCGAAACTCCGTTGCGCGTGGCGTTTGGTGAGAAAACCAAGTTGCTGTCAGTCGACATTTCCGCCACTCGACCTGCAGGAATTCCTGCAGAGGTGAAATCGTTATCCAATGGAGTTGAACTGTCCGGTCTGCTTCTGAACTCGGAGGATCGAATTTTCCTGACTGTTGTAACTGCGGGGGAGAAACCCGAGATTTCAGTAGGTGCTGTTCGGATTCTATCGTGTTTCCCTATTAACCTT